>CAXTJM010000095.1:0-2082 GCA_964244585.1 uncultured Acetobacteraceae bacterium | reverse complement strand
CGCTTGCCCCGGGTCACGCCGGTGTAGAGCAGGTTGCGCGCCAGCATGGTGTAGTGCTGCGTGGTCAGCGGGATCACTACGGCCGGGTATTCCGATCCCTGGCTCTTGTGGATGGTGGTGGCGTAGGCCAGGACCAGTTCGTCCAGCTCCCCGAAGCTGTAGACCACAGCCCGGCCCTCGAAGCTTACGGTCAGCTCGGCCTTGTCTAGGTCGAGGCCGGTGATGACGCCGAGGTCGCCGTTGAACACGTCGCGCTCGTAGTCGTTGGCCACCTGCATGACCTTGTCGCCCGGGCAGAACGTCCAGCCGAAGCGCTCCACCCGCAGCTCGCCGGGCGGGTTCAGCGCCGCCTGCAGCGCGATGTTCAGCGAGCGGGCACCGAGGCCGCCGCGGTTCATCGGGCAGAGCACCTGGAAGTCGCGCACCGGGTCCAGCCCGAACCGGGCAGGGATGCGCTCGCCGACCACGGCCAGCAGCTTGCGTACGCCTTCCTCCGGATCGACCGCGTCCACGAAAAAGAAGTCCGAGCCCTCCTTGGCTTCCAGCTCCGGCATCCTGCCCTGGTTGATGCGGTGCGCGTTGACGATGACCTGGCTTTCCGCCGCCTGACGGAACACCTCGGTCAGCCGTACCACCGGCACGGTGCCTGAGCCGATGATGTCAGCCAGCACCTGCCCCGGACCCACGGACGGTAGTTGGTCGGCATCGCCCACCAGCAGCAGCGCTGCCTCGTCCGGCAAGGCCTTGAGCAGGGCGCGCATCAGCGGCGCGTCGACCATGGACGTCTCGTCCACCACCAGCAGCTGGCAGTCGAGCGGGTGCTCCTCGCCCCGCTTGAAGCCGCCGGTCTTGGCGTCGGTCTCCAGCAGCCGGTGGATGGTCTTGGCTTCCAGCCCGGTGCTCTCCGACAGCCGCTTGGCCGCCCGTCCGGTGGGTGCGCACAGGGCCAACGTCACCCCCTGGGCCCCGATCACCTTGAGGACCGAGTTGACCAGGGTCGTCTTGCCCACGCCGGGGCCGCCGGTGATGACCAGCACCTTCGATCGCAGGGCCAGACGCAGCGCTTCCTTTTGGCTACCTGCCAAGACCAGCCCCGTCCGGCCTTCCACCCAGGGGATCGCCTTGTCGGCGTCGATGTCTGGCCAAGGCGGTGTTCCCCCGGCCAGAGATCGCAGGCGCTCGGCGATCACCTGCTCGGCCCGATACAGCCCCGCCAGGAATACGCAGCGCCGACCTTCCAACGTGTCGGCCACGACGTCGCCGGCTTCGAGTTCGAGCGACAGGGCGGCCTCGATCAGCTCGGCCGGCACTTCGAGCAGCTTGCTGGCCAGGATGGTCAGCTCATCGATCGGCAGACCGCAATGCCCCTGGCCAGTCGCTTCCGCCAGGGCGAAGGAGATGCCGGCGCGCACCCGGACGCTGGCCGTGGGCTCGATGCCGAGCTTCTGCGCGACCAGGTCGGCGGTGCGGAAACCGATGCCGCGGATATCGCGGGCAAGGCGGTAGGGGTTCTCGGTGATAACCTGCACGGCGTCGGCGCCGTAGGTCTTGTAGATGCGCACGGCTCGGGAGGTGCCCACGCCGTTGGCGTGCAGGAAGAGCATGATCTCGCGGATCACCTTCTGGTCGGCCCAGCCGGCAATGATGCGGGCGGCCCGCTTGGGTCCGATGCCGGTCACTTCACGCAGCCGGGCCGGCTGCTGCTCGATCAAATCGAACACCGCCGCCCCGAACGCCCGTACCAGCTTGGTAGCGTAGATCGGGCCGATGCCACGGATCATGCCCGAACCGAGATACTTCTCGATGCCCTCCAGCGTGGTCGGCGGGCTCGCCTTCAGGAAGGCGGCCTTGAACTGCAGGCCGTGGGTGCGGTCGTTGATCCAGCTGCCGCTCATCTGCACCCACTCGCCGGCAGAGATAGTAGCTGCATGTCCGACGACGGTGACCAAGTCGCGCTGCCCGCGTGCTTTGACGCGCAATACGCAGAAGCCGGTATCGGCGTTGTGGAACGTCACCCGCTCGACCAACCCGGCCAGCGCCTCCACGGGCGGGCTACGGTCATTCGACGAGACATGAGGAACG
>CAXTJM010000094.1:0-2362 GCA_964244585.1 uncultured Acetobacteraceae bacterium | reverse complement strand
CCCGGAAGATGTCCGCCAGCTCCTGTTCCCGCAGGTGCGCGCCGACGGGCCATCCTAGCTGCCTCATCCGCTCGACAATCTGCGTTGCGAGCCGCGAGGGCAATCGGTGGGGCGTAGCGGCCGCTATATCAGAAACCCGCCGGATCATCGCGGCACCGCGTACAAAAGCGACACGATCACGTCCATTGCGATTGCACAAATCTGTTGCATTATACAATTGGTCATGACATAGCCTCCGCCGTAGGTCATGGTTGCGTCGACATATCGGCGCCCGGGAGGCAAACAATGCGCTTGATCGTGCTGCCATGCGACGGCATCGGACCCGAGATCGTCGATGCGTCGATGGAGGTGCTGGAAGCAGCCAACAAGGCGTTCAGCCTCGGCCTGACCTATGACTATGACGACGTCGGCTTCGCTAGCTTGGAGAAGCACGGCATCACGGTACGCGACGAGGTGCTGGAACGCGCCAAGACCTATGACGGCGTGATCCTTGGGACCCAGTCGCACGCCGACTATCCCGCCCCGGAGAAGGGTGGCCGCAACGTGTCGCGCTACTTCCGGATCGAGCTGGACCTGTACGCCAACGTCCGGCCGGCCCGCACCCGTCCCTTCCTGCCAAGCAACATGCGCGAAGGCCGGACCATGGACCTGGTCATCATGCGCGAGGCTACGGAAGGCTTCTATCCCGACCGCAACATGAGCCGTGGCTGGGGCGAGATGATGCCCAGCCCGGACATGGCGTTGTCTGTCCGCAAGATAACCCGCCACGCCAGCGAGCGCATTGCACGACGGGCATTCGAGTGGGCAATGCGCCGTCGCAGGAAAGTCACGGCCATCCACAAGGCGAACAGCTTCCACATGACGGATGGCCTGTTCCTGGAAGCCGTGCGGCACGTGGCCCGCGAGTTTCCGGTCGTGGCGTTAGACGACCTGCTGGTGGACGCCTCCACCGCGCACATCGTCAAGGAACCGGAGCGGTTCGACGTCATCGTGGCAACCAACTTCTACGGCGACATCCTGTCTGATATGGCCAGCGAGCTGTCTGGCAGCCTCGGGTTGGCCGGGTCGATCATGGCAAGCGACACGCTCTGCTGCGCCCAGGCCCAGCACGGATCCGCGCCGACCATTGCCGGCAAGGACATCGCCAACCCGACGTCCATGATCCTGTCAGTTGCGATGATGCTGCAGTGGATGGGCGATCACCACAAATCCGGACCGCTCGCGAAGGCGGGCTCCGCCATGGAGGCGGCCGTCGATGCTGTGCTGGCCGACCCGGCATCGCGTACCCGAGACATCGGCGGCGCCATGGGTTGCAAGACGTTCGGCCAACACGTCGCGCAGGCCGTGGCAGCCGGCTGAGCACCGGTGCCACTGCTCGGCTGCATCGCGGACGATTTCACCGGGGCTACGGACCTGGCCAGCACGCTCGTGCGGCAAGGAATGTCTGCCGTGCAGGTGATCGGAGTGCCGGATAGCCCCCTGCCGGAGGCCAGCGCCATCATCGTGGCGTTGAAGTCCCGCACCGCCCCGGTCGCCACGGCTGTGCAGGACAGCGTGGCGGCGCTGGACGCGCTTAAGGCTGCCGGATGTCGCCAGTTCTTCCATAAATATTGCTCGACGTTCGACAGCACGGACGACGGCAACATCGGCCCAGTCGCAGATGCGCTGCTGGCGCGCCTTGGCATCCCGTTCGCCCTCGCTTGCCCTGCCTTTCCCGCAAATGGCCGCACCGTCTATCAGGGCAACCTGTTCGTCGGCGCCGTGCCACTAAACGAGAGCGGCATGGAACATCATCCGTTGACGCCGATGCAGGATGCGAATCTCGTCCGCGTGCTGCAGCGGCAAACGAACGGGAAAGTTGGCCTTGTTTCCTACACGGTCGTGGAGGCGGGAGCCAGCGCGGTGAGAGATGCGATGGACGCGCTGCTTGCAAGCGGTGATCGCTACGCAGTCGTCGACGCCTTGACCGAACGGCATCTGCTCGCGATCGGCGAGGCTGCATCGAGCCATCCCTTGGTCACCGGCGGTTCAGGCGTCGCCATGGGCTTGCCGGCGAACTTCCGCCGTGCCGGATTGCTGGACCAAGGAACGGACGCGGCCGCGCTGCCCCCTGCCAGGGGAAAGGCAGGCGTAATTGCCGGGTCGTGCTCGCGTGCGACTTTGGCGCAGGTTGCCCGCGCGCGCGAGGACGGATTGCCGGTGCTGGAACTGGACGCGCTGGCCGATCCTGACGCTGCGTCGTTGTCACGCCGGGCGCTCGGTTGGGCCGAGGGCAAGGTGGGCGACCGGCCCATCGTGATCGCAGCTTCCGCCCCACCGGAGAAGGTCGCGGCCTTGCAGGCCCGGCTCGGCCGCGAGCAAG
>CAXTJM010000093.1:0-2685 GCA_964244585.1 uncultured Acetobacteraceae bacterium | reverse complement strand
AGTTGTTCACCACGAACGACCAGATCAGGTCGTTGGCGCGCAGCATGTTGAAGGTGGTCGCCATGTCGGCGCCCTGCAGCACCCCCTGCCGCTCCATCTTGGCCTCGAGCTGGGCCAGTTGCTCCTCGTCGATGAACACGCTGAGCTCGCCGGCTTCGGCGAAGTCGGTCATCGTGACGAAAAATGTGGCGCTCCTGATCCGGTCGTCGCCATGCGCCTTCATCCACGGCAGCGTGCTGGCCAGCAGCGTGCCGCCCAGGCAGTAGCCGATGGCGTTGACCTCCCGCTCGCCCGTCGCCTGCTCGATCGCACCGAGCGCGGCGAACACGCCTTCGGTCATGTAGTCCTCGAAGCCCTTCTCGGCCATGTGCTCGTCGGGGTTGACCCAGCTCACCATGAAGACGGTGTGGCCCTGGCTCACCGCCCAGCGCACCAGGCTGTTCTTGGGGCGCAGGTCCAGGATGTAGAACTTGTTGATCCAGGGCGGCAGGATCAGCAGCGGACGCTTCAGCACCTGGTCGGTGCTGGGCGAGTATTGGATGAGCTGCATCAGCTCGTTCTGGAACACGACCTTGCCGGGCGACACGGCGATGTTCTCGCCCGGCTTGAACGCGTCCATGTCCGTCATCTTGATGGCGAGCTTGCCCTTGCCGCGCTCCAGGTCGCCCAGCAGGTTGTTCAACCCGCGCAGCAGGTTCTCGCCGCCGGTCTCCGCCGTCTTGCGCAGCACCTCCGGGTTGGTGAGCAGGAAGTTGGACGGGCTCATCGCGTCGATGAACTGGCGGGAGTAGAAATCGACCTTCTGCGCCGCCTTGCGGTCCAGCCCTTCCGCCTGGCCCACCACGTCCTGCACGAAGCGGGCGGAGAGCAGGTAGGATTGCTTGATGAAGTCGAACACCTCGTTCTCCTTCCAGGCCTCGTCCTTGAACCGCTTGTCCTTGGGATCGGCCTGGATGACGGGAGCGGCTGCCGGGCTATCCTGCGACCCGATCATCCGGCGCGCCGTGTTCTGCCACAGCGTCATGTAATCCTGCCAGAAGCCGATCTGCGCCTGCATCAGCCGCGCCGGATTGGCCATCAGCTTGGCCGTCATCTCCATGAAGGCCGTGCCGATGTTGAGCGGGTCGGCGTTGGGTGCCCCCTCGCCCTGGCGCTTCAACCAGTCGCCGACGATGCGCTGCGACCGCTCAGCGATGTCGGCCATGGAGCGGCCAAGCTGCACGGGGTCGGAAACGCGGCTGCCGGGCGGGGCGCCGTCAGGTATACGAGTGCCGTGATCCGGCATGGCGGTCCTTCCCGTCGTGTTCGCGCCCCGCTAGACAAGGCCAAGGCTGGGGCTCATCACCGACTTATGTTCGAGGGTTGTTCATCGGAAACTAGGCCCGCGCTCCTGCTGCGGCAAGCGGCGGCCGGGATGGTCTGGGCTGCCGTCGCCACGGGGCTGGCTGGCTGCAGCGGGCGCACGCCGATCGATACCGGGGCGGATCTGTTCCACGGGCTGGAGGGTGGCGCCATCGCGGATCAGCGGCCGCCGCCGCCCGGTGCCGACGCACCGTACCCGCACATGAGCAGCATCCCCTCGCGACCCGCTGCCCCGGACGTCGCGGCGCAGCAACGGATCGCCGATCAGCTTGCGAGCCAGCGCGACGCGGCGACGACGGCCGCGGCCAGCAGCCCGCTCACGGCGCCCCCGCCGCCGCCTGCGACGCCGAAGCCGCCTGCGGCGCCGGATCCGAACGCCAACCGCGTGGTGGTCGATGCTGTCGCCAGCCCGCCCGCGGTGCCCGCCGCCCCACCCCCTGTCGCACCGTCGGGCATCGATTCGGTTCCGTCGGTTCCTGCAGCCGTGGCATCCGGGCCAGTGCCGTCGCTGGCGGCGACGCCGCCTGCCCCCGCGGTGGGGTTCGGCGTCGTGCCGCCGCCGCCTGCGCCGCCTGCTGCCGCCATCGTTCCACCGCCTGCCGCGCCGGCCGGCACGGTGACGGTGGCGTTCACGCCGGGTTCAGCCACGCTGCCGCCCTCCGCGCCGCTGAACCTGCGGCGCTTCGCCCTGGCCCACAAGGGCGTTGCCGTCACCATCATCGGCAAGGGCGACGCGGTGCTACCGGGCGCGGACGCGCAGGCCCGCGCGCTGGACCTCGGCCTGCGGCGGGCCCAGGCGATCGCCGCCTCCCTTGCCGAGGCCGGGGTGGTCGCCTCCAACCTACACCTCCGCGCCCAGGCCGCCGGCCAGGGCGGCTCCGCCAGTCTCTGAGAGGACGCCATGTCGACCGAGTTCCACCGCATCCGCCGCCTGCCGCCCTACGTGTTCGCTTCGGTGAACGACGCCAAGGCCCGCGCCCGGGCGGCCGGCGAGGACATCATCGACCTCGGGATGGGCAATCCGGACGGCGCCACGCCGCCGCACATCGTGGCCAAGCTGGTGGAGGCGGTGCAGGATCCGCGCACCCATCGCTACAGCACCAGCAAGGGCATCCCCGGGCTGCGCCGCGCCCTGGCGGCGTATTATGCCCGGCGGTTCGAGGTGCGGCTGGATCCGGAGACGGAGGTGGTGGCCACGCTCGGGAGCAAGGAGGGGCTGGCGAACCTGGCCGCCGCCATCACCAGCCCGGGCGACACGATCCTGGTGCCGAACCCGTCCTATCCGATCCACCAGTTCGGCTTCATCATCGCCGGCGCCTCGGT
>CAXTJM010000092.1:0-3040 GCA_964244585.1 uncultured Acetobacteraceae bacterium | reverse complement strand
GGTTCGCCGACGTGCTGGCGCGCATCGCGGACCATCCAGCACAGCGCCTCGACGAACTACTGCCCTGGAACTGGGCTGCAGCCAAAGCCAGCGCCCTTGAACAGGCCGCATAGCCGTGGCCGCACCAAGCTACGTCTACACCATCGCGCGCGTGGCCAGGATGCTGGGCCAGGACGAAGTCTTGCTCGAGGACATCGCCTTGATGAACATGGACCCGGAGGACGGCTGCCTCACCATCCTCGACCTCGACGACGACGTGTCCACCACTGCGTTCACGGCGTTCGGCGTCGAGAACCTCAAAGAGCTTCTCGCCAATCTCGCCATGGAAACGCGGCCCAAGTGACCGCAGTCTAGCCCAGACGGATCTACCCCGCGGTGCTCGGCGGATGGTTACGGCCCAGGAGTTCCTCGTCGCGGATGGCAAGCACATCGTTCCGACCGACCGCGGCTTAGCGCTGCATGGCGTGCTGGAGCGCGCCGACCCGGCGCTGGTGAACCCTGGCGTGACGGCACAGATGGAGCGCCTGCTCGACGATGTGCTCGTTGGACGGCAGGACATGATGTCCGCCATTGATGCCGTTTGCGACCAAGCCAGCCGGATCATCGGGCGGCTCACCGCGCAGGGGACGTCGGGCACGATCCCTGCCGCCCTCGCCACCAGCGTGGCACCGATACGGCCCCAGCGTGGCTCGTTCTCGGGATCGTCCGGCTCAAGCCAGGCAAAGGCGCCACCCCCACGAGGCCGCAGAAAGCCAGTCTCGGTTCACGATGCCGCCGCTCCAGCGACAGCGGGCGCTGGTGCCAAACGACGCCGTTCCCCACGACCCAGCGCCGTCGGCACCCCGGCATCGGCGACGGACCGCACCAAAGCAGCACCGAAGGGCGGCAGCGTCAATAAAGACAGGAGCCGAAACGCCATGAACGGCAAGCAATCGAGCAAGCCAGCGCCAGGTGCCGTGGGCGAGGTGTCGAGCGAGGAGACACCGTTGCGCATTCCTTTCGGCAACAAGGAGGCGGCCCAGACCTTGGGTGCGCGCTACCGGGCCGGCGGGTGGTATGCACCCGTCAACGTCCCTCTGACCGCGTTCCGGGAGCGGGGCTGGCTGTAGCTGCAGCGGTTCGGCTTACCTCAAGATCGCGCGTTGTGCTTGGTGGCCCGCCGAGGGTGGCAAGCTGCGGCGATTGCCCGGCAAGCCACTCCCGCAGCTTGGACCAGCGTCGCCTGCCGCTGCCGTTCTTGACGGCGATGGCCAGGGCCCGGCGTTGCCCGACCAGCACCACGAGCCAATTGCCCCGGGTTACGCCGGTGTAGAGCAGGTTGCGCGCCAGCATGGTGTAATGCTGCGTCGTCAGCGGGATCACTACGGCCGGGTATTCCGATCCTTGGCTCTTGTGGATGGTGGTGGCGTAAGCCAGGACCAGTTCGTCCAGCTCCCCAAAGCCGTAGACCACAGCCCGGCCCTCAAAGCTGACGGTGAGCTCGGCCTCGTTCAGGTCGAGGCCGGTGATGACGCCGAGGTCGCCGTTGAACACGTCGCGCTCATAGTCGTTGGCCACCTGCATGACCTTGTCGCCCGGGCAGAACGTCCAGCCGAAGCGCTCCACCCGCAGCTCGCCGGGCGGGTTCAGCGCCGCCTGCAGCGCGATGTTCAGCGAGCGGGCACCGAGGCCGCCGCGGTTCATCGGGCAGAGCACCTGGAAGTCGCGCACCGGGTCCAGCCCGAACCGGGCAGGGATGCGCTCGCCGACCACGGCCAGCAGCTTGCGTACGCCTTCCTCCGGATCGACCGCGTCCACGAAAAAGAAGTCCGAGCCCTCCTTGGCTTCCAGCTCCGGCATCCTGCCCTGGTTGATGCGGTGCGCGTTGACGATGACCTGGCTTTCCGCCGCCTGACGGAACACCTCGGTCAGCCGCACGACGGGCACGGCGCCGGAACCGATGATGTCGGCCAGCACCTGTCCCGGCCCTACGGAAGGCAGCTGGTCGGCGTCGCCCACGAGCAGCAGCGCCGCCTCGTCCAGCAGGGCCTTGAGCAGGGCGCGCATCAACGGGACGTCAACCATGGAGGTCTCGTCCACCACCAGCAGCTGGCAGTCGAGCGGATGCTCCTCGCCGCGCTTGAAGCCGCCGGTCTTGGCGTCGGTCTCGAGCAGGCGGTGGATGGTCCTGGCTTCCAGCCCGGTGCTCTCCGACAGGCGCTTGGCCGCACGCCCGGTGGGCGCACACAGGGCTAACGTGACCCCCTTCGCCCCGATAATTTTCAGGACCGAGTTGACCAGCGTGGTCTTGCCCACGCCGGGACCGCCGGTGATGACCAGCACCTTCGATCGCAGGGCCAGACGCAGCGCTTCCTTTTGGCTACCTGCCAAGACCAGCCCCGTCCGGCCTTCCACCCAGGGGATCGCCTTGTCGGCGTCGATGTCTGGCCAAGGCGGTGTTCCCCCGGCCAGAGATCGCAGGCGCTCGGCGATCACCTGCTCGGCCCGATACAGCCCCGCCAGAAATACGCAGCGCCGACCTTCCAACGTGTCGGCCACGACGTCCTGCGCACGGCTCGGGAGGTGCCCACGCCGTTGGCGTGCAGGAACAGCATGATCTCGCGGATCACCTTCTGGTCGGCCCAGCCGGCGATGATGCGGGCGGCCCGCTTGGGTCCGATGCCGGTCACCTCGCGCAGCCGGGCCGGCTCCTGTTCGATGAGCTCGAACACCGCCGCCCCGAACGCGCGCACCAGCTTGGTGGCGTAGACCGGGCCGATGCCGCGGATCATGCCCGAACCGAGATACTTCTCGATGCCCTCTAGCGTGGTCGGCTGGCTCGCCTTCAGGAAGGCCGCCTTGAACTGCAGGCCATGGCTGCGGTCGTTGATCCAGGTGCCGCTCATCTGCACCCACTCGCCGGACGCGATGGTAGTGGCGTGCCCGACCACCGTGACCAAGTCGCGCTGCCCGCGCGCCTTGACCCGCAAAACGCAGAAGCCGGTATCGGCGTTGTGGAACGTCACCCGCTCGACCAGCCCGGCCAGCGCCTCCACGGGCG
>CAXTJM010000091.1:0-3368 GCA_964244585.1 uncultured Acetobacteraceae bacterium | reverse complement strand
TGTAGTCGAACACGTCGGCCCGGGCCTGGTCCCGGGTGCGATACACCTTGCGGGCCGTCCGCTCGGTTTTCAGCGGGGAGAAGAAGCTCTCCATTGCGGCGTTGTCCCAGACATTGCCCGATCGGCTCATGCTGCAGGTGACGCCATGATCGGCCAGCAACGTCTGAAACTGTTCACTGCTATATTGGCTTCCCTCATCCGAGTGGTGCAGCAGCGCGTCCGGTTTGCCGCGGCGCCAGATCGCCATCATCAACGCGTCCGCGACCAACTGGCGGCCATGGTGGCACTCATGGACCAGCCGACCACCCGGCGCGAGAACAGGTCAATGACGGCTGCCGCATAGAGCCATCCTTCGGCCGTCCAGATGTAGGTGAAGTCGGCAATCCGCTTCTGGTTCGGCGCCCTGGCCACGAACTATCGGTCCAGCACGTTGTCCGCTGCCTCGTGCCGTGTGCCCTTGTCTGAGGGCATGCCTCGGCGGTGCGGCTGTGCCCGCAGGGCCTGCTCACGCATCAGACGCTCGACACGGTGCAGCCCGCATGCGGCGCCCTCGGCCAGCACGTCATGCCAGATCCGCCGGGCGCCATACGTCCGATCGCTGCCGACAAAGCTGGCCTTTACCCGTCCGCCAAGGACGTCGTCGCTGCGTGCCCGGGCACTGGGCGGCCGGGAGAGCCAGGCATGGAAGCCACTGCGCGAGACATCGAGCGCCTCGCAAAGCCACCGCACCGGCCAGATCCCTCGATGTTCAGTGACGAAGCCGAACTTCACAACGGCTCCCTCGCAAAGCAGGCCGCGGCTTTTTGGGATGTCGCGCTCCGCCTTGAGCTTAGCAACCTCATGCCGCAACCGGTCGATCTCCTGCTGCTCCGGCTTGAGCTGGCCCTGACCCGGACACGCCTGCTCGGATCGAACGTGAGCCCCTTGATCCAGCGCCGACGCACGTTCTCGCCCACATCCAGGCCCCAGCTGGCTTGCACCATCGAAACCCCACGCTTCCTAACCAGCCGGATCGCCTCCAGCTTGAACTCCCGGCTAAACTGTCGCCGCGCCATCTGCACCTTCCAATCTCGTGAAACACCCTAATATCGGTGTCCACCAGACCGGCAGCAGCTCACCTGCTCCTTGGGTGTCGTATCGGCGATCTTGTGTCCCTCGAAGGCGGCGTGGAGCTTGAAGTCCGGCCACGCTGCTCGCCGACCGGGATCATGCCGTAGATCGCCTCCCTTGAAATATCCGGTGATGCCCTTCTCATGGGTAAACAGGTGCAGGCGTTGCAGGTTCGCGAGAGCGGCGACGTGTAGAGCTTCAGCATCTCGACCATGAGACGATCTTCCCCTACGTCGGGACTGATCTGGCAGATCATTGAACCGATGGTCTACAACTCGATTTTTGCGGTAGCGGTACTCACCGCTCCAGATCAAGAGAGACGGGTCGCGGCATATAGGCGGTGACCGTTAGATCGGGCTGCCCCTCGGGCGCGAGACAGATGTAAGTCAGGTCCAGACGGCCCAGAGTGGGATGACGTAGACGCTTACAACCCTCGTGGAAGCCTCTGACATCGACGTCGGGCCACCATTCCCGGAACTCTGGGCTGACGGAACTCAAACTCTCGACCAGTTCATCAAACGGGGCTTTGTCCAGCGCCTTAGCTCGGGCTGCCCGGAGAGTTGACAACATACCGCGAGCCATCTGTTCCCAATCGAGGATCAGGCTGCGGTAAGGCTGATGCAGAAACAGGAGTCGAAGTGTATTGCGTTCATGGGGAGGTATTTTGGCATAATCCACAAATAAGTTGGTGATGGCGTCATTCCACACCAGGATGTCGAGCCGACTATTTCTGACGTAACTTGGGATGGGGTCCATCGCCCTCACCAAGGCCACGATCGCGTCTGTCGGATGTTCGTTCGCTCGGAAGGTGGGGAGTTCTCGCGAGGATAAGGCACACAGGTAGGCAGCCTCGACTTGATCGAGATGCAAAACATCGGAGACGCGCCTTAGCGTATCACCTGACGCCTGTATATCACGTCCTTGTTCCAACCACGTGTACCAGCTGATGCTGACACCTGCCAGAACAGCCACTTCCTCGCGACGGAGGCCAGGCGTGCGGCGCGGTCCTGAGGGAAGGCCGAGATCAGAAGGCTGGAGGCGTCCCCGCTTGGTCGCGAGGAACGTACCCAGCATGCGACGTTGCTCGGTCGTCGGCCTCTTCAACATAGCCGCGTTCCTCACCATCAACCGCCGGCAAGCTTATCAGACGAGTTACCTTGTGAAAGACATCTTATAATCTAATCCTATCAGAACACGAGAAGTTCATGACATCTTTGAGCTATTATGCTGAAATATCTAACGATCATGACCAGCAAGCAGCCGCAGCTTGGCGGGAAGATACAGCTACCGGTTGATCAGCATGGCAGAATGCACTCGTCTGACATCTACCTAGATTCGAGTGGCTCAGGCACCTGATCAGTGAGTCACCGCTCAAACGCATATGCCGACCATACTTTCCAGCCGCCGTTAAGCTATGAGTCGGCCCCCGTTAAGAATCTGTTCCTATGCTAAAGCTGACTGCAAAACTGGATCACGGGATCGGGCTATGCTTATTCCGCAGATTTCAGGCAATAGTTCAGAATGTCGAGGCGGCGCGATGAACCCAAAGCGATTTGCCTGAGGCGGACGGCATGATGATAGCCACCTCATAAATCCTCGATATGTGTTCGATTACCTGATGCCCGACGCTAAATTCGGCCTAGTAACGAACCGGCGGCAGCGGTCATTGATCGTGTGCTATTGACCACCGTGCCCCTGCCTGACCCGGTCCGCCTGACCCATCGCTATGGATCGACTGACGGCTCATCGCTTCCGCCGAGCCCAGCGCTGCCAGTAGTTGTTACTGCCGGCTGACATGGTGGAATGGTTGCCGGTGGACAATATCGTTCACCTAGTCGTGAAGGCGGTTAAGCGACATCAGGCAAGCACCGGTAAGGTCGCAAGCCAGAACCGGTCGATCCCGGTCTCGATCCAGGTACCATCGCTAACCTGACCAATCCTGATAGCGGGGTTAAGAAGACGCGCCGCGGGAACTGCAGAACTACAGCGCGCAGATCATGGTCACGCCGCGCCAGACCATCGTTGTCAACGACTTCATTATGGAAACCAAGGGCTTGTGCCAGTCCAGTCCGAGGTTGGCACAAGCCTGGGTCGATGTGATTACGATGACCGATGCCGGCTACTGGTTGGACGCCAACGTGGCGAGCGTGACCATCGACTGCGATTTGATCATCGTCATGCAAAAGGACCACAAGCAGCGGGCGGTCCTGCGCGATGTCCCGCCACTATGAGGTCGCAAGCCGACGACCATGACCGTA
>CAXTJM010000090.1:0-4408 GCA_964244585.1 uncultured Acetobacteraceae bacterium | reverse complement strand
TCAACACGCCCGGCAGACGGTCAAAACAGCGGCCTGATTCTGTCCACCCCGAGGGGCGCACTCCAAAATGGGGGACAGCTTTGGAAGCGATTTGACAACCGAATGTGCGCGCAGGCAAGCTGCTGACGTTACGAGAGGCCGCACACCCTAAAGTCGTGGCAAGACATGATAACGCGTTCGCCGTTACGCCGATGACGGACATGGTCGACAGTGGACTCTTTTATTTCATTGCCGCCGAGCGTGTCCGGGCGTGACGGCAGTCTACAGCAATCGGCTTGGTGTGCCTGGCACGTCCTCGCCTGTCCCAAGGTCGTGCTGCACCCTCACACGCCGTGCCGCGACGCTCAGCCGCTGAACGATTTAACGAGTCGCTCGGGCGCTGCTGAACGATTTAACGGGTCTGCTGAACGATTTAGTCGACCTGTCGGCGGCAAGCTGATGCGGAGCAGCCACATCGAATGTTGCCGCCTAAGTGAATGGCTCATCCTCGGCGATGATCAGCATCTGTCGTCCTTCGAGGCCAGGCGTGTAAGAGCGTTCAGGCTGCCAGCGAACGAGTGGAGTCATACTCGGCGCGTGCCGTCTCGATCTCCTTACGTCGGGCGCTGGCCCAACGCGCCAGGATCGCCAACGGCTCGGTCAAAGAGCGCCCAAGCGTGGTCAGCTCGTAGTCCACGCGAACCGGGACGGTTGCGTAAGGCGTGCGCCTGACGAGGCCGTCACGCTCCAGCCCTCGCAGCGTCAGTGTCAACATCCGGTGGGATACGCCAGGGATCGCGCGCATCAGCGCATTGAAGCGCATGGCGCCGTGCTCGGACAGGTGCCCTACGACCATCACCGTCCATTTGTCGCCAACCCGGTCGATGATCTGCGCCAGCCCGCGGCAGTCGTCTCTCCCCGGCGGAGGCGTTGTCTTGGCGGCAACGGCGGCCACGGGCGGCATCATCGACTTCCCTTTCGTTTGGGCCAACGCACACCAGTGTGCGTTGCGGCCATATTCGTGCGTTCTTGCGCCGCCTGCCATAGCCATTCACATCCTAACACACAAAATGTGCGTGGTGAGGGTGCTATGAAGATTGGTGTCAGCGGTGCCAGCGGGAACATCGGGCGTGCCGTGGTGGCGGGGCTGCAAGCCCGTGTGCCGGCGGAAGAGGTCATCGCCATCAGCCGCACGCCGGACCGGCAGGCGAGCACGGTGCAGGGACGCTTGGGCGATTACGACAAGCCGGAAACGCTGGCGAGCGCGTATGCCGGGCTTGACCGCCTGCTGCTCATCCCCGGCGCCGACCTGCGGCCCGGCGTGCGCAGCCGGCAAGCGGTGGCCATGGTGGATGCGGCGGTGGCAGCGGGCATCGGCCACATCTTCCTGCTGTCGGCCACCGGCACGCGCGAGAAAGCGGAGCCGGCGATGGGTGCGGCCTATTGGGCCAGCGAGCACCGGCTGCTCCGCAGCGCCGCCCAGCGCTGGACGATCCTGCGCATGAGCTTTTTCGCCGAGACCTTTGCGCAGATGTCGCAGCCGGCCGTGCAGATGGGCGCGATGTTCGGCCTCGCCGACACCCGCATGTCGCTCGTTTCGCGCGCCGACGTCGCGGCAGGACTGGCCGGCGCCCTGGCTGGTGAGAACCACGTAGGCGCAACCTACAACCTGACCGGCCCTGCCGCGTTGTCCGGGGCCGAACGGGCGGCGGCGTTGGCCGACGCCGCTGGCAAGGCGGTGCCTTTCGAGGTCGTCAGCGAGGACCGGCTCCGGGCCATGCTTGCCCAGGGCGGGCTGCCGTCGCCGATGGCCGACATGATGGTTGGCATGTTGGCGCACCAGGCGAGCGGCGCCTACGACATCGTCACCGGCGACATCGAGAAGCTGTCGGGCGGCACGCCCAAGTCGTTCCGGAACGTCCTCGCCTCCGGTGCGGCGTGAGCGCCCAGGACACGCCCCGGGAAGACGACGCCGCCCACGACCTGCCCGGGTTCGCGCACCATTATGCGGAGGTCAACGGCACGCGCCTGCACTACGTGTCCGGCGGGCAGGGGCCGGCGGTCGTGCTGCTGCACGGCTGGCCCTACACCTGGGCGGAATGGCGCAAGCTGATGCCCCTGCTGGCGGACACCGGGCGAACCGTAATCGCGCCCGACCTGCGGGGCCTGGGCAACTCGGCCAGGGCGGAGTCCGGCTACGGGAAGAGCAACGTCGCCGAGGACGTGCGGCAGGTCGTGAAATCCCTCGGCTTCGCCAGCATCGCCCTAGTCGGCATCGACATCGGCGCCATGGTCGCCTACGCCTACGCGCAGCACCATCCCGGCGAGGTCCGCCGCCTAGTGCTGGCAGAGTCGCTCATCCCCGGCTTCGGGCTGGAGGAGCTGATGGACCCGGCCACGGGCGGCTACTGGCACTTCGGCTTCCACATGCAGGTGGACCTCGCCACGATGCTGACGAAGGGATGGGAAGAAGCCTACCTCCTGCCGTTCATGACGATGATGTCCGCCTCGCCCGACGCGGCCGACATGGCCAAGGCGCTGTTCCTGCCCCACTACGCGGCGCCCGGCGGGATGCGCGCCGGGTTTCAGCATTACGGGGCGCTGCTGGCCGACGGGGCGGAGAACCGGGCTGCGTTCCGGTCCAAGCTGCCGATGCCCGTGCTGGTGCTGAACGGCGAGCGCGGCATCCCGCAGGCGCAGTTGCTCGGCGGCGTGCGCCAGGTGGCGGACACGATCGAGACCGCGCTGGTTCCGGGCAGCGCGCACACCTTCGCGAGCGATAACCCGGCCTGGGTCGCCGAGTGTTTGATCCGGTTCCTGGGCCATGATGCTGGATGATGTTCAAGAAGCGTGAAGAATGCCTGACGCAGCCCTGCCGCCGGACGACCCGAGGCGATCTCTTTGCCATGCGCGGCCGGACGCGGACCCGGCGCTGCGCCACATCGCGCTGGCCGGCGACACCTACACGATCCTGCTGACGGGCAAGGACACCGCAGGGCGCTACTGCCTGATCGACATGCACATCCCGCCTGGGGCGAGCCAGGCCTGCACCGGCACGACTTCGAGGAGATGTTCACTGTCCTGGACCGCGAGATCGCGGCCATTTTCCGGGGCGAGACGGTGGCGGTGCGGCGAGGCGAGACCATCAACATCCCGGCCAACGCGCCCCACGCGTTCACCAATCCCGGCACCACGCCGGCGCGGCTGCTTTGCCTGTGCTCCCCGCCGGGCCAGGAGGAGTTCTTTGCGGCCATCGGCGTGCCGGTCGAGAGCCGCACGGCCCCGCCGCCCGAGCTGGGCGAAGCCGAGCAGGCGGCGTTGGAAGACAGGGCCAAACGGTTGGCGCCGCGATACCGGACCGAGATGCTGGGCTGAGGACGATACGTTGGAACTTGGCATTAACAGCTTCGCCTCGATCTTCCCGCGCGACGGCGTGGTAATCGCGCCGGCCCAGCGCATGGCCGACCCCCTGGAGGAGATCAGCGCCGCGGACCAGGCGGGCCTGCACGCTTTCGGCGTGGGCGAGCATCACCGGGCGGAGTTTATCGACTCCGCCCCCGCCGTCATCCTGGCCGCGGCCGCGGCCCGCACCCGCACCATCCGGCTGCAAAGCGCGGTGACGGTGCTGGGCGCCGCCGACCCGGTGCGCGTGTTTCAGGACTACGCCACGTTTGACCTGATCTCGGGCGGCCGGGCCGAAATCGTCGCCGGCCGGGGTTCCTCCGTGGAGGCCTACCCGCTGTTTGGCCACGCGCTTGAGGATCGCGACGCGCTGTACGAGGAGAAGCTGCTGCTCCTGCTGGCGCTTCGGTCGGAGCCGCACCTGCGCTGGTCCGGTCGCTTCCGGCCGCCGCTCCAAAGCCAGGACGTCTTCCCACGTCCCGTGCAGGCAGAGCTGCGGTTTGGGTCGGCGTCGGCGGCACGCCTGCCTCCTTTGTCCGCGCGGGCATGCTCGGCCTGCCATTGATGGTGGCGATCATCGGCGGCGAGTTCCGCCGCTTCCGCCCACTCGTCGATCTTTACCGCGATGCTGCCCGCAAGGCCGGCGTGCCGCCCGCCCGGCTGAAGGTCGGCGTGCACGCCGTCGGCTTCACCGCCGAGACCACAGGCGCGGCCAAGGCTGCCTTCTACCCGGGCTGGCACGACATGTGGTCCAAGCTCGGCCGCGAGCGGGGCTCGCCGCATCCGACCGCGGCCCAGTTCGATGCCTTCTGCGCCCAGACGGACCGTACTTGATCGGCGATCCGGCCACGGTCGCGGCCAAGCTCCGCCGGCTGAGCGACGATTTGGGCGGGGTCTCACGCGTGAACCTGCAAATGAGTTCCGCCTCGGGCGACCACACAGCCATGCTGCACGCGATCGAACTCACGGGAACTGAACCGCCCCGGGTTTGTCGGAGGCTGTTTGGGTTGTGTCAGGCGGCCAAGGC
>CAXTJM010000089.1:0-5591 GCA_964244585.1 uncultured Acetobacteraceae bacterium | reverse complement strand
CCTGGTCCTGCCCTGGTGCAACACCGAGGCGATGAGCCTGCATCTGGCGGAGATCGCCGCCCGGGTCACGCCGGGCAAGCACTGCGCGCTGCTGGTCGACCAGGCCGGATGGCACATCTCCGAGCGCCTGGCGATGCCATCCAACATCACCATCGTGCCGCTAGCCGCGAAGTGCCCGGAGCTGAACCCGGTTAAGGTGGCCGCGCTGATATGGGTGATCTACCGGAGGGTCGTTGCGTAACCACGATGGCAACGCCTGCCGGAAACCAGGAGAGATTGGGATTTGCTGTCAAATCTCCTTGCCGATTAGATGGTCCAGTGAAAACCGTCCGCCGCCGCGAAGGGAAATGAACAGGGCAAGAAAGCCCATCAGCAACGGGTATTCGATGCCACGCTCGAGCCAAACCCAGGTCGGCCCAAGAATGAAGCAGATCGTTGCCATTTCTACACCGACCATGGGCGCGACTAGACGGGTCGCCAAGCCGAGCGCGAGGAGGATGCCACCGACGCTTTCAAGCCCCGTCACGAAGGCGCCAAACATTGCCGGCGCCGGCAGATGGAGACGGTTCTGAATAAAGTTAACGGCGCTTGCTGTCGGGTCTGCCATTCCACCGTGGCCCTCGCCCAGGATCTTTGGCAACCCATGCGTTACCAGGATGATGCCGAACGCAAGGCGAAGCAGCGCGTAGCAGGCGGGCTCGGCTATTCGATAGAAATTGCCCAGCACGGGCAATAGGAGTCGAGACTGATCCAAATTCGCGCCAACGCCCGTCGCGAACCGAGAGCTATTCATGGTGTTCCTCAACCCAGCTGTTATTCATCGCGGGTTCGTGGCGCCGCGGTGACGGTTGGAAGCGCAAGAGACTCGATCTGCACCGGGCCGGTCACTTTGCTTCGCCTTGGAAATCCAGCTCGGTAGATGGTCCTGCAGGCACAAACCCCCGCCGCCAGTTACCGCGAAAAGCAGGAAGATGAAGCAATACAGCACTGCTGGCTCACCGGCGTTCAGCAGGGCATGAAAATCGACTCGTTTGGCGCGTGCGCTATGAAGTAGGCCACGGCCATCTCGCCGGAAAAGACGAAGGCGATAGGGCGCACGTAAACGCCTAGCAGGATCGCAATCCCGCCGAAGGTTTCCAGCACGGAGGCTAAGCCTTCCAAGGACAGGAAATGCAGGCTGTCAAACATGGCGACATAGGGCACGCCAAACAGCTTGGACGTGCCGTGCAGGATGAACATGTAGGCGGCGATGACCCGCAGCAATCCCAATGCCGCCGGTCTCTGCCATGGGTCGGCCAGCCGGCCGCTGAGTGGATTGAGCATGTTAGACGTCCGCTGAAGGGTTTGCAGGAGACCGACGGCCCCCATTGCCCATATTCGCCTTCTGGACCAGAAGGCCCAATCGATTTCATCTATGTCAGCGCATTGATGTCCTGGATGCTGATGTTTGGCTCAGTGCCATTTGCTCTCTACCGAACGCCGGCAAGCGACGCGCGTGCACCACCTATGACGGCTGGAACGTCGATGATGGTCAGCCGGCCTCCGCGCTTCAGGATCCGGCCGTCGATCATGACCGTATCCACGTTTTCAGGCGTGGCGCACCCGGTTTCCCATCCTGGCCCGCGCATCGGGCACGGCGTGCTGACGTTCATCGCCACTAAGTTCGCGTACCTCGTCCCGGTTGTGCGCGTGGCCCTCGTTGATCAGCCCCTGCGCGGAGCAGATCTGGCCGGGCGTGCAGTAGCCGCACTGGAACGCGTCGTGCTGTAGAAAGGCGGCCTGCAACGGGTGCAACTCCTCGCCCTCTGCAAGCCCTTCGATGGTGACAATGTCTGCGCCGGGCCGGATCACTGCCAGCACCAGGCAGCTATTCAAACGCTTGCCGTCCACCAGCACGGTGCAGGCGCCGCACTGGCCATGGTCGCAGCCTTTCTTGCTGCCGGTCAGGTCCAGCCGCTCGCGCAGCAGATCCAGCAGCGTCGTCCACGGCTTGACCGGTAGCTGCTGCTCGCGGCCGTTGACGGTGAGCGTCAGGGCGACCGCCCGGTCGCTGGTGGCGGGCTCGTCACGGGTGGTCGTGGGCGCCATGGGATGGCCTCGCACGATGGTGGTTCGATGGAGGGGTGGTGTTCGGATCACAATTCCCGGTTCGCTGCGTCAGGCGCGGGAAGAGCGCCAGGGAGTTGGCCATGAAGATGCGCTGCTTGAGGGCGTCGTCGACCAGCGGCGTCGCCTCCAACTCGCCCGCCAGTTGCGTCACCGTGTCAAGCGGCGTGAACGGCCAGTCGCTGCCGTAGTGGAGCCGATCCGGATCGGCGATCTGCAAAACCGCGGGAGCGAGGCGGGGCAGCGGGAAGCCCGCCATGTCCTAGTGCAGCCGTTTGAGCGACGCGAACAGGTATTCGGGCGTGACTGGATCGTCCGCGTGCAGCAGCGATGCCTGCCCGGCGATGCGATCGGCTAGCACCGGAATGGCGCCTCCCGCGTGCGGCACGATCCAGGCCGATGCCGGTACGACCCCGCCGGTAGCGAGGAATGCCACCATGGCCGTGGGAATTAAGAAACGTCCGAAGATAAAACCAGAGGTCATGATCACTCCCCCAACGTTCTTCGCCACCAAAGCCAAGTAGAACGAGCTGATTGAGATGTTCAACCTAAGACCGCCCCTCGCGACGCCGGTGCACGAAGGGCTTTGGCCTGACTGTCTTGGTATATCCGCCCGGAATGCACCAGAACCTTGAGCTGCCCTACACTGTGGGATGCAGCAGGTCTGGAAAGCCGATTCGGTGCAGGAACTGCTCGCGCACGCGGTCCACGACTGGGAAGGACACTGCCGATCCATCGTCAGCGGGATCGATGACCGTGCGGAACGGGCGCTTGCCCGCCGGTGTGTCCACGATCGTCACGACCGCTCGTCCGATCTCACCAGGATCGGAGTCCTTCGGGTCGGTGGCGGCAAGCGCGTCCTGCATGCGCTTGGCGAAGCCGGCGGGCCAAGCCTGCTCGTAAGCTTTGGCGCGCTCGTCGTCTTCCGGCTTGCCCGCGTTGGGGAAATGGTTGGTGCCCTTGGTGTATGCACCGGGCACGACGATCGCGGTTTCGATCCCGAGCGGCGCCAGCTCGCGCGCGTAGCAGACGGCGATCTGATCCATGCCGGCCTTGGCGGCGAAATAGGGACCAAGCAGCGGAGGGATCCCGCCCATCACGCTGGTGCTAGACGTCCATACCAGCAAACCGACCTTTGCCGCGCGCATGTGGGGCAGAACGGCACGGTTGACGCGTTGGGTGCCGAGCACGTTGATGTCGTAGAGCTCGGCAAGCTGCTCGGGCGTGAAAGCCTCGAGAGGGCCATACACCATGTGCCCGGCATTGTGCACGACAACGTCGATGCGGCCATGCTCGCGCATGATGTCGCCCACCGCCACCCCGATCGAAGCGTCGTCCTGCACGTCGAGCTCGATCGTGCGCAGGTCGATGCCCCTGTTCTTGGCAGTGGCGGCGATGTCGGCGACTGTTTTGGCGTTCTTCTTCGCCGTGCCGCGCATCGATGCGTAGGCAGTATGGCCGGCGGCAGCGAGGTCGGTCGCGATCATGCGGCCGAAGCCGCTTGACGCGCCGGTGACGAGGACGATCTGGCCCATGGTTGCGCTCCTCAGATGATACCGCCATTGGCGCGGAGAACCTGGCCGTTGATCCAGCCGCCGTCCGGTCCGACCAGGAACGAGACGATGCGGGCGATGTCCTCGGGCTCACCAAGCCGGGCGAGCGGGGTGCGTCCAACGATCGGCTTGATGTCGTCGTCGGTCTTGTCCCTGAGGAAAAGGTCGGTCGCGACCGGACCTGGCGCGACGACGTTGACCGTGATCTTCTTGCCGCCCAGTTCCTTGCACAGGATGTGGCTCATCGCCTGGATGCCTGCTTTAGTTGCAGCATAGGCAGCGTAGGTCGGCTGATAGAGGCCCACGACGCTTGACGAGAAGCTGACGATGCGGCCACCCTCGCGCAGGCGTTTGGCCGCCTCGCGCATGCCGTTGAAAGCGCCTTTTAGGTTGATGGCGATCGTTTGATCGAACAACTCGTCCGATGTCTCGGCAAGAGGCGCGAGCTTCATGATCCCGGCATTGTTGACGAGCACGTCGACACCGCCGAACGCCTGCTCGGTCTGATCGAACAGCTCCTCGACCGCAACGGGGTCGCTGACATCCGCCTTGATCGCGACGGCAGTGCCGCCTGCCGCCTGGATCTCGGACACCAGCGCGTCAGCAGCGTCGGCACTGCTGGAATAGTTGATGACGACGGCTAGGCCATCGGCTGCGAGCCGCTGCGCGACAGCGGCCCCGATGCCTTTAGACGAGCCGGTTATGATGGCGGATTTCTTTTGCGAAGCCATGGCTTCCTCCCTGGACGATGATCTAGGATAGCGGGGCCAGGTCGTGCGTCAGGCCGACCCGTCATTGCCCTTCATTTTGGCAAGCGCCTTGAGGTCGAACACCTCGTCGGCACGCCCGAAACCACCGTCGACCACCTCGTCGACAAGCACCATCGTGTAGGGGCGAACGCCCTCGCCGAAGTACTCGGCGAACATGTCGGTCGTGCGATGCACGATCTCGGCTTTCTGCTCGGGCGTCATCATGCCTTGAGGGAATTTGAAATTGGCAAACGGCATCATCTAACTCCTTTTGTCGTGTGGGATAGGCTTAGGTGTTCTGAGACGGGTGTTCCGCGCCGATCTGGTTCAGCCACCCGAACCAATCCTCCAGGTGCCAGGTGTGGGTGATGCGACCTTCGTCGAGATGATGGAACTCGTGCAGCGGGATCGCGAAGATCGCGCCTGTGGCGGGGCGGCCGAACCACTCACCGGTATGCCTGCCGCGGATTTCGGCACGGACGCCGGCACGTCCGGCAGCACCGACTACCTCATGAACGACCACCTTGAGCTGGGAAAAGCTTGCGTGAAATGCTGCAAGAACGGGCTTCATGCCGTCTCTGCCCGATGCCTGACCCGGCGCGAGCGGAATATCATGCCAGTCTTCGGCGATGGCCTGATCGAGCAAAGCACCATCGCCACGCTCGAAAGCGGTATACAACGCAATGATCGCATTGAACTCTTCCGTCGTTAGCCCAGTGGCTCCGGGATGATCTGTCTTAGCCGCCATTGACACCCTCCAATCGGCTTGGTCGGCCTATTTAACTCGTCGGACTCCGATGCTATCCATCGATAAAAGGTATGTAAGGACATCCATCTAGTGGATTTGCACGGCATCGACCTGAACCTGCTGGTTGCGTTCGACGCGCTTATGTCGGAGCGCAGCGTCACCAAGGCGGGGCGTCGCATCGGCCGGACTCAGCCAGCGATGAGCGCGGCGCTGGCGAGACTGCGGTCGCTGCTGGACGACGAGCTGTTCGTGCGCAGTCAGAGCGGTTTGCAACCCACGCCCCGGGCGATCGATCTGTCGTTGCCGCTTGGGCGAGCGCTGCAGGACATTCAGCGGACGCTAGGGTTCGCGCAGCAGTTTGACCCCAAATTGTCGCCTATCACGTTCAACATCGGACTGTCGGAGCATCCCGCGTTCAAGCTGCTGCCGCAGATC
>CAXTJM010000088.1:0-5788 GCA_964244585.1 uncultured Acetobacteraceae bacterium | reverse complement strand
TCGGCGGCTCCATCACGTTCGACTGGCCGACCAAGGGCGTCGTCGTGACCATGCGTCTGAGCAAGGCCCGCCTCGCGCGCTGACCAGCGCAGAAGCCAGCCTTTCATCACGACTATCGCACCAAGCAGCGGGGCTATTGTGTCAAACGCCTCAGGGCATCCGCAATCCCGTCCAGGTCATAGGGCTTGCCGATGAACATGGCGGCTGGGTCCAGCACGGCAAGCCGGGCGATGAGCTGCGCCGCGTAGCCGGATACGACCAGCAACGGCAGGGTGGCCCACCGGCGCCGGGCGTGTATGGCTACGCCGATGCCGTCCAACCTCCCGGGCATCCGCACGTCAGTGAACAGGACATCGAAGCGGGCGGGACCGTCGAGCAGCCTGGCGGCCTCGTCGCCATCCCAGGCCTCCGTCACCTCGAACCCCTCGTCCTGGAGGAACTCGGCGGTCATCATGCGGATGAGGTTCTCGTCCTCAACCAGCAGGACCCTGACTGCGGCCACCTGCCCCTCCACCAAGGATGCCCTTGGCCACGTTGAACAAAGGGTTACGTGCGGGCGAGCGCAGCGGTATGCGTTGGAACGGACACGATGCCGCGAGACGGCCATCGATGCTGCCCTTGTATCGCCCAGAACCTACGTGGTGACCACAACCACACGCAGAAGTTGCTGGCTGCGCCGATAGTTCTTGCTATGGTAGTTCTACTACCAGGCAAGTGTATTCAAGGCATCGGTAGCAGAGAGGTGCTGTCCTCCCGCCTCGGCAAGTCGGAGGTTCGCATGGCCTATTACCAGATCTATGTCCTGAACGAACGTGGCAGAGCCGTCGAAGGTTACTCTGCCAAATGCTCGACGGACGACGCCGTTTGCGAGCTTGCGGAACGCGGGTTGCCGGAGAACGTCCAGGCGGAAATCTGGACCGACAGCAGAAGGGTTGGGCGGGTTCCAAGGTCCGTCGCAGCGCTGTGGTGGCCCAAGATGCCGATCGTCGCATGACGGCCTGAAACACCTCAGCTTAATGGGCAAATACTTGACGGCGCCAGCACCGGCACTGCCCATGCGGCATGACCGACCAAGCCGAAACCCCACCGCCGAAAGGCCCGCAGCCCGAGCAAAGGCCGCCCCGCGTCCAACCCCGCATCACGGCCGCCCCCAAGCTCGGGCAAATCTACTGGTGCGACTTCCCGCGCGACGCCCAGCTCCCCGAGATGTGGAAGATCCGGCCCGTTGTGGTGGTGTCGTACAAGAACACCCTCTACGGCCCCTGCCTGGTGATTCCGACCACGACCGAGCCGCAGGGCGACAGCCCATGGGCCTGCAAGTTGGCCGCTCACATCGACGGGCAAACGAGCTGGGCCGTGTGCAATCACCCCTACACCGTCGCCCCGAGCCGCTTCTCCCAGGTCCGCGGCACAATCCCCCGCGTCTCCAACGCCGAGTTCAACGAAATCCTGGCCCGGCTGACTAGGTGGCTGCCAAGGCCGTTCGAAGCTTGAAAAACTTACGCGCTGCGCGTAACTTGTAATGCATTGCGGCTCCGGCAGCGGATGACCGTTTCCCCTCTCGCAAGAGAGGGTTGAGCTAAATGCCAGGGGAGCCGCAAGGCTCCCCTTGGTTTTCTAGGCCGCTTTCGGATTGGGCGGCCTGGTGTTCTTCTTGAGGGCATCCAGGGCCTTCTCCAGGTCCAGTTGCCGCTCCGTCCGAACCGCAGCCGGCTTGGCCTGCTCATCACGCCATATCTGGGTTTCGATAGCCACGGAACCCCCGCGCTGAGATACGAAGCAACTTAATGGCGTCATGACGCCATTACTTGCTGAAGCCATGCATTGACATACTGAAATCGTTCTCGCACCATGATGGCGTGCAGGTTTTATCCTTTCTGAGCCAGAAGGGCGGCAGCGGGAAAACCACCCTGTCCGTCCACACGGCCGTTGCGGCTCACGAAGGCGGCACGCCGGTCGTGCTCATCGATACCGACCCTCAGAAGTCCGCTACTGTTTGGGGCGATGCCCGTGAGGCAGAGATGCCGCTTGTTGCGACCGCCAACGTTTCCGAGCTGGAGCGTGTGCTTGCCGCCGCCCGCAGCGAAGGCATGCGGCTCGCGATCGTGGATGCAGCGCCGCACGCCTCTCCGGAAGCGTCCAAGATCGCCCGGGCGTCCAGCCTTGTCATGATTCCATGCCGGCCATCCGCGTTCGATATTGCGGCTGCGGAGGGAGCCGTAAGGATCGTCAAGGCGGCCGGGACCAAGGCGGCGTTCGTGCTATCCGCCTGCCCCTTCCGCGCGCCGGAGATTGCAGAGACGCGGCAAGCCTTGGCGGGGTATGGATTGCTTGTGGCGCCTGTCGAGATCACTGACCGCCGGGCGTTCTCGCGCGCGCTGGCGACTGGACGGGCGGTGACGGAGTTCGAGGCAGACGGCAAGGCAGCGGACGAGGTTCGCGCGTTGTGGGCTTGGATGCAGGAGCATATGGCGTGAGTGCAAAGCCGACTGGCCTGGCAGCCTTCACGAAGGCCAAGGTGTCCGCTGTGAAGGGCCAGGCCCCTGCGAAAGCTGCCCGCAAGCGTGCGCAGGGCGAGACGGTGGCTTTGACCGTCCGGATCGCGCGAGCCGATTGGGCCAGGCTTCACCAGCTCGCAGTGGCAGAGGGTGTCAGCCTACAGGCGCTTGCGCTTGATGGCCTGTCTAAGATTTTCGCCGAGCATGGGCTGCCTCCTATAGCTTAATGACGCCATGAAGTGTTGAGGTATGGGCGTCATGGCGTCAAAATCTTGTGCTGCGGCGTCTCTGGTGGGTTTGTGCGGACGATAAGGTAGATCGTCCAACCCTCAGAGCACTCGACTGAATGCCGGTCTATGTGACACGATAGTGATTGCCACATCCGAGCGTGGCGACTCTGAAAGGACTTGCCGGCACAGACCCTAGAAACACCGAAGGCCACCCGAAGGTGGCCCCCGATCCGGCAGAGCCGGGATGATCACGTCTGGTAAACTGATCCTTCCAGTTCTCCGCACTTTTTGCAAGCCCTCGCTTAGCCTTGGGAATGCTTTGCCTGATGGGTGGCGCCCGCTGGCCTCGGTCCAACCGAGAAAGCCACTGCTTTGCCCATTGTTCAGGACTATCCGTGCGCCTTTCCGCGCACCCCGCCTTGCCATCATCATCTTCGCCCCTGGCACAAAGGGAGCGTGTTCGGCGACGGCCCGCGTCGGCCGCTCGATGCGGACCAGCGCCGGGCATGGCTGGCCCGCGCCGAGCTGGAGCGCCGGGCCAGGCGGTTAACCGCCTTGCACGTCGTGGTCGGCCGGGCGCTGCTGCATCGGCTGGGCGTGGACGGCCAGTGCGACCCCAGCCACGCCACCTTGGCTACAGATGCCGGGGCAAGCGAAAGCACTGTTCGCCGGGCCTTGGCGGCGCTGCGTGACGCAAGGCTGCTAGCTTGGGAGCAGCGCCTAGTACGGCGGCCCTGGCCGCAGGGCGGGCCAGGGGCGAGCCGGGCCGAGCAGACCAGCAATGCCTATGCGCTGACGCTGCCGACCGAGACGATCAAGCCGATCGTCGCGCCTGCGCACCGGCCCATGCGGCTTAGGCTGCACTGCGGCAGTCAAGCTGACCGTGAAACCCCTTCTAAGATGATTAAAGAGATGCTGCCGACGCTAAGCAAAGAAGCAAGCAAGCAGCTGACAGCCATTATGGCGGCTCGCAAGATCCAACTTGACACCGAATGGCTCGCCAAACGGGCAGAGCGGTGGCGAACAGGCAGCACAAAACTGATTTGCTGCACTTATAGTACTATGCCCCAGTGACCGCAAAGCTGTGCAGATTGGGCATCTGCGGCGGAGATGAGCGTTGCCAACAGCTTGCCCATGGCTACGGCTCCTGCAACCACGGCTGACACCGTAACATTCTATTTCCGCATCAGCTTGGGGATGTGGTGGCCAAACCAGGACCGTCCGTCCTTGGCCATTGCCCATTCGTTGCTGACCTCGCGCAGGATGGGTAACACCATGGCGTCCGGGTCGGTGCTGCGTTTGATGGCGCAGCGGGTGGCCGAGCGGTGGATGCGGTTGGCCCACCGCTTGTCCTGCTTCTCGCTGGCGGCAGTGGTGATGCTGGCGATGGGGGTATAACGGCGAGAGCGAGCCACGGTGCTGTTCCTTTTCTCCTGCCCAGCTTAAGGCTATCCTACGGTCTGCTCAAACCATGCAGCATTCCCCTTACAGGACCGAACTGGACTTTCTAGCTGCCGAGCCAGCGAGCCAGCACCGGGGCGGCGGCGATCAAAACGCTAACAGCGGCCACCACGGCGGCAGTTGGCGTGAGAACCTGGCCCACCCAAAGGCTTCCGGGCTGCAGCAGCCTGCTTTGCTCGGCCATGATCTTGTGCTGCTCGGCCGCGAACTGACGGACCTGCTCTTGCGCACGCTCAATGCGGGCGATCTGCTCGGCAAGGTTGGGGTTCCGGTAGATGCCGTAATGGGCCTGCACCGGGGCTGACATCCGAGGCGGGTCTCTTCCAGAGTGATGACACAACGCGGATCCGAGCAGTTCGGGTCCGTCCATCAGGAGGGCGGTCATGGAACACCATGTTGGGATCGACGTATCGCTGGAGTTAAGCAGCCTGTGCGTGCTGGACGCGGCCGGAAAGGTCATTCGGGAGGCGAAGGTCTCAAGCGAACCGGAGGCGCTGGTTGCCTTCCTGCGTGGTCTCGGTGTGGCGATCGTCCGCGTCGGCTTGGAAGCCGGGCCTTTGTCGCAATGGTTGTATGACGGGCTCCAGGCAGCGGGTTTCGAGGCGGTGTTGCTCGAAACGCGCCACGTCAAGGCGGCGCTGTCGGCCATGGCGATCAAGACCGACCGCCGTGACGCCCGCGGGATCGCGCAGTTACTGCGCATGGGGTGGTATCGCCCCGTACACCGCAAGTCGGTCCCATCGCAGGAAGTTCGGGCGCTTCTCGCCGCACGCAAGCAGATGCAGATCAAGGCCATGGACCTGGAGCAGACGCTGCGCGGTTTGCTGCGCGGGTTCGGGTTGAAGGTTGGTGATGTGAGCCGCGGCAGGCTGGCGGCACGCATCCGCGAACTGGTGAGCGGGCACGCCATGCTGGAGCGGATCGCAGAACCGATGCTGACAGCGCGCGGAGCGTTGTGGGGCGATTTCGCCAAGCTGCATCGCGAGGTGCTGGCGATCGTCAAGGAGGACCAGGTCTGCAGGCGGCTGATGACGGTGCCGGGTGTCGGCGCCTTGGTGTCGCTGACCTACCGTGCTGGCGTCGATGATCCCGCACGGTTTGCCAAGTCCAAGTCGGTCGGCGCCTTCTTTGGCCTGACGCCGAAGCGCTACCAGTCCGGCGAGATGGATGTCACAGGCGCAATCACGAAAATTGGCGACGCCGGCGTGCGAACGGCCCTGCACGACGCCGCCAATGTGTTGCTGACACGGGCAACCAGGTTCAGCACGCTGAAGCGCTGGGCCATGGACGTCGCCAAGCGGCGGGGCATGCGGAGGGCAAGGGTGGCGCTGGCGCGTAAGCTCGCCACGGTGCTGCATCGGATCTGGGCGGACGGGACGGAGTTCGTCTGGGGCAAGGATCCGGCTGCGGCCGCCGCCGCATAACGCTAAGGAGGCTTGAGGTTGCCCCGTTCTTGTGGACAGTTTGTGGACTTGGGAGCTACGTGTCGGCTTCTGCTGTTTGCATTATGGCTTCGTAGGCCATCGGCGAGCGGTATCCCAGGGCCGAGTGCAGCCTGACCGGGTTGTACCAGCCCTCGATGTAGCTGAAGCAGGCCAT
>CAXTJM010000087.1:0-6159 GCA_964244585.1 uncultured Acetobacteraceae bacterium | reverse complement strand
GCGGTTCGGACAGAAAGGCCGCACCTGCCATCGCTGGTTCATCCGCGGCCAACGCTCGTCCGGATTATGTAGTAGAGGCTGAGCACCTCGGTCAGCCATGGGCCGAGCCGGCCGTCAAACCAGTCCGGCAGGCTGCAGCCGAACAACCGCAGATCCCATGCCTGCAGCAGCGCATCGGAATGGACGGGGTGGAAGAGCGGGATGCTGCGCCTGAGATCGCCGGACACGAACCATATCAGCGGCACGAATGCGAACAGGCGGGCGCGGCCCGACCAGGGCCCGTTCCAACGCCGGTGGCACCAGCGTGCCAGGCTGGCGCCAGCGGGAATAGCGACGATCAGTCCGGCATAGACCGGGGTCTCCGGCGCCATCGGCCCGGCGGCGGCCGCCAAGCGGGCCCAAGCGGGTTCGGCGGCTGATGACCAGGATGGGGTTGGCGCCGATCTACCAGCGGCCGCGGACGACGGTGCCGCACCCCGAGCACCGGATCTATCCCTACCTGCTGCGGGACCTGGTGGTGGACCGTCCAAACCAGGTCTGGTTTGCGGATATCACGTACATCCCGATGCTGCGGGGCTTTCTGTATCTGGTTGCAGTGATGGACTGGTCGACGCGCAAGGTGCTGGCCTGGCAGGTGTCCAATACGATGGACGTGGCGTTCTGCGTCGAGGCGCTGCAGGAGGCTTTGGCCCGGTTTGGACGTCCGGAGATTTTCAATACCGACCAGGGCAGTCAATTCACCTCGACCGACTTCACCGATGTGCTGAGGGGTGCCCAGGTGCGCATCTCCATGGATGGCCGCGGGCGATGGATGGACAACGTGTTCATCGAGCGGCTGTGGCGCAGCCTGAAGTATGAGTGCGTCTACCTGCACGCGTTCGAGACGGGATCCGAGCTGCGAGCCGGGTTGACGCGATGGATCAGCTACTACAACACTCGGCGACCCACTCGACCCTGGGCGGGCAGACGCCCGACGAGGCGTATGGGTGTAGAATCGCCTTCACGGCTGACCCCCTCCGTGGCGGACGCAAGCCTCTGTTTCTTATGAAGATTGTTGTTGCTCGGTGGGGTCATATATCGCGCGAAAAGTGACCCCACCCCATTACGCCTTTCTTGAGCGATAACAACGAGATCCGGGACCTTCGCCTGGGTCAACATTCGACGCGTTTTCACACCTTGGCTGCGGCCCCGCACACGCGGCTGCCAGCGCCGCGCTTTGAATGCCACCATTGAAAGTTGGGACGAGTTGCCCGCGTCTGCCAGTCTGGGAGGATGCCGTGGACCTCGGTCTTGTCCAGCGTGAAAGGGATTGCGCCATGCTGACTCAGGCCGGCCGGGATTGCTTGGCGTCGCGGCCATGAAGGTCGCGATCCTCGACGACTGGCACGACACGCTTCGGCATCTACCCTGCTTTTCCAAGCTCAACGGGCATGATGTCGAGATTTGGACCGATCACACCGCGGACGAGGACATTCTGGCACGACGTTTGGCCGATGCCGAAGCTCTGGTCCTGATCCGTGAACGCACTCGCATCACGGGTAGGCTCCTCGACCGGTTACAAAAGCTGCGACTGATCAGCCAGCGGAGCGTCTACCCCCACGTCGACGTACCGGGCTGCACCCAGAATGGTGTGCTGCTCTGCTCGAACATGCATTCCGACACTCCCTCCTTCGCTGCCGCCGAGTTGACATGGGCGCTTGTCCTCGCTTCTGCACGCCAAATCCCAGCGCAAGTCGCCTCGCTGAAGGCCGGGCACTGGATCGCGGGTGTAGGTCAAACGTTGAGGGGCAGGGTCCTCGGCATATACGGCTGGGGCCGCATTGGAGAAGTTGTCGCGGGATGCGGTCGCGCCTTCGGCATGGACGTGATCGTCTGGGCTCGTGAGGCGTCGCGAGAACGAGCCAGAAGCTCAGCCTGGCCGGTCGCCCAATCCAAGGACGCGTTCTTTGCATCCTGCGACATCCTCTCGCTTCACATGCGGCTCGTGCCGGCGACACGGGAGATCGTGACAAGCGCGGACCTCGCGCTAATGAAGCCGTCTGCCATCCTCGTCAACACGAGCCGGGCAGGCCTGATCGAGCCAGGAGCCTTGGTCGCCGCGCTGAGGGCCGGCCATCCTGGTGGGGCAGCAGTCGATGTATTCGACACAGAGCCCATGCGAGACACTTCCGAGCCGCTGCTCTCATTACCCAATGTTGTAGCAACGCGGCATATCGGCTACGTCACCCAAGAGGAATTCGACCTTTAGTTCTCAGACGTGTTCGATCAGATCAACGCCTTTGCGGTTGGATCGCCGATCCATGGATCAACCCCGGAGCCGCGGTTCGCTGAAGCGCAAGACGGATGAGTGGCTTACGACTTCCGAGGGACATAACCAAATGTCTGCCTCCACCTGCTGCACGCGTAGAGCCGACCCAACTGGGCCGAGAGCGGACTTTCCGGTCTGGAGTAGGTGATGCAGATAACCGGACGTTGTTGGGCAGTAGCTATTCCGCCGGCTGGCCATGATTGAGGTCAAGTACGATCGACCCACGCCAATCATGCACGTGCGGCTCGGGAGTGGAATGGAAAGGTTGGGCGAAGCCTGGTTGACCGTGGGGTATCAGCCGCCACGCCGCATCCCGTCCAAAAACACGTTGACCAGGCGGAGCACGTTCGCGGTCCAGCCCGGCTTGTCGTGAGTGTAACAGAGTCCCACGACCGTCCGCAGGATGTCCTCCCTGCCGATATCGGGGCGGATCACCCCCGCTGTTATGGCCCGGCTTAGCAACGGGTCGAGCGCGCTGCCCAATCGGTTCATCGAATACGCGGTGAGGTCTGAGCCGGCGTGGATAGCCACGGCCAAGGCCGCGGACATACCTTTCTTCGTGGCCACGAACTCGACGTTAGCATGCATCCAGGAGCGCAACGCTTCCAGCGGCGGCAGGTCGGTGCCGAGTTGCTCAGCCAGTTCCACCAACTGCTCAACCTCGCGGCGATAGACCGCCTCGAACAGCGCCTCGCGAGTCGGGAAGTGCCGGTAGAGCGTCCCAATCCCGACGCCTGCCCTAAGGGCAACGGCTTCCAGGCTGCCGGTTGGACCGCCATCGCCAAACACGACCTTGGCCGCCCCCAGCACGCGCTCGCGGTTGCGGACGCTGTCGGCTCGGGGTTTTCGTGCCGGCTTACCTATTGCCTGATGGCGCAGGATGGCTCCTCTTGTAAAACGGAGGGTGCCTCCGTATTTGCAACCCACTCAACAGGTCTGTTCGGAGTATCGCATGAGCCTGTCAATCACCCTGACGATCAACGGAGCCGAGCGGGGAATCATTCTCGACGACCCCCGGACCACGTTGCTGGACCTGCTGCGCGAGCGGCTCGACCTGACGGGGGCCAAAAAGGGCTGTGACCGCGGCCAGTGCGGCGCCTGCACAGTTCTGGTCGATGGCCGCCGGGTTAACTCGTGCCTCGCGCTGGCGGCGAGCCTGGACGGCTCGGACATCCTAACGATCGAGGGCGTCGCGAGCGGCGACCAACTACACCCCGTGCAGGCTGCCTTCATCGCGCATGACGGCTTCCAGTGCGGCTTCTGTACGCCGGGTCAGATCATGAGTGCCATCGGCCTGATCCGCGAGGGCCATGCTGGGACTGATCCGGAGCGGGTGCGGGAGGCAATGAGTGGCAATCTGTGCCGCTGTGGCGCCTATATCGGCATCACGGACGCAGTGCTGGACGCCCAGCGGACCATGGACGCATCCCGGCGGAGGGACGCGGCATGAACCACTTTGAATACGTCCGCCCTGCCAGCGTCGCCGAGGCGATCAAGGCCGGCGCCGTGCCCGGGGCCGCCTACCTTGCCGCCGGCACCAACCTCATGGACCTGATGAAGGGCGGCGTGATGCGGCCCGGCCATGTGGTCGATATCGGCCGTCTGCCCGGACTCGACCAGATCAAGTCTCTTGCCGATGGGGGCATGCGGGTCGGCGCTCTCGTCCGCAATGCGGACCTGGCGTACGATCCGGTGTTCGCCAGCCGTTATCCTGCCGTAGCCGAAGCGTTGCTCTCCGGCGCCTCCGCCCAACTCCGCAACGCGGCGACCGTTGGTGGCAACCTGCTGCAGCGGACCCGCTGCGCGTATTTCTATGACACGGCCAGCGCCTGCAATAAACGAGAACCCGGCGCCGGATGCGATGCCATCGGGGGCGAGACCCGCTCGCACGCCATCCTCGGCTGGAGCGTGCACTGCATCGCCACCAACCCCTCCGATTTCTGCGTCCCCCTGGTTGCACTCGGCGCGATCGTCGAGGTCGAGGGCGCATCCGGCCGGCGGAACATCCCGCTCGAGAGCTTCCACCGCCTCCCCGGCAACGCGCCGGAGAAGGAGAGCGAGCTGCAACCCGGCGAACTAATCACCGCCATCCGCCTGCCGCCGGACGCCGCGAGGTTCGCCGGCCATGCCCGCTACCTCAAGGTCCGCGAACGCACCTCCTACGCTTTCGCCGTCGTCTCCGCCGCTGCCGCCCTGCGGATGGAGGGGGATACCATCGCCGAGGCCCGGATCGCCCTCGGCGGCGTTGCGCTGAAGCCTTGGCGCGCTCGCGAGGCGGACGCCGTACTGGGCGGCGCCACGCCCCATCCGGCTAGCTTCCGCCGGGCCGCGGAAGCTGCGCTGGCCGATGCCGAACCCTCCGGCGACAACGCCTTCAAGATCGAACTTGCCCGCAGGATCATCGTACGCGCCCTGACCCTGGCCGCCGCCGGCACGCCCGCGCGCATGCCCGCGCTTCCCGCCTCCCCCTTCGCAGGAGTCGCCGCCCATGGCTGAGATCACCCTGACGCAAGCCCCCGCGCATGTCCGCATGGGCTCCAGCATCGGCCAGCCGCTCACCCGGCGGGAAGGCGTGCTGAAGACCACGGGTAAGGCCCGCTTCGCCGCCGATAACCATCCGGCCGGCATGGTCTATGCCGTGCTGGCCGTAAGCAGCGTCGCCCGCGGCCGCGTCACCCACTTGGACGTGGCCGCCGCCAAATCGCATCCCGGTGTGATTGAGGTCATGACCCCGGCCAACGCCCCCAAGCTCGCGATGGACCCGGACGCCAAGCTGCACCCGTTCATGTTCAAAATGGAGGTGCTGCAGACGGACGCCGTGCGCTACGCCGGCCAGCCCATCGCCGTCGTGGTCGCGGACTCGCTGGAGGCCGCGACCGAAGGCGCTGCGATGCTCGCCCCGCAGTATGATACGGAACCTGCACGGTCGGGCCTGGACGCCGCGGGCAGCTTTGTCCCCGCGATGGTCGGCGCCGGTGCTCCGGCCACCGAGAGCACCGGTGACCTGGCCGCCGGGCTTGCCGCCGCGTCCGTCCGGATGGACGCGATCTATGACACCCCGGCACAGTACCACAACGCGATGGAGCCGCACGCCATCGTAGCCGAGTGGGATGGCGACACCCTGTCCGTCGACACGCCCAGCCAGGGCATGGTCATGGCGCAGCAGCGCATCGGCGGCCTGTTTGGCATTCGGCCGGACAACATCGCCATCCGCAGCCCCTATCTCGGCGGCGGCTTTGGCTCCAAAGGCCTGGTTTCCGGCCCACAGATCCTGGGCATCATGGCCGCCCGGGTGGTCGGCCGCCCGGTCAAGCTGGTGCTGCGGCGCGAGCAGATGTTCGGCCCGGTCGGCCATCGCGCACCCACCCGGCAGACCATACGCATGGGTGCTGACGACAAGGGTCAGTTCACCGCGATCGGCCACCATGCCAAAACCGCCACCAGCACGTTCGACGACTTCATCGAACCGGCGGCCAACTCCTCCCACACGCTGTACGCCAGCCCTGCCATCACAACCACGCACGAGGCAGTCCGCATCGATACCGGCACCCCGTTGTTCATGCGCGCGCCCGGCGAGGCACCCGGCAGTGCTGCGCTGGAGAGTGCTATCGACGAGATGGCACTCGCCTGCGGCATGGACCCGCTGGTGTTCCGCCAAGTCAATTACGCCGAGGTCGAGCCGATCAATGGCAAGCCGTTCTCCTCTAAGGCGCTACGCCAGTGCTACGACGAGGGTGCTGCCCGCTTCGGCTGGTCCATCCGGCCACAAGCGCCCCGGCAGATGCGAGACTCGGACGGCATGCTGGTCGGCTGGGGCATGGGCACGGCGGTGTTCCCCGCCCTGATGTTCG
>CAXTJM010000086.1:0-6896 GCA_964244585.1 uncultured Acetobacteraceae bacterium | reverse complement strand
CTGCTCGCCGCTGCCGTCGGTGGTGTAGGCGATGGTGCGGCCGTCCGGCGACCAGGCCGGATGGTCCTCGTCCGCGCCGCTGGTGTTGGTGATGTCGCGGATGGTGCCGTGCTCGGCCGGCACGGTGAAGATGTCGCCGCGCGCCGAGAAGGCGGCGCGTGCGCCGTTGGGCGCCAGCGCGTAGTCGACCGTCTGCGAGGTGTCGACGTCGCGGATCGCGCCCGCGACGTTCACCCAGCGCGGCTGCGTGCGGGTGCCGTCGTCCGGCACGTCGACCCGCACCTCGCGCAGCGCCTGGCTCGGCAGGTCCACCGCCCACAACTTCCCCCCCTGCTGGAAGGTGATGCTGTCGTCGCCGTAGGAGGGGAACTCGATGTCGGTGTCGGCGAAGTGCGTGACCTGCGCGGTCTGCTTCGTGTCCAGGTCGTAGACCCAAATATTCTCGCGCCGGTTGGCGTCGCGGTCCGACAGGAAGTAGATCTTGCGGCCGACCCACATCGGCGAGGTCGAGGTGCCCTTCCAGTCGGTGATGTGGGTCAGCGTCCTGGTATCGAAGTCGTAGGTGTCGACCGCCTCGGCTCGGCCGCCGTCGTAGCGCTTCCAGGTGCGGAAGTCGCGGAAGATGCGGGTGTAGGCGATCGTGTGCCCGTCCGGGCCGTAGGTCAGCAGGCCGCCTCGGTCGAGCGGCAGCAGCGTCGGCAGCCCGCCCGCCAGCGGCACCGTGAACAGCCGGTTCTGCGACGGGTTCCAATCCATCTGGCGCGACATGAACACGATGGACTTCGAGTCCGGCGTCCAGGTGACCACCATGTTGTCCGGGCCCCAGCGCGTCGGCGCCTTCGCCACCACGTCGGAGTGGAAGGTCAGCCGGCGCGCCTCGCCGCCGCCGGCCGGGATGACGTAGACGTCCTCGTTGCCCTGCGTGGTGGCGGTGTAGGCGATCCACTTCCCGTCCGGGGAGTAACGCGGCATCACGTCCTGGCCGGGATCGGCGGTCAGCCGCAGCGCGGTGCCGCCCGCCTTGGGCACGCTCCACAGGTTGCCGTGCGCCACGAACACGATACGGCCCTGCGACACGTTCGGGAACCGCATCAGCGTGGGCGCCGCCGCCCGCGCCGGCGCCGCGGCACCCGCCGCCATCGCCGACAGCAGCCCGACCGCTAGCATCCTCCTGCGCCAGGACCGGGCGGGGCGGGACCAGATCATGTGAGCCATCGCGATGCGATCCCGGGCAGGAGAGCCCGCAGGCAAGCCCGCGCGCGGGCGGCGGTCAAGCGGGGTCCGATCGCCGGTAGTGTCTCAGTTTGAAATCGTAGGTGCTGCAAACTGATCGGCGATCCGCTCCCAACGGTCGCGGTGCGGCAGCAGCAAGCGAGCGTCGGGAGCGGATAACTCCGTAGCCGACCAGATGCCGCGATCAACCCATGAGGGCGTTAGGGCGTGCTTGCCGATCGCATCCTCTATGTCGGGCAACCCACGAAATACGTAGCATTGCGGCGTCGTGGCGAGGTTGTTGACCAGCACGAGGGCTAGGTCGGGAGCTCGATCAAACCACGTTTTCAGAAATCGGTAGCCAGTCCCAGAGAATGCCTTGACCTGGATCGGGACGAACTTTCGCGCCGTCCTTAACCCGGTGTCCAAGTGATAAGCCAGGAGATCCACGCCGGCATCCGACGCGGGATGGGCGATTTCTACCCCGCGCCGCATCAGCTCGGCCGCGACCATCATCTCGCCAGCTCGCCCGATGAGGGCGGTATTGATCCTCGACAGCTACTCCTCCTTCGCCACTCGCTTCTTATAAGGTCCGCGCGCCTTCGGCGCCTCGGCCCGCGCGTCGATCAGCGCCACCACATGCTCCATGCTCCATAGCCGATCGCTGATCCCGGCCGCCATGGCGGGGGTGCAACGGAGCGTCTTATGCATCCGGACGAAGTTGTAGAAGGTGAAGTAGAGGGCCAGCGCGTGGGTATGGTTCTCGGCCTTCTTGGAGAACCCATTGGTCAGCCGGGTTAAGCGGCGCATGGACATCCGCATGGTGAGGTTCTGGCGCTCTACAAAGCTGTTGCTGATATGCTTCTTATCGGGGCGGCCTTCGATCGGCTGCTTCACGATGCCGGTGCATTCGGCCGGGCTGTAGCGACCTGCGCCGCCGACCGTCGCGCCATAGAGCTTGATCAGCATGGCGTAATCGACCTCGGCGCCGAACGCGCCCTCCACGGCATCTAGGTAAGCCTTGTGGCCATCCGTGGTCAGTTGGACCCGGTTCACGAGGCGGGCGGCCACATCGCCTATGAAGTCGTGGGCATAGCCGGCATCGCGGCCACCTACGAGATAGGAGACGATCAGCTTGGAGTCCGCGTCGATCGCGGTCCAGGTCCAGACGTCGCCGGTATCCTCCGGGGCGGCCTTGGCGCCGGCCACGTTCTTTTCCTTAGCATAACAGAAGGACCAGATTTCGTCGCACTGGACTCGCTTGGCCTTTACGCCGATGACCGTGGCGTCGTGGTGGGCGGCGCAGGCCCGCCCCGCGTCCACCAGCAGGGCCGAAACGGTGTTGATGGAGACGTCCACCACCCGGCTGATCGACCGCATGGAGCTGCTCTCGCAGAGCATTGAGAGGATCTGAACACGCCTGGCGAGGGTGAGCTTATTCATCGCCAATCTATATGAACTTGTTTGCTTACCGTCAAGCGATAAATGCAGTTTGCGGTTATGTTTGGTCGGGTCCATTCTCCTCTACCGTAATAAACTCTGATTGACCGTAGGGAAAAGTTGATATATAACACAACTCTGCCCCAGGTTGAACGGGCAATTGTGGAGGGCAGGCTGATCCCTTTTCGGCCTCGCATACCCTGGGCCGCGGAACCCAGAGCCTTTTTGATGACTCGACCGCTTATGGAAACCTTAACCGATGGCATTGCATCGTCAGATGCTGTGACGCTGGCTCGATGGGAGAAGCTTGAGGCTGATATCTCACATTTTGTTGAAGGAGGTTACATCAACTGGGGTTTGATGAAGTGGCTAGAGCCAAAGAAGCAGGGGTTCTGGGAATTGAAGAGTATTCGGCCGAGGCCCTCACTCCGCGTATTTGGTCGGTTTGCCCATGAGGACGTCTTTGTCGGAACGCATGTCGTTGAGAGAGCCGGCCTCAAAGGAAAATGGAGCCTTGAGTGGGAGCTGGAAAAGCTTGCCTGCGAAGAGTCCTGGAGACTCGCCTTGGGTGATCTTGAGCCCTTTTCAGCTCAATTCTACGAGAGCTACATCACAACAAATGCTGAGAAGAACGTCAGGATACCATCATGAGCGCCCTTCCTGGCCGAAATTACTTTCGGCAAAGGCAGAAGAATCGGGTATATGAGACTGTTATCAAAGCTGTTCAGGCGGCTGGTGATCGTGGTGTCAAGCGGCGTGATATTGCCGCATCGACAGGTAAGAGTCCTTCGCAAATCAGTCATTGGTTATCCGGGCCGGCAAACTGGACGTTAGATAGCGTCAGCGACATCCTATTTGCTTTGGGGGCTGAAATGGAATTTAGCATCAGTGAATTTAGGGCGGCAGTGAAAGGTAATGAGTTTCACGAACTTAATTCAGCACGTCCTAAAGAAAATACAGCTGTGCAAATAACTCAGACGTCAGGGGTTACAAACGAAAGCAACATTAAATTTTCTGTTATCCCGTAAAAGCTATTATAATGGCATCCGAGTTTACTGTTGAGAACGTCGTGGTTTGTGACGATATTCGTCAGGAGATAAGTCACAAGCATATTCTTGTTGGAGTATATTCCAATGTTATTAACATTGCTATGCTCCCTGCCAATATAAATCTTGCTTTCTGGATTGAATTACTTTGTAAGAAGAGAGGGCCTCTGGCGCTTCAGCTAAAGATTGAATTACCCGGAAATCCAACTGGTTTCCATATCGGTATCGACATGACTATTGATAATACTGCTAACAGCGCCCCTTTAGCCACTCCTCAGATTAATTGCCTTATAACCCAGGAGGGGGAGATAAAACTGTTCCTTCGAGCAACAGGAACGGAAAAATGGCGTCTCTCGAAACGGGTTAGAGTGGTGTACCAGTCGGCGATTAACCCACAGGTTAATCCTTTTTCCAGCGCCCCGCCGCCGCCTTCCTAGCGATCTCCGCCCGCTGCTCCGCCGTCAGGTTCCGGGCACGAGCGGCGCCGCCCAACTTCCCAAGCTGGGCCGCCGCGCTGGCAGTCGCCTCGCGCTCGTCTTGCTCCTCACCCGTCGCGATCCGGGCCACCTTCACAGCCGCTCCGATCAGGTCAGGGGGGCGGTGCTCGCCTCTAGGTCCTTTAGGCATTGTCGAACATCCGATCGATCAAACCTTGCAAGTGTTTTTTGGCGAGGCTTTCTTCGCGCATGAAGGTATCAATCGACCACATGAAGGCTTTCATGTTACCGCTGTGGAAGCGTTCCTCAAAGTTCACGTAGAGTTTGCCATCATCATATTGGATCAGACTCCAGCGTGATTCTCGGTCCTCACCTTCCTGAACGTGAAAACCTTTGACCCTCATACCCGACATTACCTTGCTTATCGCTAAGCACAGACTACGCAAAGCCGCTTGAGAGCGATAGGGGCCTCAGCCACCTCCAATTTCAAACTGAGACACTACCCGATCGCGTCCGGCCTTGCGTCCCCCGGTCGGCGCAGCTAGCGTTTGTGCCGCATCAGGAGTTGGGCTGATCCCCAACGCCAACCTGCCTCCCCGGGCAAGGTGGCGTCCCGTTCAGGGAGATGCGGCCGCTTCCGGCAATCCACGGGAACACGCCGCACGACACGAACGATCGGGTCGACCCGCTCCGCCCGGAGGACGTGGATTTTGCTGGACGTGCCTGCCCCCCTGCGAGACGTTGCGCAAGACCTCGCCGTCGACCGGTCGTGGGAGCCGCTCTGCCGCCGCCTCGCCGTGAACGGTGGCGACGCCTACGAGCTGGTCTGCGTCGGCACCGCCCGCGACCATCTGGGACGCCGGCGGCGCTGCGCCTGGCACCTGGTGCTGCACCGGCAGGCCGGCGGCGACTGGACCCACCTCTACCGCGTGCTGCCCGAGCACGGCGGCACCCTGGTGCTGCTCGACCAGGCGAGACCCGGAGACGCGCGCGCCGCGTTGCGCCATCATGCCCTCCGCCATGGTCTGGGCCAGGTTCCGGACCAGGCCGGCCGGACGAGCTGACGCACCGGACGATCCGACGCGAAGGGAGCCTCCCCCGATGACCGTGCCCGCCATCGTCACCGTGACGCTGAACCCGGCGATCGACCACGCCATCCTGCTGGGCGAGCTGGTCCCCGGCACCGTGCACCGGGCGCGCTCCTCGGTCCGCGCCGCCGGCGGCAAGGGCGTCAACGTCGCCGGCTGCCTGTCGGACTGGCGCCAGGCGGGCGAGCCGCCGGTGGTCGCCACCGGCCTCATCGGCGAGATCAACGCGCCCACCTTCGAGGACTTCTTCGCCGCCAAGGGCATCGCCGACCGCTTCGTGCGCATCCCCGGCCACACCCGCAACAACATCAAGCTGCTCGACGAGGCCACCGGCGACACCACCGCCATCAACCTGCCCGGCCTGACCCCAACCCAGGCGCATCTCGAGCGGCTGCGCGACGTGCTGGACGCCGAGGCGGTCCCGGGCAGCATCGTCGTGCTGTCCGGCAGCCTGCCGCCCGGCCTGCCCTCGCACGGCTACCGAGACATCATCGGCCACCTGAACCAGCGCGGCATCCGGATGGTGCTGGACACCGGGGGCCTGCCGCTGCGGGACGCACTCGACGCGCCGCCCGGCCGGCTGCCCTGGGCGATCAAGCCGAACCAGCACGAGCTGGAGGAGTGCTCCGGCGAGACCTTCGCCGACCTCGGCCAGATGGCCCGCGCCGCGCATGCGCTGTGCCGCCGCGGCGTCGGCCTGGTGGTGGTGTCGCGCGGCGCCGAGGGCGCGCTGTTCGTGAGCGAGCGCCACGTGCTGCTGGGCCGCCCGCCGATCCTGCAGCTCACCAGCACGGTGGGCGCCGGCGACGCGCTGGTGGCCGGCCTGGTCGCCGCCCTGGCGGAGGATGCCGAGCCCGAGCGCGTCGCCCGCCTGGCGCTCGCCTTCGCCGCCGCCAAGCTCGGCCAGCACGGCCCCAACCTGCCCGACCGCGCCGCGGTGCTGGCCCAGCAGGACCGCATGGCGATCGAGCGCCTGCCGGCTCTCTGAGGGCGGCCGATCACGCCGCCTCGTTGGAGGCCGAGGCGCCCGGCGACGTCACCCGGGTCCGCAGGTTGCGCCACCAGAACGACATGATCGAGAGGGCGCCCAAGAAGGGTGCCACGGCCAGAACCAGGAAGACCTCCTTGTCGAGCCCCCCGGTGATGGTGATCATGAGCGCGATCAGCAGCGGCATCACCACCTCGCCGAAACGGCCAAGGCCCATGGCGCATCCAACGCCCGTCGACCTCATGGCCACGGGATAGATGCCGGCGCTGATGGCGAGCATGCCCGCCGTGCTGACGCCGGCGATGAGGATGCCGTTCGCGACCACGTCGATGATCAAGGCCACCGGCGAGGCGGCTGCATAGCCCAGCGCCGCGGTGCTCAGCGTCGCCAGCAGGAACGTCGACGTCAGCGCGGCCGTCGACCCGACCTTCTCGATCAGGAACCCGGCGCCGGCCGCGCCTGCCAGCGAGCCGACGCCGGCGCCGACACCGACGATCAGCGACGCCTTGGCCAAGGGCACGCCGTGGATGTGCAGGAGGACAGGCGACCAGAAGAAGGTGGCGGCGGTCATCCCGAACGCGGCCATGAAGGCGATCCAGATCAGGACCGTATCGATCGCCCGTCCGTCCGAGAACAGGCTCTTGAAGGGAGTGCCGCGTGTCCGGATCTCGCGGGAATACAGCCG
>CAXTJM010000085.1:0-6898 GCA_964244585.1 uncultured Acetobacteraceae bacterium | reverse complement strand
GGACGTTCTCGCCTCAGGATCGGCCCCAATTGCACCGAGATTGAGTCAGAGCCCCATTTGGACGCCGATGAGGGGGCCCGTTTCCATGCCGTTTGACACTGAAGATGCTGAAGCGGACCATGTATGGCCGTGCCGGGTTCCAGCTCCTGCGTGCCCGCGTCCTCCACGCCGCATAGCGGAATGACAGCACGCAAAGTGCGGGAGAACCCATTATTCGCCGCGATTTTACATCTGGGTGACGTCGAGGCGGCGGTGAAGCGGGCGCAGGACCGGATCGTGAGGTCTCTCGGGGGGGAGAGGGCAAGCTTTTTCTGGCCATGCTCCAGGAAGTGGCATCGGCAAACAATCCAACCAGCCGGGTGCCGATGCAGAACGGTAGCCGGACCTGATATCGACTGCCAGCAGTCTCGACGACTTCAGTCAGGTGCCGAAGGTGATGTCAAACTTGCGGAAGATCGCGTGGATGATATCGAGGACCTGCGCGATGTCAGATGACGTGTCGTCCTTGCGCGTACTCATGATGATGGGGGAAACCACGCCCGTCCCGGCGAGCGGCCGGTAGACCACATTGTCACGCTTCAGGTTCTCAATGGAGGCAGGCACAAGGCATAGACCGCTTTCGGCCGCTACCAGCCCCAGCGCGGTTTGGAGTTCGCGCACCTCATAGAGGGCAGGAGGCTTCAGCGACCTCTCGGCAAGCAGAGCGAGCACCTGGTCGGCGTAGCTTGGCCTCGGTGACTTCGGGAAGACGATCAGCGGTTCGCGGGTGATATCGGCCAGTTCGAGGGGCGCTTTTCCGGCCAGCAACGGATGCGCGGCAGGCAAGGCGACGCAGATGCGCTCGTTACGCAGCAGCATGCGATTCACCAGCGGATCGTCGAAGAGTATCCGGCCGAAGCCGACATCGATCCGGTGTTCCTTCAAGGCGGCTAACTGCTCCAGCGTGGTGAGTTCGACCAGCGTGATATCGACCCCGGGCCGGGCGGCGCGATACCTCCGGATCACTTCGGGCAAATGGCCATAGAGAACCGAGCCGACGAACCCGATCCTAAAGTGGGGCCTGGGCGCCTCGTGGGCGCGCCTGGTCATCACCTTGATCTCTTCCAGCCGTTCGATGACCTGGACGGCCTGCTCGTAAAATAGGCGGCCAGCGTCGGTCAGGCGAACCGGGCGGCTGCCGCGTTCGAACAGAATGGCCCCCAGTTCGTCCTCCAGCTGCTGGATCTGACGGCTGAGCGGCGGCTGGGCGATGTTCAGCTTCGCGGCGGCACGTGTGAAGTTCCTCTCTTGCGCGATGGCGATCATGTAGCGGAGTTGGCGTAGCTCCATCGATACCTCCAAGGTATCGAGGATACCATTTCAGTGTTGGATGTCACTCGCAAACGGTGAGAACCTTCGCCCGGCATCAAAAAGGTCCTGTAAGGGCCGTGTGGAGGAAACGCCAATGGGTGGGTCGCTCATCAACCGCGCCGACGTAAAGCACCTCATCAACCGCGTTGCCGGGTTCGACCAGCCCGGGGGCGACCCGCGCTTGAAGCGGATCATCGAACGCATCGCCACGGATATGTGCCGGACCATCGAGGATTTCGACGTGTCGCCGAGCGAGTTCTGGACAGCCGTGGGCTACGTCAGCCGCCTTGGGCAGGCCAACGAGGTCGGCTTGCTCGTACCGGGCCTCGGGGTCGAACACTTCCTCGACCTGTTCATGGACGAGAAGGAGCATCAGGCTGGGCTGGCGGGCGCCACGCCGCGCACCATCGAAGGACCACTCTACATTACCGACGCGCCTCTTTCGAAGGGAGAGGCCAGGCTGGACCAGGACCCGGAGGAAGGCGAGGTCCTGTTCATGGATGGCCAGGTCAGGAATGCCGACGGCCATCCGATACCTGGCGCGATCGTCGATGTCTGGCATGCCAACACCAAAGGCGGCTATTCCCACTTCGACCCGTTGCAGAGCCCCTACAACCTGCGCCGACGTATCGAGACGGACGGCGAAGGCCGCTATCGGTTCCGCTCGCTCCTTCCCTCCGGCTACGGCTGCCCGCCGGACGGCCCGACGCAGGAACTGTTGTCCGCGATCGGGCGGCACGGCCAGCGCCCGGCGCACATCCACTTCTTCGTGGAAGCCCCCGGCTTCCGGAAGCTGACGACCCAGATCAACATCGCGGGCGATGAATACCTGCACGACGATTTCGCCTTCGCCACCCGCGATGGCCTGATCCCGGATATCGTCCGCCACGGGGATCCCGCCGAGATTACGCAACGCGGTCTGAACGAGCCGTTCGTGACGATAAACTTCGATTTCACCATGAACCGCGAGGCGGAAAACCTCCCCGAAGCCGTCGTCGTGCGGGAGCACGCCACAGCCTCCTAGGGGCCTCGCCCCTCACACCCCAATCCTTCTGGAGGCTGCGATACCGGACTCCCTTGCCATGGAAACGGGCCACCTGGCCCGCGATCTAACGGTTGAAACGATTCGCAGCACCATCGCGGATATCCCCACGGTGCGAAAGCACAAGCTGTCGCAGACCTCGGTCACCGCCCAAAGCTATGTCATCGTCCAGGTGCGTTTGGCCAACGGCGCGGAAGGGGTCGGCGAGGCAGCCACGCTAGGCGGCCCGCGCTGGAGTGAGGAAAGCGTCGAGGCCATGAAAGCCAACATCGACGCCTACCTCGCTCCCGCGGTGGTCGGGCTACGCGCCGACCGGTTCGAGGCGGCGGGACTTCGGATGGACGAGGCGGCCAAGCGCAACAATGCCGCCAAAGCCGCCGTCGAGACGGCGTTGTTCGACGCGGTCGGCAAAACGCTCGGCCTGTCTGCGTCGGCTCTTCTCGGCGGCGCGATGCGGGACTCCTTGCCGGTGCTGTGGGCGTTGGCGTCCGGCGATCCGGTCCAAGAGGTCGAGGAGGCCGAGCGCAAGCTCTCGGAGCGGCTGCACCGCACGTTCAAGGTGAAGATCGGATCGCTGTCGCCCGACGCGGACATGTACCGGCTGCGCCATCTGGCACGCGCGCTGGAGGGGCGGGCGGACCTGATCGTGGATGCAAATCAAGCTTGGGATGAGACGGTGTCCGCCCGCTATTTGCCGGTCCTGGCCGAGATCGGGATCAAGCTAGTGGAGCAGCCCGTCCCGGCGTGGAACATCGCCGCCATGGGTCGGTTGCGGGCGCGCCCCGGCACCCCGCCATTGCTCGCGGACGAATGCGTCTTCGACGCCCATGACATGCTGGCCGTGGCCAACGCGGCCGCGGCCGACGCGGTATCCCTCAAGCTGGTCAAACACGCCGGGCTGCTCGGGGTGAAGCGCGTCGCCGCGGTTGCCGAAGCGGCTGGTATCGGCCTCTACGGCGGCTGCCTGCTTGAGAGCAGCGTCGGTGCGGCGGCACACCTGCAGGTTTTCTCCACCTTCCGCGAGATGGCTTGGGGCTGCGAGCATTTCGGTCCGCAGATCCTGACGGGCGATCTGGTCACCGAACCGCTCCGTTTCGCCGACTTCCACGTCCACCTGCCATCCGGGCCGGGGATCGGCGTCGCGCTCGACCCGGACAAACTCCGTCACTACGCCCGCAAATAGGAGAGCCCCATGCTCTATCATGTCCGAATGGACGTACGCCTGCCGCCCGGCATCGACGCGGCGGAGTTCGATCGCCTCAAGGCCGAGGAAAAGGCGCGTGCCCTGGACCTGCAACGCCAGGGCGTCTGGGTCCATCTGTGGCGGATCGCCGGGCAGTATTCCAATTTCTCGGTGTTCGATGTCGCGGATCACGACACATTGCACGGCATCCTGTCCACGCTGCCGCTGTTCCCGTTCATGGAAATCAGCGTGACGCCGCTCGCCCGGCATCCCTCGGCGGTCGAAGGCAAATGACTGGATAACGCCATCCCGCCCAAGGGACGGGCCGCCACCGCGCTCACTGTCGGTACGGCCGCTCAAGCACAAACAAGCACCCTGGAGAAAATAATGAGTGCGCAGAAATTGCGGATTGCCATCATAGGCGGCGGCATTGGCGGCCTGACCCTGGCACTTGCCCTCAGGCAGCGCGGGATGACGGCGGACATCTACGAGCAGGCGCAGGAACTCGCCGAGATCGGTGCGGCGGTAGCGCTCTCCGCGAATTCCACCCGGGAATTCCGACGCCTTGGCGTTCTCGATGCTCTGACCGCGGTTTCAACCGAACCGAGCGAACTCATCTATCGCAACTGGCGGGACGGTAGCCGGCTCGCCGCGCATGCGGTTCACGACGACATGGCTTACCAGAACCTCTGCGGCGCACCCTACTATGGGATACACCGGGCGGACCTGCAGCGGACATTGAGCGGTGCGATGGGCGGAGAAGGGCTGCATCTTGGGTATCGACTCACCAGCATCGACGATCCCGGCGGACCGATCCGCCTTGGTTTCGCCAATGGTGAATTCGTGGAAGCGGACCTGGTGGTCGGTGCGGATGGCGTTCGATCACGAGTGCGCCGTTTCGTGACCGGTGGGGAAGACGAGACGATCTACTCCGGCACCAGTGCGTTCCGCGGAATCGTCCCCGTCGAACGGTTGCCCGCGCTTCCCGATCCCATGGCCATTCAGTTTTGGATGGGGCCGGACGCCCATCTCCTGCATTACGCCATTGGTGGCGGTGGCGAAGCCGTGAACTTTTTCGCGGTCGTGGAATATCCCAAGGTCTGGCCGAACGGCGAGCGGTGGCTGGATGAGGTCAAGCCGGGAGAAGCCGTGGAAGCGTTCAGGGGTTGGCACCCGGCCGTTGTGGAGATGGTTGCGGAGTCGCTTACCGTGCGCTGGGGTCTATTCGGAGTGAAGCCGTTGCGGAACTGGTTCCGGGGAGGTGCGGTGCTCATCGGGGATTCGGCGCACGCCATGCTTCCCCATCACGGACAGGGCGCCAACACGACGATCGAGGACGCGGTCACCTTGGCGGAAATCCTTCCCGGCGTTCCTCGAGATGACCTGGAACCCGCTCTCATTCACTATCAGTCGTTGCGCCGCGCGCGGACGCGCAAAATCCAGCGTAGTTCTTGGGTGACGAATGCACTCCTGCACTTGCAGGACGATGCGAACTTAGCCGATCGCGACCAACGCATGTCGCGCTTCCCGGAGAAGTTTGGTTGGATCCATCAGTTCGATGCTCTGCAAACCGCACGGGACTCCTTTCCGGTAGGTCACCCGGCGGAGCGAACCGTGCATGACGCTATCGGCAGTGTCCTGGAAGCCAGGCAAATTAGCCCGCTAGATCAGCGCGTGGTCGGCTCGGTCTGAGTGGTCGGGCATTTTCTACTTCTCCGGTCCGAGGCCGACGCCGATCGCCGCAGGCGTCCAACGCAGCAGGCGCAACGCGTTCATCGTGACCAGGACCGTCGCGCCGGTGTCCGCCAGGATCGCGGGACCACAACCCGGTGATGCCCGCCAAGGTCGTAACCAGGAAAATGGCCTTCAGACCTAGCGCCACACTCACGCTTTGCCGGATGTTTGATAGCGTCGCCCTCGACCGCCAGGCCAGTTCCGAGCCAATACGAGGGTGTGCACCTCTCTTCTATGTAAGTTGGTGACCCATCGAGATCCAGAGCCATGCGCCATCGCTCGGATTTCAGGAGGTCATGAGGCCACCGTCGCGGTTCACCACCGCTGGTTAAGTCGACCAGCGACCCCTTCGGAAAAAGCCGCGGATTGATATCCCCGTGCTCCACTCAGTGTCGCCATTACCCACCTTCTTTGACTGGAACAACGCGCCAAGTTAGGGCGAGAGACAGCAGTTCACTCACCCACTCCTAACTATTTTCTCGGCCTGATCGTGTTCGGCTTGGATTGATGTCATTTCATTGGAGAAGACGATGGATCTGAGCCTCAGAGGCAAAACCGCGCTGGTCACAGGTGCGACGGCAGGCATCGGCCCCGCCATTGCGGAGCAACTCGCGATGGAGGGCGTTACCACAGTCATCTGCCGACCGCCTGGACGACGTTGAACCCGCCGTCCGTCAAGGAGTCCACGAGTAGCATTCGGATGTCGGGGTCGTCCTCGACGACCATAACGACACCTTTCGCGACGGGATGAACGTCGCTCATGCTATTGCATTCATCATAGCTGACTAAGGCTGGCCCCATCGCGGGGTTCCCCTAGCAGAACCAGCGAATGCTCTCGGGAGGAGCCATGGTGGCCTCGAACGGTGAAGGCCGACCCGCGGGGATGAGTCGTTGCCCGTTTCGAAGCCGGTTCCTCGCAGGCGGGCGGCACCACCGACAGGCGCACGATTGTCGGCACCGACGCGGGATAGCGCGTTGGTGTAGTCGGAGCGCGATCTGTCCTTGGGAAGCAATCACCATTGACATACCATTGCATTAACGCTCCCGGTATGAGCGTTATCCCGCGCAAGCTGGAGGCGGGTGGTTGTGAAAATCTGGGATCCAGGCAACTGGCCGTCGTGGGATCGCTGTAGGTGACGGGCCATAGTCCGGCATCATCCGCACCGGCAGGTACTCTCATCTTGGCGGCCCGGAGGTGAGCACCCGTTTCTGAGCCAACCGTCCCGATACGAAAGTCCACCTCGCCTGGCGTTGGCGACCATGAGGCATGAGACACGCGCCCTGTGGCGCACCCGCTACCTGAACGACGATGGCCAGGAACTACGCGCCATGGCGGTTTTGCAGCAGGCCGAGGCCAAGCTTGTAGAATCGCCTTCAAGGCTGACCCCCTCCGTGGCGGACGCAAGCCTCTGTTTCTTATGAAGATTGTTGTTGCTAGGTGGGGTCATATTTCGCGCGAAAAGTGACCCCACCCCTTTCGCCTTTCAAGAGCGATAACAACAAGATCCGGGACTTTCGCCTGGGGTCAACATTCGGCTCTGACTCAATCTCGGTGCAATTGGGGCCGATCCTGAGGCGAGAACGTCCGC
>CAXTJM010000084.1:0-7177 GCA_964244585.1 uncultured Acetobacteraceae bacterium | reverse complement strand
CGTTCTTGATTTGTCTGCTTATGCGTACAAAAAGCCTAATTCGTCAGTTCTGGCCATTCTTGGGCCGGCTGTGCCAAACGGCGCCGGGCCGACCTGCCGACACCGTGGCTCCCCGAGAGACTGGCCGAGATTAGCAGTTGGTGCCATGCGGGTAGACCGCCAGGGGACCCGTAGCGGAGAAGCGTGCCCGGCTTAGAAGCTTGTTTATCGCTCGGTCTTGTCGATGTCTGGCGAGCCCGTCCACCTGGCGACGTGAGCCGTCCGTGCTGCGGCTCGCAGGGACGGAGGGCACGGCGCTGTCATTCACGGCGAACGCCAGCCAGCGGTCGCGTGCAGCGGCACCGGCCATCGGCGGACACGGTGGCCCGTAGGGTGTCTGACGCTGGAGGTCGTCAAGGGTGTGCCCTGTAGTCGTCCCACTTCCAGGGCAAGCCCGTACTCGCCTGTGACCCCCGGGTATGCTGGTCCGCGCCGGAGGCGGCGTAGCCATCGTGGTCGTCCGGGCGGTCCTTCTCGTCGCAAAACTCCAGCGCGCGCCCGTTCTCCCGCACGTCGTACCCGACCTTGCCGTGCAGCACGACGCCCGGGACCGACACGTCCTGCCCTTCCGGGGTGCAGAACGACACCTCTTCGCCCGGAGATGCCGGCGCATGCGCGAGTTGCTGCCCCGAGGCCGCTGTGCCATGCAGGACGGTGCCGGCCGGCCACATCACGTCGAACAGCAGTTCGGCGTGGGCCAGCGTTCCGATGTAGAGTTGGCGCTCGCCCGACGGCTTGCTGGAAACCGCGACCTTCGTGCCTTCCGCGACATCGTGGCCATTAATGGCGGTGCCGCGCGCCAGGATGCACTCGACATGCGCCGGCCACTCGTGGCCCCAATCCTTATCCCGATAAACCTTGTCGGCCGCGCAGGGCACGCCATCGATCTCGGCGGGTTCGGCGAGGGTGCCCGTGACACCCTGGAGACCGATCTCGAACTCCCCGACCAGCAGCAGGCCGGCGATGGCGGTCGGCACCGGCACATTGCCTCTGTCGACGCTGCCGTCCTCGGTCATGTGGAGTGTGGTGCCCGCTGGGAACGGGACGCCGCTCACGACCTGTGACGCGGCCAAGATTAGCGTCCGGGCGGCGGAGGGACGGGGCACGGTCACGATGATGGCCGTGACCTTCTCGCCCACCCCGAACAGCGACAGGCGCCCGGCCGTCAAGTCGGCCCGCGTGCCCGGGCGCAACCGGCCAACGCGGTTGTCCGAGTTCGGCCGAGCCACAACCAATCTGCCGTCATCGCGCTTGAACTCGACGCCGCCATTCACGGTCCTGGATACGATGCCGGACCAGGTCGCGAAGCCAATGTTGAAGGGATCGCTCTTGGGCTGCGGCGTGAGGAAGCGCCGGGCCAAGGCCTTGCGCGCCACGTCCGGCACGGGCTGGTTGACAATGAACGTCTCGCCAGCCTCCAAGGTGGGTGTTCCGACCCCTTTCACTTTCACACCGGCTACAGCGATGGTGTCGCCCGGCTGCGCATCGCTGATTACGATCTGCTGGGACACGAAGACATCGAGGTTTTTCGGTAGTGGGACCAGCGTAGGACCGACCTTGGTGGCCAGCGTGAGCTGATCCCCCTCAACAGCGTAGGGGATGCCGGTGGTCAGATATCCCTCGGCTCGAATCGAAAATGAGGGACTCGCAAACGCCAACACTGCGAAGAGTAGCCGCCATGGTGATCCCAGCAACGCCTTGATCCTTGAATGCAGGCCTTGCACCAGGCCGATTCCTCTTGGGACCACACTACCAGGCCGAGCACGGCTGCTGTGAGCCCAGCAAATCGGAGGGCCCAACGGCCGGGTGTCGTTACCGACGTCCTGCGACGAAGCGCGCCTTGTGCGGCACAGCTTGGCCGCGAGGCGCACCTTGCCGCTGACGAACGACTGGCAGTCCGCGCGGCTGTGTGGCGACGGTGCCGGGTCATGGGAACGGCGGCACGAGGACGGTTCCGCCAAGCTGTAGCGCCGGGAGGTGCTCGCGCACCGTCTGGTTATGGGGATCACCGGGCGCATAACGCAGCTGGGCGTCGCCAAGCCCGCCACCAGGCCTCTCGGCGCGCAGTTGCAGCAGGATGGTCCCGTCAGCGAGCATCGTGGCCGTGCCGATCCCGGCCGCGCGGCTAGCGGCATCGCCGGCCGTATTTGGGGCGGCCGGTATCGGCGGTCCGGGTTCGGCGGCCTGGCTCGCAGTCCAGGAAAGCAAGAACGCACCCAGGCAGGCGCACGGCATTGCGAACCGGCCGGGCAAGGCGCGGGACCAGGTCATCGTTATTGTGTGGCAGCGCCCCAAGGAGGGCGGCTCTTTGATTGCGGGAGCGCTCCTAGCGCTGTGGACCGTGTCAGAGCGCCCATCAGGCCCGGCCGGCCTAGCGCCCAACCCGTGCAGGGTCGCGGCCGGGCGATCCCCGGCATGGTGGCACACCGTGGCGCGACCAGCGGGCACGCGCGACGTGACTGGCCGTTCACCGCCCCGGTCCGCGGCCCCTAGCACAGCAGCGCTGGCGAACGCATCCAGCCCGCCTTCGAGCAGGGGCTACGGTGGGGCAAAGTCCGCTTCCCCATTGCCGGACAGGATCCGCACCTGCTTGACCAATTCGATCGACGGTGGCAGCCGCACGCCGATAGCGGCTATGACGTAGTGATGGTCGATGTAGCCGATCTCGTTCCTTGTCGAGATCACCAATGTCGAACCGAAGCGCTTCGCCGCGAAGTCCAGCCCCCAGTCGGCTGCCGCCGTTTCCCGCCAGCGCGGGTCGGCGGGATGGTAGCCCTCAGCACCTCCGGTCGCCTTTCCGGACACCGTGACGACGTGTGTCCCGGAGACCACGTCGATGGTGGAGCCATCGGCCGACGCGGCACGGAGCATGACCCGTGTGACGCCAGCGGCATCAAAGCTCCGGGTCAGCCGACCGCCATCCTTTTCAGCTGCGGTACATGCGGCCAGCAGAGCGGTGACCAACAGGGCAGTGGGAGGAAGCCAGGACATCCCAGTCATACTCCATGCAGAAGCGGTCAAATGCCAGCGGCACGGCGCGTGCCGCAGCTTGGCGACAAGCCCTGATGCGAAGAGCGCGCGCCAGCGAAGGCACCAGCAAGCCTGTGCGCCTGGCCACGGTGACCGAGCCGGGTCACAACGGCGTCTCGCCCTTCGTGGGCTGCCACAGCCAACAGGAGCCGGGGATCAAGCGACCCGTCAGGATGCGCCGCCGGCGCAGCGCGCCGTCTGCCGCGGTGCAAAAGATGCCTGCCTGGAAGCGGATCCTCTGCGCGGGCTGCTTCATGGTCGGAGGGGGTGGGGCCGCGGCCTGGGGCATTTACGACATCGTCGCGTGGATCGGCTCGCTTCACCAAGGTAAAGGGTTGATCGAGACCGAAAGCTTCCTGCTGGGACTTCCCCTGCTGGGGGCTGGCCTGTGCGCGATCGGTCCGGAATTCATCGATCCTCGGACGGTGCCGACCTGGTCCGACCGTGTCAGGACGCAGATAGCCGGCGCCGTGCTCGGCTCGATCGCAATCGGCATCCTGCTCGTGCTCCTGGGGCAACTCGTCATCAACGTCGCCATGGAAAGCGAGGGATACCATGCCTGCGATGTCCAAGGCCGCGGGCGCGTCACCGTCGTGACCTGGGCGCGTGCGGATGCAGCCTGCCGCGGCAAGGACGCGGACCGGCGACCCTCGAATGCTGGGCCATGAACAACAGGCCACTCTGCCGCTTGTCGATCCGGATGGACGGTGACGGGCTGGTGCTTGTCGATCGAGGCGATGGCTGCGGTTCCCCATGTCATGTCCGCGCCTCATTGAGCGAGGGCACCTTTCCACGTACTATGCGCTGGCTGAATTACGATCCACCCCGCGTGCTGCGGTCGACGAAGTTCAGGCAAGCTTTGGCTGAGTATCATGCGTGCACGGCTGGAACGACGCCGTGATGGCCAATCGAAACGGGACCACGCTGCGACGGCGGCTGCTCTGGCCATGCATCGTCGCAGGCCTCATCGCCATTGCCGGGTTGCTTGCGCTCGGCTTGCCTGGCGTCTTGGTTCTCGAGGCGGCGATGCCGGTGGTGCACCTGCTCACCTCGCTTGAACTCAGCCTACGCATTTGGCTCAGGAACTGTCTGCTACGCGGGGTCGGTTGGTTGCTAGCCGGGGATCTGGCTGGTGCGAACGGTCGATTCCTTCACCACCCTCGATGCACCCCGTGGTTTGCCGTCGGTGCGGCCAACAGGTGGGCTCCAATCGCGGCGCTGGCGCAGTGTCCAGCCGTAGCGCGGGTCGTCCTTCAGCACGGCTGCGTGGTCCGACAACCGGTTGCGTTCCAGCCAGCTCACCGCCGCTTCCAGTTCGGATAGGCTCATCTGCGCCCGCGGCTTGTCGCCGGTGCAGCGCTTCAGGATGGCGTTGTAGCGGTGATACAGACCCTCGCCGCGCGGCGCTTGCGCGGCACCCTCGTCCTCGACCGCCTGTTGGGCCACCATCTCGCCGACGCGCTGGCGCAGGCGGCGCTCCAGCACCGAGGGCGGGTCGAGCATCTCCGTCTGCGCCGCGTCTTGCTCGGGGCGGTGCAGTACGTAGTCAGGGCCGGGTCGCAGCAGGCCGTAGCGCAGGCCGAGCGCATTGCTTTCCAGGGGGACAATGCCGTCCTCTCGCTCATGCCCGGCGAGTTGATCCAGCAGCCAGTCGGGCAGTTTGGATCGCGCCCGCGTCTGCTTGCGCCTGGCCAAAGTGCCCTGCTCGGTCTCGACGCTGTGGCGGAAGCGGGCGAAGAGCGGGTCGTCCGGATGGAACACCAGCGCTTGCTGGGACGCATACGAGCCGCCATGCGGGTCGACCCGGATGGCGCGTGCGATCATCTGCTCGAGCCAGGCGCGGGCGCGGATATGCGTCAGTGCTGCCACCACGGCGACTTCGGGGGCGTCCAGCCCCTCGTAGGCCATCGCCACGGTCACGAGCACGCTGGGCTCGGCCGTCAGGCGGAAGCGTGCCAGCGTCTCGTGCGCGTCGCGTTCGTCGGAGGTGGCGAGTTGCACCGTGGCTGCCTGGGCCCGCGGCATCCAGCCGCGCAGGATATCGGCATAGCGCCGGGCGCTGACCTGGTCGGTGGCGACCACCAGCAGCTTGCCCAGGCCACGGGCGTCCTCCCCGGCGGCCAACCCACGGAGGCGGCGACGCTCCGCCCAAAGGGTGCGCACCGCGGTGAACGCCTCGCGCAGCAGGGCGTCGGCGAAGCCGGTGCGCAGCGCGGTGAACAGGGCAGGGCGGGTGGTCTCGGTCGGCCAGGGCGAGGCGAGCCGGTGCGGCCCGGTCGGTGTGCGGGCCTCGTCCAGCCAGCTGGCCTCGCCATCCACGGCGCCGAACAGCACCGGCAGCACGGCGCGTTCGGCCAGGGCCTGCGCCCGCGAGTAGCCCACCACCGCCCAACCCGGTGCAGCCAGGTCCACTTCGCGCGTCTTCACCCGAGGGCCCGTTCGGTAAGGCAGCCACAGGATGCTGCGACCGTCGGCGCGCTGCAGCGTGCCGGACAGCAGCAGGCGAAGCCGGGCGGTCTCCAGCAGAGGCAGCAGCGCGCGGCTCCAGCCGGCGGCAAGGTCGGGCGCGGCCGGGTCGGCGAGGGGATCGGGCGCCATGTCGGACAGGGCGGGCAGGTGGTGCACCTCGTCCAGCACCAGCAGGGTGCGGTGGCACCGGAACTCCGCCAAGTGCAGGTCGGGGGAAGCGGCGACGGATTGGTAGGTGGTGACGTAACCCTGCAGGCCGCGGGCCGGGTCGGGGGCGTTATCGGCGGCGCGCACCGAGACGGCGTGGCCGAGCGTGCGGCGCCAGGCCGGGTCAGCGAACGCTTCCTCGGCTTGCTGGCGCAGGCTGTCGCGCGGCACCACCCAGCAGACGCGCTCAACCAAACGGGCCGCGAGCAGGGCGTGGGCGGCGATCACCGGCAGCAGCGATTTGCCGCCGCCGGGGGTGACGGCGGCGAGGATGTCGGTGATCTCGGGCGCCTGCCCGTCGGCGATGGCGTGCACGATGGCGGCGGTTTGGGCTTGGTGGGTGCGAAGCGGACGGGAAGCTGACAAGGATTGGGGTCGCCCTGCGGAAGAACTCGAGTTTGAGTCCTTTGTGTCGGGCTGTGAATCCCCCCCGTGCTGCCAAGCCGTCGCGAAGGTCTTGACCGGCGCCGGGCTGGAACGTCAGACAGCAGATCGGTTCGGGCTCGTTGAACTCGACACTCAGGAGAGACCAGTGGCGCGACCCACGAAGACGGCGGCGACGAAACCAGCTGCGACAGCCATGGCGCCAGTCCGCGCTAAACGCCGCTCCGCCGATTTGGACCTCGCACCGGTTGCATCGACCCCGACCAAGGCCCGGGAGGCCCGTTCTGTCCCAACCCCGGCTGCGGCGGTGAAGACGACCTCAGGCCGTGGTAGGCCGGCAGCGGTCGCGACGCCAGAAGCGGCCCCAACGCGCGTGCCGCCCCCTAGCAAGGGCGAGCTGCGGATACAGATCGAGAAACTCGAGACAGCGAATGCGACGCTGAAGGCAAAAAGTCGCGAGGGTAACCGTGCGGCCAAGGCTGCAACGCGCCGCATTACCGAACTGGAGGAGCAGGTGGCGCAGTTCCAAGAGGAGGCGGCCAGGGCGGTGGACCCTGCCGCTGTGATGGAAGAGCTTCAGGCGGCTAAGGCGGCACTGCAGGCGAAAGGTCGCGAAACGAGCCGTGCCGCGAAGCTAGCCGAGCGCCGGATCGCTGACCTGCAGGCTCAGGTCGAGCACCTTCAGGGAGACGCAGCCAAGACCGCAGCTCCTGTCGCCCAGGAGGGCGAGGCGAAGCGAAGCCGGCGCGGGCGGCCGCCCGGGCGCAAGAACGCGATCGATCCTGGCGATGCCGTGCCCCCTGGGGTGGCCGTTTTAGAACCTGCACCAATGGACCTGGAGGCCGAAGCAGCGCGCAACGCCCTGGAAGAAAACCTGTCCGAAGCGCAGGGGCAAGAAGACAAGTAGAAAGACAAAGCGGAGCGCCGACCGAGGAGCGGAGGACAGGGCGCCGCCCGCAGAGGCGATGTGGTCAGCGATGACTGTGTTGCATGGGTCGGTAGGCGATCGTAGTTGGGCCACCTCACGCCAACGGTTACGGGAGGCGGA
>CAXTJM010000083.1:0-7378 GCA_964244585.1 uncultured Acetobacteraceae bacterium | reverse complement strand
CCGGGCAGCGGCGGCGGGTGGCGGAGGCGGTGGTGCTGAAGACGCTGGGCGCCACCCGGGCGCAGATCCGCACGGCCTGGCTGGTGGAATTCGGCGCGATCGGCGCGACCGCCGGGTTGATCGCGGCCGTCGTCGGCACCCTGGCAAGCTGGGGCGTGGTGCATTTCCTGTTGCAGGCGCCGTGGTCCTTCCTGCCCGGCATCCTGGCGCTGACGGTCGGCGGCTGCATCGTCCTCATGCTCGGCTTCGGCTATGCCGGCACCGCCGCGGCGTTGCGGGTCCGCCCGGCGCTTCACCTGCGCAATGATTAGGCCGCCGGTTTCGGTCGCGGGGAGCCATGACCGGCCGGTCACCCTCGTTACCGGCGGCGGCTCGGGTATCGGTGCCGCCCTGTGCCGCCGGCTTGCCGCGCCGGGGCAGCGCATCCTCGTTCACACGGGACGGCGAAGGGAAAACGCCGAGGCCGTGGCCAACGAGCTACGCGCCGCGGGCGCCGAACCGCTCGTGGCCGTGCAATCCTTCTCCGACCCGGCCCGCGCCGCCGATCTGGTGGCGATGGCCGAAGCGGCCTGGGGCAGGCTCGACAGCATCGTTCACCTGGCCGGGTTCGCGGATCGGCGCCCGATCGGGGTGCTGGACGGCGCAGGGTTTGCCGCCAGCCTCGACGCCAACGTGACGGCGTTCTTCCACCTCGTGACGGCGGCGCTGCCGCTGCTGCAGCGCAGCCCGGACGGCCGGATCGTCGCGGGCGGTTCGTTCCTGGCGCATAGCGTGCGGTTCGGGGCGGACCTGCTGTTCCCCGCGACCTCTGCGAGCAAGGCCGCCCTGGCAGGGCTGGTGCGGTCGCTGGCGATGCAGGTGGCGTCGGACGGCATCACGGTGAACTGCGTCGTGCCGGGCTTCATCGCCAAGGATGCCGGCCAGCACAGCGCATTGGACGACGCTGCCCGCGCCCGCATCGCGTCCCTGGTGCCTCTGGGCCGCTACGGCAGGCCGGAGGAGGTCGCCGCGACGATCGCCTTCCTGCTGCGGCCGGAGGCGGCGTATATCACGGGACAGATGATCCACGTGGATGGCGGGGTCACATTGTAGTCGCGCCTCGTCGCGGGCCGGGTCACCTTATCTTAAGCAACTGCGGCGACCCTCATCATGGCCGAAATGGTGGGGGATGCCGTGAGTGAATCCATGCCGGACCTGCGGCCCGATCTCGTCCCGCCTTTCGTGTTCGGCACCGCGGAGCTTACGCATCGGGCATTCGGCGGCGAAGGCGTGGACGCACTTCTGCAGTTGATCGATCGTCCGGCGTCGACATTGCAGGAGGCGGCGGCCCACGCGCTCGATTGCTCGACGGTGCATCAATTGGGGTTCGAGCCGCAGCGCGCGATGGCATTGCAGGCGGAGGCCTTGTCGCTGTGCCAGACCTACCGTGTCATGGGGCGCCACTCCCGGTCGGCGCCGGACCCCCTGCGCCTGCTCGCCCTCATGGCGCCGGGTGACCTGATGACGAACGCGCCGCTCGACTTCATCACGCGCTGGTTGAACGTGCAACTCGATCTCGTATACCTGTTGCCGGACGGCGCCCTCCCTGCCGCCGTGCCGGATCACGACGTGGCCTATATCGGCGGTGGCGACATCGGCGCGCCGGCGGCACTGGAACGCCGGGCCGCCCTGTTCCGCGCTTGGCCGCGCCCGGTGCTGAACGATCCGTGGCGCGTCGGCCAGCTTGCCCGCGCCGCCCTGGCCGCGACCCTTGCGGACGCGCCCGGCATCCGCAGCCCGGCCTGCATGATGGTGTCGCGGGCCGACGTCATGGCCGATCCCGGCCTGCCGTTCCCCCTGCTGATCCGACCGGTCGGCTCGCATGCCGGCGCGAACCTTGTCAAGGCGAACGGACCGGACGATCTCGCGGGCTACCTCCAGCTCGTGACCGCACCGCACTACTACGTGACGCAGTTCGAAGACTACCGGAGTGCGGACGGCCTGTTCCGCAAATACCGCATCGCATTCATCGATCGTAGGCCGTTCCTATGCCACATGGGCGTCTCGGCGGACTGGATGATCCACTACCTCAATGCCGGCATGACCGGAAGCGAGGACAAGCGGCAGGACGAAGCCGACGCCATGGCCAGCTTTGACGACGGGTTCCGCATCCGGCACCAGCCTGCGTTCAAGGCGCTGAACGATCGGCTCGGTCTCGACTATTTCACGATCGATTGCGGCGAGACGCGCGATGGGCGCCTGCTCGTCTTCGAAGCCGATGCGGAGGCCATCATCCACATGATGGACCCGCCCGAGTTGTTCCCATACAAGCAGCCGCAGATGCGGCGCGTGTTCGCCGCATTCGAGGCCATGCTGCACCGTCATGCCGGCACGGAGCGCACCGCTGCGACGCTTGCCGCCTGATCAACCGGGCCGCGCCTGCGGCACCAAGCGTGCCAATCGCGCGACGCACTCTCCGGTCCAGGCCGGTTCGGCCGGGCAGGACGGCGCGTTCTCCGGTGTCCAGGTCCGACGTGCCTGCGGGCAGCCGTGCCAGGGCTGCAGGCCGCCCGCAGGCACATGCCGGCCCGCAGGTGTTGAGTCACGCGGTCGAGGCTGCTACCGGTTTTCACGAGGTATCTGAGTAACGCTACTGAACCAGGCGGGGTAACACAGTGACGGCCGAGATGCTGCTGGCCTTCATGGGTTTCGCCTTCGCGACGTCGGTCACCCCCGGTCCCAACAACACCATGCTGCTGGCGTCGGGAGTCAACCACGGGTTCGTCCGGACCATCCCCCATATCCTCGGGATCACCGCGGGCTGTGCGGTCATGGTGCTGCTGGTGGGGGTGGGCCTTGGCCAGGTCTTCGCCTCGGTGCCGTTGCTGTATGCCGGGCTGCGCTATGTCGGGGCAGGCTATCTGCTGTGGCTGGCCTGGAAGATCGCGCATGCCGGCCCCATCCAGCCGGGCAGCCGCCAGGCGCGCCCGATGGGCTTCCTGCAGGCGGCCGCCTTCCAGTGGGTCAATCCGAAGGCGTGGGTCATGGTGGTGGGGGCGGTCACCACCTATGCGCCGCGGGAGGGCTTCCTGGGCGGGGTGGCGCTGATCGCCGTCCTGATGATCCTCGTCAATGCGCCGAGCATCTGCCTGTGGGCCGGCTTCGGCGTGGCTCTGCGGCGATGGCTGACCCATCCGGGCCGCGTGCGGGCCTTCAACGTGACGATGGCGCTGCTGCTGGTGCTGTCCCTGTACCCCATGCTCGAACACTGACCGGATGACCGCCCTCTTCTTCGCGCGGGGATACCAATGACGCATCGGACGGCAATCCTGCACCGGGCGGAGGCATTCTGTGCCCGGTTCGGCCTGCGGCTCCCGATCCTCCTGGCGCCGATGGCAGGGGTGCCTGCGCCTGCCCTGTCGATCGCGGTGGCCAATGCGGGTGGGCTCGGCGCCTGCGGGGCGCTGCTGATGCACCCGGACGAGATCGCGGCCTGGGCAACCGGCATGCGCGTGGCGGGCAACGGCGCGTTCCAGCTCAACCTCTGGATCCCGGAGCGGGCGCCGCACCGTGACCCTGCGCAGGAGGAGCGGGTGCGGCATTTTCTCGCCGAATGGGGGCCGCCCGTGCCGGCCTCGGCGGCCGACGCGGTGCTGCCCGACTTCGACGCGCAATGCGAGGCGCTGCTCGCCGCCGGGGCGCCGGTCGTGTCGTCGATCATGGGGCTCTACCCACCCGCCTTCGTGGCGCGGCTGAAGCAGCGCGGGACCCGCTGGTTCGCGACCGTCACCACTGTCGCGGAGGCACGGGCCGCGGCGGCGGCGGGTGCGGATGTCGTCGTGGCCCAGGGCGCCGAGGCCGGCGGCCACCGCGGCGCGTTCGACCCGGAAGCGGCGGAGCGGCAGGCAGCCGGCCTGTTCGCGCTGCTGCCTGGCGTGGTGGACGCGGTCGACGTGCCGGTCGTGGCGACTGGTGGCGTCGCGGATGGCCGCGGCGTCGCGGCGGCCCTGCTGCTCGGCCCGAGCGCGGTGCAGATCGGCACCGGGTTCCTGCGCTGCCCCGAGGCCGGCATCCATCCCGCCTGGGCCGGCGGACTTGCGGGCGCTGCCCCGGAGGACACGGTCGTGACCCGGGCGTTCAGCGGCCGGGCGGGGCGCAGCCTCGCCACCCGGTATGCCCGCGCCGCCCTTGCACCCGGCGCGCCGCCCTCCGCGCCCTATCCGGTGCAGCGCGCCCTGACGGCGGGCATGCGCGCCCAGGGCCAGGCCGAGGGAGACCTGGACCGCATGCAGGCCTGGGCCGGCCAGGCAGCCGGACTGGCCCGCGCCGAACCCGCGGCGGCCCTGGTGGCACAGCTATGGCAGGACGCGCGCAGGCTGCTCGCCTGACATCGTCATGCCGGGTCGACCGGGGCGGGGGGAACGCCGCCCGCCTCGATCGCGGCGCCGGCATCCAGGCACAAATCCTCCCGATACCGCCGGCTGACCAGTTGCACGCCGCATGGGACCGTGCCGACCAGCCCGGTGGAGACCGTCAGCCCCGGCATGCCGGTCATCGGCAGTCCGATTTGCGGCATCTGCGCCTCCCATACTGCCTGGAACGCCGCTTCGCCCTTCAGGTCCTGCCCGTCCGGGAAGGGCAACTCGGCCGAAACCGGCATCAGCACGACGGGGATCCGGTCCAGGAACTCCTGCCACATCCGCACGATGGTGGCGCGCCGGGTGAGGATCTGCATGTAGCCGGCGAAATCCACCGCGCGTGCCACGGCCTCGTGCCGGGTCAGGATGTTGATCGCCCCGGGATCGCCTTCCGCGATGGCGGCGGCATGCTGGGCGTCATACCGGTCTCCGAGCCAGAGCCGGGTCTGCATGGCGGCGGCCTCGCGCAGGGGCGGCAGGTTGTCGGTTTCCTCCACGGTCCACCCGGCGGCCCGTAGCCGCTCGGCGGCATCCAGCAGCGCGTCGGCCACCGCGGAGACCGTGTCCAGGCCGTCCGGGCGCAGGCACAGGGCGGCCCGCCGCGGCGCGGGCGGTCCCTGCAAGGGGGTCGGCACGAACCACGGGTCGCGCGGATCCGCCGCCGCCAGGGCTGCCAGGCCGGCCCGCAGGTCGGAGATGGTGCGGCCGATCGGGCCGGACACCGCGGTGATCTGCGGGCCGATCGGCCGCTCGGGGCTGGAGGCGTTGTAGGCCGGGACCCGGCCCGGCGTCGGCCGCAGCCCATGCACGCCGCAGGCATAGGCCGGATAGCGGATCGACCCGGCGATATCCGTGCCTTGCGCCAGGTGCCCGATCCCCGCCGCCACCGCGGCCGCCGCGCCGCCGGACGAGCCGCCCGGGGTCAGGGAGGGGTCGCGCGGGTTCCTGGTGTCGCCATGCAGCAGGTTGCCGGTGAACCAGCGGTAGGAGAAGGCCGGCGTGTTGGTGCGCCCCAGGATGACGGCGCCGGCCCGGCGCAGGTTGTCCACCACCGGGTTGTTGCTGTGCGCGATCAGGTCCTTCTGCGCGCGGATGCCGTTGGTGGTGGCGTAGCCCGCCTGGTCGGTGTTGACCTTCACGGTGACGGGCACGCCGGCCAAGGCGCCCGGATCCTCGTCGCGCGCAAGGGCGGCGTCGATCGCGTCCGCCGCGGCCAGCGTGTCGTCCGGCCGGTGGTCCACGACCGCGTTGATGCGCGGGTTGACGGCGTCCAGGCGGGCCAGCGCGGCCAAGGCGGCGTCCCGGGCCGAAACCTCCCGCGTGCGGATGCGGGCTGCAAGGTCGGTCGCGGACAGGCGCCACAGGTCGGTCATCGGGGGCTCGCTTGGCTAGGGGTTGGTCGCGGATCGTCCTGCCGGGCTGCGACCAGGACCTGGTTGGTGGCCCAGGATATCCAGACATGCCGCTCCCCGAGCCAGTCGGCGCCGAGCAGCGCGCCAATGCTTCGCAACGTATGGACCGGCGCCACGACCATGTCGGCCGGTGACGCCGCCATGGCGCCGATCTGCACGCTCGGGAAGGGCTGCATGCGGGCGGCTATACGGCCTGGGCCGAAGCCTTGCGCCGCGTCCGGGCCGCCCGGGGCAAGGCCCAGTGCGATCATGCCGGGCAAGGTGATGACGGTGTTGGCGGCGCCGGTGTCGAGTTCAGCCTGGAGCAGCGTGCTCCCCACCCGCAGCGGCACCGCAAGCAGGTTGCGCACCGGGCGCCAGGCGGCGACAGCGTCGTACGGCTGCGGCCAGGGCAGGAACCGCCCGGTGCAGCCCGACACGTCGAACAGGGTCAGGATGCCGGCGGCGGCGTTCAGGTCGAGATCGAACGGCGAGAGGAAGTCCTGGCCCAGCAAGCCGGCGACCGGCCGGCCGTCGACCGCATCCGGCACAGGCCCCACCACGACGGAGGTGTCGGCCGCCACGGTGCGCCGCCGCAACGTCAGGCCGCCCAGGGTGAACGAGGCGGGCCGCCCCAGCCGTCGCCGATCGCGGCCTCCCACGCCCTGGATGTCGGTGCTGACCCACTCGTCGCGCGCGATGTGTAGCCGCTCCGCCGCCGCGAGCCCGATGACGGTGCGCTCCGCCCCCGTGTCTAGCACGAAGTCGGCCAGCGTGCCGTTGATGGTGGCCGGGACGAGGATGAGACCGCCAGCGCGCGCGATCCCAACGGTGGCCCGCCGCTCCACCCGGCACGCCGCCCCGGCCGGCGTGGACAGCAGCAGGGCGAGTGCAAGGAACCAGGCCACGCGCCGCATCGAAAAGCCCCCTTCCTCTTGGAGGGTAGCATGCCGGGCGAAACCTCCCAGCCTGGATCATACCAGGCCGGGCGTTCGATTGCGCTCGCGGCACCTCACCTTGCCCTCTCCCAGGGGGAGAGGGTTTGCTTGGGGGGAGGCTAGACGGAGTAGTACATCTCGAATTCGACGGGGTGCGGCGTGTGTTCGAAACGGTAGACCTCGTTCCACTTCAGCTCGATGTAGCTCTCGATTTGGTCGGTGGAGAACACGTCGCCCGCGAGCAGGAACTCGTGGTCGGCCGCCAACGCCCCCAGGGCTTCGCGCAACGAGCCGCAGACGGTGGGGATGCCCTTCAACTCCTCCGGCGGCAGGTCGTAGAGGTCCTTGTCCATCGGGTCGCCGGGATGGATCTTGTTGCGGATGCCGTCCAGCCCGGCCATCAGCAGCGCCGAATAGGCCAGGTACGGGTTGGCCGACGGGTCGGGGAACCGCACCTCCACCCGCTTCGCCTTCGGGCTGGTGGTGTAGGGGATGCGGCAGGAGGCGGAGCGGTTGCGCGCCGAATAGGCCAGCAGCACCGGCGCCTCGAAGCCGGGGATGAGCCGCTTGTAGCTGTTCGTGCTCGGGTTGGTGAACGCGTTCAGCGCCTTGGCGTGCTTGATGATGCCGCCGATGTAGTAGAGGCACATTT
>CAXTJM010000082.1:0-7539 GCA_964244585.1 uncultured Acetobacteraceae bacterium | reverse complement strand
TGGATGGCGCGCAACATGGATTGGCGGGTGGAAAGCATGCTGCCGATCCATAACCCTACGGTGCACGCCCAGGTGCTGGACCAGATCATGGTGGTGAACCTGAAGGACAGCCTGCAATCCTGGGAGCTAGAGCCGAGCGGGGCCTGGCGCCGCGTCGACACCGGGGTCAAGCCGGTGTCCGCCCACGACTATTTCATGACCAACCCGTCCTTGTCCGGCCGCGGCTCCGCCCTGCATGGCGCGGCCGTCGCCGTGGGCGGCCCGGCGCACCGCCGTCCGGACCGGGTGTCGCAGGATTGAGCACGGGCCTGCGATCGGCCGTCGTCGACCTCGGCTCCAACTCCGTCCGCCTGGTCGTGTTCGAGGGGGTGGGCCGCAACCCCGTCGCCATCTTCAACGAGCGCGCCGTGCTGCGCCTGGGCCGCGGCTTGCAGACCACCGGCCGGCTGAACGAGGAGGGGGTGGCCGCGGCGCTGGGCGTGATGCACCGCTACGGCGCCATCGCGCGGGCCATGGGGTGCGAGGTGCTGGAGGTGCTGGCCACCGCGGCGGTGCGCGACGCCAGCAACGGGGCCGCCTTCGTCGCCGGGCTGCGGGAGCGGATGCCCGGCGTGGTGATCCGCATCCTGTCCGGCGAGGAGGAGGCGGCACTGTCCGCCGCGGGCGTGCTGTGCGGCATTCCGCAGGCCAGCGGCATCCTGGCCGATATCGGCGGCGGCTCGCTGGAGGTGGTGCGGCTGTCACAAGGCCAGCCCGGCCAGGCGCAGACCCTGCCACTGGGCGTGATCCGCCTGGCGGACCGGGCGGAGGGCAATCCGGAGCGCGCCCGCGCCCTGGCGGAGGCCGACCTGGCGCAGGTGCCATGGCTGTTCCAGTATCCCGGGAGGGATTTGTACCTGGTGGGCGGCGCCTGGCGTGCCCTGGCGCGCATCCACATGGCGCAGGTGGGCTATCCGCTCGCCATCGTGCACCACTACACCATCGGCCCGGAGGCGGCGCATGACCTGGCGGCCATGATCGGCGCCGCCAGCCGCCGCGTGCTGGAACGCCTGCCCGGCGCGCCCAGGCGGCGGGTGGACGACCTGCCCTATGCCGCGCTGGTGCTGCGCCGGCTGCTGCGCGCCACGGCGGCACGCCGGGTGGTGTTCAGCGCCAACGGCATCCGCGAGGGTTGGTACATGGCCCGCATTCCCGCCGAGACCGCGCGCCAGGACCCGCTGCTGGCCGCCTGTCGCGAGTTGGGCGAGCGCACCGGCCGCGACCCCGCCATGCCGGCGGCGCTGCTGGACTGGACCGCGCCCCTGTTCCCCGCCGAGCCGCCGGACGCCGCTCGGCTCCGCCACGCTGCCTGCCTGCTGTCCGATGTGGGCAGCCACGACCATCCGGAATACCGCGCCGAACAGGCCTTCTTCCGCGTGCTGCGCCAATCCGGCGTTGCCCTGGACCATCACGGCCGCGCCTTCCTGGCAATGACAATCGCCCTGCGCTACGAGGCCGACCCGGCGAGCCCGACCCTGGCTGCGGCCCGCACCCTGCTGGACGAGGCGGCGCTGGCCCGCGCCCAGATTTTGGGTTACGCCCTGCGCCTGGCCTACATCCTGTCCGCCGGCACGCCCGCCTTGCTGACCGGCACCGCCTTGACCCGATCCGGACCGACGCTGCGCCTATCCTTGCCGAGTTTCGGCGCAGCCTTCCTGGGCGACGGCGTGACCCGCCGGTTGGACCGGCTGGCGGCAGCGGTTGGATTGGAAGCGGACATCAAAGTGACCCAGTGACTTGCCGCTAAATGCGGGCGGTGAGCATAGATTGGCGATGTCGCCTATCAGACGTTGTGGAAACGAGCGCTTGTTTTTTGCTGTCGTCTTTCGAGCCTGCAAAAATCGACGGACATTTCCTTGCCAGAATACGGGCTGTGACCTCACCAATTCGGCGACGAGGTGGCGGACCCGGGTTTCCCCGCGTCCGCCGGGTGTCCGGCTGCTAATCACGCCGGAAATACCTGCGTGACGAGGAAGGAGCCGACTGCGAATCGGCTCCTTTCTTGACTCAGCATTTCGCGCCGCGTCTATGCAAGCGTGTTTTAGGTGGCCCTTCGCAGAAACCGGAAGGGTGGGCTCTGCCAAGTCCAAGCTTCACGTGCACAAGGCGCGGTAACATAGTCCCCATTAAGGGATCCGACCATGCCCAATGAGAAGAAGCACATTCTAACCAATAAAGAGAATGGCGTTCTTAAGTTTGCATTAGCAAGTTACCAAGATAAGATATCCAGCCTTGCTGGACTAATTGACAGTCGTGTTGGCGATACAGAAACCATAAATACCTATATATGGAAATTATCCGGTTAAGCGTATGCTTGCAGCGCAGCTCATAGAGGCACTTGATCTGGCAAGTTGCGTAGAGATGACATTTGATATGTGACAGAAATCAAGAATTTTGCAAATTCGGCTAGACCTTATTCGCCAATGAATTAGAATTTGCACAAGATATGACCGAATCTGACTCGCAAATTGCACCTTGAGATATGCCCGCGTCAGCACCTACGGGCAGATGCTCGATGCGCCCCGGTCCCGAATAAATGACCATCCTCCTCGGCGGTGTTCATTTGAGCGATCGACAACACCGTCGTGGTCAATACGGAGACGACGGTGTTGTCCGTATTGCTCGCCTATCCGATCGCGGCCTGGCTGTGGCGCTCGCGCGGCATTACGCGCATGGTGCTGCTCGCCTTCGTTCTGCTCCCTTTCTGGACGGCGGCGCTCATCAAGAATTTTGCCTGGGCCGTCTTGCTGCAGGATAATGGCCCGATCAACCAGGCGCTGATGGCGGCCGGGCTGATCGCGGGACCGTTGACGCTGCTGCATAACCGCTTCGCCCTGGTCGTCGGCATAGTGCACTACACGCTGCCTTGCGCGGTGTTTCCGATCTACACCGCCATGCTCGCGATCGACGGGCGGCTCGAACGCGCCGCCCGAAGCCTCGGTGCGTCGTCGGCATCCGCCGCGTGGTTCGTCATTCTGCCGCTGACCCGGCCTGGCGTTTACGCGGCGGCGCTGCTGGTCTTCATCATCTGCACTGGGTTCTACATCACTCCTGTCGTGCTCGGCAGCCCGCGTGAGCTCATGGTGGCCAACTTGGTCGACTTCTGCGCGCACCAGTTGGTGGATTTCGGCGCGGCCGCGGCGCTGTCCGTCCTGGTCATCGTCGCCGGATCCATCTTGGTTGCTATCTATCAGGCCATGCCGAAGGAAGGACAGCATGGCGCTGCTTGATCGCATCGTGGCCCGGGCGCCAGCGCAACAGGCGGGCAGGGCGATGGGGCCCGGGGCGCTGCTGTGGGCGTGGTCTGCGTACCGATCCTACTGTTCCTGCTCGTTCCGATCCTGATCGTCGTGTCGATGGCCCTGACCAAGGGCGACCTGCTCACCTTTCCGCCCGACGGCATCTCGGTTCGTCCGTTCCTCGATTTCTTCCACGATCCTCAGTGGGTCGCCTCCGCCGTGACGTCGCTGCAGGTAGCGATACTGCCGACGGCTGTGGCCTGCATCATAAGTGGGGCGGGCGCCGTGGCGCTGCACCGTAGTCCAAGTCGCCTTACGGGTGCTGTAGCCACTGTTATCCTGATGCCGCTGACGATCCCAGTCGTGGTGCTGGCGCTCGGCGCTTACCTGTTCCTAGCCCGGCTGCATCTCATCGGAGGCTGGGTCGCCATCGGGCTGGCACACAGCGTGCTGATCACCCCATATGTCTTCATTGCGGTGCAGGCGAGCCTAGCTGGGATCGACCCTGCCTTGCCGCAGGCAGCCCGGAGCTTGGGCGGCGGCAATCTTGCCTTGCTGCGGGACGTCTAATGGCCGGCCATTCGGCCCGGGTATTGGGCGGCGACGACGCGCAGATCCTGGATTGCGACAGTGCCTGAGCCGCAACCATTCCGCCTGATGGAGCACGGTTGATGCCGGCAGCCACCATGAACCTTGGCGTTATCGTCGACCCTTACGGCCAGTTTTTGGGAACCATACAATGTCGCCCGGCAGTTTGCCTCGCTCGACCATCTAAGCCACGGCCGGGTCGGTTGGAACGTGGTCACGACGTCGCAGCCGGCCGCGGCGTTCAACTATGGCGGCAGCCCGCGCGGCGAGCACGCGCAGCGCTATGCCCGGGCCGAGGAGTTCATCGACGTGGTCCTGGGCTTGTGGCGCAGCTGGGATGACGACGCCTTCCTTCACGACCGCGCCGCCGCCCGGTTCTTCGATGCGAGCAAGGTGCAGCGGCTGAACCACAGCGGCCCGTTCTTTTCCGTACGGGGCCCGCTGAATGTTCCGCGCACGCCGCAAGGGCATCCGGTGGTGATCCAGGCCGGCGGATCGGAACCGGGCAGAGAGCTGGCGGCGGAGACGGCGGAAGTCGTGTTCACGGGCGAGCGCACGCCGAAGCAGGCTCGCGCCTTCTACGCGGACGTTAAAGGCCGCATGGCGAACTTCAGCCGGGCGCCGGAGGACATGAAGATCCTGTCGGGCCTCAACGTCTCGTCGGCCGCACACGCGACGAGGCCGAGGACAAGCTCGGGATGCTGGGAAGCACCATGAAGTTCAGCATCCTCGTCGTTCAGCGGGTTGGTGGTAGTCTCGATGCCCTCGACCTGCATGTGCTGCTCGGTCGTGCAGAACTTGCGTATCCGAGCGACTCGGCCAAGACCATCTGGTCTTGAATCTGTCCCATCAACAATTGAAAGCGGGCCGGGTCCGACACGGCAAGGGACACGCTCTCGCCCCTTGCCTGCATGTAGGACCCCGACATGGAAGCCGCTGCGGCGAACTCCTCCAGCATCGCCATCTCGACGTCTTGCGGGAAGTAGCCGACGTGGCGCCAAAGGAAGAACTCGCCCACCCCGTAGGCTTCGCTGAGACGGCCGAGCTGGTCGGCCACCTCCTGCCGGGAGACGACAATGCCCGATTTCGGCATCCTTGCCTCGGGAACGAGTTCGAAGCACGGGGTGACCCGCAATCCCTGGCGGCCTGACAGGACGCCCGGCGGCTCTAGCGCCGGGGCTGCCGCCTCTATCGCGGCAGGTCTGGTGCCAGTAGCGGTTGGGACGGATATCGTCGGCTCCATCCGGCTGCCTGCCTTGTTCACCGGCCTATTGGGGTTCAAGCCGAATCAGGGACGTGTGCCATACCATCCACCGAACAGCCCGTCTCTCGTCACCGGACCGATGGCGCGTATGGTGCAGGACGCGGCGCTGCTGATGAACGTGATCTCCGGGCACGATCTTCGGGATTACACGGCCCTCGAGCCAGACGGCACGGACTATGCCGCCGCGCTTAGCGCGCCTGTCGCGGGTGCGACGATCGCGGTGGTGGCGGACCTCGGCTTCGGAGTGGATCCCGAACCGGAGGTGATGGCAGCCCTAGAGGATTCCGCTCGCCTGCTGGAACGCTCCGGACATCGCCTGGTAGCCCGGCAAGCGATGTTCTCGGCCGAAGATCAACATGAAGCCGAGCGGTTCTATAAGGCTCCCTGCCGGGCGGAGTTTTTTGGGATGCCGGTGGAGCGCCAAGCGCAGGCGCCCGTCATAGCGGCCTGGAGCGCCGAAGCCGACACCATGAGTGCCGTTGACTTCCATCGTGCATACAGCTGATTGGAGCAGATGCGGGAGCGGGCGGTGCATCTCATGGAGGGATGCGACTTCCTGATCCCCCCGCCGTGCCGTTCGTGGCATTTCCGCCGGACAGCCGGGTTGCGGGCCTGATGGCCTGTTTGCACGTTGGAACTCTCGCGGGCTGATCGGCCACTACTTCAGCGGCAAGGACGACTTGCTTTTGGAGGCGGTGAGGACCGTCGCGTCCGAACTCGGCGGACGCGATCATGATCGCGACCAATGCGGCAGGGCCCGACCCGGCCAGCCGGCTCATGCCCTGATCGAGGCCAGTTTTACGCCGCCCGGGTTTACGCCGGAGAAGGTTGCCGTCGGGGTGTCACTGACCGGAACCGCACGCTGGTGACCAGCGCTTGGCGACATCTACCGGGCGATCTGGCGGGAGTACCGGGCCGGCGTCGGCCGCCTGCTCGGGCGAGCGGCCGAGATGGCCGGCATCGAACTCGATCCCAAGCAGACGGCACTAACCTTCTCCCAGTTGGTAGAAGGGCTGTGGATCGGTTGGGCCGCTGATCCGCAAGCGATAGCGCCTGTTGCGGCGGCTTGCTGCCATCGCTACATCGATCTCGTGTTGGGGGCCGCTCGTCCCTGCCAGCCGCCCGTCCCATCAAGCCAGGCGAAGACGGACTCGGCGGCAAAAAAGCGTCGTCCAAGCCGCGTCACGGACGATCGTCGGTAGATCTGTCGAACAGCCGTCCACGCCATGTCCAGCTGGCCGGAAGACGCTCCTTCTCACCCTGAAGCTGTCTACGACTTATGAAATCACTCGACATGAACGAGCCCCGTTGCACATCCGCTCTCACGTTCTGTCATCTCCGGAGTGGGGCCGGCACCTTTCTGCCGACCCGCCGCAAACAAGGCGTGAACGTGTAGCGCTGTGACCGGGTATGACCCTGGGTTCGTAAATCCTAACTTAGGAGACGTGTGCCGATCCACTCAGCTCCATGCGCCGGCGCCGGAACCGACCGCCCGGACGCAGGCTCACAACCAACGTTGTGCCAGATGCCCGTGATTGCGGCTGTGCCAACATATCAATCGCCAGACGGGTCATGGGCTATGATCGCCAGCCGGTCGGTCCAGCCGAACACGTCGATCAGGCCGCGCATCAAGCTTGCGACGAGATCCGACCCGGCGATGAGCGGGGGTGTAGACACATTACGACAACGTCGGGACCGGCGAAGGCTTTTTCGGGGTTCATACGGCAGACGGGAGCGCCCGTTCGATCGCGCGCCATGTGATGGTCCTACGGTTTGCCTTCGCAAACTGGCGTCGGCCTTGTCAAATCGAAAATGCAATCGCGTAGCCACCTCTGGGCAGGATGCGCGTCGTTTCGTCGATGCCAACACATGACGAACGGCACGGATGCGACCTCAATTGGCGGCGGGAGCACCTGAAGGAGTTGCCGGCAGCCAGACGCGTCGATCACGCCCTCCATCAGAGTTGCGATCATATCCGTCTGCGAAACTAGTCGCGGCGCCGCGTACATCTGCGGCAGCGTCACCGCGAGGCGTCGCCTCAATCCCTGTTCCGCCAACGCCGTGTCGACATGCCCGAACCGGTCTCCCTCCGGCGAAACCAACACATGATCAAGGCCAAGGTACGTGTTGAGCGTTAGTTCCGTGGCCGCTGCGGGGTGACCCTTCCGCATGATGCAGACAAACTCCTCATTGAACAAAGGCTTGGTCAGAATACGGCCGGGCGCCGATCTTGGCGGCACTCCTACCACGACATCCGCCTCGCCAGCATCAAGCATCGTCAAAGCTTCCTCGCGCGCAATGAAGGTTTGAACATGCAGCGTGACCGTCGGTGCATACTCGCGCAAGCAGTTCGCGATCTGCGGCAGCAGCTTGAACGCGGGATGCTCCGACAGTCCGATGTTGAACGTG
>CAXTJM010000081.1:0-7848 GCA_964244585.1 uncultured Acetobacteraceae bacterium | reverse complement strand
CGATAAGCAGAGTCAGAGTCTGCTGTCCTACCGTTAGACGATCCCCCAGCAGCGGGCGCGCTGTTACCATTCGCGGCAGGACGATGCAACGTGCCGGCGGCCGGGTGCAGAGGGGCCGGCGGGGTGCAGGGGCGCGAGTTGGTCATGCCTTGGGAACCAAGCGGCATGACGTCTACAATGTCTTTACCGGAGAGGGGGAAGAGCATGGCAGACCGCGGAGATTTCGGGTTCGGGACACATCCGGCTTGATAGATCCCGCCCTTGCGGCCCAGGTCGCGCAAAAGCTCATCGCCCGGCGCCAAACTCTCGCCGTGTCGGAATCCTCGGCCGGCGGGCTGGTGTCCGCGGCCTTGCTCGCTCTACCCGGCGCCTCCGCCTTCTACCTTGGCGGCGGCGTCATCTACACCGGCGCCGCGCGGGAGGGATTGCTTGGCGTGACGACAGCCATGATCGAGGGCATGCGCTCCGCCACCGCACCCATGGCGCGGCTGCTGGCGGAAACGATCCGCACGCGGCTCGGCGCGGACTGGGGCCTGACGGAGACCGGGGCCGCCGGGCCCAGCGGCAACCGCTATGGCGATGCCGCCGGGCATTGCTGCCTGGCGGTCGCCGGGCCGCGGGACATGACCCGCGTGCTTGCCACGGGATCGGCCGACCGGGCGGCGAACATGGTGGCCTTCGCCACCGGCGCGCTCGTCCTGCTGGGGGAGGCGCTGGACGCGGGCTAAGCCGCGTCGCAGGATCGGACATCGCCACCAGTCCCGGATGTCCGATGCAGCCACGCGACCGCGCGCCGTATTCCGCCATCGTCGACCGTCCGCCGCTCAAGCTGCCGGACGGTGTGCGGCTGGTCGTGTGGACCATCGTCAACCTGGAGGTCTGGGACATTGGCCGGCCCATGGCCCGCCAGGTCCTGCCCGCCCCGACCGGGCAGGTCCTGCTGCCGGATGTGCCGAACTGGGCCTGGCACGAATACGGCATGCGAGTCGGATTCTGGCGATTCCACGAATTGTATGGCCGGCTCGGCGTCCGTCCCACCTGCTGCATCAACGCTCGGGTCTGCGACGATTACGAGCGCGTGGCCGCCGCGGCGCGGGATGCCGGGTGGGAGTTCATGGCCCATGCCTGGGAGCAGATGCCGATCCACAAGGTCGAAGACCAGCGCGGCATGATCCATCGCACGATGGACCGGCTGGAGCATTTCACCAACACCCGGCCACGCGGCTGGCTCGGCCCCGGCTTGACCCAAACGGAGGAGACGCCGGAGCTGCTGGCGGAGGCCGGCGTCAACTACATCGGCGACTTTGTTTGGGACGACGAGCCGACCCGGATCCAGACCGCGAAGGGGCCGCTGGTCACGCTGCCCTACACCGTGGAATTGAACGACATTCCGATGATGCTGGTACAGCACCACGAATCCGCCTATTGGGCGCAGCGCTGCCGCGACAGCTTCGACCGGCTGTATCAGGAGGGCGCGGCGCGGGCCAAGATCATGTCCGTGGCGATCCACCCCTATATCTCCGGCCAGCCGCACCGGATCAGGTATCTGGAGGAAATCTACCAGTACGCGCGCAGCCACCCGGGCGTGGTGTTCTGGAACGGCAGCGAGATCCTGGATTGGTGGGAGGCGGCAGCGTGACGCGAAGATGGCTTGCGGTGGCTGGTATGATGCTGACGCTCCACGCGGCGCAGGCGGCGGACGAAGCGGCGCCGAACCATAGCCCGGTGAAGGCGATCGCCCCGGCCCGCCTCGCCGTGGGCACGCAAGGCAACCTGCCGCTCTACGTCTCGCGCGACTGGTCCGCCCCGCTGCCGGACGTGACGCGGGCCGTGCTGGTGCTACATGGGCGTTTGCGGGATGCCGACGTGTACTACCGCTCCGCCTTGCGCGCGCAGGAGGCGGCGGGCGAGACGGGCAAGGCGGCGATCATGATCGTCCCGCAATTCCTGGCCGGGATCGACGTCGATGCCTATCACCTGCAGCCGGACACGCTGCGCTGGACGCTCGAGGGCTGGGAGGGTGGCGACCCGGCGATAGGCCCCTCGCCCGCCAGCTCCTTCGCTGCGCTCGACGCGATCCTAGCGCGGCTGGCGGATCGGCGGATCTTCCCGAACCTGAAGCAGGTCGTGGTGGCCGGACATTCCGGCGGCGCCCAGGTCGTGCAGCGCTACGCCATCGCCGGCAAGGGGGAGGCCGCGTTGGTCCGGGACGGCATCGGGGTGCGCTACGTGGTGGCAAACCCATCCTCGTACGCGTATTTCAACGCCGAGCGTCCGGTGCCGTCGATCGCAGCCTCCTGCCCCGGCTTTGATGACTGGAAATACGGCATGCAGGACCGGCCCGGCTACTTGTCCGCCCCCCCTCCGGCAACGCTGGAGCAGGGCTATGTCGCGCGCCGGGTGGTCTACCTGCTCGGCACGTTGGATACGAACCCGAACCATCCGGCGCTGGACAAGAGCTGCATGGGCGAGGCGCAGGGGCCGTATCGCTATGCCCGCGGCCACGCCTATTTCGCCACCATGCAGGCACGCGACGGCGGGACCCCAAACCACACGCTGCGGGACGTGGTTGGGGTTGGCCATGACGGGGACAAGATGCTGACCTCCTCCTGCGGGCTGAGCGCCTTGTTCGACCTGCCGGGCTGCTGAGCGGTTCGGTTGCCGCCAGCAAGGCCGGATGGCATCCTCGAAGCGTCAACATCGGAGATCGCTGTGAAACGACGTAGCCTGCTGGGCACGGCGGCTGCTGCAATCGGCGTGCGCAGCCTCGCGCGGCCGCATGTCGCGCGCGCCCAGGGCGCACGCCAGCTGCGGTTCATCCCGCAGGCGGATCTCTCCACGCTCGACCCGCACTGGAACACCGCCTACGTCACGCGCAACCATGGGTTCATGGTGTTCGACACGTTGTACGGGGTGAACAGCGACTACCAGGTCTCCGGCCAGATGGTGGCGGGGCACGTCGCCGAGGATGGCGGCAGGCGCTGGACGCTGACGCTGCGGGAGGGCATGACCTGGCATGACGGAACCCCCGTGCTCGCCCGCGACTGCGTCGCCAGCATCCGGCGCTGGGGCACCAAGGACGCCTTCGGCCAAGTGCTACTGGCCGCGGCGGACGAGCTGTCCGCTCCCGATGACCGCCGCCTCGTCTTCCGCCTGAAGCACCCGTTCGCCCTGCTGCCGGATGCCCTGGCCAAGACCGGCGTCTACATGCCGGCCATGATGCCCGAGCGGCTGGCGAGGACCGACGCGGCGACGCAGGTGACGGAGATGGTCGGCAGCGGCCCGTTCCGCTTCATCGCGGATGAACGGGTGTCCGGCGCGCGCGCCGTCTACGAGCGCTTCGCCGGCTATGTGCCGCTGCCCTCCGGCGCGCCCTCCGGCACGGCGGGGCCGAAGGTCGCCTATTTGGACCGGGTCGTCTGGACTACGACGCCGGACCCATCCACCGCGAGCGCCGCCTTGCAGGCGGGCGAGACGGATTGGTGGGAGTTCGCGAGCGCCGACTTGGCGCCGCTGCTGCGCAAGAACCGCCAGATCAAGGTGGAGGTGCAGGATCCCGCCGGCCAGGTGGCGCTGATGCGGATGAACTGGCTGCAACCGCCGTTCGACAACCCGGCGATCCGCCGCGTCGTGTTGGACTCCGTCGTGCAGTCCGATTTCCTGACCGCCATGATGGGCGACGACCGCACCCTGTGGCGGGACGGGGCCGGCGCGTTCACGCCGGGCACGCCGCTGGCGAATGACGCCGGGATGGCGGCGATCACCGCGCCGCGGGATTGGGGCAAGCTCCAGCAGGCGCTGAAGGATGCCGGCTACCAGGGCGAGACCGTGGCGCTGATCGTTCCGACGGACTTTCCGAACCTGAAGGCGCTGGCGGATGTCGGCACGGATGTGCTGCGCCGGATCGGCATGAAGGTGGATTACCAGGCGATGGACTGGGGCACCCTGCTGACCCGGCGCGCCAAGAAGGATCCGGTGGGGCAAGGCGGCTGGAGCATGTTCTTCACCTTCAGCGCGGGCGTGGACCAGATGACGCCGGCGACGCAGTTGATGATGCGCGGCAACGGCGCCAATGCCTGGTTCGGCTGGCCGGACGACCCGAAGCTGGAGGAGTTGCGCACCGCCTGGTTCGCGGCCCCGGACTTGGCGGCGCAGAAGCAGGTGGCGCAGCAACTGCAGCTGCGGGTGTTCGAGACCGTTCCGTTCGTGCCGCTGGGCCAGTATTTCCAGCCCACCGCCTATCGCACCAGCCTGAGCGGCATGCTCGGCGGCTTCGCAACGTTCTGGAACGTGAAGAAGAACGCATGAGCCTGCAATCGATGCCGTTCGACGGCCTGCCAGTGTCGCGCTGGCACAACGGGGCGGGACGCAAAGCGGATATCGCCGCCGGCACGGATTGGCATGTGGGGTTTGCCTGGCTGGATGCGGACGCGCCGTTCTCGGATTTCACCGGCAACGACCGCACCATCACCCTGATCGACGGGCCGGGTTTCACGCTGAGCTTTCCCGGCCGCGCGGCGCTTCGCGTCGGGGATCGGTTTCGTCCCACCGGGTTCGATGGCGGCTGGCCCGCGCACTGCACGCTGCTGGGCGGTCCCGGGGTGGTGCTGAACGCCATGACGGCGCGAGAGCGCTGCCGGCATAGTGTGGAGCTGCTGGCCCCCTCACCCACGACGCCCGAAATCCCGCGCGACGCGCTGGCCTTCTTTCTCGTGGTCCTGGCCGGTCGGGCGGCGGTATCGGACAGCAGCAAGAGCGTGGAGCTGGGCCATAGGGACGCCGTCCGGGCCGACGCACCGTTCGACGTCGCTCCGTCACCGGACGCAGTGCTATGCACGATCGCGATCGGCCCGACCTAGGCCGCCCGAGGCGTACTCTTCATCCGCCATGCCGAAACGGTGTCGCCCGCGACCACGCCCCGGCACGCAGCCGCCGAAACATCGTGGCGCCTCCTGAGTTCCACTCCACCCAGGCCTGACGAACGAGCGGCCGGCCTGCTATGGGACCATGGGGTGGCTGGAGATGCCGATGATCCTTGCTGGCGCGATCGTGGCATGACGGAGATGGACGTCTGGCTCCTGGTGCTTTGCACTTTCGGGCTGCTCGTCGCGTTGGGCGCGACCTCCGGCGTGGTCAACGAGCAGCTGTGGATCTCCGAGCCGCTGGCCTGCGCCCTGGCGGGCATCGCGGTCGGGCCACTGGGCGCCGGGCTGCTGCGTCTCGACCCGACGAACAGCCCATTTGACGCCGCCATCCTGCGGGAGGCTGCGCGCTTCACCCTGGCCATCGCGGTGACCGGGGCTGCGATGCGGCTGCCGGCGTACTGGCTGCGGCAGAACTGGCGAGGCCTGCTGGTGGCGCTCGTGCCAGGCATGCTGCTGATGTGGGGCGCCGGAGCAGCGGTGGCGTTGGCCGCGTCCGGGCTGCCATGGCTGGGCTGCCTGTTGCTGGGCGCCGCCATCGCACCGACAGACCCGGTGCTGTCCGCGCCGATCGTGGCCGGCCGGCTCGCGGAACGGTCTGTCCCTGGTAGCCTGCGCGATGCCATGACCGCGGAGAGCGCCATCAATGACGGGTTGGGCCTGCCGCTGGTCATGCTGCCCATCCTGCTGATGCAGCAAGCCCCCCGCCAGGCTGGCATCGACTGGCTGCTCCGCGTGGTGGGATGGGAGATCGGCGGGGCCGTGCTGGTGGGCGCGGTCGCCGGCTGGCTCACGGCGAAGGGCCTGGACTGGGCGCGGAGCCGGCCGGACACCGACGGCGCCTCGCTGCTGACCGTCACCATTTCGCTCGCACTAGCCACGACGGCCGGGGTGCACCTGCTCGGCGGGGACGATATCCTGGCCGCCTTCACGGCCGGCGCCGTGCTCAACAACAGCCATAGGGAGGCGCAGGTCGAAAAGCAGCACGAGCGGTTCAGCGAGGCACTCGGCCGCTTCTTCGATCTGCCGGTGATGATCCTGTTCGGCGCTGCCATTCCCTGGTCTGCCTGGATCGGCCTTGGTTGGCGTGGCGCCGCGTTCACGCTGGGCATTCTGCTGCTGCGCCGCCTGCCCGCCTGGCTGCTGCTCGGGCGGTTCATGCCATGGACAAGCTCGCTGCCCAGCGCTGCCTTCGCCGGCTGGTTCGGCCCGATCGGAGCCGCCGCGCTGTTCTACGCGATGATGATCCAGGAAGAGACCGGGTCGGCCGCCCTGTGGCCGTTCGTCAGCCTTGCCATCGGGGCGTCCGTGCTGGCGCATGGCGTGACCGCGACGCCGTTCACGCGGCTGTTCGGCCGGGGCCAGCCGGCCGCGGCCGAGGACGGTGCGGCAGCCCCGACCTAGGCCAATGGCCGGCGGCCGATCACCCGCACCATGCCGGTGGGCGGCGGGCACTCCACGTCCACGAAGCCGGCTTCCTGCAACAGCCGCACCATTTCGTCCGGCGCCCAAGGCCGACCGCCACCCCGCACCGTCCGGAGCTGGGCCACGGCGCCGGGCAACGGATCGGGGGGGATGGCGAACAGGCCGACCACCAGCCAGCCGCCCGGTGCCATGGCATGCCATAGCCGCTGCATCGCCCCTGCCACGACGTCGCCGGGGATGAAAGGTGCGGGAAGCCAGGCAAGGGCGAATGCGTCCTGGTCCGACAGGTCGGCCAAATCCTGCTGGCGCAGCTCCACCTGCCCCGCCACATCGCTGGCGGCAAGGGTCTCGCGGGCGATGGCGAGCGAGGGCTCCCACAGGTCGATGCCGGTCACGCTCAGATGCGGCCATGTGCGGGCTGCCGTCATCGCGACCTCGCCCACGCCGGTACCCACGTCGAGGAAGCGGCGGCCGCCGGCGATCGCTGCCTCCAGCGCCGGGCGGCCCGGCAGCAAGGCAAGGATGCTGAAGATGTTGCTGCGGGAGGAGCGGCCGAGCGAGCGCAGTATGACGGGATCGGAATGGGTCCACCCGGGCCGGGCGCCCGGCGCGTCGAGCAGGCTGGACGCATCGCGGAAGAAAGTCTGCAACAAGCCGAGCGCGCCTTCCTCCTCGCCGTCCTGCATGTCGTCCAGCAAGCCGGGGCCGAGCACGTCGGTGATCCGCTGCAGGAGTGGCCTGGTCTGCGGGTCGCCGGCCTCGCCGCGCAGCCGCAGCTTCATCTCCGCGCCCAGGGCCGCCATCGCGGTCAACTGGACGTTCAGCCGCGCCATGGCGGCATACAGCGTGGCGTAGCTCAAAGCGCGAGCTTCAGCCGTGCCCCGAGTTCGCCGATGATGCCGCGACGGAACGCGAGCACGCAGACCACGAAGATGGAGCCCTGCACTACCGTCACCCACGACCCGATGCCAGCCAGGTAGTTTTCCATCCCCTTCAGGATCAGGGCGCCCACGCCCGGCCCGAAGATCGTCCCCATGCCGCCGACCAATGTCATCAACACGATCTCTCCCGAAGTTTCGAAGTTCACATCCGTCAGCGTCGCGATCCCGAACACCAACGCCTTCGCACCTCCGGCGATACCAGCAATGAAGCATGACAAGATAAAGGCGATGAGCTTGTAGTCATCCGTCCGGTAGCCCAGCGAGGTGGCCCGCGGCTCGTTCTCCCGGATCGCCTTCAGCACCTGGCCGAATGGGGAGTACACGATCCTGTGGATCAGCAGGAAGAAGACCAGGAAGACGACGGCGATGAAGCCATACATCGCCAAGTCGCTGCTCAGCGGGATGATGCCGAACAATGCCCCGCGCGGCACCTGCTGGATACCGTCCTCGCCATGGGTGAACGGCGCCTGCAGGCAGAAGAAATAGTTCATCTGCGCCAGAGCGAGCGTGATCATGGCGAAGTAGATGCCCTGCCGCCGGATCGCCAGCCAGCCGAACAC
>CAXTJM010000080.1:0-9066 GCA_964244585.1 uncultured Acetobacteraceae bacterium | reverse complement strand
AGCACGTGCGCCAGCAGGCCGGGTCCCGCGCGGCCGCGGCGGATCGGCAGGCTGGGCGCAGGAGCCTGCGTGATGGTCTCGCACTGGCAGCACGAGAACTTCGGCCGCACGTGGCGCACCACCACTCTGGCTTTCCAATCCACTCCGAGCCTCCCGGCAGAACCGGGCAAACCCTAGGTTGAGGGACGGAAGCTGGGCCGAAGGGTGGACCCATGCATCCAGCTACGACCGGCACATCCGGGCATGTCGCGACTGGTGATCGTCCAGTGCCCGAAGTCGGCCAGCCAGCTCCGGATCAGGCTGGGCGAAGCCCGCTGGCTGATGCATAGGACGCATCGAAACTGAGCGCTGGACCTCGGAAGGATGGCCGCTCCGGGCTTGCAGAGTAAGCGCCTTCGCGTTGCCGATGCCGCCACGTCAGAGGCCGACAGCCCGGCGCGCCGCCTCGACCGGGCCGGGATCGGCCGCGCCGAGCAAGGCGCGGGACAGGCGGGCCGCGCCCCGATGCGCCGGTGCGGCTGCGCCGGCCAGCAAGGCCACCGCGACCACCAGCGGATCCAGCCCCATCGCCGCGGCGAGTGCCCGCACTTCCGGCGCCTGCGCGGCCCCGCGCAACGCGGCGGCCACTGCCGGGTCGAGGCCGCCCAGGTCGCCGCGCCGCAGCCGCTCCGGGTCTGACCAGTCCACTTGCCCAACGACTTCGCGAAGCGCTGCCAAGCCGCGGTCCCGGCTGGGGGCGAGTACCGCGCGATCCACTCCGGAGGGGCCTGCCGGGGCGCGCCGCCTGGCGAGCATCGGCACCGCTGCCATTCCCGCAGGCGCTGCCAGCGCCCGCGGCGGGGACAACGCCACCTTGCGCTGGGCTGGCAAGCCCTGCTTCGCCTCGCCTGCCTCGTCCACCAGCACAAGGCTGGTGAGGTGGCAGCACAGCCCGTGGGCCTCGGCCAGGGCCGCCGCCGCTGGCTCCGCCATCGCCGGGATAGCCAGGGCGGCGGCGTACGCGCCCACCAGCTTCTCGTCCTCCGTCGCGGCATCCTCGGGCTTTTCCGGTTCGGTTCCCACATCAGTCCAGGTGGCCGTGACTTCCATACCAGCGACCGCACGCGCTATCCGCTCCGGCCGACCCTCGATAGGCGGCACGGTAAGGCGTGGCCTGCGCATCGCGGCCACCGCGGCCGCCACCGCATCGGCGACGCTGGACAGGCCGGTGACGAACAGCTGCCCGCCGGTCAGCGCGGCCAGGTGGCCAAGCGGCGCCTCCAGCGCCGCCTCGCCGACGAGCACCACGCTGATCCGCCTTCCCTGCCGCGCCAGGCGCTGCACGTCGAGCGCGTGGCTGCGCCCGTCGGTCACCACCAGCAGTTCGTCCGCCCGGAACGGCGAGGCAAGCGCCGTGTCGAGCGCCAGGCCTACCTCCGTACCGCCCGAGCCGTGCTTAACCCGCCGCAGCGCCGTCGCTAGACCGTCGCCGGGGCCGAGGTAGATCCGGCGCGGCCGGTTCGCGAACGCCCAGACCTGCAGTCCGTCCTCTGACCCCAGCACCGCCTCGCCAGCGGCGACCAGGCCGCGGATCATCTCCTGCCAGCCCGTAGCCCGGCCCTCGCCAGAGCGCGCCGGCTGATGCATCGACCCGGACTCGTCCAGCAGCAGGTCGGCGCGCAGCGCGGCGTGCCCCGCTGGCAGTGGCGCCACGTCGAGACGGACGGCCCGTCCATCGGCGGCGACACCACGCAGCATCCGCGGGTGCCAGCCGACGACCTCCAGCTCGATCGGGCGGTCCAAAGCGATCGTCGCCCGACCGTCGACCAGGGGCGTGCCGCCCAGCAAGTGCGCGGTGCCGTCCGGGCACGACACGGACAGCTCGGCCCGGTGGACCGCTTCGCCGATGAGGAGGTCATCGGAATCGGCCAGCGGCGAGCGGCCGTAGCACTCGCCGACCGTCGTGGGGATCTTGAGCGCGTAGGCGCTGCCGTCGTGCGACAGCGGCTGCACCCAGGTGGAGGCGACCGCCACCTCCTCGCCGGGCGGCACGTGGCCGACGGAGATCATGTGCACGCCCCGAATCAGTTCCTCGTGCAGCACGGTGGTGTGGCCAGCCTCTAGACCCTCCTCGTAGGCGGCGCGCGCCTCCGTCCGGGCCATCGCCGCAGCATGCAGGACCCGGCCGCCAATCCGTGCCGACAGGGCGGCGAGCTGGGCATGGACTGGCACCGGCATCGTCGCCGTCACCTCGATGCTCTCCGCCTCCGCGTTGAGGAACGTGCGTTCGGTGCGCACCAGCGCGAGCCCGCCGCGGATGCGCACTTCGATCGCCGTGCGCGTCAGCGGCACCGGCCGGCCCGTTGCCGTGCGGGCGCCATCATGTAGTCCGTGCAGCGGGTCGTCGGTCGGGGCGGCTGCGTCACGTGACATCATCGGCTCCTCCGGTCTTGTTCCCCATGGCTCGTCCCAGCTCCTCGGCGACCCGGCGACCGACCTCGTGCGGGTCGAGCGCGTCGAGCGCCTCGGGCTCAATCCGCAACGTGACGCCCGGCGCTAGGTGCAGCTCCAGCCCGGCCGTGTCCCGTGCCCGCTCGCGCAGCACGGCCTTGACCTGCGCCGGAGACAGGCCGCGCCGCCGTTCGTCCCGGTAGTGGAGAATCGCCTGCACGTGCTCGGGACCATATTCGGGGCGGCTGCGCGTGCCGCCCGGCCGAGGTATGATGCCCTCGGCGATTAGCCAGCGGATCTGCCGCGGCTCCGTGCCCGTCACGTCCGCCAGTTCAGCGATCAGCACCCCACCCACCTTTCGACAAGATACTATGTCGATAGGTGTCCGACCGCAAGCCTTGCGACAAGAAAGAATGTCGGAACTGTTGAGGAAGGCCTGGTGCAATGCGTCAGCTAGAGCGGATCACCCTGACCGGCGATAGCCTGAGTTGGCGAGATAGTTCGCGCATTCGCGCGAACTGGTCGACGGTGCGGCCGAGTTTGTTCCACAAAGCGTCCCGGGATCGCGGTTCGGATGATCGGCTTGGAGCTTGGCGAACACCTGCTCGATTGGGTTCAGATCGGGCAAGTAGGGTGGCAGGAACATGAGGCTGGCACCGCGGGCTTCGACCAGTGCGCGGACGCCTGCCACTTTGTGGCTGCCCAGATTGTCGAGCACGACGATGTCACCCGGTGTCAGCGTCGGCGCCAGCACTTGCTGCACGTAGGCGGTAAATAGCTCGCCGTTAATTGCCCCGTCGAAAACGGCCGGTGCCGTCAACCGGTCGTGGCGCAGGCCGGCCAGGAACGTGCTCGTCTTCCAACGGCCATGCGGCACGCCAGCGACCAGGCGCTCGCCCTTGCGCGCGCGTCCTCGCAGCCGGGTCATGTTGGTCTTGGTCCAGGTCTCGTCGATGAAGATCAAGCGCTCCGGGTCGAGGGCGGGCTGGGCCGCGCACCAGGTTTGCCGCGCGGCTGCCACGTCGGGGCGGTCCGCTCGGCGGCCTTGAGTGACTTTTTTGAACGTCAGCCCGAAGCGGTCGGGCGTCTTCCAGATCGTCGCCAGGCACACCGACACGCCGTGCTCGGCGGCAAGCCATGCGCCCCACTCGGCCATCGTCGCATCGGGATGCCCGGCCACGTGGGACATGATCGCCTCACGGTGCGGCTCCAGCCGGAGCGGAACATGGTTGCGTTGCGCACCAGACGCCGTCTCACCGGTGCGGGAGTCGGTCTTTTCAGGCCACAAGTGCCCGGCGACTGCCGCTCTGCGGTTTAGTTATCCTGAACAGACTGGTGCGCGCCGCCAATTCATGCGCCTCCCGGGAAAGAGTGTGGCTGGCGGTCGTGCTCTCCTGCACCATCTCGGCGTTATGTTGGGTCACCCGGTCCATCTGGGTGACCGCCTCGTTGACCTCCGCCAGCGCGGTAGCCTGCTCACGCGCAGAATGGGCGATATCATCGATCGTGGTACTGATGATTTCGACCTGACCAACAATCCCGCCGAGTGCCGCTTCTGTCTGACTTACCAAGGACACGCCGTTCTGCACCTGGCGTGAGCTGATCTCGATCAGCAGCTTGATCTCCTTGGCAGCTCCAGCCGACCTCTGAGCGAGCGCGCGCACCTCGCTTGCGACGACCGCAAACCCCCGGCCGGAGTCACCAGCCCGGGCCGCCTCCACCCCCGCGTTCAGCGCAAGCAAGTTGGTCTGAAAGGCAATCTCATCAATGACGCCAATGATCTGGCTGACCTGGCGCGCCGAACTTTCGATTGCCTCCATTGCCATTGCGGTTTCGCGTACCACAAGGCCTGATCGTTCCGCATCGACCCGGGCCTTTTCCGCCACGTCCTGCACCTTCTGGCTTCCTTCCGCCGTCAGTCGCACCCTGTTGGTGATCTGGTCCAGAGCGGCTGCGGTCTGCTCCAGGCTGGCGGCGTTCTGCTCAGTGCGTCGAGCCAGGTCATCCGACGCCTTGGCGACCGCTCCACCACCGATGTGGACGGCTTGGATACTGGCGACTATCGCGCCCATGGCCTCCCCAAGCTTGTTCACGGCAACGTTGAAGTTGGTCCGCAGGGCCTCGTACTCCTCGGCGAACGGGGAGGTTATGGTGCAGGTGAGATCGCCTTCCGCAAGGCGCACCAAGCTGGCGGCTAGGCTGGTGACCACCACGGCCTGACTCGCGGCCGCCCCTTCACGCTCCCGCTCCACCACTAGACGTAGCTCCGTTGAGCGCGTGCGCTCCGCTTCGGCCTGCGCCTCCACATCGAGCTTCCTTAGCGCATTGACCCGGAACCCCTCCACCGCACGGGCCAATGCGCCAACCTCGTCGGTGCGCTCCAGGTCCTGCACTGTCGCGTCAAGTGCGCCCTCGGAGACATGCCGGGTCACGACTGCCAAGCGCCGCAGCGGCCGCAGGGTGCGCTTGATCAGCCACGCACCGACTGCCGCGAAAAGCACCACGGCGACGCTGCCCGCCAGCAAGGCATTCAAAAGCACGGCGACTTCGGAGGCGCGGAGCTCGGTGGCTGGAACGCCGCTGAAAATGATGCCGATGACCGTGCCGTCGGCATTCCGAACAGGTTCGTAGAAGGTGAGATACCGTTGTCCCAAAATGGTTGACAGGCCGCGATAGGCCTCGCCCCGCTGCAGCACCGCCTGCCGGACGGCGTCGTCTGCCAGGCGGGTGCCGATGGCCCTGCTGCCGTCGGCATTATGGATGTTGGTCGCAATGCGTCGGTCCCCATCGAAGATCGTGGCGACACCACCCGTCGGCTTGACGGCCAGGTCCACCAACTCGTCCTGGCCTTGTAGCGGTGTGGAACCCAATGTGAGCGCGTTGGCGACGCGAGACCATTGATGCCCGAGCGGAGCAAGGTAGGCCTTGAGAAGCGCCATGCTGGCCGAGACGTTGTCCTGCATCCGCGCTTCCAGCTCTCGCTGACTGACCTGGAGCGTCCAGGCTTGCACCATGGCTATGGACAGCCCTGCGGCCAATACAGCTGGTATGAGCAGGCGGCCAGACAAGGTGATCCGGCTGAAGCGCTCACGAGCAAGCATGCAAGTCCCCTGATAAATCCTCGCGATGATGGTTGTTGGATGGTTGCTGGAAGGTTACCGCGATAACCCCTGCGGTCTGCCTCCTGAACCCTCACTCAACGGCAAACATGCGCCTGCCGCCCTCGCCGGACTGGCAGCACAGATCGTATGCCCGTCCCGAACTAAAACGGATGTAATATAGCTTCCGTTTAGATCAACGCTGCCTTGAAGGACTAACACTACGTGAGTGACTGATTTTCGATAGGGCCAAGGCCAGGCGACCCGGCGAGCCCGGGACCGGACCGCCAAGCGGCGATGACCCCGACGACGTCGCTCCGCCGAAACGTGCCAGCAGCGCCCTGGCGTGCAACGCTTGCCGCCGTCATGCGTCCCACCTGCATGACCCAAGATCCAAGGACGAGCGCACCCACCAGCTTCCCGGGAGAGCAGCACCTACCCCGACCAGGTCTGGAAGCCGACATGCGCACCAAGCCCGACCACGGCGAGGAGAGCTACGTCGGCAAAGGCCTGCTGAGTGGATTGGCCACCTTGATCACCGGCGGCGACAGCGGGATTGGGCGTGCCGTGGCCATCGCCTACGCACGCGAGGGTGCGGATGTTGCGATTTCCTACCTGGCGGACGAGCAGGTGGATGCGGAGGAGACGCAGCACTGGGTGGAGAAGGCGGGTCGGCGCTGCCTGCTGCTGCCGGGTGACATCCGGGACCCTGCCTGGTGCCAAGCTCTAGTCGACAAGACGATGAAGGCGTTTGGCCGCCTCGACGTGCTGGTCAACAATGCCGCAGCCCAGACGACCAACGAGACTTTAGCCGACATCACCGTGCCCGACGTGGAGGGTGCGTTCCGGGCCAACGTGTTCGCCCAGATCTGGCTGGCACAGGCTGCCGTCGTCCACATGAAGCCTGGTGCCGCCATCATCAACACCACCAGCGTGCAGGCCAAGGTCGCCAGCAAGGGGATGATCGTCTATTCGGCGACCAAGGGTGCCATCGCCAGCCTCACCATCGGACTATCCAACCTTCTCGCCCCGCAGGGCATCCGGGTGAACTGCGTGGCACCCGGGCCGGTCTGGACGCCCATCCAGCCCATCGCGAAGCCACCAGAAGAGCTGGAAAAGCTGGGGCAGAACACGCCACTCAGACGGGCTGGCCAACCAGCGGAGCTGGTAGGTGCCTACGTCCTGCTTGCATCACGGGAAGGCAGCTACATGTCGGGCGCGCTCCTGCCGGTCACCGGCGGCATGCCGATGCTCTGAAGAGCCAGTGCAGACGACAAGCGTCGTCGTCGCGGCCAACGTGTGACGATACGCCAAGGGAGGAGCGGGTTCGCACGCGACCATCGCTCTTTCAGGCAGTTCTCCTCGACGAGGTCGCCTCGCCACCCGGCAAATGCTCCAGGCGCTAATCAAATCCTTCTCGTCTGCCCGGTATAGCGATAGGAGTCTGGCGCGCCGGGCGACACGGCCCAGATGTCGGATAATGCCCAAGCAGTTCGTCATGACCCGAGAGGCCGCTCTCCGACAGCTACAGGCAGTCACGCCTCGTCTGGGCCGCGTATACGCATCGGACCGCAACACCGATGCAGGCCCGGACGCGGACGCCACTACAACCGCGCTCTCCCCGTATTTGCGTCGTCGCTTGCTGCTCGAGGAGGAGGTGGTCGCGACTGCCATGGCCGCCCATGGGTCGGGCGCCTACAAGTTCGTCTCGGAAGTGTTCTGGCGGACCTACTTCAAAGGGTTCCTCGAGACCCATCCGGACATCTGGGACCGGTATATTTCCGACCTCGGCACCGAGCAGGAGAAGCTGGCAGGCTCGTCCGGACTTCGGCATATCTACGAGAAGGCCGTTGGCGGCGAGACCGGCATCGACTGCTTCGACGAATGGGCGCGAGAGCTGGCTGCCACCGGTTGGCTCCACAACCACACCCGGATGTGGTTTGCCTCAATATGGATCTTCACGCTGCGCCTGCCGTGGACGCTGGGCGCTGACTTCTTCCTGCGCTACCTTGTCGACGGCGATCCTGCCAGCAACACGTTGTCGTGGCGCTGGGTGGCGGGCCTGCACACCCGGGGCCGCGTGTACGCCGCCCGCGCGGAGAACATCCAGCGCTACACTGGAGGTCGCTACTCGCCGATCGGTCTGAACGAGAACCCGGAACCTCTGGAGGAGGCCACCGTCCCGGCGACGTGCAAACTGCCGCCCGCCGGAAGGGTTCCGGACGCCGACGTCGCGTTGCTGCTGCACCTTGACGACTTGAACCCCGAGAGCCTGCCCCTTGGGTCAGCCCGCGTGGCGCGCGTCGGCGGAGTGGTGGCGCACGCACGTGGTGCGACCGAAGCTGTGCGCCGGGCGGACGTGCAGGCGATGGCGGACACCCTCGAGAGGGCGCGGAGCCATTTTGGCTGCCCTGCTGCGGCCGTCGAGGCAGGTTGGGATGACGGGTTGCCGGTGGTGGCCGCTTGGGCGCCGGTGGGGCCGTCCGCCAGCGCCCTGCCGCCCGGCTGTATCCTCATCCGGCGGCCCTGGGATGAAATGGCCTGGCCCCGGGCAACGCGCGGGTTCTACAACCTCAAATCCGCCATCCCGGTCATATTGGAGCACGTCGGCGTCGGCTAGCACTGGACAGGTAGAGACCTACGCTGTTCCGATCCATCGTTCTCACGAAGGCTCCCATGACGTCGGGCACGTCCTTAGAAACTAGCCGGCCGAACGACGGGACCTGTGACAAACGCTACCACTCCTCGAAGCTGACAATGACCGCTTCCGGTCGGCCGTGCCGGGTGATGATGGACGGCTCACCGTGCCGGGCTTGGTCGACGACGGCCGACAGGGTTGCCTTGGCATATCGCGCAATTGAATTTCTGCATGGCGTCTCCCGTGATCACAGTAGTTTGCAATCTACGGAACGCAGAACTTGGCAGCTTAGAGCATGCTTGGGCTGACCGGAATCGTGGAAGTGCTTGCGAATCGGGTGAAGAATGCGATTCGAAGACGTCTGGTTGAATTTAACCGGAGACTTCGCAATGGCGTGGCGCCCTGGGACGGTTTACTCGCAGGATCTTCGTGACCGGGTCTTTGCTCGGTGCGATGCTGGAGAGAGGGTTGGAGAAATTGCCGAAGCCTTGTGCGTCAGCATCCCGTATGTCTCCAAGGTCCTCAGCCGCCGCAATCGGACCGGGGAGTTGTCGGCCCGTCCGCAGCGCTGCCATGTGCCTCCGAAGCTGGCAGGGCTTTACACGGCTATTCAGGCCGAAGTGAAAGCCCGGCCGGATGCCACTCTGGCCGAACTGTGTAGGTGGCTTGCGCAGACGCATCATGTCACGGCGAGCAGTGCGCTGATGCACGGCACGCTGCGTAAACTCGGCTTGACGCATAAAAAAAGACGCTGCATGCCGCCGAACAAGAGCGTGCTGATGTCGCGCAAGCCAGGACGCAATGGCGCCTTGGCCAATCCAGCCTCAAACCAGGGCGTCTGATCTTGAACCGCCCCGGGTTTGTCGGAGGCTGTTTGGGTTGTGTCAGGCGGCCAAGGCT
>CAXTJM010000079.1:0-9309 GCA_964244585.1 uncultured Acetobacteraceae bacterium | reverse complement strand
CCGATATCCACCGGATGCCGTCGTCGTGCAGGACGCGGAAGTCGATCTCGTAGGAGCTGGGAAGCGCCCGGGTCGTCTCGAAGGCGGTTCTCACCTTGTCGAGGTCCTCGGGATGGATGCGGGCGGACAGGGCCTCAAAGGTGACCGGCCTGTCCCTCGGCACCCCCCACAGGCCATGGGCGCGCTGGTCCAGGGCGACCTCGTCGGTCTCGACGTTCCATGACCAGAGCGCCACGCCGGCTGCGTCGGTGGCGATGCGCAGGCGTTCCGCGTCCCACACCAGGGCGCTCGACCCTTCCCATGACATGGTGCCGGTCCCTCCTTGCTGGCCAAGGTGCGGGACGCCCGCCATGGCTCATGCGCCGCACCCCGCTGCCGGTAACATTCGGTCGTTACTTACCATCACGCAACGTTAATATGAGTGTGTGCAAGCGAAAGAGAAGCAAATGGGCTTGGCTCGCCTTGCCAGGCGTCGCAAGTCTGGCAACTCCTCTGGTTTGCGGGCAATGTCGGCTCCGTCGTGGAAGCCATCGTTGTCATCGGGGGATCTGCCGGAGGCCTCGAGCCTCTCCAGCAGATTGTGGCGGCTTCAGCCCGGCAGCCGGGCCTCGATCTTTGTCGTCATCCACACCGGCGCAAACCGGAGCTTGCTGCCAACCCTTCTGGCGCGCGACAGCTCGATGCCCGCGGCATTCGCCCACAGCAGTGAGTTGATCGAGCGAAGCCAGCTCTACGTCGCCCACCTGACTGCCACATGCTGCTAGAGCCCAGCCACATTCGGCTGAGCCGAGGCGCCAAGGTGCATTTCACCCGCCCGGCCGTCGATCCGCTATTCGAGTCAGCCGCGCGTGCATTTGGCAGCCGGGTTGTCGGGGTCGTCCTCAGCGGCGGTGACGGCGATGGAGCGGCGGAACTGCGGACGATCAAGGAGCATGGCGGCCTCGCCTTGGTTCAGGACCCGGAAGAGGCCGTCATGCCATCCATGCCCCACTCCGCAATCGCATCGGCGCACCCGGACGGGTGCGTGCCCATCAGGCTGCTCGCAAAGCGAGTGAGCAACCTCTCCCTCTGAGCGAGCCGCAAGGTACAGCGACCTTCCAAGTATAGGCCCGCCTCCCCGCGCCTGCCGACGGAGTGCGAATACTGCCCCCAAGCAAGTCGAACCGCCCGTCCTGCCCCGCTCGCCCTGGCGACTGTCCCGATGCTTCCCCGCCATTGCCCGTCCCGCCGCATAATTCATGTTATGGCAAACGGAGCGGGCCTGGCGCACCCGGCGCGACGTGGGCAACCCGTCACCCACACAGCTAATACATCCCTGAAAGAGCAGGCTAGGACGTTGTTGGACTTCCCAACACTAGGCAATGCCTAAATCTGTCTAGTGGGACTAGACAATGGGATTTTGCCCACTGGTAGCCAGTGTCTCACCACTTTGGTGAGTTGCATAACAGGGCGGCTGTTTGCATTTATGCAAACCGCGAAGTTCTGGCTCATGAGATATCGGAAAAACCGACGCCTTCTTGAGAGAGAAAACTTGGTCGCCATGACAGGAAACCTGTCAATGCGATGTGCATAATGTGTGTGCCTGATGTGCATGCCTTGCAGCAAGTGCATCTGACTTGCACTGTTCGGGCCAAATATGTCCCGTTATTCGGGATATTTCCCCACACATGCCCCTTGCAGCCGCTTGCACTATGGATAGAGTGTCGCCGTGGCGCTCCGAACCCTTTGACCAGAAAGGGCCCGGAGCCCACTGGCAGGGGCGACAGGGGCCGTTCTGATTCGCGTCGGGCGGTCCCTGGTCCCTCGATGGCAGAATGCCACTGATGTCACGCTGCCACAACCAGGCCGACGCAGCTTAACGCGGTCCTGGTAGAACCTCTGATCGCAGAAAGATCGGCTGCCGGAAACTCAAGACTTTCGAGCAATGTAATTGCGGACACGATTTCAGTAGCTTAGGGCTGACCGAAAGGCATAACCGAATCCGCGCAAATCAGCTTCCAGCTCTTCCGAAAGGATGATCTACCCCGGTTGCTAATTGTACTGGGATAGGTTCGGGATACGTGTGAAAAGTGGTCGTACCGCCACGCTGAGGCGCTGACTCGCTGGTGGGCACACAAGCGCTGCGCAGGACGTCGGCTTGCGATGGCTCTCGCTGCTGCTGCTAAGCTCATCCCGCCGCGTCGAACCGCTGGCGGGCGGCGCGGATAGCGCCGTAGCTGTCCTCGGCCCAGCTCACCAAGCCTGCCAGTGGCGGCAGCACCGAACGGCCGAGCAGCGATAGGCTGTAGCGGACGCTGGGTGGCTTGGTGGGGAACACCTCCCGGTCAATCAGCCCGTCGCGCTCCAGCTCACGCAATGTCTGGGTCAGCATGCGTTTGGAGATGTCCGGGATCGCGCGGTGCAGCTGGCTGAAGCGGTGCGGCTGAGCCGCCAGCGCGACCAGTACCAGCAGCGTCCACTTGTCCCCGATGCGATCTAGCACGTTGCGGACCGGGCAGGCGGCGGCGTCGAAGCCCCGGTCGCTCCAGACGTCAAACGTCGTTCCAAGCGGCGGGACGTCGGCGGAGGAGGGCATCGGAAAGTCACCAGGGGCGGAAATCATGCCTCCTTACTTTGCCCATTATCGGTACCTATTCAATACCTCGTCTCGTAAGCAAACCTGCAGGAGCCCTTTCCATGAACCAGCCCCGCATCCTCGTCACCGGCGCCACGGGCCAACTCGGCGTGCTCATCATCGACGAGATGCTGAAGACCACGCCCGCTTCCGACATCGCCGGCCTCGTCCGCCCCGCGAAGGACGGCGCGCCGTCCAAGGCGGAGCGCCTGGAGAGCCGCGGCGTGCAGGCGCGCGCCGGCGATTATGCCGACCCCGCCTCGCTCCGTGCCGCGCTGCAGGGGATCGAGCGGCTGCTGTTCATCTCGTCGAGCGAGATGGATGGCCGCGTTGCCCAGCACCGCAACGTGGTGGAGGCGGCGAAGGCGGCGGGCGTCGGGCTGGTCGCCTACACCAGCGTGCTGCACGCGGACCGCTCGCCGCTTGGCTTGGCCGAGGACCACCGGCAAACGGAGGCCCTGCTCGCCGCCTCGGGCGTGCCTGCCGTGCTGCTGCGCAACGGCTGGTACACCGAAAATTATATGGCGAGCCTGTCCGCGGCGCTGGCCCATGACGCGGTGCTGGGCGCGGCCGGCGAGGGCCGCATCGCCTCGGCCGCCCGCGCCGATTATGCTGAGGCCGCCGCCGCCGTGCTGACCTCGCAGAAGGATCAGGGCGGTCGGACCTACGAGCTGGCGGGGGACGCGGGCTACACGCTGGCGGAGCTGGCCGCTGAGCTGTCGCACCAAGTGGGTCGCCCAATCGCCTACAAGGACCTGCCGCAGGCCGAGTTCGAGAAGGTGCTGCTCGGGGCGGGCCTGCCGCCGTTCCTGGCCGCACTCCTGGTCGACAGCGACGCGGGCGCAGCCAGGGGCGCGCTGTTCGACGACAGCGGCGATCTCCGCCGCCTGATCGGCCGCCCTACAACGCCGCTGTCGACGAGCGTCGCCGCGGCGCTCAAGGCCGCCTGACCGTAGCCCTTCATCCTCGGAGAACTCCCATGACCTCGCCCACCCTGCACTACGTCTACGATCCTCTCTGCGGCTGGTGCTACGCCGCTGAGCCCATGGTCCGCGCCGCCGCCGAGGCCGGCGTTCCCGTCGTCCTGCACGGCGGCGGCCTGTGGGACCCGGCCGTGCACGCCACCGACGCCAAGCGGCGGATGATGCGCGAGACCGACGCCCATATCAGCCGGCTGACGGGTCAGGTGTTCGGCCCGGCCTATCTCGACGGCCTGCTGGTCAATCCGGCAAGCGTCTGGTGGTCGCGCCCGACCATCGCCGCCGTGCTCGCGGCCAAGGCGTTGCGGCCCGAAGCGGGCGTGCTCATGGTCGCCGCGATCCAGCACGCCCACTATGTGGAAGGCCGCCGCGTGGCCGACGACGAGATTCTCGTGGATGCGGCGCGCACGGTCGGGTTGAACCCTTCGGCCTTTCAGGCGGCCCTGACGGCTGCACCTGTCGACCGCCACATCCAAGACACCCGCATCCTGATGCGACGCCACGGCCTCCAGGGCTTCCCGAGCTTTCTCCTGGAGCAGAAAGGCGCCCTGGAGCGCGTGCCCCACGAGAGCTTCTACGGCCGCCCAGACGCCTTCGTGTCGGCCATCCGCACCGCCGCCGTCGTCAAGGATCGCCGCGTCACCGCCTGATGCACCTTCGCGCTTCACCTGCTCCAAACCATACCCGGACTGATCCGCCGGCCTGGAGTTTTGCACCTCCGTCGACCCCACACTCGAGCGGCCGTTTGCCTCTGAAGCTGACGTGGGGTCTGAGGCGCAACGGAACGGAAAGCTATGTAAGAGCGGAGACAACTCGCACCCGCGACAAGCGAGGCCAAGCGCTCCCCTTGTTCTCCCAATGGTCGTTATCAGGGTAGGTTCAGGGTACGTATTAAAGGTTGTCACAAGGCTTGAAGCTAAGCGCCTCGGGCGCGTTTGGTGATCTCGCCGACGATGCCGCGTCCAACGTCGCCGACCTGACGAGACTGCTGTCCGACATGGCCCAGGACGGCCACCAGGTCACGCCCGCCCTGGTCGCCAGCACCAGCCCATATATGCGCCGGCACATCCTGCGCTTCGGCAAATATACCCTCGACATGAACAGCCTGCCCGAGCCTCTCGACCCGCAGCCGCTGCCCTTTGAGCGGGCCAGACAGGCAGGGAAAGGCTTGTGACTACTTTTCACACGTATCCCGAACCTACCCCGTACTGGCCTGCACTCATGCGCGCCATGACCTGCAATAATTGGTTTTTTCCGGCCCGCATTCGGTGATTCTATTCGGGGCATTTGGCCCCCATTGGCTGCACTGGAACCCGCTTTGCTTGAGACGGACCTACACTCATCCGCTCCAGCCCACAGCGATGAGACAGGACGTATGGGCAAGCTGGCTGATGGTGTGGCGGTCGCCGGCTCACCTACGGCGATAGCGTGGAATTGCCCAGCCTCTCACCCATCCGGTGGGGCAGCGTGCGCCAGCAGTGCGGCTGCTCGCTCGGCCAGCGCGGTGCCCGACACTGGCTTGCGGAGCAGCGCGGTGCCACCCGCCTCGGCATCTTCGACGGTAAGTCGCACGCTCGCGTCCGCATAGCCGGTGAGCAGCATGGCGGGCAGCTCCGGCCGGCGCTGCCGCGCCTCCTGGATCAGCGTCAGCCCATTCATGCCGGGCATGGCGAAGTCAGAGATCAACAGGTCCACCACAGCGCCTCCGTCGATCTGCGCCAGGGCGTCCAAGCCGTCGCCTGCTTGGGCAACTTGGTAGCCCAGCTCCTCCATCTGACCCACGACGACCTCGCGCACCATCGTATCGTCGTCCACGACCAGCACGCGGGCCGAAACGCGGACGGAGGAGGACGCAGCATTCCCGGGCAGCGCCGGGTTGTCGCGCGCCACCACGACACCAATCGCCTCGGGGAGCCACAGCGTCACACTGGTACCCTGGCCGCGCACGCTCTCGATCGCGAAGCCGCCGCCGGATTGGTGGGCGAAGCCGCGCGCCATGGCCAGGCCCAGCCCGGTGCCCTGGCCGAGCGGCTTTGTGGTGAAGAATGGCTCGCTCGCCCGCGCCAACGTGGCGGCATCCATGCCCGTGCCTGTATCGGAGACGGACAGGCGCAGGTAGCCGCCCGGCGCCAAGCCGGCCGGGTGCGTCCTGCCTAGGACCGTGTCGGGTGCGGCGGCGAGGAGCAGCGTGCCGCCGTCCGGCATGGCGTCGCGCGCGTTGACGGCCAGGTTCACCAGCACGGTCTCCAACTGGGCCTTGTCGGCCAGCAACGCCGGCAGGTCCTGGTCCGCGGCGACCCGCATGACGATCCCAACGCCCAGCGTGTGCGCCAGCATCTCGTGCAACCCCTCCAGCAGCGGTCGGGCCGGCACCAGCTCCGCCCGCAGCGTGCCTTGCCGCGCGAAGGCCAGCAGCCGCCCGGTGATCGAGGCGCCCCGCTGGGCGGCATCGCCGGCCATGCGGGCGAGCTGCTTCACCGCCTCTGCATCGCCCGACCGGCGCTGGATGAGGCTCAGGCCGCCGATCACGGCTTGCAGCACGTTGTTGAAGTCGTGCGCGATGCCGCCCGCGAGTTGGCCCAACGCCTCCATGCGTTGTGTCTGCGCGAGCCGGGCCTCGGACTTCCCCCGCTCGCGCTCTTCCTCGCCGAGGCGGTCGTAGGCGGTCCGCAGCTCCGTCGTGCGCTCCGCGACCCGCGCTTCCAACGACGCGTTCAGCGTTACCAGGCCCGCCGCGGCCAGCTCGCGCTCGGCGAGGTAAGCCCGCATCTCGTACTGCTTGCGACGCGCGCGCAGGGCGCCGCGCACGGCACTTGCCAGTGCCGCGGCGCCGAGTGGCCGTTCAAGCAGCACGGCGTTGCCGATGCCGGCGAGCCATGCCGGTGCCCGTGCTCCCTGCGCGATGTCGCCGCGTGGTGTCGCCAGCACGACGAACGGGAGGTCGGACCAAAGCGGCTGCATCGCCACCCAGCGCAGCAAGGCTCCTTCGTCGTCATCGCCTTCCAACGCCTCCTCGGCCACCAGGGCGGTGCCCGCGCCCTCGGCGGCGGCCTGTGCCAGGTTCGCGAGGTCGGCGCAGATGCGGCAGGTCATGCCGACCTTGGCGAGGATCGCGGCCGCCAGCCCCGCGTCACGGCCGCGCGGCGCCAGAATGAGGACCCTTTGTTCCGAGGCCGCCGTCGTGTCCACGCCGGCTAGGCTCAGCCGGCCGGTCAAGGTGCTGCGGGTGGAGAGTGCGTCTCCTCCATCAACGCGCCAGCGCTGCCGCGGTACACGGGCGTGCCGCTCAGGACGCCGTCGAAGTCGCGCAGCACGGCGCCGATCGCCAGCCCGGTTGGACCAAGGCTGAACTCGCGGATGGTGGGCTCGTGGTCCGAGGTGCGGGTCTTGACCACCGACAGCCCCCGGCGCACCGCGCCGGCCGCCTCGAAGAAGCGCATGAGGATGATGGTGTCGCTCAGGTAGCTGAGGTCTATGTCCGAGCGCACCTCGCCGACCAGGCCGTGCTGGCCGAGGATGAGCAGCGTCGTCACCCCGTGCAGGCTCAGGTAGCGAAGTAGCTCGTGCATCTGCAGCAGCAGATACTGCTCGTTGGGCATGGCGTGGAGATAGCCGTTGAGGCTGTCGATCAGGACTGTCCTCACGCCATCGACTTCGACCGCCTGGCGGACGTAGTGGACGAACTCGCCCGGCGACAGCTCGGCCGGCTCGATCTGGCGCACCTGGAGCCGCCCCGTGTCCAGATACGGCCGTAGGTCCATGCCCAAGCTTGCGGAGCGTGCGAAGAACGTACCGAGCCCCTCGTCGAACATGAAGACCGCGGCTTGGTCGCCGCGCTCCAATGCAGCAAGGACGCAGCGGGTGGCAGTGGAGGTCTTGCCCGTCCCGGTCGGTCCCATGAGCAGCGTGCTGGTGCCGGGCACAACCCCGCCGCCCAGCAAGGCGTCCAGCTCAGGAATGCCGGTGCCGACGGGGACCGGCGAGAACTCGCCGTGGTGCTCGGGAGCGACGAGGCGCGGATAGACGGCAAGGCCGCCTGTCTCGATAGCGTAGTCGTGGTTGCCGCCGCGATACCGGACGCCGCGCAGCTTCACCACGCGCAAGGAGCGCCGCTCGGCGCCGTAGATGCTGCTGCTCTGCTCCAGCGCGATCACGCCGTGGACGATGCTGTGCAGCTGCAGATTGCGCGACTCGGCCGTTTGGTCGTCGAGCAGCAGCACGGTGCAGCGATGGCTCGTGAAACGGTGCTTGAGCGCGAGGACCTGCCGGCGATAACGCAACGGGGTTTGCGCCAGCAGGCGCAGTTCCGACAGGCTGTCGAGGACGAGCCGCGCCGGCCGCTCTTGCTCGACCTTCTCCAGGATGCGCCCGGTAGTCTCTCCGAGTTCGAACTCGGCCGGATGCAGCAAGGTCTGTTCCTGCTCGGCGCCGAGATCGGCCTCGGGCACCAGCTCGACAACCGTGATGCCGTCGAGCGACCAGCCATGGGTCGCGGCCGAGGCCCGCAGCTCATCCGCCGTCTCGGACAGCGTGACGTACATGCCGTGCTCCCCACGCGCAGGCCCTCCAGCAGGAACCGCAACGCGAGCGTCGTTTTGCCGGTGCCAGGCGTGCCCTCGACCAGGTAGAGGCGATTGCGTGTCAGACCGCCTGCGAGAACGTCATCGAGACCGGCAATACCGGTCAAAGCCCGGTCTCCGCCACCCGCATCGGCGGGCAGCGCGCCCGGTGTCTCAGTCATTCAGAAGACTCCAAAATCATCGGCGGCCGAACCCGGGATCACCCGCTCGGACGCGCTTAAGTAATGGCGAGGCACGCGAAAAACGGACGGTTTCCTCGTGGTTGGCCAACCACGCTGCGCCGACCCCGGAAACCACCAGAAAACCCATTGCAGTATTGACCGCATAGTTGCACCCTGTCCATCGCCTTTTCTGACGGTCGCACGCCCATGCTCATCGGCTACGTTCGGGTCTCGAAGAGCGATGGGTCGCAGACCCTGGAGCCGCAGCGCGATGCGTTGCTCGCCGCCGGCGTGGACCCCGAGCGCATCTATCAGGACCTCGCCTCCGGCCGGCACGATGCGCGGCCGGGCCTGGCCGCTTGCCTGAAGGCGCTGCAGCCCGGCAACACGCTCGTGCTGTGGAAGCTGGACAGGCTTGGGCGCGACCTGCGCCACCTCGTCACCACGGCCGAGGACCTGCGCGTGCGCGGCGTAGGCTTGAAGGTGCTGACCGGCACCGGTGCCCAGATCGACACCACGACCGCCAACGGGCGCCTCGCGTTCGGCATCTTCGCGGCCTTCGCCGAGTTCGAGCGCGAGCTGATTGCCGAGCGCACCCAGGCGGGCCTGGCCGCCGCTCGCGCCCGCGGGCGCATGGGCGGGCGCCCGCGCAAGATGGACCGCGCGACACTGGCCATGGCCATGGCCGCGATGAGCGACCCCAAGGCCAAAGCGTGCGAGGTGGCCCGGCGTCTCGGCGTGACCACGACCACGCTCTACACCTACGTCAACGGCGACGGCTCGCCCAAGGCGCCCGGCTCCGCCGTGCTGGCCGGCACGGGCCACGCAAGCAAGGCCGCCGAAGCGACCTGACGGGCGCTTATGCCGGTCATGGCCGGCACCGCATACCCGATCTCTGGCGAGATATTTGTGCAGCCCACCATCCGACTTCGCCGCTGTCCTGGCAGTTCGTGCCTCCTTCACTTTCACAACGA
>CAXTJM010000078.1:0-9479 GCA_964244585.1 uncultured Acetobacteraceae bacterium | reverse complement strand
GGGACCGAAGGGCAGACCAAGCGGCACGAACTCGCCGGACTCCGGGTGCATCGCCTCGCCGGCCAGAACCTTGAGCCTGGCGGCACCGTTGGCCCGCTCCCACTCCCGCACGTCCTCGCCAGGGTTCCGGTAGGGCAGGCCCGTCTGTGCGAACACCACATGCGCGAACTGCACCCGGCCTGGGCTGTCGCCGTTCACCACGTCGCCAGCGTCCAGCAGCCGTGTGATTCGCTCCTGCCGTGTGCTGCGTAGTGTCTTCTTCATTGGTCGTCTTTTCGTTTGAGTTCCAGACCCTTGCTATGGTCGGGCCAGATGCTCCGCCCATGATAAGGCTCTGCCATCCCTTTTTGCCGTTCAAGTTCGAGGGCTAGGAACTGGCTGGGCGACCAAATCTGCACGCCCATAAAATGTTTCATCTCACGAAGATGGACGTCGCCGCTGATGATGCACTCCGCGTCGGCAGCATAGGCTAAGTCCAGGAACTTGTTGTCCTTCGGGTCCGAACAGGCCTGGAACTCGTAATCCACCTGTAGCGTCCGGCCAGAAGCCGCGATCGTGCTTGCAAGAGCCAGCCTGTCCTCGACAGATGCTACCGGATCGAATCTTGGTCGAAGAAGCACCTCTCTGATTTCACTCAAGGTTTCAGGCGAATGGGAGATGATGCGCGTTGTAGAGGCTAGGTCTATCGCTTTGGCTGAATTCCCATCCGGGGTGAGAAGGAGGCTGACCCAGCAGTTCGTATCGAAAACAACAGGCCTAGGGCTCATAGATCAGATTGTGAATGTCGGCCTCCGTCATGCCAAGAGCCTTCACTCTCGCGCCAGCCCGCTGAGAGATCTCACGAATTTTCTGCAATGCCTGTTCTCTTTCCTGCCCGGTCGCGGCCTCCTTTAGGATTTTCCCACGGGGCGGAAGAGCATCCTGGTCCTTTCGAGATATCTTCATCGCGGCCTCCTAGTCTTGGTGCACCTTACATCCGGCAGGTTCCGCCGAGGCTGGAACCTAGCGCTTCCTTTCCCGGGTCATAGCACATAACACCTATGGAAGCGATTTCCTGCGCCTGGGATGCCTCCACACTATCACGGAACCGGAACAATTTTTCAAGTATTAGTACGGCTCTTGGCGGCTCCGCGAGGGTGCTCTATACTGGCTCCGGCCAAGTCGAAACACCCCGGCTCGATTTCGGCCCTCTGGTGACTTCACGAATGCTTTGCGAGCACTTGGCTGGATGTCGTATAATGGACGTTATGGAAACTCGGGGGACCTAGACCCCTCACGCGCGAGGACGGACAACATGGGTGCCAGCGGTTTCGGGTTCGAGATGGACGAGAGCGAGAAGCTGACCTGGACATGGCCACCCAACATCCCGGACGTCACCGACGATCAGGCCCGCACCCTGGCCATGTGCAACCTGGCCGCAGCCATCGAGAAGCTGGCCGACGCGATCAACGCCAGGAGCGACGCATTATGACCCAGCCCCTAATCGTCTCGGGCAACACCGCCAGGCTGGACATGGAGGTCAATGGCTACCGCGTCACCGTCACGGTTACCCCTGTCGCGGGCAAGCCACTGGACCAAAGGACCGCCGCCCTTGCCTTGACCAAGGCCATGCCCGAGTTCCCCCAGACGAGGACGACCGGGGACTGGTGAGCTATTCCTCACCATCCCCATCATCTTCATCACTCGGCGCTGCTGGGAGCTTCCGACTGATCGCCTTGCGATCCTCTATCGTCACTCGGCGAGGGTATTCATTCGGAAATGCCTTGGCGACATCTTCCAGGAAATCCTTTAGCGGTTGCAGACTATACGCATTAGATGAAATAATTCCTTTGTTCTTCCTACTAATCTTTTCTATTAGCTTCATTTCAGTAAGATGATTTATCGCTCTTTGCACCTGTCTGCTTGATACACCACAACGGTTTGCAAGTGTAGCCATTGCCGGAAACGGCTTCTCTTCTGTCTTCCACCAGCTTCCTACTAGCTGGAAAACTACCAGGAGTTCCACAGGACTTAGTCTGTGATCCTTATCTAGGAATCTATTCAGGTTCAGTAGATAGGTTGGGATCTGAGCAAAACCCCGCTCCGCGACCGACTTCCCCCACTTTTCCACGACGTCGGACATTGCCTAAGGACCTCCACCAAGGGCACGGCCTTGTGACATAACCATATGACATTATGTCATCTAATGTAAAGTCATCTACTTATACAAAATCATATATACCTAGGTAACCTATATACATGATATCCATACATCACGGTATTGCGCGCGCGCGACATTTGGTCTAAGATCGCATAGCGTAGCTGTAGAGCAAGGCTAGATTTAACGTTGACTCGCCTGATCCGATCCGCCATGATCATGGTGTGGCTGGGCGTTCCATTCGCGTCTCGGCAGGTAAATTTCCCGCCTTACCGTCGGGTTGCCGTTTCGGGGGTATCACCCCTGCCCAGCCACAGCCTCCATAGACCTTCAGCCGCCGTCCGCGCCCGTGATCGACCGGTGACGCATCCGAAGCTCTAGCAGCCGTTGCCCCACGTCCGCCCCTGCCGCCGCGTCCCGCTTCGCCGCCTCGATGCCCCGCTGCCAGCAGCTTGTCGGCCACGCTGCGGTTGTCGTGTGCTGGTGACTTGCTCATGGCGTCGGCTCCCCTGGCCCTCGTCCAGGCCGCTTGAACTCGTCCCAGATCGACCGCTCCCGCTGCCGCTCAAGCTCGGCCTTCTGCTCGGCGTCCAGCGTTCGCCGTCGCCCCTCGGCCAGCAGCTCGTCGGCCACGCTGCGGCCCTTGCTTGGCTCCGGCCCCCGCGGCGGCTTCATGGCTTCCAGGATCACCGCGGCGTTGTCGTCCATCCTGCCCCCCTCCGGCCTCGGCCTGGCGGGGTCGGCCTCCGGCTGCAACACCTGGGCGCGGACCCGACCGAACGCCGCGTCCAGCCGCTCGACCAGCGCCGCCAGCCGGTCACGCGCTGCGGCGATGATTCCGGCCAGTCGGCCCCGTTCCATCGCCATCGGCTCCGGCGTAGCCTCGTGGGAAGGCCCGTGAGTAGCCTCCGGCGATGCCCCCGCTACCTCCATACCCCCCGCGTCTGTGGTCGGCCCCTGCGGCGTCCTGGCGTCGGCCTGGGCCACCTGGCGCAGCATCTCGCCCCATGACTGGCGCACCGGCTCCGGCTCAACCTGGCGCAACGTGGACGCCCATTCCCGCCGCATCGCCTCCGGGGATTTCAGGCCATCGCCAGCGCGGAAGCCATGCCGCGCCGCCATCCCTAGCGGGTCAGTCCGTGCAAGCTCCTCCATCGCCCGCCTGGCCGCGTCCGCGCTGCCGTCCAGGACGGGCGCCGGCGGATCGGCCTCGGGCTCCAACCTGCCGGGAACGCCGGCGAAGGGCTCAAGCGGCCTGGGCCTCGCCTGGCGATGCTGCGGCGTCGTCTCGGCCTCGAGCGCGGCCCGCTCCCGCTCCTGCTGCTCGAACGCGGCCTGGCGGCGCAGCGCGTAGAGTGTGAGCTGGTCCACCTGGTGCGACGGCTCCGGCTCGGCCGACGTCGCCGGTTCCGGGTCCTGCCGCTGGCGGCCGCCTGGCTCGGCCGACACGACCGCTTCCGGCTCCGAAGGCCCGAACCGCGCCTCGAAGTCCGCTGGAACCTCCGGCGCGGCCTCGTAGGAAGGCCCGTGAATGGCCTCCGGCGATGCCCCCGCTACCTCCATACCCCTTACGACTGGCCCCGCTGCCACGGCCTCGCGCTCCCGGCTCCTGGTTGCTTCCCGCGCCTGGTCCACCCCTGGCAGCGTCGCCGCATCGATGTCCGCCAGCCGCGCCCGCACTTCTGCCGCCGTGAGGCCGGTCAACCGCTTGTTGATCGGATGCGCCTCGCCGGTCGGGTCCAGTGCCAGCAGCACGTCGCGCCGATCGCCCCTGGCCAGCGTCCATCCGGCATCGTCCAACGCCCGGGCGAACGCCTGGCCGGTGTCGGCCATCTGCCAGAGTCGGCCTAGCTCAGCCTTCGCCTCGGCGGGAGTGATCCCCGATCGCGCCGCCTGGGCGAACTCGTAGGGCTCCGGCGTCCGCTCGGGCCGCTCGATCCCCTCCCGCTCGATGTGGGCCCCCTGCACCCGCTCAAGCCCGAACTCCCGTTCCAGGTCCCGGGCGACGATCTCATGGCGGCGATAGTTGTGGCTGTCGCTGATCGCCTTCCCGGTGGCCGGGTCGATCCGCAGGAACACCGCGTGAAGGTGGGCCCGCCCGGCTTTCGTGTGCTCCACCACGAGGCGCGGCTGGTCCGCCAGGCCAAGCTCGACCGCCAGGCGGTCAACGGCCCGGTCCTTCTGCGCCTCGGTCAGAACCTCGTCGTGCCGCCAGTCGATGTTCGCATGGTAGAGCGGGCGCTGGCTCTTGGCCCCGGCTCCCATCATTGCCAGGCTGTCCAGGGCTTCGGTCAGATCCGACGCCAGGACGCCGCGCAGCTCCCGCACGGTAACCAGCTCGTTCGTGTCCCGCCGTTGCAGGTGCCAGCCCAGATAGCCGGTGTACGACGCCAGGCCGGAGCGGGACCCACCGTTAATGACCACGGCCTAGCGCCACCATCAGGGCATCGTGCATCGCTCGAACCATGCCCGATTGCTGGCGCAGCTCGGCCATGGCGGGCAGCTCGCCTACGCTGTTCGCCACCCGCGCCGCTTGGTTGATGTTCGATCCGAAGCGGTTGAGCTGCGCCAGCACGAACGCCAGCGCCCCGCGATCGACGGCGACCTGGCGGACCGCCCGGGGCCCTGCCGTGCCGATGGCCTGGCGGCGCATGAAAGCGCCAACGGACAGACCAGCACGGGCGGCCCCGGCGGCGATCGCGGCAAGCTCGGCGTCCGTGCATCGCACGGCAACGAGCCGCGACCGTTGCCGCGTCTCGCTGCCCTGCCGTGCCGTCGCCGCCTCGCTCACTGCCTGGCTTCCTTGCGAGAGGGGGATGCAACGGGGGAGAGGCACCGCGCAGCGGGGTCTTTCCCCCTTGCCAAGCCGCACGGTGTAACCGCGTAGCCCCCAGCCCCAGCCCAGCCCCGCAGGGGCGAAGGCGAAGGGCGAAGGGGTGGAGCGGTTATACCGTGCATGGCTTCCCTCCGTCTTAGTTGATTACCGGCCTGCGATCCATGCCAAAGGTTGATCAGTCATCGCGGCATCCTGGGCCTCGGTCCCGATCGCTGCTGCGGCTGCTCGACCTCCCCAACCGGAGGCCCCCATCTGTCGTCACCAGGAGGGATGCCATGGTCCTCGCCAGCGTCAACAGGTGGGTCCTCGCGCGTCCTCGCCATGCTCGCTGCGCTGCGCGTGGCTGCGGGTCGCTCCGGTCCCGGCTTCGCCGCTGTTGACCCTGGCTTGCGGGCCTCGGCCTTCTGATGGTGTCGGGACGAAGGGCGTCCCGCCAGATTCGATGCCGTCGCCTCCGGCGCGGATCGAACAAAGGGCATGGTTGGCTTTCCGGTCTGCTGCTGCCGCTCATGGATCACGATGGCTTGCAGCGTCACCCATTCAACCCACTGGTCCACCGACTTCCCGACATCGAGGCCGCACAGGGTCGCCCGGGCGTACGTCTCCCCCGTCATCCACACCGGCAAGCCCCGGTTCCGGGCGCTCATACCCTGCCCCTGCGAAACCAGCCCCGCAGCCCGCCTGGTTGCACCGCCGGTTCTACCCGGGCCAGGGGCTGCTCGACCTTGGCCGCGATCTCATCCAGTCGCCGGTTCGTCGCCACGGTGTCTGCCTTCATGTCCTCCATCATCTTCGCCAGGTGGGCCAGCATGTCCGCCTGTGTGGGTCCGACCTCCTGCCGCGCCGATCCCTTCAGCTCGGCAACGGCGGCGTCCCTGACGACCCTGTCTAACCAAGCTCCCAGAGGTAAGCCCGCCCGTTTACACGCCATCATTGCGGCGTCACGGCTCTCCTGGCTCACGCCCCGGACAGCCCATGGTGCTGATCGTTGTGGTTTCGCATCTGTCATACAGGCTAGATGATTGAGAACACTAGCTTTCGTCAATTCTCAAGAATGAGTGGCTTTCCACCTGGTAGTGCGTGATTTCGTCGCAGTATCATTCCGGTTCCGTGGTTTGACAGGAGGCTAACCAGTGGACCCCATTCTTGCCCGTGTCCAAGAAGCGCAGTCGCAAAAGGCAGCCAAGCAAGCCGACCGCCAGCGCCTCGAACGCTCCCGCACCTTCGGGGACGATCTCTCCGAACTCTACGGCTCCGCGAAGCTGTCCAGCGCCGTCGGCCTCGACCTGACTTCCCTCGCCAGTCCTGCCGGTGCCATCGCCGCCCCCATCGGGCGTGATACCAACGGTGCTACCGGGCTCCTGTGGGACCTGACGCAGCTACAGGGCCACGCCGTCACCTTCGGGGCCACCCGCAGCGGCAAGGGCGTCTCGTCCATCATCCCGGCCCTGTTGAGCTACAGCGGGTCAATGCTCGTCATCGACCCCAAGGGGGAGAACGCCTGGGCCACCATGGAACGCCGCAGGGCCATGGGTCACCGCGTCGTCGTCCTCGATCCCTGGGGGGAGGTGCAACGGCGCTACGGCAACAAGGCCGCGCCGCCCGTCCAGGTCGAGACTGCCCGCTTCAACCCCCTGTCCGCAATCGACCCCGCCAGTGAGGATTTCGCCGACGATGTAACGGCCATCGCCGACGCCATCATCGTCCCCGGCCTGGGCGAGGCCCACTGGACCGATGCAGCGCGGGAACTCGTCGGCGGCGTCACGGCCCTGGTCTGCGAACGCCGCCCTGGCAGGGCAACCCTGGGCGATGTGCGCGAGATCATCGCCGCCAAGGCTGAGGACCTGGTGAAGACCATCAATACCGCCGCCGAGGCCGCGCCGGATGCCCTCTCCACCCGCAAGCTGGCCAGGTTCACGGAAGCCGGAAACGAGGTCAGCAGCGTCCGCGCCGTCGCCAACACGCAGACCGCCATCCTGGACAGCCGCCGCCTGGTCGACTCCCTCTCGACCGACGCCAACCCCTTCGACCTGTCCGAACTCGGGACCGGGCGCGTGACCCTCTACCTGGTGCTGCCCCTCGACCGGCTGGAAACCCATGGGCGCTGGCTCCGGCTCATCATCACCATGGCGATTCGGGCCATTGCCAAGCTCGACACCCAGCCCACGGCCCCGGTTTACTTCTGCCTGGACGAGGCCGGAACTATTGGCGCGCTCCGAATGGTAGAACAAGCCTTCGGACTGATGGCCGGCGTAGGTGTCCGCGTCTCCCTATATTTGCAGGACATAGTACAATTGCAGAAAGACTATCCGAAGTCCTGGGAAACATTTATCAGCAACTCGTCTATTATTCAGGCCCTCAAGGTAACGGACATCACGACCAGCGAATATCTGTCCAAGCTGATGGGAACGACTACCGTCAAACGCATCTCCGGTGAGACCATGGCCCTTCGGCAGGGTGAAGGTGGCCTGTTCGGCAAGGCCGGCGATCCCAGCGCCTCGACCACGTCCGACCAGGTGCATAGTCGCGCCCTGATGCTGCCGCAGGAGGTCCGGGACAACATCGGCGGGAATCAGGTGCTTGCCATCGTTCCGGGGTTCGGGAACTACCTGCTGCGCCGGATGCCCTACCACGTCGAGGACTCGATCTGGGCGGGCCTCTACCGCGATCCCCCTTGGTTCGCCGCTGCCAAGGCCGAACGCCAAGCCGCCGCCCTTGCTGCCGCTGCTGCCGAGGCCGCCCGCCAGGCCGAAGCCCCGAAGAAAAAGGGCTGGTTCGGCTGACGTGGCTCCCTGGCGCTGCACCCTGACGGACTGGTCAACCCCGCCCGTGCCACACGCCTGGGAAGCGGATATGGGCGACGGCTGGACCCTCACCGTCGATCTCACGGGCGACGGCTATGTGTGGGGCGTTCGTGCGACCGATTGGGATGAGGAAGAAGCTCACGAGGCCCCGTTCCGTCGCGGCAAGGCTTCCGACCTGGACACCGCCAAGCGCCAGGCCGAGGCCAGCCACCAGGCCGGACCCGCCGTCCAGTGATCGCACTTGTTCCCTTTCCGTTCTGGTTTAGCTTGGTGGGATGCCCCCGTCCCGCCCCCCTTCCACCCCCATCAGCACCGGCTAGGAGACTGGCAGGATTGCACGTTGGAGGTTCATTGCTCGACTCCTGGATGCCGTCGCGGCATGTCTCAACCAGGTGTCCGGATGCTGTTCCAAGCGCACGGCAACGCCCTCTTTTCCGATGTGCTGGGCCGGTGGCGGTGCAAGCTCTGCGGCAAGCCTCCCGCACCGGTCTACCTGGTCGCCGGACACCACCGCCATGCCGGACCCGGCCCGTCTGCTGACTGGTCCCTGGAACTGATCCGCGCCCCACACCCGACCTGAACCCAGCCCTTTGTTCGACGCCCCGCAGGGGTGGCGATTATCAGGCGGGACGCCCTTCGTCCCGACACCCTCCGAACTGCATCGCGCGCAGGCCTGGTCAAAGGCGCGAAGCGGGACCGCAGCCACGCGCAGCGCCTGCAGCTTGCAGGCGTGAGCATGGCGAGGACCCACCCTTTGACCAGGCCGAGCACGGTGCGACCTCTTTGTGTGATCTGTCCCCGAGGTCCACAGTTTCGAACCGCCAACTACCGGAGAAATCCTATCGGAGATTCTTACTATCGGTTTGCGCGACAAAGTGGCCGTGCCGGAATCCGAGTCGTGCGCGACAAAGTGGCCGTGCCAACCGCGACAAAGTGGCCGTGCATAACCCGTTGATCCACAAGCCTCAAAAGCTCGAACTGTGGATAAGCCCGATTTCAGGGAACCCGATTAACGATTGCTGTTCGGGCCTTCACCGGGGGTTGGCTGTGCCGCAGCAGCATCCCCTTGGCATCCAACTCCACGTTGGCCCCTCGGTATTGGCTGTGCACGTCGCGCACCGTCTGGCTGAACACCCTCCGGAAGTCCCGCACCCGTGCGTAGTCCCCGCCGAACTGCTCTTGCAGCGTCGTCCAGTAGAGGCGCACCGGCTTACCTGGCTCGATGCGGTGCAGCCGATGCGCCAGCCAGGCATACACGTCCAGCGCCATCGCGGAGCCGGACAATGCCGCCAAAGCTTCCTCATGCAGCGGCACGGCGCTGGCGGTCAGGCTGTCGAAGTAGTCCGCCGACAGGCGCACGGTGGAAGGCCACAGGACCCGCTGCCCCTCGACCTTTGGGAACCAGAGGTCGAAGGCCGTCACGATCTGGCTGTTGACCGTCACCGCCCGACCGTCCCGCACGTAGCCTAGCCGGATCGAGGACGCCGATAGCCGTGCGAGCTGGTCCTTGATCGCCGTGATGTTCCGGCCCTTCGGGTCCAGCCGGAGCCGCTTCACGAACGCGCTGAGGCTGTCCCCGACCTCGATCTCCGGCGACCCCTGCCGCAACGCCTCGCCGTTCAGGTGCGCCAGGATCAGCCGGGGCTTGGGACCGAAGGGCAGACCAAGCGGCACGAACTCGCCGGACTCCGGGTGCATCGCC
>CAXTJM010000077.1:0-10040 GCA_964244585.1 uncultured Acetobacteraceae bacterium | reverse complement strand
AGTCCGCCGCGGTCACCGTCCCGCTGCCCTACGGCAAGACCGAGCTGTGCCCGGTCCGCGCGCTGTCGGCTTGGCTGGCCGCCGCCAGGATCTCGGAGGGGGCGGTGTTCCGGCGTTTGTGGGTGCCGCCCAGTGCGGGTGGGAATGGGGCCCCTGCCCTGCCCGTCCTCGGCACCCAGGCGCTGGCAACAAGGTCGATCGGCCGCATCGTGCAAGCCCGGGCCGCCGCGGCCGGCTTCGTGGGGCGGGAGTTCGGTGGGCACAGCCTCAAGCGCGGCGCGTTGAGCGCCGGCATGGAGGCCGGCGCCCACGCCGCGCAGCTCAAGCGCCTCGGGCGGCACAAGAGCTTCGACGTGCTGGGGGAGTACCTGGAGTTCGGAAACCTGTTTGACAATCACCCGCTCGGAGCCGTGCTGTAGCGGGTGGGAAGATGATGGCCTGTAGCTCGGAGGCGCTAGCGGCGACCAACAAGACAGCCCAGTTGACCTCCTGCCGCCGTCGCGCGCCCTCATGCCGGCGACCATCGGCGCCACCCCAGACAACGTGCGCGCCTGGTTCGATCGCGCAGTCGATCCCAGCGAGCCTGTGCTCGACGGCACCCTGGCCAGGGAGCGCGATGCCTCCGACAGCTACCGCCGCATGGCCAAGGCGGACAACACTCGCCGGGCCTACCGCGCCGCGGTACGAGCCTGGTGCGCCTGGTGCGCCCGCCACGAGCTCCCGCCGTTGCCGGCCTCTGGCCAGGACGTGGCCGCCTTCCTTGCCGGCGAGCGCGGGCGAAAACTCTCCCCGGAAACGATCAAGCTGCGCCGGGCGGCGATCCGCTACCTGCACCGCGCCGCCGGCTGCCCGGTGCCGACCGACGACGTGTGCGTCTCCGAGACCTTGGCCGGCATCCGCCGCGAGGCCGCCAAGAAGGGCCAGGTCCCTCGCAAGAAAGTGGCTGCCACGGTGACCATCCTGCGCCGGCTGCTCGCGCCGATCCCGGACGATCTGCGTGGGCTGCGGGACCGAGCGGTGCTACTGATCGGCTTTGCCGGTGCTTTGCGGCGCTCGGAGTTGGCAGCGATCCGCTTCGAGCAGCTCGAAAACACCGATCGGGGGATCCGACTCACCCTGCCGCAGACCAAAGGCGAGCAGGCCGACGCGGTGACGGTCCCCCTGCCCTACGGTGATACCGAGCTCTGCCCCGTCCGCGCCCTCGAACTGTGGCAGCAAGCCGCCGGCCTGACCGAGGGGGCGGTGTTCCGGAGGATCTGGCTGCCACCGGAGCAAACGGCAGCAGCACCGGCAGGGTCCCCTCCCCTGCCCCGGATCGGCAGCGGCGCGATCACGCCGCAGACCGTGGCGCAGGTCGTCCAGGCGCGCGCGATGGCGGCCGGCTTCGGGCGGCACGACCTCGGCGGCAACAGCCTCAAGCGCGGCGCGCTCACCACCGGGATGGACCGCGGCATCCATCCGGCCAAGTTGAAACGTCTGGGATGACACAAAAACTTCGATGTGCTTGGGGGGTATCTCGAGTTTGGCGACCTATTCGACGGGCATCCGCTTTCCGGAGTGCTGTGACCGCATAGTGCCGCCAGTTACGAAGTTCCGAGATGGTTGACCTCCAGCAGCTGCTTCATCAAGCCTAGACGTTCTAGCCTGGCGGCTAACTCCAGTGGCGAGATCATCTCGAAGTTATCCTCGTCTGGCTCCGCATCGGCTTTAGCAGCGGCTTCGACCCTGGGCACCAAGACAGCGAGGTGGGTTCTTAGCTCCTCGGGCGTGAACATCCGACCGACTTCAGCGACAAACATCGGCAGTTCGTGAGCGAAGTCAGGGTGGGACGCGGCCGCCTCGGCGAAGTTAAGCAACTAACGCTCAGCAGAAAGTCTGCACCCGCATCGTGAGGCAGTCCGAGGCTTTGGGTGGCAACTGGAAGACGGAGCCAGGGAGTCGGAAAGGTGACTTGGGCGCTGTCCGTCGAGGAGCAAGGGAAAGACTCGGACCCCAAGCCTCCCTTAGCACAATCACCATAGGCCCACGTCCAGGCAGAAATTACAGCACTAGGAGTAGGGCTAGTTCGCAGGTGCACATGTGCACCGGCGGTCACGATGAGTCGCGCCTTCCGTGGTGGGTAGCAAGCGCCCCTGCCCTCTTCACACGGACCCGACAGCGCGATGTTGGCCATTGCCGGCCACTTATCTTTTTCTCGGGTGATCCTGTGCACCGGTGCGCCTGCGCGCAATTGACGTGATGTCCACGCTAAATCGGCACCTCCCTTACGCTGATTAGCCTCCTGAATGCCCAGGGCGTGGCAAAGAATTTGCGATGTGAGCCGAACATGAGTCACTGCACTCCGGCGCACATGTGCACAACGAGCATGCGCTCGGGCTGACAGGCGGTCGCTGACCGCATACTTCAAGCTCGCCGGTGCGCATGATGTCCGTTGCACCTGATCGCATTAACGCCGGGGCTCATCCACACCGGTGCGCCGCGGCGCAGTATCCACGTTGCCACGGAGCGCATGATCGTATAACTTGCATGCGCACATGTGCACAACGAAGCATGCGCTCAGGCAGGCAGGCGCTACTGACCGCATACCTTCAAGCTCGCCGGTGCGCATGAGCCCGGTGCACCTGATTGCATTGGCGCCGGGGCTCATCCACTGGTGCGCCGCGGCGCAGTATCCACGTTGCTCCGGAGCGCATGATCGCATGGCTTGCATGCGCACATGTGCGCCGCTATGCATGCGCTCAGTGCCGCCTGCGGCACGGCGCACAGGAGTTTATCACGTGTTCATCCTCGCCCTGGTTTGCAGCAAAGGCGGCGCTGGCAAGACCACCATGGCTGTCCATCTGGCCGTCGAAGGTCACCGGCGCGGCTTCAAGACCCTGCTGATCGACATCGACACGCAGGCATCGGCCGCCAAGATCATGGACCGTCGCGGCGAAGACCCGCCGGACGTCACCACGGAAGCAGCCGGTCGTCTCGAAAAAGCGCTCGATGCCGCGAGGAACCAGGGCTACGACCTGGTGGTGGTCGACACGGCGCCTCAGGCCGACCGTGCGGCTTCGCAGGCGGCAAAGGTCGCCAATATGGTTGTCGCGCCGGTTCAGCCCAGCATCGTCGATTTGGATGCGGTCGATCCCACGGTGGACATCTGCAGACTGGCGAACGTGCCGGTATTGTTCGTGCTCAACCGGGTGCCGACGCAGGGCCAAGAGGTCAAAGGCACAGAGGAAGCGATCCGCAAGCGTGGGATGACCGTGTCCGACGTGCGCTGGGGTGAGCGGAAGGCGTTTCGCTATCCGTTCATGAAAGGGTTGACCGCACAGGAGGTCGAGCCATCGAGCAAGGCCGCGAAGGAAGTGGCCGCGCTCTTTGACGAACTGAACATACCCGCAGGCGCGCATGTGCACCGGCGCAAAGGCGCGCCGGCGCGCAGCTCCGCCGGCGCGAAGGCGTAAGAGATGGCACGCAAGGCGCTTTTCAAGATCGAGGAGGCCGATAACGGCCGTCCGGCGTTCCAACAGCCAGCTACGGCGCCGGTATCCAGGGCAGGGGAGGGGGTTCCGGCTGAATCGGCCCCAGCGCGACGAGCGCCCCGGCGCCAGGAATATCGCGAGGGCAAGCGGGCTGTGATGTTCTTTCTCAACGAGGACGCATTCACCGAGATGCACGTTCTGCTGGCGCGGCAGGGCCGCAAGAGAATCCAGCAGCTCATGGAGGAACTGGTCGACGACTGGATGAGGAGGGAAGGGGCTCCACGCCTGGTGAAGTGACGGCGCGCTTGTGCAACGGCGCGCATTGGCACATGTGCGACGGCGCCATTGTGACAGCGTCGGACTAGCGTAGGGAAGTGCCCGATTTTAGTCTCAGGGGCCGGCTTTGCCGAGGTGCTAGGTAAAATGCGCCGCCCGTATGGCATGCTGTCTATGTACTGTTTTCATTCCAGCGCGATGCTATATTCAGATCATGAACAAGCCCCAGACCCTCGCGACGCATGTCAAGGTTGCGGCCCCGGAGGCAACGCGCCTCAGTGCAGCGAATCCAGCCACGAAAAGCACCGCCAAGGAGCAAGTCCAACGTCGCGAGGCACTGGCCAAGCTTAAAGAGATTGAGGGCCGGGCGATGAAGGCCAGTAAGGCGGCACGGGCCATGTCCGAGCGGCTGGCCTGACAGCTTGCCTACCACTGTCAGCGACCTCACGGCGGCGGTGCGGGCCGTCAGCGCAATCCAGACCGCCGTCGAGGACCAGGGCAAGGCACTTCAGCAGCTTGAAGCCAAAGTTTCCGCCATGCAGCGGGAGATCAACGCGCTAAAGGCGGGGCAGGAGACCAAGCCGAGCCGGCGACCCAAGTGATGCCCGACCATGCCGATTGGCCGTTAGGCGTCCAGGAGATCAGCATCGAGAACCTTGCCTCGCTCGGCGTCAACGAAGAGGGCGAGATTTTCTGGAATGGTAAGCGGATTGAGGTGCGGCGGCGCCTACTGCTGACCTGGTGGCAGAAGATGGCGGCGGCGATCGTGGTGATCTTCGCCATTCTTGGCGGGGCAGGTGGGTTCGTCCAAGGCGCTGGCGTGGTGTTCGACCACTATTGCGCCGCCGACCCCTCAGGTCGGTGGTGTCCCCCGATCAAGCGGTAGTGCGTTCCTTTTCTGCTCTGGGCTTACCGTCGGGCCTATGAGCCACAACATCTCCTACCGCACCCGACGAGCGAACATCCCAGCGGGCTGCCTGGACGACCTCCTCGACTGGCGGTTCCTGATCACCTGCCCGCGCTGCCGGGAACAGCGGATTATCACCGTGACGGTAATGGCCGCTCAGGCGGGGCGGAGCGAGTGAATAGCCAGGTCGTGGACCGTTTACGGTGTTCAATCTCCGGATGCGGCGTGCGGCCGTCCGCCGTGGTAATCAACAACCGGCTGCACGAGGTCGCCTAAAGGGACCGGGCGCGTTCTCCTAGGCACCAATAAGCGGATAGGCTGACCTGGTGTGGACGGGTTAGCGAAGGGGAGCCTTCCATCGCGTGAGGCCGGAATGGGGCTACGCGGCGGCAGTGCCGGTTACATCGCGCCAAACCCGGAAGGCGGCGTCACCTGCAGCGCGATGTGGATGGCAATTAGGCGATGGCGGCGGAGCTGGAAGTGATTGTGGATGCGGGCGTGAACGGACAGAAAGCGTTGTGGATGCCGCGCTGACTTGAACCGCTGCATCTGCCGTTCTCGTCGTCGTGTCGGTTGGTGTGACACCTCGCCCCGGTGGTTCAGATAGCGGCTTTGCCGGTGCTCGACGCCGGGCAGGATCTCTCGTTTGCTGCACCATAACTGCGCAGCTTGTCGGTTACGATCACCCTCGGCACATACCGCAGACCACGCAGCAGCTTGCGAAAGAACCGCTTCGCAGCACGCGCATTACGCCGGCTTTGGACTAGGACGTCCAGCACGGGCCATCCTGGTCGACCGCGCGCCAGAGATAGTGCAGCTTGCCCTGGACGCGAATGAACACCTCATCCAAGTGCCACTTGTCGCCCGGACGTGGCCGTCGCCGCTTCAGCTCATTGGCGAATAGGCGGCCGAAGCGCAGGCCCCACGGGCGGATGGTCTCGTAGCTAACCGCGATGCCGCGGGCAGCGAGGATGGTCTCCACGTCCCGCAGGCTGAGGCTGAAGCAGTGATACAGCCAGACCGCGTGCTGGATGACCTCGGTCGGGTAGGAAGCCCCGGTATGGGTTGGAAGTCGTCATGTTGGTCAGTCTGCTACCCTTGGATCAGTCCCGCCAACCTGACAACGCCCGGCGGAAGGCGGCTTAGAGGACGGGGTTGACCGTAATGGCCCGCTGGCGGCGCTCGTTCTCAACCGGCATCGTCATTTTCCGGCGGTCAACCCGCCGGCCAGAAGCTATTGAAGGCGGCCAGGAGGCGGTGGCGCCGGGACCGCACGTCGTAGAGCAGGCCGCCCAGGTAAAGGGGAGGGGAGGTCTTCAGCAAGCTCGAGCACGTCATGGTGGCTCCTCGGGTGTGAGCGGATGTGCCATCCGGCAGCGGACCCGCGGACATATGTAAGCGGCCATTGTGACGCCGGCGGTGGCAAACGCGTAGCGACTCCCATTCTGGGGACTGGACTCTGCAACCCCCTGGGCGGGAACTGGACTGTGTAACCCCCTCCGAGTCACGGATCTGGCCGCAGTCGGCTGGTCGCCCCGGAATCGGAGTCGCCCACCCGAATCTCATCCACAGGGAACTGGACTGTGTCACCCCGAAAGCTGGACTGTCCAACCACCACAGCCAATTCGCGTCTCTTTTAGAATCAGAGGTTTGTCAGGTTATCCCCAGCACTCTTTAACCCCTCACTAGAAAGAAATACTAATAATCTCACTATGCCGGGTTACACAGTCCAGGGTGACGTCGGACCGGTAACCGGCCATCTTTTGGAGACCAGGAAGAAAGTGGGCTCGACAGGATGGCGCTGATCCACAAACTGCTCGACGAGCATGGCAAGGCGTCCGTCCTCAACATGGACTACGACCGCCGGGTAGTCGACGCCGCCAGCCAGTACATGGCTGCCGAGGAGAGCGAGGTCAGCTTCCTTTACAGCGGGTGGGCCCAGAGCGGGCTACCCCACAAGCGCCTGGCCGACGATGAGCCCTGGCATATCCGCACCGACCATATGTCGCTGATCGTGCAGCCCGGCATGAAGTCGATGCGCTCGGGCGAGATCGTCCATGTCGGGGTGCCTTTCGGCAGCCGGGCGCGCCTGGTGCTGATTTACCTCCAGAGCGAGAGCCTGCGCCTCAATTCCAAGGAGGTCCCCCTTGGAAAAACGCTCCACGCTTGGCTGGGGCGCCTGGGGATCTCCATCGGCGGCAAATCGATGGCCGCAGTCCGCGAGCAGGCGGAACGGATCTCGCGCTGCCGCATGACTTTTGAAGTCCATAGCCTCGGAAAAGTGGGACTTCTGAACCAGAACATCCTCGACCGGGCCATGTTTGTCGACAATGACCCCGGGGCGCAGGGTAGCCTGTTCATCCAGACGGCTACCATATCGGACACGTTCTTCGAGCAGCTCAAGAAGCACCCGGTTCCAATACAGGAAAGTGCGATCTCCTCGATTTCGAACAACTCGCTAGCGATCGATATTTATTGCTGGCTGGCCTATCGGCTCCATAGCCTGGAGAAGCCCACGCCGATTACGTGGAAAGCCCTGCATGCCCAATTCGGCAAGGGCGTCGCCGACCCCAAGAATTTCCGGCGGTTCTTTAAGGGGACCTTGGACCTGGCCCTGGCCGTCTACCCCGAAGCCCAGGTCGACGTGATGGAACGCGGCCTGACCCTGAAACCCTCGAAGCCACCAGTCGCCCCCAAGATCGTCTCGCTGGCCACCAAGCGGATCAAAGCCGGCCCCTGAGGGTTACAGAGTCCAGGAGAATCCCTTGCACCCAAGGACTCCGGAACGCCGGCGCCTCAGGGGGTTATAAAGTCCAGGAATCCTTGCCACGGGTTACAGAGTCCAGGGAAATCCTTGCCGACCCGGTCGCAGCAGGGACTCACCGGACTCCCATCCCGGAAAAGCCTGGAAACCTTGCATTATGGACATCCTCACCGGGAGCCGGCGCTTCCCTGGGGGTTATAAAGTCCAGCCCTCAGGGGGTGATAGAGTCCAGGCATTCTTGCCCCTGCCCTGGCGGCCCCGATTTCGATTCCATACCTCACTTGGGAACGGAACAGGGAAAGCACATCGTGAGGGTCAAACCACTCACAGCCGCCGAGCAGCGCCTGGTGTACGACGCCATCGGGGCTGGCAAAGTTCACAAGCTTGCGGCAGGGGAAGTGCGGATTCTGATACGGCCGGCCACCTGTTCCAATTGAATCCGGCCACTTCCGATTGCTGTCGAGCCTGTGGGGTTGTGGACAGGCCTGGCTCCCATTAGCCCATGTCAAACAGGGGTAGCCTTGTTCACAAGTGCACAGGCTTGCACGGGCTACGCCTTCAAAGGTGGCCGGGACATGTTGGAATCTGCGGCGGAAGCTACCGAGATTTCCAGGGTCCGGGATGCTTTCGACGCTTTCGTAACGGCCGGTGGCAATTACCAGTGCGCCGTTGGCAGCAGGCTGCATGGGTGGCAAGACCAACCGACTGCTCTACGTAAAGCCGTGCGAGCTGAGCATGGGCGAAGTAGGACCTGAGCACATGTGCGCCGGCGCTCAGGCGATCATGCCTGCTCACAAGCTTGGCGCAGGGAAGATGGTCCTGCTGGGCTTCGACAACAAACCGGGGCATTGGGCGACCTCGCTCCGCAAGCTATGCCTACCCGCTGCTTCCCGATCCCGAGGTGTTCGACGCCTATGCCAAGCAGTTCGCCGAGATCGCCAAGCTGCCTCGACGTGGTGAACGCCATGCCAGGCAGCGCATTCGACAGCTTCCCGCTCGTCGAGCCGTCCACGCCTCTCTAATTCAAGCCTTCTTGAGCTTGGCGACCTCACGCAGCAGCCGATCGATCTCCTGCTGTTCGGGTTTGACCTGGCCCTGACCCGGAAAGGCCTGCCTAGGATCGGCTGTGAACTCCTTGATCCAACGCCGCAGGATTTCTCGCCGACGTCCAGGTCCCAGCTGGCTTGCACCACCGAAACACCACGCTCCTTCACCGCCGGACCGCCTCCAGCCTGAACTCTCGGCTGAACTGTCGCCGTACCATCTCCACCCTCTAACCTCGTGAAACACTCTAATCTCGGTGTCCACTAAACCGGCAGCAGCTCACTGGATTGCGGGCGCTGGCCGAGGCCAGCCCACGACGATGCGTGCGCATTGCCGGGCCTTCTGAAGATCCGTGATCCCCGGAAACAGCCGTCGCAGTTCGACGCTCGCCGCGAACTCGCCACCTGCCTCAAAGGCCGCATGGACGGACGCGATCTCATTTTCAGTGAGGCTGAACATCTGAGTGCCATCTTGGCGTCCTGTGCAGAGTGCGGCAAGTGACGCTGCTGTTAGCTGTAACAGCGCTTCCAATTTGATCACCCGGACGTGTCGATGCGGGTCACCGAGGCACGTCGGGAGCCTGCGTCGGCGACAACCCGCTGAATAGCTGTCGCCTGCGATGACCATCCTTATCGCTTGCTGCGACTGATCACACACACATCCGGCGATATCCTCAGCAAGCTCAAGGCGGCTCTGAAGTAGACGGCCAGTGTCTGAACGCCTCCGTGGTCGAGCCATCGGCCTCTTGGTCGATCCCCCACCCGACGCTCACTAGCAGGCTCCATTCGCTGCGAACCGCGCGACGCTTGCGTCATGGACGAGCAATCAACAGACGGGATCGATGCCGCTTGCGCCGAACGGGCCGCAAGGGGCGCTGCTACGCAGCCGCCGCCTCGAGCGGCAGCGCCCTTGCCCCCCTCCGGCTTCGCGGCCTCCGGGCCGAGAGGCGCCGGGGAGAGAGGGGGTAGGGCAGGAAGCCCACCTCGCCGATCCGGCCAGCACCGGAGATCTGAGATGGAAGATGCCGAACTGGACCTGTTTCGCCAGGGGGTGAACTGCGCCGCGGTCCTCGAGCGAATGGCAAGCGGCTGGAAGCTGGATGCCCGCGAGAGTACCCGCCACGCCCTAAAGTATCGCCGGGGGTCTGGCGAGATCATCATCGTCAACCATGATGGCCGCGGCTGGTGGGATGCCACGAGCAGCGCCAAGGGCGACGTCTTCAACCTCGTCCAGCACCTGGACCCATCGCTCAACTTCGGCCAGGTCCGCCTAGTGCTGCGCAGCTTCGTGGGCACGGTTCCGAACTACCCGGTCGCCCTCCACGAACGGGCGCCGGCCAAGGCCGACCGAACGCCGGCGGAGCGTTGGATACATCGCCCCCGGTTGCGCCGCGGCGACTGCGCATGGACCTATCTTGCCGGCCCGCGTGCGATCCCAGACGCCGTGTTGCGGAGGGCGGCCGAGCAGGACTGCATTCGTCTTGGCGCCTACGACAGCGCCTGGTTCGCGCATCGCTGGAAGGCAGAGGTCAGCCAGGTTGAGATACGAGGGCCGACCTTCAAGGGCTCGCTGCGGGGCG
>CAXTJM010000076.1:0-10092 GCA_964244585.1 uncultured Acetobacteraceae bacterium | reverse complement strand
TGCCGTGCTTCTCCAGCAGCCACTCGCCCGAGCCGCAGAGCTTCAGCCCCGTGCTGTCCACCAGCAGGTGCACGGGACCGGAACCTGGCCGGGGGCGAACCACGTCCAAGCTCTCGGCCCGGCGGCTCAAGGTGGTATGGTCTGGCACGGCAAGGTCAAGACCGAGCAGGGCGATGATGGAGCCGATCAGCCCTTCGGTCTGCCGCAGCGCCAGGCGGAACACCGACCTCAGCGTCAAAGCCGTCGCAATAGCTAGGGCCGAGTATCGCGACTGCCCGCCTCGCGTGGTTCGGGGCTCCGCCTTCCACGCCACGATGGCTGCGTCGGTGAACCAGATTGTCAGGCTGCCGCGTTGACGCAGGGCGGCGTCATAAGCCGCGGAGTTCGTAACCCGGTGACGCTGCTTTGGAATGTGGTGGCGACGCTCGGCATTGGATTTGAACGGGGCGGACCTACCCCAGAACACTGATGGGCAACGCGCCCGGCATCATCCTACCGCAGCCGCTGCGCCGGCGGTCCATGCAACAAAGTCACATATAGCCGAACACCGGCTCGGTGGCAGTCACGGGCATGCCGGCCAGGCGTGTGCGCAGCGCCGCTATTTTCACCTGGATCGGCTGCAAGGACTGCTCGAACCTGGCGAGGTTGCGCGTGTAATCGGCGGAGTGGGCCGGGTCCGACGTCCCCAGCGCGTCGGCTAGGGCTTTCGCGAGCGCAAGCATGGTCGCCGGGTCGTACCAGATATGCGGGTTGTCGCCCGGCTTCTTGCAGATAAGGTCGGCGACGACGATCGCCTTGCGGTCGGCCGACTTGGCGGCGCCGAGCAGCTTGGCGGCCCATGGGTCGTAGTCGACGCCGTTGTAGATCACCAGGCGTGCGGCCGACAGGTTGCGCGCGACGGAGGCGCTCGCCTCGAAGAGATGCGGATCTTGGTCCGGGTTGGTCAGGATGCTGGTCACCGCGACGTTCGCGCCGCCGATCTGCTTGGCGATGTCGCCGTCGAAGTTCTCCGCGGCGACGATCGGCAGAGGCTTCGCCTGTTCCGCCCGGGCAGCGACGGCCAGCCCTCCCATGAGCACCCCGAGGAAAGCGGCCCTGATCGAATTGCCTGACATGGAACCTCCATCCCGCGGAGTGCGGGCCTTGCCTGATATGAAGTATCACTTGTCATGGCAAGGGCTACACGGTGCGATGCCGGTGGCCCGGGCCGGCACGCGACGCGGCATGCCAGCCAGTGTAATTTAGCAACAGTGTATCACTGTCGACGCCAGACGCCCTGATACAAGGTTGCGCCCAATGTGACACAAGGTATCGTCACGGCCCTGTGAACACATCGCGAGCCCCGGGCAAGACATGAAACTCCGCAACGCCTTGATGCTGTCGACGGCCCTGGGCGCGGCCTCCGTCTCCTCAGTCTTCGCCGCAGACCCGCCGCCCGCGGTCACGCCGCAAACGGTGGTGCCGCTATCCGGCGCGCCGCGGGTCAACCTCGGCACCGGGGTCACCGATAGCAACGGCCCGTCGCTGACGCTCCCTGACGTGGACGTCGTGACGCAGCGCCTCAACCAGGCCCGCAGCCAGCTTCAGCCCAACCTCGGCGCGACCAGCTACAATTTCAGCCACGGGTCGATCGAAACCTTGCCGCAGGGCGACAACGGCCCGCTGAACCAGACCCTGCTCCAGGCGCCCGGCGTGGCGCAGGACAGCTTCGGCCAGATCCACGTCCGGGGCGACCACAACGAGGTGCAATTCCGCCTGGACGGCGTGCAGTTGCCCGAGGGCTTGGCCGTGTTCGGGCAGACCTTGCAGACCCGGTTCGCTAACTCGCTCTCGCTGATCACCGGGTCGCTGCCCGCCCAATACGGGTTCAACACGGCGGCCGTCGTGGATATCACGACCAAGTCCGGGACCACGAACCCCGGCGGCGAGATCTCCATTTACGGGGGCGCGCGGGACTACTTCCAGCCGAGCGTGTCATATGGCGGCCGGGTGGGCGCGATCGACTATTTCTACACCGGGGATTTCCTGCACAACCGCGTCGGCATCGAGAACCCGACCAGCAACTTCAACGCCATCCACGATTTGTCCAACCAGACGCATGGCCTGGCGCATGTGTCGGGCCTGATCGACGACACAACGCGGATCAGCCTGCTGGCGGGCTACTCCAACGAGTTCTTCCAGATCCCGAATAACCCCGGGCAGTCGCCGCAGCTCGGGCTGACGGCCAACGGGGTGGGTGACTTCACAAGTGCCAACCTCACCCAGCACCAGCGCGAGATCACCGATTTCGGCATCCTCTCGCTCCAGAAGCAGGTCGGTGCGGTGGACTTCCAGACGTCGGCTTTCACCCGCTACAGCAGCCTGTACTACACGCCGGACCCGATCGGCGACCTGCTGTTCAACGGCGTGTCGCAAACGGCTGCACGGTCGGTGCTCTCCATTGGCGAGCAGACGGATGCGAGTTGGCGGGTGAACGACCAGCACACGATCCGCACCGGCTTCCAGATCATCGGCGAACGCAACGTCTCCAAAAGCGACTCACTCGTGGTCAGCGCCCTGGGCGGCTCGTCCGGCAACGACCAGGGCGGCGGCATCACGTCCGGCATCCAGCCGAGCGGGGGCACGACGCCGACCTCCGACACACCGTTCAATGTCCATGACGGGAACGGCAAGACGGGGAAGCTCTACGGCCTGTACATCCAGGATGAGTGGCGTATCACGCCCAAGGTCACGATCAACTACGGCATCCGCTACGACCGGGTTGAGGAATATGCCAACGGGGACCAGTTCAGCCCCCGTGTAAACGTGGTCTGGCGGCCGTTCGAGGGGACGATGCTGCACGGCGGCTACTCCCGCTACTTCACGCCGCCGCCCTTCGAATTGGTGTCGGGCAACTCGATCGCGCAGTTCGCAGGGACGTCCGCGGCCACGGAGGTCACCCAGAACGACACCGTGCAGGCGGAACGCGACCACTATTTCGACGTCGGCTTCGACCAGGTGATTTTGCCCGGGCTGCGGGCGGGCGTGGACGCCTACTACAAGTCGGCGCGCAACCTGATCGACGAGGGGCAGTTCGGCGCGCCGATCATCCTGAGCGCCTTCAACTATAAGAAGGGCCAGGTGCACGGGATCGAGTTCAGCACCTCCTACGACCTAGGCCCGCTATCGCTGTACGGCAACGTCGCCTATTCGCGTGCCATCGGGAAGGACATCGTGTCCTCCGAGTTCGACTTCAGCGCGTTGGACCTGGCCTACATCAGCAGCCACTACATCCACCTGGACCACGACCAGCGGTGGACCGGGTCCGGAGGCGCCGCCTATACCCTGTTCCAGGGCACCAACTACCCGGCCCGGCTGTCGGCGGACCTGCTGGTCGGCAGCGGGCTGCGGGCGGACTACACCAATGCGGTGGTGGACGTGCCGAACGGCCGCGCCTTGCCGGGCTACTACAGCGTGAACCTGTCGGCCGTGCAGACCATCAAGACCGGGTATATCGGCCAGACCCAGTTGCGGCTGGACGTCATCAATGCGCTGGACCGGAAGTACGAGATCCGCGATGGGACGGGCGTCGGCGTGGGCGCGCCGCAATTCGGGCTGCGCCGCACGATCCTGGCGGGCATCGCGCAGAAGTTCTAGGACAACCGCCGTGATACGTTATCTCTCCAGACGGCTTGCGCTGGCGCTGGTCGGCTTCGGTCCGGCGCTGGCTCGGGCGCAGGACGCGGGCGTCACGGCGCTGCCGCGCGATCTCTCTCCTTGGGGCATGGTGGCCGATGCCGATCCCGTGGTGAAAGGCGTTCTTAGCCTCTTGCTGCTGGCGTCTGTGCTGACCTGGACCATTGGCCTGGCGAAGGGGGTGCAACTGCTCCGGGCCAGACGCGCGGCGAGGGTTGGTGTCGATGCGTTGCGAGTCGCCGCCGGGCTGGCCGAGGCCTCGTCTCGGGTTCAGGCGGCGTCGGAATGCGGAGTGCTCGTGCAGGTCGCCGTAGGCGAAAGCGCGTCGTCAGCAGGTCTCGCGTCCAGGGCGGGGATCAAGGAACGCTCGGCCTGGCGCCTGGAAAGGGAGCTGAACGCGGCGGGCCGCCGCATGTCGGCGGGCACCGGCCTCCTGGCCACCATCGGGTCGGTGAGCCCGTTCGTCGGGCTGTTCGGGACGGTTTGGGGCATCATGCGCAGCTTCATCGGGGTCTCCCGCGCCCAGACCACCAACCTCGCCGTGGTGGCGCCGGGCATCGCGGAGGCGCTGCTGGCGACCGCGGTCGGCCTGGTCGCGGCCATCCCCGCCGTGGTGATCTACAACCTGTTCGCCCACGGCGTCGCCGGGCACAAGGCCGTCTTGGCCGATGCCGTGGCCGAGGTCATGCGGCTGCTGTCCCGCGACCTGGACCGGGCAGGGCCATGATGCAGCTGGGCGGTGGCGGCGAGGAGGACCTGGCCGAGGCCCACGAGATCAACGTCACGCCGTTTATTGACGTAATGCTGGTGCTGCTCATCATCTTCATGGTGGCGGCGCCGCTGGCCACGGTGGACGTGGCGGTCAGCCTGCCGGCCTCGACCGCCCGGCCGCAGCCCCGGCCGGACAAGCCCGTCTATCTGACCATCCGCGGCGACCGCACCCTGGCCGTGGGGGAGACCACGGTCACGGATGACGGCATGGGCGCAGCGCTGTCGCACGCGACCGGCGGCGCCGCGGACCAGCCGATCTTCATCCGGGCCGACAAGGGCGTTGCCTACGGCGCCCTGATGGACGTGCTGAACCTACTGCGGGCCGCTGGCTTCACCAAAGTCTTCCTCGTCGGACTGGATGCCCACCCAAACCCGTGACGGGTGCGACGCGGGTTGCTGGGCTGCCTGCGCCGCGGCTGTGCTGGCCGCCCATGCCGCCATGCTGTGGACCTTGCCGCGAACGCCACCCCAGCCGTTGCCTGCCCCGGCGGTGCCGATCGAGTTGGATATGACATCGGGGCCCGCCCAGGCCGCAGGACCAGCCTCGCCCCCCGCCACGGCCCCAGACGCCGTGCCCGCCGAGACGCCTCCGCCGCCTCGCGCCGAGCCGAGCCTGCCCCCTCCGGCAACAGCGGCCGCGCCGCCAGTGCCGGCGCCCCCTGAGCCGCCAGTCGCACCGGCACCCCCTGCCCTGCAAGCGGCAACTGCTCCCGCTGAGGCACCCACGCCACCGGAGCCAGCTGCCGAGCCGCTCCCGCCCGTTCCTCGCCAGCCACCGCCGCTTGCCCCCCAGCCGCCTCGGCCCACGCTGCGGGAGCCGACACCGCCTGCGACGCCGCCAGCCGCCCTGGCGCGGCCCGTGCGGCGACCCCCGCCGCCCCGGGCCCGGCCGCAACTCGTTTCCCGGGACTCGGCGCCGGCGCAGACCGAAGCACCACCCGGAGCCGAGCCGTCCCGTCCCGCGTCTCCCACCGGGCCGGTCGCGGCAGCCCAGCCAAGCCCGGCCCGGGCCGCCAACGATCCGAGCGCCGTGCCGGCTTGGCAGGGTCGCCTCGTCGGTCAGCTGCAACGCGCCAAGCGCTACCCGGACGCGGCGAGGGCGGCCGGCGAGGAGGGCGCCGCGGTCATCAGCTTCACCATCGACCGGGCCGGGCAGGTGCTGGCGGTACGTCTAGTGCGGTCCTCCGGCTCGCAGGCCCTCGACCAGGAAGCCGTCGCTCTCGTCCACCGGGCGGAACCGCTGCCGGCCTCGCCCCCCGAGATGACAGGGCAGGCGATCACGCTAACGGTGCCGATCCGGTTCTCACTACAGTGAAGGTTCGTCCCGAGCAGGAAGCGTTGGCCTGCTTGAGGGAAGCCAGGGAACGTAGGGCGGATGTTGACTTGGCTGGCGATGGCGCCTGCCGATAATCTCCGGCTTGGGGTCGACGGCGCAGGTTAGGAAACCCACGGACACCTGCCGAATGACGACGATGCCAGAAGAGCGTCCGCCGGGCTCGCGGAGCCTCAACGCCATGGCCAACATCAGTGTCAGCCGTTGGCGAGTTCAGAAGGGAGGATCGTCGCAAGGCGGCCACATGTCGCCGATCGCCGGCACCAGGATTCTTCACATAATTGCAGCTTCCAGCGCCTTTTCCAGGGCGCTCGTCACTTGCTTGAGCAAACACCGGAATACCGCTCGATCCGCTTCGGCAAGGTCAGACAAAGCGTCGTCGCTGATGCCTTCGATCACTGCCGTGATCGCGGCCACCTTGTCGCGTATCGCCGGCGTCAGCGAGTATCGTGCGCTACGCTTGTCGCCAGGGTCGGGCTGTCGCTCGATCAAGCCATCCCGCTCCATTCGACCGAGTGTCGCTGCCATGGTCGGCTGCTCGATCCCGGCGCGCTCGGTCAGCGCCTTCTGAGACAAAGCCGCATCCCCCGCGAGCGCTGTCAGCACGGGCATGTATCCCGAAGATAAGCCGAGGGGCGCCAGCCGCTGGTCGGCGAGCCGCCGGAGCAGGCGTGCGGCGCGGTTCATGACATAACCAAGCGATGGATCATCGGTCATATGATAGTTTGCTATGTAATTGTATCGTATGCTATGTATCCCTTGCTGGTGTACACAGGCAAGGAGATATTCATGATCCTCAAGGGCACCGCCTGCCGCTACGGATCCTTGGCGGTCACCCTCCATTGGCTCTCGGCTGTTGCCATTCTGGCGCTTCTGGCTCTCGGCTTCATGGCCGCGAACGCCCCTGGCACGGCCCGCCAGACGGCGTTCCTGCGCCTCCATGTGCCTCTCGGCGTCGTCGTGGTCGTGCTGACGCTGACGCGTATCGTCTGGTGGTGCTTTGATGCGCGGCCAGGCGACGTCGCCGGACAGCCCCGCTGGCAAGCGCTCACGGCGCATGTCACGCATAGTCTGCTCTATGGACTTTTGATCATAATGGGCGCGAGCGGGATCGGTCTGATGATGCTGTCGCGTGCCGCCCCCATTCTGTTTCTCGGCGCACCGGGTCCGCTACCACGTTTCCCGGATTTCCCACCAATGGTGGCCCATACACTCGGCGCATTCGCGATGGTCACGCTGTTATGCCTTCATACCGGCGCGGCGCTGTTTCATCAGGTCTATAAGCGTGATTGCCTGTTCGCGCGCATGGGCGTTGGGCCGGCGCAAAGGCGCCCGCAATGACCAGCTTCGATCCGCGGCGCTACCTTGCGGTCGAGACGGCGATCAGCGTCGTCATCAACACCCTTCTCACGACAGTGCCAAGCCACCTGTCCGCGAAGACGCTGGACGCGCTTGCGACACATGGGGTGCGGGATGTCGCGGTGAGCCTAACTCCTCAGCTTCTGATGTGTGCCTTCATGAGCGCACTTGTGCCCTCGCTGCTGACGCGCTGGAGGCAAGGCACGGGGCGACTGGACCCCGCTCACGACGGCATGCGCCCGAGCCTGATCAAGACAGCAGTGGTGGCCTTGGCGCTCGCGTCATCGTTCACTGTGGTCATGCTCGCCTCAATCCACGTTGTGCTCTCACCGCTCGTCGACAACAGCATGGGACCGGAAGCGGTTCTAATTCTGCGCGGCGCTCAAGGAGCGCTCGCCGCCGCGATGGTTACTCCACTGGCGCTGGTCATACTTTTCGGAGTGAGCTGGACATGGACAAACTCGCGGTCCTCTTGATCGGTCTTGAGCCGACACCGATCGATCTTTCAGAGCGCGAGTAACGCGGTCATCTCAGGTTGAGATCGAAAACAGTCCGAAGTTTGCTGGCCCACAATCGACAGGCACTCGACAAAGTCTTTTACTACGCCCAGTGCCCAGCGCGGGCTGAGACCGTTGGCCATCCAACCTTCGGTCTATGCGCCGATCGGGGTGCCGCCTAGGGCGATCCCGACCCGCAGGGCCATGACGCGACCCCACATGGGAGGCTCCGTCGGGAGCTTCAGGAGGCTGTTGGCGCCGAATACGGCGGCCCCGACCGGCAACCCGCGAAGCCCGTCCTGTCACGCCGGGCGGCGAGGAGGGCACCGGACACGATACCGATGGCCATGACGGACAACAGGAAGCCCTAATCGCCGCTTTCGGCGTGGAACGCCTTGATCGCCATGGCAGAAACTAAGAGCGGGAAGTTCAGCCCAAATGTGGCAACCAGGAACAGCTTCAGCAGGATCGCGCAGAGACCGGGGTGCGACCACACATAGCGGATGCCTTCGATGAAGCCGGCTCGCCTTCGGTTGGCCCGAGCGCTCCGTCGGAGCTCGGTCGGGCGGACCAGAAAGGGCAAGGCCAGGACTGCCATGAACGAGAGATTGGCGACCAGGCATGCCCACCCTGTTGCCGACTGATATGACACAATGACGATGACGGCGAGCGCGCGTCCGATCATACGCGCGGCAATGAACGACATTGAATTAAGCGGCAGGCATTCGCCGAGCACCGCGGGTAGGTCCGTCTGGGCTAGGCTGCGGTTACTTGGCCGCGTTTCCGTGTCGAGATTGGCGAGAAGCTCTTTGAGGTTTTCGACGCCAAACGCCGTGAATGCAGTGGTGGAAACGTCGTCGTTGAGGTCGAGGATGCGGCCGTCCTCAGGGTCCATGTTCATCAAGGCGATGTCCTTGAGCAGGGTCTCGTCCTGGCGCAGCATCCTGGCGACGCGCGCGATGGTGTAGACGTAGCTTGGTGCGGTCACGGCTAGGCGGCTTGTTCGATGGCGCTAGCTTTGGCTGCCGCCCAGTTTCAGGGCAGCAGGTCATCAAGGCGTTGTGCTGGATGATCCGCGATGCGGGCCAGCACCTCGGCAAGCCACGCCTGCGGTTCGACGTCGTTCATCTTGGCCGTGACGATCACGCTATACATCACCGCGGCGCGTTGTCCGCCACGATGAGCCGTAGAACAACCATGACCGGCGCCCGAGGGCGATCCCCCTTATACCAATGGCCCTAATCGCTGACCGACGCCCATTCTCGTCGGGTTATTGAGGCGATGCGTCCGGCATCATTGATGAAGGCGTTCCAGGCTTTGCAGCAGGCGTCAACGATCTCGTCGTAGCTGTCCCATACTCGCCTATTGAGGAAGTTGCCGCGCAAGTAGGCCCAGACGTTCTCAACCGGGTTGAGCTGCGGTGAGTAGCTGGGCAGCGGCACCAAGGTAATGTTGTCCGGCACGCGCAACCGGCCACCCGTCTGGTGCCATCCGGCGCCATCGCACACCAGCACGGCATGAGCGCCGGGCGTTACCGCCTTGCTGACCGCATCGAGGTGCAGGCTCATCGCCTCGCTGCCCACCCACGGCATGACCAGGGCGGCGCCGACGGCGCGTTGCGGGCAGACCGAGCCGAACAGCCAGACGGAATCGTGCCGGTCATCACGGGCTACGGTCGGGCGTGAGCCGATCTCATTCCACACTGCGCCGTATGTGCCCTGCTGGCCGACGCGGGCCTCGTCCTCGAACCAAACCTCCAACGGCTTGCCGGCCGCATGGGCCGGCAGGGCCGCCGCTACGACGGCCGGAAAGTCTTTTTGAAAACCTCCTGCGCCACCTCGTCCCATTTGGGGTCGTGCGGACGTGGCTGAAGCCGGGTCAGGCGCAGGCGGCGCAGCAGCTTGCCAACGGTACGCTCATGCACGGCCACACCGAACCGCTCGGCGATGACCTTCTGCAGGTCGCAGCAGCGCCATCGCACTACTCCATCGCGGGCTAGGTCCGGACCGGCCAGCACGATCTCCCTCAGCTGCGCCATCTGTCCTTCCGATAGCGCCGGGCTGCGGCCTAGGATGGCCTTGTTGGCCAATCCCCCGATCCCTTCGGCAATGAACCGGTGCACCCAATCCCGCAGCGTCTGGCGATCCATCCCGCACGACGCAGCAGCCTCGGCCCTCGATGCACCGTCAAGCACATGTGCGATCGCCAGGATGCGACACGCGACAGCACCAGCCTCGTTTCTGGCTAGGCTGCGCAGTTCCGCAGATGAATAATCTAGCCGGGTTACCCCGATCGCCACGCCCATCACACGCTCCTCGACTCGGTCAAGGACACAGCGAATCAGGTCAGAGCAAAAAGGGAAATCCCCATCAAACAAGAGTCGGGGTTATCGGCGGTTGGTATGAGCCGAACCGCGCATACGAGCTTTGTGATGGATGCCCTGGAGCAGGCTCTTGC
>CAXTJM010000075.1:0-10199 GCA_964244585.1 uncultured Acetobacteraceae bacterium | reverse complement strand
CCTTCCGAGCCGCAACAAATCACACCCGAGTCAACGCTCACGCTCAGCGGTATTATGTACTGTGAAGTAGTGCACCTCTTCGAGAAACTTGCGGTCGTCGTGCCCCGGCTCACCGCTGCGCGTCTGCGAAGCGCCGAACACCTCCAGCACAACCGCCCAGTCGTCTTCCGTCATTCCCGTCAGCATGGCCCGGATCCCGTATCACCGGTCGCCCATTGATTCGATCAAAGCCCGATCCAGAAATCCCCTCCAGCCAACTTTCTCTCGTCCGTCCACACGGCCTAGGTCCGGGATGAGTTGGACGTGCTTCCACCGGCCAGTTCCACCGTCAACCCGGTAGACGTCGATGCCACGGCCCCGCGTATTGCGCTCCCGGGTCGTGCGGCAGCGGCTCATGCACCGCCTAGGCGCTGCCGCAAGCGTGCAACGGCGGCAGCGGGACTGGTCAAGGTGCGGTCGCCGAGACCGGCCCTGACGGAGTCCTCCGCCCGGGCCGTCGAGAACTGGCCTAGCAGCACGGCATCGCAGCCGCAAAGTTGCCCAGCCGCCTCTGCGAGCAGGCGGTTGTGTGCCGCAGCGTCGCCTGCCTGCAACGCCGCCATGGCTTCCGGCACGCAAACGGTGCGGATGCGGGCGTTTGGCCGCCGGGCCTCGGCCGCTAGCGTGCGGAACTCATCTTCCATGCCGGCGACCGCAGGCGCGAAGGTCGCCAACATCCCGATGTCATCGCCCATCGCCAGGGCGGCTTGGAACATGGCCTCGTTCGGCTTCAGCACCGGGATGTCCACCTGCCGAGCCGCCTCTTCTATGGCTTCGCCGAACGCGGAACAGGTAAACAAGACGCCGTCTGCCCCGGTCGAAACTGCGTAATGGGCCAGCGCTGCGATGCGGGCGGACAGGTCCGATGTCAGGTCTGCATTTCTTGCTCGGTCGAGGGCCAGGGAGTCGTCCAGGAGGTTCGTGCAGGTGCTCTCCGGCCAGAGCCGGGCGAATGCTTGCTGCACCGGCTCGATCGCAACCGTGACGGCGTGGATAAGGCAGATACGGGGCATGAGGACCTCCTGTCCGCGATGGGCCGGGTGGCACCGGCGGCGGCGTTATCCGAACCTTGTGCGCAGCTCCTCGACCTGCTCGGGGGTGAGATGACGGACGCAATGGCCCCGCAGCATGAGGAACAGGCGGGCCGTCTCTTCCAACTCCTCCATCGTGCCCTGCGCGGCGGCCAGCGACGTGCCCGCGACAACCGGGCCGTGGTTGGCCAGCAGCACGGCATGGTGGCGGCCTACCAGCGGGCGCACCGCCTCGGCCAGGCGCGTGTCGCCGGGTGGGAAATAGGGCACCAGGGGCAGGCGCCCGATCCGCATCACGTAGTAGGCGGTGATGGGCGGCAGCACGTCGGCGGGATCCACGTTCGCCATGCAGGACACGGCGACCGAATGAGTCGAGTGGAGGTGGACAACGGCGTTGGCATCGGGCCGCCCCTCATACATGACCCGGTGCAGGAAGCCCTCCTTGGTCGGCGCGTCGCCCGACAGGAGGCGGCCTTCCGCATCCAGCTTCGACAACCGAGCTGGGTCGAGTTCGCCGAGCGACGCGTTGGTCGGCGTCATCAACCACTCTCCGTCTGGAAGCCGGACACTGATGTTGCCGGAGCTGCCGAAGGTGAGGCCGCGGGCGAAAATGCTGGCGCCGAGCCGGCAGATGGCCTCGCGGGCGGCGATATCGTTCAGCGCAGGCACGCGAAAGCTTTCGCGAAGAAGTCCGCCGCGCCGAAATTGCCGGATTTCAGCGCCAAGTGCAGGTTCCCGGTATAGGTCCAGGGTACGCCGGGGTCGATCTCCGGCCCAATCCGAAGAACGCGAATGCCGAGACGGGACACAACAGCCCCCGAAGTCTCGCCGCCAGCGACGACCAGGCGGCCGACGCCTCGGGCCACCAGGCCGGCGGCCACGTCCGACAAGGCGCGCTCGACAAGCGTCCCGGCTTGCTCGCGGCCGAGCCGGGCCTGCAAGGCCGCGACCTTCTCCGGTGGGGCGGACGCAGCGATCACGATGGGCCGGTCGCCCACCTTGCCCTCTGCCCAACCGAGCGCCCGGCGTGACAACGACGCAGCGTCAGGGTCGGCAAGCGGGTCCAGTTCCAGCACCGGCATTCCGTCCGCGCGCGCGTGGGCGACCTGCGCCAAAGTCGCACGCGAGCACGAGCCGGCAATTACGCCTGCCATTCCCCTGGCAGTGGGCAGCGCGGCCGCGTCCGTTGCCTGGTCCAGCAATCCGGCACGGCGGAAGTTCGCCGGCAAGCCCATGGCGACGCCTGAACCGCCGGTGACCAGGGGATGGCTCGATGCAGCCTCGCCGATCGCGAGCAGATGCAGTTCGGTCAAGGCGTCCACGACTGCGTAGCGATGACCGCTTGCAAGCAGCGCGTCCATCGCATCTTTCACCGCGCTGACCCCCGCCTCCACGGCCGTGTACGGAACGAGGCCGACTCTCCCGTCCGTTTGCCGCTGCAGCACGCGGACGAGGTTCGCATCCTGCATCGGCGTCAACGGATGGTGCTCCATGCCGCTCTCATTCAGCGGCACGGCGCCGACGAACAGGTTGCCCTGATAGACGGTGCGGCCATTCGCGGGGAAGGCAGGGCAGGCGAGGGCGAACGGGGTGCCGAGGCGCGCCAGCAGCGCGTCCGCGACCGGGCCGATGTTGCCGTTGTCCGTGCTGTCGAACGTCGAACAATATTTGTGGAAGAACTGGCGACATCCGGCAGCCTTCAGCGCGTCCAGCGCCGCCACGCTATCCTGCACTGCCGTGGCGACCGGGGCGGTGCGGGACTTCAACGCCACGATGATGGCGTGGGCCTCCGGCAGGGGGCCGTCCGGCACTCCGATCACCTGCACGGCGGACATCCCTTGCCGCACGAGCGTGCTGGCCAGGTCCGTAGCCCCGGTGAAATCGTCCGCGATGCAGCCGAGCAGTGGCACCGGTGCTCAGCCGGCTGCCACGGCCTGCGCGACGTGTTGGCCGAACGTCTTGCAACCCATGGCGCCGCCGATGTCTCGGGTACGCGATGCCGGGTCGGCCAGCACAGCATCGACGGCCGCCTCCATGGCGGAGCCCGCCTTCGCGAGCGGTCCGGATTTGTGGTGATCGCCCATCCACTGCAGCATCATCGCAACTGACAGGATCATGGACGTCGGGTTGGCGATGTCCTTGCCGGCAATGGTCGGCGCGGATCCGTGCTGGGCCTGGGCGCAGCAGAGCGTGTCGCTTGCCATGATCGACCCGGCCAACCCGAGGCTGCCAGACAGCTCGCTGGCCATATCAGACAGGATGTCGCCGTAGAAGTTGGTTGCCACGATGACGTCGAACCGCTCCGGTTCCTTGACGATGTGCGCGGTGGAGGCGTCCACCAGCAGGTCGTCTAACGCCACGACCGGAAACTCGCGGGCCACGTGCCGCACGGCTTCCAGGAACAGGCCATCCGTCATGTGGAAGCTGTTCGCCTTGTGGATGGCCGTGACTTTCCTGCGACGGCGCATTGCCCACTCGAATGCCCGTCGTGCAATGCGCTCGCTGGCGTGGCGGGTTATCTTGCGGACAGACAACGCCATGTCCGGGCTGGGCATCATCTCGCCCCAGCCACGGCTCATGTTGCGGTCGGGATAGAAGCCTTCCGTAGCCTCGCGCATGATGACCAGGTCCATGGTCCGGCCTTCGCGCATGTTGCTTGGCAGGAAGGGACGGGTGCGGGCCGGCCGGACGTTGGCGTACAGGTCCAGCTCGATCCGGAAGTAGCGCGACACGTTGCGGCCACCCTTCTCCGGGGCGGGATAGTCGGCGTGCGACTGGGTGCCAAGGATCACGCCGTCATAGGTCTTGGCGCGTTCCAGCACCTCGTCACGTACCGTGATGCCGTGCTTCTCCAAGCTGGTGAAGCCGACGTCGTCGTAGTCATAGGTCAGGCCGAGGCTGAACGCCTTGTTGGCTGCTTCCAGCACATGCATCGACGCATCGACGATCTCGGGTCCGATGCCGTCGCACGGCAGCACGATCAAGCGCATTATGAACCTCCCAAGCGCCGGTATGCCGACGCAGCCATGAACTTGTAGCGCAGGCATGCCATGAGAGATTGTATAATGCAACACGATTGTGCAATCATCGTGGGTGGAGTGTCGCCGCTTTCGCCTGTGGCGTCGCGATGATCCGGCGCGTTTCTGATAAAGGGACAGCGACGCCCCACCGATTGCCTTCGCGGCTCGCGACGCAGATTGTCGAGCGGATGAGGCAGCTGGGATGGCCCGTCGGCGCGCACCTGCGGGAACAGGAGCTGGCGGACATCTTCCGGGTGTCCCGCACGCCGGTGCGAATGGCGTTGCAGACCTTGCAGGACATGGACCTGGTGGAGAGCCGGCCGAACAGGGGGTTCTTTCTCAAGGGCTGCGCGCCTCCTCAGGCGTCGGCCGCTGGAACGGAAGAGGACCCGCTTTATTTCAAGCTTGCCGAAGATCGTTTGACAGGAACCCTCGATCGTCGCTGCACGGAAGCAGAGTTGGCCAGGCGGTATCAGGTTCCCCGCTCGCGGATCCTGCGCGTCCTGTCCCAGATGGCCGAGGAAGGGCTCGCTCTTCGGCTGCCTGGGCACGGATGGGAACTCCAGCCGGTGCTGTCCTCGCCGGAAGCCTATGATCAAGGCTATCGCTACCGGCTCCTGATCGAGCCAGCAGCCCTGCTGGAGCCAGGTTATGCGCTGCCAGCGGACATGTTGGCGATCGCGCGCTTGCGGCAGCGGGCGATGCTCGACGGGGGTATCCAAGCCTGGTCGCGTTCGGAAACGTTCTCTGCCAATTCGGATTTCCACGAGGTGTTGGTCTCTGGCGCGTCCAACCCGTTTCTCCTGGACGGCCTGCGCCGGGTGAACCGGCTGCGCCGCGTGCTCGAATACCGGACGCACAAGTTCCGCGACCGGCTTATCGGCGAGTGCCAGGACCACCTGCGGATCTTGGACCTGATCGAGGAGGGGCGTCTTCCCGAGGCGGCCGGTTTCCTGCGGGAGCACTTGGACCGGGCACGTGTCGCCAAGGCGCACATCATTCAAGCGTCAGACGATCTCGCCGTCCAAATGGCTTCCAACGATTGAGGGTCGGCACTTACCCCAGCGTCCTTTGAGCAAGCCGCAGCCGCGTGGGACAGGCTGCCGCGCTCTCGATGCAGGCCACCTGGCCGGCGCTGCCCAGGGTTGGATGTCCTGACCGCGCAGGCTTTGGGCCTGGCGCGTGGCTGCACATGGACATTGCACTAACAAGCCATATTATGCAATCAGCACACAAGCGGTCGGGCAGCCCATCCAACGTCCAGCCGACAAAGGGAGTGGAGCTGCCAATGACGGACACGTCCGTAGACACTTCGGTCATCGGCGAGAGTGCCGTCTCGAAGCTGACCCGCCGCCTGATGCTGCTGTTCGTGCTGATGTTCTTCGTGAACTACCTGGACCGTACGAACATCGGCATCGCCGCCCTGGACATGAACCAGGATCTGCATCTCAGCCCTGTCGATTACGGGTTCTCCGCCGGCATCTTCTCGATTGCCTATGCGGTGTTCGGCATTCCCAGTAACGTCTTCTTCCACCGGATCGGCCCGCGGAAATGGCTGGGCTGGATCACCATCGCCTGGGGGATCATCGCCTTCTGCACCGGCTTCGTGTTCGACAAGACCTCGTTGAACGCCGCCCGCCTGCTGCTCGGCGTAGCCGAAGCAGGCTTTTTCCCGGGTGTGATCCTGTACCTGACGCAGTGGTATCCGGCGAGCGCCCGAGCGCGGGCTTTGACCTTGTTCACCCTTGGCAACCTGTTCGCGACAGTATTCGGCGGCCCGATCTCGGCGAGCATCCTGGTGCTACCCAACCTCGGCTTGGGCCTGCACAACTGGCAATGGCTGTTCATCATTGAGGCCGTGCCAGCTATCCTGCTGGGTTTGGTGGTCTTCGTGCGCTTGGACGACCGGCCAGCTGATGCGCGTTGGCTGACCGGCCCGGAGAAGGCGTGGCTGGAACAGCAGCTCGCGCTGGAGGATCGCGGCAAGGGACAGGTCCAAGCGGGAGCGTTGGGCGCCTTTCGCAGCCCCGCCACGCTGGCGCTATCCCTTGCCAAGTTCCTCGTGCTTTCCGCCCAACTCGGTGTCCTGCTTTGGCTACCGCAGATTATCGCGTCGCTCGGCCATCTGAACAGCTTCGAGATCAGCCTGGTCAACGGCGTCCCATTCCTGCTTGCCGCGATTGCCGGCGTGGTGATCGGGCGGCATTCCGACAAGGTGAACGAGCGCACTTTCCACATAGCGGTTCCTGCCCTGATCGGGGCACTGGGCTTCGTGGCCGCCGCGGCGACCGACAACCTGGTTGTGGGCGGCATCGGCATCTGCCTCGCGACTATCGGCATCTGGGTCTCGAACACGATTGCCTGGACCTTGCCGTCGCGTTACCTGACGGGGGCCGCTCTCGCATCCGGTATCGCGCTGGTGAACTCCGTGGGCAACCTTGGCGGGTTCTTCGGGCCATTCATCGTGGGATGGCTGAAGGAGACGACAGGCGGCTACCGTGGACCGCTGCTTGTGCTGGGGGCCTGCTTGGCCCTCAATGGAGCCATCATCCTGGTGCTGCACTTGAACAGGCAGGGCAAGACCGCGCGCGTCGCGGCCTCCACGACGGTTCGGCTGTGACCAACCCATCCGGGCTGATCCGGTTCGCAACGCCCGTTCCGCGCCACGGCGTGGTCATCGTTGCCCTGGCCGGCACCATGCTCGACCCGGGCGTGGTCTTTTCCAGGCTGGCGCACATGGCGGAGGCATCGCTTGTTGCTACCGACTGGATCAGGGCGTCGGACGATGGAGGTCTGCGAACTGTCACCGCGTCGCTTGCACAAGAATTGAACGAGCGCCGGGCCGAGCCCGTCGTCGTGATCGGACATTCATCGGGCGGCGCCATCGCGATGATGCTGGCCGTCGAGCACCCGCAGCTCGTGGCCGGGTTGCTGCTCATCAACACCGGCGCCAATACGCAGGGCCATGGCGACCCTGATGCGCCCAAGCGGCTGGCCGCTTCTGGCTTGGTGCCGGACGTCGTAGATCGCTTCATTGCCCGATGTCTCGCCACGCCGCCTTCGCCCGCGATGGCAGATGATCTCCGGGCCTATGCCCTGGCCTGCCCGCTGGATGGCGTCGTGTCCGCCATGAACAGCCAGCGGTCCATCGATCTGTCATCGGGTTTGTCCCAGATCGCCTGTCCCACGGGCATCGTGCATGGCGTCCGGGACCAGGTTCGGACGCGCCGGCATATCGACGTGCTGCTCGACGGCATTGCAGGCGCGACGCTCGTCAATGCCGACTGTGGCCACACTCCGCCATTGGAGCTCCCGTCGACCGTGGACGGAGCCTTGAGGAATCTATTGAAGCGCGTCAGGCATGGTGTGCCTGACACAGTCGCTCCAGCATGACGGCGCACGGCGTGGAAGCGATGGCAGCGCCGTTGACGCCCGCTGCGGGTGCACATGAGACGGCTGGTCTGCGCCGAAGTGCGATGCGGAAGAACGCCTGGCACCTGCTTCCGGTACTGACGCTCGCTTTTGTCTTCAATTATATCGACAGGACCAGCGTTGGATTCGCCGCACTGACCATGAACGCGGACCTCGGCCTCACCTCCACGGAGTTTGGCTGGGGAGCTGGCGTCTTGTTCTTCGGCTACTGCTTCTTCGAGGTGCCCAGCAACATCGTTCTTTATCGGGTCGGCGCCCGGCGCTGGCTGGCGCGCATCATGATCTCATGGGGACTGGTGTCCGCCCTTACGGCCTTCGTCATCGGCCCATACTCGTTCTATGGCGCCAGATTCCTGCTCGGGGTGGCTGAGGCCGGCTTCTTTCCGGGCGTTACCTTCTTGCTGTCAGCCTGGTTCCCGGCGGAGTACCGCGCACGGGTCCTGGCTTGGTTCCTGGTTGCCGTGCCGGTCTCCTCCGTAATCGGCGGTCCGTTCTCGGTGCTGCTGCTGGAGCTGAACGGGTTCCTCGGCCTGCATGGCTGGCAGTGGATGTTCCTTGTCCAGGGTCTGCCAGCCTGTGTCCTCGGCGTGTGTTTGCTGTGGGTCGTGCGCGACGACCCGCGCGAGGCCCATTGGCTGACGCAAGCGGAACGGGACGCATTGGCCGCCCTGCTGGCGGAGGAACGTCGCGACCGTCCGGCGCACTCGCTCCGTGCCGCTCTGCGAGACAGGAGAGTGCTGCTGCTGGCCGCGATCCAGTTCGGCTTCATCGTCGGCTCCTACGGGGTGGGCATCTGGCTTCCGCTGATCTTGAAAGGCCAGGGCCTGGCCAACCTCGCCGTCGGCTTCGCCTCCGTCGTGCCCTATGCCGTCGCGACAGTCGCCATGCTGTTATGGGCGCGGCAGGTAGACCGGACCGGCCGGAAGATCGGCAACCTCGCCGCCGCCTGCTTCGTGGGGGCGCTGGGCTTGGTGGGCGCCGTCCTGGCCGGGTCCTTCGTCCCAAGCCTGCTCGGACTGACCGTTGCACTGGTCGGCGTCACGTCGGCGCGGGCGATCTTCTGGACCATCCCGACGCGGTTCCTGACCGGCATGGCCGCGGCCGGCGGGCTCGCGTTCATCAACTCGGTCGGCACGTTCGGCGGCTTTGTGGGGCCGTTCACGATCGGATGGCTGAAAGATATCACCGGCTCTTTCACCGCAGGGCTGCTGGTGATGACTGGGCTGGGACTGGTTGCAGCGGTGCTCGCACTTTTGCTGAAGTTGGTGGTTCGGGAGGAATGATGGCGGATGCCATGCGTGCGCCGGACGGCACGATCGATTGCCATTGCCACGTCTTCGATCCCGCGCGCTTCCCCTACGACCCAGGCCGAAGCTACACGCCCGGGACTGCCACTGCCGGGGAACTGCAGGCCGTCCATGCGCGGCTGGGCGTAAACCGCGTCGTCCTCGTCCAACCCAGCGTTTACGGCACTGATAACCGCTGCCTGCTGGACAGCCTGGTCGCCCTGCCAAATGCTCGCGGCATTGCCGTAATCGATCCTGCGACTGTGACCGACGAGGAACTGCGGGCCTTGCAAGGCGCGGGGGTTGTCGGGGTGCGAGTCAATCTTGGCGCCCTCGCCAGCCAGGCAGAAGCCGCGCTGGAGGCCGTCTCGCAGGCTCTCGCCAGGGTCGCGCCGTTCGGGCTGCTCGTTCAGCTCTACATCGACCTGCCACTCGTCACAGTATTGGCAGACGTGATCGCGGCGTCCCCGGTTCCTGTCGTGCTGGACCATCTCGGCGGTGCGCTGTCCGATCAAGGGATCGGCCATCCAAGCTTCGGCGTGCTCCTCATGCTGCTGGCGGCCGGCAAGGTCTGGGTCAAGCTGTCCGCCTCTCACCGCACAGCCCGCGATGAGGCCGGCTACCCCTTCCTCGAACCGATCGTCCGCGCGCTCATCGACACCAACCCTGACCGCGTCGTGTGGGGATCCGACTGGCCGCACACTGGCGGAACCGCTCGAAGTGCTGCGAAACCAGGTGATATCGAGCTTTTCCGGGCCGTCGATGACGCAAGCATCCTGTCACAGCTTTTATCATGGACGCCTGACATGGAAATCCGGCGCAAACTCTTCGTCGATAACCCCGCTCGCCTGTTCCGTTTCTGACCTGCCGCCCTGGAGAACTGATGTGCCAAACAAACCTACTGATTCGCCTGTGCAGAAGCCGATCGTGCTCCGCCCTGCGGACATCCCCTCTATCCAGCGCGGCGGAGGAGCCAAGACCATTCCTTTGGTGACCCGCGGGACAGGCTCCACCAGCTTCATCAACGGTATCACGATCTTCGAGCCCGGTGCCGCCATTGCCATGCACAAGCACAATTGCGAGGAAAGCGTCCTGCTGCTCGAAGGTGAAGCGGTCGCCGAGATCGACGGAACCGACTTCCCAAGTGCATCCCGGCGACGTCACCTTCATCCCGGCCGACGTGCCGCATCGTTTCCGAAACCTATCTAATACACACGGAATGCGGATCCTATGGACCTACGCCTCGGTCGATGCGACCCGCACGTTAATCGAGACGGGTGATACCAGAAGCATCGACGAGGAACATGATGCGTCTGTCTCCGCTACGTCATGACTTCCTCGCCAGCCCCCTGTACAAGCTACTGGCTGGACGGAGTCCTGCACGGCACGGC
>CAXTJM010000074.1:8562-10323 GCA_964244585.1 uncultured Acetobacteraceae bacterium | reverse complement strand
AGGGCGATTCGGGCTGTCGGCGTCTGGCCCTTGATCTCACGGAAGGCTACGCCGGCAACATGAAGCTGGCTCATCGAAGCTGGCACTATTGATACACCCAATTCCGCTGCCACGAGGTTGACGATCGAGGAAATCTGCGGCGCGAACTGGTCGACGTGCGGCTCGAATCCAGACCTGCGGCATGCGTCGATGATCGTGTCGTAGAGGGTTGGCCCGACAGACCTTGGAAAGAGGATGAACGGGTCCTTTGCCAGCTGGGCAAGATCGATCTCGTCCTCACCAACCAGGGCATGGCCGATCGGCATTGCGAGCATCATGGTCTCCTCGGAAAGGAGCCGTAGCTGAAGATCCCTGCCGTCGGCGCCTTCCGGCCGTAGGAAGGCGATGTCGAGCGTTCCATCGTCCAGGCCTGCGGCAAGCCGCGTAGTGTTGGCCTCCTCCAGCATCAACTCGACGTCGGGGTAGGCGCGGCGGAACACCCGCAGGGTGCCAGGCACCACCGCGTTGAACGCCGAGGAGGCCGTGAAGCCGACGCGCAGGACGCCGATCTCGCCTCGGGCCGCTCGCTGGGCATGTCTGGCGCCGCGCTCGGCTAACTCCGGCATGCCACTGACGACGGCCAGGAATGCCTCTCCCGCCGGAGTCAGCTCGGCACCGTGCGCCAGGCGCCGGAACAGCGACGCACCGACCTCCCGCTCGAGGTCCTTGATCTGCAAGCTGAGGGGAGGCTGGCCGATCCCGAGACCGGCGGCAGCCCTGGTGAAGTTGCCCTCCCTGGCGATTGCCAGGAAGTAGCGGATGTGGCGCAGCTCCATGGGCCATTTATAAAACATATCAGACGCGCCTTTACCATAAATTGGTAAATCCGGCGGTCGCCAATACGTCTAGAGGGCGTCAGAAACAGGAATTAGAGACTGACCATGGTGGACACCATGAAGCCAACCCGGAGTTGGTTATTCACGCCGGGAAGCCGACCCGATCGCTTTGCGAAGGCTGCGGAGATCGGTGCCGACGTGTTAATCATCGATCTCGAAGATGCCGTCGCGCCAGACGACAAAGCTTTCGCCCGGACTACTGCCCTCAACTACTTGTCCCAGCCTGAAACGGCGATCCAGCGAGCCCTTCGCATCAATGGTCTTGATACCCAAGCCGGTGTTGCCGACCTTTATACGTTGTTGGAGTCCAATGCTGCGCCCGACTTCCTGGTGCTGCCCAAGGCAGACAGTCCAGGCCATCTTCATATCCTCGATCGCCTGTTGACGGAGCGGAAACTAGAAATCCGGTTGGTTGGCCTGATCGAAAGCGCCCGCGGCTTGGCTGCCGTTGAAGAGACGGCAGTGGCAACGCCTCGGCTGTTCGGGCTGATGCTGGGGGCCGCCGACATGGCAGCCGACCTCGGGATCGCGACAGCTTGGCCGCCGCTTGTGGCCGTGCGCAGCCGGCTGGTGCTCGCTTGCGTCTTAGCCGACGTGACGCCGATCGATACGCCGTTCTTCGACGTCCACGACATGGACGGCCTAACCCGGGAGACGGCAGATGCCGTGGCGTTCGGCTTCCCGGCCAAGGTGGCGATCCACCCCGGCCAAGTCGCATCCATCAACCAGTCGTTGACGCCAACCGACAAGGCGGTCGAGCACGCCAAGGCCGTGCTCGCCGCGAACACGAAGGGCGTCGGTATGGTGGACGGCCAGATGATCGACGAGGCCGTCGCGCGCAAGGCACGCCGGATACTGGCCGCCGCCGGGCAGTGATCAAGTATTA
>CAXTJM010000074.1:0-8462 GCA_964244585.1 uncultured Acetobacteraceae bacterium | reverse complement strand
AGCGCCAAGGTCGTGGCCAACCTGGGCTGGGACAAGGTGAGGGCGACGCACCCGGTGTTCGCCGGCGACACGCTCTATGCCGAGAGCACCGTGCTCAACAGGCGGGAGTCGAAGAGCCGGCCGACCCAGGGCATCGTCACGGTGTCGACGCGCGGCATCAACCAGGACGGCAAGGAGGTGATGACCTTCGAGCGCACCATGCTCGTCCACCGCCGCGGGCATTCGCCCGAAGAGACCGCCGGATACTGATCGGGACGAAGCGGAGCATCGCGACATGGACTTCTCGGACATCTACAGGGGCAAGCTCACCACGGCGAGCGAGGCGGTGGCGACCATTCCATCCAACAGCAGGATGGCGATGGGCATGGCCATGGCGCAGCCGCCGGCGCTCCTCCAGGCTCTGGCCGATCGGGCACGAGCCGGCCACGTTCAGGCCTTGAGGCTGTACTACTTCGAGGCGACCGCGGCGGCCGGCAAGACCGTGCTCGACTTCGACCTCGCGGACCGCATCGAACCCTACTGCATGTTCGTCACCTCACACGACCGGGCCCTGATCAAGAGGAGCGTCGAGAGCGAGCAAAAGGTTCTGCGGTATGTTCCCAACAACTTCCACCAGGCGCCCCGACTCCTGATCGACGACATCGGCATCGACAGCTTCGTCTGCACCGTGTCGCCGATGGATCAGCACGGCTACCTGTCCTTCGGCGTCGGCAACGACTACTCGTCGAAGGTCGCCCGGTCGGCCAAGAGGCTGATCGTCGAGGTCAACCGCCACATGCCCCGCGTGGTCGGGTCCGGCGCGCAGATCCACGTGTCCGAGCTGTCGGCGATCGTCGAGAACGACGTGCCCCTGCTCGAGCTCCCGATGCGCAGCGGCAGCCGGGAGGACGGGACCATCAGCAAGCTGATCGCCGAGATGGTGCCGGACGGCGCCTGCCTGCAGATGGGCGTGGGGGCGCTGCCCAACCTGGTCTGCGCCGCGTTGTCGGACCGCAACGACCTCGGCGTACACACCGAGGCGCTCTGCCCCGGCCTTGTCGATCTGACTCTGGCCGGCAACGTCACCAACCGGGCCAAGTCGCAGAACGTCGGCAAGACGGTCTACACCTTCGCCATGGGCCAGAAGTCGATGTACGACTTCCTCGACAACAACCCATCGGTCGAGAGCTGGCCGGTCGACTACGTCAACGATCCGACCGTGATCGCCCGCAACGACGACGTGATCTCGATCAACGGCACGATCGAGATCGATCTCACGGGCGCCTGCAACTCCGAGCACATGCTGGGCCACCAGTATAGCGCCTCCGGCGGCCAGCTCGACTTCGTGCGCGGCGCCTACGCCTCCAGGCGGGGCAAGTCGATCATCGCCGCCAGCTCCACCGCCGCGCATGGCAAGGTGTCCCGGATCGTCGCCAGGCTGACCGGGCCGGTGACGACGCCCCGCATCGACACGCACTGGGTGGTCACGGAATACGGCCGCGCCAACCTGAAGGGCCTGTCCTCGACGGAACGCGTGACGGCCCTGGTCGGGCTCGCGCACCCAGACTTCCGGGACGGCCTCATGGCCTCGGCGCGCGAGATGCATCTTGTCTGATACCATCTCCAAGGCGGAGGTAGCGACCGTCGGTGGCAGCGTCCTCGACCCATTGGCTCGCGACGTCGCCAGGTTCCTTCCTGACCATCACCTCATAACCGATATGGTGAACTGACATGGCGAGAACTGTAGCGGACCAGATGGTCGAGGTGCTGGCAGCCGCCCAGGTCGAGCGGATCTATGGCATCGTCGGCGACAGCCTCAACGGCTTCACCGACTCGCTGCGCCGCCACGGCGGCATCCAGTGGATGCATACACGGCACGAGGAGGTGGCAGCCTTTGCCGCGGGCGCCGATGCGCACGTCACCGGCAAGCTCGCCGTCTGTGCCGGGAGTTGCGGCCCCGGCAACCTGCACCTCATCAATGGGCTGTTCGATTGCCACCGCTCGCGTGTGCCGGTCGTGGCCATCGCTGCCCACATCCCGTCGTCCGAGATCGGCTCGAGCTACTTCCAGGAGACCCACCCGGAGCAGCTTTTCCTGGAGTGCAGCAGCTATTGCGAGCTGGTGTCGAATCCCGCCCAGATGCCGCGCGTGCTGGAGATCGCGATCCGCCGCGCCGTGGCCGAAAGCTGCGTCTGCGTCGTGGTCATCCCCGGCGACATCGCGCTCCGGCCGGCCGCCGATGCGCCGCGCCCCTCCACAGCGGCACTGCTCGTGCCGGCGCCGGTAACCACTCCGCCTTCGGAGGCAATCGGCAGGCTGGCGGACATGCTGAACGGTTGCGAGCGCGTGACTCTTCTCTGCGGCCGGGGCTGCGAGGGTGCGCATGACGAGCTGATCCAGTTGGCCGAGGCGCTCAAGGCACCGATCGTGCATGCCATCCGCGGCAAGGAGCATGTCGAGTGGGACAACCCCTACGACGTCGGCATGACCGGGCTGATCGGCTTTTCGTCGGGCTACTACGCCATGGGAAGCTGTGATGGACTGCTGATGCTCGGCACCGACTTCCCGTATACACAGTTCTACCCCAAGGGCACGCGGATCGCGCAGGTGGACATCCGCCCCGAGGCGATCGGGCGGCGCACGCCCATCGAGCGCGGCCTGGTTGGCGACGTGCGCTCGACGCTGCAGGCGTTGCTGCCGTACCTGAACACGGCGCGAGGCGACAATCACCTCAAGACATGCGTCGCCCACTATCATGACGCACGCAAAGGCCTCGACGAGCTGGCGAGCGGCAAGCCCGGCGGCCGGCTGCACCCGCAGCATATCACGCGTGCCATCAGCAAGCTTGCCTCCGAAGACGCGATCTTCACCTGCGACGTCGGGCTGCCGACCGTGTGGGCGGCGCGCTACCTGCGTATGAACGGCAAGCGCAGGCTGGTAGGTTCGTTCTGGCACGGCTCGATGGCCAATGCGATGCCGCAGGCGCTCGGCGCGCAGGCCGCCTTTCCAGGGCGCCAGGTGGTCTCACTGTCGGGCGATGGCGGCTTCACAATGCTGATGGGAGACCTGCTATCGGCCAAGCAGCTCGGCCTGCCGATCAAGGTCGTGGTGTTCAACAACGGCTCGCTCGGCTTCATCGAGCTGGAGCAGAAATCCTCGGGCTTCGTCGACACCGGAACCACGCTCGACAACCCCGATTTCGCGGCGATGGCGGACGCGGCCGGCATCCACGGCGTGCGCATTGACGATCCGGCAGACGTGGAGACGAAGATTGCGGAGGCCCTGGCTCATCCGGGCCCGGTGCTGATCGACGCGGTGGTCAACCGGATGGAGCTGGCGATGCCGCCCAAAGTCACCGCCGAGATGGCCAAGGGGTTCACCCTCTACATGCTCAAGGCGGTGATGAGCGGACGAGGCGACGAGGTTGTCGAACTCGCTCGCTCCAACCTCCTGCGATAACACCCGGCCGAAGTCTTCCGGCTCCGGGCTGCACCTGATCGCAATGCCTGCTCATGTCTCACCGCACGGTCAGCGACCCTTGGCCCGGCATTGCCGGATAGTCACGCCGTCCCGACCACATCATTTGAGGATAATAACAATGCCGACAAGCGCCATCGATAGCCTCATCTTCCGCAACATTTTCGGCAGTGCCGAGATGCGCGAAGTCTGGTCGGACGAGTTCCGCACCCAGAAATACCTCGACTGGGAAGCCGCGCTGGCCCGTGCCGAGGCATCGCTCGGCATCATCCCTGAGGAGGCCGCAGCCGAGATCACCCGCGTCTGCAAGGTCGAGAACATCGACTTCGAGCGCTACGCGGAAGAGACGCTGAACATCGGCTACCCGGTGCTCGGGATCGTCCACCAGATCGCTCATCTGTGTCAGGGTGATGCCGGCAAGTACTGCCACTGGGGCGCCACCACCCAGGACATCACCGACAGCGCCACCATCCTGCAGATCAAGGCGTCGTTCGACATCATCGGCCGCGAGCTCGACCGTGCCATCGCCGCCACGGCGAAGCTGGCGCGGGAGCACCGCGAGACGCCGATGGCCGGGCGGTCCAACCTGCAGCAGGCCGTGCCGATGACGTTCGGCTTCAAGATGGCCCGGCTGCTGGCCACCCTGCTGCGGCACCGCCAGCGCCTTGCCGAGATCCGTCCCCGCATTGAGGTGTTCGAGTTCGGCGCCGCCGTCGGCACGCTGGCCTCGCTCGGCGACAAGGGGCTGGACGTGCAGGTGGCGCTGGCGCGGGAACTCGGGCTGGCCCAGCCCGAGATCGCCTGGCACACCGAGCGCGATCGCATCGCCGAGGCCGGGTGCTTCCTCGGCCTGCTGACGGGCACGCTGGCCAAATTCGCCACCGACCTTAAGCTGATGATGCAGACCGAGGTCGGCGAGGCAAGCGAGCCGTACGTCGCCAATCGCGGCTCCTCCTCCACTATGCCGCAGAAGCGCAACCCAATCTCCTGCTGCTACATCCACGCCTGCGCGGCGTCCGTGCGGCAGGGCGTGGCGGCGCTGCTCGACGCCATGGTGGAGGACCACGAGCGCGCCACAGGGCCATGGGAGATCGAGTGGGTCACCTTGCCGGATGTGTTCACGTTGGCGGGCGGTGCGCTGTCGCAGGCGTGCTTCGTGCTGGAAGGCCTGGAAGTCCATGCCGACCGGATGCGCGCCAACCTCGACATGACGCGCGGGCTGGTCGTGTCGGAAGCGGTGATGATGGGGCTGGCCCCGAAGCTCGGCCGCGACAAGGCGCATGACGTGCTCTACGAGATCTGCCACGACCCTGCGATGGGCGAGAAGAGCCTGACGGACCTGCTGCTGGCCCGCAAGGACGTGACGGCGGAGCTGTCGGAGGACGAAATCCGCTCCCTGACCAACCCGGAGAGCTACCTTGGCTTGTCTGCGGTGATGGTCGATCGCGTAATCCAGTCCGTTGGCTGACGTGACGACCGGTGAGCGGAACGCGCGGATCGGTGGCCAGCCATGATGGACGTGATCCTGAGCGCGCTGCTGCCGGTCATCGTCACCCTGGCGCTGGGCATGCTTGCGGGATGGCGACGGGACCAGGACACGGAAGCGGCGGAAGCGCTGAACCGGATGGTTCTGGTCTATGCCTTGCCGCTCGCCTTGTTCGTCGGCACGATCACAGTTTCCCGGCAGGAGCTGGTCAGCCAATGGCCGCTCCTGCTCGCCCTGCTGGCGGGCACCGTACTACCGTTTCTGCTTGCCTTCCTGGCCGACCGCTACCTGATCAGGCGGACGATGCAGGCGGCTGCGCTGCAAGCCATGGCCTTCGGGTTCCCGGCCATCGCCTTCACCGGCATCCCGATCCTGACACCGCTAATCGGCAATAAGGCGACCCTAGTGGTCGATGTCGCCGGTTTGACCGGGAACATCGTCATCCTGCCCGTCACCCTCGTGCTGCTCTCCTACGCGAAGGAGAAGGAACGATCTGGCTCGGAGAAATCATGCAAGGGCGGGCAGAAGGAGGCCTCGGTGCTGGCACTGGCCTCGACGTCGCTCCGCCATGCCTTCTCCCAGCCCATAGTGCTGGCGCCGCTGTTCGCGATCGCCTTCGTGTTCACCGATATCCATCTGCCCAGCGCCTTGATCAAGAGCCTCAAGCTGCTCGGCAGCACGGTTGGCGGTATCTCGCTGTTTGCGAGCGGCATCATTCTGCAATCCCAGACCATCCGTTTCTCGCTACCGGCGGCGGTGTCCACGCTGGCGCGGCTACTGGTCATCCCGGGCCTTGCCTACTTGGCGCTGACCGCCCTCGGGCAGATGGGTGACCTGCGCAAGATGACGGTGTTGGCGCTCGGCCTCGCGGCAGCACCGATGCAGGTCATTCTGTCCACCCGATACGAGTGCGACAGGGAGGAGAACGCATCGGTGCTGCTCTACAGCAACGTGCTCAGCATCCCGTCGCTCGCGTTCCTGATCTGGCTGACGCAATGACCCGCACGCCGCCAGAAACCTCAAATTCTGAAGAAGGAGACATGCTAGTGAATCTGAAATATAGCGCGCCCATCCTGGCGGCGCTCGCGGCGGCACCTGTCCAAGCTCAGGCGGCGGACGTCATCGTCATGATCTCTGGCGGCTTCAAGTCCACCTACGAGGCGGTGTCGCCGGCCTTCGAGCAGAAGACGGGCAGCAAGCTCGTCATGGTGCCCGGCCCGTCCGAAGGGATGACCTACGACGCAATCCCGAAGCGCCTTGCCCGCGGTGAGCCGGACGACGTGCTGGTCATGGTCGGCACCGCGCTGGACAAGCTGGTCTGCCAGGGCGAGACCATCCCTGGCAGCGAGGTCAACATCGCCTTGTCGCCAATCGGCATGGCCGTGCGCGCCGGCTCGCCGGTGCCGGACATCTCGACGATCGCAAAGCTTCGTCAAGTGCTGCTGGATGCAAAGTCCGTCGCCTATTCCGACAGCGCGAGCGGCGTCTACATCCAGGGCACCCTGTTTAAGAAGCTCGGCATCAAGCAACAGATGCACGGCAAGGCGCACAAAATCCAAGCCACGCCGGTGGGCGAGATCGTGGCCCAGGGAAAGGCCGAGATCGGGTTCCAGGAGGTGGCCGAGTTGCTGCCGGTCCACGGGATCACCTTCGCCGGTCGCCTGCCGCAGGAGGTGGAACTGTTCACCCGCTACTCCGCGGCGGTGGCCAAGCGGTCCAAGCAACCCGAACTGGCGAAGCAACTTGTTGAGTACATCTCGTCACCCGACATCCAGCCTATGCTCGAGAAGATGGGTCTGCAGCCGCCGCAGCGATAAGTCGGGAACGGAATGAAAGATGGCATCCAGTAGCGACGAGGAGATCGTCATGATCATTCCTACTCGTAGCAATGCTGCCGTCCTGTTCCTCGATCTTCAAGAGATTATTGTCAAAGGCTGCAAGACCTTGCCAGTCGAGCGCCTGCGCCGGAACTGTGGCGCCCTCGCCAAACTCGCGGCCCTGCACAAGCTGCCTGCATTCCTGTCCTGTGTACCGCCGGGCGGTGCATTCCTTGATGACGTGTCGATCCCGCTCGGCAACCCGCAGCCTCGTCCGCGCAGCGACACCTCGGCATTCGCCGATGCCGGACTCGTGGCCGAACTCAGGGCAACGAACCGGCGCGTGCTGATCCTCTCAGGTGTCGCGAGCGAGATCGTGGTACGGCGGACCGCGCTCGATGCCCTGGTGGCCTTCTACACCGTACTGGTCGCCGTTGATGCGTCGGGCGGCGGGGAAGCACGAACGGAAGATGCAGCCTGGCGACGGATCTCCGGCATGGGTGGCGCCCTAACGTCGGTGACGACGTTCGCGGCCGAACTCGTGCAGGATTTCACCACCGAACTCGGCGGCCGAACAATGGAGATTGTCCACGAGACTATAAGGGATCATACCAGGGCTCTCTGACCATGACCGCTATGCCCAATCCCGGGTGCCGATGGACATGATGGTCCATGGCTGTTCGATGAGCTTGTTCCAGGCGTAGCAGCAGTGGTCTGACGATGTTGTCGTAGGAGGTGAACACCCGGTTCGACAGCCAGTTGTCGCGCATGAACTGCCAGACGTTCTCCAGTGGGTTCAGCTCAGGGCATCTGGCTGGCAATGGGACGATCGTGATGTTGTCCGGGACGACCAGCTTGGGCGTGAGATGCCAACCAGCCTGATCGAGCAGCAGGGCCGCATGACGGCCCGGGGCGATCTTCTCCGAGATGACATTTAGATGCAGCGCCATGGCTTTGGTGTTGCACCCGGGCAAGATGAGTGCTGCCGCCGTTCCCTGCTTTGGGCAGATGGCGCCGAAAACGCAGGTCGAGGCTGTGCGCTGATCCTGTGGCGCAGATGGGCGGGTGCCGCGCCTGGCCCAGCGCCTAGTGATCTTACTTCTTCTGGCCGACTCTGGCTTCGTCGCCAAACCAAACCTCTATGTCGGACGAGCTGATGCCCTTGTCGCGCGCGATCTCGTCGAGGCGGGCGGGGAAGCTTTTTAAAAGCATCGATAGCGCCTTCCGCCTGGGCATGATGACGCCGACGCGCCGACAGCTTGCGGTAGCCCATCTTCCGCAGCTCCCGGCTGAGCGTCTGCTTGGCGACGCTCACCTTGTGCTCTTCGAACAACCACTGGCACAGATCGATAACCCGCCATCGCACGACGCCGTGGATCGCAGGGATGGGCCCGCTCTCAATCTGGGCGGCAAGGGCGGCCCGATGCGTGGCGTCAAGCCTGGGCGACTGGCCAGGCGCCTTGCGGTCGAGCAGGCCCGCAGGACCGTCGGCGTTGAACTTGAGCACCCAGTCCCGCACGGCCTGCAGCGTCACGCCGCCGATCCGTGCCGCCTCGCTGCGGGTGCCACCGTCATGGATCGTCGCCAATGCCAGAAGACGCCGCGCCTGCGGACCGTCTTTCGTCCTTCTGGCGGCAGCCCGCACGTAAGCCGCAGTGAAGTCGGTTCGGACCGCAATCGGCATGGCAACCTCCAAGGTCGCC
>CAXTJM010000073.1:0-10584 GCA_964244585.1 uncultured Acetobacteraceae bacterium | reverse complement strand
TGGCGATCAGCAGGCCGAGCGAGGGCCGGGTGACCGGCAGGCCGACGCCGAGGAATGACAGGGTCGCTTCCAGTCCGATGGCGTTTGCCACCTCCACCGCCGCCACCACGGTGAGTGGCGGCAGGGCGTTGGGCAGCACGTGGCCGAACAGGATCCGCCTGGATGGGACGCCGAGGCATTGCGCCGCAGCCACGTAGTCCCTCTGGCGTTCCACCAGGGCGCTGCTTCGGGCGATGCGGGCGAAGTACGCCCACTGCACCAGGGCAAGTGCCAGGATGATCTTGTCTACCCCGCGGCCGAGGACTGCCAGCAGCGTCAGCGCGACCAGGATGGAGGGGATGCTGAGTTGCAGGTCCACCAGCCGCATGATGGCGCCGTTGACCCGGCCGCCCTTCCACGCGGCGACCAGCCCCAGCACCGTGCCGGTAACGGCGGCAAACCCCGTTGCGGCGAATCCGACCAGCAAGCTGGTGCGCAGGCCATACAGGATCGCGGACAGCATGTCCCGCCCCTGGTCATCGCTGCCCAGCAAGTAAAGCAAGCCGTCTGCCCCGCGGGTGAGCGGCGGCAGCCGTTCGTCCAGAAGGTTCAGCGCCGCCAGATCGTACGGGTCCTGCGGCGCCACAAGGGGGGCCAGGACCGCCCCGGCCACGATCGCCACGAGCACGATCACGGCAACCACGGCCAAGCGCGCGCGGGCGTAGCGTTGGACGAAGCCGAGCACGCCCCGGCTCGCGAGGAGGGCGGCGCCGCTCACGCCGGGCGCAGGCGCGCACGCGGGTCGAGCGCGGCGTAACAGAGATCCACGAGCAGGTTTATAATCACGAACAGCAGCGCGATGATCATCAGGTAGCCGACCACCACCGGACGGTCCAACTGGTTGATGCTGTCGATGATGAGCTTTCCGGTGCCGGGCCAGGCGAACACGCTTTCCGTCACCACGGAGAAGGCGATCAGGTTGCCGAGCTGCAGCCCCGATACGGTCACGATGGGGATCGACACCCGCTTGAGCACGTGGACGAACAGGATGCGGCGGGGCCGCAGCCCTTTGGCGCGGGCGTAGCGGACGAAGTCCTGCCCCATCGCCTCCCGCACGCCGGAGCGGGCGAGGCGCAGGACCAAAGCCATCGGGAACAGCGACAGGTTCAGCGCGGGCAGAAGGATGTGCCTAAGCCCGTCCAGGGTGAGCACGGAGAGTTGCAGGCCCAGCACATCCGCCGTGGCGCCACGGCCGGAGGCGGGCAGCCAGCCGAGATCGACGGCGAACAGCACGATCAGCACCAGCCCGACCCAGAACGTCGGCAGGCTGAAACCGAAGATGGATCCCGTCATCAACCAGCGGTCCAGCCGCGACGGCGCCGTGGCTCCCGCTAGCAGGCCAAGCGGCACGCCCACCAGGACGGCCAGCACCATGCCGGTCACGGCCAGCTCGAGCGTGGCGGGCAACCGCTGCAGGATCACGTCCATGGCGTTCTGGTGATAGACGAAGGAGGTGCCCCAGTCGCCCTGCAGCAGATGCACCAGGAACAGCCCGTATTGCCGCCAGAGCGGCTGGTCCAGGCCCATTGCGGCGCGGAAGCGGGCAATGTCGTCCGGCGTGGATTGCGGGTCCAGCAGGATGGCCGTCGGATCGCCCACGGCATACAGGCCGACGAAGGCGATCAGCGACAACGCGAGCACGACCAGCAGCCCCTGGCCGAGCCTGCGCAGGACAAGGCTGCCCATAGCCGGCTACTGGCGCCCGGCCGCTGCCAGGATCAGTTCCTCGGTGGCCTGGGGCTGATAGGTGACCGGCTTGCGGGTGGCGGCGATCGCGAGCAGCGTATCGAGCGGGACATAGGCCTGGCGCTGGATCAGCAGGCCCATGACGGTGGCCATCTCCTTGTTCCGCACCGCCTCGTCCATCGTCAAAGTGGCCGCATCGATCGCCGCGTCCACGTCCGGCATCGACAGGCCCATGTTCCACGAGCCGACGCCGCGGGCCGTGTCCCGCGTCTCCATCACGTCGCGCAGGAAGGACGTGGCATCGCCGCCGTTGCTGCCCCAGGCGAGCAGGTAGAACGAGTAGTCACGGTGCTGCAGCCGCGGGAAATAGACGTTGGAGGGTTGGGCGTCGATCGCGACGGTCACACCGATGCGGGCGAGCATGATGCCGACGGTCTGGCATGTCGCCGCATCGTTCACGTAGCGGTCGTTCGGGCAGTGCAGCGTGACGTTGAACCCGGCCGGATAGCCCGCATCCGCCAACAGCGCCTTGGCCTCCTCCGGACGATAGGGCGTGGCAGGTGCGGAAGGGTCGTAGCCGGCGATGTGGCTCGGAACGCCCTGCGTGGCCGGCACCGCCAACCCCTCCATCACACGCTTGACCACCACGTCGGTCGAGATCGCGAGCGCGAATGCGCGCCGCACACGTTCGTCCTTGAACGGGTTGTGCGGCAGCATCGCACCGGCCTTGTCGGTGGCGAACGGCGTCTGGTCCTTGAGCGTGTCGAAGCCCAGGAAGACGGTGCGGTTCGACTCCGTCTGGAAAACCCGCAGGTTCGGCACGCCGGACAGCCGCTTGACGTCCAGCGGTGGGATGTAGTCGGCCAGTTGCACGTCACCGGCTTGCAAGGATGCCAGACGCGCCGCGTCGTTCGGGATCTCGCGGATCGTCACGTGGGCGTAGGCCGGCTTGGCGCCCCAGTAATCGTCGAAGCGCTCCAGCTCCCAACCCTGGCCGCGCTGCCATTTCACGCTGCGGTAAGGGCCGGAGCCGATGGCATCCTTGCCGGAGTCGAAGTCCGCCGTGGTGGCGCCGGAGGGCACGCTGGCGCAGACGAGATGGAAGTCGGGCAGGGCGGCGGTCAGCGCGGGGTACGGCTTGGCGGTGATCATGCGCACCGTCAAGGGGTCGACGATCTCGAGCTTGGTCACCAGGCGGAGCTTGCCGGCGGTCAGGTTGTCGCTGTTCGGCACGGTCGGCAGCCGGTCCAGGCTGGACTTGACCGAGGCGGCATCCAGCGTGCTGCCGTCATGGCACTTCACGCCGGGCCGCAACTTGAACTCCCACGTCAGGTCGTCCACCAGCCGCCAGCTGAGCGCGATGCCGGGGATCAGGTGGGATTGCGCGTCCAGCCCGATTAGGCTGTCGTAGATGTCGGCATAGTAGCCGTGCATCGGCCCCAGCCCGGACAGCGCCGGGTCCAGGGTCACGATCGGCGCACGGACGCCGACGGTGAGGTGGTCGGCGTCCTGCGCGTGGGCGGCGGGCGGCGCCAGCAGCGCCGCCGCAAGCAGCAGGCGCTTCACCGCCAGACCTGCCGGGCCACGCGCAGCCAGTTGCCGCCCAGGATGCCGCGCACCGCGCCCTCGCCGTAGCCCGCCCGCAGCATCATCTCCGTCAACTCCTCGATTTGTTCCGGCTGCGCGAAGGCGGAACCCGTGCGGTCGGCGGGTCCGGGCGGCCACATGTGCGCGTTGTCCCGCACCCAACCCCAGAACCGGGCCGTGTCGCGCACGTAGTCCATGCCCAATCCCACGTGCTCCGCGCCGACCAGCTGCACCATGTGGTCCAGGTGGCGGAACATCGCGGCGGACGAGGCCGCGTCGTCGTCCAGGAACTCGCCCAGCCCGTTCAGCCCGACCACGCCCCCGGTCGCGGCGCACGCGCGGATCTGGTCGTCCCGGATGTTGCGGTAGTGGCGGTACACCGCATGAGCGTTGCAGTGCGAGAAGATGAACGGCGCCGTACAGGCTGCCATGGCGTCCATCGTGGTGCGGTAGCCGGTGTGGGTGCCGTCCACCAGCATCCCGACCCGATTCATCTCCGCGACGACCTCGAATCCCCAGCGGGACAGGCCGCCATCGGTCCGCTCGGCGCAGCCGTCGCCGACATGGTTGCGGGCGTTGTAGGCGAGCAGCATCTGGCGCACGCCCAGGTCGTAATAGGCCTGCACCATCTCCAGCTTGCCCTCCAGCATGTCGGTTTCCTGGAGGTTGAAAACGAGGCCGAGCTTGCCGGCAACCTTGGCCGCCAGGATGTCGTCCGCCGTGCCGCACAGCACCATGCGGTCCGGCCGGGCATGGATCGCAGCGCGCACCCTGGCGATCTGGCGGATCGTTCCCTCCAGCATCGCCTCCGGCCCCATCACCGACAGGCTGATGACGTCCACACCGGCGGCCTGGAAGCGATCGAGCGTCTCGCCGTCGGCGTAGCCGGGTCCCCAAGGAAGGGTGTTGTCCCAGACCAGGGCGTCGCGCATCAGGGCGCGGGAGGCGGGTGCGTCACTCATCCGCCCCAACTCTCCCCGGCGGCGCGCAGGAAGTTCTCGCCCAGCACGCCGCGCACCGCGTCGTCGTCCCAGCCGTGCCGCACCATCATGTCGCACAGCTCCAACGCCTGCTCCGGCCCTGCGAATGCCGTCTCCACGCGCTCCTTGCCGAACGGCAGCGGCGGCCATCGGAACGACTCTGCCCGCACGCTGGCCCAGAAGCGGGGCGCGTCGGCCAGGAAGTCCAGCCCGAAGCCTGCGTGCCGCGCGCCGACCAGCGTGGCGAGATGGTCCAGGTGGCGGAACATGGCCTCCGTCCTGGCGTCGTCGTCGGGCAGGAACTCGCCCAGGCCGTTGACGCCGATCACGCCCCCCGTCGCCGCGGCGGCGCGCACCTGCTCGTCCGTCACGTTGCGGTAGTGCGGGTAGACCGCGTGCATGTTGCTGTGGGTGATCATCATCGGCTTGCCCGCCGCTGCGCACAGCTCGGCCATGTCGAGGCTGGACCGCACGCCGACATGCGTCGCGTCCACGATGATGCCGAGCCGCAGCATCTCCCGCACGATATTCTGGCCGAGCCGGGTCAGGCCTTCGTCGGTGCGTTCGGCGCAGCCATCGGCCAGCGCGTTCTTGCCGTTGTACACCGGAAGCATGCAGCGCACGCCGAGGGCGTGGTATACCTCCACCATCTCCACCATGCCGCCAAGCGGCGTGCCGTCCTGATGTTGCAGCACGAGAGCGAGCACGCCATCGGCCCGGGCCTGGCGGATCGCCGCGGCAGTCGTGCAGATGCGCATGATGTCGGCGCGCCTGGCGATGTCGGCGCGCACCTTGGCGACGTAGCTGACCGCCGTGCGGATGTCTGCGCCCGGCAGGTTTTGTACCGTGAGCGTGATGGCGCCCATGCCCGCGCTGGCGAAGCGCCCCAGCACCGTGTCGTAGTTGGCCCAGGGAGCGCCCCAGGGCAGCGTCATGTCCCACACCAATGCATCCTCGAACAGCGCCACAGCCCGCGGGTCGGCGGTCTGCCTTACCTGATCGTATCGATCGCCGGGTGGAAACGCCTTCAGCACACCCGCACTCCGTCATCGCTTCCAGGCAGGCTAGGCAAGGCTGTAGTCGGAATCCATAGCAAAACGTGATGGGCTACAAATCGGGTGCGATCATTTCGCGCAGCACCCCGGCGATGGCGGTGACGGCCGGATCGGTGCGCCGGCCGTGTGCCGTCGCCAGTTGCACCACCCGCGATATGCCGGGCGGCCCGATCGGTATGGCGGCGAGCGTCCCGCGCGCCACTTCCTCCCGCACGGCGTGAGCGGACAGGATGCTGCACCCCTCTCCAGCAGCCACCAGTTGTTTGATCGTCTCGGTCGAATCCACTTCGAATACGATCCGCAGGGCCAGCCCGGCTTCCGCCGCCCGGCGGTCCACCAGCGCCCGTAGGCCATGCGCCGTACCGGGCAGCACCAGGCGAAGACTGGCCAGCCCCGGCAGCGTCACGGCGGCGCCGAGCAGGTCCGCCATGCCCGGCGGTGCGATCAGGAACAGGTCCTCGGTTCCGAGTGCCTCGACCCGCAAAGTCGGGCCCGGCGGGGCCTCGTAGATGATCGCGAGGTCGATGCGTCCCCGCTCTGTCCATTCGCGCAGGAAGCCGCTCATGCTCTCGACGAGATGCAGCCGGATGCGGGGGTACAGCCGCCTGGCCCGGACCAGCACGGGGACGGAGAATGCCGTGTTGAAGGCGGTTGCCAGGCCCAGCGCCACCGACCCGGCAGGGCACGCGGCATCGACCGTCACCTCGTCATGCACAAGGTCGACCTGGCGCAGGATCTCCGTCGCCCGCTCCCGCAGGCGGCGCCCCGCCTCCGTCAGCGTCACGCCGCGGGCGTGGCGCAGGAACAGGGCCTGCCCGAACTCCGTCTCCAGGGCAGCTACCTGCTGGGACAGAGCTGGTTGCGCGACCCGGATCTGCACCGCGGCACGCGACAGGCTGCCGGCCTCTGCCGCAGCAAGGAAGTAGCGCAATTGGGCAAGCGTCATCAGAGCCATAAGCTAGAACGATGGGTAGATAGAGCCAAATTCCATCTGCCGGTCTTCCCAGCCACCGTGATTATGGCCCCGGCAACAGGCGTCCGTCATCGTGGTAGGGCAGTGAGCTATCCCGCGCTGGGCGATGCACGCGCTGCCAGCCGGATTGGGCTACGACGGAGGCGCATGGCTCGAATGGCAACGGAGGGCACGACATGATGGCACCCGGCATTCCACATCCGAAGCGTCGGCTGCCGCCCGCGCGGGCGATGGTCGCTGCCGCACAGCCCGAGGCGGCAGACGCCGGGCTTGTCACCTTGCGGGCTGGCGGCAACGCCATCGACGCCGCATTGGCCGCCGCTCTCGTCCAGGGCGTGGTGGACCCGCTGATGTCGGGCCTGGGCGGCTATGGCGTGTTGCACGCCTACGATCCGCGCACGGGGAAAACGCTGCTGCTGGACGGCCAGGGCGGCTGCCCCGCGGCCTGTGCGGAAACGATGTGGGCCGACCGCATCGTCGGCGAGACGACGGATGGCTTCGGCTTCATCGTGCGCGACTTCGTCAACGAGTGCGGCCACCAATCCGTCACGGTGCCCGGCATCGTGGCCGTGCTGGCGCAGGCCCATGCCGAACTCGGCCGGCTGCCTTGGGCCGACCTGTTTGGCCCGGCGGTCGGGCTGGCGGAAGCAGGCTGGATCGTGCGGCCGCACAACTACACCGTGTTCACCCAGGACGAACGCCGCTACGGGCGCATGAACTACGGCGAAAAGCTGGGCGTGACTGCGGACGGGCGCCGCATCTACCTGCACGGGGACGGCAGCTACAAGCGTGTCGGCGAGACGATCCGCAACCCCGACCTGGCGGACACGCTGCGCACCCTGGCGCTGGACGGTCCCGACAGCTTCTACCGCGGCGCGATTGCCCGCCGCATTGCCGAGGACATGGCGCGGCACGGCGGATGGTTGACCGAGGCCGACCTGGCGGGTTTCGCGCCTGAGGTGCAGGAGCCGATTCGCGTCCGCTACCGCGGCTATGAGCTGGCAACCAACCGGCCCCCCGGTGGCGGCGTGATGGTGGCGGAGATGCTGCGCATCCTCGAGCAGTTCGACCTCGTGGCGCTGGGCCACAACACTCCGGAGTATATCCGCGTCGTTGCGGAGGCGATGAAGATCGCGACGCGCGACAAGGACGCCCATATCAGCGATCCCCGCTTCGTGGCACCGCCGCTCGACCGGCTGCTGTCGGATGCCTACGCCCAATCGTGCGCCGCAGCGATCGGCCGGGGCGAGAAGGCGTCCGTGCCGCGGCTACAGGCCCCTAGAGGCGATCCGAAAGAGACCACGCATGTTTCCTGCGTCGACGCGGAGGGGCTCGTCGTCTCGCTGACCCACTCGCTGGGCATCCCGTCCGGGATAATCCCGGACGGGACCGGCTTTATTTTGAATGGCTGCATGAGCGTGTTCGATCCGCGGCCCGGCCGAGCCGGATCGATCGCGCCGGGCAAACGCCGGTTCGCCTCCATGTGCCCGTCCATCATCAGCAAGGATGGTCAGCCCGTCATGACACTGGGTGCGCCCGGCGGCACCTGGATCACGCTCGGCGTGCTGCAGGTGATCCTGAACGTGTTGGATTGGGGCATGGGCATGCAGGAGGCAATCAGCGCGCCTCGCTTCGTGGCGACCAGCGAGGTGATCGACATCAGCAACCGCATTCCCCGGACCGTAGAGCTTGCGGTCGAGGCGATGGGCTATACCGTCAAGCGGTCCGCACTGAGCTACGCTTTCTCGGGGGTTCACGGCATTGCGCTGTTCGATGGCAAGCTGGATGGCGGTGCCGACCCGCAACGGGACGGCATGGTGGCGACCCTCGGCTGACTACGCGCCGGCCGGCCCTTGCCGACTTCGGCATCCGACTGGTTGACGCACAGCCCGCCCGAAATGGTCGCCGCACACCTCAACATCGCGGCGGAAGACATAGCCAGGTTCCGAACGACATCCCCGACGTGATGCCTGCCTGAGACGGACCACGAAGATGTCGTGGTCGATCCTGCGAGGGGAGTTCAGGACCCGGCCTGGTAGCCCGCGCAGGGGTGCCGAGACTAACCGCCGGGAGCGGGCAGGCCGTTGCGAGCACGCCTCTCACCCCCACAGTGGCAGCGATGCGCGCCCGAGGCGGCAGCCAGGCTGACCAGCGCGCAGGAGATCAGGACGCTGCTGTCCTGGTTGGGAGCGCCGCCAAAATCGATGACGTCCAACAATTGCGGGACCGTGTCCGCCAGGGCGATAAGCAAGCCCTGATCGTCCACCAAGCATAGGTGGCCGGCACCCGACTTGACTATGTGCGTGCGGTCCCAGCCGGATTTTCCCTGTTCCGCAGATGCGGCCGGTCGGCTGCCCGGTTGCGTCGGCCAACCGGACGCGTACCCGGCCTCGCGGTGGAAAGATGGCTGGTGCGCTTGACACATCAATGCAACAGCCTTGAAGGCTGACCGATCTGGATCAGCGTGGCGCGCCCGATCTCAGGCAAGGCACAAACCGCGGCTTCGTCGCCCTCGACGAACCATTTCAACATCGCAAGTAAACAGTCGCCGCTGAGACCGAGGGATTGCGCGTCCAGATCGAGTATCGGAGTGATCTTGCTGATCCCGTCTCCGCAGTAGAGTCCCGCCATGGCCCAGTTGGCAAACGAGGCCTGCTCGATCGGCTTTTCCTTGCGAACGACGCTGAGCTTTCGATGCCTTGGATCCAGGCTGATGGAACGCATGACCTCCATGACTGCCGACCTGCGTCCTTCGAGGACTTGCGCAAACCGCCCATGGCCGCAGAGCAGGGCGCCTGTCACTCCGAGGCGTGTGTTTCGGGCACGAGCCTCGTGCAGAAGGCGCTCAAGCCCGTGTTCGGTGGTGTCCGCGTCGGTGGTTGTCTGGCTGTGGTAAATCGTCTGCACCAAGTCTTCCAAGTTCCAGCTCCGGATGGCTGTTGAAAGCAACTGCCACCTACATCAAAAAAGATTAGAAACTTCTAAATGGGTTTTTTGCAGTTATAAATAGATTCACGATCGTAGAGGGTTTGGAGCCTGGCTGCGACCGCCGCTGCGTCTGGGCTTTGGAGTCGGTCCGCTGGGACAGTGAGGGCCGGCATGACAGGGCCACGGGGTGGCCGATCACCGCACGCCCATCACAGCGTCTCCTGGCTTCCTCGATCCGTCCACCGTGTTCGAGCGTCCGACCCGCAAGACCGGCGCGGGGCGGTGGCGGCCTGCGCACCTCCCGGTTCTTCTCCGGCGCAACGGCATGCTACAGGGTGGACGCGCCATCCGGAGGAGCCGGCACTTGAAATCCGCCATCGTCGTCTTCCCCGGCACCAACCGCGAGCGGGATGTCGCCATCGCTTTGCAGCGCGCCACCGGGATACGGCCGGCCACGCTGTGGCATCGCGAGACGGAGCTGCCCGCCGGCACCGACCTGGTGATCCTGCCGGGCGGGTTTTCCCATGGCGATTACCTGCGCTGCGGCGCCATGGCGGCGCATTCCCCGATCATGCCCGCGATCCGTGACTTCGCCGGGCGAGGTGGCCACGTGCTCGGCATCTGCAACGGGTTCCAGATCCTGACGGAGGCGCAGTTGCTGCCCGGCGCCCTGCTGCGCAACGCCGCCCTGCGGTTCCTGTCGCGCGACTGCCATTTGCGGGTGGAACGGGCCGGCACCGCCTTCACCCGGCACTATCAGGCCGGCCAGGTGTTCCGCGCCCCCATGGCGCATGGCGACGGCAACTACGCCGCGGACGAGGCGACGCTGGACCGGCTGGAGGGTGAGGGCAGGGTGGCCTTCCGCTACGTCACGCCGGACGGCGGGGCCGCTCCGTCCGCCAACCCGAACGGGTCCGCCCGGTCGATCGCCGGGGTCTACAGCGCCAACCACCGTGTGCTGGGCCTGATGCCGCACCCCGAGGACCTGGTGGACCCGTTGATGGGCGGCACCGACGGCGCCCCGCTCTTCGCCGGGCTGACCGAGGCCCTGGCGGCATGACGCGGGACGTGAACCAGGCCCTCGCAGGCGAATTCGGCCTCAGTGCCGAGGAATATGCCCGCGTGCTCGCGATCATGCAGCGCACCCCCAGCCTCACCGAACTCGGCATCTTCTCCGTCATGTGGTCGGAGCATTGCTCATACAAATCCTCCCGCGTCTGGCTGAAGACCCTGCCGACCAAGGCAGATTGGGTCATCCACGGACCCGGCGAGAATGCCGGTGTGGTCGATATCGGCGAGGGCCTGGCAGCGATCTTCAAGATGGAGTCGCACAACC
>CAXTJM010000072.1:0-11382 GCA_964244585.1 uncultured Acetobacteraceae bacterium | reverse complement strand
GCCGGCGCTTGACCGGTCGCCGTTCCTGCAACTCACAGAGCGAGACCGATCATGAGCAAGTCGACGATTGCCGACCTTCTTGTCGCCGCGATTAAGCAGGCCGGTGTCAAGCGCGTCTACGGTCTCGCAGGCGACAGCCTCAACGCTCTGACCGAGGCCATTCGCAAGGACAAGGACATCGATTGGGTCCACGTCCGGCACGAGGAGGTGGCAGCCTTCGCCGCCGGCGCGGAGGCGCATCTGACGGGCTCGCTCGCTGTCTGCGCCGGGAGCTGCGGGCCGGGCAACCTGCATTTGATCAACGGGCTCTACGACTGCCAGCGCTCGCGCGTGCCGGTGCTTGCAATCGCGGGCCATATTCCAAGTGCCGAGATCGGCCGAAATTACTTTCAGGAAACCCACCCGGAGGACCTGTTCCAGGAGTGCAGCCATTATTGCGAGCTGGTTTCCGGGCCCGCGCAGCTGCCGGGCGTGCTGGAGACCGCCATCCGCGTCGCCATCGCGAAGAGCGGCGTCTCGGTACTCGTCGTGCCGGGTGATGTGTTGATGATGCCGGCCCCGTCCGTAGAGCTGTCGCCGTCGCTGGTCCCCGCCCCGGCGTTGATCCGGCCGCAGGATCGCGAACTGGATGAGCTGGCCAAGTTGCTGAACGAAGCCAGTCGCGTGACCTTGCTGTGCGGCCGGGGCTGCTTTGGCCACCACACCGCGCTGATGCGCCTTGCCGACGCGCTCAAGTCGCCGATCGTGCACGCGCTGGGCGGCAAGGAGGGCGTGGAATGGGACAATCCGTTCGACGTCGGCATGACCGGGCTGATCGGCTTCACGTCCGGCTACCACGCCATGATGGACGGCGACCTGCTGGTCATGCTGGGCACCGACTTCCCCTATCGGCAATTCTATCCGACCGATTGCAAGATCGCGCAGGTTGACCTGCGCGCCGAGAACCTCGGCCGGCGGTGCCGCATCGATCTCGGCGTGCTGGGCGACGTGGGCACCACCATCGAGGCGCTACTGCCGCGGCTGACGCTGAAAACCGACCGCGCCCACCTCGATGATAGCCTGTCGAACTACCACAAGGCGCGCAAGGGCCTGGACGAGCTGGCGGTCGGCAAGCCTGGCGGCACCATGCATCCGCAATTCGTCGCCAAGACGCTGAGCGAGGCCGCCGCAGCAGATGCCGTGATCACGTTCGACGTCGGCACGCCGGCGATCTGGGTTGCACGCTACATCACGATGAATGGCAAGCGGCGGCTGATCGGCTCGCTCAATCATGGCTCGATGGCCAACGCGATGCCGCAGGCGATCGGCGCACAGGCGGCCTTCCCGGGGCGGCAGGTGATCTCGTTCTCCGGCGACGGCGGCTTCACCATGCTGATGGGCGACCTGCTGACGCTGGTGCAGGAGAAGCTGGCGGTGAAGATCCTGGTGCTGAACAACGGTGCGCTCGGCTTCGTGCAGATGGAGATGGAGGCATCCGGTTTCCTCGACACCACCGTCGAACTCGTCAACCCGAATTTCGCCGCCATGGCGCAGGGTGCGGGCATCTTCGCCAGGCGCGTTGAGGACCCGGCAGAACTGGCGAGCGCCATGCGGGAGTGGCTGGCGCATGACGGCCCGGCGCTATTCGATGTCGTGTCCGCCCGGCAGGAACTCGCCATGCCGCCAAGGGTCGGCGTGGAACAAGCAGCCGGCTTCGGACTGTGGCTGGCAAAGGCGGTGATCGACGGCCGCGGCCGCGAGATCATCGACGTCGCCCGAACCAACCTGTTCCACTGAAGGAACCGGCGCCATGGACATTCCTGCGCTGCTATTGTCCCGTATGCAGTTCGCCTTCACCATCTCGTTCCACATCATCTTCCCCGCTTTCACCGTCGGTCTGGCGGCCTGGCTGGCGTATTTGGAGGGGTGCTCGCTCGTCACCGGCAAGCCGGTCTATCGGCGCCTGTTCGACTTCTGGCTTCGCATCTTCGCGATCGCATTCGGTCTCGGCGTCGTGTCCGGCATCGTCATGGCGTTCCAGTTCGGCACCAACTGGAGTGAGTTGTCGCGCCGCACCGGGGCGATCCAGGGTCCGTTGCTCGGCTACGAGAGCTTCACCGCCTTCGCGCTGGAGGCGTCGTTCTTCGGCGTGCTGATGTTCGGCCGCAAGCTATTGCACCCAGCGCTTTATTTCATCGCTTGCCTGATGGTCTGCCTGGGTACCAGCCTGTCGTCGTTCTGGATCATGGTGAACAATAGCTGGATGCAGCTGCCGACGGGCTTCCGCATCGCGGCCGACGGTGTGTACGTGCCGACCGACTGGACCGCGATCATTTTCAGCCCGGCCGTGCTGGTCCGCTTCCCGCACATGATCTTGGCAGCCTATGTCACCACATCATTCTGCGTGGCTGCGACCGGCGCTTGGTACACGTTGCGCGGAACCACCAAGGTCGAGGCGCGGGCAATGCTGCGCATGGGGCTGGGTTTGGCATCGGTCCTGGTCCCGGCGCAGCTGTTCTTCGGCCATCTCACCGGCGACATGGTCCACAAATACCAGCCGACCAAGTTTGCCGCCATCGAGGCGCGCTGGCATGACGAGCAACCCGCCTCCGAGGTGCTGATCGGCTGGCCGAACCAGGCGCACCAGCAAAACCGCTACGCGATCAGCATTCCGTACCTAGGAAGCCTCATTGCCACGACCACGCTCTCCTCCAAGGAAGTCGGCCTCGCCGACTTCCCGACCATTGACCAACCGCCCGTCGTGATCCCCTTCTTCACCTTCCGCATCATGGTCGGCTGCGGCGTGTTGATGCTGGCGCTGGCGTGGGGCGGGATCCTGTCTTATGTGCGCGGCCGCCTCGACCAGACGCGCTGGCTGCTCCGGGCCATCTTCTGCTCCTTCCCGCTCGGCTTCATAGCGACCTTGACGGGCTGGTTCACGGCCGAAACCGGTCGGCAGCCCTGGACCGTGTTTGGTCAGCTGCGGACGGCGGACGCGGTGACGCCGTTCCTGACCACGCCGCAGGTGGCAACCAGCCTGCTGCTGTTCGGCGCCGTCTACGCCCTGATCTTCATCGCCGGAACCATCTATATCTACCGCCTGCTCAAGGTCGGGCTGTTGCCGGCGCCGGATCACCAAGCGTCGCTGACCAACCCGAAGCGGCCCTTCTCCATCCCCGGAGGCAGCCCTGGCGTGACGCCCCCGAACCCGGCACCGGCAGAATGAACGGCCTCGTCGAGTTCTGGGCGGCGGCCCTCGCGGTGTCGCTCTTGCTATATGTGTTGCTCGACGGCTTTGACCTTGGCATCGGCATGTTGTTCGCCGTCGCGCCGAACGAGCTGGCGCGGCGGCACATGATGCAGTCGATCTCGCCCGTATGGGACGGCAACGAGACCTGGCTGGTTGTCGCCGCGGCCGTGCTCTTTGGCGCTTTCCCGTTGGTCTACTCGGTTCTGCTGTCAGCCTTTTATCTGCCGTTGCTGGTCATGTTGCTCGCTCTCATCCTGCGCGGGGTGGCGTTTGAGTTCCGTTACAAAGCGCTGGGCTTTCGGCGGGTCTGGGATATCGGGTTTTCCGGCGGATCGTTCGTGGCCACGTTCATGCAAGGCACCACCGTGGGCGCGTTGGTGCAGGAACTACCGATGCAGGGCAGCCGCTACGTCGGCGGAGCCTTTGGCTGGTTCAGCCCCTTCGCCCTGCTCTGCGGTTTCGGGCTTTGCCTCGGCTACGCGCTACTCGGCGCCGGCTGGCTGGTCTACAAGACGGAGACGGACACCCGCGACCTCGGCTACCGGTTCATGCCGTGGCTGCTGGGCGCCGTGCTGCTGTTCCTGCTGGCCGCAGCCGCCTACGCGCTTGGTATGCAGTTGCGCGTGCTGCACCGCTGGACCGAGCGTCCGGCCATGCTGGCGACGCCGTTGCTCGGACTGGTCGCCTGCGCCGGGCTAGTAGTGGCCATCCGGCGTCGGGTGGACTGGCTACCGTTGTTGATGACGGCGCTCATCTTCCTGGCGGCGTTCGCCACCCTGGCAGCGTCGTTCCTGCCTTACATGGTTCCGTTCTCCATCACGATCGAACAGGGCGCCTCACCCGGAAGCAGCTTGTCATTCATGTTCTGGGGCGCCGGGATCGTCGTGCTGCCGATCACGCTCATCTATACGCTCGTCGTCTACTGGGTGTTCAAGGGCAAGGTCCAACTTGCCGAGCACGACTGACCTCTCTCATCGGAGACTTCCATCATGCGCATCGGTTTGTTCGTGCCCTGCTACGTCGATGCCTTTGAACCCGACGTGGGCATCGCGACGCTGGAACTGCTGGAGCGGTTCGGGCTGGACGTCGACTACCCTTACGACCAGACCTGTTGCGGCCAGCCAATGACCAACACCGGCTGCCACGTGGAATCAGCCGCAACGGAGGCCTTGTTCGTCAAGAACTTCGCCCCGTATGACTACATCGTCGGTCCGTCCGGCTCCTGCGTGCATCAGGTGCGATACAACCTTGACGCGATCGAGCAGACCGACGAAGTCAAGCAGGTCCGCGCCAAGACCTTCGAGTTGGTGGAGTTTCTCCACGACATCCTTCACGTGGACGCGTTTCCCTGGGCGGAGTTCCCGCACAAGGTCGCGCTGCACAACAACTGCAACACGCTGCGCGGACTGCATATCGCCAGTATGTCCGAGTTACGGGAAGCGTCCTTCTCCAAGCCGCGCGACCTGCTGCAGATGGTGCACGGCATCGAGTTCGTCGAGCTGGCCCGCCCGGACGAGTGCTGCGGCTTTGGAGGCACGTTCTCCGTCTTCGAGGAGGGCGTCTCGGCCAAGATGGGCCACGATAAGGTCCGCGACCAGCTTCAAAGCGGTGCGGAGTACGTCACCTCCTCCGACAGCTCCTGCCTGATGCACCAGCAGGGCTGCGCCGACCGCGCCGGCGTGCCCGTCAAGCACATCCACATCGCCAAGATCCTGAACGGGGCACGGGCATGAGCGAGACGACCCCGATGCTCCATCGCGAACTGCGCGACCATGGCCCGAGCGAAGGCGCCACCCGCAACGGCCGCCGTCTTGACCATGCCGAAGGCACGTCACAACCCATGTCTTCGGACCGGCCGGAGCCGGAGCCGCGCGGCGCGAAAATCCATGGCAATCATCCCGTGGACCAGTCGGAGGCGGCGAACCGGTTCATCGCGGCGACCGAGCACGAGAAGATGCACGACGAGCGGCTATGGGACATGCGCCAGAAGCGCGACCGCGAGATGCATGGCATCCCCGAATGGGAGGAACTGCGCAGCTTGGCATCCATGATCAAGGAACACACGCTCACCCATCTCGACGACTACCTTAACCAGTTTGAGACCAATGCCCGCGCCAACGGCGTCCACGTGCACTGGGCCAAGGACGCGGTGGACCACAACGAGATCGTGCTCGGCATCCTGCGCGATCATGGCGCCAAACGGCTGATCAAGAGCAAGTCCATGCTGACCGAGGAGTGCAATTTCCGCGAGTTCATGGCCGGGCACGGGATCGAGATCATCGAGACCGATCTCGGCGAGCGCATCCAGCAGCTCGACGGCGAGGCGCCCAGCCACGTCGTCGTGCCCGCGGTACACAAGCTGCGCTCCGACGTGGCGCGCGTGTTCGCTGAGAAGCTCGGCTCCGACCCCAGCTCGCGCGACGTCCACTACCTGGCCGAGCAGCAGCGCGAGGCGACCCGGCCGTTGATCCTGTCCGCCGATGCCGGCATGACTGGATGCAACTTCGCCGTGGCCGAGACCGGGACGGTCGTCGTCTGCACCAACGAGGGCAATGCCGACCTGTCGGCCAACACGCCGCCCCTGCACATCGTCTCGTGCGGGATTGAGAAGGTCATCCCCCGCCTCGATCACCTGGCGGTGATGGTGCGGCTGCTGTCGCGCTCGGCGCTGGGTTCGCCCATGACGCAGTACACCTCGCACTTCCGCGGCCCGCGCGCCGGCGGCGAAATGCACGTCGTGCTGGTCGATAACGGCCGCTCCGAGCGGCTCGGAATGGAGAAGTTCTGGACCTCGCTGAAGTGCATCCGCTGCGGCGCCTGCATGAACACCTGCCCGGTGTTCCGCCGCTCCGGCGGCCTCAGCTACGGCGCTACCTATGCCGGTCCGATCGGGGTCATCTTGGACCCGACGTTCAGTGCGCGGAAATACAGCAAGATCGTGTTCTCCTCCACGCTGAACGGCTCCTGCACGAACGTGTGCCCAGTCAAGATCAACATCCACGAGCAGATTGCCGGCTGGCGCAAGGTGATGGCCGAGACGCACGAGCTGCCGTTCCTGAAGAAGGCGATGATGAAGGCGGCCGGCTTGCTTCTTTCCAGCCCGAAACTGTATCGGGCGGCGCTGCCCGTAGCCGACAGCGCGCTCAAGCACCTGCCGCAATTCGTGGTCTATAACCGCCTCAACACCTGGGGCAGAGGGCGGGAGGTGCCGCCGGTGCCCGCACAGACCTTCCACCAGTGGTACAAGCAGAACCGAATCGGCAAGCACGAGGGGACGACACCGTGAGCAGCCGCGACGCCGTGCTTGCATCCATCCGCGCACACATGCCCAAGCTGGAGCGGCCCGAACCGTTGGTGCCGCTGTTCGACGGCAACTCGCCGCCCGATCTGCTGGCTGCCTTCGGCCACCTTTTGGAGACAATGGGCGGGGAGATGCTGGCGGCTGACCCTGCCGACCCGCTGGCAGCCGTGCAGGCCAAGCTCAGGGACGCGAAGGTGGTCTGTTCCAACGTGCCGGAGATTGCGGGCAACCGGACGCTGTCGCCGGGCACGAAGCCGACCGACTTGGCCGATGTGGACTATGGTGTCGTCCGTGCGGCGTTCGCCGTGGCGGAAACCGGGTCGATCTGCCTGACCGACCGTCAGCTCGGCGTGAATACGCTTGGCTACCTGCCGCAGCACTTGATCGTGCTGCTCGACCCGGCCGACATCCTGCCCAACATCCATCATGCCTACCGACGCCCGGAGTGGCGCGACGCGCACTATGCCGTGTTCCAGACCGGGCCGTCGGCAACGGCAGACATCGAGGGCGTGCTGATCCATGGCGCCCAAGGCGTGCGCTCGCTCAGCGTACTCCCCTTGCCGCGTAGCCAACCCGCTAGCGCCAACGCCGTCGTCCCGACGGCATGATCAGCCCATGAAATCATCGAGTGTCCCTGCTTCGGACCTGCCAAACCCAAGCCCGGTCGAGCCCTTCCGCGACGGCGAGGGCGCCAGCATCCTCGGCCCCCGCAACCGTCCGCGTGAGGCGCAGGCCCGCGACTTGGTCCGTCCGCCTGCCACGGACCACGGCAACCTGCCGAACCTGCGCTGGTCCTTTGCCGACAGCCACAACCGTATCTGCCCCGGTGGCTGGGCGCGCGAGACCACCGTGCGCGAGCTGCCAGTCTCGACCGAGATGGCTGGAGTTAACATGCGCCTCGATGCCGGCGGAGTGCGCGAGATGCACTGGCACAAGCAGGCCGAGTGGTCCTACGTGCTAGCCGGCCAGGCCCGTATTACCGCAATGGACGAGGCAGGGCGAACCTTCCAACATGACGTTGGCGTGGGCGACCTATGGTACTTCCCGCCGGGCATCCCACACTCGATCCAGGGTCTCGGCGAGGACGGGGTCGAGTTCCTGCTGGTATTCGACGACGGCGCGTTCTCAGAAAACAGCACCTTCCTGATTTCGGATATGTTCGCGCGTCTGCCGCCCAACGTGCTGGCCAAGAACTTCGGCTGGCCGGAGGCGGCGCTGGCCAGCATCCCGAAGGAGGAGCTGTATATCTTCCAGATGGACATACCGGGGCCGCTCGCCACTGATCGCATCACGGGCGCCGGGCCGGTGCCCAAGACGTTCAGCCACAGCATGATGGCGCAGGAGCCGACGCGCTTCCCGGGCGGCACGGTGCGGATCACCGACAGCAGCAATTTCGCCGCGTCCACCCGGCTGGCTGCCGCCCTGGTCGAGCTGGAGCCGGGTGCGATGCGGGAGATCCACTGGCACCCGATCGGTGACGAATGGCAGTACTACCTTGAGGGCCAGGCGCGCATGACGGTCTTCGCCTCCGGCGCTGCGGCGCGCACCTTCGACTTCCAGGCCGGGGATGTGGGGTACGTGCCGTTCGCCATGGCCCACTATGTCGAGAACATCGGAAGCACGCTCGTGCGCTTCCTGGAAGTGTTCGCCAGCGACCGCTATGCCGACGTCTCTCTGGCACAGTGGATGGCGCTGACACCGCACGAGCTGGTGGCGGCGCACCTCCACCTGGACCGAACCCTGTTGGACGCCGTGCCGACTGCCAAGCGTTCCGTCGTGTCGGGATGACTGGGCGTGTTGGAGGTAAGTGGGATACTTGGCGTCTTGGCGCGCTCGAGACCGAGGTCAGCCGAATTCCCGCGGTATGATCGATGCAGGGGCCATACTGCGCGCGTCGGCGGTCCTCCACGCGATCCGCAGTAGCGCGCCGACATGGCAGGCAGCGCTTCTGCACGGCTTGCGCACGGCGGCCGCAGTCAGCATCGCCCTCGGACTCGCCTTCTGGCTACAGCTCGATGACGCTTACTGGGCTGGCACCACGGCTGCCATCGTGTGCCAGCCCGTGCTTGGTTCGTCATTGCGCAAGGCGCTGTTCCGCACCTGGGGCACGCTGGCTGGCGGTGTCGCCGCGGTCTTGCTCTGGGCGGCATTCCCGCAAGACCGGGTCGGCTTTTGCCTTGGTCTGGCGGGATGGTGTGCCATCTGCGGCTTCCTGGGCCACCGGCTAACGTTTTTCGCCGCCTACGGAGCACAACTCGCCGGCTACACGGCAGCAATCATCGCCGGCGACGTGATCAACCACCCGGACCTGGCGTTCGATACCGTGCTGGCCCGGGTCAGCGAGATCGAACTCGGCATTGCGGTCGCCACCATCGTGCTGTCGACTACGCAACGGGACAGAAGCCGCGCGCGCCTTGCCGCGTCTCTCGATGCACTGGCCCGCGATGCCCTCACGAGCCTTGGAGGGCTCGCGTCCGACGCCGACCGGCTGCTGCTCCGCCTGTTCGACCTTGACAGCCTCATCGACCGTGCCACAGGCGAAGCTGCGCATTGGCGGCTGCGGCTTCGGCCGATCCGGGCGGCCCGCAATGGCCTGTTCGACTGCATCGCAGCAGTGGGACTGCTTGATCCTGGCGACCGAGCCGGCCGTTGGCGGGCGTTGCTGCCGCGCGTGGCAACGGTCACGTCATGCCGAGCCGCCGCGGATGCCCTGCTGGCGGTGCCATATCCACAGGCGCGCATGGTGGCAGCCAGCGTGGCAGGCGCCGCGACTGCAATGGAAGTGGCGGCGTGGCTGAGGCAGCCAAGCGGGGTGCTCCAGGTGTTCGGATCCGAGTGTCCGTCTCCTGCCGATCCGCTTCCGGCGCTGATCACGGCCGGTCGGGTTTATATCGGCATCGCCGCCGCCGCCGTATTTTGGATGGCGACGGCCTGGCCCGACGGTCCGGGCGCAATCACCTGGACCGCGATCCCCATCTTGCTCATGTCCCCCTTGCACGAGAAGGCGTTTAACGCAGCGGCTTGGTTCGCGGCTGGGACAGCGCTGACTGCCGCACTGGCCTGTGTGCTGAAGTTCGCGGTTCTTCCCGCGTTCGATGGCTTCTGGGGCCTGTCGGCTGCAATCGGCCTCTTCCTCGTGCCGCTCGCCGCATTATCCACCAACGCCCGCCTGACCGGGTTCATCGGGCCGGCAACCGTGAACTTTATCCCGCTTGTGGCACCAGCCAACCGAATGGTTTACGACATGGCCGACTTCTACAATGCTGCACTCGGCATTATGGCAGGCTGCACCATAGCAGCGCTCGCCCTCCGCGTGGTCGGGCCGCTTTCCGCGCCACTCCGAACCCGGCGCGTCTTGGCCGCCGCTATGGCCGACTGCGACGCGCTTGCGGCGGGAACTTGGCGCCCCACGGCGGCGCAGTGGTCGGACCGCATGCGGACCCGCATCGGGAGCCTGCCCGCGGCAGCCGGCCCACCGGCGGTCAACGGGCTGCTTTTCCTCTTTGGGCAGGGTACCCGTACGATTCAGCAACGCGAGGCCGGGTAGATGGCTTTTACGGAGATCGACGTGTTCGGCGTCTATGTTTCCCCATACGCGCTCGTCTTGTTGGCGACCTGGGCGTTCACCTTCGCCTTCCGCGTCGTCCTAACCCGCCTGGACCTCCTGGTGCACGCATGGAACCCGGCGCTGCTGATGTTCGCGATCTTCGTGGCCGCATTCTCATCCGCGGTCCTACTTGCAGTTGCTGGAAATTGAGCGCCGTCGTCGATACAAAGCCTCTTGACGAACCCACCACGCAGGCCGGGCGCGATCCATCGCGTCACTGGCGGACGCTTCCGGTCGTCGTCACCTTGGGCGTATCGTTGCTTGCCGCCGCATTAGGCTGGGGCGCTTGGCAAGCTTGGCTGACCGAGCCGTGGACCCGGGACGGCAGGGTCCGGGTTTATGTCGTCTCGATGGCGCCCGAGGTCGGTGGGCGGATCGTGCAACTGGCGGTGCACGATAACCAGCTCGTCCATAAGGGTGACACGCTGATGATCATCGACCCCGCGAACTACGCGATCGCTGTCAGTAACGACGAGGCGCTACTCCGCAAGGCGGAAGCAGATGCCCAAGACAAGGAGGAGGAGGCCCAACGCCGCCTTGAACTGACGACATTATCGACCTCCATCGAGACCAAGCAGTCTTTTTTGTCGAGTGCCATGCAGGCGGGTGCGGCGGTCAACCAGGCGCAGTCACAACTGGCTCAGTCGCGCGTCAACCTGACGCGGACGCGGATGATCTCGCCGGTCAATGGATGGGTGACGAATCTACAGGCGCAGGAAGGAGATTACGCCACGGTCGGACAGCGCAACATCTCCATCGTCAATGCTGACTCGTTTTGGCTGGACGGCTATTTCGAAGAAACCGCCCTCGCGACGATCCGTGACGGCGATCCGGTGCGGATCTACCTGATGGGCTACCGGCAGGTGTTGCGCGGCCACGTCGACAGCCTTGCTCGCGGGATCCAGATCGACAACGCGCAGGCCGACCCTCAAGGCCTGGCCAACGTTAACCCAATCTTCACCTGGGTGCGTCTGGCGCAACGGGTTCCTGTCCGGATTACCTTCGACGCTGTGCCATCCAGCGTGAGGCTCGTCGCAGGCTTGACCGCCACGGTGGCAATCGACCCCAGCCCGATAGGTCGGCATTGATATGATGCACGCTACTCCAGAGAAACGGCGCTATCGTACAAATTAGGAACGCAGATTGGAGTGCGCTCCACGGGGTGGACAGAATGGGCGATTTGAATTGATCCCCCTTTGCTGGGCTTCTGGAGAGTGGAAGCTATGACGAAGCACCGATCCCACA
>CAXTJM010000071.1:0-11683 GCA_964244585.1 uncultured Acetobacteraceae bacterium | reverse complement strand
GGCGCAGCTCTGGCCTGCGCCGCTTGGGTAGCTCTCATGGACCACGTGGGCGGGTTTGGGCGGAGCGCTTTTGCGGAGGCGGCAAGCCGGGAGGAACTGCTGGCAGTGAAGGCGCTGGAAGCCCTCGCGGGGAGGGCCGGGACATGACGATCCGCCCCGTGCACCATCAGCGCAACGCCTATAAGCTGACAGTCGAGGAAGCCGGCGCGCTGCTCTGGTATCGCAGCCTGCCTTATTTGGCCCGGCGGTGCTTGTGCAGCCTTGTGCTGCGGCTGGTGGCGGGAATGAGCGCGGAGGAAGCTGGCACGCTCTATCACTTGAAACCGGGTCGGATCGGGCGGCGGTTCTGCGCATTGTCCAGACCGGAGAGAGCGGGGCATGAGGCCGCCTGGTTCTATCCTCGCCCCGCCTCGTCCATGGGCCTGGCACCAAATCGACGAGCGATGGTGCTCTACACCGTCAGCCCGCCAATCGGTATCCGCCCGGTGAAGGCCGCCTACCCGGACCGATGATGGTGGGTGATCTCAAGGGTGTTCGTATGAGCGCCGTTAAGATCGGGGGCAGGTTGCTGGATGGAGATCATCACCGGTGCTGAGCGCCGTCGCCGCTGGCGGCTGGAGGAGAAGCTCCGGATCGTGGCTGAGGTCGAGCAGCCTGGCGCCTCGTTCGCTGACGTCGCGCGCCGTCATGAAGTCAGTCGGGGGCTGTTGTGGAACTGGCGCGGCCAAGTTCGACGCGGCGAGTTGGCGCCGGAGTCCATGCCGACGTTCCTGCCGATGCGGATTATGGCGGATCCTCCGGCGGTTATGTCAGCGCCGGTCCAGGTAGCGCTCCTTCTGAGGCAGCCCGGGTCGAGATCACCTTGCCGGACGGGACCTGCATCCGAGTGGGCGCGGATGTCGGTCTGGCGACGCTACGGCGGGTGATGACCGCGGTGCGCCGATGATCGTGCCGCCGAGCGGCGTGCGAGTGTGGCTAGCCAACGGCCATACGGACATGCGCCGCGGCATGAACGGCCTGTCTCTCCAGGTGCAGGAGGCCTTGCAGCGCGATCCGCACGCGGGCGATCTCTACGTGTTCCGTGGTCGACGTGGCGACCTGGTGAAGATCCTGTGGCACGACGGGCTCGGCATGTCGCTCTATGCCAAGCGGCTGGAGCGGGGACGCTTTCTCTGGCCGTCTCCGGCCGACGGCTGTGTAGCGATCTCGGCCTCCCAACTCAGCTATATGCTGGACGGCATCGACTGGCGGAACCCGCAACGCACGTGGCGACCCGAGGCGGCGGGCTGAGGGGTACACAGGTCCGCCCCTGTGTGGTTCACTGCTGGGCGTGATCCCCGGTTCTCACACCATCCCGGACGACATCGCCGCCCTGCGCGCCGCCCTGGCGGCCGAGCACTTAGCCCGGCGCGAGGCCGAGGCCCGCGCCTCGGGCGCCGAAGCCATGGTGGCCCATCTTAAGCTGCTGATCGCCAAGCTGCGGCACGAGCAGTTCGGCGCCTCCTCCGAGCGCGGCCGCAAGTTGCTGGACCAGTTGGAGCTGCAACTCGAGGAGTTGGAGGCCGGGGCTGCCGAGGATGAGGCCGTTCTCGATCCTGACTTGGCGGGCAGCCGCAACACGCCAGGCTCGATCCGCCGCAAGCCGGTGCGTGGCCCGCTTCCGGCCCATCTGCCGCGCGAGCGGGTGGTGATCCCCGGTCCGACCGCCTGCCCGTGCTGTCAGGGCAAGCTGTCTAAGCTGGGCGAGGACGTAACCGAGACGCTCGAGTTGGTGCCGCGGCGGTGGAAGGTCGTCCAGACCGTGCGCGAGAAGCTCGTGTGCCGGGCATGCGAGACCATCACCCAGCCTCCGGCGCCATTCCATCCCATCGCTCGCGGCCGCGCCGGGCCCGAGCTGCTGGCCACCATCCTGGATGCAAAGTTCGCCCAGCATCTGCCGCTACACCGGCAGAGCGAGACCTTTGCCCGTGAGGGCATCGAGCTCGACACTTCCACCCTGGCCGACTGGGTGGGCGCCTGCACCGCCACGCTATCGCCGCTGGTGGCGCTGATCCGCGCCCACGTGCTGGCGGCCGAGCGGGTGCACGGCGACGACACCACGGTGCCGGTGCAGGCCCGTGGCAAGACGACGACTGGACGATTGTGGGCCTACGTGCGCGATGACCGCCCGTTTGCTGGACCGGCCCCGCCCGCGGCGCTGTTCCACTACTCGCCCGATCGACGAGGTGAACACCCGCAGCGGCACCTGGCCTCATATGCCGGGATCCTACAGGCGGACGCCTATGCGGGCTTCGGCGAGCTCTACCACCCCGGACGAAAGCCGAGCCCTATCACCGAGGCTGGCTGCTGGGCCCACGAGCGACGCAAGCTGTTCGACCTTGCCCAACTCGCCAAAGCGCCGCTCGCGGCCGAGGCGGTGCGGCGCATTGACGCGATCTTCGACGTCGAGCGGGCCATCAACGGCCTGCCCGTCGAGCGGCGCTTGGCCGTGCGGCAAGACCAAGTCGCGCCAATGGTGACAGAGCTGGAGACCTGGATGCGAGCTGCCCGGACCAGGATGTCGCGGCATGCTGAGGTCGGCAAAGCCATGGACTACATGCTGAAGCGCTGGAACACGTTCAGCCAGTTCCTCGACGACGGCCGGATCTGCCTGTCGAACAATGCGGCGGAACGGGTGCTGCGAGGCGTTGCTCTGGGTAGAAAGGCCTGGCTGTTCTGCGGCTCGGACCGGGGTGGCGAACGGGCCGCCGCCATCTACACCCTGATCATCACCGCCAAACTGAACGGCGTCGATCCGCGTGCTTGGCTCGCCGATGTCCTACGCCGTATCGCCGACCATCCCGCACCACGGTTGCACGAACTACTGCCCTGGAGCTGGAACCCGCCCGCTCAGGCCGCCACCACAGCGTAATCATCAGCCGCGGTCCTCGCCGGATGGATACGCCAATCGTGGATACCGGCGTGGCTGTGGCTGCCCACCAGGGGCAGGAAGGCCGAGGCGACAGCAGACCTGATCCAGTGGTGTTCGGAACGGGATCCCAGGAGGGCGCCTTAACGGACAACACGGCGTAACATACTGGCGGCTCCGCAACGCGTTGACTGCCGTGGAGCCCTCGCGTTCTCTGCCAGCCACTACCATGCTGCTGTTAAAGGACTGGCGGCGGCATGCTTTATTTGGGGATCCAGGGCTGGATTTGTAGCCGTATTAGCTCAAGCCGACCATTCAGTCGTGCCGTCGGTAACAATCGACCACGCAAGCTTCAGCAAACGCCAATTCGTGTAGCTCAATCGCGATGGTGACGAGGCGTTCCGCATCGCTTCTTCGGTTCTCTTCAAAAGCAACGCTGGCTAATGCGATCGCCCGTCTTGCGGTGAGCGGCTCCCGGTGAAACTCATGAGCGATACGTGCCGACCCATCTGCGTTCATGGCATGGCCCCCACAGACATATATTTGTAGAGCTGCCGCTCGTTTCAAACCGTTTTGTGTATTCCGCAAAATATTCATCACCAGTTCCCGACCGCGACCTGGTGAATGCCATGCGTGACCTTCTGACGCCTGATCGCGGAAATGGTCGGGTGAGTAACCACAGAAGCGTGGCATCTCTAGGGTGTCGTGGCGTGGCGCGGATCACGCGCTCTGGTGTGGGACGCCGAGCGGGTTGCGCATCGCGACGGACGCAGCCGGTGTCGCTCTATGGTCGTGGAACGTTGATACCGGCGAGATCGCCCTGGACGAGCGCGTAACACGGTCTATGGGGCGTGCCCGGAAACGAGCCGGTCACCTTCGAAACCCTTTCCGCCTGCATCCACCCCGAGGATTTAAGCCGCGTGAGGACGGCGTTCACCTCGACGCGCAGGACAGTAGGCGTCTACGAGATTGACTTCTGCATCCTGCACCACGACGGCATCCGGTGGATTTCAGCTCGCGACAGTGGACCCTTAAAGGCGTGTGGGTTTGCAACGCCCGGCGTTGAAGGCATGATCGGCCTATGATGGGCGCCATCATCGTCATCGGGGGCTCTGCAGGTGCACTTGCCCCGCTCATTAAGATTGTCACGGCAGTCAAGCCCGGCAGTCAGGCTAGCTTCTTCGTAGTCATCCATATCGGCGCGAACCGGAGCAACCTGCCGACCGTTCTCGGAAATGCCGCGTCGCTCCCAGCTACCTTCGCACAAAATGGCGGATTGATCGAGGCTGGATGCATCTATGCCGCCCCATCTGACTACCACCTGCTCCTGTCACCCAGCCGCACCGTGCTGACCCATGACGAAAAGGTGCATTTCACCCGTCCGGCAGTTGACCCGCTGTTCGAATCAGCCGCGCGTTCGTTCGGGAGGCGCGTTGTCGGCGTCGTCCTCAGCGGAGGCGACGGGGACGGAACCGCCGGGCTGCGGGCAATCAAAGAGCATGGTGGCGTCGCCCTCGTACAAGACCCAGAAGGCGCGGCGGAGCCCTCGATGCCCCATTCGGCTCTCATGTCTGCTTACCCGGATGGGTGCTTGCCAATCGAGCTTCTCGCAAAGCGTATCAGCGAACTTGCTTGCTGACTAGACGCCTGCATTGGCCCAGCCACGGGCTTGCCTGTCAGGCCTGCTGCTGTGCACCTTGGCGAGGCGGATTGGGCATTGATCGCGGGAACCGTGCGGTGAACACAGTGCCGTCGACGTCATTGGACGTGACCTCGATCGTCCCGCCATGGGCCATGACAACCTCCTTGGTAATGTAAAGTCCGAGGCCGAGGTTCCCGGCTGTCGGCAGGACGTCCTCGTCCAGCAAGACGCGCGTCAGCGGGTCGAAGACCGTGTTGATCTTCTCAACCGGAATAGGGACGCCGTCGTTCCCGATCGTCAGCGTCACCGCCTTGGCGTCTCCGACAAGACCGACGCGCACCGGGGAGCCTTTGAAGCCGTATTGCATTGCGTTGTTGAGCAGGTTCGAGAATATTTGCCCAATGCGGGCCTTGTCCCATTCGCCCACTAGAAGTCCCGCCGTGGTGAGGTCAATTGCGCGGTGAGGGTGGACGGTGCGCACTTCATCGATGACCTGCTCCGCGACAAAGCCCATGTTCATCATGGCCCGAACGACCGGGAGCCCCGCCCCGAACCGCGCCCTCGTGACGTCGAGCAAGTCGTTGATCAGGGCGCTCATACGATCGGTGCACTCCAGCACCTTCTTGCTCAGCATGGTCTGGCGTTCGTTAAGCTGCCCCATGTGAAGGGAAAGCTCCGTGGACAATGCAATGGCTTGGAGCGGGCTGCGCAGGTCGTGCCCCAGGATTCCGACAACCATCTCTCGTGACTGCGCGACTCTGTCAGTATAGAAGTCAACCGACTCCCCCAGTTCCTGATCGATAGCTTCGTTGAACCGCGTCATGTCCGCGAAATCTTCGTCATCAAGGGAGGGGGCCGTCTTACCCCAAAGCTTCAGGACGCTGGCGCGGAGCGCTCGATATTCGGACGTCATTTGGCCGATGTCGAAGCCACCCGCGAAGCGTATGGCGGCGTGTGTTTGAGCCGCCGTGACGGGCTGCGTCTGCTTCTTGTCCCCGTGCGATTTTACCGTCTGCTCCGAAGGACTCTGATACGACTCTATGTCGGACACGACGAACGCGAGAATCTGATGGATGTGGTCGCGCAGAGAGTGCGGCGTCATGCCGTGGGCAGATGGTGTCAGGGTCCTGGCAAACGCCTCCCACTCGCTTACGATCGGCCCAACGTTCTCCTTGATGAAAGCAGGCAACCGCCGCTTGGACGTTGGGAGATTGGTTCCCGAGATGGTCACGACATTTGGCTCATCTTGGTGAGATCCTTTACCCTGCGGCATTTCTGTCCTCTCATGAACGCGGGTCGGCGACGGTCGCACGGCTTGCGCATACAACACAGGATTGAAGCCGTACCGTCACGATCCTTCTTAACAAAAGGCAGGCCTGCACGGCCTTGTGCTCCGAACTAACGGAACTGCCTTCTGGTAAACATAAGGTAGGGCAAACTCTCATCGACCGCGTTCCCGGTTGGGCCACAATCCGTGCTATCCTGCCCGTTCTGTAGCGTTATCCCCAAATGGCCCATGCAAGGTGCTGTGGTTACCCTGCGGATGAGCAAGTCCCGCTATCGCGCGATAGCCTTTCCGGCTCTACTTACCTTTCAGCCAAAGGTGATCCCACTACGCCGGGTTCTCCCTGCCAGCGCGTCGCTCGGCGATGGTGATGCTGGATCATCAATCCGGTCCAGCAGCTCGGCGCCATTGTTCCGCACGCTGTTGACGGCCCGGCTGACCGGCCAGAGGTGCAAAACGTCGTCCGCAGCCGGCCGCATCAGGTCCGCAGCCGCGCCACCATCCTCGCCCAACCAAGTCGGCCATACCTCCGCCTCCAGGATCACCGGCATGCACTCGTGGAGCTGGCGCATGGTGCCGTTGGCGCTGGTGGTCAGGATGGCAAAGGTTCGCAACACCTCGCCGTCCGGCGACCGCCAGTTCTCCAGATCCCGTCCAAGGCCAGCGGCGTCCCATCCTGGCGGGCGATGGCGTAGGGCTGATTGCCATCGGGTAGAGCTTTCCACTCGTAGAAGGCGTCCATGGGCACCAGGCAGCGCCGGGAGACCAGCGCACCCTTGAACATGCCCGATCCGGCGGCAGTTTCCGATCGGGCGTTGATCGGTTTGCGGGCTGCCTTGAGGTCTTTCGTCCACGACGGGACCAGCCCCCACTTCAGAAGCTGCAGCCGCCGCTCGCCTGTTTCCGGATCACGTCGGATCACCGTGGCATCCTGGGTCGGCGCCACGTTCCAGTTCGGCACGAAGTTCGGCGTCGCCCCAGCGGCCTTGAACAGGGTGCGGATTATCTCAGGCGGGAGCTGGAAAGCGAACCGGCCGCACATGACGAGTTCCTTGACGAGCCGTTCCAATTGCCAGACCGTCACGTGGTTATACCATCGGAGCCTGTCCAATGCGCGCGATCACGCTCTCTGCCTTTGCAATGCTGGCCTTTACCGGCTTGGCCCATGCGCAGGAGACCGCCACCTGCAAGGACGGCACGGCATGGTCGGGAGCTCGCCGTGGCGGGGCCTGCCGTGGGCACCAGGGTGTGCAGGCTTTTGGTGCAACGGCCGGAACACCTGCAACTGCTGCGGCTGGTCTGACGGCTCCAGCTGCTTCTGCTGCGCCTACTCCCGCAGCGCCTGCCTCTCCGGTTGGAGCAACTCCTGCCGCGCCTGGCGGCGGCGCAGGCCAGGTATGGGTCAACTCGTCCAGCAAGGTCTATCACTGCCCAGGCGACCGCTACTACGGCAAGACCAAGCACGGTTCCTACATGACCGAGGCAGCAGCGAAAAGCGCCGGCGACCATCCGGACCATGGCAAGGCTTGTTCCTGACCGCCGCGGTCGAACCCGATCCGCATGTCTCAGTCGAATGGGAGTGCGGATATCTTGCAGCGTCCCGGGCGGCGCGCTCTCCCGATGACGGCTTGCCGGACGGCACATGGCGCAATCCATATCGCGAGGGAACGCGCAAGTATCAGGATTACACCGCCGGTATGATGACCTACTGCCGGGAGGCAGCGTTGCCGGATAGAGCCAGCCCTCCCCCACAGGGGCTAAGCGCGGCAGTTAGTCGAAAACGCCCCGCCACTTTGTCAAATAGCAAAACGTTCGTGCGCCATACCTTCCAACTGCGGGCACCCACTTCGTTAAGGACCCTAGCCGCATATGACTGCTTTGGTGTGAACTTGGAAGTCAACTGCTACCTACATATAAAGGGCTCTCTCGCCGGCGCAAACCCGCCGGCGAAGGTTCGTCTGCGAGTTCGTTCACCGGCAGGCTGTCAAAGAGGTTATCGCACAAGACCGTCAGCCTGCACGCTATTGACCAGTATCTCGGAGCGTTCTTGCCCTTTAGCCCCCGTTGCATTCCTCCACCATCGTCAGTTCGATCGTCCTCAGCGGGCTCGACTGCCCACGGCGCACGCGAGCCTCACGGTGGGCAAGGATGCGGAGGGCGTGGGGGAACATCGAATAATAGTATCCGACGCTGGCGGGGAGTCCAGGATCAGCCCGTCGGCTCAACACTCACTGCATGCGGCCCCGATCTTCGGCCGAGATTGGCGGTGTGACGGACTGGCTCATGAAGGCCGTCAACCCCGCTGCCAAATCGGCAGCGCTGGAGATCGGCATGCTGACCCGGAACACCACCACGTTCCTCCGCACAGGCGGGCTGACCGAATTATCGACCCGAGATGATGCGAAAGTCACCGTCAGCACACCGGCAACAAACGAGAAGGACGACGCGGCGGTGGCGAAGATCTCCGGCGCATGGACGTTCTCGACCAATTCGCCATAGGGCTGATTAGCAGGGGTGATCGCCTTCTCTGGCATTGCCCTCTCCATCACTCAAGTCGGTCTACTGACTGTCCGGCGGATCAACTTGCAAGCGACGCAGCAATGTTCACGCCAAGTGCGATGATTGCGGCGTTGAATAGATAGGCCACCATCGAGTGGGCGAGAACCAACTGCCGCATGGATGCCGATTGCGTAGACACGTCGCTCACCTGGCTCGCCACCGCGATGCAGAACGAGAAGTATAGGAACTCCGAGTAAGTCGGCTCGTCATTTCCGGGGAAGCTCAACCCACTGCTACTCCGCCAAAATTCATGCGCGTAGTGGGTCGCGAACACCGTGTGAATGAAAAACCAACTCAGGACCACCGTGATCCCAGCCAGACCTTCCGTCCAGCCGGCGTGCGGAGCGCCATGAACCCTAGCCAGCTCCGCCACGATAGCCCCCAAAGACGCCAAGGCCGCGACCACCGTTGAGACCAGCATACCCCAACGACCCTCATCGAGAAGGCCCGCCACCTGGCGGATTCGCTTGGCGGGGGCGTGCCAGCTCATCGCCAGGAATGCGATACCGTAGCCCAACACTCCGATGTCCCATCCCACCAAGCAGGCCGCGACAGGTCCGATCCAATAGGACGCCGCCAAGCCACACAGAACTGCCGTGCCAAAACCGATGACCAGAGCCGGCCGGTAGCGCAAATGTCGGAGAGTGCGGATCATCGTGGACTTACCCACGGCCGAGGGCGACCAGCAAGAGATGATATCTGCCCGTGTGCAGAGCAGACTCGACTCCGCCTTCTCGTTCACTATACGTTCCGTGATCGGCCATGGCTACCGGGTGGATCAACGCGATGAGCGACGACGACAAACTCAACCTGCGTCCGGCGTCGGCGCATGAGATTGAGGAGAGCCTCTCCTTCGCGCTGCGGTTCTCCGGGCGCAAGCGCGTCCACCACGCCGACGACGCCATGGCCCGCATCACCGCTGAGCGGTTGGTCCAGCATCTAGAACGATCGGGATTTGTCCTCATGAAGCGGCCGCCGTCCACCGCCCCCAGCACCAGCGGACACAGTCACCCCACGCCGTCGACTGAGGTGCGGCCGTGGCTGGTTACTAGAGTTGCCCGTCACGTCCAACTAACTAATTGGGCCGCTGGAAGGGTTCTTTAACGACGCGTTAACCGACGCCGGTCTGTCGTTCGGTCCTGTTGGAAAGACCGGCGGCATCGCCGTGCAAGGAAGCTAAAATGCCGACGCAGCTGGAGACACGGACGGTCAGTGCCTTGATGCCCGAGGCGGTCGAGGAGGCGGTGTTCAATGCCGTCATCGATCGAGGCAGTTTTGCGGTTGGTGGGTTGTTCCCGACGCCGCTGGTAAGCGCCCGGCTCGTCGGATGCGAGGCGCTCAACGCCGCCTTGAGACCGACGATCCTAGGCCGCCAGGCGGTGGAGCACGGCGTCACCGTCAGCAATCAGGATGGCTGGCACTCGGCGGATTTCCTACCCTGGTGCGGCCCGGCGGGCATCGCCGTCTTACAGGCCGCCAGGCAGATCGTGGATCGCATGACTTTGATGGAGGAGGGCGACGAACTTGTTCCGGCGGAACTGCCCTGGCGGATCTCGGCCTGGGCCAATGTCAGCATCGCGGGTGAAGGCAACCGCGCCCACGGCCATCCCGGCGCCTTTTGGTCCGGCATCTACTGGGTCGATGACGGCGGTGCCTATGCCGATCCTGCCTTAGGTGGGATGCTTGAACTAGCCGACCCGCGCGGCATCATGCCCGAGATGAGTGCGCCGCATCTGCACTTCGCCGTCAAAGACTGCCTCAGCGCCGGGCGCGGAGAGGTCCTGACACCGCAGGCCGGGACGATGATCATGTTTCCATCCTGGCTCATCCACTCGGTCACGCGCTTTCGCGGTCCGCACCCGCGGATCTCGGTCGCATTTGATTTTTCCGGCTGAGCCAAAGTCTGAACGATCCCTTTCGTCGGCCGAGCCGACGCGCGTTTCAGGCGAACGTATCAAGCAGCGCCGTCGGGTCAGTAGTGGCGCCGGTGGTCGATGACGGCGAGGTGCTTGCCCCGGCCGGGAGCGCTTCGCCGTTGCCGTGGTGATGATGGTGCGTTTTGCCGACGTTCCGACCCTGGCTGGTCGTGTCCGTTGCGCCTGCCGCGGTCGTGGTGCTCGTGCCTGTCGTGGTCGAGGTTTGCGCCGCAGCGTCGGCTTGCTTTTGCAGTTGCAGGGCCAAAGCTGCGGACGAGGATGACGAAACGCTGCTGATGCTCATGATTCAGTCTCCCGCTTCGAAGGAAGCTTAACAAGCTTGCTGTCGCGGGTTGAAAACTGTCCTAACCGCCTGCAACGAAGGGTAACATCCACCCATACGAGCCGCCACGGCAACGCGCCAGCCCGCACCATTGGTGCAATGGTGTTTACCGCTTTCTAATGGACGTTTGATCAACCCTGCATGGACGTTCAGCGTCCCGCCATGGACACTTGGCAGGCTCGCGATGGGCTTTTGGCGGGCGGTCTATGGACGTTCGACAGGCGCGCCATGGACGGTCTGCTTATGGGCATGGACGCCGTTTTTGCCGGCAACGGCGGGTGACTGGCCGTTCCACGACCACTTGTTCCAGCCCAGGAAAGTAGTCTCTATTTAGGGATTGCAAGCCTTCACCTCAGGCGTTAACCATTAAAGAGACGACACCATTGAGAGAGACGATGCCTTATCAAACACGCCAAATGACGCTTGATGAACATGGCCTTGATGAACTCACAGCGGCGGCGTTTGACTCTCGAACGCGCCAATTCAATATCGTTCTTCTAATCGCAGCCTTTGTCGTCGTGGGTGTGGCCGTCGTGCTTTCTCTCCTGTAGAGACGGCAGAATTGGAATTCACAGATGACGACGCGCCGGGAGTCAGGTTGAGCCGCCGGGATGATGCGTTGCAGGCTACGCTGGTCGGCCCTGTTTGCCGCCCTGGCCCTCTCCACCTGTGCGCCGGCCAGCTCGGGTATCGACCTACACAACAACCCGGCGCCAGAGGTGCAGAAGGAAACGGTGCCGCTAACGGTGCCGCCGGCCGACTTGGTGCGGCAGCCGCCGAGGTAAGGTGCTGGTTCAAGCCAGTCGGGCGAACAGGAACGCCGCAACGGTGCGATTGAAGCCGCTGGCCGCCTAATGGGCGGTCCGGTTGCGGCCGCAGCGTTAGGCACGGCATTTGTCGCACTGGCAGCCGCCGTTCACAACGGTCGGGCAGGCTTGTTCGACTGGCGATGGTGGGCGGCCACGGCCGTGATCCCAGGCGGCCTGGCATTTTGGGAGTGGCGGGCAGACGATGATTAGGGAGGCAGCGC
>CAXTJM010000070.1:0-11738 GCA_964244585.1 uncultured Acetobacteraceae bacterium | reverse complement strand
GGGCACGGGCCCCGCGGCTGCCCCAGCCGGGGGATCACCGCCCGCACCAGGTCACGCGCCTTCTGCGCGTTCGAGTTCATGACCTCCACCACCTGGTCCACGGTGACGGCGTCATGGCCGTCGCGCCAACAATCGTAGTCGGTGACCATGGCGACGGTGGCGTAGCAGAGCTCGGCCTCGCGGGCGAGCTTGGCCTCGGGCATGTTGGTCATCCCGACCACCGAGCAGCCCCAGCTCCGGTACAGGTGGCTCTCCGCCTTGGTCGAGAACTGCGGGCCCTCCATCACCAGGTAGGTGCCGCCGCGCGCGACCGGCAGGCCGAGCGCGCGGGCCTCCGCCTCCAGCACGTCGCCGATGCGCGGGCAGAGCGGGTCAGCCACCGACACGTGGGCGACGCAGCCGGTGTCGAAGAAGCTTTTCTCGCGCGCGAACGAACGGTCGATGAACTGGTCGATGATGACGAAATGACCCGGCGGCAGATCCTCCCGCAGGCTGCCGACCGCGGAGAGCGAGACCACGTCGGTGACGCCGGACTGCTTTAGCGCAGCGATGTTGGCGCGATAGTTCAGCCGGGAGGGTGGGATGCGGTGGCCGCGGCCGTGCCGGGGCAGGAACACGCAACGGACGTCGCCGAACAGGCCGAACAGCAGCGCGTCCGACGGCCGGCCCCAATCGGTGTCGACCTCGCGCCATTCCTTTTCCTCCAGCCCCTCGATGTCGTAGAGACCGGAGCCGCCGATCAGGCCGATCACCGGGCGGACGGAGTCTTCCGTGGGGGGGTCAACGGACATTCAGCCAGATCCGACGCTTGAGGACGTAGAGCAGGGCGATCAGCAGCAGCAGGTAGGCGACGACGCTGACCCCCAGCCGGCGGCGGGCGATGGCGTGCGGGTGGGCCGCCCAATCGAGGAAGCTGGCGACGTCGTGCGCCATCTGCGGCACCGTGGCCGGGGTGCCGTCGGCGTAGCGCACCTGGTCCGCCGCCACCAGCGGCGGCGGCATCGCGATCTGGCCGCCGGGGGCGGCAGCGTTGGCGTAGTTGCCGGCCTCCAGCGCCTGCCCCGCCGGCGGGGCGGCGTCGTAGCCGGTCAGCAGGCGGGCGATGTACGAGGCGCCGCCGGATTCGGTGAGCGCCAGCCGCGACATGTCCGGCGGCAGCGCGCCGTTGTTGGCGGCGCGTGCGGCCGCCTCGCTCGGGAAGGGCGACGGCAGGTGGTCGGACAGGCGGGCCGGGCGGGTCAGCGCATGGCCGGCGGCGTCGACGCCGTCGCCGACCCGGTGTGCGCCGGCGATCGCGTGCAGCTGGTCCGGATCGAGCCCGAGGCCGCCCAGGTCGCCGTAGGTGAGCTGCCGGATCGAGTGGCAGGCGCTGCACACGCCTGCATAGACGGCGTAGCCGCGCTGCGCGCTGGCAAGGTCGTATGGGCTGGGGGCAGCGGCCAGCGCCGTGGGCGATGCCAGCAGCATTGGCACGACGAGGGAGGCGAGTCGCATCAGGCGGCGACGCCCTCGTGCGCGGCGATGCTGGCCGGCAGGCGCGGCCGCGCCTCGATGCGGCCCAGCAGCGGCAGCAGCACCAGGAAGTGCAGCAGCCAGTAGGCGGTGGCGAGGCGGCTCAGCACCAGCCAGACCCCGGCCGGCTGCCGGAACCCGGCCACGCCCAGCAACACCGCGCTGGCCAGCAGCACGAGCAGCATCCAGCGATAGATCGGCCGATAGCGGGCGCTGCGGACCTCCGAGCGGTCGAGCCACGGCACCGCGAACAGCACCGCGAGGCTGCCCGCCGACAGCACCAGCCCGAACGGGCCGCCGGCGCGCAGGATCGCGTAGAACGGTGCGAAGTACCACTCGGGCGTGATGTCGGCTGGCGTCGAGAGCGGGTTGGCCGGGATGTAGTTGTCCGGCAACGTGAGCCAGCCCGGCAGGAAGAAAATCAGCGCCGCGAACACCAGCGCGAACAGCGCCAGGCCAAGCCCGTCCTTGACGGTGTAGTAGGGATGGAAGGGGATGGTGTCGCGCGGGCTCGTCACCTCGATACCGAGCGGGTTGTTGGAGCCGGTCACGTGCAGCGCCAGGATGTGCAGCCCGACGACGCCGAAGATCGCGAACGCAGTCAGGAAATGCAGCACGTAGATGCGGTGCAGCGCCGCGTCGCCGAGGCTGGAGCCGCCCAGCAGCCAGTCGGACAGCGGGCCGCCCACCAGCGGCACCGAGGACAGCGCGTGGCTGGCCACCGTCAGGCCCCAGTACGACATCTGGCCCCAGGGCAGCACGTAGCCGGCAAAGGCGGCTACCATCACCATCACCATCAGCAGCATGCCGGTGAGCCACAGCACCTCGCGGGGCGCCTTGTAGGAGCCGTACCAGAGGCTCTTCCAGACATGGACGTAGAGGGCGGCGAAGAACATCGAGACCCCGCCCATGTGGACGCTCCGCACCAGCCAGCCGCTGCTGACCTGGCGGTCGATCGTCTCCACGCTCGAGAAGGCCTGCGCCACCGTGGCGGTGTAGTTGATCGCCAGGAACAGGCCGCTCACCAGCAGCACCACCAGCGTGACGGTGATGAAGGCGCCGAAAGCCCAAAGCCCGTTCAGGTTGCGCGGCATCGGGTAGGTCACATACTCACGCCGGAAGGTCGAGATCACCGGCAGACGGGAATCTAGCCAGCGCGTCACCGGATGCGCGTCGTGCGGCAGGTCCGAGACCGGCGCGCGGCCGTAGCGGTGCTCGGACGGGCGACGCTCCGGCGGCAGGTCATCGTCCGGGAGCACGGCCGTGTCTTGATCGCTCATGGCCGAACCAAACGCGGGGAACGATAGGAAGGCAAGGGGCGCTGCCCCTTGACCCCGTCAAAGGCGGGGCCTCTGAGATCCATTCTTTAAGGGAAGGCGAGTGGATGTCGGCAGCCTATCAGGGCCTGAAGGGCGAGGCCCGAGGCTGGTTCGAGGGGCTGCGCGACCGGCTCTGCGCAGCCTTCGAGGCGATCGAGGACGAGCAGGACGGGCCGTTGGCCGATCGCCCGCCCGGGCGGTTCGAGCGCCGGCCCTGGCAGCGGCTCCCCGACGGCAGCGGCGGCGGCGGTGTGATCGGGCTGATGCGGGGCCGGGTGTTCGAGAAGGTCGGCGTCAACGTCTCCACCGTCGAGGGCGAGTTCAGCCCGGAGTTCCGGTCCGAGATCCCCGGTGCGGAGACCGACCCGCGGTTCTGGGCGTCGGGCATCAGCGTGGTGGCGCACCCGCAGAGCCCGCTGGTGCCGGCCGCGCACTTCAACACCCGGCTGCTGGTCACCACCACCGGCTGGTTCGGCGGCGGCGGCGACATCACGCCCATGTTCCCGCACAGCGATGAGGCGCAGGCCGATTCGGCTCGCTTCCACGCCGGCTTCCGGGCCGCCTGCGACCGCCACGACCCGGCCTATTACGAACGGTTCCGCGCGTGGTGCGACCGCTACTTCTACCTGCCGCACCGCGACGAGCCGCGCGGGCTCGGCGGCATCTTCTACGACCGGCTGCGCACCGACGACGTGGCGGCGGATTTCACTTTCACGCGCGATGTCGGCACCGCCTTCCTCGACACCTATCCCGGCCTCGTCCGCGGACGGATGCGGCAGCCCTGGACCGCGGCGGAGCGCGATGCGCAGCTGGTGCGGCGGGGCCGCTACGTCGAGTTCAACCTGATCCACGACCGCGGCACGCTGTTCGGGCTGAAGACCGGCGGCAACGTGGAAGCTATCCTGATGAGCCTGCCCCCCGAAGTCCGCTGGCCTTGAGGGCTCTGATAATAAACGGTTTCCAGAGGCCCCGCCTCTGGCGGGGTCCAGGGGCGGCACCCCTGGCCTTCCGCCTCATTTGAGCCATCGTCCCCGGCGATGTATGACCTTGCGATGAACAGCAAGGCCTTCTCGTCTTGAGCCGACCGGCTGGACGACCCTCGCGACGCGACGTCCTGCTAGGGCTGGCGGCCGCCGGCGCCCTGCCCCGACGGGGGAAGGCGCGCACCGAAGCGGTGCCGCCGACGGGCTCGATGCTCGAGCAGGGGCCCCCTGCCCTGCGCGATCCGACCCTGCTGGTGGCCGGTCCGGCCGATGCGGCACCTGGGCGCTGGGCGACGTTGCTGGCACCTCGGCTGGGCCAGGCGATGCAGGTCGGCAGTGCGCTCGCTGTCTCGGCGACCGGTGGCCGCGACGGAGTCACCGGTGCCAACGCGTTCGAGGCGCTGACGACACCGGACGGCTCGACGGCGATGCTGGTGCCGGGGGCGGCGGCGATCGCCTGGCTGGCCGGCGATCCCAGGGTGCATTTCGATCCGGCGCGCTGGGTGCCGGCGCTGGCGAGCCTAAGTTCGGGCGTGCTGGTCGCGCGCGGCGGCGGCGGTGGCAGCCTCGCCGGCCGGACGGTGCGCACCGCCGCCTCGACGGCGACCGGGCCGGAGCTGCCGGCGCTGCTCGGGCTGTCGATGCTGGGCGCGCGGCCGGCGCCGGTGTTCGGGCTGTCGGAGCCGCAGGATGCGGCGGCGGCGCTCCGCGAGGGTCGCGTCGACGCGGTGTTCCTGGCCGGGCACGACGTGCCGGCGCGGTTGCGCGAGCTGCGGGCGGCGGGGTTCACGCCGATGTTCTCGCTCGGCGGGATCGGCGACGATGCCGAGGCGCGCGATGCCGTCGTGGCGGGCGTGCCGGCGTTCACCGAGCTCTACCGGATGCAGACCGGCCACGCGCCGACGGGGCCGCTGTTCGGCGCCTGGCGCGCGACGGCGGCCGCGGCGACGATCGATACCGCCCTGGTGCTACCGTCGCTGGCGCCGGCGGCGCTGGTGGCGCGTTGGCGCAGCGCCTGCCAGAGCGCGCTGTCGGACCTGGGGCTGGTCAGCGCCGCGATGACGGCCCAGGTGGACCCGGTGCCGGCGCCGCAGTGCGTGCAGGCGCTGGCGCGGATCAACGCGGACGAGACCACGCAGCTGGCCCTGCGCCGCTGGATCGCCGGGCAGACCGGCTGGCTGTGAGCGGGTGCGGTCAGGCGACGGGATGGATCGCGCCACGCGGTGCGGCGGCCGCATCGGTGCTGGCCGTCCTGATCGACGGTTGCGCGGCACCAGATCGGGTACCGAACCGGCCGAATGATGATCAGCGTGTTTCGCTGGTCTCGCATGACAAGGTCATCTACCCGATCGAGATGGCACGCGCGTCCATCCAGGGCAGGGTCGTCATCGACTGCGCCATAGCTGCGGACGGCACGACTCACGATTGCCGTATCGTGAGGAGCAGCAACGAAGGCTTCGAGAGGGCGGCGATGGCGTTCGCCCGAAGCTGCATGTTCCGGGGGAGGTTCACCGGGGCGCTGCCGCTCGACCATCACGAATGGATCCTGACCTGGAACATCGTCCCCTAGAGATGGTCGGCTTGGCCTGACGATCAGACGTCGGCGTAGGTCGCTGACGGCGGCTTATAGGGCGGCGCAGCCGGCCCGCCCTCAGCAGCCCGTCCACCAGTGCCACGTGGCCCAGGACGTTGGAGGCGAAGATGTCCGTCACCCTGGCTTGGCCGACCGCGCGGGGGTTTTTTCACCGGAGTCCCCGCGTTCATCACCAGATCGTCGCTCGGCTGCTGCAGGGCCGCGAGCGCCGACGCGACCGAGGCGGGGTCGAACACGTCCAGCCGCAGGATCTCGAAGATGGTCTTGCCCGTGGCGCCCTGCAGATCGACCCGCGCCGCGCCGACCTTCGCCCGATGGCGGCAGGCGAGATAGATCCTGCCGTAGCGACCGATGACGGCCAGCTGCCGGGCCGCCTCCTTGCCGATGCCGGCGTTGCCGCCGGTGATCAGCGCGGTCTTTCGTTCCGCCGCCATGAATGTGCCGGATCAGCTGCGGGGCTGGCGCACGAAGTCCGCCACGGCTTCGCCGATCTCCCGTCTGCTGGACTCCCGCAGGAAATGGACGCCCTTGACGCGCGCCTCGGTCTGGTTCTTGAGCGCCCGACAGAACGCCGTCAGTCGCTCGCCGGTGATGAAGCCGGGCTCTCCCTTGATCCACAGCTTGGGAGTCTCGCCGTTCCTCAGCCAGTCGGAAAAGTCGGAGACGAGGGCCGCCACGTTCGACGGTGAGCCGTCCAGCGGGATCTGGCGAGGCCAGGTCAGCGTCGGTCGGCGGTCTTCCCCGGGGTTGGGAAACGGCCGGTGATACTCCGCCTTGTCCGCCTCCGTCAGATGCTCCTTCTCCGTTTCGATCACGAACGATTCGACGAAGAGGTTGTCCCCAAGGACCATGTCGTCGCCCACGTCCGATCGAAACGCCTCGCTGATGTCGCGAGACCGATCGTCGGGAAAGTCGCTCCAGGGTGAGCGGTAGAGACGCGGCCTCCATGTAGGCGATGCCCTGGACGCGCTCGGAATGCTGGCGCGCCCAGTCGAAACCGAGCGTGGCACCCCCGTCGTGAATCACGAGGACGACGTCCCGGTCGAGACCAAGCTCCTCCCACAGGGCAAACAGGAACTCGCGCTGTTCGACATAGGTGTAGCGCTCGGGCCCCGAGTTCGGGAGCTTGTCGAAATCGCCCATGCCGATCAGGTCGCAGGCGATCAGGCGATCAGGCGATCAGGCAACCGAGTCCGACGCAGGCCGGCATGACCTTGCGCCAGAGGTAGGAGCTGGTCGGGTTGCCGTGCTGGAAGACGATCGGCGCGCCTTCGCCCTCGTCGATGTAAGCCGTCTTGCGGCCCTTGATCTCGATGAACTTCTTCTGTGCAAAAGCGCCGTCGACCACTCGAACCTCCAGGTCATCCCGATCCCTCCGGAGTTCGGCTGTCCAACCGCCTTCTAGGGTAATGAAGTGGTCATTAAATTTGGCATCGACGTCGATCGATTTTTTTGATTGATCACTCTAGAATGGCTGATGGTATGGGCCGACCTCGCGGTTTCGACATGGAAGAGGCGGTTGGGACCGCCACGACGCTCTTTTAGAACGTGTTTGAGAACATCATTTCTGATCATAGCCAGCGGCGGATGAGGGTAGCGGTTGCGGCGATGGTGATCAGGGTTTCGGCGACGGTGGTGAGTTGCTCGTAGTCGCGCACGAACCGACGGTTCTTGATGATCCAGGCGAACGTTCTCTCGACGATCCAGCGGCGAGGTAGCACCTCGAAGCCCTTCGTGGAGGCTCAGCCACCACTTCCGGATCGTTGAGTACGGCATCGTAGTGATATGTGCCAATGTTCTGGTTGAGGCGGCCCATCTTACCCTGCTTCCAGCCGGTATCCTCCTGGGCCCTGGCGGTCTGGATGGTTGCTGCCCCGGATGCAGCCAGAAGGAGGATAGCGGCGAGGAGCTGGATGCGCATGAAGTGATGATATAACGCAACGAACTTGCTGTCGACGGGTGTTCTATCGGCTATCTGCAGTGGGTCTTCCGGAGCTTCCGCGATACCCGTGCCGATGTCATAACAAACAGCCGACGGCCACCTGAGGCGGAGGAGCATCCATGCCAGCAGACGACAGATCTCTGAGCGCGCCGGTTGGCGTTGGCCAAGCGAACGACGCGAGTGATGTGAGGCACGTGCAGCACCTGCTGAACGAACGCCAAGTGCCTGGCGGTGAACGGCTAACCGAGGACGGCGCGTTCGGGCTCCGGACCACGATGCGGCTGATCGAGTATCAGCGGGATACCGTCGGTATGTCACGGCCGGATGCGGTGGCAATTCCAAACGGTCCGACCATGCGGGCGCTGACGGGTGCGCCCGGCCATGTCCATCCGGCGGCTCCTGAGGCGCCCGCGATCGATGCCTACTCGAGGGCTTCACTCGCGCCCCACGAGACCACGCAGACCCAAAGCTTCATCCAGCAGATGCTTCCCGCCGCGCAGGCGGTCCACGAAAAATGGGGCATACCGACGTCCGTAACCATTGCACAAGGCGCTTTCGAGTCAGGATGGGGGACAAGGGCCCCTGGTAATGAATACTTTGGCGTGAAAGCTCACGGCTACGCGGGGCCCACGCAAGCTATCGACACCCACGAGTTCGGCGCGACGGGTCGGCATCACGAGAAAGATAGCTTCCGCGCCTACGGCTCGATCGCCGAAGCGGCCGATGACTACGGCAGGTTCATGACCAGCCAGTCCCGCTATCGCCACGCCTTCGAGCATACGGACGATCCTCAACGCTTCGTTGAGGAGGTAGGAAAGGCCAAGTGGGGAACCGACCCGCATTATACCGAGAAGGTCAACGGCATCATCAAGCACCATAACCTGACGCGCTACGATGCGCTGGAGCAGGCTGCAAATTCGTCCGGGTCAGGGATCAAGCCGACTGAACTGGCACAGTCCGATGGCCCACGACCGCAGCCGTCGGTCCCGGACGCCAATGCGTACTGGGCGGCTGTGGCCCAGATGGGCCGGGATGCAGCAGGAGCAAGGCTGAGCGAGGCGCCGTCGATGCGTAGCGGACGGGAAGCGGAGCAGGGTGTTACGAACACGATCACGCCGCAGACGCAGGCCACAGCAGCGACGCTGCGCATCAGGCAGTGAAGGGGCGAGATACCGACATGAAGAACTTGCACGCCGTACGCCGAGCCGTGACGATTGCCGTTACGCTACTCGCTGTCGCGACACCAGCCATGGCCGTCGACAGTGACGACCAACTGATCGACCGTGTGCGCCACGCGGTGATCAAACACAAGTTCTTCGACCGCCCGGACTGCATGAACTACCAGATCATCAGGAAGGTTCATCCGGGCGTCGATGAGGTGGACCTAAGAGAGATCCATAACGCCAGGTGCGGGGGCGATCCAGGTACGGAACCGCGGCTGTTCAACTTCCTTGTCGACCGCAAGACTGGGAAGATGGCGACGACCGCGCTTGACCCGGATGGACTGGACTTCGTACGGCTGCAGTAGATGTCAGCCTGCTGCCCTCGTTGCCTACGAAAGGGCAGCCCCCATAAAGCCGTCTGACCTGCGCTCCCCGGCAGTCCTCAAGCCCGGCGACTTCCCCGACCAACCTGGCATACTTGGCATCCGTGGAGCGCCTAATCAGATCGCAATCGGCCACCCGAGCAATGCCTGATGGCCATCCGCACGGCGCAAGTTCATCGTCAGCGACCCACGCGACCAGCCACTCATCACCGGTTGGCCGATGGAGCACCGGATCACCGCATCGCGGCAGATCCCTACTCACACAGCCATCCCTAATTCCGACCCGGTCACCTCCGCCCGCGGCCGCAGGATCCCGTCGTACGAGTGGCGGTCCGCGGCCTGATAGTGCGCCGTCAACGCCCGCAGGATGTCCGCCAACTCTGTAGCCGCCTTGGCCATGGCGGTGCCCCCTACCCCGCCGGTCTCGGCCATGACGCGAGATCTCAGCGACCGGCCGAAATGCACTTGGCAGACCAGCCTGACCTCGGCATGCGTTCCCAGAGCCTGGCAGGCCTGCGCGCACCTGGTCGCCGCGTCCAGGCCTGCGAGCCAGCGCATCTCAGGGCCGACATTGGTGCCGCCGGGGGCTCTGATGCCCGCGGTCGATGGATCTACGTAGCTCGAGCGCATGTTCCGTTCGAAGTCCGCGACCCAGCGGTTTGCCGCGCCCACCTCGGCATCACCGATACGACCGGACCGCCGCAAGGCCTCGACGGCGCCACTGGCACGTTGCACCCGGCGTGCGGCGACAGGGCCGTCGAGCGCGATCACTTCGAAGTCGCCGCCATGCTGCCACCGCTCCCTCGGCGCGTGACTGATGTCGCCCAGGGATTGGTCCCCGCGTATGGTCCGCTTTCTTGCTGCCATGATGAGGCCTCCCGTGGCGCCGTCTGGTGGGCGCTATCGCGGGAACTTTACCAAATGCTCGTGCAGGAACCTATGAAGTCGGCGTCTATGCAGCAGCACTCGGCGCTGGTTTCGGCTCCGCTGCATGTGACCGGTGTAGCACCGGCAGTGCCGTCGACACCGCCACCGGCCAGGCACCGCGGCAGCCTCCACCGGATGGGCGAGCGTAGTGGCGAGCGGTTTCAGTGCTGCTGTGCCCAAGCCATCCCGCAACGCGCTCGATGTCGCCGCCGAATGCCGTTCTGGCATCCGCCGCTCGCTGGTGCCTGACGTCATATGCCAAGACCCGCCGCGTGATGCCTATCTCTTTCGCTAGCGCGGTGACTGCCATGGAGATCGCGGCGGGGTGGCATGCGTTCGCACGTAAGCCGCCCCGCCAGCCGAATCCGCGAGCTGCAGCAGATGGGCGGCGGGACCGTCGACGTCATTCGCGACCGTCAGCTTCCGCCACGGCTGACCAGCGCCCTCGCGCACCTTGGCGCCGGTGATAGTGATCTCGACTCCATCCCCGAAGCGACGAATGTCGACGCCCCAAACGGCCTCCGCCGGTCGGCAGCCGGTAGCTAGCAGGACGGCGATTGCATCAAGGTGACGATGCCCATCGGCATCGACGGCGGCACTCCGAATCTGCTGCATCCAGGTCGGCGGCAGCTCGCGCAGACCGCCCCGCTTGGACTTCACCGGTCGCGGCGCCGACGGCCGACGTCCGCGCAGCGCACTGATGTCACGACGCGGCAAGGGCGGGTATCGTTCCGCTTCAGGGAGCCACGTCTCCAACCTGCCGATCGCCGCATCGACTGCGACCCGCCGTTCGCGAAGGTCACGAATGGCCGTCGCCACTTCTACGTGGGTCCGGCGACACCAGGCCGCCCGACGCACGGCAGACGAGTTGCAACTTTCGACGCCTGCGGTCGGCCCCGCCCATGATGTACCAGCGGCTTGGCGCTTGACGCAGATTCGATCTGACAGGCGGCGGTATTCCATCACCGTGGAGCACGCGACCACGCCGAACTTCGCGGCGGTCAGGACGCGCTCGGCGCGTTGCAGAAGATCGGTAGGATTCGAGGACATTTTAGCCTCCGTTTTCCAGCGGAAGTCCAAACTAGAGCATCATCCGATCGAACGGACTCGTTCGATCGGATAAAGATGCTCGTCAAAACAACAAGCTAGAGGATAATCCGTGAGCCTAAGCGATCGGATCATCCTCTAAATCAGCGGGATGCAAGAGATCTCACAAATGCTGTGCAACATGTTCTGACATTCATGGATCACGTTTCAGGATCATGCAGGTCTGGTTCCGGCACCGGAGTTTTACGGTATCAACCCGGTGTGAATACCGGACTCTTACGGTATCGGTGCGGTGTTGGGCGGTAGATCGAGGCCAAGCCAGTCATCTGCCGCCGTGGCTGGTGCCCAAATGGTCGTGGAGGCGTGTAAAAACCGACTTTAATGGGAAAATGAGGACCGGGGGCATCCGCGACGTTTAGGGCAGCCCATCGAGCGGTGGCTTCGGCGCATAACGGTCGTCGATGATCGTATAGGCATCCATCAGACCCGAGGTTCGCAGTCCATCAATCATGGACACGGGTAGGATGGGATCTCGTGGGCCCACCATCCCATGCATCGCTTCGCGCGCAGCCCGTCCATCTTGTAACGTGCTCCACATGCGCGGCCTGGGAACCGTCTCTGGCAGCATCGTGGAGCTTTATATGGCCGCCGCATTCGACGCACCGCATCCGCTTCTTGCCCTTGTTCGGTAGTGCCAGGACAACGTTCAAGACACGCCAAACTCCGTCTGACCCGCAGATTTCGACATCCGTTGCCAGCGGCATGCTTATCTCACCCCTTAGAACGTGTTTGAGAACATCATTTCTGATCATAGCCAGCGGCGGATGAGGGTAGCGGTTGCGGCGATGGTGATCAGGGTTTCGGCGAC
>CAXTJM010000069.1:0-11769 GCA_964244585.1 uncultured Acetobacteraceae bacterium | reverse complement strand
GAGGGGCCAAATTCGCCCTTATGACAGTACACCGTACCGTTCAGACGCACGGGCCGAGCCGGTTGGAGCAATGAACCGCACCGTCACGAGATGATATTCCCGCGGACCCTACGAAGTCATCAACGCGGTCCGCTCGCTGCGATCGTAGAAGTTGTGACCTGCTCGGACATTTCGAATTCGATCCCTTTCTGAGCGGAATGAAGGATGCCGAGACACACCTCCGTCGTTGCAAGTCCCCACGCACCGGAGTGCACCGGTGGCCGGCCGTGTACGATGGCGTCATAAAGCTCATCAATGACTTCTGCGCGCGGCACGAGGGCCGGCGGCAGCTCGTCAAGCCACTCCTCCTCGTTTCCGTAGACCATGACGCCGTTGGGCAACGGGCGCAGGTCGCCATGCTCGCAAGACACGACCACCAAACCGAAATGGTTATGCGGCATCGGCTGCGTCTGCAATTGCGAAGCCTCGCCGACGCCGTAGGCGCGAAGGTTCTTAAGCGCAGCTTCCTGCTCGGGGGAAGCGACGTCCCGTAACTTGGCCCGTGCCTCGCCGTAGCGCCGCACGCGCCGATCCTGGCCCAGTTCTCCGACCCACCCGCAGAACTCGTCCGTGTCGAATCGGCCATAGCCGCTGTAGCTCAAACTGGCAAAGGCACCGTTCTCGAAGGTGAGGAAGGCGGTGTAGGCGCCCTCCGTTGGCCGGGCCGGGTCCCAACGTCCGGTTGCGGCACGCACGCTGCGCACCAGGCCGCCTCCCAGCAGCCGCACCACGTCTACCTGATGCGCGCCCTGGCTCCACACCACCCCCCCGCCCCGGGCTGTGTCCAGCTCCTCCGGCCGGCGCGGGCGGTAAAGGAAGTCGGTGAAGTTCATGGCGTTGATCATGCGCACGGCGCCCAGGCCGCCCGCCTCGATCAGCGTACGCGCCCGCAGGTACGGGCGATCGAAGCTGTGGCTATGACCGACCACCATCCACACGCCTGCCCGCTCCGCGGCCGTCACCATCGTCCGGCAATCGTCAAGCCCGAGCGCCATCGGCTTCTCGACCAGAACGTGCTTGCCGGCCTGGACCGCGAGCGTCAGATGCTCCAGGTGCATCTGATGCGGGGTCGCGATGTAAACCGCTTCCACCTCCGGATCGTCGCACAGGGCGGCGACCGTCGCGTGGGTGCGACCTTGGAAATCAGCTTTGAAGCGAGCCCGCGCGGTCTCGCGCGGGTCGGCAGCGGCCACCAGCCGAACGTCAGGGTGCTGTGCCAGCGTCGGCAGCATGAGCATGAACCCCCGCCCGAGCCCGGCGACGCCCAGGCGGAGCTGGCGGCGCGGCGATGCGCTCAAATCCTGTGTTCTTCTAGCGATGCCGGATGGAACAGCTCCTCCGGTTCCAGCAGCCGCGAGGACAGCCCCTCCTCGTGGTGGCGCCGCAGGAAGCGTTGCAGCACGTGCCGGTTCGGCTCCAGCCCGTAGGACCAGAAATTCTCGCCCATCAGCGTGCGGGCGGCACGCAACTGCTCCTCCACGAACGGCAGCGTCACCTTGGTCGCCGACGTGTCCCCCAGCCGCGCCATCGCCATCGCCTTCGACTGCCCGAACGCCTTGGTCACCGCCGCCGGCAGCCACGGATGCGCGTCGGCCAGCGTGCGGCGGATGCCCAGCGTATGCATGATCGGGAATATCCTGGTGCGCCGAAACCAGTCCGCGCCCGCCGCCTGCGGGTCTGGGAACAGGTAGCCGACATGCGGGTGCCCGCGCTCGAAGCAGGATGGCGCGCGCGGCCCGATCACCGCGTCCAGCTCGCCCGAGGCCAGTAGGCCGGAGATAGTGTTCTCCGGCCCAGCGCTCTCCACCCGGACGTCCGCGGGCAGGTTCAGGCTGATCTTCTCGACCCGGCCCGCCTGCTCGTAGCCGCCGCGCACCCAAGTGACGTCCGACGGGCGGATGCCATGGTCCTCCTCCAGGAACATGCGGACCCACACGTTGGCGGTGAGCTGGTACTCCGGCAGCCCGACCCGCTTGCTCCGCAGGTCCGCAGGCGAGCGGATGCGGTCGGTGCGGACGTAAACGGAGGTGTGGCGGAACGCCCGCGACGGGAACACTGGAACTGCAACGTAGGGACTGGTGCCGGCTGCAGTCTTGACGCTGTAGCTGCTCATGGACAGCTCGCAGATGTCGAAATCGGCGTGGCGGAACGCCCGGAAGAAGATCTCCTCCGGTTCCAGCAGCATGTACTGCGGATCGACGCCGTCGATCTGCACCGCGCCGTCCACCAGGGGGCGCATGCGGTCATAGTCGCCGATCGCGACCGAAAGCTGGAGCTTCGCCAAGTGATGTTCCCCCGGGAGTTCGTTCAAGCCGCGGCGATGCAGGCGCGCAGGCGGTCAGCCAAGTCGGCGTGTGCGCCGCCAGGCCGCGAAGCGGAACCGCCGCCGAGGTATCGCTCGGCGATCTCGGACGAGTCGAGCAGCTCGCGCGCCGGGCCGGACAGGGTGACGCGGCCGTTCTCCACGACGTAGCCGCGGTCGGCGATCGACAGGGCGGAGCGCGCGTTCTGCTCGGCGAGCAGGATGGTGAGCCCCTTGTCGCGCAGTTGCAGGATCAAGCGGAACACCTCCTGCACCAGCAGCGGCGACAAGCCCAGCGACGGCTCGTCCAGCATCAGCAGGCGCGGGCCGGACATCAGCCCGCGGCCGATTGCCAGCATCTGCTGCTGGCCGCCGGAGAAGTTGCCGACGATTTCACCCATGCGCTGCCCGAGTACCGGGAACGTTTCGCATACCTCGCGCAGGCGGGTGGCCATGTCGCCGCCCACTGCCTGGCCGCCGAGTGCCAGGTTCTCGGCCACCGTCATGGCGGCGAACACCTGGCGTCCCTCAGGCACGTGGGCGATGCCCATGCGCAGCCGGTCCGCCGGGCTGCGCGCCTCGATCGATGCGCCCTCGAACACGATGCGCCCGGCGCTTGGGCGTCGAAGGCCTGAGATGCACTGCACCAGCGTCGATTTGCCCGCGCCGTTGGCACCGATCAGCGTCACGATCTCGCCCTGGTGCAGGTGTAGGTCGATCCCGTGCAGCACGGGTCCGGAGCCGTAGCCGGCCACCAGGCCCTTCACGTCCAGCATCATGCGGCCTGGGCTCCGGGCAGTGCCGGTGCAGCGAGCTCGGCGCCGAGATAGGCTTCGATCACGCGCGGATCGGCCTGGATCTGGGCTGGCAGCCCTGCGGCGATCAGCTTGCCCGCTTCCAGGACCAGTACCTGGTCGGCAACGCCCATTACCAGCGGCATGTTGTGCTCGACCAGCAGCACGGTGATGCCGTTGCTGCGGATTGCCCGCAGCAGGGTGGCCAGCTCCTCGGTCTCGGAGTCGTTCAGCCCGGCCGCCGGCTCGTCCAGCAGCAGCACGCGTGGCTGGGCCATCAACGCCCGCACCACTTCCAGCAGCTTCTGCGCACCCATCGGCAGGTCAACCGCGTGCGTGCCGCGATGGGGCAGCAGGCCCACCAGATCCAGCAGCCGCTCCGCCCGTTGCCGCAGATCCCGCTCCTCCCGGCGCTGCCCCGGCAACCCGAACATGGCCGAGACCAAGGTCTGCCGCAGCAGCCGGTGCCGGCCCACCAGCACGTTCTCGAGCACGGTGAGCCCGGGGAACACGCGGGCGGACTGGAAGGTGCGGATCAGCCCGAGCCCGGCGATGCGCGCCGGCGCCAGCCCCGTCAACGGCTGGCCGAACAGCGCGATCGTGCCGGCAGTGGGCGGGAACAGGTTGGTGATCAGGTTGAACAGCGTGGTCTTGCCGGCGCCGTTCGGCCCGACCAGCGCGCACACCGTGCCCTCCGCGACGTCGAACGACACGTCGGACGTGGCTTTCACGCCGCCGAACGACCGGCTGACGCCGGCAATGCGCAGGGCCGGGTTCATGAAACATGCTCCGCGACAGGCGCGACCCGGCGCCGAGGGAGGGCACGCTGCAGGTGGTCGAGCCAGGCGGCCAGCAGGCCGAACAGGCCCTGCGGCAGGTAAAGGAAGCTCAGCACCAGCAACGCCCCGCTGGCGAACGTCTTATAGAGGGCGAGCGGCTGGAACACCGTCGGCAGCATCGTCAGCAGGACGCTGCCCAGCACCGGCCCGGCCAGCGTGCCCTCGCCGCCGACGACCAGCATCGCCACCAACTCCAGCGAGCGTGGCGTGCCCACCATGTCCGGCGACAGGAAGTGGAAGAAGAAGGCGTAGAACGCCCCGGACAGGCCGGCGAGCGCGGCGCTGATCGCCATGGCCGACACCTTGGTCCAGGCGACGTTGATGCCGAGCGCGGCGGCGGCGAGCTGGTCGGTGCGGATCGCCTGCAGCGACCGGCCGAACCGTCCGCGCATCGCCCCGCGCAGTAGCAGCAGCGCCATCGCGACGGCCAGGACAAGGTAGTACATGGCAGCCGGGCTGTCGAACTCGTAGTCGCCGACCGAGAAGGAGGGAATGCCGACGAGCCCCGACGGCCCGCCGGTAATGTCGATGAGGCCCACGGTGCAGGAATCAACCAGCAGGCCGAATGCCAGTGTCGCCAGCGCCAGGTACAGCCCGCGCAGGCGCATCGTGACGGCCGACAGCACCAGCGAGGCGAGCACCGCCACCGCGATCGCCGCCGCGGTCGCCAGCAGGGGCGCCACGTCGTACTGCGTCGTCAGATAGCCGGCCGTGTAGCCGCCCAGCGCCATGAAGCCGGCCTGCCCCAGGTTGACCTGCCCTGCGTAGCCCATCACCACGTCCAACCCGATCAGCGCGATGAACAGGATACCGGAGATCACGAGCCCGCTGAGGATTCCGGGCGCATCGATCGCCAGTGGCAGCACGGCGACGACGGCGAACGCGACACCGGAAACGATCCAGGCCATGCCGGGCCGGAGCCGGATCAGCCGGCCGCTCACCCGCGCCTCGTCGCGCACGTCCTGGCGGCGGGCCGAACCGGCGCTTATCAGGCCGTTCGGCCTGAGAACCAGCACGGCCAGCAACAGGGCCAGGGCGATGGCGTTGCTGAACAACGACGAGACGTAGGCCGTCGCCAACTGCTGCACGATGCCGAGCAGCATCGCCCCGACGATCGCCCCCGAGAACGAGCCGAGCCCACCGATCACCACGGCGATGAAGCCGGAGATGGTGAACAGCCGCCCAGTGTCGAATTGCAACGAGGTCGTGGGCGCCACCACCACCCCGGCCACCGCGCCCAGGGCGGCGGCCAGCGCGAAGCTCAGCAGCGTCATGCGCCGCACATCGACGCCGGTCAGGTGGGCGGCGACGCCGTTCTCGGCACACGCCCGCAGCGCGCGCCCTGCGGCGGTGCGGGCCAGCAGCAGCCAGATGCCGACCGTGGCCGCCAGCGCGGTGCCGAGCACCCAGAGCGCCTGGAGCGGCACCGTCAATGCCCCGAGCCGGAGCGGGCCGCCGGAAGTGAACGGGTCCAGAACGTATGGCTCGCTGCCCCAGCCGGCGAGCAGCGCGCCCTCCATGGCCGTCAGCAGCCCGGCGGTGAGCATCAGCATGCTTCCGTTCGACAGCCGGGACAGCCCGGGTACGAAGGCGGTCGCGCCCAGCACGGCACCGACCAGGGTTGTCGCCACCACGCCGCCGGCGGCTGCCAGCCCGGCGTTCCAGCCCAGCGCGCCATGCAGGCTGTAGGTGATGAGCGCGCCCAGGATGCAGAACGCCCCCTGGGCCAGGTTGATGACGCCCGTGACGCGGTAAACCAGGTAGAGGCCGAGTGCCACCAGCGCATAGGTTGCGCCGACCGCGACGCCACCCAGGAGAATCTGCAGGAACTGGATCATTGCGTCGGTCCTACTGCGCAACCCCTCGTGGACCGCTGACGATATCCCACGTCGCGGCCTGGCGGTTCCAGCGCGTCACCACCACGTTGCTGTCGTCCAACCCGCGCTGCGGGTGGGCGGCGAAATCGTAAACGCCGTCGATGCCGGGGACATCCTTCATGCCGGCGAGGGTGGTCCGCAACTGATCGGCCGTGGCGTCGGCGCCGAGCTTGTCGAGCGCCGTGGCGACCAGCAGCGCCGGGTCCCACGCGAACGAGGATGCAGCATCGGGCTTGCTGGTCGCCGGGAAGGCGGCGAAGAACTCGGCCTTCGCGGCCTGCACCCCGGCCGGGAGGTCACGCAGCGTGCCGCGCGGCCATTCGGGGGAGGGTATCAGCAGCTCCTTCGGCAGGATTTCCGCGTAGCGGTCCATGGCGGCAAAGGTCATGTTGCCGTCCGTGGTGGCGACCGGCACGTCGAGCCCGCTATCCTGCACGGCCTTGAACACCGTGCCGATCGCGGCGCCGGTTGACCAGGCGATCAGGGCTTGCGGGTCAGCGCCCTTGATCCGCTCGATCTGGGCCGCGGCGCTGACGTCGGTGGGATTGAAGGTCGTTTCCGCGACAAGCTCCACGTCCTTGTTCTCGGGCAGCGCCAGCAGCTCCTTCAGGTTGCGGGCGAAATCCTGCCCGGAGGCGTCGGTGCTGCTGATGCTGGCCAGCCGGGTGAGGCCCTTGGTACGGAAGTAGCGCACCTGCGCCGCCGCCAGGTCCTTGGTGGCGTTGCTGGAGCTGAACATGAAGCTGCCCGTGGCCGGGTAAACGCCCGGGGAGAAGCAGTAAAGCACCGGTCCACGGCGCATCAGCGGCGCCATTGCGTTGCACATGGCGACCACGGCCGAGCCGAGCACGACCGGTGGCTTCGCGGCGGCGATCTGGGTGGCGAGCTGCACGGCGACCTGGGGGCTCGACTGATCGTCGTGGAAGGCGAAGCGGATTGGCCGTCCGGCGATGGTGCGGTGACCCTCCCATGCCGTTTGCGCGGCCTGCAGGGCGCTCTGTTCTGACGATCCGAGGAAAGCCGCCGGGCCGGTCAGCGGCAGGACCACGTCGATGGTGAACGGCTCGGCGGCGCGTGCGCCCGGCGCGCCGGCCAGGACGATCCACGCTGCCATTGCACCGGCCCATCCCAGGCCCCTCGTAACGCCTGCCGCCTGTCCGCCCATCTCCGCGCCCCATGATCAATCCCGGCGTTGGCCAGGTTTTTGGTTAGTCTTCTAAGTATTGTTCTGGACCGGTTCGGGAGGATTGTCGAGCCGAAATCGTTGTGCCTCCAGCTTGCGTCCACCGCGCCCACGTCGGACAACGGCGGCATGAAGCCGACACGGACAGGAGCGCCGCCAAGCCTGCCGCTCGACCGCAGCGTCGGCTACCAGGTTCGCATGACGCATCGCCTGGTGCAGCGCGCGTTGCAGAACCGTATCGAGAAGCACGGCGTGACGCTGGGGATGTGGTACTTCCTGCGCGTCCTGTGGGTCCGGGACGGGCTCACGCAGAGCGAGCTTTCGGCCGAGATCGGCACGATGGAGCCCACCACCCTGTCGGCCGTGGCGTCGATGGAGGCGGCTGGCCTGGTGCGCCGGGAGCGGCATGGCACCGACAGGCGCAAGGTGCGCGTGTTCCTGACCGAGAAGGGCCGGGTGATGCGCGACACGCTGCTGCCGGAGGGCATCGCGGTGGTGAACGCCTCGGTCAGGTCGCTCGGTCCGCGCCAGGTCGATACGTTGCTGAAGCTGCTGAAGACCATGCAGGCGAACCTGGCGGCGGAGCTGGAGGGCTCCGTGCCGGCGAAACGGACCCGCCGCATCACAGACGAGTGAATGGCCAAGCGGCGCTGTCCGTCGCACGTCAGTCATCCTTGAACCAGGAAGAACCGGCCATGGCCCTGCTCCGCATCGAACCCAAGCTCGACGACGCATCCGGCAACTACTTCCTCGAGGTGTTCTGGCCCAGCGACGCCGACCGTCCGTTCATCACCACCCAACCCCGTTACAAGAGCACGGCCGCGGCGGAGAACGACCTAATGGCCATCATCGCCGCCGCCGCCAGCACGCCCCGGAAGGCGGGCTGACCCGTCAGGCGTCCAGCACCAGCTCGCCCTTGCCGCGTGAAACGCATACCATGATGGCGCCGCGCCGCTCGGCCTGGCTCAGCACCATGTCACGGTGATCCGCTTCGCCTGACAGCAGGGTGGTCCGGCACGTCCCGCATGTTCCGCTCTCGCACGAACTGGCGGATTGCAGACCGTGGCTCCGCATCGCCTCCAGGATGGTCGTACCGACGGGCACGGTCAGGGTAGCGCCGCTGCTGGCCAGCCTGACCGTGAACGGCGCGTCGTCGGCCCGGGGACGCACCAGGTCGGAGCCGAAATCCTCGAAGTGCACTTGGCTGGTGGGCCAGTGCCCGGTCATGTCGCGCACCGCATCCATCAATGGCCGCGGGCCGCAGCAGTAGATGTGCGCCCGGGTCGGCTCCTCGAACACCGGCCACAGGTCGAACGCGTTCTCCGCCACGCCGGCATCATGGTGTATCACCACGCGGTCGCGCAGGTCGCCGCCGCACAGATCGGACAGGAAGGCCGTACTTTCGGCGCTACGGGTCAGGTAGTACAGGCGGAACGGCTTGTCGCCGTGCGCCCGGATCCAGTGCGTCATCGACAGGATCGGCGTGATGCCGATGCCGCCCGCGACGAAGATGTAGCTGGGCGCCGCGACCAGCTCGAACAGGTTACACGGCTGCGACACTGCCAGCGTGCTTCCGGTCCGGGCGCCATCCACCAGGCTGACTGAGCCGCCACGGCCCTTCTCGTCCCGCTTGACGGCAATCTGGTAGCGGCTGGTATCGGCCGGGTCGCTGCACAGCGAATAGTTGCGCAACGAGCCGTTCGGCACGCGCACCGAAAGGTGCGAGCCGGGCGAGAAGGCTGGCAGCGCCGCCCCCGCCGGGTCTCGCAGCTCGATCAGTTGGATGCCGTCCGCCACCGGCTCGGACCGGGTGACCACCAAGTCCCGCAACCTGCCTTGCGATGTGTCCTGCATGGTGTCCGGCATCGTCCATCCTTCCTGGGCGCGCTGCAGATCATGGTGGACAAGCCGCCGCCGCGCCTCTAATTTACTTAGGTCTCTAAGGTATACTGCGTGCGGTCTCCGCGCGTCAACGAAGGCCCACGTCAACGAGGGAAGGAAGCCGCCATGCTGACCTATGACGAGAACCAGATGCTTTGCCGGGTTGAGGGCGACGCGGCGATGGGACAGATGATGCGCCGGCACTGGGTGCCGGCCGTGCTGTCCGAGCAGGTGGCTGGCAACGACAGCGATCCGGTGCGGATACGCCTGTTCGGCGAGGATCTGGTGGCGTTCCGCGACAGCGAAGGCCGCCTCGGCGTGCTGGGCGAGTTCTGCCCCCATCGCAAGGCATCGCTGGTGTTCGGGCGCAACGAGGAGTGCGGCCTACGCTGCCTGTACCACGGCTGGAAATTCGACGTTGAGGGCAACGTTGTGGACATGCCGTCCGAACCCAAGGAAAGCAGCTTCGCCGACCGCGTGAAGCACAAGGCTTACCCGACCCAGGAGGCTGGCGGTTTCGTGTGGGTGTACATGGGTCCGGCCGATGAGATGCCCGCTTTCGAGCCGCCGGCCTGGGCGCCGACGGGCACCGAGCGCGTGTCGATCGTCAAGATCGACCTGCCCTGCAACTGGGCGCAGATCATGGAAGGGCAGATCGACAGCGCGCACTCCTCGTCGCTGCACTCCTCCGACATGCGCCCGGCCCGGGTCGCGACGGCTGGTGCGTCCGACACCCACTGGACCCGGCCATCCACGGACAAGAACCCGCGCATCCAGGTCCAGATGACCAACTACGGCATGCGCTACGCCGCCATCCGCCGGCCGATCCAGAACGCCGCCACGCATGACTACGTCCGCATCACCACCTACGTCGCCCCGTTCACCGCGCTGATCCCGCCGAATAGCTCCTACAACGTGGCCAGCGTGATCGTGCCGAAGGACGACCTGAACACCTACTTCCACTTCATCGCCTGGGGCGACCCGGCCACCACGGTCGATCAGGACGCCTGGCGGCGGTTCTGCGTCGCCTCGCCCGGCGCTGAGCTCGACAGCGCATTCAAGCCGGCGCTGCGCCACGCCTCCAACAACTACCTGCAGGACCGCCAGGCGATGCGGGACGGCAACTTCACCGGCCTGCCGGGCATTCCCAACCAGGACATCGCGATGTGGGAGTCGATGGGCCGCATCTCCGATCGTACTTCGGAGCGACTGGGAGCCAGCGACATCGCCGTGATCCAGTTCCGCCGGCTGCTGCTGGACGCAGTGGGACGTTTCGTGGCTGGTGAAGGAACCATCGGCCAAGTTGCGCCCCACCTGCCACAGGCACGGCTCCGTTCCTATCAGGGGATCGTCGCGAAGTCCGAGAACTGGCGCACGCTGGGCGCGTCAGCCGAGGAGGTTGCCTATCTCGACGGCATAGAGGAGGACGACACGGACCAGGAAATGGCCGGTGCTGCTCGCACGATCCCCGTGGCAGCCGAATAGGCAACGGACATCAGAATCGTGTTATGGCAGAATGGTCCTGGCCATCCTGCCATCTGTCATACCGGTCAGCCTTTTCGCTGGCCGGTCTCGCGCCAGGTTGGGCGGCGGCAACACGCGCAAGATCGCCAGCTACTCCACCTCGTGTCCGCTTTGGCAAAGTGGTGGAAGCCACAACCGGTCGACATGGAGTAGCGAGCCGCCGAAGGCTAGATGGGAGATATCGTCGGCTTCTTGGTTCCGCCGTCTCCATAGCTGAAGGTCTGCTCTCGGCCACCCCAAATACAGTTATACCAGCGGCCCTAGCTCCTGACCGACGCCCATTTTCGTCGGGTCACTGAGGCGACGCGCTCGACGTCATTGATGAATGCGTTCCAAGCTTTGCAGCAGGCGTCGACGATGTCGTCGTAGCTGTCCCATACGCGCCTGTTAAGGAAGTTGCCGCGCAGATATGCCCATACGGTCTCGATGGGTTGAGCTGCGGTGAGGAGCTGGGCAATAGCAGCAGGGTGATGTTGTCTGGCACGCGCACCCGGCCCACCGGTCTGATGCCACCCGGCGCCATCGCACACCAGTACGGCATGGGCGCCTGGCGTGACCATCTTGCTAACCGCATCAAGGTGTAGGCTCATTGCTTCGCTGCCCACCCACGGCATGACCAGAGCGGCGCCGACGGAACGCTTCGGGCAGACCGAGCCAAATAGCCCAGCGGAGTCGTGCCGGTCGTCACGCGCCACAGCCGGGCGTGAGCCGACCTCGTTCCACACGGCGCCATAGGTGCCCTGCTGGCCTACACGGGCTTCGTCCTCGAACCAGATCTCCAACCTCGTAGCGCCGCTACGAGCGCCGGAAAGTCTTTTTGAAAACCTCCTGCGCCGCCGCGTCCTGCTTGGGGTTATGCGGGCGCGGCTGCAGCCGGGTCAGGCCAAGCCGGCGCAACAGCTTGCCGACTGTGCGCTCGTGCACGTCCACGCCGACCTGCTCGGCGATCACGCTCTGCAGGTCGCAGCAGCGCCATCGCACCACCCCATCCTTGGCCAGATCCGGGCCGGCCAGCACGATCTGCTTCAGCTCCGCCATCTGCTCGTCCGACAGCGCCGGACTACGACTAGGGCTGGTCTTGTTGGCCAAGCCCTCGATCCCGTCCGCGTTGAACCGATGCACCCAATCTCGCAGCGTCTGTCGATCCATCCCGCACACCGAAGCCGCCTCGGCCCGCGAGGCATCGTCGAGCACAGGCGCGATGGCCAGGATGCGGCAGGCCACCGGACCCGCTTCGCTCCTGGCCAGGCTACGCAGTTCAGAAGCTGAGTGATCCAACCTACCACGCCCACGCCGCGCGGCGGGCCGACCCGGGCAAGCTGCCGGCACG
>CAXTJM010000068.1:0-11797 GCA_964244585.1 uncultured Acetobacteraceae bacterium | reverse complement strand
AAGGGGGTCACTTTTGGACGCCGCTAGGGGTTAGATTTCAGTGCTGTTTGACACCTCACGAGCCGGATCTAACCCAAACGATGGGAGTGACGTCATGTTGTTCACGCTTTCCTCCTACGCACCGATCGTTATCCATTACTGCATCCTGAGTGCGCAGCTTCCAACTGGTTGTATGATAAGATCGCAGGAAACCGACGTAATCGATATCCGTGAATTACATTCGCCTGCGAGTAGCCTTCCCGTGTCGCAATAATGACTCAACGTCCGTAAGAATTGCGGCGGCTGAGACGTCAATTACAGACGGATGACATTGCCATCCCTGCCCTCTGCACTGCTCACGTGACTGAAATTAGTAAACTGCCGACGCACCTCCGGTAAAGACACTTTTATGCCTGCTTTGTTCCCGCTGCGCTGACGCGTGAGGCGGAGGTCTTTAGTGACGTACTTCGGAAGTACGTCTGCCCTGTCGCACAGTACTTACGACGCAGTTACTTTGGCGGAAATTCGAGCTTAGCGCTCGACAGTGACTAAACTGCAATGGTCAAGACCGTTGACCGGCCGTAACCCTCTGAAAGATGGCACACACGATTCCGGATGCAGCTGACTTCCATTTTCATCCTCACGTCTCCGTGAGTGTTCAGTCGTGTTGAGGGCCTAACGGCCCAGCATTCTTACTATCGAGGAGGCGGGTATTACAGTCAGGGCATCGGCGCGATCCTTGGAGGCTGTACTTATCATGAGTACATTATTTGCTAGCAAGGGACGCACACAGTTGAACTCAAACCAAGCCTGAGAGGGCTGGGTAAGTTGCTCCGCGTGCGGAAGGGTTTGCCCGTGCACTGGAAAGTGTGCAGCTTGTAGGTCCGCTGTCCATCCATCTCAGCGGTACGCTTAAGCCCGTTTACGCCTTAAGATGACGGTATGAACATTGCCGCGACACTCGGCACGAGCCCTATGATGTTCGCCTACGCGGCGGCGCAGGCGGCCGCGCCAGGCTACCTCGTGCTCTACCGGGTGGGCGAGTTCTACGAGGTGCTGGGTCAAGATGCTGCCACGGTGGCCCACGCGCTGGGCTTGCAGCTAACTCGCCGACGCCAGAAGGACGCCGATGACGTCGTTATGTGCGGCATCCCCGCCGGCACGTCGGAACAGACGATCGCCCGACTACTGGGAGGTGGACACAAGGTCGCGGTCTCGGAGCAGCCTGGCAAAGACGGAGGCGAGCGCCCGCTGCGCCGCTTTACGCCCGGCACATCGGTGGACGCCGACGTCATCCCGGGTGAGCGGGCCAACAACCTAACCGTGGCACTGACCGAAGGTCAGACGGTCGCCTTCGCCTGGGTAGACTTGTCCACCGGGGAAGCCAGCGCAACAACAGCCTCGTTTGAGGGCTGCGGCCCCGCCCTGGCCCGCATTGCACCTGCCGAGATCCTGGTGGCGCGATGGCCCGAAAAGTCAGAAGCGCTCGCCATCGCCGTCCGCAACTCCGGCGTTCCCGTCTCTGATCTACCGGACGGCATCGGGTTGCTGGACGAGCCGGACGCCGTGGTGAGACATGCGTATGGGGGAGCTTGGCGCGACCGGCTGCGCGGCTTCTCGCCAGGGGAATTGGCTGCCCTGGCGCTCCTGCTCGACTACGTGCGCGCCACCCTGGGCCAGCTACCGGACTGGCTACCGACGCCGCGGCGGACGCTGATGAGCGACACCGTGCAGGTGGATGCGTCCACGCTGCGCGGCTTGGAGGTGCTCGCATCGGCTTCCGGACGGGACGGGTCGCTGTTGTCCGTTGTCGACCGGACCGTGACCGCGGCCGGAGCACGGCTGCTAGCGCGCCAGCTCGCAGCGCCGCTGACCAGCCCTCAGCAAATTGGACGGCGGCTGGCCATGGTTCGCTTCCTTGTTGCCGAGGCGCGGGTGCGGGCAGACTGTCGCGAGGACCTTGGCACCATGCCGGACATACTGCGTGCCTGTAGCCGCTTGTCGCTCGGCAAGGGTGGCCCGCGCGATCTTGCAGCCGTCCGCGACGGGCTTGAACGGGCAGCTGCCGTGGCAGCCCGACTGCAGGGCGGCGGGGACCTGCCGCCAGGGCTTCAGTCGGCCGCTCGGGAGCTCGCTGCGGCTTCGGAGGGTGCCTGCGTCACCGCCGCCCGCAGGCTTCGGCGGGCGCTGGCTGCACAGCTGCCCGCGACCGCCAAGGAGCCGGGCTTCGTGGCAGACGGCTACGCGAGCCGGCTGGACGAGGCACGGCTGACTGGAACCCGGGCCCGGGCAGCGGTTGACGAACTCCAGAGGCGCTACGTGGCCGAGACCGGGGTCAAGAGCCTGCGGATCCGGGTTAATACGCTGGTCGGCTACCATGTGCAGGTACCCACAGCGCAAGCCAAAGCGCTGGGCGAAAGCTTCACCCTCCGGCAAGGGCTGGCCTCGTCCACTCGTTTCAGCACGGCCGAACTGGATGGGCTGGCGGCACGGCTGGAGGAGGCGTCGGCCCGGATCGCAGCGGCGGAGCAGGCCGTGTTCACGGAGCTGTCGCACGCAGTGCTGGACGTGCGCGAGGCGCTGACCCGGGTAGCGCACGCCGCGGCGGCGCTGGATCTGGTTGCAGGCTTGGCCCAGGCCGCAGCTGAAGGGCTGTGGACGGAGCCGGAGCTGGTCGACGATGCCGTGCTCGACATTGAGGGCGGCCGTCACCCCGTGGCCGAGCGGCTACTAGAACAGCAGGGCCGGAGTTTCATGGCCAACGACTGCCGGATGGGTGAGGGCAACCGGATTTGGCTGCTCACCGGCCCGAACATGGCAGGCAAGTCGACCTTCCTGCGCCAGGTCGCGCTGATCGTGCTCATGGCGCAGCTTGGCTCGTTCGTGCCGGCCAGGCACGCGCGGATCGGGGTGGTGGACAAGCTGTTCAGCCGCATTGGCGCGTCCGACGACCTGGCTGCCGGTCGTTCGACAATCCTGATCGAGATGCTGGAAACGGCCGCGATCCTGAACGGGGCGAGCGAGCGCTCGCTGGTGATCCTGGACGAAGTAGGGCGAGGCACGTCGACGCACGACGGGCTGGCCATCGCGCAGGCCACCATGGAGCACCTGCACGACGTGGTTGGCTGCCGTACCCTGTTCGCGACACACTTCCATGAACTGGCCGACGCGACGGATGCCATGAAGCACGCAGCCTGCATGGCGATGGACGCCTCTGCCGGGCAGCATGGCGACGTGTTCACCTTCAGGGTCACTCTCGGCCGGGCCGGGCAGTCCTACGGGTTGAGGGCTGCTGCCCTTGCGGGCTTACCCCCGTCGGTGCTCGCGCGGGCAGAAGCCCTGCTGGCGACGTATAATCAGGGCCTTCACCATCTCGCGTAGGCCATTATAGCTACGGCCCTGGACCGCACTATCAAGTCGCGCTATTGGGCCTGAGTGGGCCTAGCGTGGAAGGCGCGATAACGCTCCTTCTCGCGTTCTATTCTTAATTCCGTTTTAGCGTCACCTGTGGCTAGCGGTTGGCGATCTCGAACAAGTATCGGAGATCTCCCTGCCCGCAGATCTCGTGTGATCACCCTTCGATCTCGGCATTCGGGCTTCAGTTTCCCTTGGCATTAAACCCGAGGAAACGCGGGGCCTTTGCCATTCGGTCATTCATCGCCCCTCATCGCCGCGTCTGCGGCGAAAGAGCGCGCCAGGAATGGAAGCCGAATGGCCGAGACGCCGCTCTACAGGCGGCTCGGGGCGAAGCCCGAGAGCCCGGTCCCGAAGGGGAGACGCCCGGTGTGTAAGGCCCAGCGACCCCTATACATTCCGCACATACTGGACAATTGGGACAACTAGGGGTATCTCTGCCCTCGTAAATGACGAGGTGATCCCATGACTGCTGCACAGGCTCGCCGGCCGACGGCTCAGTCCGCTGCCAAGTTGGCCAGCCCCGCCGCCGCGGATTTGATCAGTATGTTCGTCCAACGCAATCCGAAGTCCAGCCGCGGCGATCTCGCCGAGGTCGGAAAACTGGTCGCGGATTTCAGCGTGACGGCCGCAAATTTATCGCCCGCCGCTCGTAAGCGCCTGATCGCCTGTAAGGAGCGGTTCAAAAAGCTTATCGTCGAAATTGCAGCCGAGCCCGAAGCGGCGGCCAAGCCGCTGAAGCTGGTTGCGAAAGCCGCCGCCACGGTCAGCCAAGGCGCGGGTCTTGGCCACGTGCTGTCGCCGGAAGAAGGCAAGGCACGAATCGCCGAATACGCGACGCCAACCAAGGTTGAGGACTGGGCCGGTCCCCTGGCGGGGCCGACGGAATTGGAACGAGACTTTGGCGTCGCCCGCTCAACCCTGCACACTTGGCAAAAGCAAGGTGCGGTCATCGGACTTCTCGTCGGCGTGCGCAAACACGCCTTCCCGACGGAGCAATTTGTCGATGGGCGTCCTGTGACTGGCCTCGCCGCGATTGTTGCCGCTATACGCGACCCGCGCGCGGCGTGGCTATGGTTGCGCGAGCCCAACCCAGGATTGGCCGGCGTCACGCCGCTGACGCGCCTCAAGGCCGGTGCAACTGACAAGGTCGTTGAGATGGCCCGCTCGAATTTCGCCGACGCGTGATCCTCGATCCCAATGTCCTCGCCGATCTGGCCGTCGCGATCACGCCCAAGGCCTACGTACGCGTCACGCCAATGGCGCACGCGGCCACCCCGCTGGGCGCCGGCTTCGGGGTCACGCGGTTCGCCAGCCCGACCAAAGCCTTCAAGGTCATCTACATCGCGCAGGATCTGACGACAGGGATCGCCGAAACCCTCATTCGCGACCGGTTTCAGGGCCGGGCGCGGCGCAAACTTCTTGATGTCGAAGCCGCTCTCTGGGGCATGACCGAAGTGAACGCCGGCGCCCCGCTAATGCTGATCGACCTTCGAACCACGGGCCTGGTGCGCCTCGGTGTTTCGACCGAAGCGGCTCGCGGCAAAGCGCAGGGTCAGGGGCGCAAGCTGAGCCAGGCGATCTATGACCAAACCGACGCCCAGGGATTGATCTACAATTCCCGCCTGACGGGTGGCGCCTGTATCTGCATATATGATCGCGTCCTGGCGGGCTTGGTCGCGACGCCGGTCATCGAGGTGACACTACTGGCGGGATTCGTCGATGCGCTGCGCGAACTGAACGTAACCCTGATCGCTACGCCCTAGGTGGGGTTACGCCTGTGGACGGCACCGGCTCTATCACGTTCCGTATGGCGTGGCCGATGGTGTAATCGTCATAGTAGCGGTCGCTTGCGCCCGTAATTTTCAGCACAATGCGATGCAGGATTATCTTGAGGAGCTTAGTCTCCATGATAGTCGGGATGACGGAATCGATGTCGATTTCGCTTCCATGCGCTGCCTGGTTGCGCCGCTTCCAAGCGGCAGCTTCAACTTGGCCGAGTGTGATGCCGATTTCGGCGAGCATCTTTTCCGACAGAACTCCCGGCGGCGTCTGGTTCAGGTTGGATGTCACCTTGTTGGTGAGGATGGTGCTCACGGCAGGCTCAAGCCCGGCTTCGGCTATGGCCTTCAGAAGTGCGTCCTTGAGAGCTTTCCATTTGGCTTTGTCGGTGATGAGGGTTCTAGGAAACTTCGCCGGGTGCGCATTCATATAGGCTTTTTGCAGTGCTTCGGTCGCTGCACCGAAATGGCCCGCTGCCATATGCACCGGCGCGCACATGGCGTGCCAGTAATTCCAGCTAAACGAATTGAACCGCAGCTCGTCATAGTGCGCGTAAACAGCGTTTGCCATCCGGGCGACGACTCGCTGGTCTGCTACCATCGTGTTGCCGTTGCCAAGAAAGGCGGGCGGCAGCACAGGGGTTTCCGACACCCTGCCGATCGACGGCGGTGAAATCGCGCTGAACGCGACTATCTCGGAGTTTTCTGACAGCATAGTACAGCCGAGATAGACAAGGTAATTCCCGAGGCAGAAGGAAAGAACCTGTCGGACTTTTGTTCTGACTTCATCGGTTGGGTCGCCGACATAAAGTATGTAACCCGGCCCCTTGATACCTTTCGACACTTCGGGCGCGCACTCGCACAGGAAAAGGCGCGTGCCGTCGATGACCATTTCCAGCGCGGAGCTGTTCATCGATTGCTGTGTGATATCACGCTCGGATAACTCAATCGCCTCGGCCCCATATCCCAGAGCGCGCGTGTCGATGCTTTCCTGCCTGTCCTTGATGAAGGAACCCTGCCAGACATAGATACCTCTGTTGAGGTTACCCAGCCAGTCGATCGTGTAGGCGGGTGCAACGTCGTTCCTGAGCTGGGCGGTCAGCAAATGCACCTGTGCCTTTTGCGTCGTCTCCTTCACTAGCTCGGGGGTATATGTCTCACTCTCACTGAAGGACACCACGCCATGCGCAGTGCAAGTCACCCCGCCGTTTCCGGCGAACTGCACCGTCTCCGTGGTAAGCCGCACCATACCCATAGGATGCGCAGGGACGCTGCTCGCCTGCGTCTCACCGACGATCAGGGTTTCTAAAACCAGGCCCAGCCTATCGTTGCGGGTAATTTTGAAGGTGCGGATAGGTGAGAGAAGGGGGCCTGCGTCTGTCACGGCGAACCCGGCAGAATTGGCGTAACCCTCGAAACATTCCCACTGCCAGGCGGTCATGTTGCTCCAGCCCCCTTCGCCGCGCGGGAAATCTTCGCCGGCTGGTTTTTGTATCTCTTCGCTGAGGCGCACCTGGTCGCGGGTTTGAGGCGGCGTTGCTGGACCTCTTCATGCTGCGTAGGCGTAATGGCCGGGTTTCCGGTCATATCGAAATTTCTCGACTTCACCGAGCGAAATCTCATCGCTGCGCCGGTCATAGAGCTTCGTCGTGCGCGGCGAGGAATGGTTGGCGATCGTCTGCGCGTGCTCCAGCGTGCCCTTGTTTTTGAGGTAGGCGGTAATGCCGGTCGCGCGAAAGATGTGATTGCCGATCTTGGTCGCGATGCCAGCCGCGGCGGCGCGCCTTTGGATCATGCGATAGGCGTCCTGCTGCCAGAGCGCCTCGCCGCGGCCGGTCTTGCGACCGACAGAGCGAAACAACGGGCCGGCCGCGTCGTGGGCAATGCCGGCGGCGTCGATGTAGGCGTCGAGGAACCGCTCCAGCGTATGGTGGCAGGGCACTTCGTGCTCCTTGCCGCCCTTCTCATGCAGGCGCACCCAGCCGCGCCGTCCCTGGATGAAGTAATCCTTCACCTTCATCTCAAGGACCGCATTGATGCGTGCGAAGGTGTAGACCATGACACCGATCAGCGCCCGGTCGCGCAGGCCAACCAGGGTGTCGTCCGGAATGGCGTCGAGCAGCGCGCGCGCCTCGCCGGCGTCCAGCACCGGGGTCTTGCCCTTCTTGACCACGTATTTTGGGCCGCGCACGGCGTGCGCAGGATTGGTGTCAATGACATGACCGGTCACCAGCCAATCGAACAGCATTCGGATGGCGGCCAGATGCTGCTTCACCGTAGGCGGGGTGAACTGCCCCTGCAGGTCTTTGACAAAGGCGGCGACATGGAACGCCTGCACCTGGTCGAGCTGGTGGAGGCCGTGGGTCGCGCACCAATCGGCGAAACGCCTCGTCGCGTTGAGGTACGCCTTGCGGGTATGGTCGTTGTTGATCTGCGCGGTGAAGAATTCCAGCACACGCTGGGCGGCCTTCGGCGTCGACGCATAGAGCGGCCTGGGTATAAGCGACGGGGCAGGGGAGAGAATGAGGGCGCTGGTCATTGCACGATCCCCGGCAGGGACGTGAAGCCCGCAGCGACGGAAGCATAGAAGCGGTGATAGCCATTGCGTGGCCGATAGCGGAACGGCCATGGCTCGAACTCCACGGCGGGCAGCGCAAGCAGGGGCACCGGCTCCATCGCCGCACTCGCGATAAAGCCGGACAGGATGCGCACGAGCCGTGCACGGTCAAAGCCGCCAAAGTCTTTGGGGTGTTCGGGGTGACGAAACGGCGGCTCGATGTCGCGCAGGGGAATGAGCTGCGCAGCAGGGTCTGACGACGCGAAGGACGCAGCGACCGGTATGAAGCCGGGCATGCCGGCTTCGATCCACCAGTCGCCGGGAATTTCGAATTCGGCGGGGTAGCAGGGGTATGGGAAGCGCACGAGGTGATCCAAGCCGATTGGAGTGTGATAAAGGACGTTATCACACTCTTTATCGAGGATGTAAAAAGGAGAGGGGGCAGCTAGGCTGATGGCCCGTCCCGAATGAGTCCCATGCCAGTGTCCCGGATTGCCGATTTGCCAGCTCCTGTGACCGCAGCGAAAGCCGACTGGCTGGTGGCTTCGCACTGGATAGGCTTCACGCCAGCGTCTGACGCCCCCCAAGCCATGCCTCAGTGCCAGGCCACGGTGTCTAGGCAGTTTGGCAGCGGCTATGTGCTTGAATACATTACAAAGAACTTTGGCTCGCCGAACGCCGGCTTTGAAGCCGACGCTGGTTACCTCACAGAGCGCGCCGCGCACGCGGAAGTCGCAGGCCGCCTGGTTGCCGTTCACCGCCTCCGGCCGACTGCGCGCCCGCTCCGAGCTATCGTCGGTGATGCCGATTTCGAGCGAATGCAGGATATGTGGGCTGAAGATGGAAAGCGGCGGCGTTGGTCGGTAGCGTTTCCGATCGTCGAAAGCTACGAGATTTCCACTAGGCCGGTTGCCAACCGCCTGTTTTCACCTGAAGCGATGCAGCGGCTGTTTGCACATCCCTCCGCGACGCTGCGGCCGATGAATGATGATGAGCGGGGCTTTATTGCAGATCTGCCACTGATGCCGCGAGCCACCTCCAATTCCTGGGTCGGAACCGAAGATGATATCGCAGCAGCCGAGCAAAGCACGATCGATAAAAGAATCACAAAGAATATCGATATTGATCTGAAAGCCTCGGCGATGGAGGGCATGACCGAAGAGCAGCGCGCAAAAATACGGTTGCGGGCGGCCTGGCTTGCGCAGAAGTTCGTCCTTCAGCGCCAAAAAGCAGGCACGCTAACCTGCGACACATGCAGCTTTGACCCTGTTACCTTAATCAATGGCGCAGCTATCCGACCGCGCTCCCTGCTCGATGTCCATCACCTGCACCCGCTTGATGAGGGTCGTCGTGTGACGACGCTGGCAGATTTCGCTCTACTTTGCCCGACCTGCCATCGTTATAAGCATGCGCTCATCAGCGCCCAACTGGCTGGATAAGACCAGTAGAGCTATCCTATCGAGTTTCTGCGTTATTTGTCGAACATCGAAGCCAATCGATTTCGGGCTGGAACATATGCAGTCCGCAAGTTTTGACCGACGGAAGTCGGCCGTGACGGTTCTGTGATATGTTATCTGCCTGCAAGTTAAACTTCTGACTCGACTTCCTAAACTTCTTGGCGCACTATCTTGGCTTGTAGCTGGAGTTTGACCCATGGCGAAAGCCTCTTCTGCGCCAGAAATTAAGACCCCCATTGATGTGCAGATGAGGAAGTACGAACTCCAGTCTGTATTTAACGAGATAGACGATAATGGATTTGCAGTTCTTCCTATGGTCCGCCTCATTCGTTTATTGGGGCGAGGAAACAAGTCGGCACGAGCATGGCGTGAGCTTCTTGATGCCTGGGAGGAAATGGATGGCGACCGGGAAGAGCTGCATGTTTATACTACACCTTGGCAGGGTCAGGTTGTTCTGACCAAAGGCGCTTCAAAACCCGCGAATGAAATGGCTGGAGAGTAAGATGTTGAAGCAATCTACATATTATTGGTCATATGATAATCCAAAGAACGGGGATTACCGCTACCCAACGCGCAGCTTGCGGAAGGTTGCTGATGTGGAAGGCATCGCACCGAAAACAACATTGCGCGTGGAGCGCAATTCTGGCGTAACATTTTCAGAGCTGCGCGCCGCCGCCGCCGGGACGCTGGATGCTCGGAAAGGTCGGGGCATCCTCTTCTCTGGGCGCACCGGCCACGCGTATGTCCTCGACAACCGAGGCAACCGTAGAGGGCAATGGGTTCGGCAAGATTGAAACAGCCGGTCTAAGCGGGCGGCGCTTAGCGCGGGCCCGCGTCTCGCAATCGCCACACACAACCCGCGCGTCCGGCTTCGCCGTAGGTGGGGTGGGCGCACGATTCGATGGGGTGGAGGGTGACCCGTTTGGCGCTAGGCCCTGGCGGGTGAAGCTGCAACCATAACTTCAGGGGTGCCATGGCATCTGCTCCAGTCTGCTTTATCGCTGGCGTCCGATGGGCGATGGTGCCGCGTTATCGTGACCGCCGGGGTTGTCTAGCTGGAACGAATGTATAGAGGGGCGACGTTGAAGAAGCTGACGGTTTTCCTCGCTTGGCAGAGCGATCTGCCACAGCCATCAACCACCGGCGCAATCAAGGGAGCTCTGAACTTGGCGGCCGTCGATCTCAGGCAGGCCGGGATAGTCGACCTCGATATCATCCAAGCCACATCCAATTCGTCTGGAGCCACGAACATCCCATTGAAGCTGGCGGAGAACATACGGGTGTCGGATATCATCGTCGCCGATGTGACCCCAATTACAGGGTTGGCCAATACTGACGATGCTCTGCCGAACGCCAATGTGACGTTCGAGCTTGGCATGGCCAGTGTTCATGTCGGCTGGGAGCGCATCATTATGCTTCTCAACAAGGCGCACTCGGCCTTTGAGAAGATGCCCTTCGACTTCGACCGCCAGCGCATTTTCGACTACACGCTGGACGAAGCGCAAGCCAAGGCAAAAGGTGGCCTGGGAAGCCTTCAGGCCTTGCTGAAGAACGCCTTGACCGCAATCGTGGAAAGAGATCCCAAGCGGCCGCGCGAGCTCGAGGGCAAATCGGCAGATGAAATCAAGCGGGTTCGTGATCTTGAGAATCTGCGATGGGTTATGCGGCACATCAGCACGAATGCCATTGATAGGCATATTGCGGAAATGCCGAAGCTACTGAATTACGAAAGTGTTATGATATGTGAGAACTTGAAAGACGTCTGTCGCCGCACGGATTTTCATCTGTATGACCAAGAGCTATATGACGGCGTCGTCTCTCTCAAGGAAAGCTTGAGTCACTCGCTCGCTTATATGGAGAAATACGATGAGCTACCTGGGAGAGGGGATCGACAGGTATTTCGGCATAGTGCGATGGGATCGGCAGATGGCTCGGACGGTACAGCCCTTAAAGACACCAGGCAGGCTCTCCGCGAACTCAATGCCTGCCAGACCAAGCTTGTGGCTATCATCCGAGACCGCTACCTCGAAGTCGATATCGACGATACGAACCGGCACTTTGAGAAGGGATACAAGGAGTGGAAGGCTTCTTTGGAAGATGAAGATTAGCTGAGCGCCAAGGCCAGCATCTTCTCATGTGGCGCAGTCTGCAGTCGCTCCGTCGCTCCGATGATCTAATTCGCTAGTCTCGTTCCGGCGCATAACGCCGGGCCCGCCGGTAGGAAGGATCGAGCCAATCCTTCGCTGGTGACTGCTTCGCTATGCATGGGGACGATGCATGAGCGCGGTATGAACGTATCGAGCCCGTAAGTGCGAGACATCGCCTGTGCCGTGTCTGAGCGGCACGTCAGGGCGGCGGGAAAAAGGAGGCCCTGCGCTCGGCCATCGTGTCAACGAGAAGTGCCCTATCCAGGAATAGGTTGCGCATCTCGCAGCTCGTCTCAGCGATCAGCAAGCATCCATGGCATGTTTAGCGCAAGCACTTCCGGGTTCCTGGAGTATGTTGAGGGACCAAGCCAGACGAGCCTTCTCAGATGCGGCCGCTTGTGCAACGTCTGCAGAAAAAGTTGTGAATGACGCCGAGATTCAGCGAACTGGCGAGCCTTCAGC
>CAXTJM010000067.1:0-12183 GCA_964244585.1 uncultured Acetobacteraceae bacterium | reverse complement strand
AGCGGCTAGAGGATGATCCGATCGCTTAGGCTCACGGATCATCCTCTAGCTTGTTGTTTTGACGAGCATCTTTATCCGATCGAACGAGTCCGTTCGATCGGATGATGCTCTAGGTTGTCCAGTCGCGCATCGGCCCGCCGGATGATGTCCCCGCGGACCCGATCGAACTGCGACATGGCCTGGGGATCGCCCATCTCCTGCTCGCCGACGATCCGGTCGGCCGCCCGCGCGATCCGCCGTTCCGCTTCCGCACGACCCGACGGCGAGCCGAGCTGCAGTCCGGTCAGGTCGACGCGTATCGGGGTCACGTCCTGGGCGCGGGCCTGGCGCTGACCGACCGACGCGACCAGCAGCGCGACGGACATCGCGTGAAGCAGACTGAAGGACTTGAGACGTGACATGATCTGGGCTCCTGCCGAACACCGACGCGAGAGCGCGTCCGGTATCCTCGTGGTGCCAGGATCGCAGGCGCCCTGCATTCGAACTTCGACGAAACGCCATGCAGGATCGACGAACTTCATGTCGGAGATCATCGCTGTCTCGTAACGCCCTTGTCGACCGCAGCACGTGCACGGCATTCGCGATCCGGCATCACCGGCCAGATCGCGTCCCGTCGCGACCCGACCATGTCGCCCGCGAACGTCGGCTTCCTCGATCTAATCGCCGACCTTCACGAATTTCAGGACGAAGTTGTCGGCCTCGCCGATCGCGCGATACTTGTCCCGGTCCTTGTCGCCCAGCGCGTAAGTCGGCGGCAGCGCCCAGACGCCGCGCGGGTAATCGGCCGTGTCGCGCGGGTTGGCATCGATCTCGGACGCGCCGACCAGCCTGAAGCCGGCCTTCGTGATCAGCGCGATCGCGTAGTCCTGGCGGAGGTAGCCGAAACGCGCCTTCGGGTCCTGCGGCAGGCGCGGATTGCCGCGATGATCCTCGACGCCGAGGATGCCGCCCGGCTTGAGCGCGCGGTGGATGCTGGCGAGGAACACCCTGACGTCGGCCTGGTTGACCCAGTTGTGCAGGTTGCGGAACGTCAGCACGACGTCGGCGCTGTCCGGTGTCGACAGCCCCGGGTGCTTCAGGCCGAAGAAGGCGTAGTCGATGTTGCCGTACGCCGCCGGGTCGGCGTCGAGCCTGGCGGCGAATTTCGGGCCGATCGCGAAGTTCTGGCCCTCGGGCTCGCCGTCGGGGACGTCGACCGCGAGAGTGTAGGTGCCGTGATCGTGCAGATAGGGGGCGAGGATCTCGGTCCAGTAGCCGCCGCCCGGCCAGATCTCGATCACCGAGGATCGCGGCGTCACGCCGAAGAAGCGCAGCTCCTCCAGCGGATGGCGCGCGGGGTCGCGTGCGATGAACTCGGGCGATCGGTTCGGCACGTGCACGGCCTGCTGCAGCGAGAGGTCGGCCGCGCGGGCCGGCGGGGCCAGCAGCGCCGCGCCGATGACGAGGCCGGCAAGGCGCGCCAGCCTCCGGTCGATCCTGCAGGGATGGGACATGCTGACGTCTCCTCATGGCGTTGCGGGCCGCCGCGCCGGGGCGACGATGGGGGCAGGCGCGACCGACTGCCCGCCGTCGCGACGATCCAGAAGGGCCCGTTCGACCAACCGCCCACACCGCTCGACCAACCGCGGTCGGCGGGCTGGGGGCCGGCGCGGCGCTCGCCTATGCTCCGGCGCATGACCGCAGCCTCGCCCGCCGCCGCCGCGCGACCCGGACAGCCGCCCCGCTGGTCGAGCGCGTCGTTCGCGATCGGAACGGCGGCCGCCGCCTGGCTGCTCTACCTGGCCGTGGCGGTGGTCCGGTGCGTCGTCTACGGGTTCAGCCATCCGTACATGCTCATGGAGCGGCACGCGCTCACCGCCCTGGTGGCGGTCGCCATGGCTGGCCTGATCTACCTGCTGCTGCAGCGGCTCGAGGCGGCGCCGATGCGGCTGCGGCTGGCGGCCGCCCTGCTGGGCGCGGTGCCGCCGGCGGCGGTGCTGTCGGTGATCAACTACAACGTCATGTTCGTGTTCGCCCCGCAGGCCTACCTGTCGGACATGGGCATGGACATGCATCTCGGCCTGTTCGGCGAGGTGATCCATTCCGCGATCGAGAACTACTTCGTGTTCGCGGCCTGGGCGGTGCTCTACACCGCGGTGTCCAACTCGGTGCAGACGCAGGACCTGCTGCGCCGCGCGGCCGCCTCGGAGGCGGCCGCCCGCTCGGCCGAGCTCTGCGCGCTCCGCTACCAGCTCAACCCGCACTTCCTGTTCAACGCGCTGAACACCGTGTCCGGGCTGGTGATGAAGGGCGACACGCGGGGTGCGGAGCGCGCGATCGAGGCGCTGTCCGCCTTCCTCCGCGTGACGCTGACCTCGGACGCCTCGGAGGACGTCCGGCTCGCCGACGAGCTCGAGATGCAGACGCTCTACCTGCGGATCGAGCAGATCCGCTTCGGCGAGCGGATGTCGATCGAGATGGCCGTGCCCGAGGAGCTGGCCGACGCGCGGGTCCCTGCCCTGCTGCTGCAGCCGATCGTCGAGAACAGCATCCGCCACGGGGTCGCGCGGTCGACCGTGCCGGTGCGGATCGTGGTGACCGCCCGGGCGGAGCGCGGGATGCTGGTCATCGCCATCCGGAACGACGGACCAGACGGCGAGAGCGCCGGCGGGCACGGCATCGGGCTCGCCAACGTGGCCTCCAGGCTGGCGCTGCGCTACGACGACCTGGCCCGATGCATCCCCCGCCGGCTCGAGGGCGGCGGCTTCGAGACACGGATCACGATCCCGCTCCGGTTCGACCGGCAGGCCGGGATGCTGGCGGTGTGAGCGTGTCCGTGCTGCGGGTCCTGGTCGTCGACGACGAGCCGATCGCCCGGGAGCGGATGTGCCTGCTGTGCGCCGAGGTGGGCGGCGTGCAGGTGGTGGGCAGCGCCGGGGACGGCCGCGCCGGGCTGGACGGCATCGCGGCGCTCTCGCCCGACCTGGTGCTGCTCGACATCGCCATGCCGGGGCTCGACGGCCTGGCGGTGGCAAGCGCGATCAGCTCGTCCGCCAATCGGCCCGCCGTCATCTTCTGCACGGCCCACGACCGGTACGCGCTGGCCGCCTTCGACGTGTCCGCCGTCGACTACCTGTTGAAGCCGGTCTCGCGCGCGCGCTTCGCCGAGGCGATCGAGAAGGCGCGGCGGTCCCGGTCCCACGCGGCAGCCCTCGCTCCGGAGCGGCGTTGGCCCACCCAGCTCTGGGCGCCGCACCGCGGCGCGATGGTGCGGATCGCGGTGCAGGACCTCGACCGGGTCGACGCGGAGCGGGACTATGTCCGGCTCTGGACGGGCCGGACGAGCTACCTGCTGCACGAGTCCATGATCCAGATCGAGGGCCGGCTAGACCCGGCGGTGTTCGTGCGGCTGCGCCGGTCCTCGATCGTGCGCCGCGACCTGATCCGCAGCCTGCGTCACGAGGGGCTGGGCGTCTGGGTCGCGGTGCTGGCGGACGGCGCGGTGGTCCGGATCGGGCCGACCTACCTGCCGGAGCTGAAGGCGCTGCTCCGGGCCTGAGCGGCCGACCCGTCAGAAGGCGTAGCGCACGCGGCAGTAGGGCATGCGGGCGGCCAGCAGGTCCTTGAAGCGCCGCAGCCACTGGCCCTTCCAGCCGGTGCGGTAGCGCAGGTTCACGGCGCCGCTCTCGGACAGCTTCTCCTCCTGGAGGTCCGGGCGCCACAGCAGCTCCTCCGCCTTGGGGTGCCAGGCGAGGTTGAGCTCGTGCAGGTCCCTGTTGTGGGTGAGCATGATGATCTCGGCGGCCAGCTGGTCCTTCACGGCGGCGGGCAGGACGTCGTCCAGCTCGCCGAACAGCGCGCCCCACTCCGCCTCCCAGCCCTCGCGCAGCACGACGGGGGAGAAGTTCAGGTGGACCTCGTAGCCGGCGCGGTGCAGCTCGGGGATGGCGGCGATGCGCTCGGCCACGGGGGCGGTACGGACGTCGAGCAGCCGCGCCAGGTCGGGCGGCATCAGGGACATGCGGATGCGGGTGCGGCCCTGGGGCTCGTAGCCGAGCAGGTCCGGATTCACCCACTTGGTGGCGAAGCTGCCCTTGGCGTCCGGCAGGGCGCGGAACAAGGCGACCAGGTCGCGCACGTTGTCGGAGATCGCGGCGTCCACGGACAGGTCGCCGTTCTCGCCGAGGTCGTAGACCCAGGCGTGCGGGTCCACCTGATTCGGCACCGTCTTGGGGCCCTGGCGCGCCACGTGGCGGGCGGTGGCGGCCGCGATCGCCTCGATGTTGACGAAGACGCTGACGGGGTTCGCGTGCCCCTTGCGCCGGGCGACGTAGCAATAGGCGCAGGCCATGGCGCAGCCGTTGGAGGAGGAGGGCGCGATGAAGTCGGCGCTGCGGCCGTTGGGGCGGAAGGCGAGGCCCTTCTTCACGCCGAGCACCAGGGCCTGGCGCTTGGCGGCGAGGTAGTCGCCGGGGTCGGCGTCGCGGAGTTCGGGGATGCGCCAGTGGGACTCGACGGGGATGCGCTCGGCGTGGGGGAAGCGGGCGAGGATGTCGCGGCCGCGGACGTGGGTGTCCACGGCGGGTTCGAGGTAGATGCGGGCGATGTCGAGCGGGAGGGGGATCATTGGCGGGATCATAGAGGTGTCGGTTAGGTAGCCAAGTAGAAAGGTTAGACAGCGACGGCATTTACGGCTACTTACAAGACAACTCGACCGAGTTTGTTATGCGTGCCGCGTTATTCAGTTGTCAGTTACACCTTTACCCACTAGATCACTCGGAGATAAGAGTTCTACCATACAGTGACGTGGATAGACGATAAGGATGCTATATGACGAGCACATCTGAGATGTCGTCAACCGAATATGAACAGTTAGTTCAAGGTATCTACGCGATACTCACTAAAGCTGCTGGCCTGCATACATTACGTATAAGTCAGAACGTTTTGGTTGCAGATCGCTTCGGGCAAGAACATCAGATAGACGTGTTTTGGGAATTTGAGATCGCTGGAGTGCCATATAGAACAGCAATTGAATGTAAGCGTTATAGGAAACCTGTATCTAAGGAAAAAGTTGCAACTTTTGCATCAGTATTAAACAGTATAGGTAACATCAATGGAATAATGGTTACGTCTGCTGGATTTCAGTCTGGGGCTGAGGAATATGCAAACAACAATAATATTCGTCTAGTAGTAGCAAGGACTCCAACTGAAAAAGATTTAGAGGGGATACTTCTGAAGATTGTTATCAACCTCCATATACATGTTCCTAATGTAGTATCTATTAAACCTTCAACTTCAAAGAGCTGGGCCGAAAGCAAAAGAATAGACGCACAGACACCCTTGACCATTCAGCTGAATGAGGACGGTGGTTTATACGATGCCCAAGGTATTCTGCTATCAAATTGGAGCGATATTGCGAGATCGTTAAAGTCTCCTCCGCAACCTGTTGACGTTAAATTTTTTCGTTATACTCACGAAGTCGATACGTCAGGCCAGTATATGAAGCATTCGATATATGGTCTAATGCCGATAACAAAGTTAGTCATCACAGTAGACACACATGTGATAAAAGTAGAGTCAAGGGTAAACTCTCCGTTGATTAATGCTTACGTCATGAAAGATATACAAAGCAGGAAAATTAACTGGATATATCCAACCACAGAAGGGCTGAGTCTTGAGCCCTATCAGCCTTGAGCATAGTACATGCCACCTATGCGACGGTATTCTATGTATATTAACATTAACCATACAAGCATCGTTGCTACGAAACAAATGGTCAAAAACTTTGCAATCCGGTATGTCAACTCCCCCTTTCTAACGCGATTCCATTCTTCTTTCAACACTACGCAGACTTGCTCAACTAGCATGTCCTGTACTCTGTGCAATTCATCTTGATCGTACTTACTTTCAGAGGAGAAGTGATTTTCAAGATCGGTAATAGTGCAGAGAATTGCTTCGGAGGGCTCTTCTCGTTTGTTAAGAAGAAGCCTTATCATAGAATTAGCTCTATTCAGCCATAACATATCTTCTCTAGTTTTTTGCCACAAATCACCATCATTCTTAGGGCTTGTTGCTAGATAACCTTGAATTGTAATCGTGTGAGAAACTAATATGGAGACTTCTTTTCTAAGGTCGTTGATCCATGCTTGCCTAAACTCGGAAGTTTTCTGCTCCTTTGAAATGATTAGACCAAGCAAAGATACAACGCCAGCAATAACGGATGCAACTACTGCTCCGATTGCCACATCTGGAAGATCGAACATTAACACCTCCGTTTGAAGATCGAGTTTAAGCAACACAAGCTTCAACCTAACCGTTGTCGGACGATACTAAAAAGATTTCGATTTAGGCAAACCGAAGGCCTGCGTCGCAAGTTTAATGTAACACCTCCCACCTACTCACTTGGCAGATACAAGCTCGTGTTCCCTCTCGTTGTAGGCAATATGCCAACAGTTCGATTAATACCGCCTGCCTTTCGCTGACATCATGTAGCTGATTATTATTGATGCTGCAGAAATAGCTACCTCATACGACATCTTGTTCAGCGGTTGCGCAGAAACAGGCCTGCAACAGATGCTAAAAGATTTACTACTGCTAAATACCACGCCGGCGAGGCTGGGTCCCCCGTCCAGTGGATCAGCGCCGTGAACACGATCTGCGCCGTCCCCCCGAACAGCGAGACCGCGATGGCGTAGAGGGCGCCGAAGCCGGTGGTGCGGACGGCGGGCGGGAACAGCTCGACCAGCAGCACCACCGAGCCGGCGAAGCCGCCCACCTGCAGAACGGCGATCGTGGCGGCTACGGCGGAAAAGGTCCAGGCGCCAGGGTAGGCGTCGAGCAGCCACAGCAGGGGCAGGATCAGCAGGCCGAGGGCGAGGCGCGGGAGCACGATCACGGGGATGCGGCCGATGCGGTCCGACAGGTGGCCGGCGCCTAGCGCGGCCAATGTGCCGGCGACGCCCACCACCACGGTGCCGAGCAGGGCGAGGCCGGTGGGCAGGTGCAGCACCGTCAGGGCGTAGGTGGTGGTGTAGTTGACGAAGTACTGGCTGACGGTGCCGGCGGTCAGGAGCATCAGGGCGAAGAGGAGCGGCAGGGCGCCGCCGGAGAACAGGAGCCGGAGGCGGTCCGGCACCGGGCCGGCCGCGGCAGGGATCGGGGCCTCCTCCAGGCCGCGGCGCAGCACGAGGCCCAGCGGGACCACCAGCACGCCGAGCGCGAACGGGATGCGCCAGCCCCAGGACTCCATCGCGGCCGAGCCCAGCAGCCCGTTGGCGCCGTAGCCGAGCAGGCCCGCGGCCAGCACGGCCAGCATCTGGCTCGCGGCCTGCCAAGAGGCGAACAGGCCGGAGCGGCCAGGGGGCGCGTTCTCCAGCAGGTAGGTGGTGGCGGGGCCGGCCTCGGCGCCCCAGGCCAGGCCCTGGATCAGCCGGGCCAGCACCAGCAGGCCGGGCGCCCAGAGGCCGATGCTGGCGTAGGTCGGCAGCACGGCGATGATCAGGCTGCCCAGCCCCATCAGGCCGAGCGAGACCAGCATGCCGGCGCGGCGGCCGCGGCGGTCGGCGAGCCCTCCCACCACGATTGCGCCGAGGGGACGGGTGATGAAACCGATGCCGAAGGTGGAGACCGACAGCAGCAGGTTCACGAACGGGTCGTGCGCGGGGAAGAACGCCCGGCCGATCATCACCGCGAAGGTGCCGTAGGCGATGAAGTCGAACACCTCCAGCAGGTTGCCGATGACCGCGGCGGCGATCATCGGGCCGCCGGCGCGGCGGCGGCCGAGGGCGGGCGCGTCCGGGAGGGCGGCCGCGCCGGCGCTCAGGGCAGGATCTCGGTGCCGGCGAAGAAGAAGGCGATCTCGGTGGCGGCGTTCTCGGGGCTGTCGGAGCCGTGCACGGAGTTGGCCTCGATGCTCTCGGCGAACTGCGCGCGGACCGTGTGCGGCTCGGCCTTCTTCGGGTCGGTGGCGCCCATCACCTCGCGGTGCTTGGCCACCGCGTTCTCGCCGGCGAGCACTTGCACCACGACCGGCGCCGACAGCATCGACGACACCAGGCTGCCGTAGAACGGCCGCTCCTTGTGCACGGCGTAGAATGCGCCGGCCTCGGCCTCGGAGAGCTGGATGCGCTTCTGCGCCACGATGCGCAGGCCGGCCGCCTCGAACAGGGCGTTGATCTTGCCGGTGAGGTTGCGGCGGGTCGCGTCGGGCTTGAGGATCGACAGGGTGTGCTCGATCGCCATGTTATGTCTCCTGGGGTGTCGCCGCGACTTAGCAGCTATCACAAAAGGGTTCCAAGGGCTCCGCCCTTGGCGGGTCCAGGGCAGCGCCCTGGCCTTACTTGAGGAGTGTCATGAGCCTTCTGGTGCTGTCCGACCTGACGCTCCGCATCGCCGGCCGCACGCTGCTGGACGGCGCCGAGCTCACCGTCGATCCCGGCCGCCGGATCGGACTGGTCGGCCGCAACGGTGCGGGCAAGTCGACGCTGCTGGCCGCGATCGCCGGCGACATCCAGCCGGACGGCGGCACGATCCGGCTGTCGGGCCGGGCGCGGATGGCGCGGGTGCGGCAGGAGGCGCCGTCCGGCCCGGCGTCGCTGCTGGACACGGTGCTGGCCGGGGACGTGGAGCGCACCGCGCTGCTGGCGGAGGCCGAGGCGGCCACCGAGCCGATGCGGCTGGCCGACCTGCACGAGCGGCTGCGGGCGATCGGCGCCGACGGCGCGCCGGCGCGGGCGGCGACCATCCTGTCCGGGCTCGGCTTCGACGCCGCGGCGCAGGCGCGGGCGGTGGACGACTTCTCCGGCGGCTGGCGGATGCGGGTGGCGCTGGCGACGGCGCTGTTCCTGGCCCCCGACCTGCTGCTGCTGGACGAGCCGACCAACCATCTCGACCTCGAGGCGACGCTGTGGCTGGAAGGCTGGCTGGCGCGCTTCCCGGGGGCGGCGCTGATCGTCAGCCACGATCGCGGGCTGCTGGACCGGGCGGTGGAGGCGATCGCGCACCTGGATCGCGGGCGGCTCAGCCTGACGCCGGGCGGCTACGACGAGTTCGTGCGCATCCGCACCGAGCAGGCGCTGCAGCAGGGCCGGGCGGCGGAGCGGATCGCGGCGCGGCGGGCGCACATGCAGTCGTTCGTGGACCGGTTCCGCGCCAGCGCCACCAAGGCGAAGCAGGCGCAGTCGCGGCTGCGGGCGCTGGAGCGGCTGCCGGCGATGGAGAGCGTGGTCGAGGACGCGCCGACGCGGTTCGCGTTCCCGGAGCCCGCAAGGCTGGCGCCGCCGATGCTGACGCTGGAGCGGGCCGACATCGGCTATGGCGACCGGGTGGTGCTGGGCGGGCTGTCGCTGCGGATCGACATGGAGGACCGCATCGCGCTGCTGGGCGCCAACGGCAACGGCAAGTCGACCTTCGCCAAGCTGATCGCCGGCCGGCTGGCGCCGCTGCGCGGGCGGATGCAGCACAGCCCGAAGCTGCGGGTGGGCTATTTCGCGCAGCACCAGACCGACGAGCTGGTGGCGGACGAGACCCCGGTGCAGCACATGGGGCGGGCGCTGCCGCAGGCGCTGCCCACTGCGGTGCGGGCGCAGCTGGCGCGGTTCGGGCTCGACGCGAACCGCGCCGACACGCCGACGCGGGACCTGTCGGGCGGCGAGAAGGCGCGGCTGCTGCTGGCGCTGGCGACGCGGGACGCGCCGCAGCTGCTGATCCTGGACGAGCCGACCAACCACCTCGACCTCGACGCACGCGATGCGCTGATCCGGGCGCTGGCGGAGTTCGAGGGCGCGGTGCTGCTGATCAGCCACGACGCGCACCTGGTCGAGCTGGTCGCGGACCGGCTGTGGCTGGTCGGCGACGGGCGGGTGGCGCCGTTCGAGGGCGACATGGCCGACTATCGCACTTGGCTGGCGGAGCGCGCCCGGGCGGCCGCGCGCGAGGCGCCGCGGGAGCCAGGGGCCTCCCCTGCCCCGGCCCGCGCCGAGGACCGCCGCGACCGCGCCGAGCAGCGTCGCGCCACCGCGCCGCTACGCAAGCGCGCCCGCGACGCCGAGGCGCTGCTGGCGAAGCTTGGCGCCGAACGGGCGGCGCTGGAGGCGAGGCTGGCCGATCCGAAGCTCTACGGATCACCCGGCCGAACGGCGGAGATCACGCGGGCCAACACGCGGCTGATTGCTATTACTACCGAGGAACTTGCCGCGGAGGCAATTTGGATACAAGCAGAAACAGAACTAGAAGACATATCTCAATAGTTTTGGAAGCAATCTGTGCAAAATCGTTTAGGCAAAATGTTTAGGATTATCCCGTCTTGTCATCATTGGATCTATCGGCTACATTTTAATTGGGCTGGTAAAACCAACAAGAGGCTTAGTTCTGACAATCGCTCGGATCAAGCACGGAAGTAAAGATGTCAAGCATTTTTATATCAAAGGAAATTGATCGTTTTTTACGAAGCGATAAACCCGAAGTGTTAAGTATTTGCGGCCGCTGGGGCGTAGGGAAAACCTACGCTTGGCAGCGGGAGATTTCTGCAAGACGCGGAAATACTCTTGGAGGTCGGAAGCTATATTCTTATGTGTCCGCATTTGGGATCCGCAGCCTAGACAATCTGAAGGCGCTTATATTCCAGTCTACGGAGTCTCTCGTTGGAGCAAATCCGGAGCTTACTTGGGACTCATTCGCCGAAGGTATCTACGACGATGACAGCCGCCAAGCACTTCTAAATAAAGCTTATCGTCGTCTATTCAATCCAGCAAAAACGATTATTGGAGGATTACCAGTAATTGGTAAACTTGGAGATCTGATAAGCATTAGCAGCTCAAATCTGATTAGAAATCAGATTGTTTGTATTGATGATATTGAGAGATCTGGCCAAGGGCTGGAACTGCACGAGATACTTGGCTTCGCTTCTTTCTTAAAAGAACAAAAGAAGTGCAAGGTGATTTTACTTCTTAACGAGGAGGGACTTGGCGACGCCAGACCAATCTATCATGAGTATCTCGAAAAGGTTATCGACCATGCTTTACGTTTTGAGCCCACAGCATCGGAAGTTGCAGCTCTGGCATTAGGAAATGAAAAGATTGATAAGGATCTAGCAATTTGCACAACGCAGCTTGGAATAACTAACATTAGAGTTATCCGTCGACTAAGATATTTTCTCTCTCTTATTGAAAATGATTTAAACAATCTTCACGATGATGTGACTAGACAGTCGATTGCATCTATTTCTCTACTTGGTTGGGCCGTGTTCGAACCAAAATTAGCGCCAAATTTAAGTCACATCAAAGGGTTTAACAAATCAAGATCTATGCTGACGCAGTCTGATTTAAACGCTAACAACATAGAGGCGAATAATATTCTTATAAAATACGGATTTACTCATTTTGATGATTTTGATCATGTTATCTTAGATGCCTTGAAATCCGGTTGGTTTGATAAAGAGGCTTTTTATTTACAAGCACATGTTCTGGACCAGCGCGCAAAAGTTGACGGCTTACGTGCAGCCATACATGCTCCATGGGCACTCTTATACGATACTTTTGACGATAACTTTGATGATGTTGTAAATTCCCTTTTTAACACCGGTATGGAATTCTCTGCTCATATGTCACCAGAGGAAATCACGGACCGTGTCGGCGTTCTTTCACAACTTGGCGAAGAACATAAAGCAAGTCTAGTTTTAGAAGCCTACCTTAAAAATATCCAAAACAAACCAAGAGAGTTTTATCAACATTATCGTTTATTTAATAGCAATATTGACCGTAGAATTAAAGAGAGCTTTGAGTCGAACATCAAGAGCATGTCGCTCGCTCGCGATCCAAAGGAAGTGTTACTAAATGTTTCTCAAGGTTGGTCTGAGGATGACATTAAATTTCTTGCATCTGTGTCAGTCGAACAGTTTTGCCAAATGTTAAAGAGCACGAAAGCGGCTGAATTGAAGCTGGTTATCGGAAATGCCCTGCAGTTTCAGAAATTAAGTAACATAGACGCTGGTCATCAAACCATCGTCACTAACATGCAGACAGCATTACAGAAGTTAGGAAGTCGGAGCCGGCTCAATCATTTTCGCGTCGAACGTTTCCTCAGCTTATAGCAGATTGGTCCTCCAGGTTTCCTGATGTCAAACAAGTCAGTCATCGACTTAGGTGTCATAACGCATCCGCTCCAGATCGGCGATCAGCCCGGGGCCGGTCGGGTGCCAGCCCAGCC
>CAXTJM010000066.1:0-12956 GCA_964244585.1 uncultured Acetobacteraceae bacterium | reverse complement strand
GCGCTGCCAAAATCACCGCCTGACACAACAGGGGTGGACACAGGGTGTCTCATGCGGATACCGTGACGGTCAGGCAGCCATCCAGCAATGCGACGTCGAATGCATCGCTGCCGCCCCGCGCCAGGGCCTCCAGCAAGCGCAGCGAGCGTGCCGCCGGATTGCCCGCCGCCAGGCCGCGGAGTGCCGGATGCAGCGGTTCCGCCCGGCTTGGCGGGTCGTCGCGCCACTGCACGGAGATGCGCGGACCGGACCCGTGCGGCGTCAGCACGAGCGCCATGCCGAAGATCGACCCGATCGGCCGCTTGGCGTGCAGCGGGCTCGGCAGCGGCACGTCATAGGCACACAGCAGCACCGGCGCCTGCTCGGCGGCGCATTCCGCCGCGGCTTTCAGCAACGCGCAGCCGAACGACCAGTCATGGCCCCCGAGGCAGGTTGCCGGGCGGCTGGAGCCGGTGCCGATCGACCAGTAGCCCGCCGCGGCATTGTGCACCGAGTTGTGGAACTGGGTCGGCGACACGAAGCCATCGGGCTGGGCCATTGCGTCCAGGATGGCGCCGACGGTGATGCCGTCGCCGTTGCTGCTGGCGAACACCGGGCGCAGCAGGTTGCGCTCCAGGCCGCTCGCATCGGCGGCGGCCCCCGCCACGGCCAGCGCCAGGCGGACGACCGGGCCGGTCCGCCGCCGCTCCGTGGCGGCGAGCAGGGCAGGGGGCGGCAATGCCACGTCACCCGGCTGCCAAGGCTGGTCGCCGGCCAGGATGTGCCGGGCCGTCGCCCAATCCGGCAATCCCGGCCCCAGCACGGCCACGCCTGCCACGCAGGCCGCGGTCACGCGGGGCCTCCCAGCAGGAGCGTGCAGTTGATGCCGCCGAAGCCGAAGGAGTTCACGGCGACCCGCCGCACCGGCCGGTAGCTCGTCTCCGCGATGACGGAGCTGCGGAACACCGGGTCCACCGCCGCCATCCCCAGGCAGCGCGGCAGCATGCCGGCCTCCATGGCGATGCCGGCGACCACCGCACCGAGGATGCCGCAGGCGCCGAGGGTGTGGCCGGTCCATCCCTTGGTCGAGGAGCAGGCCATGCCCGGGCCGAACACGGCGGTGACCGCGGCATCCTCCATCGCGTCGTTCGCCGGGGTGCCGGTGCCGTGCAGGTTCACGTAATCCACCTCGTCCGGCGCGAGTCCGGCGGCGGCCAACGCGCCCTGCATGGCCCCGATCGCCCCGGCGCCCAGCGGATGGGGCGACGACATGTGGTAGCCATCGCTGGTGGCGCCTGCGCCCAACAGCCGCATCGGGCCGTCGCCGCGCTCCAGCAGGGCGAAGCCGGCGGCCTCGCCGATGGATATGCCCCGGCGTGCCGCATCGCAGGGCCGGCATGGGCCTGGCGATGCCAGGTCCAGCGCCGCGAAGCCGCGCAGGGTGAGGCGGCACAGCGTGTCCACGCCGCCCACCACGGCAGCGTCGCACAGCCCCGCGGCCATCAGGTGCCCGGCATCGATGAACGTCTTGGCGGAGGACGCGCAGGCCGTGGAGACCACCAGGGCCGGTCCGCGCAGGGCCAGCGCAGCCCGCACGTAGCGGGCTGAGGAGAACATGTCGTGGGTGAAGTCGAAGTCGAGCGATCCGGGCAGCGCGCCGTCCGGTCCACGCCGCGCGAACGCGTCCTCCGAGGACAGCACTCCGGATGTGCTGGTGCCGAGCACCACCGCGATGCGGTCCGCCCCATAGCGCCGGACCGCAGCGGCGACCGCGCCCACGAACCCGTCGGTCTGCAACGCCATGTCCGCCAGGCGATTGTTGCGGCAGTCGAACCTCGCCAGGGTCGGGGGAAGCCGGTGCTGCTCGATCCCGTCGACCCGGCCGATCCAGCCGGCGCCGTCGAAATCGTTCGGCCGCAGCCCCGAACGTTCCTCCCGCAACGCGGCCGCCGTGGCGGTCCCCCCCTGGCCGATCGCGCTGACGATCGAGGTGGCGGTGAGGGCGAGCGGCTCAGGCTTCATGCGGATGGGGGCGCAATCCAACGAACAAGAAGGAGAAGCACATGGCAGAGACCGCCCCGATTGCAACCGTGACGCCGATCGACTGCAGCAGCGGGGTGCGGCACGCGGCGAGCAGGCCGAAGGTCAGCAACGTCATGGCATTGCAGGTGACCAGGGTGCGCAGGGTGCGCGCCCGCTCCTCCTCGTCCAACTGGCGGCGGGCGTAGAACAGGGCGTAGTCCAGTCCCACGCCCGCCGTGAACTGCAACGCCACCAGGTGGATCAGCGACAGCCTGACGCCGCCCGCCGTCAGCAACGCCACGGTCAGCAGCGCGGCCGAGCCGATGGCCAGGGCGATCCGGCCGACCATCAGCGGCTGGCGCAGCCCGGCCAGCAGGGCCGCCAGCGCGGTCGCGGCACCTCCTGCCAGCCACCATCCCGCGCGCCGGGCGCCGCCGGAGACGAGGCGGTCCGTCTGCGCATGCATGTCCACAAACAGGGTCTTCGGGCCAGACAGCGCGGCGAGCGGCGCTGGGTCGGCGGCGCCGTCGAACGCGATCGGGCCAAACCACGCGCCGTCGCGCTCGAACAGCAGCGGGCCGAGCCGGGCGGCGATCGCCGGGGCGTCCAGCGCCGCCAGGGTCACCGGCGGCGCGGTCCTCGCTGCCGCCACCGCCGCCTCGAACGGGCCGAATGCCGCCGGGCGGAACGGAAGGCCCTGCGATGCGGCGCCGACATCCGCCTCCAGCGTGGCGGCATCCGGCAGGGCGGCTTGCCGGTCGCGCTGCGTGGCTGCGGAGGGCAGCAGCCGCGCCGCCGCCTCGTAGCCGCTGATGCTGCGGCCGGCGACCAGGCGATCGATCCGCGGCAGCAGCGCTTCCTGCCGCGACAGCACGGCGTCCGCGCTGTCCGCCTCGACCACGAGGATGTCTCCCAGGTCGGGCGCGCCGATCTCCCGACGCAACTCGGCGTCCAGCGCGAGCGCGCCGGCCGGGACGGGGCTGAGCCGGGACACGTCGCCCTCCCACTGCGGGCCGCCCACGGCCAGCAGCCCGGCTGCGGCAAGGCCCAAGGGCAGCAGGCCCCAGGCACGGTAGCGACGCAGCTGCTCCACGCGCAGCAGGCGCGCCGTGTCGCCGGACCAGACGGGGGCGAGGTTGGCGGCGACGATCAGGCGCGGCAGCACCAGGCGGGTGGCCGCCGCCGCCGCCAGCACGCCGGTGGCGGCGAACAGCCCGAGCTGGGCGATGCCGGGAAAGCCGGAGAACACCATCCCGGTCAGCCCCAGCGCGGCGCAGGCGACCGCGAGGGCGAAGGCGCGGCCGATTCGGTGCAGCGTGCCGGCGGCTGGCTCGCCTAGCTTGCGGTGCCCGATCAGCAGCACGGGGTAGTCCACCGTCACGCCCAGCATCGTCATGCCGAATCCGAGCGCGATGCCGTGGACGAAGCCGAACACCAGCGCCGTCACCAGCGCCGCGATCGCCGTGCTGAGCACCACGGGCACTGCGATCGCGGCGAGCACGGAGAGCGAGCGGAACCGCCAGAGCAGCAGCGCCACGACCAGGCCGCCCGACACGATGGACAGCAGCCTGACGTCGGACCGGATACCGGCCGCCGCCTCGCGGGCGAACACGGCCGGCCCCGACTCCAGCAAGCGCGCCGTGCCAGGGTTCGCGTCGGCGAACGCTGCCCGGATCGTGGCGTCGGCATGCTCCTGCGCGCCGATATCCATGCCGGCCGCCCGGGTCTGCACCACCAGCAGGGCGCGGTCCCGGTCGGCGGCGAACCAGACGCCGTCCACCGTGCGCAGGTTGGCCGCGCCGATCCAGGCCGGCGCCATGGCGAGGAACGCCCCGGTCGGGTCCGGCAGGCCGAACTGCACCGCCAGCGGCGAGGCGGAGGATTGCAGCTGCAGCAGCAAGGCCTGGAAATCGGCGTGCAGCGCCTCTGCGGTGAACGCCTGCGGCGTCGTGCCTGGCGACAGCACGTAGCGGTGCTCGAACAGCACGCGCTGGTCTGCCCCGTCCAAGGCGTGGCTTCCGTCGCCGACCAGGGTGAACGCTCCGGAGCGGTCCAGCCGGTCAGCCAGGTCGGCACTGATCCGGGCCAGGTCGGCCGGCGGGGCGCCTTCGATCCCCAGCAGGATCAGGCTGGCCGCGCTGCCGGACTGGAGCTCCTGCAGCATGAAGCGGCTCGCCGCCGTGCGTCCGACGGGGAGGAAATCGGTCATGTCGGTGCGGATGTCGACGAAGCGGAACACGCAGGCTGCGAATGCCGCCGACACCAGCAGGGCGGCGAAGAGCGGCAGGCGCTTCAAGGAAGCGGCGTGACGGTGAGCGTGTCGGTGTCGCCGTCCGGAGCCACGCTGGCGATCGAGCGGAGGTCGCTGCCCCCGGCCAGGCGAACCTCCTTCACCAGCCTTGCCACTGCCGGGTCGCGCGGGCGCAGCACGATGTGCCAATCCGCTGCCGTGCCTGTGCCCGACACGTCGTAGCTGCGGCGCAGCAGCGCCAGGTCGCCCGACAGCGCGCCGCGAACCGTATCAATCAAGGTGCGGATTTCCGGCTGCCCGGCCAGCTCCACCACACGTGGGGCATCGGTCCCGCTGTCGATGACGAGCCTGCCGCCATCGACCACGAGGCTCTCGTATTGGGGCGCGGTGGTGACCTTTTCGAGGTGGTCGGGCTTGCGGTAGTCCAACCGGCCCTCGGACCGCAGCGGCGTGTCGAGCGCGGCGAGGGTCTTCGCTTCCACGAAGCTGGCGCGGCGCTCCGGCGCCCGGGCCAGGCGGGCCATCACCTCATCCAGCGGCAGGGTCGGGCTCTGGGCCCAGCCTGGCCCGGCCAGGGGAATGAGCAGCAGCCACCAGGGGGCGCGCTTGGATCGGAACATGCGCTTCGCGCTCCCAGAAGGGGAAGAAGTTGAACCAGTTGAACGGGTGCGCCCGGCATGATTGTTCCAGCCACTGCGCATACCGGGTCACGACCGCCAGCAACGCTGATTGCCGGTCGGTGCGCGGCAGCTCGATGCGCTCGGCAAAGGGCGCGAAGGTAGCCTGGTAGCGACGCTTGCCGGTCCGGATGCCGCGGAACACCAGGACAGGCACGCCGAGGCTGGCCGTCAGGATGAAAGGCCCGGCCGGGAATGCGGCGGGGCGCCCGAAGAACGGGGTCACGACGGTGCGTCCGCCGCTCGGGACGCGATCGGCCAGGATGCCCACGATGCTGCCTTGGGCAACGGCCTCATGCACCCGCAGCATCGACTGGATGTCGCCGATTGGGATCACGTTGCGGGCTGTGGCCGGGTCCAGTCGTTCCATCATCGTGCTGTAGCTGCCGGCATTGGCGCGGTACATCAGCATCTTGACCGGCACCGGGCAGCGCCCTGCCAATCCGCGCAGGATGGCGAAGCTTCCCAGATGGGCGCCCAGCAGCACGCAGCCCCGTCCGGCGGCAACCGCGGCCTCCACATGTTCCAGCCCATACACGTCGAGCGCGATGTCCTTGCCCGTGCCGGTCAGCAGCAGCGCCCTGTCCAGGATGGTGGAGGCGAAGACGTGGATGTGCCTGACCACGTCCAAGGCGCGCGCCGGCCGGCCGAGCGCGGTTGCCAGGTAATCGCGCGATGCGGCCCGGGCGGAACGCGACGTCGCGAAGAACCAGGCGGTGATGCCCGGCAGCACGATGGATCGGGCGAACCATCCGGCATGCCGCATCAGCCACAGCATGAGGTGTACCAGCCAGGCCGCGCCGCGTTCCGGCGTCCGGCACCAGGCGGTGGGGGTGCGCTGCGCCACGGCCTACTTGGTCCGGTGCGTCTCGATGTGGTGGGCCAGGCTGCGCAGGCTGGCGAAGATGGCGCGGTTCCGCTCGTCCGATTTCAGCTCCACCCCGTACTCGCGCGAAATGGCCAGCGCCATTTCCAGAGCATCGATCGAATCGAGGCCCAGCCCGTCGCCGAACAGCGCGGCATCCGGCTCGATCGTCTCGGGTGTCACCTCCAGATGCAGCGCCGTCACGATCAAGCTCGCGAGGTGCTGCTCGGACGGGTTCTGCCGGGCAGAGGCGGCGGGGTCTGTGGCGTCCTGGGTTGTCACGGCTCGATCCTGAACAACAAGCTAGGCGGTGGGGAGGAAGCGGGCAAATCGTCAGGCTGGTGTAAGGTGGCAGCCATGTCTGCTCGATTGTGCAACGGAATACGACGGGGGGCGGTGTTGCTTGGCGTGTCGGCAGTCGCCCTGGCGCCGTTTGCCAGTCATGCCGCCATGACGACCGGCCGGTTCGAAGCGGCGGCGCTTCTCCTGGCCGCCTTGCAGGCCGCCACCCTGGTGGCTGTGGCACTACGCCAGGACAGGCCTTGGCAGCGCGGCGCCGGTCTGGTGGCGGCGGCCGGATTGCTGGCGTTGCTCGTGCTCAAGGCCACAGGCCCGGCGGCGGCGGGCAGGGCCGGGCTGATCGCCAGTTCGGGATTGTCGCACGCCGCCATCTACGCCTCCCTCCTCGTCCTGTTCGGCCAAAGCCTGCGGCCGGGACGCACCGCCGTGGTCACGAAGCTCGCCCTGCGCTTCCACGGCGTGTTGCCTTCGGCGAAGCGGATCTACACCCGAACTGTGACAAAGGCGTGGTGCATCTTCTTCCTGGCGCAGTTGGCCGCATCGGCGCTGTTGCTGTGCCTTGCGCCGGATCGCGTCTGGTCGCTGTTCGTCAACGTGTTGGACGGGCCGCTGGTCGCGGCGATGTTCCTGGCCGAATTCGCCGTGCGGCGATGGCTGTTCCGCCACGAACGGCATCATTCGCCCCTTGCCGTCGCACGCGCCTTCGCCCGGGACCGCGCCGGTGGCTGAGCCCGGGCCTTGGCGGCCGCCGCTCGCCGTGCGGGTCTCTGCCGGGATCCACGGCACCGCGGCGGGGCTGCTGGCGCTGCACCCGGCATGGTGGGCGGGTCTGCTCGCGGGCCTGGCGGCCAACCACGCCTTGCTCGGCTTGGCTGGCCTATGGCCGAGCAGCCAGGTGCTGGGACCCTCGCTTCACCGCCTGCCTACCCCGGGCCGGCAGGTCGCGCTGACCTTCGATGACGGGCCGGACCCGGCGGTGACGCCCCACATCCTCGACCTGCTTGCCGCGGCGGGGGCGACGGCGAGTTTCTTCTGCATCGCCGGGCGGGCGCGGGCGCACCCGGCGCTGGTGCGCCGGATCGTGGCGGCCGGGCACCGGGTGGAAAACCATACGCTCACCCATCCGCCCCACTTCGCCTTCCTGATGGGCCGGCCGCTGCGGCGCGAGGTGGAGGACGCCCAGGCCCTGCTGTCCGACCTGGCTGGGGCGCCGCCCCGCTGGTTCCGGGCGCCGATGGGGATGCGCGGCCCGCCGCTTCACCCCGTGCTGGCCCGGGCCGGCCTGGACCTCGCGAGTTGGAGCCGCCGCGGCTACGACACACGCTGCCGAGACCCCTCCGTGGTGCTGGCGCGTTTGACGCGAGGCGTCGCGCCGGGCGCGGTGCTGCTGCTGCATGACGGCAACTCGGCGCAGGTCGCGGGCGGCGGGGCTGTCGTGCTGGCGGTGCTGCCCAGGCTTTTGGCCGTGTTGCAGTCGCTGGGACTCAGCGCCGTGCCGCTGCCCGGCGCCGCAGCAACAACGGCAGCCGGAGCAGAAAGCCGGCCACCAGCCGGATGTGCATCCAGGTGAGCAGGGCATTATCCCGGCCGTAGCGGAAATGGCTCACGCCGCCCTGCTCCGGCGGCACGTAGCGGACCGGCGCCGCGCGGTTGATCGGCGGCACGCCGGCCCAGCACAGGCGCACCACAGCTTCGGCGTCGAAATCGTAGCCGCGCATCCAGCGCTGCCGCTCCATGATGTCCAGCAGCGGGGCTACCGGGTAGACGCGGAAGCCGAACAGCGAGTCGCCGATGCCGGCCCACAGCGTCTCGAGGTTCGCCCACCAGTTGGAGATGCGCCGGCCACGGACCCGCAACGCTGGAGCGTCCGGTCCGAATTGCGGCAGGCCCAGGATCATGGCGTCCGGCCGGGCCCGGGATGCGGCGATGAAGTCCGGAATGCTGGACGCCGGGTGCTGCCCATCCGCATCGATGGTCACGACATGGCTGTATCCCTCGGCCGCGGCGAGGCGCAGGCCATGCAGCAGTGCGCCGCCTTTGCCCTGGTTGCGCGCGAGGTGGAGGATTCGCAGCCCGGCATCCGGCGGCAACGCCGCGAGTGCCGCCGCCGACCCGTCCGTGCTGCCGTCCAGCACCACCCAAACCGGGTGCCATACGGCCCGGACCGCCTGCACCGTGCGGATCAGGATCGGGCCGGTGTCGAAGGACGGCAACAGCACCAGGTATTTCACGTGCCGTCGAGTTCCGCCCGGACATAGGCTTCGAGTTGCTGGCAGACCGTCTCGGCCGGGCCATCGACCGTGAAGCGCCGGCCCAGCCGGGCACGGTAGATGAGCGGGAAGTCGGGCCGCCTGGTCAGCCGCCAGCCCTTGCGGAGGTAGGGCGACGTGGCGTCCAGGAACACGGTCTGCACCGGCTGGCCGGCTTCCCGCGCCATCAACGCGAAACCGGCCTTGAACGACCCGACCGGCGCCGCCGTCGTCCGGGTGCCTTCGGGGAAGATCAGCAATTGGCTGCCGTCCCGCACCGCGCGCGCGGCGCTGCGCACCAGACGGTGCGGCTGGTCGTTGCGGATGTAGCCCGCCAGGCGAGCGCCGGCGCCGAGCAGCGGATTGTCCCACAGCGAGGCTTTGGTGATGCAGACGATCCGCGGCAAGCGCGACGTCACCAGCAGAGCATCCAGCAGGGTTGGGTGGTTGGGCGCGATCACCAGCCCGGTCTCGTGCCGCAACGCGTCAAGCGCGGACAGGTCGAACCGGGCGAGCCCGGTCACCCGCATCAACGCGAGCAGGCTGCGGAAGCCGCCCATGATCATGAGGCGGCCGAACGGCGCGGACAGCCGTCTCGGCAGGACCCAGTAGAGCAGGGTGGCAGACAGGTTCCAGCCCAGGAACACGATCCCGAACGTCGCCAGCACGCCGTAGAACGCGATCGTCTGATAGGACCAGACGAGAGAATGGACGATCCGATGTCCCGGCCGGTGGGTTGGGATGGAGGCATCCATGGCAGGTCCAACCCTTGGTGACGTTTCTTGCAGGCTAGCCCGCTGCGTCGCCCGGGTCCATGCGTTTGGGGCGGCTGGCGAAGCCCCGGCCGCGTCCGATCGCGCCCTCGCCGAACCGGGCGCGCAACGTGTCGACCGCCGCCTGGGCCGCCACCCGGCGTGCGGCGTCCGGGTCCGCCAGGTCGCCCCGGTCGGCTGTGCTGCCCGGCACGAGGGGGGATGCGCCGATCCCGATCAGGCGGAAGGCGGTGCCGTCCGCCTCCCGGGTGAGCAGGCTGCTCGCCGCCGCGAACAGCAGGTCCGGCAGGAGGGTCGGCCCGGGCAGCCGCACGGCGCGGGTCCGCAGGGCGAAGCGCGCGGTCTTGAGCTTCAGCACCACCCCGCCTGCCGCCAGGTCTTTCTCCCGCAGCCGCCGGGCAAGCTTTTCTGCCAGGTGCCACAGCGGGCGCTGCAACGCGGCCATGTCGGCGATGTCGGCGTCGAAGGTCGTCTCGGCGCTGACCGACTTGGTGTCGTGTTCCGGCGTGACGCGCCGCAGGTCTTCCCCGCGGGCGCGATGGGCAAGGCCTGGCCCGTCGTCGCCGAGGCGGGCCCTGGCGGCGCGGTCGTCCAATGCGGCAAGCTGGCCCAAATGGGTGATGCCGAGCCCGGCCAGGCGACGCTCCAGCGCCGGGCCGATGCCGGGCAGGGTGCGGACCGGCCATTCCGCCATGGTCGTTGCGGCCTCCGCGCCGAGCACCGCAAAGCCGCGCGGCTTGTCGCGCCCCGCCGCCAGCTTGGCCAGCAGCCGGTTCGGCGCGAGGCCGATCGAGACGGTCAGGCGTTGCCGGGCCTCGACCTCCCTGGCGAAGCGGGCGAGCACCACGGCCGGCGGCGCGCCATGCAGCGCGGACGTGCCCGAGAGGTCGACCACCGCCTCGTCGATCGACAGCGTCTGCACCAGCGGGGAAAGCCCGGCCATGAGCGCCCGGATCGCCCGCGAGGCCGCGGCGTATTTGGCGAAGTCCGGCCGGATCACCACCGCATCCGGGCAGGCCTTGAGTGCCTTGAACATCGGCATGGCGGACCGGCAGCCATGCATTCGCGCGATGTAGCAGGCTGCCGTCACCACCCCACGCGTGCCGCCCCCGACCAGCACCGGCCGGCCGGCCAAGTCCGGCCGGTCCCGCTTTTCCACGCTCGCATAGAACGCGTCGCAATCGATATGCGCGATGGCGAGGTTGAACAGCTCCGCATGGCGCACGACCCGGCCGCCGCCGCAGGCGGGGCAAAGCGCCGCGTCGGTCACGGTGAAGCAGTCGCGGCAGAGCCCGGGCATCAGGGCGGCCACAGCCAGGCCGCGCCCCGCACCCCCGAGCTGTCGCCGTGCCTCGCCCGAAGCACCGGCGTCGAGGACACGTCGCTGAAGACGTGCCGGGCCAGCAGCGCCGGAAGCTGCTGATACAGGTGGTCCATGTTGGAGAGGCCGCCCCCCAGCACGACCGCATCGGGGTCCAGCAGGTTGATCACCTGGGCCAAGCCGCGCGCCAGCCGGTCGGCATGGCGGCCGAGTGCGGCGGCGGCGGGGGCGTCGCCTTTGGCGGCGCGGGCGGGCAGGGCGGAGGCATCCCTGGCATTGGGGCCGTCGGCGTCCGCCGCCAATGCGGGCCCGGCCACCAGGGTCTCCAGGCATCCTGTCTGGCCGCACCAGCAGCGGGGTAGCGGCAGGTCGGCCGCTGTGACCCAGGGCAGCGGATTGTGGCCCCATTCGCCCGCGATGCGGTTGCGGCCCGCGACCACCCGGCCATCCACCACGATGCCGGCGCCACAGCCGGTTCCGATGATCACCCCGAACACCGTGCGCGCGCCGGCCCCGGCGCCGTCCGTCGCCTCCGACAAGGCGAAGCAGTTGGCGTCGTTCTCGATCCGCACCGGGCGGCCCAGGGCGGCTGCCAGATCCTGGTCCAGCGCATGGCCGTTCAGGCAGATCGAGTTGGCGTTCTTCACCAACCCGGTCGCCGGGCTGATCACGCCGGGAATGCCGATGCCGACGGTGACGGGACCCAGCTCCGTCTCCACCGCGCCGACCAGGGCGGCCAGGCTGCGGACTGCGTCCCCGTAGCCTGCGGGCGTGGCGATGCGGCGCCGCAGCCTCATGGCGCCGTCATGGCCAAGCACGGCATACTCGATCTTGGTGCCGCCGAAATCGATGCCCATGCGCAGGGCGGGGGTCGGGCTGCTGGTCATAGGCCATGCTACTCCGGCTCTTGCCCAACCCGCCACCGGTCCGCAGGATGACGCCATGGCCGGCGAGACCCTGCTTGACGTGAAGGGCATGAACTGCCCCCTGCCTGTGCTGCGCGCCAACCGGGCGCTGCGCGGCCTGGCTGCCGGCGACAAGCTGCGCGTGCTGGCGACCGATCGGGCCTCGGTGGCGGATTTCCGTGCGTTCTGCCGGGAGACCGGCCACACGCTGGTCAGCTTCAGCGAGGAAGCCGGCGTGTTCTCCTTCACCATCCGGCGCCGCACGGAGGACCCTGCCCGATGAAGCCGGTTGCCCTGTTCACCCATCCGGCCTGCCTGGCGCACGATACGGGACCGCACCACCCCGAATGCCCGGACCGGTTGCGCGTCGTGCTGCAAGCGCTGGAGCATCCTCATTTCGCGACGTTGCTGCGCGAGCAAGCGCCGCCGGCGACACGGGAGCAACTTTGCCTGGCCCATCCCGCCCCCCACGTCGACCGCATCCTGGCGATGCGCCCGGCGGCGGGCGAGATGCTGGCGGTCGATCCCGACACCGTCGTCAGCCACGGCACGGTCGACGCCGCCCTGCGGGCTGCCGGCGGCGCGGTCGCCGCGGTGGATGCGGTGATGGAGGGATGGGCTGGGTCCGCCTTCGCCGCGGTCCGGCCGCCGGGCCACCATGCCGAACGAAGCCGGGCGATGGGATTCTGCTTTTTCAACAACGCCGCCATCGCCGCCCGCCATGCGCGAACCCGATGGGGCCTGGCCCGGGTGGCGGTGGTGGATTTCGACGTGCACCACGGCAATGGCACGGAGGACATCTTCGCCCCCGACCCGGCGCTGTTCTACGCATCGAGCCACCAGCATCCCTGCTATCCCGGCACCGGCTCGCCGCGCGAGACCGGCGTGGCCGGGAACATCGTGAATGCGCCACTGCCGCCCGGCGCCGGCAGCGAGATGTTCCGGGCTGCCTGGAAGGACCGGATCATCCCGGCCCTTGAGACGTGGCAGCCGGACTTCCTGATCCTCTCCGCCGGGTTCGACGCCCATCGCGCCGACCCGCTCGCCGAGCTGCGTGTCGAGACGGAGGATTTCGCCTGGCTGACGGACCGGCTGCTCGCCGTTGCAGACCGGTACGCACAGGGCCGGGTGGTGTCGATGCTGGAGGGTGGCTACGACCTGGCCGCCTTGGCAGCCTCCACGGCGGCGCATGTCCGGCGGCTCATGCGCATCTGACCTGCGACACCGACGCAACACCGTAATGCCGCCGCACGGCCGAGATGTTGTCGCGCGGCCTACGACCGCGTAAGCACCGCGGACCGAGGAGAGCGCGCATGTCGCAAGACATCTCCGGCCTGTCATTCGAAGACGCGCTGGCGGAATTGGAGCGGATCGTCAAAGGGCTGGAGGGCGGCCAGCAGAAGCTGGAGGATGCCATTTCCGCCTACGAACGGGGCGCCCTGCTTCGCCAGCACTGCGAATCGAAGCTGGCGGAGGCGGAAGCCCGCGTGCAGGCGATCGTGCAGCGGGCGGATGGCTCGCTGGCGACCCGAGCCCTCCCGTAGAGGAGTGACCACCCCATGAATGCCCCGCTTCTGCCGCCGCGTTTGTCGACGCCGTTGCTGGACCGCGTGC
>CAXTJM010000065.1:0-13147 GCA_964244585.1 uncultured Acetobacteraceae bacterium | reverse complement strand
GCCGTGCAGGGGTGTAGCTCAATTGGCTAGAGCGCCGGTCTCCAAAACCGGAGGTTGAGAGTTCGAGACCCTCCGCCCCTGCCAGCCGGCGCCGCCTGGCTTTCGTATGTGTGAGGAACAAGGTTCGTGGCGGTCGCTCCGGCTCAATTCGTGCGCGAGGTTCGCGCAGAGGTCGCAAAGGTCACCTGGCCGTCCCGCAAGGAGACGCTGGTGACCACCGGGCTCGTCTTCGCCATGGCCGCCGCGGCGGCCGTCTTCTTTTTCGTGGTCGATCAGGCTGCCGGCTTGGGCGTCCGGATTCTGTTCGGCGCGTCCGTTTAGTCAAAGGTTCAGGTCGTGGCCAAGCGCTGGTATGTCGTGCATGTCTATTCGGGCTTCGAAAAGAAGATCGCCGAACAGGTGAAGGAACAGGCCGCCCGCAAGGGCCTGGCCGATCTGGTGGACGACGTGCTGGTCCCCTCCGAGGAGGTGGTCGAGCTAAAGCGCGGCCAGAAGGTGAATGCCGAGCGCAAGTTCTTCCCCGGCTATGTGCTTGTGAAGATGGAGATGACGGACGACACCTGGCACCTGATCAAGGACACGCCGAAGGTCACCGGCTTCCTGGGCAGCAAGACCAAGCCGCAGGCGATCAGCGAGGCCGAGGCCGAACGCATCCTCAAGCAGTCGGCCGAGGGCGTGGAGCATCCCCGTCCCGCCGTGCTGTTCGAGATCGGCGAGCAGGTGCGCGTGGCGGACGGCCCGTTCACCTCGTTCAATGGCACGGTCGAGGAGATCGACGAGGACAAGGGCCGCGTGAAGGTGTCGGTGTCGATCTTCGGCCGGTCGACCCCGGTGGACCTGGAATACGGCCAGGTCGAGAAGGTATAGGCCGGCAGCCGCTCGCTTGTGAGGTGATTTTCACCCTCGCCTCGCCTACATCGCGGCGATGGATCTGGACTTCACCGACGACGAGATCACCCGCTACTCCCGCAACATCCTGCTCTCCGAGGTGGGGAGCACCGGCCAGTCGACCTTGCGCGCCGCCCGCGTGCTGGTGGTCGGCGCGGGCGGGCTGGGATGCCCGCTGGTGCTGTACCTGGCCGCCGCCGGGATCGGCACGGTCGGGATCGTCGATGACGACGCGGTGGAGTTGTCCAACCTGCAACGCCAGGTGGCGCATACCACCGCCCGGATCGGCATGCCCAAGGTGGAGTCGCTGGCCGCCGGCGTCGTCGCCCTGAATCCCGCGATCCGGCTGGAGCTTAATCATACCCGTCTCACCGCCGACAACGTCGCCGGGCTGGTAGCCGCCTACGATGTCGTCTGCGACGGCAGCGACAATTTTCCGACCCGCTTCCTGCTGAACGATGCCTGCGTGCTGGCCGGCAAGACGCTAGTCTCGGCGGCCGTGCTGCGCTTCGACGGCCAACTCGCGACGTTCAAGCCCGGCGGCCCCTGCTACCGCTGCCTGCACGCCGCCGCCCCGCCGCCCGGCACCGTCGCCACCTGCGGCGAGGCCGGCGTGCTGGGCGCCGTCACGGGCGTCATGGGCACGCTCCAGGCGGCCGAGGTGCTGAAGGAGGTGCTGGGAATCGGCGACAGCCTGGCCGGCCGGCTGCTGATCTGGGATGCGCTGGGCGCCCGCTTCCACACCGTCCGCCTGCCGCGCGACCCTGCCTGCCCGGCATGCGGCGACCATCCCACCATCCATGACCTGTCCGCCCATGCCTGAGACGGAGCGGTTCGGCGTGCTGCTGATGTCCGGCTCGCACGACCGGGCGCACTACGCCTTCGTCCTGGCCACCGGGGCGGCCGCGCTGGGGCGGGACGTCACGCTGTTCGCGACCAATGGCGGCTGCCGCGCGTTGCTGGCGGATTGGCGCTCGCTGGAGGGGGCGGGACGCGATGCGGTCATCGCCGCGCGGGGCGTTGCCGGGCTGGACACGCTGCGGCAGGCCGCGGCGGAACTCGGCATCCGCACCATCGCCTGCGAGGCGGGGTTGCGGGCGGAGGCGATCGACCCGGCCAGCCTGTTACCGGGCATCCTGGTGGCCGGCGTCGCCTCCTTCCTGGAAGCGACGCGTGGTGGGGTCGTGGTCACCTGTTGAGGCTTGACCGGCTGCTGTGCGGCTTGGCAGGGAAGCCCATGCATCATCCTGTCCTGCTGGTCCCGCTGCTCGCCTTCGCGATGGCCGGCCCGCTCGCCGCCGCCGAACCCGGCAAGCCGGACCATCCCGGTGCGGCGCATCATCGTCCGGCGCATCACGCCACGCCCAAGGCCGGCACGCCCGTCGTGCCGGCGCCCGCGGCCCCGCATCCCGCGCCCGTGCCGGGTCCGGCGCCCGCGACAGCCCCTGCGCCCGCCCCGGCGGAGCCTGCCAAGGGCAGCAACACCGGGCTGCCGCTGCCCCGGTTCGCATCGCTGAAGACCGACGAAGTGAACCTGCGCACCGGCCCGGGCCTGCGCTACCCCATCGAATGGGTCTATAAACGCCGCGACCTGCCGGTCGAGATCCAGCGCGAGTTCGAGGTGTGGCGCCTGGTCGCGGACCAGGAGGGGGTGAAGGGATGGGTCCACCAGGCCACGCTGGTCGGCCGCCGCACCTTCGTCGTGACCGGGGCGGAACAGACCATGCGGGCAGACGCGCAGGACGCCGCATCGCCGGTGGCGCGGCTGAAGCCCGGCGTCATCGGCCGCCTGCGCTCCTGCGACGCAAACGCGGCCTGGTGCCAGGTGCAGGTTGGTGACTATCGTGGCTGGCTGAAGCGCGATGCAGTCTGGGGCATCTATCCTGGGGAGGCTATCCAATGATCGACCTGCCGCAGCCGCCGGAGGACCGCCTGGAAGAGCCCGGGGACAACCCTCGGCGGGCCCACCACGACATGGGCGGCGTGCCGAAATTCCTGTGCGAGCCGATCGACACCAGCGCCCATGCGCTGACGGATTTCGACCGGGAGGTGGACGCCATCCGGGGGCTGCTCGGCGCGAAGGGCGTGATGGGCGTGGACGAGTTGCGGCGCGGGATCGAGGCCATACCGGAGGCGGAGTACCATCGGCTGAGTTACTACCAGCGCTGGATCCGCTCGATCACCGACAACCTGCTTGTCCGCGGCGTGATCACGGCGGCGGAGTTGGAGGCGGCATTGGCATGAGGTTCCCACCCGGCTCGGCGGTGCGGGTGCGGGACGACTGGCCGGAGGCGCGCGGCCCGGTCCACATCCGCACCCCGCATTACTTGCGCGGCCGGCTGGGCCAGGTGGTGCGCCATCTGGGCGACTTCCCCAATCCGGAGGACCTCGCCTTCGCCCGGCCGGCAGCGCGCCTGCCGCTATATCACGTCGCCTTCGCGTCGGACGGCATTTGGCCGGGCGGCGGTGGCGACCTTCTCGTCGAGGTGTTCGAACCATGGCTGCTGCCGAGCTGAGCCTGTTGCGCGCCGAGAGCGGCCGCCTGCTGGCCGCCGTGCGCGGATTGCTGGCCGCCAAGGGGATCGCCACCGCGGAGGAGATCGCCGAGCGCATCCGGACGACCGACGAGGCGAGTCCCGGCCAGGGCGCCCGCATGGTTGCCCGCGCCTGGGTGGATGCCGGCTACCGCGCGGCCTTGCTGCGGGACGGCGCGCAAGCGGCGGAGATGCTTGGCATCCCGATGCGAGGCGCGCCGCCGCTGGGCGTGCTGGCGAACCGGCCGGGGCTGCACCACCTGGTCGTCTGTACGCTGTGCAGTTGCTATCCGCGCGCGGTGCTGGGCTATCCGCCATTCTGGTTCAAATCGGCCGGCTACCGCGCTCGTGCGGTACGCGACCCGGCAGGCGTGTTGGCGGAATGGCGCACGGTGCTCCCGCCGGACACGGCGATCCGCGTGGTGGACAGCACGGCGGACTACCGATGGATGGTGTTGCCGATGCAGCCGCCGGGCACGGAAGGCTGGACGGAGGATCGCCTGGCGGGCCTCGTCAGCGAAGGCGACATGATCGGCGTCACCGTGCCGCGCCTCGCGACCTGATCACCACCGGTTTTTATTCGTTTCGCCGGCAACCTGGCGCGGCATCGCGACGTTGAGCCGACGTTGCCATCCTTGAAGGACTTGCCATGAAGAAGTTTGCCCTGCTCAGCGCGATTGCCGCGACTTTGGCGAGCGGCGCCATCGCCCCCGCCGCGTTCGCCGCAAATGCGAAGCACCCGTATAAGAACGTCAACCACGCGAACGACGCCGGCAACCGCACTGGCGACATGGCGACCGATCGGCTGAACCAGCAGCAACTCGACCAAGCGCGCGCGAAGTAATCTCCGCCGTTGTAGCGGTGGGCATCCAGGCTTGAAACGCCTGATGTTCACCGCTATGTAGGATGCCTTCAAACATTCTCCGCTCTTGATGGAGGGTGGCCCTAACCGGCCGCCTTTTTGCGTTTTGGACCACGACAGCACCGAACCGACCGTTCAGCACGCCAGTCTCGAAGCCCGCATCGTGGCCGAGATAGAGGTGACCCTGGGCCATATGGGCTATGAGATCGTGCGCGTTTCGGTGTTGGGGCGGGAGCGTCCGACCGTGCAGGTCATGGCCGACCGCGCGGATGGCACGATGATCGCCATCGAGGACTGCGAACGCATCAACGACGTCGTCAGCGCCACGTTGGACGTGGCCGACCTGATCAAGACCGCCTGGACGCTGGAGATCAGCAGCGCCGGCATCGACCGTCCGCTGACGCGCGCGAAGGATTGGAACCGCTACGCCGGCCATCAAGCGCGGGCCGAGGTGAACATGCCGATCGACGGACGCAAGCGGTTTACCGGCATCGCCCTGGGGTCGGACGGGTCCGTTGCGCGCATGCGTCTGGACGACGGCACGGAGGTGGCGCTACCGCTAGCGGACCTGCGCCGCGCCAAGCTGGTGCTGACCGATGCGCTGATATCGGCGACAGCCCAGCCGAAGCCGCCCAACGAGACGAACTGAGGAAGACCCCGATCCATGGATACCGCTGTCTCCCGCCCCGAGTTGCTGCTGGTCGCCGACGCCGTCGCGCGTGAGAAATCGATCGACCGCGAAGAGGTGATCGAGGCGATGGAGCAGGCCATCCAAAAGGCCGGGCGCGCGAAATACGGCAGCGAGAAGGACATTCGCGCCACCATCGACCGCAAGAATGGCGACGTGCGCCTGTCGCGGTGGACCGAGGCGGTCGAGGTGGTGGAGAACGAGGAGACGCAGATCCCCGTCCACATCGCGCGCAAGTTCAAGCCGGACATCGAGATCGGCGGCCACCTGGTGGACCCGCTGCCGCCGATCGATTTCGGCCGCATCGCCGCGCAGACCGCCAAGCAGGTGATCGTGCAGCGCGTGCGCGAATACGAGCGCAAGAAGCAGTATGACGAGTTCAAGGACCGCGTGGGCGAGATCGTCAACGGCCTGGTCAAGCGCACCGAGTACGGCAACCTGATGGTGGAGCTGGGGCGTGCCGAGGCCCTGCTACGGCGGGACGAGCTGATCCCGCGCGAGAGCTTCCGCAACGGCGACCGGGTGCGCGCGTACATCTACGACGTGCGGGACGAGCCGCGGGGACCGCAGATCTTCCTGTCGCGGACGCACCCCGCCTTCCTGGCCAAGCTGTTCGCGCAGGAGGTGCCGGAAATCTACGACGGCATCATCGAGATCAAGGCCGTCAGCCGCGACCCGGGCAGCCGGGCCAAGATGGCGGTGATCAGCCGGGACAGTTCCATCGACCCGGTCGGCGCCTGCGTCGGCATGCGTGGCAGCCGGGTGCAGGCCGTGGTGCAGGAGCTTCAGGGCGAGAAGATCGACATCATCCCGTGGTCCGCCCAGGCGCCGACCTTCGTGGTGAACGCGCTGGCGCCCGCCGAAGTGACCAAGGTCGTGATGGACGAGGAGGCCGGCCGGGTCGAGGTGGTGGTCCCGGACGAGCAACTCTCGCTGGCCATCGGCCGCCGTGGCCAGAACGTACGCCTGGCCAGCCAGCTCACCCGTTGGGACATCGACATCCTGACCGAGGCGGAAGAGAGCGAGCGCCGGCAGGAGGAGTACCGCCGCCGCACCGGCATCTTCGTCGAGGCGCTGGACGTGGACGACATGATCGCCGGTCTGCTGGTGACGGAGGGCTTCACCTCGGTCGAGGAACTGGCCTTCACCCCGGCGGAGGAACTGTCCGACATCGAGGGGTTCGACGAAGCGGTGGCCGCCGAGCTGATCAACCGCGCCGACCTGTTCCTGCAGCGCCGCGACGCCGAAATGGACGAGAAGCGCCGCGAGCTTGGCGTCAGCGACGACATCGCCGGGATCGAATCGCTGTCCCCGGCCATGCTGGTGCAACTCGGCGAGAAGGGCATCAAGACGCTGGACGACCTGGCCGACCTGGCCGGCGACGAGTTGGTCGAGATCGTCGGTGAGGCCGCCATGGATGCCGAGGCGGCCAACGCCGTCATCATGGCCGCCCGGGCGCATTGGTTCGCCGGCGAGGAGCCGGTCGCAGAGGAGGCTGGCAACGCCTGAGTCATCCCATCCGACGCCGCCCGTCCCAGGACGCCCGCTTCGAGAGGAAGACGCGATAGGGAGACAGAAGCGGGACGAAGAGCGCGGCCCGCTTCGGCGGTGCCTGGTGACGCGGGAGCATGGTGAGCGGGAACGGATGATCCGGTTCGTTTTGGGCCCGAATCGGCTGGTGGTCCCCGACCTGGCTGCAAGGCTGCCTGGACGGGGATTCTGGTTGAGCCCGTCCGCCGATGTGGTAGAAGCCGCCGCAAAGCGGGGTGCCTTCGCACGTGCGGCGCGCGGCCCTGTCACCCTCCCGCCAGAGCTGACGGGCCTGATCCAGGCAGGTCTGACCCGTCGGGTGGTCGATCTGCTGGGCCTTGCACGGCGTGCCGGGCAGGCCGTCGGGGGGTTCGCCAAGGCACGCGAGGCTTTGGGGAAAGCTGGACTGGTGGTGCAGGCGTCGGATGGCAGCGATGAGGAGTGTCGGCGGCTGCTATCGGGATCGCAGGATGTCGCGGTGGCGAGGCCGCTCGCCGCGTCCGCTTTGGGTGCGGTGTTCGGGCGGGATCATGTGGTGCATGTGGCGATCGCGAAAGGCCGCCTGGCCGAGGCGCTGAAGGCAGAGGCCTTCCGCCTGGCCGGGATGGCCGGTGGAAGTGGAACGATGAACAACCCGGCGCCAGCGCGGCGCCGCGGGATCGAACGGACGGGTAAATGAGCGAGAACAACGATCAGGACGCGGCCAAGGGACGGCTGTCATTGCGTCCGGCGGGCCGTTTGGAGCTGGGCCGGACAGTGGATGCCGGATCGGTGCGCCAAAGCTTCAGCCATGGCCGGTCGAAGGAAGTCCAGGTGGAGGTGCGCAAGAAGCGCCAGCCCTTCGCCGCCCCGGCCGTGGCCCCTGCCCCGGTCGTCCCGGGTGTGCCGCGTGCGCCCGCCGCGCCCACCCGCCCGAGCCCGGGCGCCGGCCGCGCGTTGACCGCCGGGGAACTGGCGACCCGCCAGCGTGTCCTGGAGGAACAGAAGCGCGACGCGGCGCGGCGCGACGTGGAGCGCCGCGAGCAGGAGAAGATCTCCATCATGTCGGCCGCCGAGGAGGCGCGCCGCCGGGATGAGGACGCGGCCCGTGCCGCCGAGATCGCCGCGCGGGAGGCCGCCAGTGCCGAAGCGGCGGCACGCGAGGCTGCCGCCGTGCAGGCCCGTGCCGAAGCCGAGGCGGCTGCCGAGGCGCTCGCGCCGCAGCCTGCCACCGGCAAGGCGAACCCCGCCGTGGACGAGGCGCCGGCCGTCCCGGCCCGTCCTGCCGCCGCGCCCGCAGCCCCGGCCACCCCCACCGAGACGTTGCGGCTGAAGCCGACCCGCCCCGGAGAGGAGGAGGAAGCCCCGCGCCGCCGCCCCGGCATGGCGCTGCCGGCCCGCAAGGTGACCATGCCGGTCGCCAAGAAAGGATTGCTGGGTCGGCGCGAGGGGCGCATCGACGTCCAGGCCGCCATCGAGGGCGAGGACGAGAAGACCCGCTCGCTGGCCAGTGTCCGCCGCCAGCGCGACCGGGACCGCCGCCAGCAGGAGCTGGAGCTGCTCCGTTCCGATGGCTTGAAGGTCACCCGCGACGTGGTGCTGCCCGACACCATCACGGTGCAGGAACTCGCCGCCCGCATGGCCGCCCGTGCCGCCGACGTGGTGAAGTCGCTGATGAAGATGGGCGTGATGGCGACGGTGACGCAGTCGCTGGACGCCGACACGGCCGAACTGGTGGTGCAGGAATTCGGCCACCGCGCCCGCCGCGTGTCCGAGAGCGACGTCGAGCTCGGCATCGAGGGCGACACCGACATCGACACCGACATGCAGTCCCGGCCACCGGTCGTGACGGTGATGGGCCATGTCGACCACGGCAAGACCAGCCTGCTGGACGCGCTGCGCTCGACCGACGTGGTGCGTGGCGAGGCTGGCGGGATCACCCAGCATATCGGCGCCTACCAGGTGCAGATGCCGAGCGGCAACCGCATCACCTTCATCGACACGCCGGGCCACGAGGCGTTCACCGCCATGCGGTCGCGCGGAGCGTCGGTCACCGACGTGATCGTGCTGGTGGTGGCGGCCGATGACGGCGTGATGCCGCAGACCATCGAGGCAATCCGCCATGCCAAGGCATCGGGTGCGCCGATCGTAGTGGCCATCAACAAGATGGACAAGCCGGACGCCAACCCGAACCGGGTCCGCCAGGAGCTGCTCAGCCACGAAATCGTGGTCGAGGACATGGGCGGCGACACCCAGGACGTGGAAGTGAGCGCCACGAAGAAGACCGGGCTCGACAAGCTGGAAGAGGCGATCCTCCTGCAGGCCGAGTTGCTCGACCTGAAGGCCAATCCGGACCGCACCGCCGAAGGCACGGTGGTGGAAAGCCGGCTGGACCGCGGCCGTGGCCCGGTGGCGACGGTGCTGGTGCAGAAGGGCACGTTGCAGGCGGGCGACATCGTGGTGGCCGGCGCCGAATGGGGCAAGATCCGCGCGATGACGGACGACAAGGGCAAGGCGGTGAAGATCGCCGGCCCGTCCACCCCGGTGGAAATCCAGGGCCTGGCGGCGGTGCCGCGTGCCGGCGAACCGTTCGTGGTGGTGGAGAACGAGGGCCGCGCCCGCGAGATCAGCGAGTTCCGCCAGCGCAAGCTGAGGGACACGGCCGCCGGGGCGCAGACCGCGGCGCGCGGCACGCTGGACGAGATGCTGGCCCGCATCCAGGCCGGCGAGCAGAAGGAAGTCGCCGTCATCGTGAAGGCGGACGTGCAGGGCAGTGCGGAAGCGATCAACGTCACCGTGCTGAAGCTGGCGCACGAGGAGGTTCGCGTCCGCGTGCTGCTCTCCTCCGTGGGGCAGATCACCGAGAGCGACGTCCAGCTGGCCAAGGCGTCGAGCGCGATGATCGTGGCGTTCAACGTGCGCGCCACCAGCCAGGCGCGCGACCTGGCGCAGCGCGAGGGCGTGGATATCCGCTACTACTCGATCATCTACGAGGTCGCCGACGACATCGAGAAGATGGTCCGCGGCAAGGTGGCCCCGAAGGCGCGTGAGAAGTTCCTGGGCTATGCGGAGATCCGCAAGGTGTTCGACATCACCAAGACGGGAAAGGTCGCCGGCTGCATGGTGACCGAGGGCCTGGTGAAGCGCGGCTCCGGCGTGCGGCTGCTGCGCGATGGCGTGGTGATCCACAATGGCGAACTGAGCCAGCTCAAGCGCTTCAAGGACGACGTGCGCGAAGTGGCCCGCGGATACGAGTGCGGCCTGTCCTTCGCCGGGTTCGCCGATTTGCGCGAGGGCGACATGGTCGAGTGCTTCGAGGTGGAGTATGTCCCGGGCTAACCAGGGCGCCACGCAGGGTGCGCCGAAGCGCAAGGCCAAGCGGGCGCCCGCCGGCCCGACGCAGCGGCAATTGCGGGTGGCGGAGGAAATCCGCCACCTGCTGTCCGCGATCTTCACCCGCGGCGAGTTCCGCGATCCGGACCTGGCCGGCGTCCCGGTGACGGTGACCGAGGTCCGCATCAGCCCGGACCTGAAGAACGCCACCGCGTTCGTCACCCGGCTCGGCCGGTCGGATGTGGGCCTGTTGCTGCCGGCGTTGACGCGCGCCGCGCCCTATCTGCGTGCCGAATTGGCCAAGGCGATGCGGCTGCGTGTCGCACCTAGTGTCAGCTTCCAACCCGATACGGCGCTGGAATACGCAATGCACGTGGACGCGTTGTTGCATTCGCCGGCGGTGGCCCGTGATCTGAAAGCGCCGCAGCCAGGCGAAATCTGAGGCGCCGGGACGAGCCGTCATCCGAGACGGATGACGGCGCGGCCTCGCCGCTTGCCGCCGCATCACGGTGCAGGGTCACGCATTCCTGATTCCTGCCTAGGGGCCGCTGGGCTGAACGACAGTTCTACTGTGGCGACGCGATGTGACAGGCGGCACGTGCCGGGTGGACACAGCCGTGTCCCGTTCCGACCCCGGAACTTGCACAACGGCACACCAGGCGCGACGCTGCGGCGATGATCCAGACCCTCGTCGCCCTGCTGCTCGCCAGCGTCGTCTGCGTGCCGATCTCGCGCCGGCTCGGCTTCGGCAGCGTGCTGGGCTACCTGCTGGCCGGGGTGGTGATCGGCCCGCTGGGTCTGCGGCTGGTCAGCGAATTGGAGCAGATCGCGACCGTATCCGAACTCGGCGTGGTCATGCTGCTGTTCCTGATCGGGCTGGAGCTGCGGCCGCAGCGGCTTTGGATCATGCGCCGGGCGGTGTTCGGACTGGGCGCGGCACAGGTGGTGCTGAGCGGGGCCGTGATCGCCGTGCTGGCGCATGTCGCCGGGATCGGCTGGTCCGGCGCCACCATCTTGGGCATCGGGCTGGCGCTGTCCTCCACCGCCATCGTGCTGCCCATGCTGGGGGAGCGGAACCTGCTGGGCGGCCGGGCCGGGCGGGACAGCTTCGCCGTGCTGCTGTTCCAGGACCTGGCGTTCATCCCGTTGGTGGCGCTGGTGCCGCTGGCGGCGCCCGGCGAGGGGGCGGAGCTGCTGGGCAGCGTGGCACAGCATGTGCCGTGGCGTTCCGTGGCGGTCGCGGTGCTGGCAGTCGCCGCGATCCTCGTGGGCGGCCGTTTCCTGGTGCCGGTCGTGTTCCGGCTGATCGGCGGCGCCCGCACGCCGGAGGTGTTCACCGCGACGGCCCTGCTCATCGTCGTGGGCACTGCCTTCCTGGCCAGCCAGGCCGGGCTGTCCATGTCGCTGGGCGCCTTCATGGCGGGCGTGCTGCTCTCCGGCTCCGAATACCGGCACGAGCTGCAGGCCGACATCGAACCGTTCGAGGGTTTGCTGCTCGGCTTCTTCTTCATGTCGGTCGGCATGCAGGCGCAATTGGGCCTGCTGCCATCCCAACCTGGCCTGATCCTGGGTGGCGTGGCGGTGCTGATGCTGGCGAACATGGTGGTGGCGCTGGCGCTTGGCCGCGTCGCCGGGCAGGACTGGCGCAACGCCGTGCGCTTCGCCGCCGCCTTGCCGCAGGGCAGCGAGTTCAGCTTCGTGCTATTCGCCGCGGCCGTCGCCGTCGGTGCCCTGACCCAGGCGGAATCGGACCGTGCCACGCTGGTGATCGCGGTTTCCATGGCCGCGACCCCACTGCTGTTCGCCGCCAGCGAGCGCCTGGTCGTTCCGCGCCTGCAGCGTCCTAGGACGGAAAGGTTCGATGCCATCGAGGAGCATGCTCCCGTCATCATCTGCGGTTTCGGCCGTGTCGGACAGATCGTCGGCCGCGTGTTGCGCATGCAGCGCATCCCGTTCATCGCGCTGGAGCAGGACGCCACGCAGATCGACGTGCTGCGGCGTTTCGGCAGCAAGGTCTATTTCGGCAATCCCAGCCGCCCGGACCTGCTGCGGTCCGCCGGGGCGGAGACGGCCAAGCTGCTGATCGTGGCGCTGGACGACGTGGAGGAAGGATTGCGCGTGGTGGACATCGCGCGCCGCACCTTCCCCAAGCTGCGCATCCTGTCCCGCGCCCGCAACCGCCGGCACGCCCACCTGCTGATGGACCGCGGGGTCACCGGCATCGTGCGCGAAACCTTCCATTCCAGCCTACGCCTGACCGAGCTCACGCTTATGGCTCTGGGGGTTGCGGAGGCGGAGGCGCAGCACGCGGTGGAGCTGTTCCGCGAGTTCGACGAGAAGAACCTGGTCGAGAGCCACGCCTACTACGAAGACGAACGCCGACTGATGCAGAACGCGCGGGAACAGGCCGACGAACTGACTGGGCTGTTCGAGGCCGACCAGCGCAGCTCCGCCCGTCGCAGCTCCGCCCGGGCGGCGGAATAGGGCTGGACCCGGCAGGCAGGCCTGCCTACACCGCGCGTCTCCCCGAAACAGAAGGCTGCATCCATGCGCCGACGCCGCGGTCGCCCGCTCGATGGCTGGCTGATCATCGACAAGCCTGCCGGCATGACCAGCACCGACGTGGTCAACCGCGTCCGCCGTGGCTTCGACGCGCAGAAGGCCGGGCACGGCGGCACGTTGGACCCCCTGGCGACCGGCGTGCTGCCGATCGCCTTCGGCGCCGCCACCAAGACGGTGCCCTACGTGATGGATGGCACCAAGCTGTACGAGTTCACCCTGCGCCTGGGCGAGTCGCGCGACACCGACGACGCGGACGGCGCCGTGACCGCGACCTCCCCAGTGCGACCCGGCGACGACGCGTTCCGCGCCGCCCTGCCCGGCTTCCGCGGCGCCATCATGCAGGTCCCGCCGGCCTACTCCGCCATCAAGGTGGCCGGGGAGCGCGCCTACGACATGGCGCGGGACGGCCGTGCCCCGACGCTGGAGCCCCGCCCCGCCCGCGTGGACCGGTTCGACCTGATCGACCGCCCCGATGCCGATACCGCCATCTTCGCCGTGCAGTCCGGCAAGGGCGTCTACATGCGCTCCCTGGCCCGCGACCTGGCCGCGGCCTGCGGCACGGTGGGGCATGTGGCGGCGTTGCGGCGCCTGCGGGTGGGTCCGTTCACCGAGGCGCAATCGATTTCGCTGGACAAATGTTCGCCAGCGGCCGATACCCCGCCGGCTTCCCCGGACCTGCTGCTTCCGGTCGCGACCGCGCTGGCCGACATCCCGGCGCTGGCCTTGACCGAGGCGGAGGCCTTCTTCCTGTCACGCGGCCAGGCGATCAGC
>CAXTJM010000064.1:0-13571 GCA_964244585.1 uncultured Acetobacteraceae bacterium | reverse complement strand
TGAGTTCTTGCGTTGTTCGCGCCAACCGGACGTTCAGAGCACTCTCGTGTTGTGACCCCCACTGGGCGCACCTGAACAAGGTGGAGATCGACTTCTCCAGGCCCGGCAAACCAACGGACAACGCCTTTATCGAGGCGTTTAATGCGCGCTTGCGGGCGGAGTGTCTGAACGCCTCGTGGTTCCTGTCACCGGCCGATGCACGGGCCAGGATCGAGGAGTGGCGGCGGCACTACAACGAGGAGCGGCCGCACTCAGCCCTGGGGAACTTGACCCCCAGGGCGTTTGCCAACCAAGCTGAGCAAGCCCGAAAAATCGCGTAGCACCCGGATCAGAGTCAGAGGCAAGACCACATCACGCTGAACTAAAATTTTACCTGGATCACTCGATGGGGGCTGGCCAGACGCTGAGTAGAGGTCCGCCAAATCCTAGATTTCCGGACGCTTCTGGCTATCGGACGCACAGACTACTTTCATGTCCTCACCTCACTTTGGGGTGCATTCGTTTTTGTTACGTGCATCTTCTATCATCAGACCCTACAACCCCAGAACGCAGGAGATGCAAGTGGACCGAATCGCTAGATCCGCGCGTCAAGATGGCACGACGAGCGACGAGAACGTGGGTGCTGAACTTCGGGCGCGGCGTGTTGCCTGCAGTATTTCTGCAGAAGCTTTCTGTTCGGTGCTTTCGATCTCGCCTGACCTACTAGATGCGTGGGAGTCTGGCGCGATACGGATCTCGGCTTTGAACCTTTTCGAGGTTTCTCATCTTCTATCGGTCGACATGATTCACTTCTTTGCTGGTCTGAAGGACGTCGATGGCGAAATCGTTTCCGTCTCCCAGCCACCGGAGCCTCACTCATAGTCAGCGATCGTCGGCATCCTCGATCCAGTCGCTTGACCTGTAATCTGGTGGCAGTTGCTGTGCAAAGAGTTCGTGGGCGAGCGCGAGAAGGCGTTCGGCTTCTTGTTGGCGCCCCTCACAAGCAGCTATTTGAGCGGCAAGAATCGTAAGTCTTCCAGTTGTTTGCGGTGGTGACCTGCGATTCGACTTGAAGGTCTCCTGCTCGATTTCCATAACTGCTCTCGTTTTTCTGCACCTAGTTGCGAATGGGAAATTACGCAGGTAGCTGAGTTTGCACAGTGAAATTCCTTTCTGAGTGCCATTGTGTTCTAACTTGTGGCATAAATGCAGCGGTTGCTAACTTTAGATGATAATTCTTTGAACTCTCCGTGAATATGGCCCCCGTAAGATTGCTCGACGATGTGACGCCATTTGCAAAATCTGCGAGTCTTCATGAGCCGACTCAGCATACGGTCCAGTCGATAAAGCCAACGTTAAAATGGTCGTATGAAGCCGGTCCACCAAGCTTGAGTGCTCAGCAAGGCCCAAAATGCACAAGTAGTTGGTGAAGGTGCGCGGTCTAACCGCTAGCACTGCACCCGTTACCAAGGCTGCCGTTGTGCAGCGGGGCCGGGCAGCCAAAGGGGTCGGCCCTGACACAACAGTTGTATCACCTGTCGCCACTTCGACGGTCGACGCCGTTCAGGTTGCGGGCGATCAACTGGGTTTGGCCCTGAGTGCCTTGTAAAGAGCGGTTTCCCCAAGCTTCCGCCGTGTCGCGATCTCGCGTATTGTCAGGCTCTTGCCGACCATCCCGCGCGCGCTTCAGCTTCTCCTCGGTGGTGACGGGTTCGCACCCGCTCTTGCGCCCTTGTGCCGCAACAGCTTGGGTCACGTTGAAAGCTATGATCGAAACTAGGGCGAGGGCTTAGCTCCTGGATCCGCGCGCGCGTCGTGCCCGTCCTTGTGTTACCGGGGGCTCAGCCGATAGGTCAGGCTCCCTGCTCTTCTCCGCCAGAATTGGTTCTTGTGCGCTTGCTGGTTTCCGGCCGAGACCGAGCTGCTTGGCCAGGCTGGAGCGGTGGCTGGCGTAGTTCGGCGCCACCATGGGGTAGGCGGCCGGTAGGTCCCACTTTTGCCGATACTGCTCAGGCGTCATGCCGTGGCTGGTTTGCAGGTGCCGCTTGAGCATCTTCAGCTTCATCCCGTCCTCCAGGCAGACGATATGGTCTGGAAACACCGATTTGCGGATCGGCACAGCCGGCGTCAGCGGCGCCGGTGCTGGTTGGGAGGTGCCGGCCGTGGCCAGCGAGCGATAGACCGACTGGATCAGCTCCGGCAGGACCGCGGCCGCGAGCTGGTTCCTACGGATGTGGGCAGAGACGATCTTCGCCATCAGCTTCAGAACGCCAGTGTTCGCCTCGTCCGCCATGCTGGTCCTTTCCATCGCGGCACCCTGTCACACGCGCCCGCGCCGCTCCAAGGGCGCCGTTCCACGCCGCGCCCGCCCGGCGTCGATCAGCACGTGATAATCCGGTTTATCACGTGCTTGAAATGCTTCCTTCTGCCTGGAGTTGACCTGATAGGCATATTCGATGAGATCATGCATTAGGTCGAGCAGGTCGGATTGATATTCGCTTCCGAATGGTCCTCAGCACACCCTAACGGCTGTCTTGAAAGCTTTACAGGTTAAGGTGCTGCACAAGTTGCCCTGGCGTCATGATAGTGATGCCCTGTGAGCTCAGGTTCGTCCGATTGCCATGAAAAAGCAGGCTACCTGAACCAGCGTTTTTGCCTTCATCTGCGGTGCAGAAGATATCGTTGCCGTAACCCACGTGTGACCCGACGATCATTACATCGCACCATTCGCTGATGATCGGCCGGATGGCTTTTTCCAGCGCCTTTTGCCCCGCGGGATTGCGATCCCATTCCTGCTTAATCGCAACGTTCCAGAAGACTGGTTTAGGAGCTCCAGTTGGAGCGTTAGCCGCCAACTGGGCCGCATATGCTTTGAGTGGATCGTGCCTTGGATACGACCTTATGAAATCGAAAAACCGAGTCTGTCTGTCAGCAATGGGATAGACCAGATCAGAAGCCCACTGGATAGCTTTGGAAAACTTCTCGGCCCCAATCAGAGGAGCATGAAGAAGCTCCGCGCTTATCGACCCGAGATCATCGAAAATCGCGACCATCCTTGGGTCAGGGGCAGGTCTGGGTCCACGCGTGCCGGCGACGGAAAGGTAGGTCAGCTTGTCGGGAAAGCTGAGGCATTCCACGAACAAGGTAGCCTCGGAAACAAAACCAGCGATGCTACCGGCAATGATGGCGTCGCGTATTTTTTGGGCGTCAACCGGAGCCACAAGTTGTGGCCACTTGTTGGGATCATTGATAACATTGCAGACGTTCGTGTCGAACGTAATACGGGAGGTGGCGGCGTTGCTCATGTGTCCGAGTTTAAACACTGTATGATTTGGCGCCACCCACCATCAAGCCGGCATTAAGAATCGGCCGATCATGCGCTCGACGGTGGCAGTGATCGCGGAGCTAACGGCCGCAATCGGGGTCGGATTTTCCGGTTCCGGTACCCCATTGGAATACAGGTGCCCACGCCACTCGCCGTCAATGAGCTTCGCACCCATCATCGGTTCGTGTGTTTTAGGGTCGAAGATGATGGCCTGATACTCGGGATCGCTCTGGATGCGTCGCTTAGGAAGAGGCGGGAAAGCGAATGGGACCGGCGCGCCATTCCAGATCATCTCATCTGGATTCCGCAGCTTAATAGTCATCCGCCATGCGCCAAGCTCGTAGTCGGCTGGCCGAAAAATATGAATGGCAATCCTATCATTCAGGCGACCGTATTCACGCGTGATGAAGGCAGTCACTAATTCGCGGAGTTGGTCAGTTGGGGTGCGGTCTAGCTCGCGGCAGATATCCTCGAAATCGGCCTTGGTCGCTTTCGACACGCGTGTCCGCAGATATTCGGAAAGGTCGTCCGCAGGCATTCTCAGCTCTCCTTTGTGCTACATTATATGTAGTCTGAAGCACAATATGCCGGTCGTCAAGCGGTTTGCAACTTGCGAGCTGAGCCAGTTTCCTACACCAATTTACTATTGATAACAGATTTTATCAAGAGTAACGTGAGTAGATGCCACTCGACCAACCCGACCAGCTGCCGATCCCGACCGAGCCCTCCGGCCGGCTGCTGACCGCAGCCGAGTTCCACCGCCTAGCCGACGTCCCGCCGGAGGCGGAGTGGTTCGCCAACATCCGCAACCCGAGCACGCGACGCGCCTACCAGGCGGCGATCGGCGACTTTATGCGCTTCACCGGCATTGCCCGGCCGGAGGAGTTCCGCACGGTGACGCGCGCCCACGTTATCGCCTGGCGCGACCAGCTCGCCGGCCGTGGCTTGGGCGGCAGCAGCGTCCGACACCGGCTGGCGTCCCTCTCCTCGCTGTTCGAGCATCTGTGCGAACGCAACGCCGTCACCCACAACCCGGTCAAGGGCGTGAAGCGGCCGCGGGCTGAGACCGGCGAAGGCAAGACCCCGGCGCTAGGCGACCACCAGGCGCGCCAGCTCCTCGCCGTGCCCGAGGATGACAGTCTGCGGAGCAAGCGCGACCGCGCCATCCTCTCGACCCTGCTGTTTCACGCCCTGCGCCGGGACGAGCTGTGCAAGCTGCGGGTGAGGGACGCCCGGCACGCCCGCCGCGGCGTCCCTCACCTGCCGGTGCAAGGCAAGGGCGAGAAGATCCGCTACGTGCCGCTCCATCCCGGCACGGCGGCGCTGATCCACGACTACCTAGAGGCGGCCGGGCACGGGACGGACGAGGCCGGGGCGTTGTTCCGGCCGCTGCGTAATAACCGCACCGGCCGGCTAGAGGGGGCGATCACCCCGGACGGCGTCTACAAGCTCGTGCGGGCCTACTCGGGTACTCTCGGATTCGAGATCGGCGCGCACGCGCTGCGGGCGACGGCGGCGACCAACGCCCTCGACCATGAGGCCGACATCGCCAAAGTGCAGGAGTGGCTGGGGCACGCAAACATTGCCACGACCCGGATCTATGATCACCGACGCACGCGACCGGAGGACAGTCCGACGTTCAAGGTGGCCTACTAGAGTGAGTCGAGCCTGAGCTTGATGATTGATTGGAAAGAGGCACAATCAGGCCTGTGTCCGAAAAGATCAGCCTGCCCAAGTACGATGACCTATTCAGCCCGACGCTGAAGGTTCTCAGGACGCTTGGTGGGTCCGGTGCCATTGATGAGATCAACGACGCGATGGCCGCCACGATCGGCGTCACAAAGGCGCAAGCGGATGTAACCTATCCCAAGAGTGGCGCGCCGGTGCTGCCCGACCGTATGTCTTGGGCGCGGAGCTTTCTGAAGCTACCTGGCCTCATCGCCAATCCCACGCGTGGCGTTTGGGTGCTGACAGAGGCAGGCCAGGCTGCCACTGACAAGCCGAACGCTGAGCTGAAGCAGATCGTCAGTGTCGCCTACAAGGCATCTCTCGCGGCCAAGAAGGCAGCGGAGGAAGCAGAAGAGGGTGGGACCGAACCGGGGGCAACTACAGACGGCGTGGTCGGCTGGAGCGATCAGTTGCTGGGGCGTGTCCAGGCCATTGAGCCCGCTGCCTTCGAACGCCTTTGTCAACGCCTCTTGCGGGAGAGCGGCTTTACCCGTGTGGAGGTTACCGGCAAGTCGGGCGACGGCGGCATAGACGGTGCCGGCGTGCTGCGGATGAACCTGATCTCGTTTCAGGTGCTATTTCAATGCAAGCGCTGGAAAGGCTCGGTCAGCTCGGAGGTGGTCCGCAACTTCCGAGGCGCCATGCAGGGGCGGGCGGACAAGGGCTTGATCATCACCACCGGCACCTTCACCGCAGATGCTCGCAAAGAGGCCACCCGCGACGGCGCCCCAGCTATCGACCTGATTGACGGCGAGGCTCTGTGTTTTCTGCTGAAGGATCTTAAGCTCGGCGTCAGTATCGAAACCCGTACGGTCGAGGACGTGACGGTGGACGAGCGGTTCTTTGCTGCTGTCTGATGGCGCGGAACGGTGAGTTCAGATTAATTCCGGCCGTCGCGTATGAGGCGTTATGGCAATTGGACTAGAAGCCATTGAACCCTCCCTGACTGTCCGACCGCCACATCTGCCCGGCGATGCCCGGGCCGAAGCCATTGAAGCCTCCGTTGCCGTCCGACCGCCACATCTGCCCGGCGATGCCCGGGCCGAAGCCATTGAAGCCTCCGTTGCCGTCCGACCGCCACATCTGCCCGGCGATGCCCGGGCCGAAGCCATTGAAGCCGCCAGTTCCATCCGACCGCCACATCTGACCTTGGGCACCAGTCCCGAAGCCATTAAATCCACCAGAACCGTCTGACCGCCACATTTGGCCAGATGCCCCAGAGCCGAAAATTGCCGCGACCATCGTTCCCCCCAACCCTCACGCGCGCGAGGACCGCGCACATAATGCCATTTATGGAAAGGTGTTATACCAGCTTGCCGCTATCGCGTAATTTAGACATTACCTTGTGTATTACATCAGCACAAGCCTGAACAAAATTGTCGGTTACTTCTATAAGAGTCTTTACTTCACCCAAGTCCCCTTCAAAGAAGAAATGCTCACTAGGTGATTTGACTTTGAAAGGGAAACTCTCTAACTGTGTTAGTAACGCTGTATAACTACGACCTTCACCGTGCTTTAAAACATTGATAGCAAGCTGGAATGTCAGAAATTCCTTGTTTACATCAATTTCTCCCATTGAAACAAGCAGCTTAGAGGTTTCTAAAAAACCATCTTTGCAAGATAATTGCCTCTGAAGCATTACTTCGAAAACAGAAAACAATCCAACAGCCATTATCGTACGACTTAGCTGAATTGCCTGTAAAGAATTAATAAGAGTGCTTCTAGAGGAAGTCTGGAGCTCTTCTGTAATGTTGTTTGTATTTTTCTCCCAGCTATATACTGCCATAGAAACACAGTATTGTGATAATTTATCATATGAATGCATTTTGCTGCAATCCTAAACAGCTCGCCTGTTTGGCATCCTCGACCAAGGTCGCTGAAAGGTAGGGCCGCAAGCCGGCCGGATGCCAAGTCCCGCCGCGCGGGGCCTTGATCCCCCGGGCATTCAGCTCCGCCGCAATCCCCCGCAGAGAGCGCCCCTCCGCCTGAAGAGTTTGGATTGTCGGCAACACGTCAGCCCGGAAGCTGGCAACCCGCTGCGCGACCGCTGCCCGCATTCGGGTGTGTAGCGACAATCAGGATGGTTGTTGGCGTCAATCTGGATGGTGATCGCCGGGGCTGATCGGAGGCGGGGCGTAGCCCTGCCGTAGGTCGGTCCCGGCAAGGTCGGTTCCTTTCGAGGGGCCAGCCTGCGGCGGCGTGAGGTTTGTGCCGGAGTGGCGGTTCTCTTTCCCGGGGGACCGCCACGTGCCCGGCACGCACATCACCGACCAGCAAGCGAGACTGTATATGCACAATCGTAGGACCCACACCCGCCAACTCGCCGCAGCTCGGGCGGGCATCGGCGTCAGCACCGGCGCCCGGCTCGACGCCGATGCCCGTCTGCCGTCGCAACGTCAGATTCCCCGCGGCCGACGCCGCCCAGACCCGCTGGCGGCGATCTGGGATGCCGAGATCGTCCCCATGCTGCAGTCCACACCTGGGCTGCGACCGATCGCGGTGTATGACGAGATGCTGCGCCGTCATCCCGACTTGGCGCCGGGTGTCCGCCGCACCCTGGAACGTCGCGTGCGGCACTGGCAGGCGCTGCACGGCCCTGAGCGCGAGGTGATCTTCCGCCAAGACCATCCGCCGGGTCAGCAGGGCTTGTCCGACTTCACCGACGCGGCCGACCTCGGCGTGACGATCGCGGGCGAGCCGCTGCCGCACCGGCTGTATCATTTCCGGCTGGCCTTCTCCGGCTGGGAGCATGGCGAGGTCGTGCTGGGCGGCGAGAGCTTCACCGCGCTGGCCACGGGGCTGCAGAACGCCTTGTGGTCCGTGGGCGGCGCACCACGCGAGCACCGCAGCGACAGCCTGTCGGCGGCGTTCCGCAACCTGGAAAGCGACACCGCACTCGACCAGACCCGGCGCTACGAAGCCCTGTGCGCGCATTACGCCATGGAGCCGACCCGCAACAACCGCGGGGTCGCGCACGAGAACGGCTCCATCGAAGCCTCCCACGGCCATCTCAAGGCAGCACTGGCCCAGGCCCTGCTGCTGCGCGGCACGGCCGATTTCGACAGCCTGCCGGACTACCGCCGGTTCGTCGACGAGGTGATCGGCCATGCCAATGCCCGGCGCCGCAAGCTGGTCGAGATCGAGCGCGCCGTCCTGCAACCGCTGCCGCCCCGGCGCACCACCGACCATGACGAGGCTCTCGTCACCGTCAGCCGCAACGGCGGGTTCCTGCTCCGCCGCGTGTTCTACACCGTGCCCTCCCGCCTGATCGGCCACAGGCTGCGCGTCCGCCTCTACGACGACCGGCTGGAGTGCCTGCTCGGCAGCACGCTTGCCGTCACCCTGGCCCGCGGGCGGCCGTTCCAAGGCAAGGGCGGGTCCAACCGCACCCTGCACGTCGTGGATTACCGCCACATCATCCATGCGCTTCGCCGAAAGCCCGCTGCCTTGCTCAACCTGGTCTACCGCGACCAGCTGTTCCCTCACGACGCGTATCGCCGCACCTGGGACAGGCTGGTTGCGGCTCTGCCGCCGCGAACGGCATGCCGCATCATGGTTGGCCTGCTGGCGTTGGCGCACGAGCGGGCGTGCGAGGCCGACCTGGCCGACGAACTCGACAGCCTGATCGAGGCAAACGCACTGCCGGACCTGGCCACCCTGCAGACCCGGTTCGCACCTGACCCCGGCTGCATCCCGGATGTCACGGTCACGCTGCCGTCGCCCGCCCTGTATGATGCACTGCTGACGCCGGGCCAGGCGGCAAGAGGCCAGCCGTGAGCCGCCCCACATCGCTCAGCGTCGAGGTGGACACCGCCCGGCTGCCGCTGCTGTTGGGCGAGTTGCGCCTGCCCGCCATCGGCCGCCTGTGGGCCGAGATGGCAGAGCGGTCCGATCGCGAGGGTTGGTCCGCCGCACGGTTCCTCGGTGCCCTTGCCGAGCTTGAGGTTGCCGAACGGGCACGTCGCCGCATCGAACGCCACCTGGCTGACGCACGCCTGCCACCGGACAAGACCCTCGACGGTTTTGACTTCACTCATGTGCCCATGCTGAGCCGTGCGCGCGTGACCGCGCTCGCCTCCGGCGACGCCTGGTTGAAGAAAGGCAAGAACCTGCTGCTGTTCGGGCCGCCGGGCTCGGGCAAGACCCACGTCGCCGCCGCTCTCGGCCGCAGCCTGGTGGAGAATGGCTACCGCGTGCTGTTCACCCGAACCACCGAACTGGTGCAGCGCCTGCAAGCGGCACGGCAGGACCTCGCCCTCGAAGCAGCCCTCACCAAGCTCGACCGCTACGACCTGCTCCTGCTCGACGACCTCTCCTACGTCCGCAAAGACCAGGCCGAAACCTCCGTCCTGTTCGAACTGATCAGCAAACGATACGAGCGCCGCAGCATGCTGATCACCGCCAACCAGCCCTTTGGCGAGTGGAACAAGGTGTTCCCAGATCCCGCCATGACAATCGCCGCCATCGACCGCCTGGTCCACCACTCCGACATCATCGAGATGAACGTCGAAAGCTACCGCCAACGCGCCGCCGCCACACGGAAAGGACGACCCACCGCCAAGGCACCCTCGCCAGCACCAGAACCAGCCCGGGAACACACCAGCTAACCCAACGCCGAACTTGCCGCTTGCCAGCGACAATCTGGCGCGACAATCATCCGTCCAAGCGCAGCCAGATCACCATCCTGATCGCCGCTCGCAGCTCATCCAGATTGTCGCGCTATATTCGGGCGATATCGGGCCGTGGATTGCCCAAGCGGGTCCCACGAGCCTTAGCAGCCGCCAGGGCTGCCTTGGTCCGCTACGAGATCATCTCCCGCTCATGCTCCGCTACGGCTGCCAGGACGTGCATGGTGAGCTTGTTGGCGTGGGGCATGTCCACGGCCACGAAGGCGACCCCGCTTTCCATCAGGTTCGAAATGAAGGCGACCGAGCGGGCCAGGCGGTCGAGCTTGGCGATCACCAGCACCCAGCCGAGCTTGCCCCGGCATAGGGCGAGCGCGGCGGCGAGCTGGGGCCGGTCATCCTTCCGGCCGCTCTCCACCTCCACGAACTCGGCCTCAAGCTCCCCCAGGCCCCGCATATAGGCCGCCACGGCGGCTTTCTGGGCATCGAGGCCGGGGCCGCTTTGCCCCTGCCGTTCGGTGGAGACGCGGTAGTAGGCAACGAAGGTCAGTTGGGTGGGCATGGCGGGTGTTCTATTTTGTAACGGACGTTTCAGATCATAACACCACCACGCCGCTGCTGAAACCGCATCACATCCTCGGCCGCGACCCTTGCCACATCTGCAATCGCTGCCGCTGGCTTTCCCGTTGCCCAAACCTGCACGGTGCAAGTCCTGTCAGGGTTCTTTGTCAGCTACGTCGAGCCGCTGCTCTGCCTGCGGGTCTTGAGCTGCCGCCAGCAGCGCGGGCCAGTCGTCGGGCGGGTTGCCGCTGGCCAGCATGCGGCCGAACACCGCGTAGGGGTCGCTCCCTGCCCCGGCCTTGCGCAGCGTGCTGCGGTCGTCGACCCAGGCATATACGATCACCTTGGCCTGCGAGTCGGCCCGGAAGAACAGCCGGTACCGGTTGCCCCCGAACTTGGCCCGGAATCAGTGCCGGTGCTCTCGTCCTAGCGTGTTGCCCTGGCGGAACTCCGGCGCCAGCGGGTCGCGCGGGATGCGGTCCAGGATTAGCCCCCGCAAGGCCGCCAGCAGCTTCGTGTCGGCCTTGCCCTGCCATCCCTGCGGGTCGGACCGCTTGGCCCGTTCCACAGCCGCCAGAAGCCGCTCCAGCTGGTCCAGGAACAGCGGGTGGCCGTAGAGCGTCCAGCCCTGGCGTTGCAGCACCCGCTACAGCGCCACCTCGCCCTCAATCGGCGCGTCCGGGTCCACTGCCCCCCGACTCCCCTGCCACGGCCTCCAGGCGGCTCGCCAAGGCCTCCGTGAGCGGCAGCACGGCCTGCGACGCCCGCCCGGCCATGTCGGCTTCCAGCAAGGCCAGGAAAGGGGCCAGGGCCGGGTCCGAGTCATCGTCCTCTGACAAGGCATGGACAGTGACGCTGTGCCCCTTCACCCGAAAGGCGATGCGCCCGCCATACCCTACCCCCAGGGCCTGGCGGACCGCCTTGGGCACCGTCGTCTGCCCCTTGGCGGTGATGGTGCAAACCTCCTCGACAACCGGCATGGCTCGCCCTCAAACGACGTTTGACGCAAGGTAATGCATCCTCCTTACCTTGTCAGCCGCTTTGTGTTCGGCCCGCCAAAGGTGGTGTCATCGCACGGGAGCCCGTCACCCTTTCGCGCCGACTAATTTCGTTGCACAAAGCAATGCACCTTTAATGGTGCAATGGTATGGAAGGTCTGGAAGGTTTATTGTGCTCTCGGCCTGAAGCCCCGAAAAGGTATCGTTTAGGGTATCTTTTAGGGTATCGATACCGGGGTATTATTTAGGACATAAATTAAGGTATCCTTTTGAGCGAGGCCGCAGCACTCTCGGTGCGTGGCGAACCGCAAACCCCCAAGACCGGACCAGGACGTACGCGATCTCGCTGCTCGCTGGGCGGCCTCGTGGACGCCGGCGCAAGGCATCGAGCCTTGGCTCAAGCAGCAGCTTGACGAACTGGCGCGGCTGATCCGGGTGGAACGCTGGTCATGGAGCGACGTGGCCCTCTCTCTCAACCAGGCAGGCATCCTCTATCGAAGCGGAGCCGATTGGACTGCCACCTCCCTCGGAACCAAGGTGGCCACCCTGCGATGGGAGAAAAGGAGGCGGGAGCGCGGTCCTGCCTCCCGGCAAACCTTTCCCATCGAGTTGCTGCGTGAGGCCTTGGGCAAGCTGGGTCCCATCACCCAGCTGGTGGTGAACATCCATGGCGGGGCGCCGGGACCGCTTACGGCAACGCTTGGCGACGGAGCCATAAGTGATGTGCTCCGGAGCTATCAGAGGGCGGGGGAAGCCCTCACGGTGCGAGCTAGGCCCGTGGACGCGAGGAAGGCACCACACCGGGGCCGAACTTCACTTCCCAGCCCCTGCAAGCGCCGCAAGGGCTGAACCTCCCTCCTCCCGGGCAGACCGAACCAGCCAGGCGAACCTTTGGCTTCGCCACGCCTCGTGACTTGGGCCCGTCCGCCACCCCTTCCTTTCCGGCTCCGTCCAAGATTGAGGCACCGACGGCTAGGCCGAACATCGACGTGGACGATGTGCTTGCCCGGTTCATGGGGTCATCGAGAAGCAGGCCCCGGTGAGCGCCGGTATTGCCGACTATCCCAAAGTCTTGCCTTATGGAGCAGTCTCGCGCTGAATTGCAGTTTCGGTTCCATTGCTTCTGTAATGGGCCCTCGGTCGTCAAGCTCAGAGTGCATCCAATCGCCGGTTTCGTGCTTCTGTCCGTGGTCGGCGCGAGACCGCCACTTCATGCTGTAAGAGGGAGTGGCGGAGCAATCTACCGGGCGTAGTCTCGGGATCGCTCCCGGCCACTGCAGCGGAACCTGCCTCACCATCTCCGCGTCCCGGCGACGGGACCTCATGGGAGCTGAGCCGTTTGGACCCGACTCCGAACCGTGAGCTGGGATTGACCCGGTTTGGTGGACACCCTGAAGCTTTCGCCAGAGGTGTTCCTGATGCCCAAGACGCGTCCGCCGTATTCGCCTGAGTTCCGCCGCCAGATGGTTGATCTGGTTCGTGCTGGACGATCTCCCGAGGATCTCGCCCGGGAGTTCGAGCCCACTGCGCAGTCGATTGGCGCCTGGGCGGCTGCGGCTGACAAGCAAGAGGGCCGACGGGAGGAGGTGGTCGCTGGTTTGGCGGCCTCTGAACGCGACGAGTTGGCGCGTCTGCGGCGTGAGAACAAGCAGCTCCGGCTGGAGCGCGATATCCTGTCAAAAGCCGCAGCCTGGTTTGCACGGGAGACCGGCGCGGTGCCGTCGAGCTCTTCCAGTTCATGAGCGTGAACCAGGCCTGCTTCCCCGTTGCCACCATGGCGCGTGCTCGGCGTGTCCAAGGCTGGCTACTATGCCTGGGTCCGTCGGCCGCCGTCGGCCCATGCCACGGCCGACGCGGCGCTGCTGAAGCAGGTGCGCACGGTGCACGCCAGTTCGCGCCAGACGTATGGGGCGCCACGCGTCCACGCCGAGCTGCGAGGACGTGGCGAGCAGCATGGCCGCAAGCGGATTGCACGATTGATGCGGCAGGCCGGGCTTGTTGGGGCCAGCCATCGGCATGGCGGCCCGGTGACAACCCGGCGTGACCAGGAGGCCCGCCCGGCGCCGGACCTGGTGGACCGCAAGTTCACGGCGTCCGCGCCGAACCAGCTCTGGGTGGCCGACATCACCTATGTGCCGACGGCGAGTGGGTTCCTGTATCTGGCCGTGGTGCTGGACGCGTGGAGCCGCAAGATCGTCGGCTGGTCGATGGCCAACCATCTGCGCACCGAGTTGGTGCTGGACGCGATGGAGGCAGCGGTCGGCCAACGTCGGCCGAAGGACGTGATCCATCACAGCGACCAGGGAAGCCAAGGTGGATTCAAGTTGTCGTTGCAACACCTGGAGGGTGGAAGCG
>CAXTJM010000063.1:0-13709 GCA_964244585.1 uncultured Acetobacteraceae bacterium | reverse complement strand
GAACGGTGGGCGACATCGAGCCGGAATGACTGGGCGACATCATCGGAATACGCAGACCAGGGCAGGCACCGTCGAGCTGCGGATCCCTCCACCGGCTTTCCACCTGCTTCGCAGGCGGAACCTTAGCCGGTTCCGCCCAAGCTGCGCCGCGGCAGCTACTTTCCGTCCTTCCTCGAGCCGCGTCGTATGGCGGAGAAAGCCCTGACGGCTGTCATCCAAGAGGCCTACATCCAGGGCATCTCCACCGGCTCCGTCGATGACCTGGTCAAGGCCATGGGGCGGAAGCTGCAAAGGTTCCGTTGGCGCAGCCAATGGAAAGCAGCTGAAGGGTGGAGGGCATTAGCAAGAGCCAGGTCTCGCGCCTGTGCGGCGAGATCGACGAGCGTGTGAATGCCTTCCTCGACCGCCCGATCGAGGGTGATTGGCCCTACGTCTGGCTGGACGCCACCTACGTGAAGGTCCGTCGCGATCACCAGATCGTCTCGGTGGCCGTCATCATCGCCGTCGCCGCCAACACCGACGGCAGGCGCGAGGTGCTCGGCATGACCGTGGGCCACAGCGAGGCCGAGCCATTCTGGGTCGAGTTCCTGCACAGCCTGGCGCGGCGTGGCCTGCGCGGGGTCAAGCTGGTGATCTCGGACGCACACGAGGGTCTCAAGGCCGCGATCAGCAAGATCCTCAGCGCCACCTGGCAACGCTGCCGCGTGCATTTCATGCGCAACACTCTGGCCTATGCGGGCAAGACCCAGCGCCGTATCGTCTCCGCCTGGCTCGGCACGGCATTCGCCCAGGACGATGCGGAGGCCGCCCGCAAGCAGTGGCGCGACGTCGCCAACCAGGCCCGGCCTCGGGTGCCGAAGCTGTCCAAGCTGATGGACGACGCCGAAGCCGACGTGCTGGCCTACATGGGGTTCCCAGCCCAACACCGGGCCAAGCTGCACAGCACGAACCCTCTTGAGCGCCTGAACGGCGAGATCAAACGCCGCTGTGACGTCGTCGGCATCTTCCAAACAAAGCGGCCGTCACACGGCTGATCGGCGCCCTACTGCTGGAGCAGAATGACGAGTGGGCCGTTCAGCGCGCTCGCTACATGACCCTGGAAACCATCGCACCGTTGAGTGATGATCTCACCGTCAGCATGCCCGCTTTGGCTGCCTGACCCCGGTAGCCCGCTCTACCCACGAACACCAATCCTACACCACGCGTTGGGACACAATCGCCAATTCGGCAATCGGACGTGATGGCCATTTGGTAACCTATTATGTCAACCGAAGAGCTGTGCGATCAGCGCCCGCCGGCGACGTCCAGAATGGCACCTGTCGTGTAGGAGGCTGACCCGCTCAGTAGCCAGACGATCGCCTCAGCGATCTCCTCCGGCGGCCCGGCCCGGCCCATTGGGGTCAACACCCGAGCCGCCCCGCGCGGTCCGGCTGGTCGCCGCTGGCATGGATGTCGGTCTCAACGAGGCCGGGCCGCACCGCATTCACGCGCACCCCGTGCGGTGCCAATTCCTTGGCCAGGCCGAGGGTCAGAGTGTCAACGGCCCCCTTCGAGGCGGCATAGTCGACGTATTCCGTAGGGGAGCCGGTCCGGCTGGCGGCCGACGACACCAGTACGATGGAGCCACCCGGTCCGCCGCGATCCCGCATCAAGTGGCGTGCCGCTTCGCGTGCACACAGCAGCGCGCCGAGTACGTTGACTTCGACCATGGTCCGCAGCCGTGCCACCCCCATGTCGGCCAGCATCGATCGGGGTGCGACAATACCGGCATTGATCACAACGCCGTCAAGACCGCCCAGATTGTCCCTGGCGGAGCGAAAGACCTCGACCACGTCGTCCTCCACGGCCACGTCGCCGCGCAACGTGACGGCTCGCCTGCCGCTCGCACGAACGTTAGCGGCTGTTGCCTCGGCGGCGGCGGCGTCATTGCGGTAGTTCACGCCCACCGACCAGCCCCGTGCCGCACAAGCGATAGCCGTCGAACGTCCGATACAGCGGCTCGCAGCGGTTATCAGGAGCAGATCGCTCCCTTTGACAAGCCGGTTGCCGGTGCTCAGTGCGTCCGAACGCGATGGGAGCCGGTGCCTTCCTCGGGATGCGTCACGTTGACGACGGCGGTCCGGAACCACGTGACAGCCATGTGGAACAGATGGCGCATGGACTTGGCCTGTAGACGGCGCGCCTCCTGCATGACCTGCGACAGCGCCAGAGGCTGAATTTCGTTGCGAGAGATCAGCATGATCGTCACCTCTGGCACTTCCTGTGGTGCAGCATACGCCCATCATGCTGCAACGCAACATGAGCTTGGCGTCACGGCGGGGCAGCGCCCTCGCAGCCCAGTTCCGTCATCAACCACTGAACGAAATCGCTCAACTCCTTGCTTTTCTGCCGGCTGGGGAAGGCGAGCCAGTGCCCAGGGTAGACCACGTCCTGCGCCACGTCGCGAAGCGGCCGCACCAGCCGCCCCGAGGCAAGCTCACGCTCCGCCAGCAAGGCGGATTCGAGGGCTACACCCAACCCATCCACAGCGGCGCCGATCGCCAGGAAGCTGCGGTCGAAGCGTGGGCCGTGGCGGGCGGGCTGCTGCAAGCCGTTGGCGGCGAACCAGTCCGGCCAGCGCACCCGCTTGTTGTCGCTCTCGATCAGCGGCTGCGTCAGCACGTCGGCGGCCGTGCGTATACGCGCGGCGATAGCGGCCGTGCACATCGGGCTCACGACCTCCTGCCCGAGCGACAACGCCGTGGCGTCGGGGGGCGGCTCGCCGTAGATGATATCGGCGTCGAACACGTCGAAGCGGCGGTAATCCGTCCCGCTTGCCAGCCGCACCTCGACGGCCGGGTGGTCGGCCAGAAAGCGCGTGAGGCGCGGCCCCAGCCACTGCGCGGCAAAGCTCGGCGCCGAGTGCAGCCGCAACAGGCCAGGCTGCCGGTCCGAGACCGCGTCCAGCCCCCGCCGCAGTTCCGCGAAGCCACGCTCCACGTGCGCGAGCAAAACAGTACCCTCATGGGTCAAGGTGACGGTCCGCCCGTCGCGGGCGAACAAAATGGTGCCCAACTCGCGCTCCAACTTGCGGACGCCATGGCTGACAGCACTGGGGGTCAGCAGGAGGTCGACCGCGGCCCGCTTGAACGACTGGGTTCGGGCAGCCGCTTCGAATAGGCGCAAGGCCGACAGGGACAGGGCGTGATCCATGCACCAACAGTTGAAACCAATTCATCGGACGACGCAAATTTCGCGTTTGCCAAGTGAGCCGGCGTCTCCGACAAACATGCCAACGTGGGGAGCGAAACAACGTGCTGCTAACCGGCAAGACCGCAATCATTTCCGGCGCTGCCAGCAAGCGAGGCATCGGCCTGTGCACCGCGAGGATGTTTGCCGAACACGGCGCGCGCGTCGCGATCCTCGACCTGCAGCTGGGCGCCTCCCAAGAGGCAGCGGCCTCGCTGCCCGGCGAGGGCCATATCGGCCTAGCCTGCGACGTGACCGACAAGGACGCCTGCGCAAGCGCCGCCGAGACCGCGCACGCTGCGTTCGGCCGGCTGGATATCCTGGTCAACAATGCCGGCATCACACAGCCGATCAAGTTCCTCGCCATCGCGCCGGCGAACTACGACGCAGTAATGGACGTCAGCCTGCGCGGCATGCTGTATCTCAGCCAAGCGGTCATCCCCCTCATGAAGGCGCAGGGCGGCGGCGGCTCCATCATCTGCATGTCGTCGGTGTCGGCGCAGCGAGGTGGCGGCATCTTCGGCGGCCCGCACTACTCCGCGGCCAAGGCCGGCGTGCTTGGCTTGGCCAAGGCGATGGCGCGGGAGTTCGGCCCCGACCGGATCCGCGTGAACTCCATCACGCCGGGCCTGATCCAGACCGACATCACCGGCGGCATGATGACCGACGCAATCCGCACCGAGATCCTCAAGGGCATCCCGCTGAACCGGTTGGGCGACGCAGCGGACGTGGCCGGCGCCTGCCTGTTCCTCGCGTCCGACCTGTCGTCCTACCTCACGGGCACGGCGATCGACGTGAACGGCGGCATGCTCATCCACGGATAGGGACCATGTCCAGCACAATCATAAGCAACACGAGCCTGGCCGAGCGCGCCTACCGCATCCGCCGCAAGGCGCTGCGAATGGGCGAGGTCCAGGGCCAGGGCTATGTCGGCCAGGCGCTCGGCGTGGCCGACGTGCTGGCCGTATCCTACTTCCACGCCATGCGCTTCCGCGCCGGCGACCCGCACTGGGACGGTCGTGACCGGTTCCTGCTGTCGATCGGGCACTACGCCATCGCGCTATACGCCGCGCTGATCGAGGCGGGGATCCTGCCGGAGGAGGAGCTGGAGACCTACGGCTCCGACGAGAGCCGGCTGCCGATGTCCGGCATGGCGGCCTACACGCCCGGCATGGAGATCACCGGCGGCTCGCTTGGCCAGGGGCTCGGAATCGCGGTGGGCATGTGCCTCGGGCTCAAGCGCAAGCGGTCGGACGCCTTCGTTTACAACCTGCTCTCGGACGGCGAGCTGAACGAGGGATCGACCTGGGAAGCCGCGATGAGTGCGTCGCACTGGAAGCTCGACAACCTGATCGCCCTGGTGGACGTCAACAACCAGCAGGCGGACGGCGCCTCGTCCGGCGTGCTGGGGTTCGAGCCGCTCGCCGCGAGATGGGAGGCGTTTGGCTGGGACGCCCACCGGGTGGACGGCAACGACATACCGGCATTGCAGGCGGCGTTCGACCGGGCCCGGTCGTTGCAGGCGCCGAAACCGCGGGTGCTGATCTGCGATACCTTGATGGGGCGGGGCGTGCCATTCCTGGAGAGCCGGGAGAAGACACATTTCATCCGCGTGGATGCCAGCGAGTGGAGCACGGCATTGGACGCTCTCGACGCAGCGAGGCCGGTATGACGCAGCCGGCGCCGGTCAGCCAGGGCCGTGACCCGGCGGGCGCGGTTAAGCCCAGGCTGACCACATCGGCGATGATTGCCTCGCTGGCCGCGGAAGGGCAGCGCACACGCCCGGCCCCGTTCGGCCACGCGCTGGCCAAGCTCGGCGCGACCCGGCCGGAGATTGTGGGACTGACGGCCGATCTCGCCAAATACACCGACCTGCACATCTTCGCGCAGGCCTTCCCGGACCGGTTCTACCAGATGGGCATGGCGGAGCAGTTGCTGATGAGCGCCGCCGCTGGGATGGCGCGGGAGGGCTTCCTGCCCTTCGCCACCACCTATGCCGTGTTCGCCTCCCGCCGCGCCTACGACTTCATCTGCATGGCGATCGCGGAGGAGAACCTGCCGGTCAAGATCGTCTGCGGCCTTCCGGGCCTGACCACCGGTTACGGCCCGAGTCACCAGGCGACCGAGGACGTGGCGATCTTCCGTGGCCTGCCGAACATGACCATCGTCGACCCGTGCGACGCGGTGGATATCGAGGGCGCGGTTCCCGCCATCGCCGATCATCCAGGCCCCGTGTACATGCGGCTGCTGCGCGGCAATGTGCCGGTGGTGCTGGACGAATACGACTACACTTTCGAGCTGGGCCAAGCCGCCCTGCTGCGTGACGGGGCGGACGTGGTGGTCATCTCCTCCGGGTTCATGACGATGCGGGCGCTGGAAGCGGCCAAAGCGCTGGCGGCGGAAGGCATCGGAGTGGGGGTGCTGCACAGCCCGACCATCAAGCCGCTAGACGAGGCGGCCATCCTTCGGGAGGCGTCCCGTGCGGGCAGGCTGGTGGTCGTTGCGGAAAACCACTCGGTAATCGGCGGCCTGGGGGAGGCGGTCGCAAGCCTGCTGATGCGGCACCGCGTGTCACCGGTGTTCAAGCAGGTAGGCCTGCCCGACGCGTTCCTGGCGGCCGGCGCGCTGCCGACCCTGCACGACCGCTACGGCATCTCCACGGCTGCGATGCAGGACTCGATCAAGCGTTGGGTCGACGTGTGAGCGGCAACCAGCCTGACACTATCGGCTTCGTGGGCCTGGGCGCCATGGGGCTTCCGATGGCGCTGAACCTGCTGCAGGCGGGGTACCGGGTAAAGGGCTACGACCTGAACCCGGCGGCGCTGGCGACGCTGGCGGCGGCGGGCTGGACGGCGGCAGAGTCCGCGGCCGCCGCCGCCGCCGGTGCGGAGGCGCTGATCCTGATGGTGGTGAACGCCGCGCAGGCCCAGGCCGTCATGTTCGACGCCGGGGCCGCGTCCGCACTGCCGGAGGGCGGCACGGTGGTGCTGATGGCGACCTGTCCACCGGGAGCGGTGGCCGCGATGGCCGCGCAAGTGGCGGCAACCGGGCGGCATCTGGTCGACGCGCCGGTCTCGGGCGGGGTCGCGGGCGCCACCGCCGGGTCGTTGACCATCATGGCGGCGGCTCCGGTGGCCCATCTGGCAGCGATACGGCCGATGCTGGACGTGCTGGGCGGCAAGGTCGTGCATGTCGGCGAAAAGCCGGGCCGGGGAGCTGTGGTCAAGAGCGTCAACCAGTTGCTGTGCGGCGTCCACATCGCGGCGGCGGCGGAGGCGCTGGCGTTGGCCGGCAAGGTCGGCATCGACTCCGCCATCATGCTGGACATCGTCAGCGGATCGGCCGCGTCCAGTTGGATGCTGCGCGACCGTGGCCCGCGCATGCTGCAGGACGACCCGGTCGTGAGCAGCGCGGTGGACATCTTCGTCAAGGACCTTGGCATCGTCATGGAAGCCGGGCGCGATGCAAAGGCGGCCCTGCCGCTGGCCGGGCTGGCGCATCAACTTTTCCTGGCCGCGTCGGGCCAGGGTCATGGCGATGCAGACGACAGCCAGCTGATCCGCACCTATCGCCAGCTAAACGGCACGGGATGACCATTGCGTAACGCTACATCGAACGAGGAGGAAACAATGAACAACACTGAAACCACCAAGCGGCTAGGCCGCCGGACCATGCTGGCAACCGCCGCCGCGCTGCCGCTCACCGCCATCATTTCCCGCCGGGGCTATGCGGCCGAGTTCACCTACAAGTTCGCCACGGGGCAGGACCCGACGCATCCGGTCAACATCCGCGCTGCGGAGGCGTTGGGACGCATCCGCGAGGCGTCCGACGGGCGACTGGACATGAAGTTGTTTCCCGCCAACCAGCTCGGCTCCGACACCGACCTGTTGAGCCAGGTGCGCAATGGCGGGGTGGAGTTCTTCAACCTGGCCACCTCCATCCTCAACACGCTGGTTCCTGCCGCAGGGCTGGTGAACATAGGTTTTGCCTTCTCCAGCTACGACGAGGTGTGGCAGGCGGTGGACGGCGCGCTCGGGCAATACATCGCGGCGCAGATCGCCAAGGTCGGCCTGGTCTCGGTGACCAACCTCTGGGACAACGGTTTCCGGCAGATTACCTCGTCGACGCGCGAGATCCTGGCGCCGGCAGACCTCAAGAGCTTCAAGATACGCGTGCCGCCCGCGCCGATCCTGACGTCGCTGTTCCAATCCCTTGGCGCCTCCCCCACGCCGATCAACTTCAACGAACTGTACTCGGCGCTGCAGACCAAGATCGTCGAGGGACAGGAGAACCCGCTCGCCATCATCGCCACCACCAAGCTCTACGAGGTGCAGAAGTCGCTCTCGATGACCGGCCACGTCTGGGACGGCTACCAGATCCTGGGCAACCGTCGCGCCTGGGAGAAGCTGCCGCCGGATCTGCGCGCCATCGTGCAGACGGAGCTGGCGAAGTCCGGCCTGGACGAGCGCGCCGACATCGCCAAGCTGAGCGTCAGCCTGCGCCAGGATCTCGCCGCCAAGGGATTGTCGGTACACGACGTGGACCGCGCCGCGTTCCGCACAGCGCTCAAGGCCACCAGCTACTACAAGGACTGGCAGACCAAGTTCGGCGAGCAGGCCTGGTCCGTGCTCGAGACCACGAGCGGCAAGCTGACATGAGCCACGTCGCCACGGCGGTGACAGCGTCTGGCCGTGGCCCGCTCGTCATGGCGGAACGCGTCCTGGGCTGGGCCACGGAAATCCCCGCGGCGATCCTGGTCGTGGCGGAGACCGTCATCCTGCTGATCGGCGTCGTGGCGCGTTTCGTGTTCGACAATCCGCTGGTCTGGAGCGACGAAATCGCGTCGCTGCTGTTCCTGTGGCTGGCCTTGCTGGGTGCGGCGATCGCGCTGCGCCGGGGCGTGCACATGCGCCTGACCACCGTGACGGCTCTGCTGTCGCCGACCTGGCGGGCACGGCTGGACGCGCTAGCCGTCGGCATCCCTCTGCTGTTCCTCGCCTTCATGGTGGCGCCGGCGATGGACTATGTGGACGACCAGTCATTCGTCGAAACGCCGGCGCTCAGCTGGCCCGGCAGCATCCGCGCGGCGGCCATGCTGGCTGGCATTGGCCTGATGCTGGCCATCGCCGTGCTGCGGGTCCTGCAGCAGGGACGGCGGGACACGCTGCTCGTGGTGGCGGTGCTGGGTGCGCTGGCTCTGGCGCTGTGGGCGGCTTCCCCCGTGCTGGTGGCAATCGGCAACTGGGACCTGCTGTTCTTCTTCGTGCTTCTGGTCGGCGCTGCCGTGCTGCTGGGCGTGCCGATCGCGTTCGCGTTCGGGCTGGCGACCACGGCCTACCTGCTCACCACTACTTCCACGCCGCTCGCGGTGGTGGTGGGCCGGCTGGACGAGGGCATGAGCTCGCTCATCCTGCTGGCTGTTCCGCTCTTCGTGCTGCTGGGCCAACTGGTCGAGATGACGGGCATGGCTCGCGCCATGGTCGCGTTCCTGGCGGCGCTGATCGGCCATGTGCGCGGCGGTCTATCGTATGTGCTTCTCGGTGCGATGCTGCTGGTGTCCGGCATCTCCGGCTCCAAGGCCGCCGACATGGCGGCGGTGGCGCCCGTGCTGTTCCCCGAGATGAAGCGGCGCGGCATGAACGAGGGGGAGATGGTCTCCCTGCTCGCCGCCTCCGGCGCCATGGCGGAGACGATCCCGCCCTCGCTGGTGCTGATCGCCATCGCCTCGGTGACTGGCGTGTCCGTCGCGGCGCTGTTCACCGGGGGGTTATTGCCCGGCGTGGTGCTGGCAATCGCCTTGGCGATCATCGCCCGGCAACGCACGGAGGGAGCGGCGGCGGCCCGCGTCGCACGGGCGCCCATGGCGGTAGTGGGCAAGGCGTTCGTCGTGGGCCTGCCCGCGCTGCTGCTCCCCTTCCTGATCCGCACGGCGGTCGTCGAAGGTGTCGCGACCGCCACGGAGGTCTCCACGATCGGCATCGCCTATACGATCGTGGTCGGGCTGCTGGTGTATCGCCAGTTCGACTGGCGGCGCACCTATCCCATGCTGGTGGACACGGCGACCCTGTCGGGGGCGATCCTGTTCATCATCGGGGCTGCCACGGGGATGGCATGGGCGCTGACGCAATCCGGCTTCTCTCACGCGCTGGCGGCGGCGATGGGATCGGTGCCGGGCGGGCAGTGGGGCTTCCTGGCGATTTCCATTCTCGCCTTTATCGTGCTGGGCAGCGTGCTGGAAGGGATACCGGCGATGGTGCTGTTCGGGCCGCTGCTGTTCCCCATCGCGCGGCAGATCGGCGTGAACGAGGTGCACTATGCGATCGTGATCATCCTGGCCATGGGCATCGGGTTGTTCGCGCCGCCGTTCGGCCTGGGCTACTACACCGCCTGCACCATCGGCAAGGTGCATCCGGACGCCGCACTACGGCGGATATGGCCGTATCTCGGCGTCCTGACGCTGACCTTGGTGCTGCTGGCGGCGGTGCCGTGGTTCTCCACGGGTTTCCTGCCATGAGGGCTCGCCTAGGTCCGCTCCAGCGCTGCGATAGCATCAACCTTCGCCTGGGATCCGCCGCCCTGGAACTCGGACGCCAGCCAGGCATCGATGATGCTCTTGGCCAGCTCCGGCCCGACGATGCGCGCGCCGATGGTCACGATCTGCGCGTCGTTGCTCTTGCGGGCGCGCTCGGCGGAATAGGTGTCGTGCGCCTGCGCGGCTCGGATGCCATCGATCTTGTTGGCGCTGATCGCCATGCCAATGCCGGTGCCGCACAGCAGCACGCCGCGCTCTTGCCGGCCGTCGCGGATGGCCCGTGCCACGGTGGCCGCAATGTCGGGGTACAGCACCGGGCTCTTGTCGGGGCAGCCGTAATCCTCGACCTCGATTCCCTTCGCGGTCATGTGGTCCTTCAGCAGGACCTTCAGGTCGAACGCCGCTTCGTCACAGCCTATGGCAATCTTCACTGTCCAACCCCCCGCGCAATGCCTTCTCCGTCTACATGTGCCATCTAGCGCTACTGTGCAAGACATGATGACATTCAAACAATACACCATCGATACCCCAGCGAGACGAGGCTAGCGATGAACCGCATTATTGACGACCCGGACGACGTCGCCGAGGGCTTCATCCGCGGCATCCTGCTGGCGCGGCCCGACCTGCTGGCGGCGACGGACCATGCCCGGGTGCTCAGGCGGGCCGGCGCGCCGGCGTCCCCGGCGCGCGTCGGGGTGGTGACCGGCGGTGGGTCGGGACACGAGCCGGCTTTCGTCGGCTATGTCGGGCCCGGTCTGGTCGACGCCGTCGCGATCGGCGAGGTGTTCGCCTCCCCGACGGCCAAGGCGTTCCACGCCGCTTTCCGTGCCGCGGACCAGGGCAAGGGCGTTGCCTGCCTCTACGGCAACTACGCCGGCGACAACATGAACGTGAAAATGGCCATCAAGCTCGCGGCCAAGGACGGGATCGAGGTGCGGACCGTGGTCGCCAACGACGACGTCGCCTCCGCCCCCGCCGCGGAGCGCCCGAACCGTCGCGGCGTCGCGGGCGAGATCGTGATGTGGAAGGCCGGCGGCGCCTGCGCGGCGCGGGGCGGCTCGCTGGAGGAGGTGGTGGCAGCGGCCCAACATGCCATCGACAGCACCCGCAGCATCGGTATCGGCCTGTCGGCCTGTACCATCCCCGCGGCGGGCAAGCCGAATTTTACCATCAAGGACGGCGAGATGGAGGTCGGCATCGGCCACCACGGTGAGCCCGGCATCGCCGTCGTGCCGACCGCGCGCGCCGCGGACATGGCCGCGCTAATGGTGGACCGCATCGTGGCCGACCTGCCGTTTGGCGCCGGCGACCAGGTGGCCGTTCTGGTCAGCGGATTGGGCGCCACGCCGCTGATGGAGCTGTATCTACTGTACGGCCATGTGGAGGCGCTGCTGCGGGAACGCGACATCACGCCGCGCCGGCGGCTGGTCGGCAACTACTTCACCTCGCTGGACATGATGGGGATATCGCTGACCATGACGCGGCTGGACGAATGGTTGGAGGGACTGCTGGCCGCGCCGGCGGACTCGGTCGCGCTGACGCTGTCGGAGGGCTGGTGATGAGCACGCAAGCGGTCAGCCTGCGGGAGGCCGGGTCGATCGTGACCGACATGATCGCCGCCATCCAGCGCGAGCAGGCGATGCTGAGCGAGATCGACGGCGCGACCGGCGACGGCGACCACGGCATCAACATGGGCAAGGGCTTCCGCCTGGCCGGCGCTAAGCTGGCCAAGCTGGACGGCTACGACCTGGCGCAGGGCATGGCGACCCTGGGGGACACGCTGCTGGGCGACATCGGCGGCTCGATGGGGCCGCTCTACGGCACGTTCTTTACCGACATGGCGGACACGCTGGCGGGGGTGGAGACGATCGACCGGGACCGGTGCGCCGCCATGCTGCATGCCGGGTTGGACGCGATCTGCGGTTTAGGGGATGCCAAAGTGGGCGACAAAACGCTGGTCGACGTGCTGGCACCTGCGATTGCGGCCTTCGACGCCACCGCCGGGCAAGGTGGGGATTTCGCCGCCTGCCTGCGCGCGATGAAGGCAGCGGCGGCCGACGGCCTCGAGGCGACCCGCACCATGGTCGCACGGCTCGGCCGCGCCGCGCGCCTGGGCGAGCGGTCGCGCGGTTTCCTGGATGCGGGGGCTGCCTCGTGCAACCTCTTGCTAGGCACGCTGGCAGACGGGTTGCTGCGGTGCCTGGGGTCAGCTGCGTGACCATCGTCTCGATCTCGGCCGCCCCGTACGACGGCTACGCCTTTCCCGCGGTGCTGGACAGCATGGCCCGGTGTGGTGTGCGCCACGTCGAACCCGCCTTTATCGTCGGCTACACCGAGCCGTTCGACGAGAGCGTCTTCAGCGCTGCCAATGCCCGCCAGTATCGCGCCTGGCTGGACGGGTCGGGGCTCGGTTGCCACGCCTTCTCCTCCCATATCGATCTGGGCAGGGCTGACGCCGTATCCGTGTTCACGGGACGCATGGATTTCGCCGCGGCTCTTGGGACGAAGGTCATCAACACCAACGCTGCTGTGAGAAGCAGCCGCGGGCGGTTCTTCGACAACATCGCCGTCCTGGCGGAGCACGCCGCGTCCCTGGGCATGGTGATCGGTCTGGAGAACCCAGGCAACGGCGAGGACAACCTGATGAACGACGCCGCCGAGGGGTTGGCACTAATCGAAGCATTGGGCCTGCCGTCGGTCAGGCTGAACTATGACCCAGGCAACACCGTCTCCCACCGGCCGGGGCAGTTGGATGCCACCGAGGACGCGTTGTCCGCTCTCCCGGGCTGTGCACATTTCCACTTGAAAGACGTGCGGCAGGACGGGGACGGCTGGTATTTCACCGTGCCGGGCCAGGGCAGCCTGGACTGCAATGCCATCATGGACGGACTGGCGACGCGGCCATTGCTTCCGTTCGCCGTGGAACTGCCTTTGCGCATGCGCCGCCGCGGCAACGCCCAACCCGTTCGCCAGCCCGAACCGATCCCGCTCGACATAATCGAGGCCGCAGTGCTGAACTGTCTGGTTTATGTCCGCCGCTGGGTGCCGGCCGCATAGCACGCGCATTCGGGCGGCGTATTCGTGTCGTGGCTGCATTATGGGAGGCCTCTAACGCCTCAAAATTGACGCTTGCTGGGCGTGAAGCCGCGATCTCGGCCGAGAGCATCTCGATTATGGTGTCAACGCCGTGCTTGACTCAGTCGAAGACCAGGTTTTGGCCTGCGATTGATATGTATTCTGCGTGGGGACGCTTTCCGCCCCTCCCCATCCTCGACAGCGAGTATCCTGCCAGCCGGATCGCATATATGCGAGTATTAAAGTCGCCTTGGCTGTCAGACTGCACGAAATTGGGTCTGTTGCAATCTGCGTGCTACCCTCATGCGGTCATTGGCGGCATCCGGGCATGGAGGAGTTCGGTTCCGGCGCGGCCGTACATGGAGCGCTTCAGCGCCTTGAGCTTGTTGATGTGGCCCTCCGTTTGACCGTTGCTCCATTCCTCTCGGACCGCGTTGCGCACCGCGTCGATGTCCCGGCCGAGAACCTGGGCGAACCGGCGGAGTGCGTGGAGGCCTGAGTGCCGCACGTCGTTCAGCCAGCCGTCGAGCTTCGCCGGATCCTTGCCGCGCATGATCCCCCGGAACCGCATGGCAAATTGCCGCATGGCGGCGAAATCGGGAAGCTGCTCCTTCAGCAGATCCACCTTGCTGGCCTGTCGCGCCGTCAGCTGCGGCCGCGGTGCCACGTACAGCATGGACGCCGCGATTGGCGGAACCGCGGACGCGGATCGGTAGCTGAGGGCATAGCGTCGGTTGTCATGTAGACAACGCTAAGGGCGAACGAGGCCGGAACATCCGAAGCAGGTCAGGGTTCAGACTGGACGTGACTGTGTTGCATGGTCGGTAGGCGATCGTAGTTGGGCCACCTCACGCCAACGGTTACGGGAGGCGGA
>CAXTJM010000062.1:0-13843 GCA_964244585.1 uncultured Acetobacteraceae bacterium | reverse complement strand
GTTCACCGGGGAAGAAGTCGCCGAGGTTCAGCCCCACGAAGGATGTCCTGAACACCTAGAGCATCATCCGATCGAACGGACTCGTTCGATCGGATAAAGATGCTCGTCAAAACAACAAGCTAGAGGATGATCCGTGAGCCTAAGCGATCGGATCATCCTCTAGTGGACGCGCTCGATCAGCTCCCAGGCATCGTCGCCGCTGATGCGGAGGTTGGCATACAGTTCGGTGTGGGCGAAGAACACGTCCCTGCCGCCGCCGATGACCCACCGAACGAGTTCCAGAAGGCGGCGCTCCATGGGGATGGGGAACAGCCGGTCCTGCAAGTTGCTTACCTCGGTGATGGTTGGCGGTGCTTTCTACCAGGGTCAGCCGGTCAAGCTGAACCACAGAAAGTGACGCCCTTCCTACCGCACCCGCGGCCGCGGCGCCCCAGCGCGCAGTGCCCTCCAGTACCACCACCGGTCCTCCAGCTCCTCGCTCATCCGGCACCGGCCGCACGCCCAGCGCTGCCTGAGCCAGCCACCGAGTGACGTCCTGCGCCGGTTCCAGCCGTCTTTCCCGCGCCAGTCCACCTACCTTGATGATCAGGATCGACTCACTAGGATCAAATGCTGATGTAAGGATCAGGAGCAGGTTGTTGGGACGATCCTTGTTGGCGGCGTTGATGGCCATTTCGATGCCGTGGGCTGCAAGGGCGGAGGCATTGCCACAGCTCCCTCCCCTCAAGTCCGTCCCACTGGTTCTGGCGATCGAGGCTGGCCGGACCGCCCTGGACGCCTGTGCGGCGGGGGGATCACCGGTCACGGTCGAGATCGTCGATCTCAATGGCCTGGCCAAGGTCGTCCTGTCCGCGGACGGCGCCAGGACGAGTTCCTTCGAGTACGACCGGCGGAAGGCCTACACGGTGCTGCACAAGGGGATGTCGTCGCGCGACTTCGGCAGGAGCCTCGGAAGGCTGCCCGCGCACCCGTCCCCGTTCGAGGGCGACCCAAACCTGATCCAGTATGCCGGCGCCCTCCCCATCATGCGCGGCCCGGTGATGATCGGCGTGATCTCGGTGTCCGGGCCGACGGGCGAGGACGACGATGAGGCCTGCGCACGCGCGGGTCTGGACCGAATCGCGGCGCGACTGGCCACCGCCGCGGCCGCTCTCCGGCCTGCAGGCGTCGCCGCACGTCCTGGGCCGACCTAACAACGCCGACCTGCTGGCCCTGACGGCGCAGATCGTCAGTGCGTACTGCGCCAGCAACACCGTGCTGGCCGACGACCTGCCCAGTCTAATCCATCACGTCCATGCAGCCCTATCCGCGCCGGAGCCAGCGGACAAGCCAGCCACGACCACGGCCCCCACGCCGGCGCTGCCGCCACGCCAGTCGGTATTCCCGGATTACATCATCTGCCTGGAGGACGGGAAGAAGCTCAAAATGCTGAAGCTGCACCTGCAAAGCGCCTACGGCATGACGCTGGCTGACTACCGTGCAAATGGGGTCTGTCCCAGGACTACCCGATGGTGGCGCCGAGCTACGCGCAGAAGCGCAGCCTGCTGGCCAAGCAGATCGGGCTGGGCGTAGGAGCGGGGAAACGGCACCGGACGAGGCGGTCGCGGTTGTGCCGGAGGTGCAGCGTTTGCCGGAGCGGGGACATCACCGGAAGAGGGCGTGAGGCGGTAGGGCCCGCGCCGCCAGCGCTGCACGGCCACCCCTTCATCCGCCCCACATCGTCTGATCTGCATGGAGGATCATTCCAATAGAAACAATCCGTTGGTTGGATGACGCCGGAACGTTCAGGTTGGCCGCATGCCCGGCAAACCCATCCTCGCATCCCCCACCCGCTCTGCCCTTGAACTGTTGCCCGGCGTCGCGCTCTGCGCCCTGATCACCGTGCTGGCGATCGCGCTCCAGGCGGTCGAAGTCAGGATCGTGGGGCAGGCCTACCTCGAGGCGCTGGTGCTCGCGATCCTGCTGGGCGTGGCCATCCGCACGGTCTGGACGCCCGGAGATCCCTGGCATCCCGGCGTGGCGTTCAGCGCCAGGATCCTGCTGGAGGTCGCCGTCGTTCTGCTCGGCGCCTCGGTCAGCGCACGAACGGTCGTCGCACTCGGACCCGCGCTGCTGGGTGGCATCGCGCTGGTGGTCGCCGTCGCGATCGCGGCCAGCTACGGCATCGGCCGCCTGCTCGGCCTGTCGCGGCGCATGGCCATCCTGGTCGCATGTGGCAACTCGATCTGCGGCAACTCGGCGATCGCGGCCGTGGCGCCGGTGATCGGTGCCGACGGCGATGACGTCGCATCCTCCATCGCCTTCACTGCGGTGCTGGGCGTGGCCGTCGTGCTGCTGCTGCCGCTCCTGGTGCCGGTGCTGCTGCTGTCGCTGACCCAGTACGGCGTGCTGGCCGGCCTCACTGTGTATGCGGTGCCGCAGGTCCTGGCCGCCACGCTGCCGATCGGGGCGCTCAGCAACCAGGTCGGCACCGTGGTCAAGCTGGTGCGCGTCCTGATGCTGGGGCCGGTGGTGCTCGGCCTGTCGCTGTTGACGCGGCAGCTGCGCGACGCGCCCGGTGAACCCTCGCCAGCGGTCACGGCGGGCGGCCGTCCAGCGCGTGGCGGCCCGGCGCTGCACGAGCTGGTGCCGTGGTTCATCGTGGGCTTCCTGGTGGTGCTGGCGCTGCGCTCGACGGAGGCCATCCCGGCCGGCATGCTGCCGCCGATCAAGACGACGGCCGCCCTGCTAACCACGGTGTCGATGGCGGCGCTCGGGCTGGGCGTCGACGTGCGCGTCGTGGCACAAGCCGGGCTCCGGGTCACCGCCGCCGTCACCCTGTCGCTGATCGTGCTGGGCCTGATCAGTCTGGCGCTGATCCGGATCCTGGGCGTCGCGTAACGCGCCGCGGACATGGCATGAACCGATCTGCCCCCTGCCGCTCCACCGCCGCCTGGAGGGACGAGATGTCGCCAACACCGGAAGCTCGGATCAATCGCAGGATTTGATGGGCACCGTACTTGCTGGCGGGTTCGGCTTCCCGCTGGTTCTGGCGGCCCGCAAGCTGGGGGTCCGGTAGCAGCGGAACCAAAATTGCATCTCAGCTCTCATCGTTCACGGTTGCAGGGTTGCGGAGCGGTCGAAGCTCTCCGCCGGCGATCTGGTCGGGCAGGATGAAGGCGTAGCGGCCGAGCATGTTGATGTGGTCGAAGCCGAGCGGCGACAGCCGGGCCACGTCCTCGTCGCGCACGTCGTAGCCCTCACCGCGGAGCCGGTTCAGCGCAGCATCCATGTAGATGGTGTTCCAGAGCACGATGACGTTGACCACGAGGCCGAGCGCGCCGAGCTGGTCCTCCTGGCCCTTACGGTAGCGCTGCCGCAGCTCGCCACCTCCACCGGCCTCAGCGTCCGTGACATCCACAAGCGGATCGCGGGCCCGGCCAGCCGGGGCATCGTCGGCGAGATCACCAAACGCGCCCGGGCCAACGCCGCCGCCGCTGACCGCGCCGTTCAGGCCGCAACAGCAGGCGCTGTCAGGTAGCGGGGCGCCGGCTTGCCGTTCTGCGTCGCGCCGAACAAGGCGGCGCGGGCGGCGTCGTGCCGTTCCCACAAGGCGCCGTCGTAGACGGACGGCAGCGTGACCGCCTCGCCCGCGTCAAAGCCGGCCAGCGCCGCATCCACCATGTCCTCCGCCGTCATGACGACGGCCGGGTCGAAGGCGGACAAGGGGATGCCGGCCTGGTCGTAGAACTCGGTGGCGACGCCCGCGGGCAGAACGACCTGCAGCCGCACCCCGGTTCCTGCCAACTCCTCCTGGATGCCACGGCTGAACGCCAGCACGAAGGCCTTGGTGCCGCTGTAAAGCGACGTGATCGGCAGCGAGTGCAGCGCCATGACGGATGCGATGTTGATGACCGCACCCGCGTTGCGCGCCAGGAACGGCGGCAGCACCGCCCGGGTCAGGCGCATAGGGGCCATGACGTTCAGCGCGACCGTGGCCGCAGCGTCCGCGTCGGACATGGCGACGGTGGCACCGAGCTTGCCGTTGCCGGCGTTGTTCACCAGCATCGAGACGTCGGGGTTGGTGGCCAGGATGTGTTCGACCTGAGCAAGACCCGCTTCCTCCGTCAGGTCGGCCTCGATAGTCTCGACCTTCGTGCCGTGGGCCTGCGACAGCTTGGCCGAAAGCGCCCGTAGGCGCCCGGCCCGGCGTGCCACCAGGACAAGGTCGTGGCCGCGGGCGGCGAGGCGCTCGGCGTAAACGGCGCCGATGCCCGACGAGGCGCCCGTGACAACGGCGACCGGCTTGGAAGCCGACATGCTGCACTCCTATTGGTTGAGTGCTAAATCATTTGGATGGCTGTCCGGCTCTTTGCAATGGTGCAGCCCTCAACTATTTCGGGAGAATGAAAAGGAAGCTTCCATCATCCCCAATGGTGCGGATGCCAGAGGAGGCCGGCGCAGGTGCCGGCGAGATGACGGACGACCTGGTCTGCACGCACACGTCGCTGCGCCGCGCCGCACGACGCTTGGGCCAGCTCTACGACGAGGCCATTGCGTCCACAGGCCTCACGTCGCCCCAGGCCTTGCTGCTCGCGCAGATCGACAAGCTCGGCGGGACTTACGGCGAGGAAGGGCCGCCGCTGCAGGTTCTTGCCGGCCGGCTCGCCATCGGGGTGTCGGCCCTGACGCACGCGCTCCGGCCGCTCGTGCGCGAGGGCCTCGTCGAGGTGCGCCCGGACACGCGCGACCGGCGCACCAAGCACGGCGTGATGACGGCTTTGGGACGGCGGCGATTTGAGGACATGATTGCCTTGTGGACCGCCGCCGACCAGCGGGTCGAGGCGGTGCTGGGGACCGATGCGGCGGAAGCCCTGAGACGCTTGGCCGACACCGTCGCCTCACAGCAGTTCCTCAACGCCTACAGCCACAGGACGGTGCCAGCATCTACCGAAGTGCAGCCGAAGCCAGAGGGCAGTACGCCCATATCCTTGTGACCACTTTTCACACGTATCCCGAACCTACCCCGACCTGACCGCAGCACGGCGTCGAGAGCTTCGGCAGGCGTCTTCCACCCAAGCGTCTTGCGCGGCCTGCCGTTGAGCGTAGCCGCCAGGTCGTCCGGGCCGTGGGCGCCGAGGTGCGTGCCCTTCGGGAAATACTGCCCGCAGCAGTCCGTTGGTGTTCTCGTTGGTGCCGCGCTGCCACGGGCTGTGCGGGTCGCAGAAGTAGACTGCCAGGCCCGTGTCGATCCGCAGCCGGACGTGCTGCGCCATCTCCGCTCCCTCGTTCCAGGTCAGCGACCGGCGCAGCTGCTCCGGCAGGCTCGTGATCTCGCGCGCGACCGCGTCGCGCACCGCTTCCGCACCGTGTCCGGCCAGCGCGAGGCCGTTCTTCTCGCGTGCTCCTCGCCGTGGCCCGGCATCGGCGGCAGGTGCAGCAGCATTGTGAACCGCGTCGTGCGCTCCACCAGGGTGCCGATGGCGGAGCTGTTCAGGCCCAAGATGAGGTCTCCGTCCCAGTGGCCCGGCACTGCCCGGTCTTCCGCCTCCGCCGGGCGCTGGCTGATCAGGATCTCCGGGGTGACGAACCCCTTGCCCCGCGCCCGCGGCACCCGCAACGCCCGCCCTATGCGCAGGCACGCCGTCAGCTCGCGCTTCAGCGCGCCCCGGCCCTGGATGTAGAGCGCCTGGTAGATGGCCTCATGGCTGATGCGCATCGTGCTGTCGCCCGGGAAGTCCAGCCGCAAGCGTTCGGCAATCTGCTGCGGGCTCCATGCCATGGCCCATCGGCGGCTCTGCCGTGGCCCGTGGCGCCAGCCTTTCCACGGCGCCACCGCCGGGCCGGGCACCGCGGTATCGCCCGAAGCGGCCACGGCACCGGCGAGCCGCCCCTATACATAGGCAAAGCGGTAGTTGCCAAACCCACTGCGAAAGGTTGATCCCGTGCGGTGTGTCCCGTATCACGAGTCAGTTATCCTTTAGGGCTGACCGGGCGTAGCTCAGTGGTTAGAGCGAGCGTTTAAGAAGCGCGAGGTCGGTGGTTCGATTCCACCCACCCGCGCGCCCCTATCCACACCATGTCAGTTCTTATCGCGGTGATTTCGAGGTAGCTTCCGTTCGAAGCGTTCAAGTGCTGCGTCCGTAGCTGGTGGACTTCCTGTCGCCGGCGTCCCCTTTGGTCCAGCGATCCCCTTCAGCTTCTCGTCAAACGCCTTCTCGTCCTCATCGTAGCCTAGCTGGCTAGCGGCTTCCTTGAAGCGGTCGAGTTGAGAGGGTGGATCGTCGGGCTTCAAGCGCGGCTAGTCCACAGGGTTGATGGCAGGTTCATCTTCCTTCAACAATTCCTCTTGAAGCTTGATAAACCGAGCGAGCTTCGCAAGGTGGCGAGAGTTGGCCTCCCCACCCTTAATATCAATCACAGCGATTAGACCATCCCCAAGCTTCACCACAAAGTCGGGCTCGGACGATCCCGCCTTAAGGACACGCGCCCGCATCATTTCTGGTGGTGCGGTTGGTGTGGAGGCGCGTACGGACGGCGCACGCTCCATTGTTTCAAGCTCGATCACCGGAACTCCAGTCTGACTATCTTCGACGAAAGCCCATTCGCCATCCTCGGAAAACCCTATTAGGCGACGCCCCTCGAACTGGATGACCCCCTTAGACTCCCAGCGGACGAGATCGCCCACTTCAGGGGCCTCCTTCGTCGGTTGGCTACGATCAACGTCACCTTGATCTTGAGTCGTTTTATACGTCCCCTTGGCTGCGTTTACAAGCTCGCGGCTCTCACGATACACGCGCACCAACCGTTCCGCTGAGTCGGGTTGGAAGCCAGCCTTCTGGAGTTTCCATTTCAGCGTGTCGGCGCTGGCGGTCTCGTCCTCCTCTGTGAAACGCTGGAACGCCGCAGGCGCGCGGAAGCTCGCCAACAGCGCCTCCCGGTATTCAGAGCTAGCGGTCGGCGCGTTCGCGAGGATGAAGCCCTCTTGCGAAATCCGCAGTTCATCCGAACGGCCCTCTATCAGTCCGTAGGCTTTTAGAGCACCAAGGATACTGAGCGAACGCCCGTTAATGCTCGTGTACCCCAGCGGCTTCACAATTGAGAGCCGGGGCGCCTTCGATCGACCCTCGGCCGCATGGATCTTCTTGACTGCCTCCACGGCCTCACCGAGCGGCATGGCGGGAAAGTTTGGACTGCGGTCGACCATGATTCTTCCTCCTATCAGGAGCCCTTAGCGCGTTTGGAATAATCTTGCAAGAAGTTCCATTTTATCCATTGTGCCAGACGCACGACGCGGCTATAGCCTCGTAACAGGAGGTGAGACGATGATTCTCAGGAGGGTCGCTCTAGCCGCGCTAACGCTCACGGGCGCGGCACGGGCTAAATAGAGAAGCCGCCTAGCCCCTGGAACGGGCTGGCGGCTTCAATGTGAGCCATGAATGCGCAGCAAACTAGCGGTCGTGCAGTAGCACGGCCGCCTTTCTTGTGGAATCCGCTTCTTTCGATGCGGCTTGGTCCGCCACCGCGAGTGGCAACGCTTCGCTCCGAGCGTCGTCGGAAGTTTAGGCGAGCCGATCAAGCCTGCGGTAGGTCAGGCGCTTCCCGACGATACCGCCCAACGCAGTATTCGTGCGCTGCAGGTCGTCGACACCAAGCTTCACGCGGTTGTTGTAGCGAAAATCAAACTCCACCACGTAGCGGTGCAGATGCTTCTCGGAGCAGTGCTGATAGATGCCCTTTATGCCGCGCTTGAACACGCTATAGAAGCCTTCGACCGTGTTTGTGTGGATCACGCCACGGCCGTACTCACCCTTGCCGTGGCTCACGAAATCATGGCCGGCGAAGTGATTGGCGAGGTAAGCATACTGGCCGACTTCGTCCGTCATGATGCGGGTGCCGGGTGCGACATTCGCCTTGATGATTGGCAGCAGGTCAGACGCCTTGGTGCCGTCCACATGGAACGAGCGAGCGCGCTTGCCGCGCTCCACTAAGGTCAGAACGGCATGCTTGTGGGCGTAGCCGCGAGCGTTCGGCAGCTTCGTGCCCTTGTCGCCGATGTAAGTCTCGTCGATTTCGACGATCTCGCCCTCGCCTCCCATGGGAGGCAGCACGCCACCAGACATCGCCTCGCGGAGACGATGAGACATGAACCAAGCGGTCTTTACGGTGACGCCAAGCACGCGGGAGAGCTGGTTCGAGCTGATGCCTTTTTTACTGGAGCACATCAGGTAAGCGGCCTGTAGCCACATATGCAGCTTGACGTGGCTGCTCTCGAGCACGGTGCCGATGGTCGCCCGGCTCTGCTTGCGGCAGGCGTAGCACTTGTAGAGACCGGGCCGGGTCGCGGCGCCACCCATGCGCTTCATCCGGTCGGTGCAGCCGCAATGCGGGCAGACGGCGCCGTTCGGCCAGATGATGCTTTCCAGCTTGGCGTAGGCCGCCGTCTCGTCCTGGAAGTATGCGGCGTTGAGGATGCTGGCCATCGGTCGGGCTCCGTCGATGAAGCTAACCTACCCCAGGTAGGTGGGTTTGGCAACTACTATATCGCCTATACATACGCCCGCAGCCGCTCGTGGGTGGCCAGCTTCGCAGGCTTCGGCCGACGCCCCGTCCGCTCCGTATGCCACTGCGCGGTGGTCGCGCGGTCATCCAGGTTGCCGCCCCGCGTCGCGGCATTGCGCCGCAGTTCCCGCGACACCGTGGATGCCGACCGGCCCAGGCGGCGAGCGACTTCACGCACGCCAAGGCCCTGCGCCCGCAGCACAGCGATCTCCTCCCGCTCGGCAAACGACAGGTAGCGTCCCGAAAGCGGCTTCGACGACCGGGACAGGTGCGACGGTGCCAGCCCGCCTCCAACCCGGAACCACCGCGACCCGACCGGCTGCGAGATCCCAACCACCATCGCCGCGTCCTCGCTCGACAAACCATCGGCGATCAACGCCCAAAACTGCCGCCGGTCCTCCCGCCGCGCCACCCCCGGACGCCCAGGTGACTTCACCTTCGCCCGCAGAGCCCGATCCGAACGCCGCCGACCCGCCATCGCTTCCGTCCCCCGAACGTTGCGACGACCGCCTGAATCCACCCATCGACACCGTGTCGCACGTCGGGTGGTCGGTGTTCTTGCACACGTAGACGCCGGCGCCGCCCGCCCGCGGATCGTAGACGGCCTTCCACGTGCTGGTCGGCACCAGCACGCCGTCCGGCCGGATGGAGGACAGCTGGTCACCGTGGAAAGCCGGTCCGGTGACGACGTCGAATTCGCCCTCGCGCTCGGCCAAGTGCCGCACGGCACTCTCCACACCCTTCCAGATGCCGCGGTTCAGCTGGGCGGTCTGCGGCATCATGTTGGCTAGCGAGAAGGTCTGCCCCTGGGCGTGCTCGTCCCGCATGTCCCCTGACGGCGTCATGTGGCCGCGGTCGTAGCCGCTGCGGCGGTAGTCGGCGAGTTGCGCCTGGTCGGCCGGGGGTGGGCGGTCGTCAGCGTGGAAGCGGCCCTCGCGACAGATGCCCTGCGCCTGTCCCAGCGATGCGGCGGTCTGGTGCTCGGTCGACCAGATGGCGCCGTGGGTGACGCCAGAGGCGAGGACCGCGCAGGCGTCATTGCACAGAAGGGTCGTGCGCTGGCCCAGCTAGGGGTTGGTGAGCGCCGGCGGCTGGCCGCCGGGGAAGAACTGCGGACAGCTGGTCTCCTGGGCGGCTGCGGCGGCGGGCGTCAGCAGGATCAGGAGGGTGAGCGAGAGGAGAAGCCCGGTTCCCATATATGCCTTGCGGGTTACGTCAGGGTCGGCCGTGATCAGAAGGAGCACACATCGATCGATCAGGGCCTACGCGGCCGGGGGCCGTCCGCGTGCCGACGCCTGACCCGCCGTGACGATTACAGGGAGACGGTCGCGATCAAGCGACCCTGATGTGAGGACGGTGCGCGGTCTTCGCTGCCACCGCCATGGTGGCATGCAGGGTGACGGCGATCGCCTCGGCCGGTTCCGGCAGGTCGATCCAGGCATCACCGTCGGTCCAGCGCCAGGCGAGGCTGCCCGCCGTTTCCACCGGCCACCAGCCGGCGTCGCCGTCGAGGCCAGCCAGTGGGATCTCCTGCCGCCACCGGCCCTGGTGCAGGGTGACTGCGCTGACGGCGACGCCGAGCAGGCGCCGGTCATCGGACCAGGGCGAGAGCGTCGTCGGCCGGTCGCTCGCCGAGCGCAGCCGCACCCGCAGGCAGCCAGGCGGCAACGCGAAGTGCCGTCCGTCGCCGCACGGCAGGAGGCGCACGCCGTCGGCGATCTCTAGCCATGGCGTCTGGTCCGGCTCGAGCTCCACCGCCGGCGCGACGTGCCCGGCTGCGCGTGCGCGCTCGGCGAGCCGCTGCCAGACCGGTTGGACCAGGGCGGTGTCGGTCGCCAGGGGCGCGCAAGGCTGTGCGTCGCCGATGGCCGGCAGGTGCAGTGGCACGACGGCGCCCTGGGGATCGAACTGGCCGCGGTTGCCGCCGTCGAGGTAGCTCTCGCACGGCATGCCGTCGGCGATCAGGATCGCGTGCCGGTCGAGCTCGACGTGGTGGTAGGTGACGACCGCGCGGCCAGTGTCGCGCGTGACGGTCATGTGGTTCACGAGTTGGCGCGCCTGGACCAGCATGCCGTCGAGGAACAGGGCGTGGTCGGGCGAGACGAACAGGTCGCGGGCCGGCACGCCGGGGGCGACGGCGTCGCGCCTGATGCGGATCGGGTCGACGTGCTCGGGCTCCGGGTGCTGCGCCACGACGACGCGTCGTTGGCCGAGCCAGCGCACCGACATCGGCGTCTCCACGCCGTCCTGGAGCGTCACGACTAGGTCGCCGACCTCAAGTTCCTCCACCGCGCGCTTGCCCCGGTCGGTGAGGATCAGCGTGCCGGCGCAGAAGCAGGGCGCATCGCTGGTGATGATGGTCTCGTCGAAGTTCGCGGTCAGCGTGAAGGTGGCGTTGGTGTAGTCCTGGCCTGTGAGGGTGAAGGTGTCGACGATGCTGCCGCCCTGGCTCACCGTCAGCGTGTTGCCCGTGTGGCTGAGACTGTAGCCGGTCCCGCCGAGATCGATCGCGTCGCCGCTCTGGAACATATCGAGCATGCCGCCATAGCTGCTGGGTTCGTTGTAGGGATCGAGCGACAGCGTGCCGGTGTTGTCGAGAAACGAGACGGTGCCGAGCGCGCCGATCGGGTTCGCGATGGTCAGCGTCGCACCCGTCGCGATGCTGGTCGCGCCGATGCTGGTCGTTCTGGACGGGTCGTAGATCGTGAGTCCGGTGCCGCGGCCGGACACGCTGATGGTCCCGGTGTTGCTGATCAGGTCGTTGAGATAGTTGCCGGTATTGCCATCGGCGATGACGATAGAGCCCTGGTTGGTGATGTTGGCGTAGTCGCCAAGGAAGCCGACGGTGGCGGTGATGCTGCCCTGGTTGTCGAGCGCGGTACCGTAGATGTAGGCGTATCCATCGGTGGTCAGGATGCTATCGGGGCCGAGGACAAGGTTGGTTCCAGCATCGATGGAGCTATCGCCTGACGTGGTGCCGAGGCTGATCGCGACATCGTTCAGGCTCCCTGCACCATTGAAGCTGAGAGAGGCATAAATGCCGTTGTCGAGGATTTGCCCCGGCGTGGTGCCGGTGAAGCTGATGCCGTTCTCGATGGAAACGCTGGCTCGATAGGTGTTGAGGTCGAGCGGACCGGCGAGGGTCACGCCGCTCAGCGTGACGCCGGCGTAGTCGATCGCGCCGCCGTCGGGCTTGATGGTGCCGCCCTGGATGGTGCCGGTGAGGCTGGCGCCGTCGAGCATGCTGCCGCTGGTGATGTCGAGCGTGCTGCCGGTGTTGTCCAGCGTGCCCCCGAGGGTGAAGGTACCACCGTTGCGTTCGACGATGCCGAGCTGAGTGGAGGTCTCGGTACCGCCTAGATCGAGGGTGGCGCCGGAGGCGCCGGTGATGATGCCCGACGTGTTGTCGAGGGCGCCCTGCGTGGTCAGGGTGGCGCCGCCGGACACGTTGATGGTGCTGAAGTTGTCGAGGGTGCCCTGTATGATGAGTTCGGTGCCGACGCCAGACACGTTGATGATGCCGGTATTGCTGGCGAGGGTGCTGATGTAGTTGTCGGTATCGCCGTCGCTGATGGCGATGGAACCCTGGTTGGTGGTGATGGCGTAGTCGAGGAGAGAACCAGTGGCGGCGGTAATGCTGCCTAGGTTGTCGAGGTCGTTGCCATAGATGAAGGTATGATTGGCGGTGGTCAGGGTGCTGCTGGCGCCGAGTGTGAGGCCGGATCCTATATCAAGGTCGCTATCGCTCGCCGAAGCGCCGCCGATGCTGACGACGACGTTGTTAAGCGTCTCGCCACCGTCGAAGCCGAGCTTGGAGCCGGCCCCGGTGTCGAGGATCTGTCCAGGTCCGGTGCCGCTGAAGCTGATGCCATCCTTGATGGAGACGTTGGCGCTGGTCGCGCTGAGGTCGAGTGGGCCGGACAGCGTGACGCCGTCAAGCGTGCCGCCAGCATAGTCGATGGTGCCCCCATCGGCGACCAGCGTGCCGCCCTGGATGGTCTGGCTGACCGTGAGGGTGCCCGCCTTCACGTCGAGGTTGCCGTCCAGCTTCAGCGTGGTGCTGGGCGTGAGGGTGACACCTGCGGCGTCAAGGGTGAGCGAGCCGATCTCGGTCACGTCCAGGCTGATGGCGTACTGGCCGGCCAACTGGATCAGTGCCGTGTCGGCGGCGCCAGGGACGCCGTTCGGACCCCAGTTCCCGCCATTGCTCCAGTCGCCGCCGTTCCCGTTGGACCAGGTGAAGGTAGCCATGCTCAAGCTCCAAGGGTGAGAAGGTTACCCGATTGCTCTCTGAAACGACAATCTCGTCTAAAAAACGCACGCGCGCTAGTCTCGCGAGCAAAACATCAGAGCTTGCTCGGATAACGGGTAGCATGCTGGCCACCGACCTGTCGGTCCAGCTGATCAGCGGTGGGCTTTTGCTACCACGCTAGCCCCGCCGACGAACGACCCATACGATCCGGTCATGACGACACGCATACGACCGGGCGCGGCACTGAGCTTCCTGCTCCTGGTCTCGACGTCGGTCCCTGCCTCGCCGACACCGGTCGCATCGGCCCCATCTTCGCCTGTCCCCGCCCGGCGCCTGCCGACGGACTGTCCAAGATAATCTGCGACGACCCGGACATGAGCCGCGAGGAGATGGTGTTTGAGCAGGCCTACTACGCTCTGCGCCAGGCCGACGGCCGGGCCGGCTGGAAGGCGCTGAAGGTCGAGGCCGTCGCGCTCAACGCGGCGTTGCGAACCCGGTGCGGCATCCCGCTCGCCGGCGCCTCGGACCAGACCATGCCGGCGGGTGCCGCGGCCTGCTGCTCCGGCAGCGCTGCCCTCACGAGGGCGGCGAAGTCGCGCTGAAAGACACTTGCGCCGCGGGATCGTGATTGGGATGACGCGGGCGGGCCACCAGGCGCCGGAAACCGAGGCGGCGCAGGACGTCGCTGATGCTGCGCTCGGCCAGCACGATGCCGAACCGGGCCTCGATGGCGCGGGCTAGGTCCGCCCGACGCCAGCGCACCACGCCGTGCTTAGAGTGTCTAACAGAACTGTCTGATCTGGTTGAGGCAGACGAGGGCGCAGCCGAGGATGTTGAAGGCGAGGTGGATATCGGCGCGACGTTCGTAGCGGACGCTCAGGCGCCGGAAACGGTTCAGCCAGGCGTGTGTGCGTTCCACTACCCAGCGGGGGCGTCCGAGGTGATGACTGCTGTCTACGCCTCGCTTGGCGATACGGGACTGGATGCCACGGGTACGGCACTCCTGGCGGCAGCGCCGGTCGTCGTAGCCCTTGTCAACATGCAGCTTGT
>CAXTJM010000061.1:0-14033 GCA_964244585.1 uncultured Acetobacteraceae bacterium | reverse complement strand
CATATCGGAGCTATCTGATGCGTTGCGGGATCAGCTCGCCGAGCAACAAGATGCAGGAATGACCCAGCATCGCATCCCACTACGTGGCTCCGAGCCTGCGCTGCGGCAGGCGATGAAGGCATACATCTGGAAGCTGCGCTTCCGCCGGCGTCGAACATGGCTGGCATGGACGGTTCTTATTGTCGCAGATTGCGTGCTCGTGGCGACCGATGATTTTGGTTTCCTTACTGGAGCGGCGGCGGCAGCAACCATCCTACTCGCCACGATGATGCTCGGAATTGGGTGGGCGCGCTGGGCTGGGAACATCAAGCGTTGGCGAAAACTGATAGCTGCAGATGCCGAAGTCATAATTGAAGACGCAACACTTTCGATTGCGTCGGACATCAGTACCTTGGCCACACCATGGTCACAGTTCACCGAAGTCTGGATACTTTCTCGGTGTTGGATGCTTTTCGTCGTGCCTGACCAGTTTCAGATCGTACCTCTCGCTGACGGCTCGTCGGAAATGGTCACGTTCCTTAAGCAGCGTTTGGCGGGAGCAGTTTTCAAAGCTCATTCCTAATTGGCGTCGAACCGGCAGCTTTCCTCCGGCGCGTGCAAGGTCGACCGTCCGCTGTCCACCCCAAGCCGACCTATAGCACCATTACCAAGCATCAGTTTTCATCCACTAGGGAGGTTCCGAATGCCCGACATCCGACGCGGCGATCTGGGTGACTACGCGCTAGCCGGCCGCGTTGCGGTGGTAACGGGTGGCAGCAGCGGGATTGGCGCTGCCACCGCCCGGCGGCTGGCCGCCGCCGGCGCCACCGTCGTGGTGGGGTACAATGCCGGGGTGGACCGTGCGAATGCGCTGGTGGGCGAACTGGCGGGGGGCGGCCACATGGCGGTCCGCCTGCCGATGGAGGACACCGCCGCGATCCAGGCCGCCGCGCACGACGTGACGGCCAAATTCGGCAAGCTGGATGTGCTGGTCAACTCCGCCGGGATGACCAAGGCGGTTCCGCATGGCGACCTGGACGCAATGGACGACGACACGTTCGACCGCATCATGGTCGCCAACGTGCGCGGGCCCTTTGCCACCATCCGCGCCTTCGTGCCGCTGCTGCGCGCCTCGGGCGACGGGGTGATCATCAACGTGTCGTCGCTCGCCGGCTCCACCGGGCAGGGCAGCAGCATCGCCTACTGCGCATCGAAGGCGGCGATGGACACGATGGGCATGTCGCTGGCCCGCGTGCTGGGGCCGGAGATCCGGGTGATCGGCGTCTCGCCGGCCGCCGTGGCGACCGATTTCGTCAAGGGCCGCAGCATGGAGGCGGTCGAGAAGCAGGCGGCCGGCACCCCGCTGAAGACCCTGATGCAGGCGGACGACGTGGCGGTGGCGATCATGGGGGCGGTGACGCATCTGCGGCTGTCCACCGGGACCACGCTGCTCGTGGATGGCGGCCGTCACCTGTAGGCCGCCGGGGATTGCGGCCATGGACTCTCCCGGCCGTCTGCCGCCAATATCGCCCGCGTTGCAGCGCAGCACGGTTTGGGAGCAGGGGCATGAAGCGTCGCGATTTTGTCGCCATCGGCGGTGCCGGCGTGCTGGGCGCCGCGCTGCCCGGGCTGCGATCCGCGGCGCTGGAGCGGGTCGGCGACGGCCAGATGCTGGTGTTCTCCGGCGGCCAGCCCGTGCCGGTGCTCGACCCCCACGTGCGCTACGACTGGTCCACCCGGATGATGCAGCAGGCGGTGTATGACGGCCTGGCCAAATACGTCGGCAACCCGGCCAAGGTGGTCCCGTGGCTGGCGGAACGCTGGGACACCAGCCCCGACGGGTTGACCTGGACCTTCCACCTGGTCAGCAACGCGAAGTTCCACAATGGCGACCCGGTGGATTCGGAGGCCGTGCGCTTCTCGTTCGAGCGGGCGTTGAAGCTGAACAAGGGCGTGGCCTGGATGCTGAAGGGCCACCTGGACCCGAGCGGCATCGTCGCGATCGATCCGCGGACGGTGCGGATCACGCTGACGCAGCCTTATGGCGCCTTCCTGTCCTTCATCCCGCTCTGGTTCATCGTCAACCCGAAGCAGGTGACGGCGAACCAGGCCGGGGACGATTACGGCCAGAAATTCCTCACCGACGGGGATGCCGGCTCCGGCCCGTTCCGCATCAAGCGGTGGGACGGCCAGGCCGTGATGGCGTTGGATGCCGTGGCCGATTACTGGAAGGGCTGGCCCATGACGGCCGGCGAGCGCCCGGCCGGCGTGATCTACCGCGTGATCCGCGAGCCCGCCCCGCGCAAGGCGGCGCTGCAGCGCGGCGAGGTGGACATGGTCACCGAGATGACGCCGGACGATTACGACCAGATGGCCAAGATGGCGAACATCGTCGTCACCGACGACACCGGCATGACCCCGTTCACCATCCAGATGAACACGCAGAAGGGGCCGACCGCCGACCTGAACTTTCGCAAGGCGCTGGCCTACGCCTTCGACTACGACGCGCTGCTGCAGATCGAGAACGGCGCGGCCAAGTTGCTGGACAGCCCGTTCCCCAACGCGATGACCGGGCACGTCGCCATTGCCGATATCCCGCGCAGGAACCTGGACCGTGCCCGGGAGTGCCTGGCCAAGACGCAATGGGCCAAGGGCGGGGTGGAACTGGACTACACCTACGTCGCCGGGCTGGAAGTGGAACGCCGGATCGGGCTGGCCTTGCTGGAGGCGTTGCAGCCGCTCGACATCAAGGTGAACGTGGTGGCGCAGCCCTGGCCCACCCTGGTCGGCCGCGGCGCCAAGCCGGAGACGGCGTCGGACCTGGTCGCGGTGTACGTGACGCCCGTCAGCCCCGACGCGGACGTGATCGCGGCGCAGTACTCCTCCACCGCCGCCGGGCAGTTCTGGGCGATGCATCAACTGTCCGACCCGCAACTGGACAAGATGATCGCCGATGCGCGGGGCGAAAACGACCAGGCCAAGCGGATGACGATGTACGCGGCGATCCAGCAGCGCATCGTCGACCTGCAACCCTGCATCTTCGGCATGCAGGAGGATCGCAAATGGGCCATGCGCCAGTATGTGAGGGGCTTCGAATACTGCCCGGTCCGGCTGACCGGAGAGGCGGACCTCTACACGCTGTACGCCGCGAAGGCGTAGCGCCGGGCCACCGCCGATGCTGCGCTTCCTGGCCGCCCGGCTGACGTTGCTGGCGCTGATGCTGGGCGGCCTGATCGTCATCACCTTCGTGGTGTCCAACGTGGTGCCGTCCGACCCGGCGGCGCTCGCGGCCGGTCCGGACGCCACGCGGGACATGGTGGCGACGATCCGGCACGAGTACGGCCTTGACCAGCCCTTGCCGCGGCAATTCATCCGCTACCTGGGCGACATCCTGCACGGCGATCTCGGCCGTTCGGTGCAGACCGGCGACTCGGTGGGGGAGGACCTTCGCCGCTATTTCCCGGCCACCATGGAGCTGGTGCTGCTCTCGATGGCAATGTCCGTGCTCGTCGGCATCCCGATGGGCGTGCTGGCGGCGGTGCGGCGCAACCGCCCGTTCGACCACCTGGTGCGGATGCTTGCGGTGTCCGGCGTGGCGCTTCCCGCCTTCTGGGCGGCCTTGCTGCTGCAACTGGTGTTCGCGGTGCATCTGGGCTGGCTGCCGACCAGCGGGCAGCTTTCGGTGGCGACCGCGCCCCCGGCGCCGCTCACCGGCATGATCCTGCTGGACGCCCTGCTCGCCTGGGATTGGCCCACCTTCGGCGAAGCATGGCACTACGCGATGCTGCCGGCCTTCGTGCTCGCTTTGCCGTCCCTGGCGGCGATCGTGCGGGTCAACCGCGCCGAGATGATCGAGGTGCTGGGCGCCGACTACGTCACCGCCGCGCGCGCGCATGGCGTGTCGCCCTGGCGGGTGATCGGCTGGCTGGCGCTGAAGAACGCCATGCTGCCGACCCTGGCGATGATCGGGCTGCGGCTCGGTTGGACGCTGGGCAGCTCCTTCCTGGTGGAGACGGTGTTCGACTGGCCCGGGATCGGGCTGTATGCCGTCTCCTCCGCCATCGCCTCCGACTTCAAGCCGGTGATGGGCGTGACGCTGGCGGTCGGCGTGACCTTCATGCTCGCCAACCTGATGATCGACCTGGCCTATGGCTGGCTCGACCCACGGACCCGGGCGGCATGAGCGACCTGGCCATCGGGTCGGTGTCGCCGCCGCGCCGTGCGGCGAGGCTGCGGCGGCTGCGCTTCGTCGTGTGGACGTTCTCGGGCAGCGCCTCCGCCCTGCTGGGACTGGCGCTGGTGGCGGCGTTCCTGCTGCTGGCCCTGTTCGGACCCTGGCTGGCGCCGTACCCGGCGGACGCGACCGGGGCCATGCACCTGGCGCAGCGGCTGCAGCCGCCTTCCGCCCGGCATTGGTTCGGCACCGACGAGATGGGCGACGACATCCTGTCCCGCGTCATCATCGGCACCCGCACCAGCCTTTGGGTCGGGTTGGTGATCACCGGGCTGGCCAGCCTGGTCGGCGTGCCGCTGGGGGTTGCCGCAGGCTATCTCGGCGGCTTCACCCGCAGCGTCATCATGCGCGTCACCGACGTGTTCCTGGCCGTGCCGGGCCTGGTGCTGGCGCTGGCGATCGTGTCCGCCCTGGGTGCCGGGGTGATGCACGCCGTGCTGGCGCTCTCGGTGGTGTGGTGGCCCGGCTATGTCCGGCTGATCGAGGCCAAGGCGCTGACCTTGCGCAGCGAGCCGTATGTCGAGGCCGCCCGCACCATGGGGGCCGGGCATGGCTGGATCCTGCTGCGCCACATCCTGCCGAACTGCGTGTCCCCGCTGATCGTCAAGGCGAGCATGGATATGGGGCTGGCGATCCTGGCCGTGGCCTCGCTGGGGTTCATCGGGCTGGGCGCCAAGCCGCCGGCGCCGGAATGGGGCGCCATGGTGTCCGTCGCGCGCAGCTACATGCCGGATTGGTGGTGGTACAGCCTGTTCCCCGGGCTGTTCATCTTCCTGACGGTGCTCGGCTTCAACCTGTTCGGCGACGGGCTGCGCGACATGCTCGACCCCCGCAGCGCGCGGGGCTGAGCATGGGCGCGCTGCTGGATGTCCGGGATTTCCGCCTCTCCTTCAGCGGCTACGAGGGCACGGCGCGGGTGCTGGACGGCATCGACCTGGCCGTCGGGCAGGGCGAGTCTGTCGGCATCGTCGGGGAGACCGGCTGCGGTAAATCCGTGCTGGCGCGCAGCATGCTGCGCCTGAACCCGTCGCCGCCGGCGCGGGTCGAAAGCGGCAGCATCCATTTCGCCGGGCGGGACGTGTTCGCCATGGGGCCGGCGGAGCTGCGGGCGCTGCGCGGGGCCGGCATCGGCATGGTGTTCCAGGATCCGGCGACCTACCTCAACCCGGTGTTCACCATCGGCAGCCAGATGGCCGACGTGCTGCGCGCCCATGGCGTGCGCGGCCGGGCCGCGATCCGGGCGCGCGGCATCGAACTGCTGGAGGCGGTGCGCCTGCCGGATGCCGCTTCGCTGCTGGCGCGCTACCCGCACGAACTGTCCGGCGGCATGCGCCAGCGGGTGCTGATCGCCCAGGCGCTGGCCGCCAACCCGCGCCTCCTGCTGGCGGACGAACCCACCACGGCGCTGGACGTGACGGTGCAGGGCCAGGTGCTGGCGCTGATCGCGGACCTGGTGGCGCGGCTGGGCCTGACGCTGATGCTGATCAGCCACGACCTGGGCGTGGTCGGCGCCACCTGCCGCCGGGTGGTGGTGATGTATTCCGGCACCATCGTGGAGGACGCGCCTGCCGAGGCGCTGTTCCGCGACCCGCGCCACCCCTACACGCGCGGGCTGCTGGCCGCGGTGCCGGACCTGGAGCGGCCGGACGCCATGCCGGCCGGCATTCCCGGCAGCATCCCCTCCTTGCGCGCGCCGCCCTCCGGCTGCCGGTTCCATCCGCGCTGCGCGCTGGCGATGCCGATCTGCCGGGTGACGGCGCCGGCCCTGCTGGGCCAGACGCACCGCACCGCCTGCCACGCGGTGGCGGCGTGAAGACCCGCACAAACCTTCTCCCGCTGGCGGAAGAGGACGGAGGCATGGCCGCCGCGCTGTTGGAAATACGCGACGCCACCTGCCGCTTCGGCGCCAAACGGGCGGTGGATGGCATCAGCCTGGCGCTGCACCCGGGGGAGGCCTTGGGCCTGGTCGGCGAATCCGGGTCGGGCAAGACCACCGTGCTGCGCATGCTGTTGCGTCTGGCGCCCGCCACCAGCGGCCAGGTGCTGCTGAACGGGCACGACATCACCACCGGCTCCGAACGGGACCTGCGCCGCACGGTGCAGGTCGTGTTCCAGAACCCGCACGCGGCACTGGACCCGCGCTGCACCGTCGCCGTGTCCGTCGCCGAGCCGCTGCGGCTGATGGGCGGGCTGTCGCGCCGGGCCATGCGGGACCGGGTGGCGGCGCTGCTCGACGATGTCGGGCTGGGCGCGGAGTTCCTGTGGCGCTACCCGCACGAGCTGTCCGGCGGGCAGAAGCAGCGCGTGTGCATCGCGCGCGCCCTGGCTCCCAACCCACGCGCGCTGCTGCTGGACGAGCCGACCTCCGCGCTGGACGTGTCCGTGCAGGCGCAGATCATCGAGTTGCTGGCCGGGCTACGCGCCAAGCACGACCTCGCCTATTTGTTCGTCTCGCACAACCTCGCCGTGGTCCGCCTGCTGTGCGAACGCGTCGCGGTGATGCGGAACGGCCGGCTGATCGAACAAGGCGACGCCGCCGCGGTGCTGACCCGGCCCAGCCAAGACTACACCCGGGCGCTGCTCGCCGCGGTGCTGCCCCCACGATACACGCAGGAGATCCGACCATGACCGACCAGGCCCGGTGGCGCATCGGCTTCGATATCGGCGGCACCTTCACCGACTTCATCCTGCTCGACACCGAGCGGAACGACATCCGCCTGCACAAATGCCTCACCACGCCAGCCGACCCCTCGGTGGGCGCGCTGGAAGGGCTGGCGCAGATCGTGGCGGATGCCGGCATCACGCTCGGCGACATCGGCGACATCGTGCACGGCACCACCCTGGTCACCAACGCGCTGATCGAGCGGCGCGGGGCCAGGCTGGGGCTGATCACCACCGCCGGGTTCCGCGACATCCTGGAAATGGGGACCGAGCAGCGCTACGACATCTACGACTTGTTCCTGCAATATCCGGAGCCGCTGGTGCCGCGCGCCCGCCGCCTGGAAGTGCCGGAGCGCATGGACCGGGACGGCAACACGGTGACCGCCGTGGACACCGTCGCAGTGGTCGAGGCCGCGCGCAGGCTGGCGGCCGACGGGGTGGAGGCGATCGCCGTCTGCTTCCTGCACGCCTACCGCAACCCGGCGCATGAGCGGGAGGCCGGGGCCGCGATCCGCGCCGCCTTCCCGGACCTGGCGGTCTCCCTGTCCTCGGACGTCGTGTCGGAGCTGTGGGAGTACCAGCGCCTGGTCACCACCTGCGCCAACGCCTTCGTGCAGCCGCTGATGGACCGCTACGTCCGCCGGCTGGAGCGGGAGTTGTGGCAGCGCGGCTTCCGCGGCGCGCTGTACCTGATGCACTCGGCAGGCGGCCTGGTGTCGCCCGAAATGGCGCGCGCCTTCCCGATCCGCCTGCTGGAATCTGGCCCGGCGGGCGGCGGTCTGGCCACCGCGTTCTTCGGCCAGGCGGCGGGCAAGCCCGACGTGATCAGCTTCGACATGGGCGGCACCACCGCCAAGGCCTGCCTGATCGAGGATGGCCGCGCCGCCACCGCCGCCGAGATGGAGGCAGCCCGGGTCCATCGGTTCAAGAAGGGGTCCGGCCTGCCGATCAAGGCGCCGGTGATCGACATGATCGAGATCGGCGCGGGCGGCGGCTCCATCGCCGGCATCGACGAGGTGGGATTGCTGCGCGTGGGGCCGCGCTCCGCCGGGGCCGATCCCGGGCCGGCCTGCTACGGCCGCGGCGGCACGCAGCCGACCGTGACCGACGCCAACCTGGTGCTGGGCTATTACGACCCCGGCTTCTTCCTGGGCGGCCGCATGACGCTGGACCTGGACGCCGCCACCCGGGCGCTGGAGACGGTCGGCGCGCCGCTCGGCCTGTCCGCGGTGGAGGCGGCCTGGGGCATCCATCGCGTGGTGACCGAGAGCATGGCCGCGGCGGCGCGCATCCATATCGTGGAGAAGGGGCGGGATCCGCGCCGCTACGCCATGGTCGGCTTCGGCGGTGCCGGTCCGGCGCATGCCGCGGGCGTGGCCCGCGCGCTGGGCGTGGCGGAACTGCTGATCCCGCCTGCCTCGGGCGCGGCCTCGGCACTCGGCTTCCTGGCCGCGCCGCTGTCGTTCGAGCAGGTGCGCAGCCACCCCATCCGGCTGGACGCGGCCGGCGCCGCCGGGGCGATCGACGCGGTGCTGCAAGAGTTGGAGCGGGAGACGCGCGCCCCGTTGCTGGCTGCCGGGATCGCCGGGGCGGACATCGTGACGGAGCGGCTGGCCGACATGCGGCTGTTCGGGCAGTTGCACGAAATCGGCGTGGCGCTGCCGAACGGCGGCATCTCGGACGCCGTCATGCCCAGCATCCGCAGCGCCTTCGCCGCCGCCTACACCGCGCGCTACACTTCGGTCTACGAGGGGGTGGGGGTGCAGCTCGTCTCCCTGCGCGTGCGCTGCCGCGGCCCGGTGCCGCAACTGACGCTGGCGCAGGCTGGCCGGCCTGCGTCCGGTGCGGCGCGCAAGGGCACCCGGCGGGCCTGGTTCGGCGAGGGCTTCGTCGAAACCGCGGTGTACGACCGGTATGCGCTGACGCCGGGCAGCACGGTCGCCGGCCCCGCCATCATCGAGGAGCGGGAGGCCACGACCATCGTGGGACCCGGCGACGACGTCAGCGTGGACGCCACCGGCACGCTGCGCATCCGCATCGCGGTCGCCGCGGCGCCCAGCGCCCGCATCACCCCGGCCACGCCGATCGCCGAGGCCATGGCGCTGATCGAGGCCGACCCGGTGTCGCTGGAGATCATGTGGGCGCGGCTGGTCACCGTGGTGGAGGAGATGTGGCACACCATCGTGCGCACCGCCTTCTCCCTGATCGTGTCCGAGGCGCAGGATTTCGCCACCGACCTGCTGGACCCGGACGGCGAGAGCCTGGCGCACTCCCCGCGCGCCATGCCGGTGTTCAACCTGACGGTGCCGATCGCGGTGAAGGCGATCCTGAAGAAATACCCGGCCGCGACGCTGCGGCCCGGCGACGTGCTGATCACCAACGACCCGTGGCTGTGCGCCGGGCACCTGTTCGACATCGCCGTGGTGACGCCGGTGTTCCGCGCGGGCGTGCTGGTGGCGCTGACCGCGACGGTGGGCCATGTCGGCGACATCGGCGGCACCAAGGACTCGCTGCGCGCCCGGGAGATCTACGACGAGGGATTCCAGATCCCGCCGATGTACCTCTACCGCGCCGGCCAGCCCAACGAGGATCTGTTCACCCTGCTGGGTGAGAACGTGCGCAAGGCGGAGGAGGTGCTGGGCGACGTGCACTCCTTCGTCGCCGCCAACCAGCTTGGCGCGGACCGGCTGCTGGCGTTCATGGACGAGTACGGCATGCACGATTTGCGCGCCCTGGCCGCCGTGGTGCAGAACCGCTCGGAAGCGGCGGTGCGCGAGGCGATCGGCAAGCTGCCGGACGGCGTCTACGCCTCCGAGATCTGGAACAACCCGCTCGGCACCAAGCTGCGCTACCCGCTGAAAGTGACGGTGCAGGGCGAGGCGGTCGAACTGGATTTCGCCGGCGCGCCGCGGCAGCAGCCGCAGGGCGGGTTGAACTGCACCTATTCCTACGCGGCGGCCCATGCCACCTACCCGATGAAGTGCATCCTGAGCCCGGGGGTGCGCAGCAATGCCGGCTGCTACCGCCCGTTCACGCTGAAGCTGCCGCCGGGCTCCATCCTGAACTGCGACAAGCCGGCCAGCGTGAACCTGCGCACGCGCACCGGCTGGTACCTCGCGGCCAACATCTTCCGCGCGTTGTCGGAGGCGGCGCCGGACCAGGTGCAGGCCGCCACCGGCCTGCCGCACGCGATCAACATCTATGGCCGCGACCGGGAGGGGATGCTCTACGCCGACCATTTCTTCATGGGCGGCGGGCAGGGCGGCTGTTCGCGGTCGGATGGCAAGTCGGCGCTGCTGTATCCGACCTCCGCCTCCAACACCTCGGTCGAGCTGATGGAGACGCGCGCGCCCGTGCTGGTCTTGGAAAAGATCCTGGTGGAAGATTCCGGCGGTGCCGGCCGGCACCGGGGCGGCCTGGGCGTCCGCACCCGGCTGCGCAAGCTGCACGATGACGGCCTGCCGACGCTGTTCTCCGTCTACCCGGAAGGGGTCGGCATCCGCACCGACGGGCTGTTCGGCGGCCAGCCGGGCGGCGAGGTGCGCGGCGTGGTACGCGACCTGGCCGGCGCCGTGGTGCAGGATTGCGGCACCGGCGAACTGGTCACGATCAGCACGGTGGATCGGGTGGTGGAGGTGCAGCTCGCCGGTGGCTCCGGCTACGGCGACCCGCGGCAGCGGGCTCGGCGCGACGTGGATCGGGACGTGGCGAACGGCTACGTGACGCCAGACGCGGCGGTACGGGAGTATGGCGGACAGGAGTCGGTGGCTTGAGCCATCCGATGTGTATAAACTTAGGCAGTCTTACACATCAGGCGGTCAATGCGTACGAACATCGACATCGACGCTAGCCTCCTCGCCGACGCAATGGCGGCGACCCAGCTGTCGACCAAGAAGGCCATCGTCGAGGAGGCCTTGCGCTTGCTTGTTCAGCGACACCGTCAAATCCAGGCCTTCGAAAATATGAAGGGGCTTGGTTGGGATGGTGATTTGAATGCCATGCGCGACAACGGCGATCCTGCTTCTATTCCGTGATCGTGGTCGACAGTTCAGTATGGATTGCAAATCTTCGGAACCTCGACACGCCTGAGACCCGCAAGCTTGCCCAAATCATTTGGGAGGGGACGGTTCCTCTTCTCATCGGTGATGCAATGTTACTGGAGATTCTCCAAGGCGCCCAAGGTCCGGCTCATGCCCTGCGGCTTGAACGTGATCTTCGAAGGTTTCCTATCGTAGCGATGCTGGATGACATCATGGCTGTCCGCGCTGCGTCGAATTATCGGACGTTGCGCGACCGTGGGATTACAATTCGAAAGGCCATGGACTTGATTATCGAAACATTCTGTATCGAGCACGGTTATCGCCTGCTGCATGCCGACCGGGACTTCGAACCGATGCAGCGATACCTTGGCCTTCAGACGGCTTAGCATGATGTCTCCCGCCGCCCTTCGGGCGCACACCCACCAGGTCCTCCGCGACGCCACCATCCCCGAACTGCCCAACCACTACAGCGGCAAGGTGCGGGACAATTACGACCTGCCGGACGGGCGCCGCATCATGGTCGCCACCGACCGGCTGAGCGCGTTCGACCGTATCCTGTGCGCCGTCCCGTTCAAGGGCCAGGTGCTGACACAGACCGCCCGGTTCTGGTTCGACGCCACCGCCGATATCTGCCCCAACCACGTGCTGGACTATCCCGACCCGAACGTCGTGGTCGGCCAGCGGCTGGATGTGCTGCCGGTGGAGGTGGTGGTGCGGGACTATCTGGCCGGCACCACCGGGACGTCCATCCTGACGCTGTACCGCGCCGGGCAGCGGACGATGTACGGCATGACACTGCCGGATGGCCTGCGGGACAACCAGCGCCTGCCGCAGCCGGTCATCACGCCCACCAGCAAGGCATTCGATGGCAGCCACGACGCGCCGCTGACGCCGTCCGACATCGTCGCGCAACGCCTGGTGACGGCGGCGCAGTGGGACCAGCTCTACGTCCACGCGCTGGCTCTGTTCGCCCGCGGCCAGGCCATGGCGGCCCAGCGAGGCCTCATCCTGGCCGATACGAAATACGAGTTCGGTACCGACCAGGAGGGTCGCATCCTGCTCGCCGACGAGATCCACACGCCCGACAGCAGCCGCTACTGGCTGGCCGAGAGCTACCAGGCCCGGTTCGACGCCGGGCAGCGGCCGGACAGCTTCGACAAGGATTTCGTGCGGAACTGGGTCGCCGAACGCTGCGATCCCTACGTGGAGCCGATCCCCGACATCCCGGACGATCTCGTGCTCGGCACCTCCGCCGTCTACATCCAGGCCTTCGAGGCGATCACCGGGCAAGCCTTCCACCTGCCGGACGGCGGCACGCCCGTGCTGGACCGCATCAGGGCGAACCTCGCCGCGTTCTTCTGACGCGTGATTGGTTCAGGTAGAAGAAACGACTGCGCTCTGGCCCATGTCGATGGCGAGGCGAGCCAACGCCACGGCGCCGTCCCGCGAGCGCGCTGCCCCGACGAAGCGGCGGAGGTGGACGAACACTGCATCCGCCACGCCCGAGGCGGCTGCCAGGTCATCGCCCTGGAGCCCGGCCCAACCCTCCGGCAAGGGCAGGCGCTGCGCGAACGATCCTGCCTCGGGCGGCATCGCGTCCACCATCCAGTTGCCGTTCGAGGCCGGGGAGACGGTGAACAGCACCGGAAGGTCGTGCGCGAAGGCGGCGTTCTTCCATGGCATGCCCCGGTCCAGCACCAGGATGCGTTCGTCCGCCCCGGCCTGGTGGGATCGCAGCACGATCGCCTCCGCGGCCAGCCGTGACCGCACGCCGTCCACCCGCCGCCGCAGCACGCCCTCGGCCAGGGTGGTCGCCTGCAGGAACGCTGCGTCGCCGGCCGTCGGTCCCGACCCGGCGGGATCATCCCAGGCCGGGTTGCAGTCGCCGATCAGCGAGGCGAGGCCCAGGCTGTCATCCTTGACCGGCCCGGCAGCCGATACCCCGTTATCCAGCTCATCGATGCGCCGAACCATGCTGGCATCGATGATGTCCGCGATGCCGGCGGCGAAATGCGCCGCCTCCGGCCGCAGCAGGGCGGTGACGGCCCGTGTCCCGTAGACCTGCCACACCAGCCCGGCCGAGGAGAACGGTGTGCCGTCCGGGCGCAGCGGCGCCCCGCGTTGATGGTGGTCGAACCGGTTGGCGGCGGCGTCGAACACGGTTCCGACATCCCAGACGATGTCGCCGCCCTCGATCAGCTCCGGCTTGCGGGTGCGCAGCAGCGTGTAGTCCTGCCCCGGCGCATGCAGCCCCAAGGCGAGGCGCAGCACGGCGTGGGCGAAGACCTCGTCGCAGTGGAACTTCCCGTTATGGGTGACGAGGCAGGGAGGCGGGGCGATGGTCATACGGCTTCGGTCCAATTCGGGCGGGAGGCGCTGGCCATACACAATCCGGGGCGTCTCGTCTTCCTCGCACCTGCCGGGCGCAAAACCCTTGGTTTTGCCGGCTTCGTGACATGGCCTGCTCACGAAGCGATGTTCAGGCCTTGCAACGCGGGCCAAGCTGGCATTCTTGCCTCCTAACGCGGCTTTGCCGCATCGCGCGGTGTGGAGGCATGGTTCGATGGTCAAGCGTCACAAGCAGGAGGAGATCGCCGGTGTCCTGGAGTTCGAGGGCCGCACCAGCGACGATCCCGAGTTCCTGGGCTGGATGGAGGAGCACAAGGCGCGCAACGGCGGCAAGATCCGGGTGAGCCTGGGCGGCAAGGGCGTGCGCGTGATGTTCAGCAAGGATGCGGACATGGCGCTCTGGAAGGCCCGGTCGGAGAAGGCCGACAAGGCGGCCAGGAGCGGCGTGCGCTGAGCGCGGGCGTCGCGCACCCGGCCGGGTGCGCGACGCGGGGCTCAGTTCCGGGTCGCTCAGCTCCGGTATGATCCGTTGATGTCGATGTAGCCGTGGGTCAGGTCGCAGGTCCACACCGTGCTGGATCCGTCACCCAACCCGATATCCACCACGATGGCGATCGCCCGGCCCTTCATGTGCGCCACCACGGGCGCCTCGTCGTAGCCGGGCACCACCGCCCCGTCGCGGGCCATCCAGGTGCCGCCGACACCCACCGAGAGACGGTCGCGGTCCGCGGGCTCGCCGGCCTTGCCGACCGCCATGACGATGCGGCCCC
>CAXTJM010000060.1:0-14347 GCA_964244585.1 uncultured Acetobacteraceae bacterium | reverse complement strand
ATCGAGTTCGACTATTGCTGCGTCCACGCCGCCTACGCCCTGCGCGAGGCCGGGTTCGAGACCATCATGGTAAACTGCAATCCGGAGACGGTTTCCACCGATTACGACACCTCGGACCGGCTGTATTTCGAGCCGCTGACCGCGGAGGACGTGATCGCGCTGGTCCGCCGCGAGCAGGCCAACGGCACCGTGCTGGGCTGCATCGTGCAATATGGCGGCCAGACCCCGTTGAAGCTGAGCAAGGCGCTGACGGAGGCGGGGATCCCCATCCTCGGCACCTCCGCCGACGCGATCGACATGGCGGAGGACCGGGAGCGGTTCCAGGCGCTGCTGCAAACCCTCGACCTGTTGCAGCCGCCCAACGGCATCGCCCGCACCGGCGAGGAAGCGGAGGCGATCGCCGCCACGGTCGGCTACCCGGTGGTGCTGCGCCCCTCCTACGTGCTGGGCGGCCGGGGCATGCAGATCGTCCATGACCGCGCCGGGCTGCAACGCTACATTCGCGAGGCGGTGCAGGTGTCCGGCGACAATCCGGTGCTGGTGGACCGCTACCTCAACGACGCGATCGAAGTGGACGTGGACTGCATCGCCGATGGCGAGACGGTCTACGTCGCAGGGGTGATGGAGCATATCGAGGAGGCCGGCATCCACTCCGGCGACAGCGCCTGTTCGCTGCCGCCCTACACCCTGGCGCCCGCGACGATCACCGAGCTGAAAGACCAGACCGAGGCCATGGCGAAGGCCCTGGGCGTGGTCGGCCTGATGAACGTGCAATACGCCATCAAGGACGGCGACATCTACGTGCTGGAGGTCAACCCGCGGGCCAGTCGCACCGTGCCCTTCGTCGCCAAGGCCACCGGCGTCCCGGTGGCGAAGATCGGCGCCCGGGTCATGGCCGGGGCGCGCTTGGCCGAGTTCAAGCTGGACGACGACGCCATCGCGCAGCACGTCGCGGTGAAGGAGGCGGTGTTCCCCTTCGCCCGCTTCCCCAACGTCGACACGATCCTGGGGCCGGAGATGAAGTCCACCGGTGAGGTGATGGGCCTGGACGTGTCGTTCGAGCGCGCCTTCGCCAAGGCGCAGCTCGGCGCCGGGGTGAAGCTGCCGCTCAGCGGCACGGTGTTCCTGTCGGTGCGCGATGCCGACAAGCAGAGCCTGGTCGGCATGGCCCGTCGGCTGGTCGGGATGGGCTTCGCGATCACCGCCACCTCGGGCACGGCCAAGCGGATCACGGAGGCGGGTCTGGCCGTCAAGCTGGTGAACAAGGTGTTGGAGGGGCGTCCGCACTGCGTCGATGCGATCCGCTCCGGCGACATCCAACTGGTGATCAACACGGCGGGCGGGGCGCAATCGCTGGCGGACAGCTTCGACATCCGCCGCTCGGCCCTGACGCACGGCGTGCCGCACTACACGACCATCGCCGGGGCACGGGCCGCGGTCCACGCCATAGCAGCCCTGAAAGCCGGCACGCTTGAAGTCGCCCCGCTTCAGTCCTATTTTCGCGGATCGTTCTGAAGCGCAGTGGGCAGTTCGCTGCCTGCCGCGTGTTTGTGTGTGCCCTCCCCCGGAACGCCCCGGATCAAGCCAGGAAACGCGTATCTTGCAGAAATTCCCAATGACCGGTCCCGGCCTGGTGCGCCTCGAAACCGAACTGCGCACGCTCAAGTCGCAAGAACGCCCGGCGGTCATTCGGGCGATCGCGGAAGCCCGCAGCCATGGCGACCTGAGCGAGAATGCCGAGTATGATGCCGCCCGCGAACGGCAGTCCTTCATCGAAGGCCGCATCCTCGAACTCGGCGAGATCATTTCCGGCGCGGAGGTGATCGACCCGGCATCGTTGTCCGGCGACACGGTGAAGTTCGGTGCGCATGTCACGCTGGTGGACGAGGAGACCGACAAGGAAGCGACCTACCAGATCGTCGGCGTGCACGAGGCGGACATCAAGCAGGCGCGGCTGTCGATCTCGTCTCCGCTTGCCAAGGCCCTGATCAACAAGAAGGTCGGCTCGACCGTGTCCGTGCCGGCCCCTGGCGGCGACCGGACCTACGAGATCCTGGCCGTCGCGTTCGGCTGATCCTGCCTGGCCGCTCTCCTCCCTCCGGGGAAGCGATTGTCGACGTCAGCCTAGCGAGCACCAGCCATGATCACCCTCGCCGACGTGCAGGCCGCTGCCGGGCGCATCGCCGGGCGTGTCATCCGCACGCCGACCCTCTATTCGGACGCGGTCAGCCGCGCGACCGGCAGCCACGTGACGCTCAAGCTGGAAAGCCTGCAGGCCATCGGTTCGTTCAAGGAACGCGGAGCGGCCAACAAGCTCGCGCTGCTCACCGAGGCGGAGCGCCGGGCCGGAGTCGTGGCGATGTCCGCGGGCAACCATGCCCAGGCCGTGGCGCGGCATGCCGGCCTGGCAGGCATCGCGGCCACCATCGTGATGCCGGTCTTCACCCCCGCGACCAAGGTGTCCCGCACGGCAGCCTGGGGCGCTCGCGTGGTGCTGCACGGCGAAACGCTGGCCGAGGCGGCGCAGCACGCCCGCCAACTCGCCCGGGACGAGGGGTTGGTCTTCGTCCATCCCTATGACGATCCGGCCGTCATGGCTGGCCAGGGCACGCTCGCGCTCGAGATGCTGCAGGACGTCGGCGACTTGGACGTGCTGCTGGTGCCGGTGGGCGGCGGCGGCATGATTGCCGGTTGCGCCGTGGTGGCGGCCGCGTTGCGCCCCGGCCTGGAGGTGATCGGCGTGCAGGTGGCGGGATATGCCTCGCTCGGCCAGACGCTGGCGGGCGTGCCGCTTCAGGTCGGCGGCCCCACCATCGCCGAGGGGATCGCGGTGCGCGACCTCGGCGTGGCCCCGTTGGCTGTGATCCGGACCCATGTGAGCGACGTGATCGCGGTTCCGGAGCGGGTGGTGGAAGACGCCATCGCCCTGCTGGCCGAGGGCGCCAAGCTGGTGGCGGAAGGCGCAGGTGCCACGGGGGTGGCCGCGCTGCTGGCCTTTCCGGAACGCTTCCGTGGCCGGCGGGTCGCCACGGTGATCTGCGGTGGCAACATCGACGCCCGGATCCTCGCCAACGTGCTGTTGCGCGGCCTGTTGCGGGATGGCCGACTGCTGCGGCTGCAACTGGAAATACCCGACCGGCCCGGTGTGCTGGCCGATATCGCCGGACGGATCGCGGCCAAGGGCGGCAACGTCATCGAGGTCACCCACAAGCGCCTGTTCGCCGCACCCTCCGTGCAGGCGGCCGAACTCGAGGTTATCGTCGAAGCCAGGGATCGGGTGCACGCCGACGAGATCACCCTCGCCTTGGAGGAATGCTACGCGGTGCGGCGGGCCTGATTGCCCGCATGCCGCCTACTGCGCCATGCTGCCCTGCGGAGGCCTGCCCATGACGTTCCATGCCACAGTGTGCCCGCATGATTGCCCCTCCTGCTGCGCATTGGAGGTGGATGTGGCTGGCAACCGCATCGCCACGGTCCGGGGCGCGGCCGGCAACGACTACACCGCCGGGGTGATCTGCGCGAAGGTGTCGCGCTACGCCGAACGGCAGCACCATCCCGACCGGCTGACGGTGCCGTTGCTGCGAACCGGCCCGAAAGGCTCCGGACAGTTCCGCCCGATCGGCTGGACGGAGGCGCTGGACCGTGTGGCGGATCAGTTCACCGCCTTGGCAGCGCGGCACGGCAGCGAGGCAATCTGGCCGTATTACTTTGCCGGAACCATGGGCCACGTGCAGCGCGACGGCATCAATCGCCTGCGCCACGTGATGCGCTATTCGCGGCAGAAGATGACGATCTGCTCCACCGTCACGGATGCCGGGTGGCGCGCCGGCGTGGGGCGCATCACCGGGCCGGACCCGCGCGAGATGGCGCAAAGCGACCTGATCGTCATGTGGGGCGGCAACCCGGTCGCCACGCAGGTCAACGTCATGACCCATATCAGCCGGGCGCGGAAGCAACGGGGCGCCAAGTTGGTGGTGGTGGACCCGTACCGGACCGGCACCGCTGCCGTGGCGGACACCCATCTGGCGCTGCGACCGGGCACGGATGGCGCGCTGGCGTGTGCGGTGATGCATTGCGCGTTCCGCGACGGCTATGCCGACCGGGAGTACATGGCCCGCTATGCCGACGTGCCGGCGGAGTTGGAGGCGCATCTGGGCACCCGCGACCCGGCGTGGGCCGCCGGCATCACCGGCCTGGGCGTGGCGGAGATCGAGGCGTTCGCGCTTGCCTACAACAGCACGCCGCGTGCCTTCCTGCGCGTGGGCTACGGCTTCAGCCGCGCGCGCAACGGCGCCGCCATGCTGCATGCCGTCACCTGCCTGCCCACTGTCACGGGCAAGTGGCAGCATCCCGGCGGCGGTGCATTCTGGAACAACCGGGACATCTACACCTGGAACAAGACGGTGGTGGAGGGGCTGGACCGCCGCGACCTGGCCGTGCGCGAGTTGGACATGAGCCGGATCGCCTCCGTGCTGGGGGGCGACCGGCGCGACCTGGGCGCCGGGCCGCCAGTGCACGCGCTGCTGATCCAGAATACCAACCCGGTGACGGTGGCGCCCGACAGCAACCGCGTCCGGAGCGGCTTCGCCCGCGAAGACCTGTTCACCGTCGTGCACGAGCAGTTCATGACGGAGACCGCGGCCATGGCGGACGTGGTGCTGCCGGCCACGACGTTCCTCGAGCACGATGACGTCTACCACGCCGGCGGCCACAGCCACGTGCAGGTCGGGCGCAAGCTGGTGGAGCCGCCTGGCGAATGCCGGTCCAACCACGACGTGATCTGCGCCTTGGCGGCCCGGCTGGGCGCAGACCACGCCGGCTTCGGCATGACCGCGATGGAGCTGATCGACGCGACGTTGCTCGCCTCCGGCTATGAAGGTGTGGAGGCGGTGATCGCGGGGCGCTGGGTGGACCGACAGCCGTCCTTTCGCGAGAGCCATTTCCTGGACGGGTTCCAGCAACCGGACGGGCGCTTCCGCTTCGCCCCGGATTGGTCGGCGATCGGGCCAGCCCATGCCACGATGCCTCGGCTGCCGGATCATTGGGAAAGTTATGACCTGGCGACCGAACGCCATCCGTTCCGGTTGGTGACGGCGCCGGCGCGGCAATTCCTGAACACCAGCTTCACCGAGACACCCGGCTCCCGCAAACGCGAAGTACGCCCGACGGCCAGGCTCCACCCGGCCGACGCGCAAGGCCTTGGTGTCGGGCTCGGCGATCTCTTGCGGCTCGGCAATGCACGTGGAGAAGTGCTGTTGCACGCGGAAATCGGCGAAGGGCAGCAACCCGGCACCATCATTGTGGAGAGCGTCTGGCCGAATGCGGCCTTCGAGGGCGGCATCGGGATCAATGCGCTCACCAGCGATGATCCAGCCTTCCCGAATGGTGGCGCCGTGTTCCACGATACGGCGGTATGGGTTCGTCCCGAGGCGGCAAGCCTCGCGCTGGCAGCAGAGTAGCGGCCCAGAGGGGTGGTTCCCTCCAGGCCGCTACTACAGAGTTAGTGTGCGGCGGACTTGCCGTGCGCCTTGGTCGAATGCTCGTGGGCTTTGGTCGATGTCTCGTGCGCCTTGCTGGAGTGTTCCTTGGCCTTGGCGTGATCACCTTTCTCGTGGTGCTCGGCCGCCGTGCGATGGGCCTTGGCGGCGGTCTCGTGGTGCTCGGCAGCTTCCGTGTGGCTGGTCTTCGGCATAACTGGCTCCTGCTTTGTCTCGCCATCTAACGTGGCGGCTAGGAAACGGCGCGGAATGCCCGGAGTTGCCGGCACGGGGCTACCTCCCCATGTAAGCCCAATTACAGGGAGGTCACGCCATGGCGGGTTGGTTCGGAACAGGAAAGACGGAATCCGTGTCTGACGAGGCATTCCCGGTCGAGCATTCGGCATCCGAGTGGAAAGCGAAACTGACAGCGGAGCAGTTCCGCGTCTTGCGAGAGCACGGCACCGAGCGGCCTGGCAGCAGCAAGCTCAATTACGAGAAGCGCACCGGCCTGTTTTCCTGTGCCGGCTGCGGACAGGCGTTGTTCACGTCGGACACGAAATATGAAAGCGGCAGCGGCTGGCCGAGCTTCTTCCAGCCGATCGAAGGCGCGGTCGAGACGACGACCGATCGCAGCCTCGGCATGGTTCGCACCGAGGCGCATTGCAGCCAATGCGGCGGCCATCTTGGCCATGTCTTTCCGGATGGCCCGCAGCCGACCGGCGAACGTTATTGCATGAACGGCTTGTCGCTGGCGTTCCAGCCGGACTGAACGAGCGGGCGAGCGATACGCGCGAGCGTTGTCGAGCCGCGCCGTTGCTTACTGTAGCACCACACCGTCGGCCTTGAGCACCTCGCCGGCCAAATACAGGCTGCCGCAGATCAGGACACGACCCGGCGTGGCATCCAACGATCGCAACGCATTCGCCACGGTCGAGCCTGGCCGGGCTATGCCGCCTGACGCAGCAACGATCGCTGCGACAGGCAGGGCTTGGTGCTGACCCGGCTCGACCACCGCCCACAGGCTGGCGGCAAGGGGCAACAAGGGTCGCAAGAATTCCGCGGTGTCCTTCGCCTGCTTCATGCCGACGACCAAATGGGTAGGTCCCCATGCTGCCAGATGCGCCGCGAGGATCTCGCCCGCCCCCGGGTTGTGCCCGCCATCCAGCCATAGCTCCCGATCCGGCACCAGCTTCGCCAGGCTTCCGTGCAACCGCTGCAGCCTGGCTGGCCAGGTTGCCTGGGCCAGGCCGCTGAAATCCGTGATGCCGAAGCCGGCGGCTCGGATGGCGGCCACGGCGAGCCCGGCATTGTCGATCTGATGCGCTCCGGTTAAGGCCGGCTTTGGCAGCCAGGCGCTTCCCTTCGCATCGTGGTATTGGAACCCGGTGCCGTCCGGCTGGATCCACCAGTCCCGCCCGCGGGCTTGGATGGGCCCGGCATGCTGCAATGCCGCCAATGCCTCGGCCGGCTGCTTCCCCGTCACGGTCGGGACACCCGGCTTCATGATGCCGGCCTTCTCGGCCGCGATCAGCGACAGCGTGTCACCCAACAGATCGCGATGGTCCAACGAGATGGAGGTGATGGCGCAGGCGGCGGGGGTTACGACATTGGTCGCGTCGCCACGGCCGCCAAGGCCAACCTCCAGGACGCAGAGATCGGCAGGCGTGGCGGCAAACAGTAGGAACGCTGCCGCCGTGATGACTTCGAACACAGTGATCGGCGCACCGCCATTCACCCGCTCGATCGTCTCGAGCACCTCTGCCAGGGCATCGTCGGAAACAAGCTGGCCGGCGATGCGGAACCGTTCGTTGAAACGCACGAGGTGCGGCGACGTGTAGACATGCACCCGCAATCCTGCCGCCTCGCCGATCGCCCGCAGGAACGCGCAGGTGCTGCCCTTCCCGTTCGTCCCGGCGACGTGGATGATGGGCGGCAATCGCTGCTCTGGATGGCCCAGTTGCGCCAGCAGGCGAAGCAGCCGGTCCAATGTTAGGTCGATCAGGCGCGGATGCAACGAGTGCAGCCGCGCCACGATCGGTTCGATCCGGCTCATCCGTGCGACGACAAGCCGTGCGGTTAGCCCGGCTGTGGCGCCGCGCCCAGGCCGCCAGCGGGGGGCGCCAATGGCCGTGTCGTTGGAACCGACGCGCGGCGGGTTTCCGGCGCAGGCTCGTCGACGATCTTCTTGATGACCGTCTCACCCCGCAGCACCGTGCGGATCTCGTCGCCGGATAGCGTCTCGTGTTCCAGCAGGCCGCGGGCCAGGCGATGCAGTTCTTCAATGTTATCGGTAAGGATCTGGTGCGCCTTGCCATAGGCGCGATCGATGATGCCCTTGATTTCCGCATCGATCTCGCGGGCAGTGACTTCGGAGACGTTCTTGTTCTGCGTGACAGAGTGGCCGAGGAAGACTTCCTGACTGTTATCGCCGTAAGCGATCATGCCTAACGACTCGCTCATGCCCCATTCGGTGACCATGTTACGGGCGATGTTGGTGGCCTGCTTGATGTCTCCGCCTGCCCCCGTGGACACCCGGTCCGCGCCGAAGATGATCTCCTCGGCCACCCGGCCGCCCATCGCCATCACCAGCCTGGCCACCAAGCGCGCCTTGTTCTCCGACAGGCGATCGCCTTCCGGCAGGCTCATCACCAGGCCGAGGGCGCGGCCACGCGGGATGATGGTCGCCTTATGCACCGGATCGCAATCGGGCTCGTGCATCGCGCAAAGGGCATGGCCGGATTCGTGATAGGCGGTCATCCGCTTCTCCGCGTCCGACATCACCAGCGAGCGCCGCTCGCTGCCCATCATCACCTTGTCCTTGGCATGCTCGAACTCGAACATCGCAACCGTGCGCTTGCCCATGCGCGCGGCCAGTAGCGCCGCCTCGTTTACCAGGTTGGCGAGGTCGGCGCCGGAAAACCCGGGAGTGCCGCGCGCGATCGTCTTCGGATCCACGTCATTGGCCAACGGCACCTTGCGCATGTGCACGCGCAGGATCTTCTCGCGGCCGCCAACATCCGGATTAGGCACCACGACCTGTCGGTCGAAGCGGCCTGGACGCAGCAGGGCCGGGTCCAAAACGTCCGGCCGGTTGGTGGCAGCAATTAGGATGACGCCCTCGTTGCTCTCGAAGCCGTCCATCTCAACCAGCATCTGGTTGAGCGTCTGCTCCCGCTCATCGTTGCCGCCGCCCAGGCCCGCGCCACGATGGCGGCCTACGGCATCGATTTCATCGATGAAGATGATGCAGGGCGCGTTCTTCTTGCCCTGCTCGAACATGTCGCGCACGCGAGACGCGCCCACACCGACGAACATCTCCACGAAGTCGGAGCCTGATATGGTGAAGAACGGCACGTTCGCCTCACCGGCGATGGCACGCGCCAGGAGCGTCTTGCCGGTGCCTGGCGGCCCGACGAGCAACACGCCCTTCGGTATCTTGCCGCCCAGGCGCTGGAACTTCTGCGGATCCTTCAGGAACTCGACGATCTCCTGCAGCTCGGATTTCGCCTCGTCGATGCCGGCCACGTCCTCGAACGTCACGCGTCCCTGCTTCTCCGTCAGCATACGGGCGCGGGACTTGCCGAACCCCATGGCCCGGCCGCCGCCCGACTGCATCTGCCGCATGAAGAACACCCAGACGCCGATCAGCAGCAGCATGGGGAACCAGTTGAGCAGGTAATGGAATATGTTGTTGCCGCCCTCGTCCTCGGGCTTCGCGACGACGCGGACACCCTTGTCGGTCAGCTTCTGTACCAGCGACGGATCATCCGGCGTATAGGTCTGGAAGGTCCGGTTGTCCGTGAGCTGCCCGGTGACCACCCGCCCTTGGATCGTCACGTCATGCACCCGGCCGCTCGCCACGTCCCCCAGGAAATCGGAATACGCCATCTGCGACGCAGAGCGCTGCGTCGTTCCCGGCTGGAACAGGTTGAACAACACCACCAGCAACAGGGCGATGATGACCCACAGTGCGAGATTGCGGCCGAAATTGCTCATCTAGGTTCCCTGGCCATCCACATCATGCCTTGCGTCCCTCCGGAGGACGTCAGGCGTTTCAACTACCATCTCGCCAAACCCGGCTGGCGCCTGCACCAACATGGGACCATCGCCGCACGAACACACCCCCGGCCGGCTTACGACGGCAAGAAACCCGCCCCCGCCGCAGGCAGCCCGGCAGGGCGCACGCAGCCCGTCCTGATCGGCACCTGGCTTCCATCATAGTGCAAATGGGGAACATCGGATAGCACGGTCTTGCGCCGCAGAGCCGGCAACGTCCGAAGCACGGCAAATGGCAGGTCCGATTGGCAGCGCAGGGCGGACGCCGCCGCGCCAAGCGGCCCGATCGTCGTCCCCGCGACGGCAGCCGCCACACGGAAGCGACCGTCCCAAACGGCGCCCACCGACGCCGCCTGCGGTTCCGCCATCGCCGCCGCCTCCCGCACCAACAGCCAACCCGGGCCGCACCGCCCCGCCGGCCGCATCAGCACGCCCGCTATCGTGGCGGCCTGCGGGCAGGCTGCCAGCCGGGCGCTGGACCCGACCGGAAACCGCCGGCCGGACAGGCTGCGCAACAGCGCGGCAAGGCTTTGCGGCCGCAGCGGGCCTGGCGACAGCACGGCGAACCCTTCGGAATGGATTTGCGCCCGCGCGGCCAGTTCGGCGGCAGTGGCGGCTTCGGAGCCGGCCCTCGCGCCGGCGGCATGCGCGGCCTGCCCCAGCAACGCGGCCCGTTGCGTGCCGATCTCCCGTCGCAGCCGCGCCCGCGTCGTGCGCAGGTCGCTGTTGCCAGGATCTTCCACGGGCACCAGTCCGGCTGCCGCGACCACGGCACGCAGCCGAGCCGGATCGATGGCGAGGAGCGGACGCAGCAGGCGGATGTCGTCCGACTCGGTCAACGCCGCCATGCCGGCAAGTCCATCCGGACCGCTGCCGCGACGCTGGCGCATCAGCACCGTCTCGGCCTGGTCCCCGGCGTGGTGGCCCAGCAGCAGGTCGACCAGGCCCGCCTTGCGGCATGCAGCCGACAATGCGGAATACCGCGCACGTCGGGCGCGGGCAGCCAACCCCGGCCCCGGGCCGAGGCCGTCAAGCCGGAGCACGGTCGCCGGCACGCCGTGGGCCGCCAGCACCGCCTGCGTCCATCCGGCCTCGGCGGCTGAGTCGGCGCGCAGGCCGTGATCCACGACATACGCCACCGGGTCCCCCCACGCCCGGGCCAGGAGCGCCAGGGCAAGACTGTCGGCGCCGCCGGACACGGCGACGGCGATCCGGCGCGCGCGATCCCATGGTCCCAGGCGGTCCATCGCCGCGGCGAACTCGTCTGCCGCGACGCCTTGCGCGGGGACGTGCTTCAGTCCGGCCCCGCAGGCGGCATCAACGGCAGGCGGCGCGCTGGCGGGTGGACTGCTCGGCCTCGCGGATGTCGGCGCGAGGCTGCGGGAACTCCGCCCTCAGCTTCGTGAGGGCGTCGCAGGCGGACTGCCGGTCGCCAAGCGCGACCAGCGCGTTCGCCACGCCCAGCAAGGCGTCCGGCGCACGGGCACCGGTGCGGCCGCGGTTATAGGCGTCGTAAAAATCGGGGGCTGCCTGCTGATAGTTGCGCTCGCCCATCTCGGCCTGCGCCAGCAGGAACTGGGCGTCGGTCGCCCGCGGCCCCTTCTTGCCCAGCACCTCGTGCGCCGCAGTCTCGGCTGCCGGGTAATCGCGCCGTGCCAAGGCCGCATTGCCCTCCTGCATCGCGGTCTCCGCCGTCCGGGGAGGCGGGCCACCCGGGGCAACGCCCGGCGGCGCCCCAAGTGCCGAGGGAGGCGGGCTCAAGGTCTGCGGCGGCGTCCGTGGCGCGGCCGGGCTGCCGCCGGCATTCCCGTTCTGCATTGCGAAGGTCAGGTCGCCGATCTGCTTGGCCAGGTCTTCGCCCTGGCGCTGCTGCTGGTTCGTCAACTGGTCCACCTGGCCGCGCAGGTTGCGCACCTGGTCCTCCAACGTCGCCACCCGGTCCAGCAATTGGGCGGTCAGACCGGCATTGTCGCCGCCGCCGCTGCGGTCCGGGCGGTAGGCCGGTGCCGGCGCCCCGCCACGCTGCTGCATCACCTGCATCTGCTGCCGCAATTCCAGGATCTGGTTCTGCAAGGCGATGGCGTCGCGGCTGTCCATCTGTGCCATGGCGGGGCCACCCGCCAGCAAACTCGCCGCCAGAACCAAGCCAGCCACCCTCATCTCAGCACTCCCGCGACGTGATCGTCCGATCATGCAACGGGTTCTACGTCGCCCGGCCCGATGCGCAAACAGCAAAAGGCCGGCAGCCCCGCCCGGGCCGCCGGCCGCCCACAACTCGCCAGCGATCAGCGAACCGAGGTGATAGCGTTGCGGTTCTGCTGGTAGGCGCTCTCGTCCGAACCCAGCGCGGTCGGGCGGTCCTTGCCGTAGCTGATGGTGCTGATGCGGGAGGACGCGACGCCGTGCGCCACCAGGTAGTCACGTGCCGCGTTGGCCCGCCGTGCGCCGAGTGCGATGTTGAATTCCTCGGTCCCGCGTTCGTCGCAATTGCCGGCGAGCTGCACGGCATCCTGCGGATAGCGGCCGAGCCATTCGGATTGACGGTCCAGCGTGCCTCGTGCATCCCCGCTCAGGCTCGATTCGTTCAGGGCGTAGAACACGCGATCGCCGACATTCGCCACCAGGTCTTCCTCGCTGCCCGGCACGGCGGATGACGTGCCGCCCGCGACGGCGCCGTTGCCAGCGACGCCCGAGGTGTCGGCCTTGTTGGCGCAGGCGGACAGGAGGGCGAGCGTTGCAAGAAGGGCAAAAGTCTTCGTGTTCATCGGTCTTGATTCCTGGGTTGCATGGAGTCGAGCGAACGTGTCATCCGAGTAACGGTCAAAGTCCGGTTTCGTTCCGGAAAAATGCCGATTGCGGGCCGCTCCTCCCGATGTCAAGGCCCCATGGCAACCCGATCATGCGAGCAGCGGCGACCAGGCTGGGTCGGAGGCATCGCCGGGCGTGGGAACGCCGCGCTCGTTGAACCCGGTGATGTCGATCGACACCAGGCGCGAGGAGTATCCGCTGCCCCGGTTGTCCCGTGCCGCACTCTCCCGGAAGAACATCAGCACGCGCCCGTTCGGGCAGAAGGTCGGTCCCTCCACGTCGAAGCTCTCCGACAGGATCCGCTCGCCGGAACCGTCCGGGTGCATGACGCCGATGGCGAAGGAGGAGCCGAGTCGGGTGAAGGCGATCAAGTCGCCGCGGGGGGACCAGACCGGCGTGGCGTATCGGCCGCTGCCGAACGATATGCGCTTGGCGCCACCGCCGCCGCTGCCCATCACGTAGAGCTGCTGATCGCCGCCCCGGTCGGAGTTGAACACGATCTGGGAGCCGTCCGGGCTATAGCATGGGCTGGTGTCGATCGCGCCGGAATTCGTCAGCCGCTGGCTGCCGCCGCCCCCCAGCCCCACCGTCACGATGTCGGACCCGGCGCCGCGCGTGACGGACATGATGACGTGGCTGCCATCCGGCGCGAAGCGCGGCGCGAAGGTGATGCCCTCGAACTCGCCCAACACCCGCTGCGCTCCGCTGCCCAGGTTGAAGGAATACACCCGCGGCCGGTTGTTGGCGTAGGACATGAACACGATCTCGTCCCGCGTCGGGTGGAAGCGCGGCGTCAGCACCAGCCAGGATCCGTCCGTCAGGTAGCGGTTGTTTTCACTGTCCTGGTCCATGATCGCCAGGCGCTTGACCCGGCGGTCGCGCGGGCCGGACCCGGCCACGTACACGATCCGCGTGTCGAAATAACCCTTCTCGCCCAGCAGCCGCTCGTAGACCACGTCGGCGATGATGTGCGCGACCCGCCGCCAATTCCCTGCGGCGGTCGTGTAGGCGGTGCCCTGGATCTGCTGGCCGACCGGCACGTCCCACAGCCGGAACTCGACCCGGCCGGACGTGGCGTTGCCGGTGACCAGCGCCTGCGCTCCGGTGGCCTTCCAGGCGGCGAAATCCGGCGAGTCTCCCGCGGCCGCGCCGCCGGTGACGGGCTTGAACAGGCCCGAGCGCTGGAGGTCGGCGCTGATGACCCCCGTGATCTGCGCGCCAAGGTCGCCGCCCATGGTCGGAATGGCGATCGGGATCGGGTCGGTGCGGGCGCGGTCCACGGTGATCGCGGCGGTTGGGGCGCCCCCTCCTTGCTGGGCCCAGGCTGGCGTCGCCAGCATCGTGGCGCTACCCGCAAGAACGCCGCGGCGGCCGATAATAGGAGTGACGAGACTCATGGCGTTCTCTCCGCTCAAGGCTTGAAGATGAAGTCGAAACGATGGGTCGTGCCGAGCATGCCCTGCGGCAGCGGCAGCGCCGAACATTGCGCCGCCAGCACGGCCCGTACGGCCCGTTCGGCAAAGGCGTGCAGCGGGCTGCCGAACGGCGCAGCGGGATCGCCGGGTGCGATCTCCGCCTGCCGGGCCACGCCGGACGCATCGGTGGTGACGATCAGGTGCACCGAGAACGTGTCGGCATGCAGCGCGCCGGCGTCGCGCGTCCAGCAATCGCGCACCTTCTCGCCGATGGCGCCGCTCTGCACGGCGGACAGCGACGTGTTGTCGGTGCCGCGCAGGCTGCCGCCCTGCTGCGGCGCACCGGAGCGCGGCGGGCTGTAGCGGGCAGTCGGCGCCTCGGTCTGCTGCCGCAGGGAGCGCAGCCTTTCCAGCGTGTTCAGCAGGCTGCGGCTATCCGGCGCAGGGGTGCGGGCCGGGTTGGGCTGGCTGCTCTGGCTCGGTGGCGCCGGCACGGGCGGTGGCGGCGCGGGCGGCGGCGGCAAGGGCGGCGTCGGCAAAGGTGGCGTGGGTGCCGGCGGCGTGGGTGCCGGCGGTGCGGGCGGCGGT
>CAXTJM010000059.1:0-14391 GCA_964244585.1 uncultured Acetobacteraceae bacterium | reverse complement strand
GGGGCGTCGCAGCTACCTGATCCATCACAGCGTCTCCAGTTGCAAATTTATGAAATGACGAAGCCAGTGGTATGGAGCGACGGCATCGGCCTTGGTCAAACCAACGCCGCTGCGACGTCATGTAGCTGGCCTGTTCGGCGCAGATAGACTTGACGATGCGCAGCCCCTGTCAAATAAAAGCCGGCAGGTTGTGCGACCCGCCACCTCATTCCTAAATACCCCAGCTGGGAAAAGGATGCCCGAGCAACGGCGGTTAGCGACTATGCAGGAATGCGCGCAGATTTCGCGACCACGCCCATCGCGATCAAGCGTTTTGTACAACAGATGTTATAGTTGACAGGCCGTTTGACTGGCGCTGGTTATCGGCGACCAAATACGCGCGGGCACGAAGAAGAAAACGACCAACCTCGATAAGGCTTCGGAATCCTAGTCTGCGCCGTCCGGCGGCGTCGAAATGTTTGCCTCTGCCGGGGCCAGTTCGGCAGCAACGCGATGAAGGTGGCCGGTGATATGGGTCAGGGTGGCCCTGATCCGTGCCATCCCACGGTTGTCACGATGGACGACCAACCATATCCCGGCACTCGGCACCGCGGCCGGCACGGTCAGCCGCGTTAGTCCTGGCTCCCGATCGGCCCGGAACCGCGCAAGGCAGGCCAAGCCGCCGTTATGGACGGCTGCGGAGACGGCGGCCTCGTGGCTGCTGGTCTGCAAGGCGATGCGGGCACGGGGCGCCAGGTCCGCCAGCCAGCCCGTCTGTGTGGCGTCCTGGATGTCTTCGAGTTGGGTGATCAGATGATGCCCAGGACAGCCACCCTCGAAATCCAAATCGCCATGGCGATCCAGGTATGCCGGGGTGGCATATAGGCCGAACGCCAGGCTGCCGACGCGACGGACGACCAGGTCGTGCTGATCCGGGCGTGCCAATCGCACGGAGATGTCTGCCTCGCGCATCGACAGGCTCAGCTCGCGCGGATCGGGGATCAGCTCGATCATGATGTCGGGGTGCTGAAGGTGCAGTTCGGCAAAGCAGGGCGCCAGGATGTGGCTGGCGACAGCCTCGGCGCAGGTTACGCGAACCAAGCCGGCCAACCGCGTGTCACGACCGCCGACACTGCGTTCCAGGGACAGCGCTTCGGCTTCCAGACGCTCGGCCTGTTCGCGGACCCCCTGCCCGGCAAGCGTCGGCACATAGCCGTCCGGCGTACGGTTCAGCAGCCGCACGCCGAGGGCGGCTTCCAGCGAGGCGAGGCGCCGCCCGACCGTGGATTGGGCGACGCGCAGCTTCTTCGCAGCGGCAGAAAGGCTGCCGTGGCGGGCGATGGCCAGAAAAAACCGGAGGTCGTCCCAGTCGAGCATGAGGAGCCGCTGCGCGTTTACGCATTCCTATTCGCCGGCTTTGATTTGCCGATCCGACTAAAGAAAGGCGTAGATTGACGATACTGAACGTCGGCAGCCGCCTTGTTAGAAAAACTTTTTCCGCTGGGCAATTCGCCCGCTCGCACTTCGTGACGCGGAGGCCGGGGTGACACTCAGGCGCCACCATCCAAGCGTTGCATGCTGCCCGCCTTGGCCAAGACCACACAAAGGACCTCTCGCAATGACCAAGCGGTCGATTCCCCGGCCCGACCCGCCTTCGGCTGCAAGCGCCGAGGCGGCCATTGACGCGCTGATCGTCAAGGGCAAGGCCGATCCGACTGCCGTCCGTACTTTGCGGTGCCGCACGGTTGCGCAAGGACGTTTCCGTCAACTCAACTACATTCGAAAGCTGCCGCCTCAGCCGGTCATGGAAGACGAGCCGGAGGGCCTGCTGGGAGAGGACATCGCTCCAAACGCCTCCGAAGCGCTACTCGCCGCGTTCGGGTCATGCCTCGCCATTGGGATCCACGCGAACGCCGTTGCTCGCCGGATCCCGATCCGGTCGCTTGAACTGGAGCTGGAGGCAGATATCAACACGACGGCGGTGTGGGGCGCGGGCGGCATCGATCCCAAACCGATCGGATTCGAAACCATACGGGTATCAGTCCATCTCGATGCGGAGGCGTCAGACGAAGCCCTTTCTGCGCTGATCGAACACGCCACTCTCTGGTCGCCCGTGGCGAACACATTGCACAATCCAGTCCATTTGGACGTCACATTGGGCAAGAAGGCACCCCAGTCCGCGGACGCGCCACAGACGGCACCTACGGATGTCGGATGATGTCCGCCCGAAACGAAGCTGCATTGGCTGGAAAGGATCTCGGACCCTGCCAAGACGCCATACAGTCTGCCTCGCTCACCATGGGCGTGACGAGGCGTAGGACAGGTTTGTGGCCATGCCGCGATGTCACGGCTGTGTCTCCGAAAGGCGGGGTGAGAGCAGGGTGAGACCGAATTCGGCGTGCGATCGGACCCGAGGCTGATCGCACCTAAGCGGGCCTCACGTTGAACGGGTATGGTGCAGGACCTGGCGCCACCCCGGTAATGGATGTCCGGAAGGCCGTCTTCACGAAGAACTGCCCCAGCGGGAGGGTCGCGACGTCTTCGAGCGCCAGCGCACCGGCCTGGTATGCAGCTCGCCTTCGGTCAGCCGGATCGGTCGCATTCAACCAGGCCTGCACGAGGGCGCCGGCTGCCGGATTGCTTGGCCAGCCGAACCACCCGGCGGCGCCGTCCTCTCCGATCAAGGGCGAGGTGCCGGGGTCGGCATAGGCGATCGCACCACCGAAGCTGTGGAACACGCTCCAGCCGCCTTCACCGGTCGGTTTACGGCTGACCCGGCGTTGTACGAGCGTGCCAAGATCGCTCTCCCGCAAATCGGTCTTGAAGCCCACTTTCTGCAAAAGGTCCGCCGTGACCTGGCCCATCGGTCCCACGAGCGGAAAATCGGTCGCGCTGAGGATCACGGCGGTCTCGCCGCTATACCGGCTCTCGCCGAGCAGCCGTTTGGCCGCCTGCAGATCGGCGCGCATCAAGTCCTTGCCGTCGTCGCGCCAATACTCCGTGTTCCGAGGATAGACGCTGCGGCACGTCAGCCACTGCGATGCGTCGTCGCCCTGGGTGGCCTGCATGTACTCCGTCTGATCGACAGCCATCATAAAGGCCTGCCGCGCCTTCAGGTCGTCGAATGGCGGTTGCAGGTGGTTCAGCCGGGCGTAGGAAAAACGGCCATAGGGCTGGTCGATCTGCAGCCTGATCCCCCCCGATGCCGCCAGCGTCGGAACGAGGTCCGGCAAGGGTTGCTCCCACCAATCGACTTCGCCCCTTTGCAGGGCGGCGGAGGCGGTGGCCGGGTCGGGAATGACGTGCCATTCGACCCGCGGGAAATGGGCGACCTTGGCGCCCGCGCCCCAGCTCGGTGCCTCCGTTCGCGGCGAATAGCGGTCGAACCGTTCGTAAGCGGTGAAACTGCCGGAGACGAACTCCTCCGGCAGAAAGCGGTAGGGCCCGCTGCCCGTCGCGTCCGTGATCGATTGGGCCGGGTCCGTGCTGGCGATGCGCTCCGGCATGATCCAGGCGACGTTCGGGTGGGGATGGCCCAGGGCAGTCAGCAACAGGGGGAACGGCTTCTGCAGCCGGATGACGAGCGTCCGATCGTCCGGGGTCTCGAACCGGTCGAAGACGGCTGCAAACAATTGCCCGAACGCGTCACGCTTGCTCCATCGAGCGAGGCTCGCGGCGCAGTCGCGGCTGCGGACCGGCATGCCGTCGTGGAACAGCAATCCGCCGCGCAGCCTGATCGTCCAGGCCCGGCCGTCGTCACTGACCTGGTGCCCCTCGGCCATCTGCGGCTGCGCGCGGTTTGTCGCGTCGACGGCATAGAGTGTGTCGTAGACGTAGTACGCGTGATTGTTCGTGACGGTTGTGGTCGTCCAGATCGGGTCCAGCGACGTCAGGTTCGCCTGGGGCACGAAGCGCAACACCGGCACACGCTGGGCCAGTGCCGGCGTTGCCAGCAAGGCGGAGGCGGCGAGAAGGGTGCGGCGGCGGATCATGGTCACTTCCTCAATGGACGCTTGCAGCCAGGCTCAAGCCGTAGACCCGGGCAGCTGTCACCCCAGCGCGCTTGAGTACCGGCCCCGGCATGTTTCTCCCTGCCTGGCGTTTGCAGCCAGGTTGCTTTGAACCGGACCATAGACCTGCTATGGTGAAAATCAACTTGTTATATGAGGTTCGGCATTGCCATCGGACGCGACCGCTCCGCTGTACCGCAAGGTCCTGGATCAGCTGCGGTCGGAGATCCGGGCAGGCGTTCTCCCTGTGGGGGCACCCCTTCCGTGCGAGCAGGACATCGGCGCCAGGTTCGCGGTGTCGCGCATCACGGTGCGCCGGGCGATGGCCGAACTGGCGCAGGAAGGGTTGCTTGACCGGGGGGCCGGCCGGGTCGCGCGGGTCGTGGCGCCGCGGCTGGTGCAGGCGATCGCCAGCTTCGAGGATCCGTTCGCCGCCTTGCGGCTGGTCCGTGGCACCTCGGTGAAGCTGCTTTCCTTCGAGTGGCAGGTGGCGGAGGGGACGGTGGCCCAAGCGCTGCAATTGGACGAAGGCGACCAAGTCCTGTGCTTCGAGCGTCTGCGCTGCCTTGGCGAAACGCCGGTCTATCACAGCCGCGCCCATCTGCCGGCCCGGATCGGCCAGATGATCGACCGCAAGGCGCTCGATGGCACGTCGCTCCACGAGCTGCTCGCGCTCGCCGGATTGCTGCCTGACGCGGTCGAGCGCCATATGGCCGCCGCCCCCTGCCCAAAGGCACTCGGCAGGTGGCTTCAGGTCAAGACGGGCACGCCCACGTTCCGGATCGAGCGGATCAGCCGCGATGCGGATGGCCAGCCGCTACACCTGTTGGTCGGCCACTGGCCGTGGGACCGGTTCAGCATGCGGCTTGCGTCCAGTGCGGCCGCCGATGGTGGTCTGCTGACAATCGACCCACTGGCTGTACCAGCTGGCATGGCCTGAGCATCACAGGCGCGTCGGCCGCAACGCCGTCAAGCACCGCTCGCTGCGGGGCGAGGCAGGGCCAGCCCGCTCGCTGCCGCCTGGCCCGGAAGCACGCTCATCGGCAGCGGCCAGATCGTCCCCTGGAAAGCCATCAGCCCGGTCACCGCCATGCAGAGTGATGTGATCTCCAGGGCGATCGAGGCCGACAGCAACGCGCATGCCAGCAGACCGGCGAGAACCCGGCTTCCGACAGGCCGAGCAGGAAGCGCAGGACCGAGAAGCTTGCGAATCCCTTGGCCAGCACGGTGGCCGCCGAACACAGGCCCCAGGTGATCATGATCCGGGCGATCCACCACCGCGCGCCGTAGCGCTGGAGCGCCAAGTCGCTGGGTATCTCGGCGATGAAGAACCCAGGAAGAACGCGCCGACGCTGACCCTGAATTGGGACGGCGACAGGCCGATGTCCTTCGTCATCGTCAGTTCGGCGATGCCGACATTGACGCGCCCTGATAGGCGGCGACGAAGCAGCAGAATAGGAACGGCGTGATCTTCCAGAAGATCAATCGCATGGTGCGGTCCTGCGCCACAGTCGACGCGTCCGCACCCTTGGTCATGCAGCCGGCGACAGACGCGCCCGCGGCACGTAGACGGTGCCATCCATGATACGCCGGGCGGTGCGGCTGAAACCGAGGGCGGCGAACCGCACGCCGCCCGTCACGTTCGCCGGCTCGGCTGTGACGTTGACCCGCATGATCCCCATCGGGTGGCCGATGCGCAGCGTGTCGGCCTGTGCAGCGTGCTCGCCGATGACCTGGTTCACCACCGAGCCGGGTATTCGCGATGCCGCGGCGGTGCACATCGACCCGGTGCCCGCCATGCTCTCATGGCACTTGTTGTACCATACGAAGCGGGCCCGCAGATCCATGGTCGCCGGGTCGACGGCGGCGCCGCGCATATTAGGGTAGCCCTTCGGCGGGGAGACGATCACGAACAGGGGCAGGCTGGGCGATTGCCGGTCCACGTCGCGCCAATCGTCCGTGAACGCGATGCGCTCTGCCGCCTTGCCGCGAATCTCGCGGATACGCTCGATCAGGGCCGCGTCATGGGCGAAGTGATCGGGCAACTCGCTGCCCTCCAGGCCGACATCCTCGGCGTGAACGAACACGCACGGGTTGGCGACGTCGCAGATCGAGACGATGACCTGGCGCCCGTCCTTCAGGGACAGCGTGTCCGTGACGTGGCCGGTGGGCAGCATGTGGCCGGTCTTGGCGCCGACGGTGCCGGCGTAGTCCATCCTGATCTCCGCCCCCGTGCCGGGAACGCCGTCGATCGCGAAATCGCCCGTCACCTTGGCGCGGCCGCCCGCGACCGGCACGTGGGCCACGAGGATCTTGCCGGTGTTGGTGTTGTGGATCCGCACGACGGTGACCGGTGCCGTCGCCGGCACCAGGCCGGAGTCGATGGCGAACGGCCCGACCCCGGACGAGATATTGCCGCAATTCGAGGAATACATGATCAGGTCGCGCTCGAGGCTGACCTGGGCGAACGTGTAGTCGATGTCCGCATCGGACCGTTCCGAGCGCTTGATGATGGCCATCTTGGACGTGATCAGCCGCGAACCGCCCAGCCCGTCGATCTGCAGGATGTCCGGCGTGCCCATGATCGCCTTCAGCAGCGCATCGCGGTCCGGCCCCGGCGGGGGTATATCCTCCTCGAAAAGGTAGACGCCCTTGCTGGTGCCACCACGCAGGATGGTGCAGCGGATACCGACCTGTTCGGGCTCGTTCGTATCGGTCACGGTAATCTCCTGTTCGGGCGTGCTGGATCAGGCTGCCTTGCCGGCCGGCGCGGTTTCGGGGTCGCGGAAGCGCGTGCGGAGGGCATCCCACTCGTCCGACCCGAAGCGGCGGAAGCGGTCCGCGACCCGCATCTTGCCCGCGGAGGCAGGCGGCTGATGCGTCTCCTTCACGATAGCCAATGCCGCGTCGTAGGCTTCCATCGCCGCACCCAGCAGCAGGCTCGGCATGATGGCCAGCCGGTAGCCCATGGCCTGTGCGTCCAGCAGGTTGACATCCGGTGTCTTGCCGGCGCGCACGACGTTCAGCAGGCAGGGTCCGCGCACGCGCCGCGGCACCTCGGCCAATTCCTGCAAGGTCGGGATCGCCTCGACGAACGCCATGTCCGCCCCCGCGTCGAGCGCCGCGTTCGCCCGCTGCACCGCCTCGTCCAGCCCCACCACCCCGCGGGCGTCGGTCCGCGCGATGATTAGGAAATCGGGGTCCATGCGGGCTGCGACGGCGGCGCGGACCTTGGCCACGAACTCCTCCCGCGAGACCAGCTCCTTGCCGTCGAGGTGGCCGCAACGCTTGGGTGAGACCTGGTCCTCGATGTGGAGCCCGGCCAGGCCCGCACGGATATACTCCTGCACCGTGCGCGTGGTGTTCACCTCGCTGCCATACCCGGTATCCGCGTCGGCGATCACCGGGACGGCGACGGTGCGCGTGATCACGCGGGCCTTGTCCGCCATCTCCGTCATGGTCAACAGGCCGAGATCCGGGTAGCCGAGGGAGAGGGAGGTGCCCGCACCAGTCATGTAGGCGCAAGGGAACCCGGCCTGCTCGGAAAACCGGGCCGTGATGCCATCGAACACCCCGGGCGCCACGACGATATCCGTCCCCGCCAAAAGGCGCCGCAGATCACTGCTTCGACCCATGCCGATCCTCCACTCGTTCTTGCTTCCTCGATATCCTCGGCACGGCTGACTGCGCAAGCTGTTATTACAGGTCGACACGCAGGGCCGGTTCGCCCGTTCGGCGGCCTGCCACGCCCCGATGTCGGCCGCATGCTGCATCGTCTCGCCGATCTCGTCCAAGCCGAGGAGCAGCGCGTGGCGCCGGCTTGCGTCGACGTCGAACGGGATGGTGCGCCCGGACGCAGCCGAGATCGTCTGCTGCTCCAGGTCGACGCATAGCTCCGCAAGACCCGCCGCCTCCTCGGCCAGGCAGGCCACCTCGGGCGCGGGCAGGACGATCGGCAGCACGCCACTCTGGAAACAGTTGGCGTGGAAAACGTCTGTCGCGGTCCCGATGTTCTCCAGATGTGGCGCCCCGTCCTGAGGATGAAGCCTCGGATTCTACTTATAGCGATCCGCTCAGCCTGATCTGACCGGACCGGGGTCGCGCAGCGAGCACGAGATGGCCGCCCCATCCTGATCCAACCCTGCTTGCATCGCAGACGAATATGGCGAAGCCGGATCGCAGCTGTCTTCACCGCGGCCGGGCGCACAGCCTGGGGCTGATGCGCGTGCCCGGCTATGCCGCCTCCCTTGGGCCCGGATGGATCGACGGGACCGCCATCCCGCATTGCAAACGCCGCACGAGCTCTGCCAGCACAACCACCTTGTGCTGGACCGCCCAGAGGCATGGCGGACGTCTGGATCCCCAGCGGATCGGAAAAGAGGGAATGCCCGTCGATCTTCCGTCGAACAATGACGGGCCGTTGCGGGAGTGGACGCTGGCCGACGAGGGCGTGGTCTTCAAATCGGTGTGGGACGTCAAGCCCTGCCTGAAGACTGCCCAGTTGGTCGACGTGCTTCGGAGTGGATTTTCCCTCCTCATAAAGGTGGGCTTCAGGATAATGGGTGCCCGACATCATGATCGGCACGCAAATGCGAATGGCGGCCACTGCGGGACGTGGAAACGCACTGCATGCTTACGATGGATAAAGGACAGTTTTTCTCTCCGGGCGGACCAGGTTGCGAACAACTCCTTTCTATCTGCAAACCGGGCTCAACGCCTTGTTGACGGCCCCGGACTGATTGTTCAGCGTTCCACTATGCACATTTCCCGCAAGCAAGCCCGGGCACCTTCGCACCATCCGCGTCTTCACCCGGGCAAGTTCGTGTCGCTGTTGGTTCGTGACCACACGTTACGCACCATCGTGACGATCCCCTGATGTTAGTCGACCCGGGTAAGAGGCAGCCATGTTCCGCTCGAACGTAGGCGGGGCCTTTGTCGGCACCACGATCGCGACCGACGGGGATTTCCGGTTCCGCACCGTCGACATGAAGGTCGAGGAATGGGCGAAAGCGTGTGGCACGTCTTGGACGGACTTCGCAGGGCAGCCAGCCACCTGTTCACGACAGGCCGGCCGGGTGTGACCAAAGCCCCGAGCGTGGCCACTGCTTTGCAGAGTGCAGTCAATTCGCTGTTGCTCTTATCCATCAAGGAAACTGCACAGTGCATGGAATGATGATCGCGGGGCGGCCAGCCCGCATCCGCGCGGACCTGCCGGTCCCGTTGGGGTATCCCCGGCATCGCGACGACCCGGAGTTGGTGCGGCTGCGGCGCGCCGTGCTCGGCCTGCCGTCATGAGCACGCGGCGGCAAGTGCTGGCCGGCCTGGCCGCGGCCGGAATGCTCGGCGGCAGGGCCCGTGCCGATACCGTCACGTTGCGCGCGGGCGACCAGAAGGGCGGCACGCAATCTGTCATGAAGGCAGCCGGCGTGCTGGAAGGGCTTTCCTACCAGCTGGAGTGGAGCCAATTCGCCGCAGCCGCGCCGCTGCTGGAGGCGTTGAACGCCGACGCGGTCGATTTGGCCTTTGTCGGCGACGCCCCGGCCACCTTCGCGCTGGCGGCCGGGCTGCAGGCCCGCATCATTTCGCCCATCCGCACCAGCGGCGCCGGAACCGCGATCCTGGTCGGCAAGGACGCGCCGGTCCGCTCGGCGGCCGATCTGAAGGGCCGCACGGTCGCGGTCAACCGCGGGTCGATCGGGCATGCCCTGGTCCTGGCCGTCATCGAGGCGCAGGGCTGGCCGATCAACGCCATCACCATCGCCAACCTCCTACCAGGAGAAGCGAAGACGGCGCTCAACACCGGTGCGGTGGATGCCTGGTGCTCCTGGGGCGTGTACGTGGCCCAGGCGCGCCTGGTGGACGGGATGCGCGTGGTGGTGGATGGCGGCAAGGGGCTGCTGACGGGGTTGTCCTATTTGGTCGCCGGCAACGATGCGATCGCCCGGCGGCGGGACCCCTTGCTGGACTTTTCGCATCGCCTCGCCGTCGCCCGGCACTGGGCGCAAGCCCATCCGGACGACTATGCCCGCGTGCTGGCGGCCGAGATCGGCGTGACCCGGCCCGTGGCCCGCCTGGTGTTCGACACCGACACTCCCGTGCCGGTCCCGATCGACACGGCCGTGATCGCGGACGAGCAGAAGACGATCGACCGCTACTTGGCTGCGGGCATCATCCACGCGCGGCTGGACGCCGCCAAGCTGTTCGACCCCTCGTTCAACGCGGCGCAGGCCGGATGATCGAGGCGGACGTCCTGGTGCTGGGCGGCGGCCTGGCTGGCGCCGCAGTCGTATTGGCGGACGAGGGCTTCTGCGGCACCAGCAGCGTGGCCGCGACCGCCGGGCCGGGGCATTGGTGGGTGCCGCCGCCACCCGCGCCCACACTCTTCCATCCAGGAGACATCTCCATGAGCGTCGAATTCATCGGCTATGTCGGCCATTTCAACTCCTCCGAAACGATGCGCCGCACCGGGCTCGCACTCGACCCCGGCTACGTCGAGGCCGTCGCCAAGGCGCATGAGCATGTCGGCTTCGATCGCGTGCTGGTCGCGTTCAACTCCACCTCCGCCGAGAGCATCCTGGTGAGCCAGCACATCGCGGCGGTGACGGATAGGCTGGGCCTGATGATCGCGCACCGGCCGGGCTTCACCGCGCCCACGCTTGCCGCCCGGCAGCTCGCGACGCTGGATCATTTCTCGCGCGGCCGTGTGGCGGTGCACATCATCACCGGCGGCAACGACGTGGAACTGGCACAGGACGGCGACCACCTGACCAAGGACGAGCGCTACGCCCGCACGAACGAGTATCTGGACATCCTGCGACAGGAATGGACGGCCGATATGCCGTTCGATTATGCCGGCAAGTACTACCAGGTCGAACGCGGCTTCGGCGACCTGAAGCCCTACAGCCCGGCCGGCATCCCCGTGTATTTCGGCGGTGCGTCGGAGACGGCGATCCCCGTGGCCGGCAAGCACGCCGACGTCTATGCGCTATGGGGCGAGACCTACGACCAGGTGCGCAGCCTGGTGGCCCGCATCCGCGCGGCCGCGGCGCCGTTCGGCCGCCAGCCGCGCTTCAGCCTGTCGTTGCGTCCAGTCCTGGCGGACACCGAGGCGGCGGCTTGGGCCAAGGCCGATGCCATTCTGGAACAGGCGAAGGCCTTGAAGGCCAGCGGCGGCAGCGGGCGCTCGCCCCATAACCTCCGCATGGAGAAGGAGCTGGCTCCCGCCAACGAGGGCTCCCGCCGCCTGCTCGCCGCGGCGGCGCAGGGTCCACGGCTGGACAAGCGACTCTGGACGGGGATCGCGGCACTGACGGGGGCGCAGGGCAACTCCACCGGGCTGGTCGGTACGCCGGACCAAGTGGCCGAGGCCATGCTGGATTACTATGACCTCGGCATCACCACCTTCCTGATCCGCGGTTTCGATCCGCTGGTCGACGCCGTCCAATACGGGCGGGAATTGCTGCCCCGCGTCCGCGCCCTGATCGCGGCGCGCGATGACCTACCAGTAGCGGCCGAGTAGCCCTGGACCTTGTTCCGGAACGTCGTCCCGGTCTAAGGCCCGCGGCTGTCCGGTGGTCGCGGCGGCAAGGCGCCGAGCAGGCTGGCGAGATGCGTCGCCAGGGCCTCGCACTGGCGGCGCAGGTCCGGCACCGCCGTCATTTCCCAGAACATGGCCTTGGTGATCGGGCCGACTGCGAACAACTGGCACGACACCGCCCCCGAAGCCTCGCGCAAGGCGCAGGTGCCGGTCACGTCGAGGCCGAGTCGCAACGGGTCCGGCCGCGCCAGGCCAGTGTCCAGCAGGACCCGCAGCAGCGGATCCTTGGTGCGTTCGTAGCCGCAGGACGGCCCGGAACAATTGATGACGCGGCCGACCACCACCGCCTCCTCCCCGCCGCCATCGCGTGGGCGCAGGCGGAACCGCACCTCCAGGCTGCCAGCCGGATCGGGACGACAGGCCTGGATGCGCCCGACCCGGATGCGGAGCTGGCCGGAGGCGCGGGCGTTGGCGATCCGATCCGCAACCAAGGGCGCCATGCGGTGGCGATGCACGTCCCACCACGGGCGCAGGTGGCGCAGGAAGCGGGCTCGGTCCCGCGGCTGCATGGCTTGCCAGATATCGGGGGTGAACGGCCGCAGCGCGTCCACGGCGCTCTGCCACGAGCCGCCTCCTGCCACCGCCTGCCGCGCCGCCTTGCGCACGAAACGCAGCAGCTGCAGGACGTCGGTCGGCAATGACTGAACGGCGTTGCGCGGCGAGGCCGGGCCCTCCGCATGGCGCAGCGGCAGCAGGCCGCGCCGGGATATCGCGGTGATCGGGCCGGCATGCCCCCGGTCGAGCAGGGAGATGACGGTGTCGAGCGCGGTGAGCCCGGTGCCGATCAGCAGCACCGGCGCTGCCGGGTCGAGCCCGTCCAGCGCTCCGGGTTCCCAGGGATCGGCCCGGTAGAAAGCGCCGTCGTAGAAGCCGGGGTCGTCGATGCGGAGCGTCTCAGGCGGAAAATTACCGGTGGCGAGTACGGCGAGGTCGGCGGAGAGGAGCCGGTCGCGGTCGAGCTGGATGGCGAGTTCGCCGCGGAGTGGCCGGATGCCCTGCACCTCGCCGCGGACGAGCACCAGCCGATTGGTGGTACCGGGCCGTCGCAATTCCGTCTTCAGCAGGTCGCGGACGTAGGCGCCAAACGCTTGCCGAGGCACGAAGCACTGGCCGGTGCAGTCCTGCCACGGCGGATGCTCGTGCAGCCATTGCAGGAAGTCGGCCGGCCGGTCGTGGAACGCGCTCATCCGCGCCGCCGGCACGTTCAGCAGGTGATTGGGATTGCCGCTGCCGTAGGCCAGGCCCTGGCCGAACCGGCGTGACCGTTCGATCAACAGCACCCTGGTGCCAGGCGGCGCACGGCGCAGCGCATGCAGGGCGAGCAGGGTGCCGCTGAACCCCGCGCCCACGATGGCAAGCGAGCGGGTCAAACGGCCAATTTCGGCTGGCCGCTGCGCCGGGCCGGCAAGGCGGGCAATGATCTGGCTCCGCTCACTCGCATTGAACGGACTTCTACCGGAGCCAAGCGGCTCCGTCAGCAAGAATGGGCTGGCGCCTGGTCGAACCGACGGAAACATTCCACCGCCGAGGCCGAAGCTCGCTACTACGCGCAGACCCAGGCACAAGCCTTGGCCGCCTGACACAACCCGAACATCCTCCGATAAACCCGAGGCGGTTCAGAACCAACGGAAGTTACACAGCTAGGCTGTTGATGTTGGTGGGTGATGTTGGGTTCGAACCAACGACCCGCTGATTAAGAGTCAGCTGCTCTACCAACTGAGCTAATCACCCCTTCACGGGTCTATAGACATGACGGTCGAAAAAAGAAAGGCTCTTTCCGCACGGAAATGGATGGAGCGACGAGGGACAAACCGCCGCACCGGGTAGCAAGGTGGTGGCTTATCCATTCGACACCTGTTCCCATGACTGTCCACCGTGATGACAATGCGAAATGCTTCACTGAAGCCGTGCCGTTGCTCCCAGGTACGGCTTTTCCAACAGTGGGAAGCCGGCCCATAATCACCTCGGCAGTCAGCCGCACCTACCAGCCGCAGCTCGGCCAGGTGGTTACCACCTGCCCGCACGTGCAGGCGTTGCGTGATGCGTTGGCTGGCAAGCGGGCGTGACGCAGCCATGCTTTGGACCAAGTGCCTGGACGCGCCACCGTGGCACGGCCTATGGCTTGGAATGGCATTTTGCGGGAGCAGCGGCGCCATGAATGGGATGTTGGGTTTCGCCGAGGTCTTCGGCCGTTTGGCGCAAGACGGGCGCAGCGAGGAAACGGCGCAGCTCGGCGGCGTCAACATCCGCCTGGTGCGGGTGACGGGTGGCGGCGAAGGCCGGTGGGACCATCACGACGAGACAACCGAGACTGTCGTAGTCTGGAGCGGTGACTTCAGCGTGGAATTCCGCGATCAAACCCTGCATCTGTCCGCCAGCCAGTGCTGCGTGGTTCCAGTGGGCGCCGAGCACCGGGGGACGTCCAAGGCCGGCGCAGAGGTCATCCTGTTTCAACAGGCCCCCTGAGCCGGCTGGATAGTCCCGGATCCCGATGCCGCCGGCAGCTTGGCGGGACATAACCCCAGAAAGGCGGCACGATCGCCGGCAGCGGCATCATGGTCGAGACCCATGCGGCAGGGCGCACCGAACGGCGCTGCCAGGCGACATCCGGCAGGAAGGATGGGGCATGACCCTCAGTTGCCGTCCGTCCCGCACGCTCTTAAACCAAGCGCCTCGCCACACGATCGAGGAAGACCGCCATGGCCGCCTACCAATACGCCTACGTCATGAAGGACCTCACCAAGGCCTATCCCGGCGGCCGCGAGGTGTTCAAGGGCATCACCCTCTCCTTCCTGCCCGGCGTGA
>CAXTJM010000058.1:0-15238 GCA_964244585.1 uncultured Acetobacteraceae bacterium | reverse complement strand
GCGGCGTTGCCGGAGAACAGCCGCACCATCGCCGGGTCGAGCTCGACCTGGGTGATGCTCTCCACCTCCGGATGCTTCAGGATCTCGCGCGCCGCCAGGCCGTCCCCACCGCCGAAGATCAGCACCCGCGCGGGATGCGCCACGGCGCTGAGCCCGGGATGCACCAGCGCCTCGTGGTAGCGGTATTCGTCGCGGCTGCTGAATTGCAGGTTGTTGTTCAGGAATAGCCGCACATCGCGCGGCGAGGCGGTGAGCACGATGCGCTGGTAGGGCGTGCTCTCGGCGTAGACCACCGGGTCGGGGAACACCCAGGCCTCCGACGCGCGCATGATGGTGTCCGCTTCTACAAAGCCGGCGGCGAGCGCCGCCAGCGACAGCAGCGCCGCGACGCGGTGCAGCGCGACGCCCCGGATGCCCGCGCCGAAACTCCACAGCAGCCACAGCGCCACGCCGACATTGATCATGCCGAACATGAAGGACGACCGTACCAGCCCCAGATGCGGCACCAGCACCAGCGGGAACAGCAGCGACGCGAACAGCGCGCCGATATAGTCGAAGGAGAACACCCGCGCGACCAGGTCCTTGAAGGCGAACTGGCCATGCAGGATGCGCAGCAGCAGCGGCACTTCCACCCCCACCAGCACGCCCACCGTGCCCACGATGGCGTAGAGCGGGATGCGGAACGAGGCGACGCTGGCGAATAACAGGAACAGCGCGGCAGCGGAGAAGCCGCCGACCAGTCCGATCAGGATCTCGGTACGCACGAAGACACCCAGCAGGTCGCGCTCGATGCGGCCGGACAGGAAGGAGCCGATCCCCATGGCGAACAGGTAGACGCCGATCACGGTGGAGAATTGCGTCACCGAATCGCCCAGTAGGTAGGAGGCCAGCGTGCCGGCGATCAGCTCGTAGACCAGGCCGCAGGTCGCGATGGCGAAGACCGATGCGAACAGCAGCGCCGTCATGGGCTGCGTGCGCGCCGTCATCCCCGCACGGCGGCCGCTATGATCAGCGCGATGCCGATCGCGACCGAGCCGATCACCACCGCCACGGCCACGTTCTTCTCCTGGTTGATTTCCCGCCAGATGTGCACCTGCGGCGTCAGCCGGTCGAGCAGGAAGAACCCCACCGCATAGACCACCAGGCCGATGGCGGAGAACACGAGGGCGGAGACGATGCCGTGCCAATTGATCAGGTCGGTTTCCATGGAAAATCCTACTTGTGTGAGCCGCCGGAGGTTCCCGTATAGAAGTATCCGCTGCCGCCGCTGCTTCCGCCCGATCCGCTGCCGCCCTGGTCCGGCTGGTCGTCGAACAGCGACAGCCCGTAGACTTGGGCGTAGGTGAACACGCCCAGCACCACCACGCAGTACAGCGCGTAGGCAAGCAGCCGCCTCATACGGCGTGTCCGCCGATCCGCCGTGCCCAGCGGCGCAGGGCGGAGGCCAGCGGCCAAAGCAGGATGGCCATTCCTGCCAGCAGGAGGTTGACCGGGTCGTGCACGTGCCGCCGGACCGTGATCAGGAAGGACACGGCGTTGGATGGTGGCGTGTCCGGCGTGCTGCCAGGCAGGTCGGGGTCTGGGAACGCGCTGCTGTGCGGACGGATCAGCAGGGTGGCGGCGCCCCCCGAGACGGAGCTGAACAGGGCGGTCTGCCCCGTTCGGGCGGTGTCGAAGAAGGAGCCGAGGGTGAAGCTGGCATCCTGCCGGGCATACCCAGTACCCCGCACCAGGGACACGTCCAGGTGCAGCATGCCTTGGCCGCCATCCATGCTCGCCGCCACGCGCAAATTGCCGCCGGAATACGGAATGGACAACGGAACGGCCGGCAGGCCGTGGTCCTGGTCGGACGGCGCAACCGTGAAGACCTGCTGGAACACGAGCGAGTCCAGGCCCTGGCCTGCCGGGTTGGTGTCCAGGATGACCAGGCCGATGAGGCTGGCAACCGCCACGGGCCATAACCGGCGGCGCGGCGGTTCAACCTGGTGCGCGGCCCGGCCAGTCCGCGGCGGCACCCGGTCCAACTTGAACGCTGCTCCGACGGTCGCTGGCTCCAGGTAGCGGCCGCGGGACCAGGTGACCTCGTCCTCCGCGCGCTCCTCCGAGAGGAGGAAGGGGGGATGCACGAACTCCCGCACCGTCACCGTGTCGCCGGCGCGGACCCGCCAATAGAACTCCCCCAGCACGTACTCGGTGCGGGCGGCCACCGTCTCGGTGAGGCGGTAGCGCCGTCCGTCGCCGCCATCCGCAGTCGGGTCGTCCACGTCCCGCCGCAGCATGCCGTACAGCGTCCAATGGCCGTGGTCGTGGCCCAGGAAGCGGAAGCCGCGGTACGGGTTGAACAGCAGGTACTCCGCCCAGCTCCATGACCCGGCTTCGCTGCTGCGGCGCTGGAAGCCGACCACCTCCCATTCCGTGCCGGCCAGCGTGCCGCGCCGGCCGATCGGGATCAGCGGGGTTTCCGTGCGCGCGTGCGCCTCGGCTATCAGCCGCACCTGCTCGTTGGCGACGTCCAGCGTGGCCCGGCAGGATTCGCAGACCGCCGTGATGCTGAGCCCGCTCGCCCGGATGCGCACCGGGCTGCCGCAACTGGGACAGGACAGGCTGCGAACCTGCCCGGTGCGCGACGTCGTGGGCGGCATCGTCATGCCAGCGGATCGTCGGTCCCGGCCAGGGCGGTGGGCGCGGCCCAACCCTCCAACGCGCGCAGGTTGCGCAAGCGCAGTTGGTCGAAACCGACATAGGCGCCGCGATACAGCGCCACCCCCTCCGCATCGGCTTCCAGCCCGGCGAAGCCGCCCAGCGGGTCGAGCATGTCGAAATAGGTGGCGGTCCGGCCGGCCGGGGCAGGGAAGGGCAGCTCGCCCTCGGCGCCGACGCAAGCCGCCTCCTTGATGTCCGTCACCCGGAAGTCGCGGCCGGCGACCGCCACCGTTGCGCCTAGGGCGGGCATTGCACCGGCCGCCAGGTCGGAGGCGGGGTCGAGCGGCTCGGCAAACGCGACGGACAGGAAACCCTGCGCGTCCGCCAGCCAGCCGGCCGTGTCGCCTGCCACCATGTACCACTCGTTCCATGCCCCGTCCTGCCAGGCCACGCGCAACCGGCCGGCCAGCGTGTAGTGCACGCCCTGCCACTCCAGCTCGGTGCCGACCTGCAGCGGCGTCATCTCCGGCGGGAGGTCGGCCACGCGGCCGATGGCCTCCACGTCGCGGTCGCGGCGGACCACGGTGCTGCCGCAATACGCGCACACGGCATACACCGACACGGAGGAGCGGAACGGGATGGCTGCCCCGCAGGACGGGCAGGCTGCCTCCATGCTAGCGGACCTGTTGCAGCAGCTCGGCTTTCTTCGACGTGAACTCCGCCTCCGTCAGCACGCCGCGCTTGAACAACTCGCCCAGCCGCTCAATCGCGGCGATCGGGTCGGCGGCGGGGGAGGGCGCCAGCGCCTGGCCCATTGCCTGCCCCAGCGCCATGCCGGCGCCCAGCCCGGCGCCCGCGCCTGCCACGCCGCCGCTGTTGACCGCCGCCTCCCGCAGGCTCTCCGCCGCTTCGAACCGGGTGTATTGGCCCAGATCGCCGATGATCTGCATGGAGCTTCGGCGGTCCAGGTGCGCCGCCACCTCGTCCGGCAGCGACAGGCTCTGGATGAAGAATCCGGTGAGCTGCAGGCCGTAGTTCAGGAACACCGGGTCGATCGCCTCGTGCAGCCGGTCCGACAGCATTTGCTGGTTGCCGGCCATGTCCAGGAACGGGATGGCGCTGGCGCCGAGCCCGGAGGCGATCGCGGTCAGGATCCCGGCCCGCAACTGCCCGGCGGCATCGTCCACCGTGTAGCGCGGCGTGGTCCCGCTCAACCGGGCGTAGAACGCGGCCACGTCGTGCACCCGGTAGGAATAGGTGCCATTGGCGCGGATGCGCAACGGCCCCAGCTCCTTGTCGCGCACGGTGATCGGCTGCGCCGTGCCCCAGCGCTGGTCTGTCTGGTCGCGCGTGCCGAAGAACACGACATCCGACTTGAATGGCGAGCGGAACCCCTTGTCCCAGTTCTCCAGCGCCGTCATCACCGGCAGCGTCTGCGTGTCCAGCGTGTAGCGGCCCGGGCCGAAGATGTCGGCGACCCGGCCCTCGTTGACGAACATGGCCGCCTGGCTCTCCCGCACCGTCAAGGAGGAGCCGGCCTGGATCGCATGGCCGGCGGTGGGATAGCGCCAGGCCAGCACGCCGGGGCCGTCCTCCGTCCATTGCAGGACATCGATGAACTGGCTGGAGATCAGGCTCATCAAGCTCATGGCGGTTCCGGTGGCTGCGGCGATGTGGCAGCTTCCACGCGATTTCCCGGCCGGGCAAGCGGCAGGATCGGAGCCGACCCGAATGGCACGTAAACACCGGCAGCCCGCCCTGCCCGAACCAGCCCCACCCGCCCCGCCTGTCGATGCGCGGTGGGCCGCCCGGGGCAGGTTGGCGATCCTGGTGTGGTATGGCGGTGGATTCGTCCTGCTGATGGCGGGCGTGCTGGCGCAGGCCGGCCCGTTCGGCTGGCTGGCCGCATGGCAGGTCCGCCACTGGGGCGGCGACACGCTCATCGTGACCGTGCTGCCCGCCTTCGTGCTGATCGCGGCGCCGGTGGTGATCCTGCAGATGCTGCCGCGCCATCCGGACCGGCCGTTCCTGCTCGGGGCGCAGGATGCCATCGCGCCGGGACGCAATACGGCGATCCAGCCCCCAACGCCGGCGAGGATGGCGCAGGTGTTGCTGGCCTGCGCCAGAGGCGGCTTCGCTGCCGCGGGGCTTTTCCTGGCCGCGGGCGGCATGGGGTTCGAACTGATCCAGCGCATCGGCAATGAGGGGGCGGGCCAGCCGCTGCCGGAGTTGGGCTTGGCCGCGGTCGCCACCCCCGGCGCCGTCCTGCCGCCCTACGCCCGGCTGGTCGGCGTGGTGGCCCAGCCGGACCATGCCTGGACGCACGACCACGCCGTCCGGCAGACCCGCTACAGCGACCGCTACGTGCCGTTGACCGATCCTGGCTGGGGCCCCGGCGATGCGGTGACCCTGCTGGAGGAGGATCGCAGCGTCGTCGGCGACCCGGTGGATAACTGGTCCGGCCCCGTCGAGGGCGCACTGGCGCGCGACGCCATGCCGGATTGGATGGCGGACGACATGCGGCGGTCCGGCCTGGCCCTGGCCGCCCATCCTGTCGTGCTGACCCGCTTGGCATTGGGCGGCGCGACGCCGGGCGCCGACATGATCGCCGCCGGGCTGGTGGGGATCGGGGGTGTCATGTTTGCGGTCTTGTCGTGCATCGCGGCGCTCGGCTGGCTGTATCGGCGGCGCAAGCTGCTGCGCCGGCTCGCTTGAAGTGCGACGATGGCGGGCATACTCCCGCCGCGATCAGCCGTGACCAGGCGGTGCCGGTGCCGGCTTGCAAGGACTCCATGCGATGAACCGCCCTTCCGATTCCTGGCCCGGCAGCCCCATGGCGATCATGGACGACATGCGGCCGGTGGCCGCCCACAGCCTGTTGGGCAGCCTGTTCTTCCTGTCCGGGTTGGTGGCACTGCCGCTGCTGCTGGCGTACGACATCTCCTACTGGGCAGCGTGGCTGTTGCTGCTGATCGCGCTGGTGGTCGGCGGCGGCCTGCTGCTGGTGACCGCGCCCCGCTTCTTCCGCCGCGCCACGCCGTTCCTGGTGATCACGCCCGACGGGTTCCGCTGTCCCGGCCTGGCTGAACCCCTGGTGCCCTGGGCCAGCGTGGACCATGCCATGGTGGCGGGCTTCAACGGCAGCGTCACGACCAGCCTCTACTTCAAGCCGGACGTGACGCTGCCAATGCGGGACGGCAGCCGCGCGAACGTGCGCGTCCATCGCCGGCGCCGCTTGCTCACCATAGGGGGACCCTCGCCACATGGGATGAGCCTGGAGGAGTACGGCGCCTGCCTGGCCGACCATATCGAGCCTGGGCCAGACGCCTGAGGGCGGCACCGGCACTCCATGCGTCGGCACGCCGATGAAGCCGCCCGATAAAGCATCGGCTTCAGGCGTACGCTGCCAGCCGCACCGCCGCATCGTTCGCCCGTTCGCGGATCTGGGCCAGGCCGGCGTCGCGAAGCAGTTCGCCGTCGCGGTAGACCGGCTGCAGCAGATCGTCTTGGCCACTCGCCAAGGGCACCGTCTCGTAACCACCACCTGGCTTGGCCAAGAGGGCGAAGCGGCCGCGCTTGCTGGCCTTGCCGGGGTCGGTGACCGGTTGCTTGGACACGTCATGCCAGAGTCCGTCGATGCACACCGCGCTGCATTTCATGGCGAACTTCTGCGTGTCGCGGTCGAGCAACTGGTGCAGGCCGCCCCCCATGCCGAAGGCGATGTTGTCCAGCGAGTATCCCGCCGCCATCACCGCCTCCAGCAGCGACGGCAAGGATTGGGCGTTGATGCCGTCACCCTGGATCACCCGGATGCAGGGGGGCAGGACCTTGTAGCCCTTGCCGTTGACCGTGCTGCCGAACGTGCCGTCCAGCGCCCGCAACACGTCCACCGGCACGCGCAGCGGATCGCCGCTATCCGGCCGCACCACCACCGTGGCGCCGCTGGCCAGGATCGTGTCCTTCAATATCCCGCCCCACACGGTGTCGACCACCTTCATCAGGTCATAGCTGTCCGACACGACGGCCACCATGCCGCCGGGCTTGGCGAATTGGCGCAGCATGTTGCGGTAGGCGTCCACCTCGCCCTCGCGGCCCCAGGAGGTGATGGTGCTGTGCTCGGCGGCGGGGATGGAAAACCCGGCCATGGGCTCGTCGTAATAGCGCCGGGCCGCCAGCACGCCCTCGATCGTGTCCGTCCCCAGGAAGTTCACCAGATGCGCCATCCCGGCCAGCGCTGCGCTCTCCTGCGACGTGGCGCCGCGCGCGCCGAAATCATGCAGCTTGAATGCGGCCGGATTGTCTGCCGGCGGCACGTCGCTGGAGCGGTTGAGCGCCTGCAGGATCGCCACCTTGCAGTGGAACGAGACGGTACAGACCGTGGTGGGATACCAGATGGCCCGCAGCAGCGCGGTCTCGAGATAGTTGGGTAACCAGAAGCAGCGCGGATCCGTGTTGACGATCGTGAGCAGGGCATTGTGCGTGCCGATGGCCAATCCTTCGGGCGCGGCCTTGATCTCGACCGGCAGGCGGCCGCCATGCACGGCCAGGATGTGCTGCCAGCCTTCGCGGTTGAACGGCTCGCCATGGGCGGCGAAGACCTCCGCCGCCTCGTCGATATCCGCTTGCGTGACCGGATGGCTCATGTAGCGGCGCAGGAAGGCCTGCAGGCCGAAGAAGACGGTGCGGTCGTAGCGGCCGCCGCGGCTCTCGATGTAGCAGTGCACGGTCTGCGTGCCCGGCGGGAATTGCAGCCAGTGGCTGGCCTTGTAGGAATCGGTGGCGAGGATGGGGTTGCTGTACACGTCTCAAAGCTCCTTTGAGAACAACGCGCGGGGTCTATTCCCCGGCGGAAACGGGTTCGGCCGAGCCTATATCAAGGCGGTTAGCGCCAGGATGATATCGTAATGATCCTCGAACATCATCTCGCGCTTCACGTCGGCAAGGAGCCACCATTGTGCCTTGTCCGCATCGTCGGCAGCCTCGATCTCGGGCAGTTGTGCCTTACGTGGCTTGCGGCCGCGCAGTCCCGGCAGGGCGGTTTCGTTCTTCAGGTGGATCAGGAAGCCATGCGTGATGGTCCGGCCGCGCGACGAGCGGTTCGGGTCGTCGAACACGCGCTGGCTTACGATGGAGCCGCGCAACATGCCGGGCGGTGCCGCGATCTTGGTCTCCTCGCGCAACTCGCGAAGCATGCCGTCCACGACTGTTTCGGCCTGGTCCAGGAAGCCGCCGGGCAGTGCCCATAGACCCTTGCCAGGCCGGCCCTTGCGGCGGACCAGCAGCACGCTGCCGGCCGTGACTACGCAGGCATCGACGGTGACGAAGGTGACGGGATAGGGCACTTTCGGCACCGCCCATTGCGTGCGGTACTGCAGCACGAACTCGTATTCCTGCCTTATGTCCTGGAAGGCCTCCGTCCTGGCAAAGGCGGCCAGGAAGTCGCGCACCGGCGTGGGCACCAGATGGTCCTGCGGCAGGTCGCCCGGCTTGTGGCCATCCGCATCCTTGAGGAAGCTGTCCGCCAGGTTGGAGAAGTAGCTGTTGCGGATGCGGGTGGAGGAGAGGCCGTTGCAGAACTCGGGCACGTCGATCGGGACGCCCCATTGCGGAAACAGCTTCAGGTAGTAGGACGAGTGATCCTTGCTGTGCCCGATCAGCGCGATCGCGGCAGGGCCGGTCTGCCGGCCGGTTCCAGTTTGCTCGATGGCCGCGTTCACCTGCTTCTGGGCATTGGCGACCCATTGCGTGTCGTTGTAGCAGCAATCCTCCAACGGCAGGGTGATCAACCGGCCGCGATCGTGCTCGTTGATCGAGAGGCGGACCATGTTCGCCCGTTCGTCGTAGGTGAACGGATTGCGATGGCTGCGCGGCGCGCCGGCCGACCCGATCAGCACCAGGACATGGCGCCCACGCCGGAGCGCCGTTTCAAGCACCTGACTATGAGCCGTGTGGAACGGCTGGAAGCGCCCGATGAACACGCAGAGATCATGCGTGAATGCAGGTTGGGTTCGATAACCCTCGGAGAGGGAAACGGCGGAGTCCATGGTGCTTCACCATCATGTCATCGTCACGGTCTATCCGCGACACTCCCGGATATAGCGCGGAGCTGGACATGGTTCAACCGGAGAGTGGCACCTGGCTTTGCTCCGCTTCAATGGCGGCTTGGCGAAGACAGGAGGCATGGACAGCCGGCAGATCCCGCCTCCTGGCAGCGGACCGTCTACCAGGAGGAGTATCCGGCTAGCTAATAAGTCGCACCCTGGGCGTTGTTGGAATGTTGCCTGACTGCCCCTGACGTGCCGGTGGAGATATTGGGGGTGCCACCCAACACGCTTTGTCCGCCACCGTTGGAAGACGTGACCCCGCTGTCCAGCCTGGCCGAAATTGGTGGATCGCCGCCGGGTCGCTCGCCCGCACAAGCCGTTATGGCAAGACAAATCCCAGCCACGATAAGAACCTTTTGCATCGATGCGCCTTTCCGTTCTGCCGCCGTCACTTCGTCACGGCCAGAAGCTCAACGCGCACACGTGCCCAAGTTCGGCGCACAATGATGTGCGTGGATTGTACCCGGGTACGACGCGGGGGAGCGCTAGGCGGGCCGCATGTCTAGGCAGAGATCCGTCGTCCGGCCAACGGAGTGGTCTGGTGACCTGGTGGTTAGCGGATATTTTGTGATGGAGGTGTCGGGTGATGCGTGAGCGACAATCTGGAGGCCTCGATACCGCGGGATGGCGGCCCCATCTGGACAATGGGAATCCGGCATCTACAGCCGCTTAGACTAGGAGGCACTACGTTTGCCGCCAATGGTTTATAGCGGGCGTGGCTAACCTGGAGCGTCTTGACATTAGGACAGGCCAAGATCGCTCTTGCTGGGGCATGGCGTGCTCTCAGGTGTCATATAACACCCTCTGGTTCACTTTCAGCAGGTCTCGACCGGTGCATCGAACGATCCGGCGAGGACGACCGAGATCGCATGCAGCATGGTCGTGCGCTTCGGCATGGACGCGACTCTCTGGGCCAGGTGGCTTACGAACCCGAACGCAGCCAAATCATGCAGACCCGCGATATCGAGCCGAACATCCTACAGCGAGGACACTGCATCTGGCATCGACGATGCCGTGGCGTTCTTTACGCCTGATAAACTTACTTAAGATATTTACCTAGCAGTAGGTTAAGGATCTATCCGTGGAAAAGAGCTTCCGTAATCGATGGGGCCTTGTTCCTCAGCTTTTGCTGCCGATGCTGTTCTCGCTTGTCACGGGCATAGCTACGGTGCAGGCCTGGACTTCTTACGTCAGTCGCGAGGCAATTCGCCAGGAGGTTGATCACGGATTGGTCGGAGACCTCCGCCTTCTCAAGGCGTATCTTGCGCCGCTAGGCACCGAGTGGTCGGCCGATGATGGCCCACTCCGGCTTGGCTACGCGCCACTGGCTGGGCACAACGACATCGTGGATGCCGCGAGCGAAGCCAGCCATGGTGTTGCGACTATCTTCGTTGGCGCGACACGTATCGCGACAAGTGTCCGGAAAGCCGATGGCCAACGCGCGATTGATACTCAGCTTGATAATCCCCTTGTCCAACATCGGGTGCTTGTAGAGGGGCAAACTTTCCACGGGATGGCCACTGTTCTGGGCCACCGCTACCTCGCAATCTACGATCCCATACGCGACTACAATGGCAACATCGTAGGCATGCTTTTCGTTGGTCAGCCCATCGAAGTACTCGACGCACCGGAGACAGTCATACTGCGAGAAGCCGTGGCCGCTGGAGCGTTGGCGATCTTAGGCCTGGGGGCGATCATGGTGTATTCGATCCGTCGGACGTTGCGTCCGCTTCTCCGGCTGGCTCAAACCACCATCAACATGGCTGCTGGTGACCTCCATGCAGATGTTCCAGAAACCGCCCGAGGCGATGAGATTGGCCGTGTGGCGCAAGCGATCGAGGTGTTTCGGGCGGCAGCTGTCCAGAAGCAGCGTCTCGAAAACGCTAGAACCAACGCTGCCGCCGAGCAGTCTCTGGTGGTCAGCGTGGTGGCCTCGGGATTAGAGCGGCTGGCGAGCGGTGATGTTACCGTTCGGCTGGATGACTCATTTCCTCCAGAGTACGAACGTTTGAAGGATCACTTCAATGCGGCTGCCGCTGGGCTAGAGACCCTAGTGCAAGGCATCTATGACAATACTGGTAAAATTGCCTGCAGCGTAGCCGAGGTGGCTCGAGCGACCGACGAACTCAGCCGCAGAACGGAGACGCAGGCGGCAAACCTCGAAGAGACGGCCGCGGCTTTGCACCAGATAACGGTGACCGCAGCTCAAACCGCGTCCAACGCCAGCGACGTCCGCAAGGCCGTCTCGCGCGTCAACGTCGGGGCAAAGGAGTCGGACGGTGTGATGGGACAGATGGCAGCAGCCATGGGCGGGATATCAAGCTCGTCTGCCGAAATCGGGCGAATCGTTGCCATAATTCAAAAAATCGCGGTGCAGACCAATCTCCTTTCGCTTAACGCAGGGATAGAAGCTGCCAGGGCAGGCCACGTTGGACGCGGCTTCTCCGTTGTGGCCGGCGAGGTCCGAGCGCTGGCTGCCCGGACGACGTCTGCCGCAAGCGAGATCCATGCCCACGCCGGAGCCTCGGGGCAGCGAGTCGACAGCGGCGTAGCGATGGTGACGCAAGCGGGCCGGACCTTAGACGAGATGGTGACGCAGATTGCCGAGGTGGACGATCTTGTTTCTGGCATTGCAGCGGCTGCCGCCGAACAGGCGGTCGGCCTGGTAGAGGTAAACCGCGCCGTCACTCAAATCGATGTCGTCACGCAGCAAAATGCCGCGATGGTGGAGCAGACCAGCGCGGCAAGCCAAGCGCTGGCATGCCAAGCCGGAGAACTCGTCAAGCTGACACAACGGTTCAGGTTTAGCACTGCAGCATAGCTGAAGGCCGTCGAAGCCCCGCTACCACTCGACCATCCAGCTTACCCCAACGCCGCTGGTCCAAAACGGCGTTGCGTGCGCTGCCTTGGCTAAACGGTGGAGATGATCTGGCAAATGGCAGAGATCTCGCCGGGAGTCTTTGGTGACGCCCTGAACGCCAGGCAGCCCGGCAAGCCCTGCCGGCCCATTAATCCTCGAACTGCACAGGGCTGAGATAGCCGAGGGCCGAGTGCAGCCGCCGTGAGTTGTAGATGTCGTCGATGAAGCGCGGAAGGTCGGCGGTGACGTCCTCGAACGTCTCGTAAGCCGCAAGGTAGACGGCCTCCACCTTCAGCGTTTTCATGAAGCTTTCTGCCTTGGCGTTGTCGTAGGGGTTGCCGCGCCTCGGACGCGTATTGCGACCCGCGATCGGAGTGATGCACGCAGCCTTTTGGTGGAGCGCGGTTCCTGATCGCCGCCTTCAGCGCCGCGATGGCGATGCGCGCATCCATGGAGCGGCTGATCGCATAGCCGACGACCTTGCGTGACCAGGCATCCAGGATGGCAGGCAGCGATGAACTCCTCAGCAACCTGCCGTTTGAAGGCGGTGCTGTGGGATCGGTGCTTGGCGACCGACAATCCATTGTGGCGCGTAGGCCGTTCGGCTTGCCGGACAACGCAACGGGCGCGTCCTTCAATGCGATCACGATGCCGAAGAAAACCGCAGCCACAACGCACTCGCCTTCCTGCGCCTCGCCTCTATCCGCCTCATGCTTCGAAAGCTAGGAACCTAGCTTTACCGCCGGCCCAAGCGATGCGGTCGTTAGGGAGTTGCTTGAGGCACACCGACGTCATCAAGGTAGAGGCGCTCGGCGGCGTGCCCGACAAGCTCACCGGCATCGTGGCGGCGCAGGCCGTCGCCGCCCTGTTCGCCCGTAGCCGCATTGGCCAAGGCAATGGATCAGTTGGAGGTCGAGATCGTCAAGCGCTCCGAGCTGCATCGCTTCGTGGTGCGACTGAAGTGCTGGTTGGTCGAGCGCACGATTGCCTGGCTTAACCGCCCTGATCACCCAGCATCATGTGGGCGAGCGGACCGGAGATCATGGAGGTGAGGTCGATTAGCGGATGCCGTCGAGTGGGCTGAGCATGCGCTGTCTCCATTCAGGCGATACTTGGGCACGCACAGGTATGATATACATCTTCATCAACGATCGCGGTCGACCCAGAAAGAGTCGAAGACCAGCTTGGGCAGGATTAGCCCCGCCGCCATGGCCAGCACGACGACTACGGCGGTGGCGCCACCGCCCACGATCGGCAGCAACGAGGCTGAGTCTGCATTGGCTCCAAGATCAATCAAGGCCAGCACGGCGGAGGCGGCGTCGAACATGATCACGCCAGGAATCAGCGAAACCACGGCCGCGAATGCGGATGCGCCGAAGGGGATCCGATATCGATGGGCTAGCGGGGTGATGACGACGCCTACGAGGAGCGTGGCCGCAAACGCGCCGACCTGGAGGCTGGCACCGTGCTGCATCAGCTGCCATCGCAACGCGTGCGCGGTCATGCCGACAAGGATCGGAATCATCATGAGCCGCCAAGGCATGTTGAAGAACGAGCCGTAGGCGGCTACGGCGACCCCGGCAGCCAGCATGTCATAGCCCAGCCGCACGCCGACTGAGGTCCCTGCCTTCGGGAGTGCCGTCCCGGTCATCGCCAGACCGATGAATAGCCCTCCACAAATGGCCAGCACGATCAAAAGCGCCAGGCCAACGCGGCCAGCGCCAATCGGGATGCGGGCGCGTGCCAGGTCCAGGCAGCCGTTGAGGAAGTGCGGGCCCGGCACCAGCACCATGCACGGGCATACAATGACGAGCCGGTCCACCACGGTCAGGCCGGACCGCGCCACAAGCCCCCCGACCAGCCCAGCCAGCAACGAGGCGCTGAACGGCTGCACGAAGGGATTAGCGCTGACGTGCGACACGGCGCGTCGCAGCAACGCCCCGCACGCAGCGCTAGCGGCGATCAGGCCGATCGTCGGCCAGTCCGGTGCACCGAAGATGACGCCGAGTGCCGCCGCCCCGGCCGCCGCCATTGGTGCGAACCGGGCTAGAGCGACCGGATTGCTACGCCCGATTACCTCCAGCCGGGCCAGACCCTCGCCAACCTCCATCCCGCCGGTGCTGACGGCATCGACGACCGCTTCAGTCAATGCCACCCGGCTTATGTCAACGCCCGTCGGCATGACCTCGCCGACTAATGTTCGGTCCGCAGCTTGCAGCACGAATTCGTCCCAGCGGGCGGCGAACTTCACCGAGCAACCCCGGCCCCCTGCTAGCCGCTCGACCGCGAGGCGCGTGGCTTCCGTGGTCTGTCCATTGCTGAGCAATAAAGTAGCGACCCGGGTCAGGACGGCTGCCAAGGCATCGTTTTCGCAGTGGCCTTCACCGGCCAAGATTTTGAAGTCCATGACCTTCTCGATCATCGCCTGACCCACGTAAACCGGAGATCTGGGCCGCTACCTGGTAGCCAATCGCGGCCGTCACGGCGGCACCCGCAGCAGCTGTTCTCGACGAAACTAGCAATGTCTTCCGTCCAATTGCGCATCGTGCGGCATCGGCATCCCCCCCTCGAGAAGAAGCGAGAGATCATCGATCATGGTTTTCCTTTCGACTGGGCGGTCAGGTGGCAGATCACATACATGTTTGCCTCGTTTTCCCATTAACGACTACCTCGTAGCACGACAGTGTTGGCTTGCTCACCGGTATGTCGTTCCGCGCACGCACTAAATCCATTACGCGACTCTGCCGAAATACCTGGATAGCTTTCATTTCACAATCTTGTCCAGGTATTCTTCACTGCGAGATTTTGAGAAGACGAGAATCACGCGGAATGCAGCGACGCCACGCTTGAAGGATTGTGGAACGACAGATAGCTTTCATCGTGTTCGACGTAGCTCAGCCTGACGGAGAGTTGGACGGCTTCGAGCTCCTGAAAAGCGCCCGGTGAGTAGCCCAAGAGGTGGATGCCGTGCTGGTCTGCGTTCCAGACGATCATGCTTTGAAACAGTCGGCGCATGCCGGGTAACGGCGCCTTGGAAGGTATGCCCCGGCCAGATGCTGCTCAATTTCAGGACGGTTTCACCAGACGTATCCCGGTCTCCACCCTCCAATCTCGTGAAACACCCTGATCTCGGTGTCCACGAAACCGGCATCAGCTCACTGTCCCGTTCCAAGTTAACGCGCGCCCGGACGAGTTGGGAGTGTACTTGCTCACCGTCGCACTGCCTAAATAGCGCTCGAGGTGAAGGTCCGCTTGGTCTCAATCGCCCGACGCTGTTCTCACCGATCGAGCAATCGCTGCAAGCGGGATAGCCCCGAAGGACGAAACTATCCCAGCGATCCGGGCACCCTACGACGAACCATGTGCGTTTCTGCATAGTGGCTCGCCAGCGTTGACCGGCTACCTCAGTCGGTTGCCATGCTACGAGATGATAGCTCGGAGGCAATAGGCTGCCGGCAGCCGGACGGCAATGTCAAGCAAGGCGTCGTATCCGTCCGCTCTGGAGTAGGTGCCTGTGCTGCCAGATCGGGACGGTTTGCCAAAGCATTTGCAGGCGATGTGTTCCGGCTAAACGACTTTCATAAATTTGCAACTGGAGACGCTGTGATGGATCAGGTAGCTGCGACGCCCC
>CAXTJM010000057.1:0-15311 GCA_964244585.1 uncultured Acetobacteraceae bacterium | reverse complement strand
CCTCGTTGAACGCCGCCCGCCTGCTGCTCGGCGTAGCCGAAGCAGGCTTTTTCCCCGGTGTGATCCTCTACCTGACCCAGTGGTACCCGGCGAGCGCCCGGGCCCGGGCCTTGACCGTGTTCACCCTCGGCAACCTGTTCGCGACAGTGTTCGGCGGCCCGATCTCGGCCAGCATCCTAGTGCTTCCTAACCTCGGCATGGGCCTGCACAATTGGCAATGGCTGTTCATCATTGAGGCCGTGCCAGCCATCCTGCTGGGTTTGGTGGTCTTCGTGCGCTTGGACGACCGGCCAGCCGATGCGCGCTGGCTGACCGGCCCGGAGAAGGCGTGGCTGGAACAGCAGCTCGCGCTGGAGGATCGCGGCAAGGGACAGGTCCAAGCGGGAGCGTTGGGCGCCTTTCGCAGCCCCGCCACGCTGGCGCTATCCCTTGCCAAGTTCCTCGTGCTTTCCGCCCAACTCGGTGTCCTGCTTTGGCTACCGCAGATTATCGCGTCGCTCGGCCATCTGAACAGCTTCGAGATCAGCCTGGTCAACGGCGTCCCATTCCTGCTTGCCGCGATTGCCGGCGTGGTGATCGGGCGGCATTCCGACAAGGTGAACGAGCGCACTTTCCACATAGCGGTTCCTGCCCTGATCGGGGCACTGGGCTTCGTGGCCGCCGCGGCGACCGACAACCTGGTTGTGGGCGGCATCGGCATCTGCCTCGCGACTATCGGCATCTGGGTCTCGAACACGATTGCCTGGACCTTGCCGTCGCGTTACCTGACGGGGGCCGCTCTCGCATCCGGTATCGCGCTGGTGAACTCCGTGGGCAACCTTGGCGGGTTCTTCGGGCCATTCATCGTGGGATGGCTGAAGGAGACGACAGGCGGCTACCGTGGACCGCTGCTTGTGCTGGGGGCCTGCTTGGCCCTCAATGGAGCCATCATCCTGGTGCTGCACTTGAACAGGCAGGGCAAGACCGCGCGCGTCGCGGCCTCCACGACGGTTCGGCTGTGACCAACCCATCCGGGCTGATCCGGTTCGCAACGCCCGTTCCGCGCCACGGCGTGGTCATCGTTGCCCTGGCCGGCACCATGCTCGACCCGGGCGTGGTCTTTTCCAGGCTGGCGCACATGGCGGAGGCATCGCTTGTTGCTACCGACTGGATCAGGGCGTCGGACGATGGAGGTCTGCGAACTGTCACCGCGTCGCTTGCACAAGAATTGAACGAGCGCCGGGCCGAGCCCGTCGTCGTGATCGGACATTCATCGGGCGGCGCCATCGCGATGATGCTGGCCGTCGAGCACCCGCAGCTCGTGGCCGGGTTGCTGCTCATCAACACCGGCGCCAATACGCAGGGCCATGGCGACCCTGATGCGCCCAAGCGGCTGGCCGCTTCTGGCTTGGTGCCGGACGTCGTAGATCGCTTCATTGCCCGATGTCTCGCCACGCCGCCTTCGCCCGCGATGGCAGATGATCTCCGGGCCTATGCCCTGGCCTGCCCGCTGGATGGCGTCGTGTCCGCCATGAACAGCCAGCGGTCCATCGATCTGTCATCGGGTTTGTCCCAGATCGCCTGTCCCACGGGCATCGTGCATGGCGTCCGGGACCAGGTTCGGACGCGCCGGCATATCGACGTGCTGCTCGACGGCATTGCAGGCGCGACGCTCGTCAATGCCGACTGTGGCCACACTCCGCCATTGGAGCTCCCGTCGACCGTGGACGGAGCCTTGAGGAATCTATTGAAGCGCGTCAGGCATGGTGTGCCTGACACAGTCGCTCCAGCATGACGGCGCACGGCGTGGAAGCGATGGCAGCGCCGTTGACGCCCGCTGCGGGTGCACATGAGACGGCTGGTCTGCGCCGAAGTGCGATGCGGAAGAACGCCTGGCACCTGCTTCCGGTACTGACGCTCGCTTTTGTCTTCAATTATATCGACAGGACCAGCGTTGGATTCGCCGCACTGACCATGAACGCGGACCTCGGCCTCACCTCCACGGAGTTTGGCTGGGGAGCTGGCGTCTTGTTCTTCGGCTACTGCTTCTTCGAGGTGCCCAGCAACATCGTTCTTTATCGGGTCGGCGCCCGGCGCTGGCTGGCGCGCATCATGATCTCATGGGGACTGGTGTCCGCCCTTACGGCCTTCGTCATCGGCCCATACTCGTTCTATGGCGCCAGATTCCTGCTCGGGGTGGCTGAGGCCGGCTTCTTTCCGGGCGTTACCTTCTTGCTGTCAGCCTGGTTCCCGGCGGAGTACCGCGCACGGGTCCTGGCTTGGTTCCTGGTTGCCGTGCCGGTCTCCTCCGTAATCGGCGGTCCGTTCTCGGTGCTGCTGCTGGAGCTGAACGGGTTCCTCGGCCTGCATGGCTGGCAGTGGATGTTCCTTGTCCAGGGTCTGCCAGCCTGTGTCCTCGGCGTGTGTTTGCTGTGGGTCGTGCGCGACGACCCGCGCGAGGCCCATTGGCTGACGCAAGCGGAACGGGACGCATTGGCCGCCCTGCTGGCGGAGGAACGTCGCGACCGTCCGGCGCACTCGCTCCGTGCCGCTCTGCGAGACAGGAGAGTGCTGCTGCTGGCCGCGATCCAGTTCGGCTTCATCGTCGGCTCCTACGGGGTGGGCATCTGGCTTCCGCTGATCTTGAAAGGCCAGGGCCTGGCCAACCTCGCCGTCGGCTTCGCCTCCGTCGTGCCCTATGCCGTCGCGACAGTCGCCATGCTGTTATGGGCGCGGCAGGTAGACCGGACCGGCCGGAAGATCGGCAACCTCGCCGCCGCCTGCTTCGTGGGGGCGCTGGGCTTGGTGGGCGCCGTCCTGGCCGGGTCCTTCGTCCCAAGCCTGCTCGGACTGACCGTTGCACTGGTCGGCGTCACGTCGGCGCGGGCGATCTTCTGGACCATCCCGACGCGGTTCCTGACCGGCATGGCCGCGGCCGGCGGGCTCGCGTTCATCAACTCGGTCGGCACGTTCGGCGGCTTTGTGGGGCCGTTCACGATCGGATGGCTGAAAGATATCACCGGCTCTTTCACCGCAGGGCTGCTGGTGATGACTGGGCTGGGACTGGTTGCAGCGGTGCTCGCACTTTTGCTGAAGTTGGTGGTTCGGGAGGAATGATGGCGGATGCCATGCGTGCGCCGGACGGCACGATCGATTGCCATTGCCACGTCTTCGATCCCGCGCGCTTCCCCTACGACCCAGGCCGAAGCTACACGCCCGGGAGCGCCACTGCAGGGGAACTGCAGGCCGTCCACGCGCGGCTGGGCGTAAGCCGCGTCGTTCTCGTCCAGCCAAGCGTCTACGGCACGGATAACCGCTGCCTGATGGACAGCCTGGCAGCCCTGGCGAATGCTCGCGGCATCGCCGTAATCGACCCTATGACTGTGACCGACGAGGAACTGCGGGCCTTGCAAGCAGCGGGCGTTGTCGGGGTGCGAGTCAATCTTGGCGCCCACGCCAGCCAAGCACAGGCCGCGCTGGAGGCCGTCTCGCAGGCTCTCGCCAGGGTCGCGCCGTTTGGGCTGCTCGTACAGCTCTATGTCGACCTGTCACTCGTCGCAGCATTGGCAGACGTGATCGCGGCGTCCCCGGTTCCTGTCGTGCTGGACCATCTCGGCGGTGCGCTGTCCGATCAAGGGATCGGCCATCCAAGCTTCGGCGTGCTCCTCATGCTGCTGGCGGCCGGCAAGGTCTGGGTCAAGCTGTCCGCCTCTCACCGCACAGCCCGCGATGAGGCCGGCTATCCGTTCCTCGAACCAATCATCCGCGCGCTCATCGGCGCCAACCCTGACCGCGTCGTGTGGGGATCCGACTGGCCGCACACTGGCGGGACCGCTCGAAGTGCTGCGAAGCCAGGTGATATCGAGCGTTTCCGGGCCGTCGATGACGCAAGCATCCTGTCGCAGCTTTTATCATGGACGCCTGAGATGGAAATCCGACGCAAACTCTTCATGGATAACCCCGCCCGCCTGTTCCGTTTCTGACCTGCCGCCCTGGAGAACTGACGTGCCAAACAAACCTACCGACTCGCCTGTGCAGAAGCCGATCGTGCTCCGCCCTGCGGACATCCCATCCATCCAGCGCGGCGGAGGAGCCAAGACCATCCCCTTGGTCACCCGCAGGACAGGCTCCACCAGCTTCATCAACGGTATCACGATCTTCGAGCCCGGTGCCGCCATTGCCATGCACAAGCACAATTGCGAGGAAAGCGTCCTGCTGCTCGAAGGTGAAGCGGTCGCCGAGATCGACGGAACCGACTTCCCAAGTGCATCCCGGCGACGTCACCTTCATCCCGGCCGACGTGCCGCATCGTTTCCGAAACCTATCTAATACACACGGAATGCGGATCCTATGGACCTACGCCTCGGTCGATGCGACCCGCACGTTAATCGAGACGGGTGATACCAGAAGCATCGACGAGGAACATGATGCGTCTGTCTCCGCTACTGAGGTGGTCCCGGTTTCTCGGACAGGTTGTTAATCTTACTGTGTCACAAACCCTTGTACTTTCGCTGATGTTTATTTACGGATGTGGATTCATGTTCGTAGAGGCGGATTGTGGGCACTCCGGCAGAGACAGATGGCAGCGAATCACGGCTGATGTCCTATGTCGATGGCTTGGCTGTTGCCCTGGGGCATGCCGACCGGGTGACGCCATTCCGGTCCTACTGCACCGGCCTGCTGCTGCCGGGTGACCGCAAGAGCGTCGAGCCGATGGCCGCCAAGGTGGCGCCCGGCCGGGTGCAGGCGGCGCATCAGTCGCTGCACCACTTTGTCGCCAAGGCCGACTGGTCCGATGACGCCTTGCTAGCGGCCGTGCGCGCCCGCGTATTGCCTGTCATGGCACTGCGTGGCCGCATCAGGGGCTGGATGGTCGACGACACCGGTATGCCGAAGAAGGGCACCCATTCAGTCGGCGTCGCGCGGCAATATTGCGGCCAGCTCGGCAAGCAGGACAACTGCCAGGTCGCTGTCACGCTCTCGCTTGCCGGAGATCACGCCAGCCTGCCGATCGTACACCGCCTCTACCTGCCCCAGGCCTGGGCGGACGATCCGGCCCGGCGCACCCGCGCCGGCGTGCCGGACGAGGTGACATTCCAGACCAAGCCGCAGATCGCACTCGACCAGATCCGTGCGGCGCTGAAGGCCGGCGTGCCGCCCGCGGCCGTGCTGGCCGACGCCGGCTACGGGATCGACACCGCGTTCCGCGACGGCATCACCGAACTCGGCCTGCTTTACGCGGTCGGCATCCAGTCCTCGACCAGCCTTTGGCCGCCCGGCACCGGACCGTTGCCACCGAAACCCTATGGCGGACGTGGACGACCGCCCTCCCTGGTCGGGCGTGACGCCGATCATGCTCCGGTCTCGGCCCGCCAACTCGCCGTCGACCTCCCCAAGCGCGCCTGGCGCCGGGTCACCTGGCGCGAGGCTGCTCGACCTCGCGCGAACCCGGCGGATCGACCTGGCCCGGCTGTCCATCGTCGCCCTGGTGGAAGCGTTCGAGGAAGCGTTAGGGGCTGCGCTGGCGACCCCGGACCTGCGGCCCACGCTGCTGGACCGCTGGGGCGACTGGCTGGTGATGGCCGCCGACCTCACCCTGCTGCGCTCGCGCCTGCTGGTGCCGGCCGACGCCGCCGCGGCGCAAGACGCCCAGGATGAGGCCGAGCGGCTACGGCAGCGTTTGCTGGGCCGGGCGGAGATCGGGCGTGCCGCGGATTAGCTGGAGGGTAGGGCCCAGCTGCGGCATGACGTGTTCGGACGCGGGCAGCCGGACGGGGCAGGGATCGTGCGGGCGGAGCGGACCGGGGACCTCACCGCTCTGCTGCGAGCGTGTCTGGTTGCGATCCGGCTACCCGCTGAGGCCGGCGCTCGCTACCGGGTGCCAGGACCGCTGTTCTGGAGCGTGGCCGACGCGGCTGAGCGGATCCGAGCGATGCTGAAGCTGGTTGGGGAGGAGGGCGCCGCGTTGGAGGCCTTCCTCCCGGAGGTAGCGCTTGATGCGCCGGAGCGGGAGCTGCGATGCCGGGTCGCGGTGGCGGGGACCTTCCTGGCCGGGCTCGAACTGACGCGAGACGGCAGTATTGCCGTGCAGCAGGAGATGGCCTGGACGTCGATCCAAGTCAGGCGAGGGCAAGGGCTGCATCCAGTGAGCTAATGCCCAGGTCGACGTGATCGCTACCGATGAGGTCAAGTGCATCAACGAGCAGGCGAGTTCCGCCCGGTAGACGCGGGCAGCTACCCGATTGATCAGTCCGGCAGATGAATGCCTCAGCACTTCGCGTTAGACGCCGCCGCCGTTCCGCAGCCTGCTCATAACAAGAATGCCGGCGACAACCGGACACGCAGCGGGGAGAATCCAGTGACGGCACGCATCATCAATTCTGCTGGCCGGCTAGACCGGCTGCCGATTGGCAGCTTTCACTGGCGGTTGTTCACGCTGGTCGGTGCCGGCATGTTCTTCGACGGACTCGACTCCTACATCGCGGCTGGCGTGCTTGGTGCCACAACAAAATCCGGCTTCTCGGACCTGCCGCAGAACGCCAACTTCATCGCCGCCACCTTCATCGGCATGACGATCGGCGCGTTTGTCGCCGGGTTGATGGGCGACCGCTTGGGGCGGCGCACCGCCTACCAGGTGAACCTGCTGATCTTCGGCGTGGCCTCCCTGGCCGGTGCCTTCGCCCCCGACTTCAACTGGCTGACCGCGGCCCGCTTCGTCATGGGCGTGGGGATCGGGGCAGAGGTCGTGTGCGGCTACGTCATGGTCGGCGAGTTTATGCCTCCGGGCACACGGGCGCGCTGGGCCGGCGGGCTGGCGATCATCACCAACTCCGCCCTGTTCGTGGCCAACGTGCTGGGCGCCCTGATTATTCCCGCCTTCGGCTGGCGCTGGATGTTCGCGCTGGTCGGCATTGGCTCGCTCGCCGTCTGGCTGTTACGGCGCGGGCTGCCGGAATCACCTCGCTGGCTGGAAAGCAAGGGGCGCTTCGACGAGGCCGAGGCCACCCTCGTGCGGATCGAGGCCCAAGCTGCGCGCAAGGCCTCCCTCGCACAACCCGGCTACAGCGTGACTCCCGTGATCCCGCAGCAGCCGATCTCCACCCTGTTCACCGGGCAATTGCTGGGGCGCACCATCGTGGGCAGCATGCTGATCATCGCCATCAGTATTGCGCTTTACGGCTTCGTGGGCTGGCTGCCGACCTTCTTCGTCAAGCAGGGGCTGGGCATCGGCTCGTCGCTGGCCTTCACGGCCGCCATGTCGTTCGGCAGCCCGCTCGGCAACGCCGTGTCGATGTATTTGGCTGAACGGTTCGGGCGTAAACCGAGCCTGGTCGTCTGCACACTCGCCGCCGCGGTGCTCGGCATCATCTACCCGTTTGCCGCCACTGCGACCCAGGTGGTGGTGGTCGGCTTCGCGCTCACCTTCTTCATGGGCGTGCTGATCGGCGCCGGCTGGGCGCTGTATGTGCCGGAGCAATTCCCCACCGAGTTGCGCATGCGCGGGGCCGCCGTCTGCAACACGGCGGGGCGCGTGGTGTCCATCTTCATGCCCTATGCCGTGGTGGCGCTGTTCACGGCCTACGGCGTGGCGGGCGTGGTGTTCACGCTGTCCGGCTTCATGTTGGTCACCGCGCTGCTGATCGCGGTGTTGGGCATCGAGACCCGCAACCGCACTCTCGAGCAGCTCCGCCCCACCGACGGCGCGACGCTCGATGCCGCGATGGAGCGTCAGGCATGAGTCGGCTGCAGCCGCCGTTCCAGCATGCGGGTGAGTTCGGCCGCAATCGGCGACAAGGGGCGGCCGTATTGCGTGATGATGCCAACATCCCGCGTCAATGCCGGTGTGACGATCGGCAGCACGGCGATGCCGCGCGCGAGCGGACGCGGCACGGCAATATTCGGCACGATGCCGACGCCCAGCCCGGCCCGCACCAGGCCCAACACGGTCAGGATCTGCTGCGCCTCGTAGCGCACGCCGAGCGTCACTCCCGCTTCGTCCGCCGCGGGCTCCACCAGGGGGCGCAGCCCGCCCATAAGGATCATCGGGTGCGCCTCCAGGGAGGCCAGTGCAATGCCGCGCTTGCTCTGCATCGTCCCGGTGCGGAACAGCGCGCAGATCGGATCGACCAGCAGGGGCCGGAATGCCAGGCCATTCAGCACCGTCGGCGTCGGACCGATGCCGAAATCCACGTCCTGCATTCGAACGGCGTCCATGATGCCGGTCAACGGCAGCTCGCGAAGTCGGGCGCTGACGCCGGGATAAGCGGCCTGGAACTCGGCCATCACCTCGGGCAGCCTTGTACCCGCCACGCTGGGCGCACAGGCGATCGCAACCCGGCCACGATGCGCCGTCGCCAGCCCGTTCGCCTGCCGCAGCCCCGCCATCAGCTCCGTCATCCCGGCGCGGACATGGCTCAGCAACTGCTCCCCTTCGGTAGTCAGCCGAACCTGACGCGTGGTGCGGGTGAACAGCTGCAGGCCAAGCTGCGCCTCCAATTGCTGGATCTGCATGCTGACGGCGGATTGCGTGCGCCCGATCGCCTCGGCCGCGCGGCGAAAGTTGCGGTGCTCCGCCAGTTCGATGAAGGTTTGCAGCAGATTGAGGTTGATATTCACCGCCCGACTATTCTGCGGCCGTCCCGCGGCCGCAAGCCGGGTGCGCGATGACCGCCCGCGCCCACCGCTCGGAGCTCGCGGTGCCCGGCATCCAGCAGCGCTTCCTCACCAAGGCGACCAGTAGCCCGGCGGATGTGATCTTCCTCGATCTCGAGGACGCCGTCGCAGCGTCCGCGAAGGCGACGGCGCGGAGCATGGTGATCGAGGCGCTGAACACGCTCGATTGGGGCCGGCGCACCATGGCGGTGCGGGTGAACGCGCTCGGCACGTTGTGGGCGCTACGCGACATCGTGGACATCGCACGGGCGTGCCCGCGTCTGGACGTCATCCTGCTGCCCAAGGCGGAGAGCGCGTTCGACGTGCAGTTCGTGGCCGAACTGTTGGCCAGCGTCGAGCGTGAGACAGGGCGGGAGCGGCCGATCGGCATCGAAGTGCTGTTGGAGTCGGCTCGCGGCATCGCCCGGGCGGACGAGATCGCGGCCAGCTCCCCCCGGCTGGAGGCCATGGTGTTCGGCGTCGGTGACTACAGCGCCGATCTGCGCACGCCGGACACGGTGTTCGGCCGCCCCAACCCGGACTGCGCCGTGCTGACCGATCCGGACGCCGCCGGGCAACGCCAGCTGCATTGGAACGACCAGTGGCATTACGCCCTGGCGCGGATCGTGAACGCCTGCCGCGCGAACGGGCTGCGGCCGATCGACGGACCGTATACCGACTACAAGGATCCCGCCGGCTTCCAGGCCAGCGCCGCCCGCGCCCGAAGCATGGGATTTGAGGGCAAATGGGCTATCCACCCCAGCCAGGTGGAACCAGCCAACGCTGTCTTCTTGCCGCCGCCGGAACAGGTCGCATGGGCGCGCAGCATCGTCGCGGCGCTTGATGCGGCTGCGGCCTCCGGACAGGGAGCTGTCGGCGTCGAAGGCGTGTTGGTCGACCTCGCCCATGCCCGCCGCGCCAGCGAAATACTCACCCGCGCTGCTCTGATCGAACGCGTCGAAGGACCCAGCCCCCATGCCTGACACCCTGCCCCAACCCGGCTCTACGCAACCGCTCAGCGGCGTACGAGTGCTGGATATCGCGACCTTCCTGGCCGGGCCGTTCTGCGCCACCATCATGGGCGATTTCGGCGCCGACGTGATCAAGGTCGAGCACCCGAAAGCGGGCGATCCGCTGCGTGGCTTCGGCACACCGACGGACTGTGGCGACACCTTCGCCTGGCTCAGCGAGGCGCGGAACAAGCGCTGCATGACGTTGGACCTGCGCGCGCCCGACGGGGCTGTGATCTTCCGCCGCATGATTGCGGAAGCCGACGTGCTGGTGGAGAATTTCCGTCCCGGCACAATGGAAAAATGGGGTTTTGGTTGGGACGTGCTGCGGGCGATCAACCCGCGCCTGGTGATGCTGCGGATCAGTGCCTATGGCCAAACCGGCCCCCTGCGCGGCAAGCCCGGCTTTGCCCGCATCGCCCATGGCTTCAGTGGCCTGTCCTACCTCGCCGGCGAGCCGGGGCGGCCGCCCGTGGTGCCCGGCAGCACGTCGTTGGCCGACTACATGTCTGGCGTGTGGGGCTGCGTAGGCGTTATGATGGCCCTACGCCAGGTTGCGCAGACCGGGGAAGGTCAGGTGGTGGATATCGGCCTGTACGAGTCGATCTTCCGCATGCTGGACGAGATCGCCCCCGTCTACGCCAAGCACGGCACGGTGCGCGAGCGCATGGGTGCCGACGTTCCCGCGGTGGTGCCGCATGGCCACTGGTGCACGCGTGACGACCGCTGGGTGGCGCTGGCCTGCAGCAGCGACAAGATGTTCGAGCGCTTCGCCACCGCGATCGGCCGCCCCGAGCTGGCCAATGACGGCCCGTACGGCACCACGAAACGCCGGGTCGCGGCACGCGACGCTGTAAACGCGCTGGTGGCGGAGTGGGTTGGTGGGTTGGACTACACGGCCCTGATGGCAGAGTGCGATACGTTCGGCGTACCCTGCGGACCGATCAACAGCATCGCCGACATCTTCGAGGAGCCGCAGTTCAAGGCGCGCGGCAACATGGTGGTGGTAGACGACCCGCGCATCGGCTCCGTCACCTTGCCCGCCGGCGTGCCCATGATGTCCGCCACCCCGCCCCAACTACGCCACACCGGCCGCACCATGGGGGCTGACACCGACGAGGTGCTGCGCTCCATGCTCGGCTTGGATGCGGCTGCGATCGCCGGACTGCGCAGCAGCGGCGCGATCTGACCAAATTAGGAGAAGACCATGACAGCCTCTTCCCGGCAGATGACCCTCGTCGCCTTTCTGCAGGCGCAGAACTGCTCGAACTACCCCGGCTCGTGGCGGCACGAGTCCAGCATGAGCGATTTCCTCACGCCCGACTACTATCAGCGGGTTGGCCGCATCCTCGAGGATGGCAAGTTCCAGATGGCGTTTTTCGATGACCGCCTGGCCATCCCCGACATCTACGGCGACGACCACGCTTCCACCGTGGAGAACGGAGTGCGTGCGGTGAAAATGGACCTGACGCCGATCGTCACCGCGATGGGTATGGCAACATCCCGGATTGGCCTAGGTGCGACCTATTCAACGACCTATTACGAGCCATTCCACGTGGCGCGCCTGTTTGCCACCATGGACCTGATGCTGGGTGGTCGCACCGCCTGGAATATCGTCACTTCGCTGAATGACTCCGAAGCGGCCAATTTCGGCGCCTCCGCCCATCTGGAGCACGACGCCCGGTATGACCGTGCGGACGAGTTCCTCGAAGTGGTGATGGGCCACTGGGACACTTGGGCGGATGACGCCCTGATCGTGGACAAGCAGTCCGGCCGCTTCGCCGATGCGTCCAAGGTGCACCGGCTCGACCACCACGGCACATATTTTCAGTCCCGTGGCCCGTTCCCGGTGCCCCGCTCGGCACAGGGCCACCCGATGCTGATCCAGGCAGGGCAGAGCGGACGCGGGCGGCTGTTTGCGTCACGCTGGGCGGAGCTGATCTTCGCGGTGTTTCCCAACCTTGCGATTGGCCGAAAGCAATATAGCGAGATGAAGGAGGCGCTCGCTGCCGCCGGGCGTGACCCGGCGAGTGTCAACATCGCTCCCGCCGTGTATGCCATCGTCGCTGAGTCCGAAGACATGGCGGCGGAGAAACAGGCGTATATCGACAGTCTCGCCAAGCCGGTGGATGGGTTGAACCTGCTATGTGAGGTGTTGAACGTCGACTTCAGCAAAAAGCCGCTGGACGAGCCGTTCAGTGACGAGGAACTCGCCGCCATCACCGGCTGGCGTGGCTTTTGCGACCGGGTGATCACGCTTAGCGGCAAGAAAAACCCCTCCGTGCGGGACTTCGTGCACTTCTCAGGACGCGGTACGATTAAGGAATTCCCTATCTTCGTCGGCACCCCCAAGAAGATCGCCGACGAGATGGAGGAGTGGTTCGGTAGCGCTTGCGACGGTTTCGTCATCGCCGCGACGCACATACCCGGCTCCTACGAGGATTTTGTACGGCTCGTGGTACCCGAACTGCAGCGGCGCGGGCTGTTCCAGAAGGACTATGCCGGAGCCACCCTTCGGGAGAACCTGCATCTGAAAAGGCCTGAGATCGGCGCTTGGCGTGCAAGGGTCCACGCCGCTTAGCATGACGTACTCCCAGGACGTGGTGTAGGAGCGGTGGGTAAGTCGCTCGCCGTGACGACCGCCGAGAGTCTGGCGTAGGCGGGCGACCTATCCACGGCGGTGGTCACCGCAGCGGTGCTGGGTAGGGTTCGTGGCAAGAGTCCAACGATGGTCGCGCACACAATAGCCGCAAGTAAGGCTGTGGATCTCGCAGCTCTCCTGTTCGGCGAGCGGAGCGCGATGTTGCTCACGCTGGACGAAGTAGATAGGGGTTTACGCTCAGGTAGTGCAGAACTCAGAGCCACGCTTGGCAGGGCGCAAAAGCCCTTCGCGCTCAGGGAGCACACAATGTCCACACGGCAGAGACAACATCAAAATCTCGCACCAGGGCGGGGGCGCACGGCGCGCGCGCTGGTCGCTATACTCGCCGCGCTGCTCGTCGCTTTCGACGTTGCCTGCCTCAGCGTACTTGGTTTCCTGATCATCGGTCAGACGCTCGGCTATCTCTCGCTGCTCGGCTGGACACACGTGATGGCCGTCGTCGGCATTGCGAACGCGGCCCTGTTCTTCGTCGTCCTTATCGCCCTGCTCCATCGGTGGCGGCGTGGCCATCGCCGCGGTCACATGGTGGAGATCGCGCTGGTAACGACGATCGCCGGGGGCGCTGCCCTTCTGTTAGGCAACGTCACGCTGCTCGCGTTGCACATGGCCTTCATTGCCGTCAGTGACCCCTCGGCCTGGGACCTGGAGCAGCTTCTCCCCTCGCTCTTGGACTGGTTCTAGACTTGCGCCACCAGCACGCCTTCACCCGCACGAAGTTGGGCCGGAAGCGGACGAACTGCTCGCGAGACGCCGAGTGAGGAAAGGGGGACGCATGGCGCAGGGCGTTGAAGCTGTCGTTGTCCAGAAGCGTCCAGACCGGCTCGACGCATCGAGCCAGCGACCCACATCCGGCCTGTCGAGCGTGCGCGGCCTTACCAAGCTGGAGCCTCCTGACGGTCCATGTCATCCATCATCCAGGCTCAACCGCTTCGGCGTATCATCCACATCGACGTGGACGCCTTCTACACCTCCGTCGAGCAACGCGATGATCCAGGCTTGCGCGGCAGGCCGGTGGCGGTCGGCGGCAATCGGGAACGCGGAGTCGTGGCCGCGGCAAGCTACGAGGCGCGCAGGTTCGGCGTGCTTTCGGCCATGCCATCCATCACGGCCAAGCGTCAGTGCCCGGACCTGCTGTTCGTCCCGCCACGTTTCGACGTCTATAAAGCGGTGTCGGCGCAGATCCACGCCGTGTTCGCGCGTTACACGACGGTGATCCAGCCGCTGTCGCTGGATAAGGCCTACCTGGACGTGACCGCGCCCTTGCTCGACCGCGGCTCGGCCACCGCGATCGCCGCCGAGATCCGGGCGGCGATCCGAGCGGAAACCGGCCTGACCGCGTCGGCGGGCGTGTCGTACAACAAGTTCCTGGCCAAGCTCGCCTCCGATCACCGCAAGCCGGACGGGCTGTTCGTCATCACCCCGAAGATGGGGCCGGCCTTCGTGGAGGCGCTGCCAGTTGGCAAGTTCCACGGCGTGGGCCCGGTGACCGCGGCCAAGATGAACCGCCTCGGCATCCACACCGGTCTTGACCTGCGGGCACAATCGCTCGACTTCCTGGCCGGGCACTTCGGCAAGGCAGCGCACTACTACCACAGCGTGGCACGTGGCTACGACGAGCGACCGGTCGAGGCAGATCGGGTGCGCAAGTCCGTTGGTGCGGAGAACACCTTTGCCCGTGACCTGACGCAGTGGGACGAGGTCGGCCCAATGCTGGAGCCGGTGTTCGCCAAGGTGTGGGCGGCTTGCGCTCGCGGCGGGCATGCCGGGCGAACGGTGACGGTGAAGGTCAAATACGCCGATTTCCGGCAGATCACCCGCAGCCGGTCCGGTATGCACCCAGTTGCCTCGCGCGAGGAGTTGGCACGGACCAGCCTGGAGCTGCTGCGACCGTGTTTCCCGCCACCCCGTGGCATCCGCCTGCTCGGCGTCACGGTTTCCAGTCTCACCGCCGATGTCCCGAGAAGTCGGCCGCAATTGGATTTCATGCTCGACACGTCCGCGGAGGCGTTCGATGCAGGCCCGGCGCCCGAGCACGTCGTTTAGCCCACTGGGTCATTCGGCTGCTGCCGGTCGCGCGCCGGCTTCGCTGGCGTGCGCGGCGCACCCCGTGGCCTGCCGTCGGTGCGGCCGACCGGTGGTGCCCAATCCTGGCGCTGTCGCACGGTCCAGCCGTAGCGCGGGTCGTCCTTCAGCACGGCTACGTGGTCCGACAACCGATTGCGTTCCAGCCAGCTCACCGCCGCTTCCAGTTCGGATAGGCTCATCTGCGCCCGCGGCTTGTCGCCGGTGCAGCGCTTCAGGATGGCGTTGTAGCGGTGATACAGACCCTCGCCGCGCGGCGCTTGCGCGGCACCCTCGTCCTCGACCGCCTGTTGGGCCACCATCTCGCCGACGCGCTGGCGCAGGCGGCGCTCCAGCACCGAGGGCGGGTCGAGCATCTCCGTCTGCGCCGCGTCTTGCTCGGGGCGGTGCAGTACGTAGTCAGGGCCGGGTCGCAGCAGGCCGTAGCGCAGGCCGAGCGCATTGCTTTCCAGGGGGACAATGCCGTCCTCTCGCTCATGCCCGGCGAGTTGATCCAGCAGCCAGTCGGGCAGTTTGGATCGCGCCCGCGTCTGCTTGCGCCTGGCCAAAGTGCCCTGCTCGGTCTCGACGCTGTGGCGGAAGCGGGCGAAGAGCGGGTCGTCCGGGTGAAACACCAGCGCCCGCTGTGCGGCATAAGGGCCAGCATGCGGATCGACGCGGGTGGCGCGGGCGATCATCTGCTCCAACCAGGCGCGAGTGCGGATATGCGTCAGTGCTGCCACTATGGCGATCTCGGGGGCGTCCAGCCCCTCGTAGGCCATTGCCACGGTCACGAGCACGCTAGGCTCGGCCGTCAGGCGGAAGCGCGCCAGCGTCTCGTGCGCGTCGCGTTCGTCGGAGGTGGCGAGTTGCACCGTGGTGGCCTGGGCCGGCGGCATCCAGCCGCGCAGGATATCGGCATAGCGCCGGGCGCTGACCTGGTCGGT
>CAXTJM010000056.1:0-15339 GCA_964244585.1 uncultured Acetobacteraceae bacterium | reverse complement strand
CCTGGCGCTTCGTGGAGGACGAGGCGCTGCGGGAGCGGCTGAAGGAGGCCAAGGGGATCGGGACGCCGGCCACCCGAGCCGAGATCATCCGGGGGCTCAAGGTGCAGGAGTTCCTGGTGGCCCAGGGCAAGAACATCGTGCCGACCGAGCGGGGGCTGGCGCTGTTCGACGTGCTGCGGAAGGCGGATCCAGCGCTGGTGGATCCCGGCGTCACCGCGCAGCTCGAGCGGCTGCTGGACGAGGTGCTGGTCGGGCAGACGGAGATGATGAGCGCGATCGACGCGGTCTGCGCCCAGGCATCGCGCATCATCGGCCGGTTGACCGAGCGGGCCGCGAGCGGAGCGGCACCGCTTGTTGCTGCGTCCGCGTCCGGTCCGGTCGGACCTGATCGTCCGCCGACGCCGGCGATGAAGGCCTATGTCGACAGCCTAGCAAAGCAGAAGGGAATCAAGCCGCCTCGGGGCGACACGAGCTCCGGCGCGATCTGCCGTGCCTTCCTCGACAAGTATGCTTCCCAGACGCAGGCTCCTGGCGGAGAGGTAGCTTCACCCGCCCCGTCGGCTCGTCCGCGTGCCAAGTCAAAGGCGAGGACGGCAACCGGTTCGTCCGCAACGAGAGCCACCAAGGTAAAACGACCAGCGGCGCAAACCGGCAAGGCCACCTCTCGGTCATCCTCGGCGCCTGCTGGCGGATCGGCCGAGATCACGCTCAAGATCCCCTACGGCAACAAGGAGGTGGCGCTGAAGCTCGGAGCCCGCTACCGCGATGGCAATTGGTATGGACCTGCCGGTATCGATCTCGCAGCATTCCGGCAAAGAGGCTGGCTCTGATCTCCTGTATTTATAGAAGGGATTGCTTAAACCGTGCTGACATAAAAGAAGTTTTTTACAACCAGGTATTTTAAATAGAGGACGTCGGTAAAAGGCACTCTTTCTCATCGCCAGAAAGGTGAATAGCTGCGGTGATCTGAGGAAATCGGGCGATGCGTTTCAGGATGATTACTGATACTAGGCAGTTTGTTTATGACTTCGAGATTCTTCGAACATTCGTTGGCCCGCGAACATTTGATCACCTTCTACAGCGTCGAATAGAGATGATTTCAACATTGGGCATTATCAGTGACGTTTCACAGATGGCTTTCGAAATAGAGATAGGATTGAAGGCTATTGGGAAGAACCCTAGAAAGTTCATGGAGTGTGCTTTAAACCATCGGTTTCACGTGGCCACAGACTTTATCATTGGCGTAGCCCAAATCATAACCCATGCCTCTGAACGCAGCCGCCGTACTCTACAAGGTCAACTTATAGATGGATTAAGAAGCGCCGGACTCTTCAAGCTTCATCATGAACTACGGGTCGCAACTGAGTTCAGTAAGAATGGATTTGATGTTGACTTTTCAGGTCTTGAGACTGAAGGATGTCAGGATTTTTTAGTGCGAAAGAGCTCGTCTGAATACGAGATTGAAGCTAAAGCTTTTGAACACGATGCAGGCGCTAACGTAAATCTGCGTACAGCCGAGCACTTTTTCAGAGCGCTTCGAGAAACCGATCTTGGTAACGTGGACGCGGAAGGTGTTTCCGTCCTCAATATATGCCTTGATGTAAAGCTTCCGACCAATGAGGGGGCCAGACAGGATCTCGTTGAGGCGTGTAAGCGTGCGTTTTTGCTGCCTTTCCATACCAAGGTATCGATCCCTTTTGGTGGATCAGTAAGTCGCGTTTTAAGAATGCCTAAAGAGACACCGACTGAACGCATAGTCGCGGCCATGCAAGCCATGCATCGTAGGACAGGCATCATTGGGTTTTGTAATAATGTCGCGCCACGCTTTGTGGTGCATCTTATCAGCAGCGTATCACCCGATTTCTCAAATGTTCTACTAGATAGAGCTAAAGATGCCGCTAAACGGCAGTTTTCGAAAAAGAGGCCTGCAATCATTTGGCTTCATCCGACTATGCCCGCAGAAATCTTCTATGACTTAGAGACTAAAGGACCTAAGAACCTCAGGTTCTTTAGTGAGATTGCCAAGGAGGTGCTAAGATCCGAGTCTCGCTCGCACCTACTTCAACTCGTCTTTTCAGGCGGTAGCTTTTCGGCAACGCGTAATGGATTAGTTAATTCACGTTACCACACCTTCATTTTTAACTCATCAGCTTGTAGGTTCTCCGACGCACCGCCCTTGCCAGGTGGAACCATTATATGAGAAGATCCAAGGATCCAGAGACGTTTAATGTCGTCTCTACGTCCCGCGGTCTGGTATCGGACTGTCATGTAGTAACTGCGACAACTGCGCCATCTCATCTACATATGATAATGTCCTTTATCGTATGTAGGGGGTGGGGACAGAAGCGGCCCCAACCAATGCGCATGACAATGCGCATGATACCTAATAGGCTTCGAGGTGCCTCAGGAGAATCACCCATGCCGCGTCCCGCCATCAAGCACACGCCCCGGCAAGCCACCAACGTCACCCTGCCGGCCGATCTGCTCGCCGAAGCCCGGAAGCTGAGCCTGAACGTTTCCCAAGCTTGCGAGCTCGGCCTGAAGGCCGAGATCGCCCGCGCTCGGCGAGCACAGTGGCTCGATGAGAACCGTGACGCTATCGCGTCCTCCAATGAGTACGTCGAACGACACGGCATCCCGCTGGCGGAGTTCCGGCAGTTCTGATGGCGCGCTTCGACGTCTATTCTCGTCCAGGCTCGGACGGCGACGGCTATGTCATTGATGTCCAGGCCGATCTGCTCCACGACCTCAGCACCCGTGTCGTCGCGCCCTTGCTTACGCCAACGATCGCGCCGAAGCCGGCACGCAACCTGAACCCGGTCTTCGAGATCGATGGGGAACCATACGTGATGCTGACGCAGTTCATCGCGGCCGTTCCGGCCCGAGAACTCAAAGCGCCGATCGTCTCACTTGCGGCACGCGGGGACGACATCATGCGCGCGCTCGACACGCTCCTTGTCGGCTTCTGAGCGGACTCTCCCGCATGAGCATCGCAAGTGTCGGCGCGCAGAACGCCAACCGGAGTCTGGCTTCCCATCATGGCATGGAGCTGCCCGCTCTCATCGCGGCTGGCGACGAGCGTGCCGGCATTCGCTTCCTGGAGTTCTTCGCCTCGACCATCCGCAATCCACACACGCGGCGGGCCTACGCCCGGGCGGTCAGCGACTTCCTGACCTGGTGTGAGGCTGCCGGGGTGGCGTCGATCACCGCGGTGCAGCCGCTGCACGTGGCGAGCTGGATCGAGCTGCAGACCCGCGAGCGCTCGGCGCCCACCGTAAAGCTGCGCCTGGCGGCCATCCGCCACCTGTTCGACTGGCTGGTCACAGGCCAAGTGGTGCCGACCAACCCGGCCGCCTCGGTGCGCGGTCCGGCGCACAGCGTGCGCAAGGGCAAGACGCCGGTGCTGGATCCGCTCGAGGCCCGGCAGCTGCTCGACAGCATCGACGTCACGACGCCGATCGGGCTGCGGGACCGGGCGCTGATCGCGCTCATGGTCTACAGCTTCGCGCGCATCGGGGCAGCACTGGCGATGCGGGTCGAGGACGTGTTCGTGCAGAACCGCCGGCTCTGGGTCCGCTTACGCGAGAAGGGCGGCAAGCGGCACGAGATGCCCTGCCACCACACCCTGGAAGGCTACCTGTACGCCTACCTGGGGGGCACTGGCATCGACCAGGATCCGAAGGGGCCGCTGTTCCGCACCATCGGCCGCGGCACCGGGCGGCTGAGCCGCACCCCCCTGCCCCAGGCCAACGCCTACCTGATGGTGCAGCGGCGCACGGCGGCGGCCGGGATCGCGACCCGGATCGGCAACCATAGCTTCCGGGCGACGGGGATCACCGCCTACCTCAAGAACGGCGGCACGCTGGAGAACGCGGCAGCCATGGCCAACCACGCCAGCACCCGCACCACCCAGCTCTACGACCGCAGGCGCGACGACATCAGCCTCGATGAGGTCGAGCGCATCAGAGTCTGAGTTTGGTGGAAAGCGGTCCTAGCCGTCCGGCTGTCCCCGGCCGCTTCGCGCTCGACGCGCACACATCGCCTGATCTTGCGCATACCCGGAAGCGGACACGGGCTGGGCTGCCTTGCCTGCTCTGGCTCTTGGCCTCGCTGCCTGCTGCAGGCACCCTGTGTTTGGCACAACGCCATTACAATCAGGACTATCATGCTGACCGGCGACATACGGAACCAGATCGACCAAATCTGGAGCAGCTTCTGGACCGGCGGGATCTCCAACCCGCTCGAGGTCATAGAGCAGATCACCTACCTCCTGTTCATCCGCCGGCTGGACGAGCTCCAGACTCTGGAGGAAAGGCGCGCCTCCCGCACGAAGCAGTCACTAGCCCGTCGCATCTTCCCTGAAGGCGCCGATCCGCGCGGACGCCCCTACGAGGACCTGCGCTGGTCCCGCTTTCGCCACTTCGAGGCGGCGGAGATGTTCGCCGTCCTCGGCGAGCATGTGTTCCCGTTCCTGCGCACCCTGGGCGGCGACGGCTCGACCTACTCGCACCACATGCGCGACGCGCGCTTCACCATCCCGACGCCGGCACTGCTGTCGCGTGTGGTGGATGCGCTCGACGCGGTGCCGATGGAGGATCGCGACACCAAGGGCGACCTCTACGAATACATGCTCGGCAAGATCGCCACCGCCGGGCAGAACGGCCAGTTCCGCACGCCGCGCCACATCATCCAGCTGATGGTGGAGATGACCGCGCCCGGGCCGAAGGACGTGATCGTCGATCCGGCCTGCGGCTCCGCCGGCTTCCTTGTCGCGGCCGGCGAGCATCTGCGCCGGCACCATCCCGAAGTGCTGCGCGATCAGGCGCTTTCGGCGCATTTCCACCATCACATGTTCCACGGCTTCGATTTCGACGGCACCATGCTGCGCATTGGCAGCATGAACATGCTGCTGCACGGGGTCGAGAACCCCGACATCCGCTACCGCGACAGCCTCGCCCAGGACCATGCCGAGGACGCCGACCGCTACACGTTGGTCCTGGCCAATCCGCCCTTCGCCGGCGCGTTGGATGCCGAGACGGTGGCGAAGGACCTGACCCGCATCGTCAAGACCCGCAAGACCGAGCTGCTGTTCCTGGCCCTGGTCCTGCGCCTGCTCAAGCCCGGTGGCCGCGCGGCGGTGATCGTGCCGGATGGCGTGCTGTTCGGGTCGTCGAAGGCGCACAAGGAGCTGCGCCGGATGCTGGTCGAGGAGCAGAAGCTCGACGGCGTGGTCTCGCTGCCGTCGGGCGTGTTCCGGCCCTATGCCGGCGTGTCCTGCGCGATCCTGCTGTTCACGCGCACCGATAGCGGGGGCACGGAGAACGTGTGGTTCTACGACATGCAGGCCGATGGCTGGAGCCTGGATGACAAGCGGCAGCCGCTGCTGGCGGAGGCGCAACTGGGTGCAACGCCGGCCCACGCGCTCGATGACGCCGCGCACGCGAAGAACAACCTGCCGGACGTGCTCGCGCACTGGCGGCAGCGTGACGGCGCGGAGCGCGAGCAGGCACGGACGGCGCGGAGCTTCACGGTGCCGAAAGCCGAGATCGCGGCGGCGGGGTGGGACCTGTCGCTGAACCGCTACAAGGAAGTAACGCGGGAGGAGGTGCAACACCGCACGCCGAAGGAAATCCTGGCGGAACTGACGCGTCTGGAATCGGAGATCAATGACGGGATGAAGGCGCTTGAGGAGATGTTGGGTTGAGCGCTTGGCCAGTCGTTCCGTTAGGAACACTCTCCAGCCCTAAGCAGTGGCCAATACTTACAAAGTCGGACTTGGTTGATGATGGCTTTGTGGCATACGGGGCAAACGGTCGCATCGGTTTCGCGCGGACCTATACACATGAGGAGCCGACTATATTAGTCGGCTGTCGGGGGTCTTGCGGGAAAGTTCACATTACTGGCGCTCGGTCTTACGCCTCGGGTAACGCAATGGCCCTTGATAGCCTTGATCAGAAGAAAGTCGACGTCAGATTTCTGGCCTATTTCCTTACCGACCGAGGGTTTGAAGATGTGACGACGGGATCGTCACAACCGCAGATTATCCGACAGAATTTGGTAAGGGTCGAGGTTCCTCTTCCCCCACTGCCCGAGCAACGCCGCATCGCCGCCATCCTTGATCAGGCCGACGCGCTGCGGGCGAAGCGGCGGGCGGCGCTGGCGCAACTTGACGAGATGACGCAGGCGATCTTTGTGAAGATGTTTGGAGATCCATTAGATGCCTCAAACCATTTGAATAAAGTGCTTTTTGAACAATTGACCACTAGGATTACTTATGGTTTTACCTCGCCTATGGAACATCTTCCCGTAGGCATCCCAATAATAACGGCGAAGAATGTCGCAGATGGAAAGATCGACTTTAGTCGGCTTCACTACGCGCGTGAAGATCAGTTCAGTGCGCTAAGCGCAAAGTCAAAGCCCAATGTCGGCGACATCCTGATAACTAAGGATGGTACAATTGGACGTTGCGCCGTGGTAGAGGTAGATACGCGGTTCTGTATCAACCAATCTGTTGCCCTAGTTCAGGTCAACAGAAAAGAGGTTGTCCCTTCCTACCTCGCGGCCTACATCCGCATGCCCTCGATACAGAAGTTGCTTAAAGGAATGGGCAAAGGCAACGCTCTCCTGCATCTGCAGATAACTGAACTAGCTAAGCTTCCGATCGTACTTCCGCCTTTCTCCGCACAAGCTCAGCTTGAGGAGCGCCTTAACACGGTCGATGATCTTAGGGAAAAAGAGCTTGAGGCATCGTTTGCTTTAGAACGCCTCTTTAGCTCCCTCCAACACCGCGCCTTCACCGGAGCCCTCTGACATGTCCCAGTTCGGCTTTCTCTCCCCTGAGTGGCCGGACATCCACGCCGCGGCAACGCAGGCGGAGCGGCATGCGCTGTCCGACCCTCGCGCCTCCGCCTTCCACGCCCGGCGCACGCTCGAACTGGTGATGGCGTGGCTGTACAAATACGACCGGCGGCTCAAGCTGCCGTATCAGGACAATCTGGCAGCGCTGATCCATGAGCCCAGTTTCCGCGACGTCGCCGGACAGACGATCTTCCTCAAGGCACGCTATCTGCGCGAGCTCGGCAACAAGGCCGTGCACGATGCCAAGCCCTTCGCCGAGGCGGAGGCGCGGTCGGCGGTGGCGGAGCTGTTCCATGTCTGCTTCTGGCTGGCGCGCAGCTACGCCAAGGCCGAGCGCCCCGACGACGCGCTGCGCTTCGAGCCATCGAAGCTGCCGCCGCCGATGGCGCAGATCGCCAAGGTCACCCTGGCGCAGCTGCGCCAGCGCGAGGCCGATCTGCAGGCCCGCGACGAGAAGCTTGCCGAGACCCTCGCCAGCAATGCCAGGCTTGACGAGGAGCTGCAGCGCTTGCGCGCCGAGGTCGCAGCGGCGCAGGCCGCCAATGCCCGCGCACCGGATACGCATGACTACAACGAGGCGGAGACCCGCGACCGCTTCATCGACCTGCTGTTGCGCGAGGCCGGTTGGAGCCCCGAGGCGCCCAACGCCACCGAGGTTCCGGTCACGGGCATGCCGGGCGCGACGGGCAACGGCTTCGTCGACTACGTGCTTTGGGGCGACGACGGCAGGCCGCTGGCGCTCGTGGAGGCCAAGCGCAGCCGGCACTCCGCGCTGAAGGGCCAGGAGCAGGCCCGGCTCTATGCGGATTGCCTGGAGGCCATGCACGGCCAGCGTCCGGTGATCTTCTGCTCCAACGGCTACGAGCACTGGATCTGGGACGACACGCGCTACCCGCCGCGCGAGGTGCAGGGCTTCTACAAGAAATCCGAGCTGGAGCTTCTGGTGCAGCGTCGCGCCAGCCGTCGCACCCTGGCCGATCTGGAGCCCAAGCCGGAGATTGTCGAGCGCTACTACCAGGTCCGCGCCATCCGCCGCATCGCCGAGGCGTTCGACGCGCACAACCAGCGCAAGGCGCTGGTGGTGATGGCGACCGGCGCCGGCAAGACGCGCACGGTGATCGCCCTGGCTGAGCTGCTGATGCGCGCCAACTGGGCCAAGCGCATCCTGTTCCTCGCCGACCGCACCGCGCTGGTCACCCAGGCGGTCAACGCCTTCAAGGCGCACCTGCCGTCGGCGGCGCCCGTCAACCTGCTCACCGACCGCACCGCAGAGGGCCGGGTCTTCGTCTCGACTTATCCGACGATGATGACGCTGATCGACGAGCAGGACGGGGCGCAGCGCCGCTTCGGACCCGGGCATTTCGACTTGGTCATCGTCGACGAGGCGCATCGCTCGATCTACCGCAAGTATGGCGCGATCTTCGAGTATTTCGACAGCCTCCTGGTCGGTCTTACCGCAACGCCGAAGGACGAGATCGACCGCAACACCTACAGCCTGTTCGAGGTCGAGAACGGCGTCCCGACCGATGCCTACGCGCTCGAGGACGCGGTGCGTGATGGCTATCTCGTGCCGATGCAGGCCGTCTCGGTGCCGCTGAAATTCCAGCGCGAAGGCATCCGCTACGATCAGCTCTCCGATGAGGAAAAGGACGACTGGGACGCACTGGAGTGGGGCGAGGAAGACGGCACCCCTGACCGCATCGAGGCGCAGGCGGTCAACCAGTGGCTGTTCAACGCCGACACGGTCGACAAGGTGCTGGCGCATCTGATGACGCACGGCCAGCGTGTCGAGGGTGGTGATCGCCTGGGCAAGACGATCATCTTCGCCAAGAACCATGCCCATGCCGAGTTCATCCGCGACCGGTTCGACCTCCACTATCCGCAGGCCGCCGGGAAGTTCGCCCGGGTGATCCATAGCAAGGTGGATTATGCGCAGGGGCTGATCGATGCGTTCTCCGAGCCTGACCGCATGCCGCATATCGCGATCAGCGTGGACATGCTCGACACGGGCATCGACGTGCCAGAGGTGCTCAACCTCGTCTTCTTCAAGCTGGTCCGATCGAAGACCAAGTTCTGGCAGATGATCGGCCGTGGCACCCGGCTCTGCCCCGGCCTGTTCAGCGACGGACGCGACAAGGCGTTCTTCTCCGTCTTCGATTTCTGCCAGAACCTCGAATATTTCAGCCAGGACGCGCCGACCGTGGACGGCAGCGTGTCCGACAGCCTTTCGATGCGGCTGTTCAAGACCCGCCTGGGTCTGATCGGCGCGCTCGACGCGGTGCTGCACGCGAACCCCGAAGCACCGGGGGCGACATTGCGCGGCGAACTTGCCGAGACGCTGCGCACCGGCATCGCCTCGATGAACCTCGACAACTTCCTTGTCCGCCCGAAGCGCCGCTTGGTGGAGATCTATGCCACCTCCGGGCCTTGGGCCGGCCTGGACGAGGCGGCGCATCGCGAGCTCGCCGAGCAGCTCGCCGACCTGCCGAACGGCCTGCCGCCTGAGGGTCTGGAGGCGAAGCAGTTCGACCTGCTGATGCTCAACCTGCAGCTCGGCGTGCTCCAGCCCGAGGCGAACTTCGTCCGGCTGCGCGAGCGCGTGGTGCAGATCGCCGCGGCACTGGAGGAACAGGTCAACATCCCGGTCATCCACGCCCAGATCGTCCTGATCCAGGCTATCCAGACCGACGAATGGTGGGAGGGCGTGACCGTCGGGGAGCTCGAGATCGCCCGCAAGCGTCTGCGCGGCCTAGCGGGGCTTATCGAGAAGCGGCGGCGTGTGCCGATCTTCACCAACTTCATCGATGAGATCGGGGAGGGAGAGACGGTTGCGTTCGCGGCGTTCGCGGCGCCGGATGCCTTTGCCCGCTTCCGCGCCAAGGCGCGGCATTTCCTGCAGCAGCACCGCGACCATGTCGCTATCCACAAGCTGCGCAGCAATCGCCAGCTCACCGCCCTCGATCTCGCCGAGCTGGAGCGCATCCTGGCCGAGAGTGGGGCGGGGTCGTCCGAGGATTTGGACAACGCCAAGGCCGAGGGTCTGGGCCTGTTCGTCCGCTCCCTCGTCGGGCTCGACCGATCGGCGGCGAAGGAGGCCTTCGCCGCATTTCTTTCCGGGCGCACGCTGAGCGCCAACCAGCTCGAGTTCGTCAACATGCTGATCGACCACCTGACCGAGCAGGGCGTCCTAGATCCCGACCGGCTCTACGATAGCCCTTATACCGATCTGAATCCGTTGGGCGTGGACGGCCTGTTCGACGAAATGGGCGCCGATGCCCTGTTCGCCGCAATCGACGAGGTGCGGCAGCGTGCCGTCGGCTAAGTCGCTGTAATGCGCGTGGTCCTCGGTATCGATGCGGCCTGGACGAAGACCCAGCCAAGCGGCGTTGCTGTGGCAGTAGAAGACGAGTCAGGATGGCGGCTCGTTGCTGTCGCGCCCTCTTATCATCACCTTGATGCGCTTGCCCGCGGTGAAATCCTTAAAGAGCGTCCCGTAGGCTCAGAACCGAATGCATCGGATTTGCTCGCCTCGGCAACGGCGCTCTGCGGCGTGGCGCCGGATCTGATCGCGATCGACATGCCGCTTTCCCGAACGCCGATCACGGGCAGGCGGGTCTCCGACGACAAGGTGTCCGGCGCCTACGGCGCCCGCCATTGCAGCACCCACACGCCAAACCCGACCCGACCCGGCAAAGTAAGCGACCACCTTAGACAAGCGTTCGGAGCCGGTGGTTATCCGCTGCTCACATCTGCCCAGCCGCAGTTTCCAGGGCTTGTCGAGGTCTACCCTCATCCCGCCTTGGTCGAGTTCGCTCGTGCTCCAATGCGGCTGAAGTACAAGTTCGGCAGAGCACGTAGATACTGGCCAAGCCATACGCCCACCGAGAGGCGCCGCCTTCTTCTGGAAGAATGGAAGAGGATTGTCGCTGTACTCGACGCACGCTTAGCAGGCGTCGCGGACGCTTTGCCTATGCCAAACTCGGTTGTCGGAGGTGCCGAGCTCAAGGCTTACGAAGACATGCTCGATGCGATTGTCTGTGCCTGCGTAGCAATCTGTGTCTTGGAAGATAACGCCCTGTCTTATGGGGACACTGCTTCCGCGATCTGGATCCCGCGGCCTCAAGGGCGCGCGCCCATAAATCTCTGGTGAGCTGCTCATTGCGAGGAGGCGGACGTCCGCTTTTGAGGAAGTCTGCCTCGAACCGGAAGGGCCGCTTCCGGCCAGACTGGGCCACGTCTGATGATGCCCCGGGAGTCTGCTTAAGGTCGAACCCGGAATACCAAGTGGCCGATACCCTGCACGTGATAAACTGGATTATCACGTGCTGCTGTAACCCTCCTCTCTGGTGGGTTCCGCTCGGGCGAACTTCACCCCGACGCTTACTCCTTCCTCCTCGATGAATTGGACGCCCCCGGCCTCCAGCGCCCGGCGGATGGAGACGAGCGTGGTTTCGCGCGGTCGTACGGTCTCGTTCTCGATCATGTTCAGCGTCACCGTGGAGATCGAGGCGCGATGCGCCAGCGTCGCCTGCGTCCACTTCAGCAGGCCACGGGCGGCGCGGATCTGGGGGATGCCGACCATCACGGCGGAAGGCATAGCGTAAACTTTAGAGAAATTAAAGTTTGTCGTTGACGGCCGGCAACGAGTTCGGGCATATGCGCCGCCGACGGGCCGAACGGGTTGGGTTCTCGCCTGAAAAACGTCCCCCAGCCCGAGCACCATGTCCGTCATTCGGGGTTTCGGCGCGGGCCGAGGGCCGAGGGTTATCCTCCAACTGCCGGTGGGTCCGGAAGCCCACGATCCCGCAAGGGATGGCGCCCTCGCCATGGACATGACCGCGCTTGCGTGCGTTGGCCTAGGCGGGCCGGAGTTCGACGGTTATCGGAACTTGTGTGTCGCAGGTTCGACTCCTGCCGTCTCCCGCAGGGGAGGTCGTAGCTCAGCGGTAGAGCAACAGGCATCCGTCGGCATGAGCATGACCGCCTGGCATTGGGATCGAGAGGAGGCTTGGGGTGACACGACAGCATCGACCGCGACAAGCGCTCCACGCGCCCGGATGCCATCCGTTCAGCAAGCCCGCCATGCGGCAGCTGAACTTGGTCAATCCGGCATGACGGCACACGACACCATTCCTCCGGCGGGCCGGAGGCCGAGGGTTATCTGGTCTGCTAGGGGTTCGAATCCTCACGCGTCCCACCGGATGCCGTAGCACCCCTCGCCACAACATGCCCGCCGGCCTCTTCAAGGCAGAACGGGCATGAACACCTACCTGAAGCTCTTCACGCGCAGCAGAACCGCGGCCACGCCGCAGGTGCTGCCGATCTCCAACACTGTGCCGAACACGGCCGGCGGCTATGCCTACGCGGTCGACGACTGGGCGCGGCTCGAGCGGTTCCTGATCCTCGGCTCCGAGGGCGGCAGCTACTACGCCACCGAGCAGGTGCTGACGGTCGAGAACGCGCAGGCGGTGCTGCGGGCGATCGCCGCCGACGGCGTCCGTGCCGTCGAGCGCATCGTCGCGGTCAGCGACGGCGGCCGGGCGCCGCGCAACGATCCGGCATTGTTCGCGCTGGCGCTGGCCGCCTCGGCGTCGGATCTGGCCACGCGTCGTGCCGCCCTGGCTGTCCTGCCGCGGGTGGCCCGGACCGGCGCGCACCTGCTGCAGTTCGCGGCGCTGGTCGAGACCACGCGCGGCTGGGGCCGGGCGCTGCGCCGGGCGGTGGGGGCCTGGTATGACGCGCAGCCGGCCGAGCGGCTGGCCTACCAGCTGGTGAAGTACCGCCAGCGCGGTGGCTGGTCGCACCGCGACCTGCTGCGGCTCGCGCATCCGGAGACCGTGGATCCGGCCCGCAAGGCGCTGCTCGAGTGGGTGTGCCGTGGCACCGACAGCGATGCGCTGCCGCCGATCGTCCGCGCCGTGATGGCACTCGGCGGCGCCGAGACCGCCGAGGCGGTGGCGGCGCTGATCCGTGCGCACGACCTGCCGCGGGAGGTGGTGGCGACCGAGTGGCTGAACGACGTCCTGGTGTGGGAGGCGCTGCTGGAGCGCATGCCGCTGACCGCGCTGGTGCGCTCGCTGGCCAAGCTGACCGCGGTCGGCGCGATCCGTCCGCTCGGCGACAGCCTGGCATCGGTGCTGTCCACCCTTGGCGATGCCGACCGTATCGCCCGGGCGCGGCTGCACCCGCTGACGATCCTGCTGGCGCTGCGCACTTACGCGCGCGGCATCGGCGATCGCGGCGCGCTGCGGTGGGAGCCGGTGCCGGCGGTAGTCGATGCGCTGAACGCCGCGTTCTACACCGCCTTCCGGGCGGTGGAGCCGACCGGCCGCCGGCTGCTGCTGGCGCTGGACGTATCGGGGTCGATGGCGTCCGGTGGCATCGCCGGGTCGTCGCTGACCCCGCGCGAGGCTTCGGCGGCGATGGCGCTGATGACCGCGGCGACGGAGGCGAACACCCACGTCGTGGCGTTCGCCGCCGGCGAGGACGGCCGCTATGGCGGGATGTACGGTGGCACGGCGCGCATGCTGCCGGTGACGCTGTCGCCCTCCATGCGGCTGGACGACGCGGTGCGGGCGGTGTCGGGCCTGCCGTTCGGCGGCACCGACTGCGCGCTGCCGATGCTGTATGCCCTGGAGCGCAACATCCCTGTCGACGGCTTCGTGGTCTACACCGACAGCGAGACCTGGGCCGGGGCGGTGCATCCGGTGCAAGCGCTGCGGCTGTATCGCGAGCGCACCGGCATCCCGGCCAAGCTCGTGGTGGTGGGGCTGGTGTCTAACGGGTTCAGCATTGCCGATCCGGAGGATGCCGGCATGCTCGACGTGGTCGGGTTTGATGCCGCGGCGCCCGCGGTGATCGCCGACTTCCTCCGCTCGCCCTGAACGCTCCGGCCATCCCACCACCGGGATGGCCGGAGGCCTTCTCCCCCCTCTTGATCGCTATCCAGGAGGTCGACCCATGCGTCGCCCCAGTCCCTACGAGACCCGTGCCCGCGAGCTCGCCGCCGTCGCCGGCATCGACCCCGACAGCCGCGTGGCGCGGCCGGGCGAGGAGCCCGGCGGCCGCGGCATGCCGGCGTGGTGCTCCTTCCGCGACGCCGCCCGCGCAGAGCACCTGGCGGCGGAAGCGGCCTCGGTGCAGCTGCCCGAGCAGGACGCCGCCTACCGGAATGCGCCGCTGCAGGTGTTCGGCGCTCACGACGAGGCGACGATCGCGCAGATGCGGAACTGCATGGGCGTTGGCCGGGTGGCGGCGGGCGTGGTGTGCGCCGACGGCCACCTCGGCTACGCTCAGCCGGTCGGTGGCGTGATCGCCTACGAGCGCCAGATCAGCATCTCCGGCGTCGGCTTCGACATCGGCTGCGGCAACATGGCGGTGCGGCTCGACACGCCGTTCGCGGCCATCGCCGACCGGGTCGGCGCCATCCTCGCCGACATCCGGAGCGCGGTGTCGTTCGGAGTTGGTCGCGCCAACGCCGAGCGGACGGAACACGCGTTGTTCGACGACCACGACGCGTGGCGCGAGGCCGACATGGCGTTCTACCGCCAGAAGGCGGCGAGCCAGCTGGGCACCGTCGGCTCAGGCAACCACTATGTCGACCTGCTGCGCGACGAGGCGGACAGGGTCTGGATCGGCGTGCACTTCGGCAGCCGCGGCCTCGGCCACACCAGCGCCACCCGCTACCTGAAGGCGGCAGGCGGCCAGGACGGCATGAACGTGCCGCCGGCGGTGGTGGACGAGGGCAGCGAGCTTGGCCGCCGCTACCTGGCGGCGATGGAGCTGGCCGGGCGCTACGCCTACGCGGGGCGCGAGTGGGTGGTGGAGCGCGTGCGCCGCATCATCGGCGGCGCGGTCACCGACAGCGTGCACAACCACCACAACTACGCGTGGCGGGAGACGCATGACGGGCGCGAGCTGTGGGTGGTCCGCAAGGGCGCCACACCGGCATGGCCCGGCCAGCGTGGTTTCGTTGGCGGCTCGATGGGTGACGACGCCGTCATCATCGAGGGCGTCGACAGCCCCCTAGCCCAGAGCGCGCTGTATTCCACCGTGCACGGCGCCGGGCGGCTGTTCGGCCGCAAGCAGGCGCTGCGGACCTTCCGGCGCGAGCAGATGGACGACTGGCTGCGCGAGCGCTGCGTGCTGTTGGCGGGCGGCGACCTGGACGAGAGCCCGATGGCCTACCGGCGCCTGCCGGAGGTACTGGCGCAGCACGCTGGCACGATCCGCGTCCAGCACACGCTGACACCGTTCGCGGTGGCGATGGCGGGCGAGGGAGAGTTCGATCCGTTCAAGGACTGAAAGCCGTCCAAGAAGAGACCTCATCTGGCGTGGCCAGATGAGGCTCAACCCAGACTACAGAGAACCGAAATCCAGAAGCCAAACGGGCATTTGGGTGTGTAAAAAGCTGGACGGCGTAGGGCAGTGATGTCATGGGTGACGTCATGGTGCTGCGCGTGGTCCTCGACACGGATGTGG
>CAXTJM010000055.1:0-16670 GCA_964244585.1 uncultured Acetobacteraceae bacterium | reverse complement strand
GCGCTTCATTAACGGCAAACGCGCGCGCAGCTTGGTAGTTAACTGTCCTGTCTGCGGCACGGGTCCCCAGCCTAGACACCAGGACCGCCGCCCGCCGCTAGCCGCACTGGTGGCGGAGATCGCGGCCGGATGCCAGCCGGCCGGCTGATCCATGGGAGGCAAGACTTAAGCCGCAGGCCGCGCTTCTGCGAGACCCACTGGATGGCTGCGGCTCGCCACATGCCCGATCTTGCGGCTACCAAGTCACATTGCCTATCGCGGCGATGATCCCGCATAGTGAGAAAGGAACGCATCCATGATCAAGCTAGCCACAACGGTTCTCATGGTAGCGTTGGGTTCGTCATCTTTAGCTCAACCGGCTCCATCCAGCGCGCCAGCCATCGAAAAGCCGATAGACAATGGCCTGACCTCCCCGACGGGGAATAGCGCCTACCAAGGAGGCGGTGTCGTTTTGCAAGGTGCGGCTGGAGCCCCCACGCCAGCCCCACAACCCACGCCTCCCGGCCAAGCGCCCGCAGGAGCGGTGGAGGCACTTCCACCAGCCTCTTCCACTACTGCCCCCTCTAAGGCCGCAGACGACTGATAGTGGCTTTCGGGGCATGGCGATCGGCTGTGCGACCCCAGGCTGCCCACGGCGCACGGTGGACGGTGGACGGTGGACGGGCATAGGGTGGCGGCGGAGTGGGTAACAAAGTGTGATTTATGGGTAATCAGGACGACTTTTCAGCCGGGGTAGACCTTCCAGACCTGAGGCGATCCTTGCAACAGGCGCAACGGGAGATCCAAGCATGAGCGGCTTCAGATTCGACGGTCCGGCGTGGACAACTGATGATGAAGGATTGCCGTGAGCAGGACAGGGGACGCCCTGCAGACCGCCCTGATTGAGCGAGGGAAGGGGGGCGTAGATGCTCGGCGCGGTGAAGTGGGTGCTTGGTTTTGGTCTAGTCTGGGTAGTGTCCATACCCGTCAACGGCATTCTAACTTCCACGACCTGGGGCTGGTTCGTCGTGCCGGCGACAGGCGCGCGGGAAATAAGCATCTCTCAAGGGGTTGGTCTTTCAATGTTTCTTTTCATTGCGGGGACGGTAGTAACCTCGCACGTGGCGAGGTTCGAGGTGGCTGAAAACGAGGATACTAAATCAGTTGCTACAAGAGCCCTCGGCAAGGCTATTGGAGTCGGGTTGCTCGCGCCTGCTGCCACGCTTGCCGTCACATGGGTTTGGCAAGCTTTCTTCTTAGCTCCAATCTAAATTGGTGTCTCTGATTATAAATGAGCAATGAGAGGTTAACCGCTGCGGCACCAGCAGTCCGGACCCTCGGCCCCCGCAAGGTGATGGTTTGCCTCACAACGAAAGTATCTGCGTGAAGCGGGGCGCGAGGCGTGCCAGGCGTGCCAACGTTCTGGTGGGGTAGCGGAGCAGGTCGGATTAGCGGTATCCCCGGCGAAGCAGCACTTTTGAACGTACGGGGTAGAAGAAGTATGAAGCACGCCAAGGCTTGCCTTCTGGGGTTTGGGTCACTGCTGACGCTCCAGGCCTGTGCGATGACCCCCTTGGGACCGACAGCGCAGGTCCTGCCTCCTCCGGGAAAGCCGTTCGAGCAGTTCGCGCAGGAGCGGGCTTACTGTTCCTCCTACGCCGGCAGCATAGTTCAGGGTCAAGCCGAGGTGGCAAACCAGCGTGCGGTAGGAGGCGCGGTGTTGGGAACAGTGCTAGGCGCTGGTCTTGGAGCCGCCGTTGGCCGAGGGCGAGGCGCTGCCGTTGGGGCAGCCAGTGGTGCGGCGCTTGGGACGGGGATCGGCGCCTCTGGATCCGCCAATGCTCAAGGTGGCATTCAGGGCCAGTACGATGATGCCTATGTGCAATGCATGGTGTCCAAGGGCAACCAGCTTCCACCGCCGCCAACGGTCGTCGTGCAGCCAACCTACGTCGTACCGCCCTATGGCTACGGTTACTAGCCGGGATAATTCACCAGGATGGTTCTGAGGCCTTGGCCATAGGACGATCGTACAACTGGAAGCTGTGGCCGCATAGTTCACCTTCGGCCCGGTCTGGTCCGTTTGTGTAGGTTTGATAGCTATGGGCGTTGGGGTTGATCAGCGTTGGTGAGGAGGGGCAATCCGCCCCGTAGTTCAGATGCTGAGGCGGGGCATGCGGGCCAGCAGCGACGCGAACAGCGCCTGATCCGGCGTCGCCCGCGGCAGATGCAGGCGAACTTTTGTCTTAAGCACCTCGATACGCACCGCCAGCTTGATCAGGCGTAGCCGCAGCGTGTCGAACTGAGCCGCCCGCCAGCGCGAGCGGCGCGGCATCAGCGTGCGCAGGCTCCACATGAGCCAATAGGCGCCGACATGCAGGAACAGGCGGACTGGTTGGCGCTTGCCCGGCAGCACGAGGTCCGGTCGGCGGCCAAATGCGTCTTCCATGCCTTGATGTGGTTCTCCGCCTGCCCGCGTGCGCAGTAGATATCCTGATAGACGGTTCAGCCGGACGGTCCGATGAGGCTGGTGACGACGAAGCGTGTGTCGGTGCCCTGCGGTCCGGCTTCCACGCGAGCAACAATGCGCTCCACGTGGTCCCAACTCGCCGCACCGTCGTAGAATTCCTTGAACCGGCGCAGCTTCGTGCCGTCCGCAGCCGTGGCAGCACGGGCGGCGATGCTCTGCTCGAGGCTGAGGACGTGTTTGCGCAGCGTCGAGGTGGGCGCCACGCCGAGCGTGTAATCCAGCCCTCTGACCCGGCAGAACCGCAGCACCTCCGGCGTGCAGTAATGGCTGTCAGCGCGAAGCATGATCTCCACCTGCGACCAGTTGCTGCGGATCGCGGTGATCAGGCGGTGGAGCCAGCGCACGATCTGCTTGCCCGAAGGCCTGCTGGCCGGACGCAGCACGGCGGCAATCATGCGGCCATCGCCGTCGAACACCACGATCGGCTGGAAGCCGTATTCATCGTGATGCGCGTTGAACAGCCGTAGCTGCTGGCCGCCATGGACGGCGTCGAAGGTGTCGTCGATGTCGAGCACGATGCGGCGGGGAACATGGCGGAAGCTGTGGCAGTAGTGATCGACCATGGCACGCCCCATGCGCAGCAGGGCGCGGGCGTCCGGCAGGTTCTCCAGGCGCGAGATGGTCGGCTGCGAGCAAAGGTCGCCATCATCCGGCAGCCGCCCCATCGCCAGCTTGAACATCGGGTCACGGCGTAGCGCATCGACGTCGTTGCCGTCCTCGTAGCCCGCCGCAATCATCAGCATGCGCGTGCGAATGATCTCGTCCAGGCCATGGACCACCCGGCTGGGATCACGCGGGTCGTAGATGCAGGCCGCCAGGCGCGACGCAATGGCAAGCCGCTGCTCGACCTCGCGCAGCGCCAGCAGCCCACCATCGGAGGACATGCACGCCGCATCGAAACGCGCCTCGATCGCCTTGCCGCCCACCGGTGACAAGCCTGGCAACATCGGGGTAGATTCAACTTTGACGGGCATGCGCTCCGGGATCCGATGGGAGTGGTTCAACACCCAAATCCTACATCGTATCAGCGGCTTGTCCCATGCCCGTCACCCCTGGTGAATTATCCGGGCTAGGAGTATGTCCCGGTAACGGCTAAAATATCTCGACAAAGCGCTCGCGAGTTGATTCGCTGGTTCCATGACGAAGAGCTTTCGCCCTTGGCGCGTGGACGAGACGTGGTTGCTGCCACCTTCGGTGCAGGACTTTGTGCCCGCTGGGCATCCGGCGCATCTGGTGCGCGACATCGTGCGCGAGGAGTTGGATCTCAGCGCCATCCTCTCGGTCTACACCAAGGTGCGCGGCTTTCCGCCGTATCACCCGGGCATGATGGTGGCGTTGCTGCTCTACGCCTACAGCCAGGGTGTCTACTCCTCGCGCCGGATCGCGCGTGGCTGCGAAGAGCGGTTGGACTTCCAGGCGGTCACGGCCCTGAACCGGCCGGACTTCCGCACCATCAGCGAGTTCCGCCGCCGTCACCTGGCGGCGTTGAGCGACCTGTTCGTTCAAGTGCTGGCATTGTGCCAGAAGGCTGGTTTGGTCGGCCTCGGCCACGTCGCGGTGGATGGCACCAAGCTGCGCGCCAACGCGTCCAAGCATAAGGCAATGAGCTATGAGCGCATAGTGAAGGCCGAAGATGAATTGGCAGCAGAGGTCGAGAGCTGGCTCGACAAGGCGGGCGAGGTCGACGCCGCGGAGGATGCCGAGCACGGCACCGACCGCCGCGGCGACGAGATGCCAGACTGGATGGCGGACAAGCAGCAGCGTCTGGCCCGTATCCGTGCCGCCCGCGCGGCGCTTGAAGCCGAGGCAAAAGCTGCCGCCGCTGCGAAGGAAGCGGCCCGCCCAGAGTTGGCCGTCAAGGCGGACGGCACCCCGTCCAAGCGGCGAGGGCCCAAGCCCACCCGCCCACCCGGCACACCCGAGCCCACTGCGCAGCGCAACTTCACCGATCCCGAAAGCCGGATCATGCTGGGCCGAGACGGGTTCATCCAGGCCTATAACGGCCAGGCCGCCGTCGATGGCAAAAGTCAGATCATCGTGGCCCATCGCCTGACGCAGAATGCATCGGACCAGGATGGCTTGCTGCCTCTGCTCGACGCCACGGCGGTCAATGCCGGGCGCCTGCCCGACGAGGTGTCAGCCGATAACGGTTTCTGCTCGGAGGCCAACCTCGCCGGTCTCGTCGAGCGCGGCGTGCGCGGCTATGTCGCGACCGGGAAGGTCACCTGCGAATGGGCGCTGATCTGCACCGCCCACAACCTCGCAAAACTCACAGCATGAGGAACTCCATGCCACGCACGCCTATACCGCTATCGTCCATCCCGAATGGAAAAGCCGTTACCGGGACACGCTCCTAGGCCTTGCTGCCCAGCTTTCTCGGGTGGCCGTCCTCACCGATGCCAACGTAGGTACACACACCCTGGGCGACCTTCTCGGCGCCTTTGCTGCCACGCGCACATGCCCAGGTCTGGATTTTAACTGCGATCGAGGTGTCACCAACCTCGCCTAGCGTGCAGTAGCAACTTACTTCATCGCCGACCGATACAGGGTGGAGGAACTTTATGGCGTCGATGCTGACGGTTGCGACCCTTCCGCCGGCTTCTTCAGCAGCAAGGGTGCCCTTGCTAGAGCCATTTGGGACAAGGTCCATCCGCCAAAGATGCTTCCGCCGGCGTTGGTATCGCGAGGCATGGCGATCGTGCGCAACTGAGGGCCGCCGGAGAGTTCGGGAGGCTCATCAGCCATGGCTTGTTCCTTTAGATTCAGCACTTGGCCTAGTGACCCGATCTGCAACAGCTTGGCGAGAGGCGCTCAAGGCTGGCACTTCTATCTGACCGTCCCGTCCCGCTTGCCGATAGCCGCACCTGCCACCGAGCGTCTCTATTCGTCGCAACGCTCTTGCGCCAGCGCCTGCGAAAGCTTTGAACCGCTTGCGTCGATCGAGATGCCATCTACAATTGATTGAACGGCAAAGCTCTCCCCAGGCTGGTAGAACTTCTTGGTTCCAGCAACATCAAAAGACATCGCCTTTTTTGCAACAATGGTTTGCGTGACCTGCGTGGAGACATACTTGCCATCCCTTGTTTTGACCACGACGCCCTTGGTCTCGATGGCGCTTTGGTCCGTTTCACTCTTGAGAGTCACTTCAAGTGTGTCGGGATCGCTCATCACCGCTGATGTGACCTCGTGAACATAATCATTGCCGTTGGTCGAGGTGATGACGAACGGTGCAGCGCCTGACATTGGTATGACGTGTCTTGCACGGACTGCCGCCGGATCGGGTTTGTTGTTGAGCTTGGCGCCTGGAGCGCGGCTACAGTCGGTTGCGAATGAGCCACCCCAACCGAAGGCACGAAGCACATCCGCGGCGCTGTCCGCCCGGCAAGGCAAGATCAAGATGCTTGCCGCGGCCACAAACAGGAAGGTCCGCATCGTTGCCCTCAGACTCACTGCTTGCGCTAGGACGCGCGGTTCGTTGATCTTGCCACAACAGCCGATGCGGCAAAGTTCAAATTCAGCTAGACCGGGGGATGTTGGTTAACGATCGAATTTTGTAGCCAGCCCACATGGTATCAACCCTGCCCCCGCTTGCGTTTGAACAACTATCCGCAGCGAGCGTTCTGTCTTCAGATGAAAAGAGAGGACCAGAATGAGCTACCACGTGAATGCAGCAAACGCCTCTGGCGCCGTCAGTGTTCCCACTTTGTCTCTGGATCAAGCGCGAGCCAAGGCGGAGGAGTTTAAAGCTCAGGGCTACACCAACGTCGTGATCGTAGATGCGGGATCGGGAACGCCGATCAGACCGAAGGAGTAGACGAAGCCAGCGGTTTCGACCCCGCAATCACACGCACCATTTTCGAGCCCTCATGCCGTCTTTGATGCCCGGAAACAGCTGCCGTAGCTCAATGCCAGCGGGCAATTCGCCCTCCTGCTCAAAAGCGTGCGGATCGCGGTGGCCCTGGTTCGGAGACGGCGAACGTCGTCTACATCCTCGCCCAGATACCCACCTGCCGCGCCAGTCCCGCGTAACCTGGCGTTCCAGCGCGCGTAAGGAAGTCCACCGACGCCCTTCCTGACAGCACGGCTGCGTCGTCGGCGGTTACCATCCACTCTCCAGCGGCTCCGCCAAGGGCTGCGCGCATGCCGGCGTCAATCGCGACCAAATGCTGCGCCCGAACGATCTGGTCAGATCTGAGCGAACCAGCGCAGTAGCCAAGCCCGGTCAACATGCGCCAGCCGGCGGCCAGGGGCAGCTTCCAGGCCCTTCAGGGTGGTCGGACATGCAGATGAGCACGCCAGCGCTGCGGGCGGATGTCTATGGCAGGTTGTGCGGCGATCTGTGGGGGCTAAACTAGGGCTGAACCGGAAGCGATTGGCCTAGCTCAGAGTCTCAAGTTGACCAGCCTGGTGCCCTCTCCAGCTTGTGACCGTGAGGTAGCCGCTTGCTGCTCCGCAAGTTTGCGAAGCAGCCTACCCGGCGGCGCCTGACCTGGAATGATGCTTCCTCCCACGTCAAGCGGCAGCGATCGCCTCTTTATCTTGATTGTTGAGGTAGGCTTGGACAAAATCGGGAAGGTGGCTCCCGAGCCAATCGCCCATCTCCTGCTCCTCCTTCATCGACTGCTCCAACACGCCCTGGTCAGCAACGGCGCCTGCAGCTTCCGCGAGAGTGAGCAGAACCTTGTATGACCCAATTTCGTATGCTTTGAAGCCAACTGCAGCGAGCACGTTCTTTAACACCTCGTCTGCTGCGGTTACATGGGCGAAGCCGGCCACTGTGGCAACTGCGCCGGTTACCGCTTCCTTTGCCAACGACTTGCTACTGCCGTGTTTGGCGAGCAGATCATCCAGCCGAGCAGCTTGGGTTTCTGATTGATCCTTGTCCAGCTGCATCTTTGCATGCAGATCGGGATAGAGCTTCATGCGTGGCAACTCATTCTGGATGGTCCCAATGGCCTGCGTCTCAACAGCGTGTTGGTTGCGCAGCCCCGTCAGGTAAGTCTCCATCACCGTGTTCGTAGTAGTCATTCCTGCCATCCTAAAATGCATTGGCGTTAGTAACGCGCCAGATCTCGAACTAGCTGCAGCGGCTATATCAGAACTAATTGCACTTGCAGTTGCACTTGGCGGGGGCATTTAGCACCACTGTCTTTTCGGGGTAGCAGTCGGCACCTGCGCAATTTTAGAGCACGAATGGCACCCGCGCACGTGCGGAAGGGAGCGGGACCGCCGGCCGATGTCGAGTGCTACGACCTGCATTTCGCGAGGGGAGCCGATGCGGCGGGGGTCAAGTTCCACTGGGCTGGACGGATGCGGGGTGGCCAGCGCGGAGGAAGGCGATGCGGCTGCTATGACTGTCGCATTAGGCACCGTGGCTCGGGCGCGCAATGTCAGCCAACTCGCCCGCGACACCGGCATGACCCGTGAGGGCATTTACAAAGCACTGTCGCCAGACGGCAATCCAGGCTTTGCTACGGTGGTGAAGGTAGCACGGGCGATGGGCTTTAACGTCGCTTTCCGGCCTCGGGTGGCGTCGTGAGGAAGAATGGCCACCCGGAGGTGCTGGCGGCGGCGATGCCGCAGGCGGCTTAGGCGCGTGCTGCAGGGGGCGCATGAACGCGGTTGCGGCACGCACGGGCACCCGTCGATCCGACCTGCTGGCAAAGGGAGCCCGGATGGCAATCGCGGCGGAGTAGAGGGCGGCCGGCTAATTAACCGCCATCTACAAGCCCTTGCTCGCTTAGTGCTGAGTCGGAAACGGCGTAATTACAGTGTTGTTCTGGAACGTGGTTGTGAGGTGGCCTTGGTATTGGGGGTCCGGTAGCAACGGAACCGAAAGTTCGATTCACCTTGGTTGCGGCCTTCAAGGAAGGTTGGTGAGCTTAAGGCCTCCCTCAAGATCTATCCTGACCATGCCAGGCCCGCTCGGGTTCGAGTGGCCGTCTCGATCGGTCCAGTGGCGCGTTCGCACTATGACGTGGCCATCTTCGACGTGAGCTGTACTCCATTCAATTAAGCCCAGTGGTTCAGGCACAAAGGCAAACGTCACAAGCGCCACATGCTTTGGTTTACGATGATACTCGCGTCGCATCTCGGCACTCATATCTGTCTCTTTTGGCAAGATCCGGAACAGAGCCACGTAATTCCATACTGCACTTCCCGGACCTGAAGTAGAGAATGGAACTAAAGCCTCCTCCTTACCGCATCGCTCATACCACCACTGACGCTGATAGTTACAGTTACTGCTTACCATAATCAGGGGCCCTGTCGGTCCTGCCTCCTCGTCGCCCTCTCGGATGATGTCCACTAGGTGCTGAGTTTCTTGGGTGAGTTCCGCAGCAATAGGATCAGCGGCCATCACTGGCTTAGTGGCGAGCCACTGCGTGGCAAGAATGAGCACCATAGCTACAGCAAGCTTTTTGATCTCTCGACCTTGCATGAACATCGTCCTCGATTAGCTGCATCAAACCACCGTTTGATGCAGACCGGCTGACCCGTGTGTTTCCGAGACTTTCGAAGCCGTTCCTAGTGCAATAACTGATGCATCTATCTCTGCCCCACAAACCCTGCTCAGGTTAGTTTTTGGACCGAGGGGGGATTGGGCGGTGCTGGTCGGCTATATGCGCGTGTCAACGGCCGAGCAGAACCTTGCGCTTCAGCGCGATGCCTTGGAAGGCATGGGCTGCGAGCGGCTGTATGAAGACGTTTGCAGCGGCGCCGTCACCGACAGGCCCGGGTTGACCAAGGCTCTCGACCAGCTTCGCGCCGGTGATGCTCTGGTGGTCTGGAAGCTCGACCGGATCGGCCGCTCGCTCGGCCATGTGGTCGAACTGGTCGGTGGACTTCAGGCAAAAGGAATTGGCCTCAAGGTGCTGACTGCAGGAATCGACACGACCAGTTCCACAGGCCGTCTGGTATTCGGCATTTTTGCCACCCTGGCCGAATTTGAGCGCGACCTGATCAAGGAGCGCACACTGGCTGGTCTCGCCGCCGCCAGGGCACGGGGCCGAACCGGTGGCAGGCCGCGGTTGATGACGCGCGCCAAGCTGCGCACGGCCATGACCATGATGGCTGACCGGAGCAACATCGCTGGCGATGTGGCCGAGCAGCTCGGCGTTTCTGTCAGCACGTTGTACGCCTACGTCGATGGCGAGGGACGGGCGAAGCCGCGCGCCCGCACGCTGCTCGGCCGCTGATCAACCAGTGCCAGTTTCCTTCCTGACGGCAGAGCAAGAGCGCCGTTATGGCCGCTACGCCGGTGAGCCCAGCTCGGATCAACTTGCCCGCCACTTCCACCTCGACGATGCCGATCGTGAACTGGCTACCGCCAAACGCTGGGATCACATGCGGCTGGGCTTTGCCGTGCAGCTTGGCACGGTGCGGTTTTTGGGGACCTTCCTGGACGACCCGGTCGATGTGCCGGCAGGCGTTGCCAGCGAGTTGGCGCGCCAACTCGGGATTCCCGATCTCAGCTGTCTCGCTCAGTATCGCGAGGGCCGGGCCCGTTGGCAGCATGCCAGGGAAATCCGGGCCGGGTTTGGCTACCGCGAGTTCACTGACCCCTTCGTCCACTTCCGCCTGACACGCTGGCTTTACGCGCTGTGCTGGACCGGCCGAGCGTGCTGTTCGACCGCGCGACCGTTTGGCTGGTGACGGAGAAGGTGCTGCTCCCCGGCGCGTCCGCTCTTGAGCGCCTGGTCGCCCGCATTCGCGCCCGGGCCGCCCGTCGCCTCTGGTGCACGCTCGCCCGTGATGTGACTCACGAACAGCGCGCGAAGCTCGATGCGCTGCTGATTGCAGGAGAGGGCGGCCGTCCCAGCCCGCTCGACCGCCTTCGAGACGGTCCCTACCTACGCAGCGGTGCCGAGCTGTCCCGCGCCGTCAGTCGCCTTGACGAGGTCCGGGTGCTGACGCTGGGCCTGCCAACCACCGATCACGTGCCGCCGGGCCGGGTCACAGCGCTGGCCCGGTTTGCGACCGTCGCCAAAGCCCAAGCTGTAGCGCGCATGCCGCTGAAGCGGCGCACAGCGACGCTGCTCGCCTTCGTGCGGACACTTGAGGCGACCGCGCAAGACGATGTGCTCGACCTGTTTGACATCGTGGTTACCGCCCTATTCACCGACGCGGCCAAAGTCGGCAAGAAAGCGCGGCTGCGCACTCTCCGCGATCTCGACGCCGCCGCTCTCCAGCTCCGCCAAGCTGGCGGGGTGCTCATGGACGACGCGGTAGAAAACGACGCCGTGCGCGGGGCGGCCTTCGCAATCGTGCCGCGCGCGATGCTCGCGGCGGCGCTGGAGCAGATCGACGCCATCGTGCGACCGCCCGGTGACCTCTACTTCCTCGAACTTCGCGCCCAGCCCGGCAAGCTGCGCTTCCTGCCGGCCATGCTGAGGTCCGTCTCTCTCGGTGCCACGCCGGCCGGACAGCCAACGCTGGACGCGGCGCGCCATCTGCGCAGCACCGATGGGCGCGGCCCGGCTCCGTCGGCACCGCTCGGCTTCGTGCCAAGTGGCTGGAAGCGACAGGTCAAAGCCGCCGATGGCGGCGTGGACAGCCTTGGCTACCGGCTCTGCCTGCTCGACGCCATGCGGATCGGGATCCGGCGGCGTGACCTGTTCGCGTCACCCAGCCTGCGCTTTGCCGACCCACGGATCGGCCTTTTGGCGGGTTCAGCCTGGGAAGCGGCACGGCCGTCCATCTGCCGCACCCTGGGCCTCTCGACCGACGGGCCGGCCGAGGTTGCGCGTTTGGCTGAGCGCCTGGACGCCGCCTATCAGGATACCGCGGCGAACCTGCCCAAGAACGCCGCTGTGCAGGTAGACGGCGGCGAGCTGGTGCTGTCCGCTCTCGACAAGCTGGAGGAGCCGCCCAGCCTGGTTGCGCTCAAGGCGGCCGTTGCCGCACGCATGCCGCTGGTGGATCTGCCCGAATTGCTGCTCGAAATGCACGCTCGCACCGGCTTTGCCGACGGGTTCACCCATGCCAGCGAGGGCGGCGCACGGGCCGGCGGCGTCGCCACCAGCCTATGCGCCGTGCTGCTGGCCGAAGCGTGCAATACCGGGTTCGAGCCGCTGATCCGGCGCGATAACGCGGCGCTGCGCCGCTCACGGCTGAGCTGGGTGCGGCAGAACTACATTCGGGCCGAGACGCTCACCCGAACGAACGCCATCTTGGTCGCAGCCCAGAACCGCATCCCGCTCGCCCGTGCCTGGGGCGGCGGCGACGTGGCCTCGGCTGATGGGCTGCGGTTCGTGGTGCCCGTCCGCACGATCCATTCGGGGCCGAACCCGCGCTACTACGGCCAAGAGCGTGGGGTCACGTTCTACAACCTGGTCTCGGACCAGTTCACCGGGCTGAACGGCATCACCGTGCCCGGCACCCTGCGCGACAGCCTGACCCTGCTTTCCGTGGTGCTGGAGCAGCAAACCGAGCTGCAGCCGACCGAGATCATGTCCGACACCGGGGCCTATACCGACACAATCTTCGGCATCTTTCACCTTCTGGGCTACCAGTTCAGCCCGCGTCTGGCCGATATCGGCGGCACCAGGTTCTGGCGCGTGGATGGCAAAGCCGACCATGGCGCTCTGGACAAGTTGGCCGCTCAGCGCATCAACGTAAAGCTCATTATCCAGCACTGGGAGGACCTGCTGCGCCTGGCCGGCTCGCTCAAGCTCGGCACCGTGCAGGCTGCCGGGCTGATCCGGACCCTGCAGACCAAGGACCGCCCGACGAAGCTGGCCCGCGCGCTGGAAGAGTTGGGGCGGCTGATCAAGACGCTCTACCTGCTCCGCTTTATCGACGATGAAGCCTACCGGCGGCGCATCCTGGTGCAGCTCAATCGTGGAGAGGGCCGCCATCAGCTCGCCCGCATCGTGTTCCATGGTAAGCGTGGCGAACTGCGGCAGCGCTACCGCGAGGGTCAGGAAGACCAACTCGGCTCGCTTGGCCTGGTGGTGAACGTCATCGTGCTGTGGAACACAATCTACATGGACGCGGCGCTGAACCAGCTCCGTGCCGAGAGTTTCGACGTGCGCGCGGAGGATGTGGCCCGGTTGTCGCCGCTCGGGTTCGACCACATCAATATGCTCGGCCGATACGCCTTCATCCTGCCCGACCAGATCGCTCGCGGCGAACTCAGGCCGCTCCGGGACCCCCAAAACATCGGAGACGAGAGCTGAATCGAACTTTCGGTTCCGTTGCTACCGGACCCCCCAATCCGCCTCCGGGGAGCGGACTTCCCCCTTGGCCTCGTCGAACGTCGCCGTCCGCCCGAGTTCCCGCGACGCGATCGCCGCGACTTCGGCAGGAGCCATTCCCGTGCGGATCCCCAAGATGTCGAACGCGGCCGCGAGCCTGACGTCGGCTTCCGGTGCCTTCCAGGGCGCCGGGACGGAGGTGGTCCGGACCTGGGAAACCTTGCGGACCCCCGTGGAGCGGTCCTCGACCTCGACGGAGAGCACGTGACCCACGACCGTCCGCCGCCCCTTCGACGCATCGTCCGAGGCCCCGACCGGCACGAAAGTGACCGAGACGGGCTGGAAGCCCTTCTCGACGGCGGCCACGATCTCCGGTGTCGGCGCCAGGGCCGCCACCTCGGCCGCGTTGTCGAACCGGAGCGAGATGCCGGAGGCGGGTCGGAAAACGTCGGATTGCTTCAACGGCACGGCGTAGGTCGGACCGTTGGGACCGGCCTGCCTCGTCCAGGTCACGGGCAGGCCCACGCGGTAAGGTTGGGTGCCGACCGTCGGCTGCGCCCGCTCCATCTCGAATAAGCCTTCGACGGCAGGGCCGTCCAAGGGCTTGGCGGCCGCTTCGACGGCGACCTCCTCGCCGTGCCGGGCGGCTGCTTCCTCTCCGACACGTCGTTTCGCGTCGTCCAGGTGGTAGATGGCTCGGTGCTGGGCCGTGGCGTCCTCGACGACCACGTCCTCGACGTGGGCGGTTACGGGCACGATCAAGCCGCTCGCACCCGAGCGCGGTGCGACCGGGCGCGCCTTGCCCAGGGTCAGCCGGACCTTGAGGTTGACGCTCACCCGCGTGTCGCGGCTCCCGAATTGGTTGGTCCGAGATGCCGCGAACGCCGCCGCCGCGTCGGGCTGCATCGGGAGACCGTCCGCGACTTGTGGGTTGTCGAACGTCAACCGGAACTCCAACGGATAACCGCCGGAGGTCGGGGCGCAGCCCGGACGGAAGTAGTTGGCGGTCGGCTCCTCGCCCCGGTAGCCGTCGATCCTGACCGGGAGCACGTCGTCGGCGCCGATGGTGCGCAGGCCGAACTCGCCCTTGCCCGCGTCGTAGCGGTCGAAATTGCGGTCCAGGCGGAGTTCGTAGACCGCCGCGGCGGCTCCGCGGTTGGCGGCGAACTCGGCCGCGCCCGCCTTCAGGAAGGGACCGGCGCGGAACTCGTCGTTGTAGATCGCGGTCCAGGCCGCGCATTTGGTGACGACGACCCAGTCCCGCGCGACGCCCGCGTCGGTCCGCGCCGCGGGATTGGCAGCCAGGAACAGGTTCAGCATGGTCTGCGGAGTGATGGGACTCGCCCGGTCGGCCGCAGCGTCCGACGGCGCGGCCGCCCGGGAGGGCAGCGTTTGGGCGAGGAGGCAGACGGACAGGCTCGCCCCGAGGGCGAGTGCCTTCGATGAGTGCATTGTTCAAAATCCGATGCAGTGGCGTTCCAAAGCGAGCGAACGAGAGCGGGCCACCCGAGCAGTCACGAGCTTGATATTCGCGACGTAAACCGAATTCCGGGCATGGTTGCTGCCAGGGCACTCGCCGCGAAGGGCGGCCAGACGAGAGCGACGCGCATTCTGTGCCTTGCTTCAGGGGCGCCCAACGGCCAGGTCACCGTAGTAGGCCATTTCGGACTATGTTATCAACCCGTTTCATCCTTAGCGCGCCGAGTTCGTCTCGGGAACAACCCTCCCATGCAGGGCATGGGGAACAGGTTGCGTGCGCGGGCGCTGGCACTGGGCATCAGCGATAGCGAGGTGGCGCGTCGACTGGGCGTCAGCCAGACACGCTACGCGAAATACGTGACGGACGTGAACGAACCTGACTTGGCCACGGTGGTGAAGCTTTGCCGACTGCTGGGAACGGCTCCGGAAGAACTTTTGGGAGTGGCGGAGATGCCGGTCCAAGGGGAGCGCGACGTGCTGATGGCCAGGTTGCAGACGACCGCACAGGGTATGGACACGTCTCGTCTTCGAGCGGCCGTCGCGGTAGTCGACGCCTTGTCTGCGCTTCCGGAATGGTAGGCGGCAGACAGTGATAATGGCCGGGGAGCACGGCACGCGCTGACGAGAGGCCCGCACGGCTCCGTAGCCGTACGACACGGCTGCGCAGCCATGGTCCGCTATCCCTGGTAGGTCAGAAGCCGCACAACGAGCGCGGTCCAAGTCAGTCTCGTTGGAGGTAACCCTGCCACGAGTCGATCGGGCGCGATGCTGGACGTCACCCGCGCGGCTTTGTCGTGCACGCATTCACTCGTAGACCCATTTCGGATACATCATGTCGCCAAGATCGATGCTCCCCCGGCCCGGCTGGCTTGCTGCCCGAAGTGCCCGCGCTTCAGGTGACAGGGTCAGCAACCAGGGTTGGCTGTTATCCCGTTCCCCGTCGGCGGTGCCGTAGACCGCGCAGATCCGTTCCGACGCAGTCTCCGCCCAGTCGGTCGCTCCTTCCGCGCCGGTGTCGCGGCCGTACCCTCCGACGGAGTCCTCGACGAGGCCATACCAGCGGAGGGTGCCAAACTTCTCTTTCATCTGGCTGGTCTGGAAGGTGGCTCCGAGCGGGAGCCGCGCGCGGAGTTCCTTCATGCCGCGTTCCACCAGGGAGAACCAACCGATCGGCACGTTGGCTAGTTCAGCCTGCAGCCCCGGCATGTCCTCGCATAGGAGCATGGCGCGTTCGCGCCATTCTCGCGCCGAAGCAGGCGGTAGCGGCAGGGTGGCCAAGTCGATCGTGTCGAGCAATTGCTGGCAAACCAGCTGCGAGGGCCATGGCGCGGGCGGTTCGCGCTGGGACGCTGTCGCGTCCCGATCTGCCGCCTGTTCTGACGGTTCGCCATCATGTCCGGACATGACCTGTGTTCCCTCCCGTCGATCGCTAGTTGAGCTGCGCCAGCCTGCTGGCGGCGTCCTCCTCCAGCCGGGCGGCGACGGCCAGCGAGCGGACCAGCGCGGCCCGCAACCGCCTTGGATCCTGCGAGGCCGCGTACTCCTCCCGCAGGCGTTCCCGGGTATCCGGCGGCAGGGTTGGCAGCAGCCGTGGGTCGCTCACGCCGCGTTGGTGGGCGAAGTCGGCCAGCATGGTTTCGATCATCATGTCGACCTGATCCGCCGATGGCGGTGGCACCCTCAACACATTTACCCGGGATAGCAGCGGCGCGGGCAGAGCGTCCGCGGTGTTGGCGGTGAGGACCCAGATGATGTGCGACAGGTCGATCGGTCCGCCGAGGCACTCGTCGTGGTAGGCCGACGCACTGTGGGGTTCGAGCAGGGTCAGCAGGGTCGAGGTCGCGTGGCCGTTGTGGCTCGATCCGCCCGCCTTGTCGATCTCGTCGATCAGCAACAATGGGTTGGCCCGTTTCAACTGCGCGAGCTGGTCGACCGGCCAGGATGGATGAGCCGATGACCACCCGCGCGAGGTTCCTGCCAGTTCGCGGTTGTCGGTCGACCCCGCCATCGCCAGCCAGCCGTAGGCCAACCCGAGACACTCGGCCAAGCGGCGCCCGAACCGGGTCTTGCCAATCCCGGGCGGCCCTACCAGCACCATGGGCGGCAGCAGTAGGGCGGGCTGGGAGCCCAGGCGCCGGATCAATGCCAACTCGTCCGAGACATGGTCGATCACCTCGGAAAAGTTAGGCTGTTCCGCCCGCAACCCGGCCAGCGCCATCGATGCCGCCTCGTGGCTGGGCACCAGCGTCAGCGAGAGGCGCTTGGCCAGCACGGCATACCGTTGGCCGATACTGCTGCGGCTGCTGTTGATCCGCTCGAGATCGAACCCGGGAAACGGCGTCAGTGTCAGGCTGTTCTCAGCGCCCGGCTCCGATGCGCCGACGTTGCCTTCCGGCACGGGCGGCTGGTTGCCGACGGCATCTTCGGTTGCGCCCCCGGGTTGCGCCGCCACCAGGTCGGCGACGCTCGCGGATAGCTCGGCTCGGTCG
>CAXTJM010000054.1:0-17447 GCA_964244585.1 uncultured Acetobacteraceae bacterium | reverse complement strand
CGGCCCCGCACCATCCTACCTCAGCCAGCGCGGCAGCGATCCATGCACCACAGTCCCGCAGCGGCTCACCTTCCACGGTCACCCGGCGGCCGCCGGCGAAGAAGCTTTCGATCCGAGCCAGGCGCAGCGTCGCTGCTTCACTAGCGGGCATCCCGACTTGGACAATAGCCATACGACGTCTCCTCCTGGGATGCTGCGGACGATGTTGAACAGGTCTCACTCGCCATGGCTACCCGCCAGCGGATCGACCTGGAACATGTCGCGCCTAAGGTGCCCGTCCTCGCGGATGCGGGCGCGGGCGTCACGGAGCCTTCGACCGGCCCGGCTCGCATCTGCGCCATGACCTTGTTGTCCTTTTGCCTGCCGCATGGACGGTGCAGAGCCAACCCGGTCAAAGAAGTGCTTGGACCGAACGCGGCTGGCGTCATCCGCGTCGTGGCAGAACGCAGTTGTGAGTTAGATGCCTTTTGCAACTCGGTCCAGACTGTGTACGCCCAGAACCAGTTTTCCGCGCTGTTGTACCAGCAGGACGAGCCAATCACGTCAGACGCGTTCAAAGCTTGTTAGCGAACAATGCCGGCCGTAATGGTGCGGGACAGCGCATGGAGACGCGGCAGCATGTCTCGTCGCAGGCGCGACACAGAAGAGCGGATCGTGTTGCTGCTAACGTTGATGCCGCCTACCACCTTGCGCGAGATATCGAACACTGGAACAGCGATGGAGATGAGGCCAAGCTCTATCTCCTGGTCAACAACGGCATAGCCACTGGACCGCGCGGCATCAATGTGACGCAGCAATTCACGTTTACTCGTTACGCTGAAGGGTGTCCGGCGCCGCAGTTCTACACCCGAGAGAAACTCCCTCAGTTCGGCATCACTCCAAAACGCAACAATGGCGCGACCTGTTGCCGTCTGCGCAGCTGGGAGCCACGATCCGATCGTGACCTGTATTGATATGATACCGGGCGGCGGAATGCGAACCACCGCACAGAAGTTTTGCTCGTGCACGATGCCTGCAGCACTGGACTCGCCTGTTTCGCGGGTCAGCTCCTCCAGCATCGGCCGGGCGATGTCGGTCCACGGTAGCATGGACATGTAGGCGTAGCCGAGCTGCAGCACCTTCGGCGTCATCTGGAACAGGTTATCAGTCCGCCGCACGTAGCCGAGCCGTTCCAGCGTCAGCAGGGAGCGGCGTGCCGCGGCCGGGGTCACCGCCGTCATCCGCGCGACGTCGCCGGCCGTCAGTTGCTGGTGGTTGAGGCTGAAGCAACGCAGCACCTCCAGGCCTTTTTCCAGCGAATGGACGAAGTCCCGGTCGTGTCCCTGTGCTGGCTTCATGCCTCGCTCCCTAGCACATCTGGGCGCTATCCGGCGCGCCGGTCGCATTGCGACGAGGCCCGGCGTGCAGCGTGCGGTCGACGATCCAGCAATAACAACGCATTGCAAATGACTGGCGGCTAAGGAGCCGCCTGAACGATAAAGTGCTTGTCGCCGCCGCTATCCCTTGCGCTGCTCCATTCGGACAGACGGGCGAGCAGGATGGCAAAGGTTCGGTTGGCTAGTTTCTTTTCGGCAGACCTCGACCGGATATGCGCCTTCTACACTGGCGTCTTCGGGTTCGAGGAGGTGGTGGAGCTTCGATCCGCCCTCTACCGCGGGATCCGGACGCCGGGGGGGCCGGACATCGGCTTCCACGCCATGTCGGTGCTCGACCTGCTGAACCTGCAGGACCGGGCGCTCGGGCTCGGCGGGATGCTGACCTTCGAGTTCGAGGCAGCCGAGCAGGTCGACGGGCACATCAACCGGATCAAGGCGACGGGAGGGCAGTGCCTGAAGCCCGCGGGTATGACCTTCTACGACGTCTACCAGGCCGTCGCCGCCGACCCGGACGGCAACGCGCTGCGCCTGAACTTCTATCCGGCCGGCAAAGCCAACTACCGCACGCTCGACACGGCCCGCGCCGCCGAGCTCGGCATCCTAGCCACGCAACTCACCATCTAAGGGAGACCACGCATGAACGAGCAGACGCTCCACCCCCGCGCCGCCGCAGACGTTACGCACCAGTTCCCGATCCTCGATCTCGGCCGATGGCTGGAGACCGGCGACACGGCCGAGCGCGACGCCCTGGCGGTGCAGATGCGCCATGCGCTGGAGCAGGTCGGCTTCTTCTTCATCGTCAATCATCCCGTGCCGCAGTGGAAGATCGACGCTGTCTTCGCGGAGTCCGCCCGCTTCTTCGGTGCGCCGCTGGAGCAAAAGGCCGCCTGCAAGCTCAGCACGGCCAACACCGGCTACATGCCGATGAAGTCCAGCGTCATCAAGACGTCCGACCTGAACAAGAACGACAAGGCGGATCTGGTCGAATCGTTCTTCATGAAGCGAGAGCGCTCCCCGCACGATCCGGACGTGATCGCTGGCAAGCCCTACCGCGGCCTGAACACTTGGCCGGCGGACCTGCCCGGGTTTCGGGAAACCATGGTGGACTACATGCAATCCGTCGACTGGCTGGGCAAGGCGCTGGTGCCCATGTTCTGCCTCGCCGCGGGGATGCCGGCCGACGCGCTGGACCGCGCGTTCCGCGATCCGCAGCTTGCCTTCCGCCTGTCGCACTACCCGCCCATGCCGGCGGAGGACAACCAGTTCGGCATCGCGCCTCACACGGATGCCGGGTTCATGACCTTCTTGCCGCCGTCCAAGGTCGCCGGGCTTTGGATCCGGCCGGAAGGCGGAGATTGGATGAAGGCGCCGGTCATGCCGAACGCGATGCTGGTCAACAGCGGCGACACCCTGCGCCGCTGGAGCAACGACCGCTTCCTGTCCACGCCGCACAAGGTGCTCAACGAGACCGGGGAGGAGCGCTACGCCGCACCGATCTTCTTCGACCCGAATACCGATTACCCGATCGCCTGCCTGCCAAGCTGCACGTCGGCGGACAACCCGCCGAAATATCCGGAGATCACCTACGAGGCCTACCTCAAGTGGTTCATGGAGAACAACTACAAGGCTCCGGTGCAGGACCAGGTCATTGGGGCGCGTCCTTGACGGGCCTGTCGCGGCGGCAGGTGGGCGGGGTTGCGGCGGCGGCCGTGCTCGCCGCTGCGCGTCCACGACGAGCCGCCGCGGCAGAGGCGGTCTCCATCGGCTTCGTGCATCCGGTCACGGGCGCTCTGGCGGCGTCCGGCACGCTGTGCCGGGCAGGGGCGCGCTACGCCGTGGAGGATTGGAACGCCGCGGGCGGCTTCAAGTCGCTGAACGGCGCGCTGGCCAGCCCGATCTGGTCCGACAGCCAGTCCCGGCCGGAGTTGGTCGCCAGCGAGATGAGTCGAATCCATGAGACGGATGGCTGCGGTGTCGTGGGCGCGTTCTCCAGCGCCCTGTCCGTGATCCTGGCCCAATCCGCCAGCCAGTTGCGCATACCGGCCGCGATCGATGTCGGCACCGCGGACAGCGTGTTGCACGAGGGCGCCGGCATGGCGTTCCGTTTCAGCCCGCCCTATGGCAGCTTCGTCGACACCGGCATCGACAACCTCCAGGCCATCAACGACGCGGCCGGCAAGCCGTGCCGGACGGTCGTTCTCGTGCACGAGGATTCGTTGTTCGGCACCACCACCTCCCAGGCGCTCGCCGAGCGGTTGCCGAAGGCCGGGTTCGAGGTCCTCGACGTCATCGCGCATGCGACGCCCACGCGAGACTTCACCAACATTGCCCTGCGCATCCGCAAAGCGGCTCCTGACATCGTCATGCCGTCGAGCTACTACGCCGAGGACGCCTTGCTCATGACGTCGCTGCGCCAGCAGCGGGTACGGCCGAAATCGATCTACCACATCCTGGGCGGAGCAGCTTCCAGCTATCGGTTCGTGCAGAACAGCCCGGCCGTGGCCGAGGGTATCATCGACACGACCGACTGGTTCGACCCGCACAGCGCCACGGCGTCTGCGCTGAAGGCCCGCGTGGAGAAGGACGGGATGCTCTTCACCTACGAGGTGTTCCTGAACTACGCCACCACCCACTTCCTGTTCGACGCGATCGATCGGGCCGGCTCGAAGGATCCGGACAAGATCACGGCCGCCATGGCTGCCAGCACTTGGCAGGCCGACTTCCTGCCATACGGGCCGACGCGGATGGTCAATGGGCAGAACACGGGTGCACGACCGGTGAACACCCAGGTGTTGAACGGCGCCATCGAACTGATCTTCCCCGGCGAATACGCATCCGCGAAGCCGGTGTTCCCTGTCCCGAGCAGCCCGTAATCGGGCCGCCTGGCGGACGGGCAATTGTCGCGGGTTCAGTACACTTTGCGGGCTGTCCGCTCGGTTTTCAGCGAGGAGAAGAAGTGTTGTAACCGATCATGGCCTGACGCTATTGCGGCATGGCACAGGCGGTATTTGCCGGAAAGGCGTCGGCGGCCGGCACCGTGGCCAGGATGTCGAACCAGCCGTGCGGCCCGGCCAGTTGGGCCGCCGGCCGGACCCGCGCGATGTAGAGGTCGTGGACGACCATGTGGTCGCTGGCGCGGAACTCGGCATTGCGGGCGAAGGCGTCGTTGAACTTGCGTCCGTCCAGGGTGCGGACCACGGCATCGGCGTTCGTGGTACCGGCGTCACGCACGGCCTGTAGCCATTGGGTGGTGGCCGAGTAGTCGGCGGCCTGGGCCGCCTCGGGGCGCGGGCCGCCACGGCTCGCGGCGAAGCGGTCCGCCCAGGCGCGCGCGGTGGCGTCCAGGTTCCAGTACCAAGGCACGGCGGCGAGCACTTCGGCATACCCGTCCTTCACCCGGTCCACGTCCGACAGGAACAGGACGGGTGTGGTCACCGTGGCGTCCAAACCGGCCTTGGTCATGTCCGTGGCACCGGCATCGCCGCGGATGGCGTTGCTGAACACGCCCACCACGTTGGGCGTCGCGGCGCGCACCTCGCCGAGCATGGGCGAGAAGTCGGTGGTGGACGCGGGCACGGTGACGGTCGTCACCACGGTCCCGCCATGCGCGGCAACGGCCTGCGCCATGATGGCGGCCGTGCCCTTGCCAAAGCCGCTATCCGCCGCGACCATCACCCAGCGCGTGTTGCCGGGCTGCGCGGCCAGATAGTTCGCCGAAGCCCCGGCAATGGCCGGCAGATCGTACGAGTAGTGGTAGAAATACCGGCTGCACGCCGTGCGGTGCAGCACGACATGCTACGTCGTGCGCTGCACAGCGCTGCTCCGGCTTTGGTGATCGGCGGCTCGCCCGGCCTCCGCGCTTTGCTCCGGCAGCATGCGATCAAGCACACCGTCGCGCCGGACCGCTGCGTGCCACGCCGTCGCCGTGATGTGGAGCACGATGAGCCCGTAGACGAGCCATTGCCCGACCGCGGCATGCACCCACCGGGCGGCATCGCTCACGGCCTGGTTCTTCGGCAAGGCTGGGAATGTGAACAGGTCGAAATACGGCACGCTGACCGGACCCGTCGCGGACAGGATGTAGCCGCTGACCGGCATGCCAACCAGGATCACATAGAGCAGCCAGTGTGACGCTGCCGCCATCCCTCGCTCCCATTTTGCCAGGCTGCCGGGCAGCGGCGGTGCCGGATGTGCGGCACGCCACGCGAGGCGAACCACGACCAGCAGCAGGATGGTCATCCCGAACGATTTGTGAAGCGTGTAGATCCATTCGCGCGAGGGCGCCGTCCTGGCCATGTTGACCATCACCCAGGCCAACGGGATCACCGCGAACATCAGCGCCGCAACGACCCAGTGCAAGGCCTGCGCCGTCGCGGTGTACCGCGTCCGGGCAGCAGCGCCTGACACGTCGACGACCGAGTTGCTCATTCTTCCCACTCCGTGGCCAGTGCCGGGCGGTGGCCGGCGAAAACCGATACAGCAGGCCGATCTCCGGAGCGAGCCGGGCACGCGGCACGCGGCACGCGGCACGCGGCACGTGCGATAGTCAGGCTCTCGAACTGCTACGAAAGCCGCTTGCTCACAAGGCCGATGTTCTTCGCGATACTGACACCGATTTGCCGGGAGCGCGTCCGTCTGGCCGAATGGCCCGTCGGCGTGACGGCGGGGTCCGGTCCAATGTCCCCGAAGGGGAGGAGGTCACGATGGAGGAACGGCACGACGAATGGCGAAGGCGCAACGTCGGACGGCTGCTGCTCTGTTCGACCGACGCATTCGTTGCGGACAAGTCCCGCGACATGCGCGGCGGCGGCCTGGGCGGTGTCAGCCAGACCCATCTCGCGCTCATTCAGAACATCGACTTCGACGGGACCAGGCTGACGCTGGCCGCCGCGCGGGCCCGGATGACGAAGCAGAGCATGCTGGCCATCGCGCATCGGGCGGAGCTGCTCGGCCTGGTCGAGCGCCGGCCGGATCCCAGGGATGGGCGGGCCAAGGTCATCGGTTTCACCGCGGAGGGCTTGCAGATAATGGAACAGCTGAAAGCCGGCATCGCGCGGGCGGAACGGCACATGGCCGCCATCATCGGGGCTGCTGTCATGGCCCGGTTGCGGAGGAAGCTGACCGACTACGTCAGCTTGCGTGACGACGCTACGTCCGGCCTCCTGATGGAGGGCGCCGATGTCACGTGGCGCACGCGTAACATGGGGCGTTTGCTCGGTTCGGCCTTCAAGGCGTTCACCCTCGACGTGCAGCGGACCCTGCATGGCAACGGGTTTGCCGACGTGTCCGAAGTGCACATGACCTTGTTCCGGAACCTCGACATGGAAGGCACGCGGCCCAGCGACCTCGCCATGCGGGCCCGCATGACCAAGCAGGCGATGACCGATCTCGTCCGTAGGACGGCGCTGCTGGGGCTCGTCGAATGGCGGACGGACCTGGAGGACGGGCGGGCACGAATCATCGTGCTGGCGCCAAGGGGAGAACGGCTCGTGGAGCAGACGCGGCTTGGCATCGAACGGGCGGAGCTGCATATGGCGGAGCTCGTCGGAACAGGGGTGGTCGCCGAGCTCAAGCGCAGGCTGCCAGCCTACGTCGCCGCCGTGCAGGCGCCGTCATACCTCGCGGCCGAGGTCGCGCAGTTCGTGCGGGCAGGAGCCCCGCAGCGTCCCAGCCGACGCGACCGGGCGGGTGGCGCGGCGTCGATCGATGCCGAGCTCCGGCCCTCGACCCCACGAAGCCTGCGGATCATCCGGGCGGGTTGATCCATTCGGGATCACTGACAGCCTGCCGGTGGGAAAGGGCTCCACCGGATTTGACTTGGAACCGCGGGGTTCTTATCCCGCGGCCATGAAGCCCTTGGCTGAACCCGCCGCCGCACCGGGACGTCCCCGCGAGTTCGACATTGCGGACGCCGTGAGCGACGCCATGCACGTGTTCTGGACGCACGGCTATCATGCCACGTCGCTGACGGACCTGCTCGAGGGAACCGGGCTGTCCCGCGGCAGCCTCTACAAGGCATTCGGCGACAAGAAGTCGCTCTTCCTACGAGCCTTGCAGTGCTACGCCGAGGCAGGGTTGAAGGAGCTTGGCGATACTTTGGCGGCTCCCGGCTCGGCCAAGGCGGCGATCCGGGCCGCACTGACCATCTATGTCCCATTGTCGGCGGGGCACACGGGCCAGCGCGGATGCATGGTCATGGCAACGGCGGCCGAGATGCTGCCGCACGATCCGGAGGTGAGCGCGCGCGTCCAGGACACGTTCCGCCAAATCCAGGCTCTGCTGGCCGCGGCAGTCAAGCGTGGCCAGCGTGCGGGCGAGATACCCACCCACCAGCGTGCCGATGACCTGGCGCGGTTCCTGGTTTGCCAGATCGAGGGCATGCGGCTGCTGGGCAAGGTCGGGTCGACCGCGCGGAACATGGCGGCTGTCGTCGAGGCGGCGATGCGCTCGCTGGACTGACAGGCCGGACCGGGTCGGTCAGCGCGCAACATGTCGTCCGGTTCTGCGAGACAGATTGGCCGTTCCGATTTCAGATTGACAGGCGGCTAAGGTATGCTCGAATGTGGACCGAACGGTTCCATACTAAGTCGCAACGGCGTTAGCGCTCGCGCAACAAGGGTAAAGCAATGCCGACGACGCCGGCGGAGGTCATCCGCACGATCCTGAACGACCCGACAAATCCGGCGGTGGTGCACCGGCTGGTCGCGCCCGACGCGACCTACGTGTCGCTCAATTTCGACAACCCCGACCTCAAGCGGATCATGCCCTGGGCCGGCACGCGCACCGGCCCGGAGGCGGTGCTGGACACCTACACCCGCGTCAACCGCTTCTGGCGCAGCGAGGCGTTCGAGGTCGGCGAGCTGTTCGGGAAGGGCGAGAACGTGGCCGTGTTCGGCCGCTTCACCTATCGCTCCATCACGCTCGGCAAGGCAGTCACCTCGCCATTCGCCATCCTGGCCAAGGTGCGGGACGGCCAGGTCGTCTTCATGCAGTTCATGGAGGACACGTTCGCCACCGCTGCGACCTTCCGCAGCGGTGGCGTGGCCACCTACCGCAGCGACCCGGATGGCGGCGAGGTGGCGCTGTGAGCCCCGCCAGCCCGCCTGCGCCCCGTGACGTGATCCAGCGTTTCTACCGGGCGGAGGCGGCTTACATGAATGCGGGCGGCGCCGACGCGGGCGCCAGTTTCGCGGACATGGCCGCAACGCTTGATCTGGACGTGGTGCTGCACCAGTCACCCGACCTGCCCTGGGGCGGCGAGTTCCGGGGACACGCGGGGTACGAGGACTGGGCGCGGCAGATGAGCCGGAGCTTCGACCGGCTGGAGGTGAGGGAGACGCGGTTCTTCACGGACGGCGACACCGTGGTCATCACCTGCCGCCTCGTCACCCGCTCGCGTGCGTCGGGCGAGACGCTGGACAGCCCGATGGCGCAGGTTGTGCGCGTGCGCGGCGACCGCATTGTCGAGTTCCGGCCGTTCTACTGGCACGTGCCCGCCTACCGCCAAACGGTCGGGAGCGTCTGATGGACGGGGGACCATCGAGCGGCGCCCGCCCGTTCTGGGCCGCCACGCCCACCCGTACGGTCCGGCGCGGCCATTTCTGGATCCCCGGCGAGCGTGTCGAGCGCGGGGGCAAGACCTTCCAGCGCGGGCCGATGTTCGCGGAGTGGGAGGCGCCCGGACAGGTGACGCGCCACTACCCCGTCGTGCTGGTGCATGGCGGCGGCTTTCAGGGAACCGAATGGCTCGACACGCCGGACGGGCGCCCCGGTTGGGCGCAGCGCCTGGTCGAAGCGGGGTATGCGACGGTGATCGTCGATCGTCCCGGCCACGGGCGTTCGCCGCTGCACACGGACATCGTCGGACCGATGGGGCCGCCATTCTCCTACGAGGGAGGGCAGCAGATCTACTGTCCCCCCGACCCGGCGGGCAAGCACACGCAATGGCCGATCGCGCCCGGCGACGCCGCTGCGGTGGACCAGTTCATCGCCGGCTACGGCCCGCTGCCGGCCGACCTTGCCGCCTCGGAAGACATGGACGCCGACCGCCTCGCCCGGCTGCTCGACCGGATCGGCCCGGCTATCCTGCTCACCCACTCGGCGTCCGGCCCGTCCGGCTGGCTCGCGGCCGACCGCCGGCCGGGGCTGGTCCGCGCCATCGTCAGCGTTGAACCCATGGGGCCGCCCTTCGCCGATATCCCCAACATCGGCCCGCTGCGCTGGGGTTTGACCGCCTCCCCGCTCACCTTTGACCCGCCGCGTGCGACGCTCGAGGCGGTGCGCGAGGCCGACCCGGCGGCGGTGCGCCTGCCCAACCTTCAGGGCCTGCCGATCGCGGTCGTGACGGGCGACACCTCGGCCTTCGCGCCGGCCAGTCCGCCGATCGTCGCGGCACTCCGGGCAGGCGGGGCGGCCGCGGAGCTGCTGCACCTGCCCGACCACGGCGTGACCGGCAACGGCCACGGCCTGATCTACGAGAAGAATTCGGACGCCGCCTTGGCGCCGGTGCTCGGTTGGCTGGAACGGCACGCCGGCACGAGCCAGTCGAACGGAGAAGCATGATGGACGTCGGTTTCATCGGTGTCGGAGCCATGGGCGGCGCCATGGCGCGGAACCTGGTGAAGGCGGGCCACAGGGTCCGTGCCTGGAACCGGTCGGGCGATCCCGGGGTTGCCGGCGTGGAGATGGCGGCGGACCCGGCGGAGGCATTCGGGGCCGAAACCGTGTTCACCATGCTGTCCGACGACGCGGCGATCCGGTCCGTGCTGCTGGAACCGGGTGTGCTGGGCAAGGCTAGAGACGGTCTGGTCCATGTCGTGACCTCGACCATCTCGGTCGCCTTTGCCGGCGAGTTGGCGGCGGCGCACGCGGCCGCCGGTGTGGGCTACGTCTCCGCCCCCGTGCTCGGACGGCCGGACGTGGCCGCCAAGGGCGAGCTGAACATCCTCGCGGCTGGCAGACGGGATGCGGTGGAGACCGTGCGCCCCCTGCTGGAGGTGCCGGGCAAGAAGGTGTGGGACATGGGCGAGCATCCGCCGCGCGCCAACGCCGCCAAGATCGCCGCCAACATGATGATCACCATGGCGATCGAGGCCCTAGCCGAGGCGGCGGTGCTGACGGAGGCGAACGGCCTGCCGCGCGCCGCCTTCTTCGAACTCATGCTTGGCACGCTGTTCAGTGGCCGCGCCTACGAGAACTACAGCACCCACATTGCCGAGGAGTCCTACGAGCCGGGCTTCAAGGCGATGCTCGGGCTGAAGGACCTGCGGTTGGCCGCGGAGGCCGCGCAGGACGCGGGCCGCCGCCTGCCGATGCTCGATGCCGTGCGCGGGCGCATGGGCGAGGCCGTCGATGCCGGGCTGGGCGACAAAGACTGGTCGATCATGGCCGACTACACACTCAAGCACTGAAGGTGACGGGGCCTTGGACGAGTCGAACTGGACACGGCGCGACGTCATCGCAACCTCCTTGGCGGGTGGGACCGCCATGATGGCCGGCTTGGCGGCGATGCCCGCCGCGGCCGTCACCTTGGAGCCGGCGGACGAGCCGGCCCGGCAGCTCGATGTGGTGCTGACGGTCAACGGCGCCGAGCACCGCCTCCCCGGTCTCGACGTCCATACCAGCCTGCTGGACGCGTTGCGTGACCACCTGCAACTCACCGGCAGCAAGAAGGGATGCGGGCTCGGCGCCTGCGGCGCCTGCACGGTCCTGGCGAACGGGCGGCGGGTGAACTCCTGCCTGACGCTCGCGGTGATGAGCCAGGGCAAGGCGATCACCACGATCGAAGGGCTGGCGCAGGACGGCGAGCTGCACCCGCTGCAAGCGGCGTTCGTGGCCCATGACGGCTACCAATGCGGGTACTGCACGTCGGGGCAGATCATCAGCGGCGTGGCCTGCATCGCCGAAGGCCACGCGCAATCCGACGGCGAGGTTCGCGAGTGGATGAGCGGCAACATTTGCCGCTGCGGCGCCTACACCAACATCGTCGCCGCCATCCGCGACGTGGCCGAACGGGAAGGTTGACGGTGGTTCCTTTCGCCTACGCCCGCGCCGCCAGCCTCGCCGCCGCGACCGCGAGTGGCGCGCGTCACCGTTCGGACGGCGCGCACGAACCCGGTGCAGATTTCTTCGCCGGGGGCACGGACATGATGCAGCTCATGGGCGAGCACCTGCGCAATCCGGACCGGATCGTCGACGTCTCGGGCCTGCACGGGCTCGACCGGATCGAGCCGCATCCCGGCTTCTTGCGGTTCGGCGCGCTCGCCCGGATGAGCGATGCGGCCGCGCACGCGACGGTGCTGGCCGAGTGCCCCGTGGTGGCGGAGGCGTTGCTCGCCAGCGCGTCGGCGCAGGTGCGCAACCTGGCCACGCTGGGCGGCAACTTGCTCCAGCGCACGCGCTGCGGCTACTTCCGCGACCCCGGCGCGCCCTGCGAGAAGCGCGAGCCGGGAACGGGTTGCCCGGCGATCGAGGGGCAGAACCGTTTCCATGCGGTGCTCGGCGGCAGCTCCCAGTGCATCGCCACCTATGCGGGCGATTTCGCCAACGCCCTCCTGGTTCTGGACGCGGCGGTCAGGATCGCCGGGCCGGACGGGGAGCGCACCGTCCCGCTCATCGAGCTGCACCGCATTCCCGGCGACACGCCCGCGGTCGAGACGCAGCTGGCGCCGGGTGAGCTGATCCTGTCCATCGAGGTGCCGACGGGCCCGGCCGCCCGGCACTCGCACTACCTCAAGGTCCGCGACCGGACGAGCTTCGAATGGTCGATCGCCTCCGCCGCGGTGGCGCTCGACCTGGCCGATGACCGCACGGTGCGCGACGTCCGGATCGCGGTCGGCGGCGTCGCGACCAAGCCGTGGCGACTGCCCCAGGTCGAGGCGGCGCTGCGGGGCCAGCGCCTGACCCCCGCGCTCGCGCAGGCGGCGGCATCGCATGCCGCCGACGGCGCCGTCGCGCATGGACGCAATGCCTACAAGGTCGAGCTGATCCGGCGCACGGTGTCCCGAGCGCTGATCGAGACGGGAGCGCTCGCTTGAACGCCATCGGTGCGCCGCTCACCCGCGTCGACGGACCCGCCAAGGTCACGGGTGGCGCCCGCTATGCCGCGGAGTTCCATCCCGAAGGCCTCGCCTACGCGGCGACCTGCGACAGCACGGTCCCGGCCGGGCGCATCATTGCGATCGACACAGCCGCCGCGGAGATCGCACCCGGCGTGTTGCTCGTGCTCACCCATCCCAACGCTGACCGTCTTCCGTACGAGGCGCCTGCGGAGCGGTCTGCGGTCGATCCGGTGACGGGGGAGCAGCTGCGCGTGCTGCAGGATTCCGAGATCCGCTTCAGTGGCCAGCCGGTCGCGCTGGTGGTGGCGAGCACGCAGGCACAGGCGCTCCATGCGGCGTCTTTGGTCCGCGTGACCTACGCGCCCGATCCCGCCCGTCGTGTCCGCTTCGACCCGGCGCTCGCCGAGCCGACCTCCGAGACGGCCGCTAAAAAAGGACGCGGCCCCGAAACCAGGCAGGGCGACCCGGACGCAGCCTTTGCCGCGGCGCCGGTCCGGGTGGATGCGACCTACCGCCAGGCGCGCGAGCAGCACAACGCCATGGAGCCGCACGCCACCGTCGCGCACTGGCAGGGTGAGCGGCTCACGCTGTGGAGCAAGACGCAGTGGGTCGGCAACGAGCGGGACGAGATCGCCCGTCGTTTCGGCATTCCCGCGGAGAACGTGCGGGTCATCAACCCGTTCGTCGGCGGCGCTTTCGGCTCGGCGCTCCGCACCTGGCCGCACGTCACCCTCGCCGCGATGGCCGCCCGCCGCGTCGGGCGCCCGGTCCGGCTGGAGCTGACCCGGCGCCAGCTCTCCACCGCGATCGGCTTCCGCCCCGAGACCCGGCAGCGCGTGGCACTTGGCGCCGAGCGCGACGGGCGGCTCACCGCCATGATCCATGAGGTCATCGGCCAAACCTCCACCTATGAGGAGTTCGCCGAGGGCGCGCTCGCCCCCGCCGCCACGACATATGCCTGCCCCAACCGCCGCACCCGCTACGGCCTGGTGCCGATGAACGTCAACACCCCCTGCCCGATGCGCGGGCCGGGTTGGGCGACTGGCCTGATCGGGCAGGAGATCGCAATGGACGAGCTGGCGGAGGCGCTGCAACTCGACCCGATCGAGCTGCGCCTGCGCAACTACGCCGAGCGCGACCCGACCAAGGACCTGCCCTGGTCCTCCAAGGCGTTGCGCGCGTGCTACCGGCAAGGGGCGGAGCGGTTCGGCTGGGACCGCCGCATACCGGCGCCGCGTGCCATGCGCGACGGGAACGACCTGGTCGGGTTCGGCATGGCGACCGCGATCTACCACGTGGCCCGCTATCCCACGTCCGCGTCCGCGACGCTCTTCGCCGACGGGACCGCGACCGTGCGCTGCGCCACCACGGATATGGGCCCGGGCACCTACACGGCGGCGACGCAGGTGGCTGCCGACGCGCTCGGCCTGCCCGTCGACCGGGTGCGGTTCGAGCTTGGAGACTCGACCTTTCCGGCTGCCAAGGAGCACGGCGGCTCGACGACGATGGCCAGTGTCGGGTCGGCGGTGCTGGCCGCGTGCAACGCGCTGAAGGCCAAGCTCGTGGAGCTTGCCGGGGGCACCAACGATTTGGAAAGGGTCCTGCAGCGCGCCGGCTTGCATCGCCTTGATGCGGAGGCCAGCGCCACCCCGGGCGATGAGGCGAAGACGCACAGCTCCGTCGGTTTCGGGGCGGTGTTCGCCGAGGTGCGCGTCGATCCCGACCTGTGTACCATCCGCGTGCCGCGGGTGATCGGCGCCTATGACGCGGGACGCATCGTCAATCCCCGGCTCGCCCACAGCCAATGTATCGGCGGCATGGTCGGCGGGATCGGCATGGCGTTGCTGGAAGAGGCGGAGTGGGACGAGAACCTAGGGCGTATCGCCAATGCGACCCTCGCCGAGTACCTCCTCCCGGTCTGCGCCGACATCCACGAGCTCGACGCGGTGTTCGTCGACAGCGAGGACACCATCATGAACCCGCTCGGCGTCAAGGGGGTGGCGGAACTCGGCCTGTGCGGGGTGGCGCCCGCCATCGCCAACGCGGTCTGGCATGCCACGGGCAAGCGCATGCGTGAACTGCCGATCACCCCCGACCGCCTGCTCATGGCCTGAACGGCGGAGACCCGAGATGCGCCTTCCGACCCTGCCGCCAGACCAGCTCACGCCCGAGCAGCGCGCCCTGTACGACCGCAACCGCGAGCAGATCGCGCACGGCTTCACCGCGTTCACGACGACGCGCGGGGATGGCGCACTGCTCGGCCCCTGGGGCGTGTTCCTGCACGAGCCGCCGGTCGGGCAGGCGCATTACGACGTGATCGCGGCTCTGACCGCGATGAAGCGGCTTTCGCCGTCGGCCAAGCAGGTCGCGATCATCGTCGTCGGCGCGCATTTCCGGGCCGCCTACGAGCTCTATGCCCATGCCGCGACCGCGGCGGAGGAGGGCATCGACCCGGCCAAGATCGCGACGCTGGCCGCCGGCGGCCGCCCGCCCGACCTGACGCCGGAGGAAGCGTGTGCGTTCGACGTGGCGACCGCGCTGCTCGGCGGCGGCGTGCTGGCCGGCGCCACCTATCGTGCGGCGCGCGACCTGCTCGGCCAGGGCGCCCTCAACGAGTTGGTGCTTTGGATCGGGACCTACGCCCAGGTGGCCATCACGCTCAACGCGTTCGACGTGCCGAGCGAGGAGGTGTTCGACCGATGACGACGATGTACGTCACCTATTCCGGCGACGCGGGCACGCGCTTCGACCGCGACTATTACCTGCGGCACCACCTGCCGCTGGTGCTACAATTCTGGGGTCCACTCGGCCTGCAGGGCTGCGCCGCTTTCTGGCCCGCCGACATGGAAGCGGGAACGATCTGCATCTGTGAATGCCGGTTCCGCGACGAGGCGTCTTTGCGGGCGGCGTTGGCCTCGCCCGAGACGCCGCTCGTCATGGCGGACGTGGCGCGCTTCACCGATGCAAAGCCCGCGCAGAGCCTGGCAGGCCCGGTCTGACCACGCCATCGCCGGCTTTCAGGTGCGGACCAAGGCTTGCGATCAGCATGGCGGCAACGGCCGTCGTCGATGATCGCCGCCATCGGCTCCTCCATGCGCCCTGCCGCCAGCCGCAGAAGGGCGCGCAGATCGTGGGCCGGCGCTTCGAAGGACTCCGCCGCCAGTCGAGACCTTTATGGAGATGTCGCGGCTGCCAGTGCAAAACGGGCCCGATGTTCGGTCTTGCCGACGCACGAATGTCGCTCGTCTCGCGTGCCGACGTCGCCGTCCGGCTGGCCGGCGCATTGACTAGAGGCCGCGCGCCAAAGCAGTTCCATGCCGTTCTTGCGTGCAGTCGGGCATGGCGGCTCGGACGCATGCCGAGGTGAGTTTAGTCCGGCCACACAATTGCCAGGTAAAGCTAGAACTCCTCCCATTCCGCATTGGATGCCACTTTCAGGGCTTGCGCAGACGACCTGCCTGCTCGGCTTGGTTTCCCTGGCATTGCACGCTGGGTCGGACGACTCGCCATCGGGACGGCGGACTTGCCAACACTGGGCTCACGACGATCGGGCGCTTCACCCGCTTCCGTTACCCGGAAGCGGCCGATCAAGGCTGACAACTTCTCCGTCTCTTGAGCAAGCGAGTGACTCGCAGCGGTTGTTTGTTCAACCATGGCGGCATTCTGCTGAGTCACCTGGTCCATCTGGTTCACCGCGGTATTGACCTCACCAAGCCCGGTGGCTTGCTCTGTTGCTGAGCCGGCGATGTCCAGAATCATTCCATCAAGTTCGGCCACTTCGATGACAATGCGGTCGAGCGCCTGGCCGGTCTCGTTCACCAGGGTCACGCCCGATGTCACGTGACCGGCGGAAGTCGAAATCAGGCTCTTGATCTCCTTTGCAGCCTCGGCCGAGCGTTGCGCCAACGCCCTCACCTCGGAGGCGACTACCGCAAACCCACGCCCTGCATCACCTGCCCGGGCAGCTTCGACGCCCGCGTTGAGCGCCAGAAGATTCGTTTGGAACGCGATTTCATCGATGACGCCGATGATCTGCCCGATTTCACTGGACGATTTCTCGATCGCGTCCATCGCCTTGACCGCTTGCCGCACCACGCTGCCGGACATTTCCGCTTCTTTTCTCGCCGTGGACACGACGCGACGGGCGTGGCCGGTGCCCTCTGCCGTCTTGCGAACCGTCGCCGTAATCTGGTCAAGCGCCGCGGCGGTCTGCTCCAAGCTGGCCGCTTGCTGCTCTGTCCGACGGGCAAGATCGTCCGCTGCCGCAGTTATCTCGCCTGAACCAGACTGAATTCCCATGGCGTTGGTGGCGATCACCTGCAACGTCTCCTGCAGCTTTTCAACCGCAACATTGAAATCCCGTTGCAGCTTCTCGTAGTCAGCAGGAAACGCACCCGTCAGGCGGAACGTAAGGTCGCCGCCCGACAATGCCTGCAAGCCGTTGCCCAGCGCTTCGACTACCCGGCCCTGCTCCGCCGCGGCTGCTGCCTTGGCTTGGTCTCGTATGGAACGGTCGTCATCCGCACGTCGGCGCTGCTCCGCTGTTTCATCTTCCAGCCGCGCCTTGTCGTGAGCCGCCTGACGGAACGTCTCGAACGCGTCCGCCATCTGGCCGATTTCATCGCGCCGTTTCCAACGCACAGCCTCGGTTCCGAGGTCACCCTGAGCCAACTTGGTCATGGCGTCCCGCAACGAGCCGAGCAGTTTAGACAGGCCTCGATGCATGAAGTAGACGACTGCCAGATAGGCAAGAAAAAATGGAACAAATATTTCGAGGAGCTGAATGATGCCTTGAACTAGTGCTGAGTCGAGATCGTCTGCAAAATCGCCGGAACTGACATCCATCTGCCATTCAGGAATCCCGATGTTGTAGTTTATTTTGAGCTTAGGCGTTGTCTCACCTATTTTCTTCCAAACGAACTCGTTGAAGCCGGGCTTGCCCGACATGGCGATGGCTAATACCGCTGAGCGTGAGCGTTGACTCGGGTGTGATTTGTTGCGGCTCGGAAGG
>CAXTJM010000053.1:0-18517 GCA_964244585.1 uncultured Acetobacteraceae bacterium | reverse complement strand
ATGTGCAGGATGCACGTGGGCAGATCTGGCAAGCCATGCCGCCCTTCGCGGACCTACCCTCGCTCAACACCTGGCTCGAAGCCCGCTGCATCGAGCGCTGGAGCGAGCTCACGCATGGGATCCTGCCGGGAACCATTGCCGCCGTGCACGCCGAGGAGAGGGCGAGCCTGATGCCGCTGGGGCGAGTGTTCGACGGCTTTGTCGAGCACACCAAACGGGTGTCGCCGACCTGCCTGGTGCATTTCGAGACCAACCGCTACAGCGTGCCTGCATCGTTCGCCAACCGCCCGGTCAGCCTGCGGATCCACCCCGACCGGCTCGTGGTGGTGGCCGAGGGCCAGATCGTGTGCGAGCACGCCCGGGTCGTCGAGCGCGCGCACGACGGTCCCGGCCGCACGATCTACGACTGGCGGCACTACCTGGCAGTGATCCAACGCAAGCCGGGTGCCCTGCGCAACGGCGCGCCGTTCGCGGAGATGCCGGAGGCGTTCCGCAAGCTCCAGGCCCAGCTGCTGCGACGACCAGGGGGCGACCGGGAGATGGTGGACGTCCTGGCCCTGGTGCTGCAGCACGACGAGCAGGCGGTGCTGTGCGCCGTGGAGCTGGCCCTCGAGGGCAGTGTCGCCACCAAGACACACGTGCTGAACCTCCTGCACCGGCTGACGGACAACAAGGGCACCACCGCCGCCATCGAGGCGCCGCAAGCCCTGGTGCTGACGCAGGAGCCGCGGGCGGACACCGGGCGCTACGACGCGCTGCGGGTCCGGGAGGTGCGCCATGCGTCATGATCCCGCCAGCGCCGCGCTGGTGGTCATGCTGCGCGGGCTCAAGATGTATGGCATGGCCCAGGCGGTCGGCGACCTGGTGGAACAGGGCGCCCCGGCGTTCGAGGCGGCCATCCCGACCCTGTCGCAGCTGCTCAAGGCCGAGATGGCGGAGCGCGAGGTCCGCTCGGTCGCCTACCACATCAAGTCGGCCCGGTTCCCGGCCTACAAGGACCTGGCCAGCTTCGAGTTCGCAGCCAGCGAGGTCAACGAGGCCACCGTGCGCCAGCTGCACCGGGGCGACTTCACCGAGCGGGCCGACAACGTCGTGCTGATCGGCGGGCCCGGCACCGGCAAGACACACCTCGCCACGGCGTTGGGCGTCCAGGCTATCGAGCACGGACGCAAGCAGGTCCGGTTTTTTTCACGGTCGACCTGGTCAACGCCTTGGAACAGGAGAAGACCGCCAACAAGGCCGGGCAGCTGGCCGATCGCCTGCTCCGCCTGGACCTCGTGACCCTGGACGAGCTCGGCTACCTGCCGTTCAGTTCCTCGGGTGGTGCCCTGCTGTTCCACCTGCTCAGCAAGCTCTACGAGCGGACCAGCGTGGCCATCACCACCAACCTGAGCTTCAGCGAGGGGGGCGACGTCTTCGGCGACACCAAGATGACCACGGCGCTGCTCGACCGGCTCACGCACCACTGCCACATCCTGCAAACCGGCAACGACAGCTTCCGGTTCAGGAACAGCTCGACCGACGGAAAGCAGGATGACCAAAACGCCCGCTTGACCCAAGCCCGCAGCCCGCAGGAGATAATGCAAGGCGGGGCAAATCTCAACGAAAACGCCGGGTCAGTTCTCAGCGAAAATCAACAGTCCGGCTTACCGGTGGGCCGCAGTCGCCCGGCCAGCGCATCGGCGTGGCGCTTTTTCGGCCAGGAGGCGGGAATGGCCACACCGATCGTGACGGTGAGCGCCAGCGGCCCCTCCAGCATCGGCTGCCCGACTTGGTCGACCACGCAGGATCGGACCCACGTCTCCATGTTGGCCGTCTTCGTGTCGGTGAACGCCCGGGCAAACCCGCCGCGCGTCGAGAAACGTGGCCGGCCCTTACCCCGCATCTCGCCGGGAATCACGATCTCGATCATCGCGCCATCACCCGCATATGCAATCTGGCCTTGCGTCCGCTCGACAGATCGCATATACAGAATGCATGCTGTTCTCCTTCGAACCTTCGAAAGCCGAGAGCAACCTCGCCAAGCACGGCGTAGAATTCGGTGCGGTCGAGGGGTTTCAGTGGGAGACGGCGTTGTTCCGGGCGACGCTCGGACACGAGGGTGGGGAGCCTCGGCTCCTGGCATACGGCGCGATCAAAGACCGGCTGCATGTCCTGATCTATTCGATCGAGACGCGGTCCGTCCGTGTCATCAGCCTGCGGAAGGCCAGCAAGAGGGAGGTTCGGTTCTATGCGAGCGAAAGTTAGGATGCCGACCGACGACGAGGAGGCCGCCATCCAGCGCGGCATTGCCCAGGATCCTGACAACCCGGAACTGACAGACGCCCAGATGGCCGAGTTGCGTCCGGCCAGTGAGATGACGCCGGAGGTGTATGCCGCGCTGGTGCGCCGCCGCGGTCCGCAGAAGGCACCGGTGAAAGAGCAAATTGCTCTGCGGCTGGATCAGGACGTGCTGGAGCGCTGGCGGGCCACTGGGCCCGGCTGGCAGAGCCGCATGGGGGATGTGTTGCGCAAGGCGGTCGAGGCGGCGGAGTAGGTCACCACCGCCCATTCCCAATCCATGAGCACGCCATCAGGCTGGCGGCCATGCAGGCGATGGAGAACAGGTTGGCCGTCACAGCAGCCGCCACAGCAGCCACAGCACCGCCCAGCATGGCACCGACAGCACGGCGCCGATGAGGAAGCCCCGGGCAGCGCGCATGTCCGACGCCGGCTCCCTGGCGATGGCCATCCACTTCTCGTGGCGCCGCAGGTCCGCCTTGGAGCGGGTGAGGAAGATCGCTGCGACCCACGCGGCAAACCGGCGGCGCCAGATGTTGAGGAGCCCGATCACGGCACCGCCAGATCCAGGCGGGCGCGGACGATCGCCGCCTCGGCATCCAGCGCCCGCAGCCTGTCCTCCAACTCGGCCTGCTGCCGTTGCTGGATCTGCAGCAGCTCCCAGGCGAGCGCCTGCTTGACCTCCCGGTCGACATAGGCGCGCACCCGCCGCTCGCTGAAGCCGAGGAAGCGCGCGACTTCCGAGATCGCGATCTTGCGGCCGCGATGGCGCCGCGCCGCCACCGCCTCGCCGACGAAGCGGCCGACCGTGTCGAGTGCCGCGTCAGACACGGGGATGACCTTGGGTGACTTGCCCACGTCCGTGGGTGATTTGCCCGACCGCATGGGTCGCTCCTCCTGCATGTTCCCGGTTGTCGAGGCCGGAACAGGACAAGGAGATCGAGGTGCGACGAGCTGGGTCCGCGGCGGTGGGTGACATCGGGAGGCTTGGGCAGCCTCGGCCGCCGCGGGCCTGGGCTATCGCTGGCGCTGCGGAGTGATCCGCCGGCGATCCGGCCTGGCAGGCGTATGAGCGCACGCGCGACGCCATCACGGACTGGCACCCCGCGACCCACGAAGGCAGGGTCGCCAAGGCCCGCGTTGCCAAGGTCGAGGCCCAGACGGCACGGCTGGACGGGCAGGAGAACCCGGAGGGCACCCCGGCGGTCCATTGGGCGTGGGACATGCTGACCGCCGTCCTTGACGAAGCCGATGCCAAGGCTGCCGCGCCTCCGTCCGGGCATCACTCCGACGCGAAGCTACTGGAGGCGTGCGAGAGCTTTGCGCAGGCGGCCGAGGCCCTGAAGGCGGTCAACGCTTTGCCGCTGGCAGACGTGACGGACGAAATGATCGCGTCGATCGTCGCCGCCTGGAGCGCGCCGATCGACACCATCATCGCGAGCCCGGCCACGAGCATTCAGGGCATCCGAGCCAAAGCGCAGGCGGTCATCCACGCCTTCGAGACCGGCGGCGTGGAGAAGGGCATCCACGAACCCGTGGAGGAGGCGGCCGGCTACCACGAGATGATGGCCGGGCGGCTCTGCCACGAGATCCTGGCCATGGGAGCGGCGGCGTGAGAGACACACCCTTGCTGGGCCTGTCTCAGCGCCTGCCGCCCTCCAACATTCAGGCGGCGCAGGCTGTCGCGATCTACGATGCCGACGGTGCACTGGTCGATTACGGCGGTGGTGAACCACAATGGGCCGGCCACTTCCGCGGTTACCCAGATCAGCCAGAGGAAACGATCACGGGCGCCGTAGTGCATTTCGGCAAGAAGCCCGGAGCTTGACCCCGCGCCCTGCTCGTTGTCGGCTAGCCCGTGCCGGCTTCTGCCGCGATGGCCATGCGCGCGCCCTTCGCCAGCAGCGCCGACCGGCTGGTGCCGATCCGAGCAGCCACCGCATCCATCCGGGCCAGCAAGCCCTCGTCCAGGCTGACGTTGACCCGCACGGCACGCGTGCGGACCTCGACGGGCACCATCAGCATGATCGGGTTGTGCAGCCCATCGGGCACGGCTGGTTGGCTGGCGCCATCCTCCACGGCCGGAGGCAGCGCTTCGTCATCGGCTTCCATGTCATCCACCGCAGTAGCGAGGGCGTCACGAGCTTGCGGGATCAGGTCGGCCAAGGTTTCCGCGACGGAGGTGACACCAGGAAAAGCCGGGAAGATGATCGAGTGCAGGGGCTCGCCCGGCGCCCGGTCTGCGATCGCGAGATACGTCTTGGTCGCCATGCTGCCCTCCTATCGCTCAGGCGGGTGATCCCAGCCGGCCTGAGCGCAGATCGCCCGAAGCGTTCCGATCGGAATGTCGCCTGGATGATTGCAGCATAATGCACACCTCCATAGCCGCTGCCAGCAAGCCAGGAACCAGGCACCCCGACGCCGACCTGCTCGCCCTCTGTGTCCGCCTGGCTGAGATGCAGGCCGAATGGCAGCGCCTCTGGGAGCCGACATGCGAGGATTGGGGCCTGGACGACCCGCCGGTCACCGAGGCCGACCACATCTGGCTGCGCTACAACGATCACGTCTGGCCCGGCATCCACATCAGCGGCCAGACCCGCAGCCCGCAGTGGGACCGGCTGGCGTTGGACGCCTTGTTTACCAATAAGCCGACCCACCGTAGCCTTGAACAAGCCGAGCAGGATGCGGTCAATGCGATCATCAAACGGGCGCGAGAAGGTCGTCAGAAGACGATTGGCCGACGGGTCGATCAAGGAATACCGCTACGCCAGTAGGCCTGATCCCCAGCCCAGGGTGGCGCCCAACACGATCGGCGCCCTGATCATCGCCTACAAGTGCAGCCCGGAATACCGCCGACTGCACCCGAAATCCAAGCAGCACTACGGCTACTACCTCCGTGACCTGGAGGAGATCGCAGACCAGCTCGTGCTGGAGGTGCGACGTCGGACCTTGCTTGCCATGCGAGATGCGATCGCCAGCGAGCGCGGGCACGGCGCGGGGAACGCCTTCATCCAAACGGCCGGGACGGTTTATTCCTGGGCCAGGGACCGGGGGTGGTGCGACAACTCGCCTATCGCCCGCATCAAGGCGCTGCCGGGGGGCCACCTGACTGCCTGGACCAACGAGCAGGCCGATCTGGCCGAGGCCAAGCTGCCGGAGGCCCTGCGCCGCGTGGTAGTCCTGGCCCGCTACGCCGGGCAACGCCGCGGCGACCCGTGGCAATGACCTGGCGGGCCTATGACGGCTCATCGATCAGCGTCCAGCAGGAGAAAGGCGCCCGGCTGCACAAGCGGCCGGCGCTGATCATCCCAGTGCACCCGGCCCTGAAGGCCGAACTCGGACGGCCGTCTCGACACACATCCTGACAACGCCGAAGGGCATCCATTGGAAGGTGACCCACCTCACCAGCGAGATGTCGCGGCTGCTACCCGACACCGGACTGCCGCCCGGCTTGAGCGTCCATGAACTGCGGAAACTGGCCGCGACGTCTCTGGCTGAGGCCGGGCGCAGCGCGCATGAAATCGCTGCCGTGACGGGCCATCGGACGATGGCGATGGTGCAACTTTACACCGCCAGCGCGGACCAGGAACGGCTCGCGAAAACGCAATCTCCAGGCTGGAAAACGCTTCCAGGAAAACGCGGGAAAACGGCTCGTAAGTACCTGTTATGTAACGATCAACGCTTGGAGAACTGGTACGACCGGCGGGCCTTTGCCTTGCCGTACTTCTTGCGTTCCACCACGCGGCTATCACGCGTCAGGAAGCCGGCAAGCTTGAGGATGCCCCGGAGTTCTGGCTCGTAGTAGGTCAGCGCCCGGCTGATGCCATGGCGCAACGCGCCGGCCTGGCCTGACAGCCCGCCGCCATTCACTGTGCAGAACACGTCGAACTGGTTGTAGCGGTCGGAGATCAAGAAGGGCTGGGTGATCAGCATCCGCAGCACAGGACGGGCGAAATAGGTCGTCACGGTCTTGCCGTTGACGTTGATGTCGCCTTTGCCGGGCTTGATCCAGACCCGGGCGATGGCGTTCTTGCGGCGGCCGGTGGCGTAGGACCGGCCGAGCGCATCGCGCTTTGGCTCGACGCGGATCGCGGCGGCATTGGCGGTCGGCACCGTCCCGGTGACGGCAAAATCCTTGAGGTCGGCGAGCGTGCCCGTCCGGGTTTCCGTGGTGTCGGACATCAGATCCTCGTGTTCTTGCGGTTGAGCGCGGCCACATCCAAGGCCTGCGGCTGCTGGCCCTCATGCTTGTGGTCGGGACCGGCATAGACGTACAGATGCTTCATCTGCGCGCGCTGCAGCGGACCGCGAGTGATCATTCGCTCCACCGCCTTCTCGATCACACGCTCCGGATGCCGCCCGGTCAGGATGGCCCGCACGGAGCGGCCCTTGATCCCGCCAGGAAAGCCGGTGTGATAGTAGAAGACGGACTGATCGGCCTTTTTCCCGGTCACCCGGACCTTCTCGGCATTCACCACGACGATGTTGTCGCCGCAATCGACGTGCGGGGTGAATTGCGGCTTGTGCTTGCCGCGCAGCCGTTGCGCGATGATCGTCGCAAGCCGCCCCAGCACCAGGCCGTCCGCGTCGATCAGCGTCCAATTCTTGGTGACCTCCGCGGGCTTCAGCGATAGCGTCGTCTTCATCTGAAAAATTCCGTCAGCGTCAGGCGGCGGTGTATCGACGCTTCGGCCTAGGGAGTCAAGGCGCCGCCTATGCGGTATCATGATACCATGGGGTGTTCCGAGTGTCTCCAGACCGTATGATGGCGCATCATGAGCATCCACATCATCGGTGCATCCGGACGATCGGGCATGGCGCTCTGCCGGTCCTTGGTTGCCGACGGCGTCGAGTACGTGCCCATCGTGCGCGATGCCGCGAAGTGGCGCGCGACCGGGCTGCCCGGCCTCCCGGCGGTGGCCGACCTGCGGCACCCAAGGGCGCTGCGCCGCGCGCTCCGGGCGGCCGACATCGTGGTGTCCTGCGCCCATGCCCGCCACGCCGCGGCGATCCTGGACGCCGCGCCGGAAGGGGTCCGCCACCTGGTGCTGCTGGGCAGCACCCGCAAGTTCACCCGCTGGCCCGACGGCCACGGCCTTGGCGTGCTGGCGGGCGAGGCGGCATTCCGCAGTTCGTCCCGCTTCGGCGTCATGCTGCACCCGACGATGATCTACGGCGCGGAAGGGGAGGACAACGTGCAGCGCCTGGCGCGCATGCTTCGGCGGCTGCCCGTCGTGCCCCTGCCCGGCGGCGGCCGCGCTCTGGTCCGGCCGATCTACCAGGATGACGTGACGCGCTGCATCCGGGCCGCCATCGCCGCCACCTGGTATCGGCCGGAAACCATGGTCCTCGCCGGGGCGGACCGGATCAGCTACGCGGATTTCGTGCGGGCGGTGGCGCACGCCGCCGGCCTGCCGCCGCCGCGCATCGTGCCGCTCCCGGCGCGGCTGCTGCGGTTGGCGGCGCCGCTCACCCGGCTGGTGCCCGGCATCCCGACCATCCGCCGGGCCGAGGTCCAGCGCCTGCTGGAGGATAAGAGCTGGGGCATCGACCCGATGCGGCGCCAACTGGGCGTCGTGCCCATCGGCCTGGCGGACGGCCTCGCCCGCACCTTCGCACGGTCCGCCACGTAGCGGGTCAGGCAGCCAATAAGCGCGTCGCGGCGCCGGCATCGCTGCCGAAACCCGCCAGCACATCGCGAAGCTCACGCCGCGCCCGCTCCTCCAGGGACGGCTGGAGCTGCACGGAACCGCTGGCAGCCTCCGTGATGCGGACGGCGAGGCTATGCCGGCCATCCAGCCGCAGCGTGCCCGCAGCTCCGAGCGCGGCATCGAAGCCGGGCGTGAAGCTCGCCGCCACCTCGGAGGTGAACACGGCCAGGCCGGTCCGCACGATCCCCTCGACCTCCAGTTGCGCGACGACGGAGACGGGCGCGGTCCGGGCGAATTCGCCAGCCTTGATCGCGCCGATGAATTGCAGGAAGGCCGACACCTCGCCGCTGAGATCGATGCCGTTATGCGACAGCTTGCCGGCCTCGTCCCCGATGGTGCGTAAATTCCCCGCGCCAGTCCGCAGTATGCCGCCGAGACCCGCCAGGCCGCGCTCGACATTGGTCGCGTTGACCGAGATCTCCCATACGCTGCACCACATGCTGGTCGACGCCTCCTCCTGCGAGGCGACGGCACCGGCGATGGATGCGCTGAGGCGATGGACCTCCTGCGCCGAGACATCGATCGCCGTGATCGAGGCACGGGCCTGCGCCGTCATGGTGACGATGCTGGCGATGCGCTCCTGCACCATCCTCGCCTCCTGCGCGCTGCGTTGCGCGAGCAGGCGGACTTCGTTGGCCACCACCGCGAATCCGGCCCCCGCCGGGCCAGCCCGGGCCGCCTCGATCGTAGCATTCAAGGCCAGCATCTTGGTCTCGCCGGCGAACGACCCGATGAGCGCCACAACGGCCGCGATCTCGTCGGCGACGCTGTCGAGCGTGTACATCTGCAGGCTCGCCGCCCGGGTCTCCTCCAGCGCGGCCTTGGCACGCTGCTCCGTCTCCGCCGCCTGCCCGCGGATGCCGATGATCGCCTCGCTCAACGCCTTGGATGCCAGGCTGGCATCGGCGATCCGCGCGACCACCTGCTCGATCTCCTGGCTCATCCCCCGCTCGCTGCGGAGCAGGGCGTCCGCATCGGCCAGCAGGCCGTCCGCCTTACGCATCATCCCGACGGAGGACTCCGAGACGGATTGGAACACACCGGCGATGCTGCGCCCGAAGCGCTGTACGAACGCATCGATCTCCGCCTGGTGACGATCCGCCGCGCCGTGGGCCGCCGCCTGCTGCTCCAGCAACTGCCGGTTCTCCGCCAGGCTGGTCGCGATCGCCGCTTGCATGATCCCCAGGGCGCGCAGCAAGTCCGCGGTCTCGCTGCGGCCCCGCGGCGCGATGCCGTTGGCGAGGTTGCCGGCCGCGATCGATTGGGCGATCCCGACGGCCGCCCGCACCTGCGGCAGGATCGCGCGGCTCAGCAGCGCCGTGACGAACAGGGCGGTCGCCACCGAGACGCCGATCGCCACCCAGGTCCGGCGCTCGACGCCAACCAGGACATCGCCGACCACCCGGCGCAGATGGTAGCCATCGGCCGCATAGATCTCCACCGCGGTGTCGAACTCGTCTTCGGCCGCCGTGATCGCGTCCGCGCGGGAACGGCCGGACAGTGCCTGCAAGCCGGCCAACATCTCCTGCAACGCGGCAGCCGCCTTCCTCCCCGGCGCGGACATGGCGCGGCTTTCCGCCACCGTGATGCTCTCCAAGGCCTCATGCAGATGGTCCGCCGCCTGCGCGTCGGGGAGTGTGGCGGCGACCAGGAGGTCGTTCTGCGCCGACCGCAAGTAGCTCATCGCCAGGAAGGCATCGTCATACAGCGTGACGCTCAACGCGCCGAGCTGCTGCTCCGTCGAGCGGCTGTACAGGCCCTGGCCCACCGTCATCAGCACGAGGGCGACACAGCCGAGCAGGATTTTCAATCGTATCGGCACATGACCGTTCCGGAGAGGGTGGTGCCAACGCCCGCGGGCGATCGGCTGGAGCGCAATCGTTTGAGGTTGCCTGACCTCACGTGTGGATCGCCCCCGCACATAGAATGGGCTTGCTTCTTCTACCTGAAGCGATCGCTTCCTAGTCGACGGTCACGGCCAAGTGCATCCGCGGATGGATCCCGCACTGCACATCGAACGTCCCGCCCACCGGGAATTTCATGACGACGGCCTCTCCCGGCGCCTGCTCGGTGCTCTCGAACGAGAAACTCGGCGATTTGACGAAAACCTGGTGATTGAAGGTGTCCTCGTTGGTGAAGCTGATCGAGTCGCCACGCTTGACGTGAGCTTCGGCCACGCTGAAGGCGCGATGCGCCTGGACCACCGTGACCATGCCGGCCGCCACCGCGCGCAAACCCGGCGCACCCAAGGCAACTCCTAATCCGCCAAGTCCGAGGCAAACCAGGGCAAGGCGACGGCTCATCGCGACACCACGTCGCGCTGCATCGGTGCCAGCAGCGCGAGTACGCGGTTCTGCGTATGGTACGACACGCCCGTCGCCGCCATGGCGTCCTGCAGATCCTCCGCAAGGGCGTTGAACATGGCCTGGTTCACCGCCAGGCCCCGATGCGCGGTGGCCATGTCGTGGCCGCGATACTCGCACGGGCCACCGGTCAGTTGGCAAAGCTGGGCCGACAGCATTTTTTTGAAACGGTCCATGTTGGTGTCTTCGAACGTCTTGCCGACCCGCGGGTCGGCCAGGAAGCGGGCCGTCGCATCGGCCACGATGCGGTCGATCCCGGGCTGGCCGCCCACATCGTCGAACAGGGCCGCTTCGGCCCGCGGCGCTGCGGCGAGCAGCATCGTCACCATCGCGAAAGTCGCCATCCATCGAGACATAGGATCTACCTTTCCGGCCTTCAGAATCCAGCTTGCACGGAGGCGTAGACGCCGTTCTGGCCACCCTGCCGGGCGACGTTGCCCAGGCCGACATAGGCCAGGGTCGCGGACAGGTTTTTGGTCAGGAAATAGGCGGCGAACACATCCACCGCCGGGCCCTCGTGGGAAAAATGCAGGTTGCTCGGCTTGGTGCGCACCTCCGCCCCGATGGCCAGCTTGCGGGTGACGAGATAGGCTGCCGCCCCCTCGAACTCGAAGCTGTAGCCAGCATCCCGGTCGCCGCCGAAGCCGAGCAGGCCGAACTGGTTCGCCTTGGTCAGCCGGACGGTCGCGTCCACCAGCAGGCTCTGCGCCAAGAACAGCTTGGTTGCGGCGACATACATGTCCACGCCGCGGGAGGATTTGGCGCCGATGGCTTGCAGCACCGCCTGGTTGCCGGTGGTCTTGAACTCCGCCCCGGCGGCGACCTGCGGCAGCCAGCTATCCTGGTCGTAGACCGCGTTGCCGAGCAGGCGGAGCTTGACCCCGAGTATGTCCTCGTTGAAGGCATAGCCGTTGCCGATGCCGAGCTTGCCGCCGGTCGACCCGGTGTCGAGCAGCTCATGCGCGTACGACAGCTCCACGCGATCGTACAGGCCGACCGCGGCGCCGGCGCTGCCAAGCGTGAAGCTGGGCAGGTGGACGTAGGTGCCGTGCACGTTGCCACCCACATCGTCGCGGGTGCCGTAGCCGGTGATGAGGGCCCACGGCACCAATCCGCCGCCGCCGGCCCCTTCCAACTGGCTGACGCCGGAGGTGGCGAGCAGGCGGCCACTGGCGAAATCCTGCCCGAAGGCACCTGGCGCAAAGCCGGCCATGCAGACCGCGAGAAGGAGGATTCGTAGGACCGGGCGCATCTCAAAAGATGTAGTCGGGGCAGATGAAAGCAGCGTTAACCGCACGGGAGCGCCAGGATCGCGTTTACGGCTGCGAGACGGGTCGGCGAAGGGACCCTACCGCCCGCGCGACAGACGCGCCTCGTACCACTGCACCAGCCGGGTGAGGGGAAACAGCAGGGCGAAGTAGATCACCGCGACCGTCGTGTAGACCTCCAGGGGCCGGAAGGTGTCACCCGTGATCAGCGTCCCCTGGTACAGCAGGTCCGGCACCGCGATGGTAGACACCAGGGACGTGTTCTTCAGCTGGATGATCGACTGGTTGAGGAAGGGCGGCACCATGCGCCGGACCGCTTGCGGCAGCACGACCAGGCGCATGACGTGCCAAGGCCGCAGCCCGAGCGCACGCGCCGCATCCCATTGCCCACGCTCGATGGAAGCAATGCCGCCGCGGAAGATCTCGGCGTAGAACGCCGCGGTGTAGAGCGACAGCACCACCGTCGCCGCCACCACGGCCGGGATCTGCACGTTCATGACGACCGGCAGCGCGTAGTAGAACCAGATGATCTGCACCAGCAACGGCGTGCAGCGGAACACCTCGATCAGCGCTACGAGCGGAGCGTTGATCAGGCGGGATCGCGACAACCGGCCGAGCCCGATCACCAGGCCAAGCAACAGGCCCAGCAGGACGGTCCCGACGGTGTAGGCCACCGTCACCTCCACCCCGACGACAAAGAGGTGGGTGTAGCGCAGCAGGAAGCCGAAGCTCCATTGATAGCCCATCAGGCCGTCGGGATCAGAATGTCAGCCCCGGCGGCAGGGTGTCGCGCTTGACGCCGCTCAGCGCCAGGCCGTCCAGCAGGTCTTCGCGCACCTGCCCCGTGCCGCGGTTGAAGTCGATCCAGGCGTTCATGACTTCGAGGAACCGTGTGTCAGGCTCGCGCCGCACGCCGAAATTGCTCGGCAATGCCACGACCGGGCCGCTGAGCAATTGGTAGGAGCCCATGGACGGGTTCTTGGCCAGTGCGGACAGCCCGATCATCGCCGCCAGGATGATCGCGTCGGCGCGGCCGGACTGGAAGAACAGCGTCGCCTCGTCGGGGGTCTTCAATGCGGTGATCTGCGCCTTCGGGCAATAGCGCCGTGCCGCCACCTCGTGCAGCGAGCCGATGTCGCAGGCGAGCCGGATCTCCGGCTTGTTCAGATCGTCCCATGTCGTCGGCGTGAAGCCGGCCTTGGCGATGCAGCCGAACGGATGGATGATGAAGGGGTGGGTGAACCCGATCGCCAGCGCCCGTGCCGGCGTGGGATTCAGGGCGAAGGCGAGGTCCACCTTGTTGGCCTGCAGGTCGAGCACGGAGGAGGCATAGGTGCCCTCGACATACTCGACCTCCGCGCCGAATACCTTGGCGATGTCGGCGGCCATCTCGACGCAGGCGCCCTTCCAGGTTCCGCTGGCGAGGTCCTTGCTGAAATAGGGGGCAGCGCCGGGCAGGGCCGAGATGCGGAGCACCTTGGTGCGCTGCACCCGGTCCAGCGTGCTCTCCGTTCCCTGTGCCTTCGCTTCACCCATGAAGGCCACGGCCGGCAGGATTGCGGTTGCTGCGGCCAGGCCGCGGCGGGTCAGGCGGTTCATGCTCTTCGTCCCTCGTTAAAGTCCCAGATAGGCCCGGCGCACGCCGTCATCCGCCGCGATCCGGTCGGCTTGGCCGGACATCACCACGCGTCCAGTCTGGAGCACGTAGGCGCGGTCGGCCAGCGCCAGCGCCTCGCCCAGCCTCTGCTCCACCAGCAGCACCGTCATGCCCAATTCGTCGCGGATGCGGGCGACGGCGGCGAGGATGTCGTCCACCAGGCGGGGTGCGATGCCCTGGCTGGGCTCGTCCAGCATCAGCAGCCGCGGCTGCGTCATCAGCGCGCGGCCGATCGCCAGCATCTGCTGCTCCCCGCCGGACAGCGTCTCCGCGCGCTGCGCCAGCCGCTCCCTCAGGCGGGGGAACAGGGTGAACACGGTGTCGAGCGGCTTGAACCGATCCGCCTCGCCCCGGCGGGCATAGGCGCCGAGCCGCAGATTGTCCTCCACGCTCAAACGCGGAAACAGCCGCCGCCCCTCCGGCACCAGGCCGATGCCCATGCGGGTGATGCGGTGCGGCGGCACGCGGGCGAGCGGGTGGCCGTCGAAGGTGATGGAGCCGCCCGTGCTCACCTGGCCGGAAACGGCGCGCAGCAGCGTGCTCTTGCCCGCGCCATTCGCCCCCACCACGGCGACGATCTCGCCCCGGGCCACCTCCAGCGAGACGCCCTGCAGCGCCTTGAGGCCCTTATACGCGGCGGACACGTCGACCAGCCGGAGGATGGTGTCAGCCGGCATATTTGTCGCCCAGGTAGGCGCGGATCACCGCCGGGTCGCGCACCAGCTGCTTCGGCAGGCCCTGGGTCAGCACGCGGCCGAGGTTCAGCACCACGGCGCGGTCGATCAGCGGCAACAGGATTTCCATGACATGCTCGACCATGATCACCGTGACGCCCTGGTCGCGCACGTCGCGGATCAACTGCACGCCGGATTGCGCTTCGGTGGGCGTCAGCCCGGTCAGCATCTCGTCCAGCAGCAGGATACGCGGCCGGGTGGCGAGCGCGCGGGCGATCTCCAGCCGCCGCTTCTCCGGCGGGGTCAGCGAATGGGCCGAGCGGTCGGCCCGTGCCGTCAGCCCGGCCACGCCCAGCACGCGGTCCGCCTCCGCCATCGCCTCCCGCGCACGGTTGGTGCGGCTGAACGCGCCCACCATGACGTTCTCCCGCACCGTCATGCTGTCGAACGAGCGGACCACCTGGAACGTGCGCGCGATACCGGCGCGGGCGCAGGCGAGCGGCCCGGTGCCGGAGATGCGGCGCCCGTCCAGGCGGATCTCGCCGCGGTCGGGCGACACCTCTCCGGAGATGGAGTTGAACAGGCTGGTCTTGCCGGCGCCGTTGGGGCCGATCAGCCCCAGGATCTCGCCCGGCGCCACGTCGAAGCTGATGTCGACATTGGCCGCCACGCCGCCGAACGACTTGCTGACGTTCTCGACCTCAAGAAGCGACGGCATCGGCGCCCCCGGCCTGCTTGCGGATGCCGAGCAGGCTGACGAGCCCGGTCGGTCGCGCCAACGCCACGACGACGATCAGGCCGCCATAGATCATCAGGTCGATCCCGCCGGCCCCGCCCATGTAGGACCGGGTCAACTCGCTGGTGGGGATCAGCACGATGGCGCCGACCAGCGGCCCCCACAGCGTGCCGACGCCGCCCAGCACCGCCGGCAGCGCGATCAGGATCGAGAAGGACGACGCCAGTACGCTGTCCGGATCGATATATCCGACGTATTGCGCGTAGATCGCGCCCCCCATGGCGGTGAAGAAGCCGCTGATCGCCGCCGCCGCCATCTTGGACGGGAACACCCGCACGGCCAGCGAGCGCGCCGCCGTCACGTCGTCGCGCACGGCGCGCCACGAATAGCCCCAGCGCGACCCCTCGATCACCCAGGCCACGATCCAGGTGAGCGCCGCGAAGGCGAGCACGACGTAGTGGAACGGCAGCTTGGAGGTGCGGAACTGCAAGGCCGCCCAGCTATCGGTATGGGCCACCGGCACGTAGACGCCGGTCGCGGCGCCGACGAAATCCCAGTTGAGGAACAGCAGGTAGCCGATCTCCCCCACCACCACGGTGGCGATGGCGTAGTAGTGCCCGGACAGGCGGAAGCACGGCCAGCCCACCAGCAACGCCACCCCCGCGCCCACCAGCCCGGCGGCAAACATGCCGATCGTGGGCGGAATGCCGGCATTGACGAACAGCAAGGTCGAGACGTAGGCGCCGACGCCGAAATACAGCCCATGCCCCAGCGAGATCTGCCCGCAATAGCCTCCGAGGATGTTCCACGCCTGCGACAGCCCGGCGTAGAGCACCGTCAGGATGATGAGGTTTTGCGTGTAGACATCCCGGATCGGCAACGGCAGCACGGCTAGGACGACCAGGACGATGACGCCGACGAGCAGTTCGGTGCGGCGGCGGCGGGTGATGCTGTTCATCGGCGGCAGAGGCCCTCACCCATCATATCTTGCCGAACAACCCGCGTGGCCGCACCATCAGCACCAGCAGGTAGATCGCGAACATGCCCACCTGCTTCAGCGACGGCTCCAGCACCTGGGCGGTCACCGCCTCCACCTCGCCGATCAGCACGCCGGCGACCAGCGCCCCCGTCATGCTGCCGAAGCCGCCCAGCGCCACCGTGACGTAGGCGATCAGCGCGAAGTTCGCGCCCACCGTGGGCGAGACGTAATAGAACGTCGCCAGCATGGTGCCGGCGATCCCCACCGTGGCGGCGCCCAGCCCCCAGCCGAGCGCGAAGATGCGGTTGCGGTCGATCCCGATCAGCGCCACGGCGTCCCGGTCCTCCCGCGTCGCCTCCAACGCACGGCCGAACTCGGTGCGGCTGATGCCCAGCAGGGCGGCGAACGCCACCAGGCACACCAGGCTCGATGCCAGTTGCGGCAGGGGGATGTACACCCCCGCCAGGTTCACGGTGCGGTTCGCCAGCCACGACGTGCCGATGCTGCGGAAGTCGCCGCCGAAGGCGAACTGCGCCGCGCCGCGGATGAAGATGCCCAGCCCGAAGGTGACGAAGATCTGCACCATGCCGCGGTTGAACTGCACGCCCAGCGCCCGCGCGATCAACCCGCGATAGATCAGCACGCCGAGCACGAACATGCCCACCGCCACGACTGGCAGGAGCAGCAGCGGATCGACCCCCGCCGCCGCGTTCAGCAACACCGCCGCGTACATGGCGAGCATCAGCATCTCGCCATGCGCGAAGTTCACGATGTCCATCAGGCCGAAGATCAGGCTCAGCCCGGCGGCCACCAGCGCGTAGATCAACCCCATCAGCAGGCCGCTAAGCGCGACCTGCAGGACGGTGTCCAGGCTCACCTACTTGCCGACGTTCCAGATCGGCGCCTGTACCGCGACATCGAACGGGTAGATCGTGTGATAGCTGCCGTCCACGATTTGCTGGATGACGGGCGTCGCCTCCGTGTTCTGCCCGGTGCTGTCGAACTTCACGCCCTTCCACGGCATGATCGTCTGGTCGCCAGGGATGTCCGTCTTGGTCAGCGCGACCCGGATGTCCTCCGGCTTGGTGGACCCGGCGCGATCGATCGCGTCCGCCAGGGTCTGCACCGCGACCACCTGGCGGGACGTGTTGTCGTTCAGGTCCTTGCCGGACTTGGCGCGGAACAGCGCGTTGACCGCCGGGATCGCCGGGCGGGATTTCGTCGCGTCCAGCGCAAAGGAAGAGCGGCTCATCACTCCGTCCGCCAGTGGTCCGGTCGCGGTCAGGAACGATTGTTCCGCGAAGCCCGCTCCCTGCGCCAGCATGGTGGGATGGTAACCGATCTCGTTGTCCGACCGCAGCAGCAGGATGGCGTCCGACGTGTAGGAGGACGGCATCACCACGTCGGCGTTGGCGGATTTCAGCCGCTGCACCTCCGCCGACAGAGACGGAGAGTTGGCGCGGTACTTGATGTCGGCCGCCACGGTGATGCCGTTGGCCGCCGCGAGCTTCTTCTGCACGTTGGAACTGTCGGTGCCGAAGATGCTGTCCTCATAGAACAGTGCGATGGTCTTCACGGGATGGCCGGTCTTCTCGCCGATGGCCTTGTAGAAGTCGAACATCGCCGCGGTGAACATCTCGTCGTGCGGGCTGGTGCGGAAGAACCATTTCAGGCCGCGCTGGTTCAGCGAAGGCGACGAGTTGTCCATCGCCACGTACGGCACCTCGTAGCGCTCGGCGACTTGGCTGATGGTGGCGCCCGTGGCGCTCGTGTAGCTGCCGATCAGGGCCACGACGTGCTCCTGCGTGATCAGCCGCTCCGCCTCGGCGCGGGCCTTCTGCGGATCGTTCTGGTGGTCGGCGAAGATCACCTTGATGTGGTCGCCATGCATGTGCGGCAGCCCGCCGCCCTTGCCCAGCAGCATCGGGATCGCTGCGTGGTCGGTGTTGATGATGTCGCTCATGGTGGCGACGGCGGCCTGCGCGTCCGCACCGATCTGGGAGGCATTGCCGCTCAGCGGATAGATGGCGCCGATCAGGATGTCTTCCGCCTGGGCGGCGCGGGTCACGGCCAGGCCGAGCGTCGCTATCGCCAGCACGGCAACGCGTCGGGTCATGGATCGGGGCATCGTAGCTCCTTCAATGGGGTCATTCGGCCGCCCGGATCAGGAAAGCACGTCGCGTGCCAACCGTGCGCTGACGGCCCGCAGGTCCTCGGGGGTGTTGATGTTGACGAACGGGTCGCCGGCGAAAGGCACCGGCCGCATCGCCAGCGTGTCGGCGAACCGCCGCACGCTGCGCGACCCCGGCTGCTGCAGCCAGGCGCGCAGGGCCGGTCCGGCAGCCACCGGCCACAGCGCCACCAGATGATGCCGACGCCCCTCGCTCTCCGCCACGGCGGGCGCCGGCGCGAGCGCGGCGGCGAGCTGCGCCGGGATCAGCGGCGTGTCGCCCGGCACGCTCAGCAGCGCCGCCATGCCCAGGGACGCCGCCCATTCGAGCCCCGCCAAGACGCCGCCGAGCGGACCCTGGCCAGGGATCGGGTCCGCGAGAACCGGGTAGCGGGGGCCGAACCGGCCGGGATCGCCGTTGGCGCTGATGGCGATGGGCGACTGGTCCGCCAGCTTGGCGGCGACGCGGTCGAGCAGGGTCTCGCCCGCCAGCCGCAGCAGGGGTTTGTCACCCCCGCCCATGCGGCTCGCCGCGCCGCCGGCCAGGATCAGCGCGGCGACGCCGTCGCTGGCATTCACCCGAGGCCCTTCAAACAGGCCCCACCCGGATGGAGGGAGAAGATACTGGGGCGAACGACGGGGATCGAACCCGCGACAACCGGTACCACAAACCGGCGCT
>CAXTJM010000052.1:0-18920 GCA_964244585.1 uncultured Acetobacteraceae bacterium | reverse complement strand
GGAACGGTGGGCGACATCGAGCCGGAATGACTGGGCGACATCATCGGAATACGCACCCTACTAGCCTACTTCGGGGTGAACGGCCCCGACGACTGGGAGCGCCGTTATGCGGACTTCGCGAAGGACCTCGTCTTCCGCACTTCCCGGAGTTTCGAATCTAAGGTCGGACCCCTCGCCGCCTGGCTCCGGCAGGCTGAGATCGAGGCGGGAAGCATCCGGTGCGCGCCATGGTCACCGCGCGCCCTCGCCGACCGGCTTCAGGCGATGCGCAACCTCGTCACGATAAAGAAGCCGGCCGCCTTCCTACCCCGGCTGCGCGCCCTTTGCGCCGATGCGGGCGTGGCTCTTGTAGCGCTGCGGACTCCGTCCGGCTGCCGGGCAAGCGGCGCGGCGCGGTTCCTGTCCCCCGGGCGCTCGATGGTCGTCCTCAGCTTCCGCCATCTCTCCGACGACCACCACTGGTTCACCTTCTTCCATGAAATCGGTCATCTGCTTCTGCACGAGGATGGCGGCACCTTCGTGGATCTGGAAGACACCGCAGATGCTGGGCGGGAGACGGAGGCGAACGCTTTCGCGGCCGATCTCCTGGTCCCGCCCGCGCGAAGGGGGGAGATGATGTCCCTCGGCGCCGACGCGAACGCCATCATCCGCTTTGCGGTCCAGATCGGCGTGTCGCCGGGAGTGGTCGTCGGCCAAATGCAGAACGCGGGCGCGCTGTCACCGCGGCAAATGCAGGGGCTACGCCGCCGGTACAGTGTGGCCGAAATACAGGCCGCAGCCGCGGCCTAACCGCGGAAGTGGACGAACGCTCCAGGACTTTTCTGCCAGTTGCAGAGCGAGTCCTCCATCACCTCCATCCCGACCCCGAGGCTCCGGTCGAGGTCGAGCAGCCATTCCTCCAGGACGACCGCCGCCAGAGCCGCGTCGGGAGTGCCGCTGAAGAGCAGGCGCGCACCCCGGAGGGGGCCAGTGGCGCCATCGAGGTAGGCCGACCCCGGCTCGATAGGAAGGATACCGAGCCAACCCATGACCGAGAGAAGGTCGAAGCGGCCGAGGCGCCCGAACCGGGCAACATTAAACGACCGGTACATGTGGTCGAAGAGGAGATTAGGGTCATTGCCCCCAACCCGGACAAGGTCAGCGAACTTGGCGGCAAGGGAGCCGCTCGGCCCCGCCCATGTCACTAGGCCCTCGGCCACGGCGCCGGTCCCCCTCGCCCCAACGAGGCTCTCGTACTTTCGATGGTTGCCGAACCCGCCCCCAATCGCGGCGGCATTGGCGCCGAGCCACGCCCGGAACATGCCTGGTGAGGCGCGGACGCGGTCCCACGTCCAGGCACCCGAACCCAGGCCCGAGTAGACGTCCCGGACCCTCCGCCAACCATGCACTCCGTGCTTTCCGAAATGCGTCGCGAGGAAGGCGAGCCAGATAGCTTCGTCGGACTGGCCGGCGCGCGCGTGTAGGACGGCCGCGCGCTCCGGGTCGAACATCGGGTCGTCGGGGTCGGCACGCTTGGGGTCGATCGGCCGGCTTTGAATAAGGTCGCGGTAATCGCGCCGGCGCAGGCTCGCCACCATCTGCTTGGCGAGGGTCTGGCGGCAAGCTGCCGTCGCAACCCCCGGCAGTGGGCGGCTCGCGGCAGGGTATGTCACCAAGGTCGCTTCCAGGCGGGCCTGTTCGCTCGCCCGCGTCGGCCACGCCGTCACTCGCCACCTTCGGCCGCGTCAAGCTGGCCTGTGGATCTTGGGCGCGGCGGTCTCCTAGCCCTACGACCGTCGATGTAGGCATGGTAGCGCCGGTCGGACATCGCCGCTCGTAACGCGGCGATCCGTGTCCCGTCGCCGCTGGCGTGATAGATCTGGAGCAGCCGGACGAGATCCGCCCAGTAGGAGGCGCTCGTTTCCGCGTCGGCATCGAGAGTGTCGCCGCGTGCAATCCGTCCTTCCAATGACAGCAGAGTGCCCAAGGCCGGCCAGGGATCGTCCTCCGGCATGGGTGGCATCTCCGTTCGAGCCTGGAGACCCTCCGTCAGATACTCGCCGGCCGCCTCTCTGTTCCGCTCGTACAAATGCATGCTGCCGGTAAACTGGCGGTAGGCGCCGACCTCCCGGTTCAGGCTCCGCGCGACGATCTCCTGGAGCATGGTGAAACAAAAGATGTCGTGCGGCAGGCCCATGAACGCGTCGTTGGACCGCATCGTGACAATCATGTGGAGCAGCTCCCCGCGCACGAGGAACTGGAAGGCCGTGGTGCAGGGCACCTCAACGTGGTCGCCCTCGGTGTCCTCGGCGTCGAAAATTTGGACGACGGCTCGCTTGCTGGTGGGATGGGTGCGGAGGAGCCGGATGGCACTGCCGACCTGGTCATGACCCCGATGGTTGAACAGGCGAGGGCCGTAGCCGCCCCGGACCGTCACACCGTCCGCGCTCTCCTGGGCGTAGCGCGGGATATAGGGACGGATGAAGTCGAGCCGGTTGTCTCGGGAGAGATACCACAGAAGCTCACCGATCGCGCTGAACGGCCTACCTCGCGTCTCCGACCTGCTTAGCCTAGCCCGTGGGCGGGCAATCTCGACCAGCACGCCGATCACCTCCCGAAAGGGATCGCGTGCGCCCCGGATCACATCTGTCTGTGAGAGGAGGGCCGGATACAGCGCATTGAGCGCATCATCGAGCGTCTCGGCGGGGATATGCATGGCGAAGTAATCCGCTTGCCGTCCTACTGCGAGGGTCGGCGGCTGTGAGTTACGAGCAGTCTGAGGAAAGTTAGCTTTCGGGTGACCAACCCTCAACAGCACCGCACCGTAGCTATTGATAACAGATTTTATCAAGAGTAATACGAGTAGGTGATCGACGACCGACCGAACCAACCTGACCAACTCCCGACGCCGACCGAGCTCTCCGGCCGGCTGCTGACCGCGGCCGAGTTTCACCGTCTGGCCGACGTGCCACCCGAGGCCGAGTGGTTCGCCAATATTCGCAACCCGAGCACCCGCCGCGCCTACCAGGCCGCGATCGGCGACTTCATGCGCTTCACCGGCATCGCCCGGCCGGAGGAGTTCCGCACCGTCACCCGCGCCCACGTCATCGCCTGGCGGGACCAGCTCGCCGGCCGTGGCTTGGGGGGTAGTAGCGTCCGGCACCGCTTGGCGTCCCTCTCTTCGCTGTTCGAGCATCTGTGCGAGCGAAACGCTGTCACACATAATCCGGTCAAAGGTGTGAAGCGGCCGAGGGCGGAGCGTGGCGAAGGCAAGACGCCGGCCTTGGGTGATCATCAGGCACGCCAACTCCTGGCCGCGCCCGCGGACGACAGCCTGCGGAGCAAGCGGGATCGCGCCATTCTTTCGACGCTGCTGTTCCACGCTCTGCGGCGGGACGAGTTGTGCAAGCTGCGGGTCAAGGACGCCCGGCACGTCCGCCGCGGCGTGCCCCATCTTCCCGTGCAGGGTAAAGGCGAGAAAACCCGCTACGTGCCTCTGCACCCGGGCACGGCGGCGCTGATCCACGATTACCTAGAGGCGGCGGGGCATGGGGCGGATGAGGCTGGCGCACTGTTCCGGCCGCTGCGCAACAACCGCACCAGCCGGCTGGAAAGCGCGATCACCCCGGATGGCGTCTACAAGTTGGTGCGGGCCTACTCGGCCGAGCTCGGTCTTGGAGTCGGCGTCCACGCACTTCGGGCTACGGCGGCGACCAACGCACTCGACCATGAAGCCGACATTGCAAAGGTGCAGGAGTGGCTAGGTCACTCTAACATTGCCCCAACCCGCATCTACGATCATAGGCGAACGCGGCCGGAGGACAGCCCGACCTTCAAAGTACAATACTGAATTCCTGCCCGACTCGGTTGGACCACTGCAATCGGACACCAGCCTTCTTCCATAACGGCATTGCCGAACTCCTAAGCGGTCTGGGCAAACTCCCTCAATGGCACCGCCTCCACAGTTGGCCTTACTGGGAAGTTCAGGTTGTAATAATCTATGTAATGATCGCTGCAGAAAGTTACTGCGGCCAGCAAGCGATGGAAGAGCAACTTCAGCAGCTTTGCGTTCAGGATTACCTCGACGGCGTCCTCGCTGATCGACCCGTGGGCAGCCATATTTCTGTGCTTCCAAGCGTCAAGCTCCGCGGTGCCGATCTGCAGCCCGAGCCGGCCAAGCAGCCGCTTCAGCGCGAGATTTTGCGGCAGCTGATTCAGTGACCCGAGTTTGTTGTGCAGCACGGGCCGAACATCGTTCGGTAAGTCCATGGCGGCCATCTTGGCCCGGATGTCTGTTAACAGATCGCGCCAGGTTGCCTCATCCAGTAATCCCCTACGATCTGCCCTGAACGGCACGGCAGCGCTCTTTTGCAGCTGTTCAATCAAGGCGCCGAAATGCACCGCGGCGGTATGCACCGGCGCGCAAACCGCATACCAATAGGCCCAACTAAGTTCGTTGAAGCGCAGCTCGTCATATTTGGCATATAGGCTGTTGACGACCTGATTGACCGCCGCATCATCCAGCACGTTCGCATACCTTAGATCGTTGACTGGATAGGGTGGCAGTTCGTGCAGCGCAAACATCGCGCCGCCGATCGACATCGCATCGTAAGCCTTCATGAATGTCGGGTGCCAGTCGGCGCTGTAGTCAGTGTGCCCATAGTAAACGAGCGGCAGGCCAAGCGCGAAGGATAGGCAGAGCCGGATCCGCTTGCGGACTTCTTCGGGGTGGCATCCCTTATAGACGATTCGACCAGGCTGGCGGGGTTGATCGCGGGTTTCGCCCTGGAGAAGGTAAAGATCAATCCCATCGACTCGAAGATGAAGCGCAGAGGTGCCGCTGGCCGACCAGCCGGTATGGGTCAGGGTTACAGCGGCCTCACCGTCTCCAATCCGGTGAGTATAGGCGCTGTTTTCCTCAGCGCTGGTCCGACCAAACCAAATAAAGCCGCGGGGTACATTGCCAACCCACTCAATCGTATGAACAGACGGCTCCGCACGCCGGCAATCAAGTTCCAGCGAATGCGCCGTGTAAGTCAATACGGTTTCGGTCAGCTTGCCGACGCCACTGCTGGAATGACTGCCGCGATAGATAACCCCTCGCGCAACGCTCCTCGAGCCCTCGAGATGCTCGAATTGAAGCTCCTCCGTCGCTGTCCTTACCTCTCCCGGCTGGAAACTCGGCGGGCTGTCGGGCGCCCAACCTGGCGTCGCCACCTCAATGCGCAAGTCGAGATCGTCATCACGGCAAACCGTCACGCCGCTGATCGGCTGATCCGTGGCTAGTCCAGTTACATTGCCAATTAAACCGGGCTGAAATAGGCCGAATAGGCCCTCTTTCTGAAAATGATCCATGGATATTTTACCGCGCGCGAAAGCGGTAGCTAGCTCCCTCTCTACGTCCCTATGCGAACCGTCGCCACCCGGCGCCCGGCGCGACCCGAACCACGTGCACTGCACGAGCCAGCACCACTCCGTAGCGCTTAACCTCGCATGTCATCGTACGACGACCCTTGAACAGGGTCTTCGTCCAACGCTCGGAAGCAAGCGCGCTCCATCGCATTTGCTCAGCCTCTTTTGCCTCATCCCCCTGGTTCTGCACGATCCATTGAACTGAATAGGGCGGCGGCACCGTCGTCTCAACAACAGTAAACCGCAGGTGCACGTTCTTTGGAAGAAGCGCCGCCCCGCTCAAATACCGCCGGTAAGTCGGTCCACCCTGCTTTTTCGCTAGGTCGCAGCGGATCGCCACGCTGTAGGCGCTGGCCAAAGCTGCGGTGTCCCCGGCCGGACTCTCTGTGACCGCTTCTTTCTCGCCCCAGAAGGTGTGATTGAATACCCAGTCCCAGGCGGACCGTGCCTTCTCTCGGGTGCAATTCTGCTGGTCGAACAGGACGCCTAAGCGGCTCACGGCGGTGCCAAGATTATCCCGCAAGCGCTCGACTTGGTGAAGCACCTCCTCGTTCGCCGTAAGTTCCGGCGAGCCCGGAATTGGATTGTAGACCTGGCAGGAGACGTCGAGGCGCGTCTTCAACGCAGACAACGTGTTGTAAAGCGAGCGGTCATCGCGGTCCGCTTCTGGACGATAGACTTCGGCTATGAGCGTCGACATGACCATGCCACCCGGCAGGCTCCATGACGAACGAGAGCGGCAAAACCACTTGCCGAATCTTACGATGCGCCGCATTTGGCCAGCTGCAACCTTGGGATTATAGCCGATGGACGGGTCGACTTTCGGGCTTTTGTCGGCGACCGCCTTGGCGAACCAGTTGTTCACTTCCATCGGGTCGCGCCGCTTCCACTCGGTGCTGGCGTGCTCAGTGCACAACCGGCCGTAGGTATCGGTGTAGGTGCGATAGATGGCGAAATCGACGTGGTAGCCTTCAGCGTACCACACGGTCACCGCGTTGGTTCGGGCTTCCGGCTCCTGGGTGAAGTTGGTGCAGCGCTTGGCTAAGGCATCGCGCACCCGCTGGCGTGCTCGAAGCGGGTCGTCTGGCAGGTCATCCTTTTTAAACAGCAGGGCGACGTCGATGTCGTAACCATTGTCGCCGTCCGGGTCTTGGTTGAGCGTATGCATCGCATAGCCGCCCTGGTCCTTGGTATCGTAGGGATGTGGACGCGCCATACAGGTCTCAGCCGCCAGGTCATCGAGGCCGCCTTTCAGGCGGTTGATGTTCAAGTCGCGATAATTGCCGAGGTCCTTTCGCCGGTCCGTCCCGAGCCGGACGTGCGTGTTGTAGAAGCTCTGAAATTCGGCGGCGAGGTCGTACATGAACATAGTCGTCAGGAGTTTCTTACGAGAGGGGCACTGGACTGAGTAGCCTGCACGATGCGCGGCAGGGTGCCTGGATCGCCATTGACCTCAACACCCCAAGAGTAACGCGGGGTGACGCGGGCATTATAGTTGTGGACCTGGACGCGGTGATGGATCGTACGGCTGACAGTTCGCCCGAGACTGAAGCCAAGGGCTACTGGTCCGGCGTAGAAGACGTGCACGACGGAATCCCTCTCCAGCCGTGCCTGCAAGTCGTCTAGGATACGACGGAAAGCCGAGCACACCGCATCGATCTGGCCGTAGTGCGTCACGGCGTCGACCCGCGGCGGCGTGATTGCGATACTGATGTCCTCGAACGGTTCATCTACGATTTCCGCCGCATCGGCTGTCGGCACCGGGTAGCTGATGGCAATTCGGATAACCGCCGTCAACGGACTCTTGGGACGGCTCACCGTCGTCACAGCCAGTCCGAGGTCTGGCCCACTTCCCTGCTTCAGCTCGCGCCATTGCTGGTCGTCACGGCTCAGATCGAATAAGGCGAACTGGTGCCATGTTGACACCGCACAACCGGCGAGAAATTGCAGAGGCACATGGACGATGCCGTAGTAGCCAATTGCCGCTTCGGGATCGGCTCGGCGGATTGCCGCCAGGTCGGAGGTCATGCGCTGTTGCTGCCGCACCGCGCCAGCTGGGTCGGTCGTCCCGCCACTGAGAAACTGCGACTGGTCGATTTCGACATGACGAATGGTGCGACGGCCGAGGCGAGTTGGCACCGCTTCAGCCGGGAGAAGTGCCGTCGGCGGGTCGAACGATTGATGATGGAGAGCGACGAACGTGCCTGGCGGCGCGGTCGCAGCAATCGAGCGCTCCCGCCGTAGCTCCTGCTCGCCGTAAACGTACACCCCTATTCCGGCGACGATGAGGAACAACCCGGCATACCAAGGTGCGTCCAACGGCAGCTGAAGACTGGCCCACTTGTTTGCAATCGCGACAAGCGCCTCCTTCGGTCCGGGGAGGACGAGCCCGACGCCGGAGATAACCAGCAGAAACGCCAGGCCGCGGTGACCGGATGCCGGTCCCGCCTCTGCGCCAACTCCGAAGAAGGCGAGCAATTCCTTGAACAAGACATCTCTCTCCGGCCTGGCACATTGCTGTGGTTGGTGACCGCGCTCAGTTGCGATCCCAAACGCCGATGATTGCAAGTCGCTACAGCTAGCCGCTTGCTGTGAAGCTCTCGCTTTTGCAGATTATCCCTCGGCCAGCCGTACCAGCTGCTCAGTATGGTTTTAACCGGACGCTTCAGATCGCAAACAGCCTCTCAAGGTCTTATCTAACGTTACCCGACGAAAATCAGGAGGCTTGTTCAAAGTAAGGATTATTCTTACCATACCCTTATGATCACTAGTAAGCTCACCAGCAAGGCGCAAACGACAATTCCGCAGCCGGTGCGCGCGGCGCTGCGTCTGCGCGAAGGCGATGAAATCGCCTACGTCATCGAACCGGGTCGGGTGCTGCTAACCCGTGCTCAATCCGACAAGGCGGCTGATGATCCATTCAGGACCTTCGCCGAGTGGGACAGTCCAGCTGACACCGAGGCCTATGCCGGACTTTGAGGTGTGGGACCTGGTGAAGGTGCCATTTCCCTACACCAACCGCCCGGTGCAACAGCGACGCCCGGCCCTGGTGGTCGCCGTTCCGGTTGCCCCAGGAGCACCGGAACTGCTCTGGGTGCTGATGGTGACGAGTGCGGCCAATCGTGGCTGGCCGGGGGACGTCGCCGTGTCCGACCTGACCGCGGCGGGGCTGCCAGCAGCGTCCGTCGTGCGGTCCGCCAAAGTCGCCACGATCGAGGCGCGGGATGCCGAGCGCATCGGGCATCTTCCGTCCGAAGACCGGTCCCAGGTTGCGATGGCAGTGCGCGGCAGCCTCGCGCAGCTTCTCGCCACCTGACCTTTTGAATCCTGCATCGAGGGCCTCTGCCTTGAGCCAAACCGCATCCCTGTCCGCCCTTATCTGGTCCGTCGCCGACCTGCTCCGTGGCGACTACAAGCCGTCCGAGTACGGCCGCGTCATCCTCCCCTTCACCGTGCTGCGCCGGCTGGACTGTGTGCTCGCCCCCACCAAAGCCGCCGTGCTGGCCGAAAAAGCGGCCAAGGAGCCGCTCGGCATCGACCCCGAACCCTTCCTGCTGCGCGTCGCCAAACTCGGCTTCGTCAACATCTCGCCTTTCGACCTGAAAACGCTGATGGGCGATCAGGACAACCTGCTCACCAACCTCGCCGCCTACGTCCGCGGCTTCTCCCCCGCCGTGCGCGACATCTTCGAGCGCTTCCGCTTCGCCGAGCAGGTGGACCGGCTGGGCAAGGCAGGGCTGCTCTACCAGGTCACCGAGCGGTTCTCGTCCTTTCCGCTGCATCCCGACCAGGTCAGCAACCACGACATGGGCCTCGCCTTCGAAGAACTGATCCGCAAGTTCGCCGAGATCTCCAATGAGACTGCCGGCGAGCACTTCACCCCGCGCGACGTCATCCGCCTCATGGTCAATCTGCTGTTCATCGAGGACAGCGACCTGCTCACCCCCGGCACCTCGGCCGTCCGCACCATCTACGACCCCACGGCCGGCACCGGCGGCATGCTTTCCGTCGCGGGCGAGCACCTGCTGGCGCACAACCCGGACGCCAAGCTGACCATGTTCGGCCAGGAGCTGAACGACGAGAGCTACGCCATCTGCAAGGCGGACATGCTCATAAAGGGCCAGGACGTCCGCAACATCCTGCCCGGCAACACCCTGTCCGAGGACGGCCACGCCAAGCGCCACTTCGACTACATGCTGTCCAACCCACCCTTCGGCGTGGAATGGAAGAAGATGGAGCGGGAGGTCCGCCGCGAGGCCGAGCAGATGGGCCATGCCGGCCGTTTCGGCCCCGGCCTGCCGCGCATCTCCGATGGCTCGCTGCTGTTCCTGCTACACCTGATCAGCAAGATGCGCCCGGCCAAGGATGGCGGCAGCCGCCTGGGCATCGTGCTCAACGGCTCCCCGCTGTTCACCGGCGGCGCCGGGTCCGGCGAGAGCGAGATCCGCCGCCACGTGCTGGAGAACGACCTGGTGGAGGCGATCATCGCGCTGCCGACCGACATGTTCTTCAACACCGGCATCGCCACCTACGTCTGGGTGCTGTGCAACCACAAGCCGGCGGCCAAGCGCGGCACGGTGCAGCTGATCGACGCCTCCGCCCTGTGGGGTAAGATGCGCAAGAGCCTGGGCTCCAAGCGCAAGCAGATGGGCGAATCCGACATCGACGTCGTGACCCGGCTGTTCGGCAGCGGCGGCGAGGCCCGGCTCGCCACCGTCACGGCCGCCGACGGCAAGACGGCCCGGCACGTCGTCCCCACCGGCGAGACCCCGCCCGAGGCGCCCGAGGGCGGCACAATCAAGCTCGCCCCCCTGGCGCGCGTATTCCCCAACGAGGCGTTCGGCTACCGGACGGTCACCGTGGAGCGCCCGCTGAAGGACGCCGAGGGCCGCCCCGTGCTGGGCCAGAAGGGCAAGGCGAAGGGCAAGCCCCAGCCCGACCCGGCGCTGCGCGACACGGAGAACGTGCCGCTGGCGGAGGAAGTGGACAGCTACTTCGCCCGCGAGGTGCTGCCGCACGTGCCGGACGCCTGGATGGACGCGGAGAAGACGCGGGTGGGTTACGAGATTCCGTTCAACCGGCACTTCTACGTGTTCGAGCCGCCGCGCGATTTGGCGGTGATCGACGCGGAGCTGAAAGAGGCGACGGACCGTATTCGGGCGATGATCGAGGGGCTGGCGGCGTGACGGTTCGGCCGTATCCGGCATACCGGCAGAGTAGAATACCTTGGGTCGGTGATGTCCCAGCGACCTGGACAGTAGCGGCGTTGAAGTACGTAGTTTCAATGAAGAGTGGCGAGCAGATCACCGCTGAAGATATGCAAGATGGCGGGTCATACCCGGTCTTTGACGGAAACGGCTTACGTGGTTTCACATCATCCTATACTCACGAGGGCTACTTCGCGCTGGTCGGCCGCCAAGGTGCACTTTGCGGGAATGTCAATTACGCTGACGGCCAATTTTGGGCGTCGGAACACGCCGTTGTCGTTCATCAGCGTCAGCGGTTTGCCGTGCGATGGATGGGCGAGCTGCTCCGAAGCATGGATCTTGGTCAGTACTCGATCACGGCAGCTCAGCCAGGCTTGTCCGTCGAGGCGATCGGCAATTTACGTATTCCACTCCCTCCGTTCGCCGAGCAATCCGCCATCGCAGCCTTCCTTGACCGCGAAACCGGCAAGATCGACGCGCTCGTGGCTGAGCAGGAGCGACTAATCGCGCTACTGAAGGAGAAGCGCCAGGCCGTCATCTCCCACGCTGTCACCAAGGGCCTGAACCCCAACGCCCCAATGAAGGATTCCGGCGTGCCGTGGCTGGGGGAAGTTCCGGCACACTGGCTGGTTGGTCGATGCAATTACTACTTTAATGTTCTTCCAGGTTTTGCATTCGCATCAGTAAATTTCTCGCAAGATGACGCAGACATGCGGCTTATGCGCGGCACTAATGTAGGTGTCTCGGCAATTCATTGGGACGATGTGGTTTATTGGAAGCGAACTCCCAACGATAGCTTTGCCGGCTACGAATTGTTCGAAGGTGACCTTGTTCTCGGAATGGACAGGCCGTGGATCTCTTCTGGGGTACGCGTAGCTAAAGTGACCGCTGCAGACGTTCCAAGTCTCCTTCTCCAACGGGTCGCGCGTATTTCACCTCTAGGTGAAGTCTCAACCGACATCCTTGAGCTGATGCTCTCATCTGAATTTTTCATCTCCCACTTTGGTCCTGAAATGACAGGGGTGAGCGTTCCCCACATCAGTCCTGATCAAATTGATGACTTCAAGATACCTGTTCCCCCTGAAAGTGAGCAGGCCGGCATAGTTGCGTATACACGTGAAACCCGACGGCGATCAGATCGATTAGTAGAAGAAGTCACCCGCGCCACCACCCTCCTCCGCGAACGTCGCGCCGCCCTGATTTCCGCCGCCGCCACCGGCAAGATCGACGTCCGCGACACGGTCGCCCAACCTTCATCGCAGGCCGCCTGATTCCATGCCGATCTACGAGGTAACCTCGCAGCAGCTCACCGCCATCTCCTCGACCAGCTTTGCAGTCCTCGAGCTCAAGGAGCGCAGCGACCTGCAACGCCTGCTCGCTGCTCGCATCGACGCGTTGGAGGACGGCCTACTCGTGCTAGCGGAGGAGTTCGCCGACTGGGCCGATAGCGCCCGCCGCATAGACCTGTTGTGCCTTGATCGCGAAGCCCGCCTCGTTGTCGTCGAACTCAAACGGGACGAGGAGGGTGGGCACATGGAGCTGCAGGCACTGCGCTATGCCGCCATGGTCTCGGCCATGACGTTCGAGCAGGCGATCGGAACGCTGGCGCGGCGCCGCTCGATCGAGCTTGACGCAGCGCGCGAGGCGATACTGGCGCATCTCGGCTGGGCTGGGCCGGGTCGGACGAGGGCGCGTTCGCGCAGGAGACGCGGATCATCCTGGCCGCCGCCGATTTCGGCAAAGAGATTACTACCACCGTGCTGTGGCTACGCACGCGCTACGCACTCGACATACGCTGTGTCCGGCTTCGCCCACATCGGACGGTGGATGGGCGCGTGCTACTCGATATCCAAACGCTGATCCCTCTGCCGGAAGCGGAGACATTTCTGACCGGGATTGGCGCGAATCAGGCGGCGGAGCAGAAGGAACGCAGCGAACGCGAGGTGTTGCTCGCTCGCTTCCTCGACGCGCTCGCCACGAGGGCCGCCGCGAAAACCGAGCTGCATAAAGGACGCACGCCGGATGCAGGAATGGGCGTGCTTTTCGGGCTGTATCGCAACGGGTTCAGCTTCAACTACGTAGTTGGCAAGGATCAGTCGCGCGTCGAGCTGCTGATCCAGCGGGATGACGGGGCGACTCAGATGGCGGAGCTCCGCGAGGCAGCCTCGGCGATCGAAGGCGCCTTTGGCGGAGCGCTGGCGTGGCTGGAGAAGGAGGGCGTTCGGCAGCGCCGGGTCGTGCAGGCGTTCGAGGGAGGATATCGAAGCAATGAGGCGGCGTGGCCTAGCCTACACGACGGGATGATCGACGCCATGATCCGTTTGGAGGCCGCCATGCGTTCGCATCTGCTGGTTCTGCAATGACGGGGCTGCACAAGGAACTCGCGTTCGAGGACGCCATCTGCGCCCACCTCGCCGCAAACGGCTGGCTTTACGAACCCGGCGCCGCCGCGCGCTACGATCGCGCACACGCCCTTTTCCCCGAAGACCTCGCCGCCTGGCTGCAGCAGACCCAGCCGGACGCCTGGGACAGCCTGCTGAAGACCCACGGCCCGGCCAACCTGGCCGCCCTCTCCGACCGCCTCCGCACCGCGTTAGACAAGCAGGGCACGCTAACCCTGCTGCGCGACGGGCTCGATGTCGCGGGCCTGCGCCAGCGCTTGGTTCTGTGCCAATTCCGCCCGGCGCTAGGCCTTAACGCCGAGACCCAAGCCCGCTACGCCGCCAACCGCCTGCGCGTGGTGCGGCAGCTGCGGTACTCCGGGACCAGCGAGAACAGCATCGACCTGGTGCTGTTCCTCAACGGCATACCCGTCGCCACAGCGGAACTGAAATCCGACTACACCCAGTCGCTCACCGACGCGATCGACCAGTATCGCTACGACCGTGCGCCCAAGGGCGAGCCCCTGCTGGGCTTTCCCGGCGGCGCTCTGGTGCACTTCGCCATCAGCAACAGCCGGGTCGCCATGTGTACCCGCCTGGCCGGGGCGGACAGCGTGTTCCTGCCCTTCGACCGCGGGCACGAGCACGGCGCCGGCAACCCGCCCAACCCTGCAGGCGCGCCAACCGCGTATCTGTGGGAGCAGGTGTGGCAGCGGGACAGCTGGCTGGAGATCCTCGGCCGCTACCTGGTGCCGGTGAAGGACGATAAGAAGCGCCTGAAGGCCTGGATCTTCCCGCGCTTCCACCAACTCGACGCCACGCGCCGCCTGGTCGCCCGGGTGCTGGCCGACGGGCCGGGTGAGCGCTACTTGATCCAGCACTCCGCCGGGTCGGGCAAGACGAACTCAATCGCCTGGACCGCGCACTTCTTGGCCGACCTGCACGACGCCGAGCACCGCAAGCTGTTCGACACCGTGGTGGTGGTGTCCGACCGCACCGTGTTGGACAAGCAGCTGCGCGAGGCCATCGAGGGGTTCGAGCGCACGCAAGGCGTGGTCGCCACCATCACCGGCGAAGGCGCCAGCAAGAGCCGCGAGCTGGCGGCCGCACTGGATGGCGGCAAGAAGATCGTGGTCTGCACTATCCAGACCTTCCCCTTCGCCATCGACGAGATCCGCCGCCTGGCCGCCACCAAGGGCAAGCGCTTCGCCGTGATCGCGGACGAGGCGCACTCCTCCCAGACCGGCGGCACCGCGGGGAAGCTGAAATCGGCGCTCTCGGCCGAGGAGCAGGCGGCGCTGGCCGATGGCGGCGAGGTGGGCACGGAAGAGGTGTTGGCGGACAAGATGGCCACCCGCGCCGCGCAGGACCGCCACATCAGCTACGTCGCCTTCACCGCGACGCCCAAGGCCAAGACGCTGGAGCTGTTCGGCCGCAGACCGCAGCCGGACCAACCGGCTGGACCCGGAAACCTGCCGGAGGCGTTCCACGTCTACGCCATGCGCCAGGCGATCGAGGAGGGCTTCATTCTCGACGTGCTCCGGAACTACACCGCCTACAAGCAGGCCTTCCGCCTGACCCATGCCGGGCGGGAGATCTCCGAACAGGAGGTCGACGCGAGCGCGGCCAAGAAGGGCATCATGCGCTGGGTGCGCCTGCATCCGGTCAACATCGCCGCTCGGGTGCAGATCGTGGTGGAGCACTTCCGGCAGAACGTGGCGCACCTGCTGGGCGGCCAGGCCAAGGCGATGGTGGTAACCGCCAGCCGCAAGGAGGCGGTGCGCTGGATGCGGGCCATGGAGGCCTACGTGCGGCAGCATGGCTACGGCATCGGCTTGCTGGTCGCCTTCTCCGGCGAGGTGGAGGACCCCGACACCGGTCCCGATCCTTTCACCGAGACCAATATGAACCCGGGGCTGCTCGGCCGCGACATCCGCGAGGCCTTCGCCACGCCGCAGTTCAGCATCCTGCTGGTCGCAAACAAGTTCCAGACCGGCTTTGATCAGCCGCTGCTGTGCGCGATGTACGTGGACCGCAAGCTGGGCGGGGTGCAGGCGGTGCAGACGCTATCCAGGCTGAACCGCGCCCATCCCGGCAAGGACACCACCTACGTCGTGGACTTCGCCAATGAGCCCGAGGAGATCCTGGAAGCCTTCCGCCAGTATCACACCACGGCGGAGCTGGGCGGCGTCAGCGACCCCAACCTGGTGCTGGACCTGCGCAACAAGCTGGATGCCCAGGGCCTGTACGACCAGAACGAGGTTGAGCGTGTGGTGCGGGCGGTGCTGAAACCCAAGCCCTCGCAGGCGGACCTGGACGCGGCGATCGGCCCGGTCAGCAATCGCCTGCTGATCCGCTTCAAGCACGCGCAGCAGACGGCACGGGAGCAGCAGCCGGGCAGCAAGGCGCAGGTGGAGAGCAAGGACGAAACCGAGGCCCTGCTGCTGTTCAAGCGCGACCTCGGCAGCTACGCCCGGGTCTACGAATTTCTCGGTCAGATGTTCGACTACGGCAACACCGATTACGAGAAGCTGTACCTGTTCGCCAAGCTGTTGGAGCCCTTGCTGAAGTATGGGCGGGAGCGGGAGGGCATCGACCTGTCCACCCTGAAGCTGACCCATCACCGGATGCGCGACCTGGGGCAGCAGAAGCTCATTCTGGACGGCGGCAATTCGCCTGATCCGCTGCAACCCATCACCGATGCCGGGTCCGGCGCGGCACAGGACAAGCAGAAGCAGCGGCTGGACGCGATCATCCGAGCGATCAACGATTTGTTCGAAGGCGACGTCACCGAGGGCGACACCGTCACCTACGTCGATGGCGTGATCAAAGGGAAGCTGATGGAGTCCGAGATGCTCAAGGCGCAGGCCGCCGCCAATACCAAGGAGCAGTTCTCAAGCTCACCGAGCCTGCGCGATGAACTGACCAACGCGATCATGGACGCGATGGCGGCGCATCAAAGCATGAGTACACAGGCGCTTGGGTCGGAGACGGTGCAGGCTGGCATCCTTTCAGCCCTTTTAGGGCCAGGGGCGCTTTGGGAAGCTTTGCGTGGAGCAAGGTCGGGCGGTCAGTCACCACATCCCTAAATGGCACGATGGCTCGGAGACGGAGTTATCTATCGGGCGTGTGGCCGATCGCGTCCGGCGCTGGTCTGATACACTATGGGTAGTAGTGTAACAGATTTGGGCGTCCGGTAGGGCGAAATCGGTGTCTGCGCTGGTACTCTGCCGCCAAACCTGATACACTTTCCGGAACATGTGGCCCAAACACGTTCGAACCCGCAGTTGCCGCCCCTCCCCGGTTCAGCTGCCGCTGTTCGCCGACACCGCCTTCCTGGTCCGCATCCGCCCCGCGCTGAACGAGTGGCGCTTCTATCGCAGGCATCGGCGGAAGTCATAGGCTTTGTCGGCATGAAGCTTGGCAGGTCGTTGTCGGGGCCTGCCTCGCTCGCCGCGGACAGACGGGACGGCATCTAGCAGTTCGTCGAAGGGCTTGCTGCCGTGGACGTTGGCCCCGGTCAGCAGAAAGGCGAGTGGGATGCCTTGCCGGTCGGTAACAAGATGGCGCTTGGTCCCCGGTCTGCCGTAAGCGGTGCGGCGGCGGCATCTGGCGGCCACCGCCCGGCTGTGATCCGGTTCTTGAATGGACGTTTTGTCGCCGGAGTTGGTTGATGGAGCTGAGACTACTCGTAGGAGTAGTCATAGGAGCGCTCCCGGGCCTCGGGTTGAGGTTCTGACGCGGGCCGAACCGCGGCGTTCGTGGACGGTTGAGCAGAAGCGCGAGATTGTCGCGGAGAGCCTTGGACCTGAACTGACGCCGACCGAGGTCGTCCGCAAGCACCGCATCAGTTCTGGGCAGCTGTATACCTGGCGGCAGCAGTTGCTGAGCCCGCTGGGTTCGACGCTCGCCCGCGCGCCGGTGCAATTCGCTGCCGTTGACCTGGAGGCGGTGCCACCGCCGGTTTTGCCGCTGGCTGAGGCGTCACGACCGCCGGTCCTGACTGCTCCCCCGCCACCGGGCCGCCCCGAAGGCTTGATCGAGGTCGTTTTACCCGGCGGGGTGTCGGTGCGCGTGGATGCCCATGTCGACGCCCGTGCGTTGCGCCGGGTGCTTGGCGCGTTGGAAGGCCGGTGATCGCGCTGGCGTCTGGGCTGCGGGTCTACTTGGCCTGCGGCGTGACCGACATGCGCAAGGGCATGACGGGTCTGGCCATGCTAGTGCAGCAAGGCCTGTCGGCCGATCCGTTCGACGGCGCGGTGTTCGCATTCCGGGGCCGCCGCGCCGGGCTGATCAAGCTGATCTGGCACGACGGGGTCGGCCTGTGCATGCTGACCAAGCGGCTGGAGCAGGGCCAGTTCGTTTGGCCGTCCGCCACCTCCGCCGAACGGATCGCGCTGACGGCGCCGCAGTTGGCAGCCCTGCTGGATGGCTGTGAGTGGCGGGCCCCGGTGCCGGTCCGCCGGCCGGAACTGGCGGGCTGAAAAAGTCGCCGACTGGCGCAAAAACCCTGGTTGCGGCGCGGCGGCAGCGTCCATCATCGCACCGTGCAGATCGACCCTGATGCCCTGCCGGAGGATACGGCGACGTTGCAGCTGATGCTGCGGACGGTACTGCTGCAGCAGGGCGCGCTAGCGGCCGAGAACGACAAGATGAGGCTGTTAATCCAGCGCCTGACCCGCCACCAGTTTGGCCGCCGGTCCGAGCAGCTGACGCCCGACCAACTGCAACTCGCGCTGGAGGAGCTGGAGCAGACGATCGCGGCCAACCAGGCAGGCCAGGACGCCGTGGCCGCCGCTGCTGGCCTGCCACGTCAGCCGCGCCCCGAAGCGCCGGGCCGCAACCATGGGGCGCTTCCGGCACACCTGCCGCGCTACGAGGTGGTGGTCGACGTCGAGGACCGGGCTTGTCCGTGCTGCGGCCATGCCCTGCACGCCATCGGCGAATTGCGCACCGAGCAGCTCGACATGGTGCCCTCCCAGCTGCGGGTGCGGGTGACCCGGCGGCCGCGCTACGCCTGCCATGGCTGCGAGGGCACCGTGGTCGTAGCACCCGCACCCGATCGCCCCGTCGATGGCGGCATGCCGACGGAGGCGTTGGTCGCGCACGTGGTGGTCAGCAAGTTCGCGGACGCCCTGCCGCTGTATCGCCAGGCGCAGATGCTGGAGCGCCAGGGCATCAAGCTGGACCGCTCGACGCTGGCGAACTGGGTGGGCCGGGCCTGCTGGTGGCTGACGCCGCTCTACGAGTTGATACTCGGCACGGTGTTGGGCTCGTCCAAGGTGTTCGCCGACGACACCACGCTGCCCGTGCTCGATCCCGGACGGGGACGAACCAAGACCGGGCGGCTATGGTGCTACGCCGTGGACGATGGACCCTGGGGTGGCCCAGGCCACCCGATGGCGGCCTACGTCTACTCGGACGACCGCAAAAACGAGCGCCCGGTTGGGCATCTGGCTGGGTTCCGTGGCGTGCTGCAGGTCGACGGCTACAGCGGGTTCAAGGCGCTGGCCGAGGCGCGGACCGACGCCTCAGTGACGCTGGCGTTCTGCTGGTCGCACATGCGGCGGCACTTCTACGACCAGTATGTGTCCGACAAGTCGCCGCTGGCGGCCGAGGTGCTGGTACGGGTCCGCGCGCTGTATGCCATCGAGGCCGAGATCCGCGGCCACCCGGCCGAGCACCGCCAGTCTGTGCGCCAGGAACGAAGTCGGCCGATCGTGGAAGCGCTGCACGATTGGCTGCATGAGCAGGTCAAGCGGGTGTCCGGCGCGTCCGACCTGTCATTGGCGCCTGCATTCTCCCCAGATCGGGCGGTTGAATTTTCCCCAGTTTGGTGTGGCGGCTCGTTGTTGAGCTCGGCTGCGTGGGGCTGCCCCCGACAGTAGGCCACCATGCCTCCGGCAGTCCGGGGGAGAACGATGGTGGTCAGGATTGGGGA
>CAXTJM010000051.1:0-20029 GCA_964244585.1 uncultured Acetobacteraceae bacterium | reverse complement strand
CCCGGCGGCCGCGAGGTGTTCAAGGGCATCACCCTCTCCTTCCTGCCCGGCGTGAAGATCGGCGTGCTCGGGGTCAACGGCGCCGGCAAGTCCACCCTGCTTAAGATCATGGCCGGGCGCGAAACCGAGTATGGCGGCGAGGCCTGGGCGGCGGAGGGCGTGCGCGTAGGCTACCTGGAGCAGGAACCACATCTCGACGCCGACAAGACGGTGGCCGAGAACGTCATGGAAGCGTTCGCGTCGCTTAAGACGGCCATCGATCGGTTCAACGCGATCAGCGAGGAATTCGCCGAGCCGATGGACGACGACAAGATGAACGCGCTGCTGGCCGAACAGGCGGAGCTGCAGGAGAAGATCGACGCCGAGGACGGTTGGGAGCTCGACCGCCGGATCGAGATCGCGCTGGACGCCCTGCGCTGCCCGCCGCCCGATAGCCCGGTCACCAAGCTGTCCGGCGGCGAGCGGCGCCGGGTGGCGCTGTGCCGCCTGTTGCTGGACAAGCCGGAACTGCTGTTGCTGGACGAGCCGACTAACCATTTGGATGCCGAAAGCGTCGCCTGGTTGGAGAAGACGCTGCGTGACTACGCCGGCACCGTCATGATCGTCACCCATGACCGCTACTTCCTGGACAACGTCACCAACTGGATCCTGGAGATTGAGCGCGGCCGTGGCTATCCGTTCGAGGGCAATTATTCCTCCTGGCTGGAGCAGAAGCGCAAGCGGCTGAAGCAGGAGGAGAAGGAGGAAAGCTCCCGCCAGCGCGCCCTGGCAGCCGAGCAGGAATGGATCCAGTCCTCCCCCCGCGCCCGCCAGACCAAGAGCCGCGCCCGCATCGAAAAATACGAGCAGATGTTGGCCAAGTCGGCGGAGATGGCCGGCGGCACGGCGGAGATCGTCATTCCGCCGGGTCCCCGGCTGGGGGGCACCGTCATCACGGCGGAAACCGTGCGCAAGGCGTATGGCAACCACCTGCTGATCGACGAGCTCAGCTTCAAGCTGCCGCCCGGCGGCATCGTCGGCGTGATCGGCCCGAACGGCGCCGGCAAGACCACCTTGTTCCGCATGATCACGGAGCAGGAGAAGCCGGATGCCGGCACGCTGGTCGTGGGGGACACGGTGAAGCTGGGCTATGTGGACCAGTCGCGCGACAGCCTGGACGGCAGCAAGACCGTGTGGGAGGAGATCAGCGGCGGCACGGACGTGATCTATCTCGGCAAGCGCGCCGTGCAGTCCCGCGCCTATGTCGGGGCGTTCAACTTCAAGGGCTCGGACCAGCAGAAGCGGGTCGGCGTGCTGTCCGGTGGCGAGCGCAACCGCGTCCACCTGGCCAAGATGCTGAAGAGCGAGAGCAACGTCATCCTGCTGGACGAGCCGACCAACGACTTGGACGTGGACACGCTGCGCGCGCTGGAGGAGGCGCTGGCGGAGTTTGCCGGTTGCGCCGTGATCATCAGCCACGACCGCTGGTTCCTGGACCGGCTGGCGACGCATATCCTGGCGTTCGAAGGCGATAGCCATGTCGAATGGTTCGAGGGCAACTTCCAGGCCTATGAGGAAGACAAGCGCCGCCGCCTGGGCGATGGCAGCACCGACCCCCACCGCATCAAATACCGCCCGCTCGCGCGGTAGGATCGATCGCCGGGTGCACCCGCTCCGCACCGGGCGGCTGTGGCTGGCTCCCTACCGGGCGCAGGACCTGGCGGAGTTGACGGCGTTCAAAGCCGATCCACGAGTATGGGCGACGATGCTGGGGGGCGTTCGCTCCATGGTTCAGGCGGCGGAGGACATGGCGGCCGACTTGGCCTTCTGGGCGTCGCACGATATCGGCATGTGGACGGCGCGGGATGCGCACGGCGTCCTCTTGGGGGTGACCGGCCTGCATGAGCGGCCCGACGCGCGCGGCATCGCGCTGCGCTTCGCGTTCGACCCCGCGGTGCAGGGCCGCGGGCTGGCTCGGGAGGCCGCGGCGGCGATCCTGCGGGACGGCCATGACCGGGCTGGGCTGACCAGGATCGTGGCCATTGCCCGGGATACCAACATTGCCTCCCGCACGGTGCTTGGCAGTATCGGCATGCGGGAGGTCACGCAATTCGAGCAGGGTGGCTACACCATGCTGCTCTACGAAAGCATTCGTGTGATGCGGTCGTGCAGGCCCGACGACCCTGTTTGATCCCTCGGCCCGCCAAACGCTCGAAACATTGCTGCGTCGCACAATGCGGTCGCGCAAGAAATTTACGGCAAACTTGCAAATTCACGTGACAGCGTAGACGTGAACCCTTAATGCTTAAAAAGGCCCGCGTGCCAAAGAGCACCGCGGGCCAAGTTTAGGGAGGAAACGCCAGTCACACGGCAGGAAGAGACAAGATCTCGTCCTGCCGTGATGATTGAGCAGCCTTGAACAAAACACCACGAAATAATGGCTATTCCGATAGCATTTTTTCGCATGATAGACGCAGCACGCCGCTTTTTCCGGCAGCAGAGCCTAAAACGACGGCAATTGCCTACTCAGGCATCGTTTGAGCCATCTCGCGGAAGCTGATGTACGGGCTTTGGATCAGCGCGACGCTACCAAGCCAAATCACCGTTGCGACGATCGTCGTCGCGACCAGCTTGCGGCGCAGCAAAGGGCGTTCCGGGGCACCGCGCCAGCCACCCGTTCCCGACTCCGCATCCGCAACGGGCCGCGTCCAGAAGGGCAGCACGGCAAACAAGACCGTCCACCAGATCAGCGCGTACAACACGCATGCCGTGAACCAGCCCATCACACCCTCAGAAGATGCACGTCCACCAACGGCCGCTTCTGCAACGCGCGGCCCAAGGCCCGGCGGAGCGCGGCGCGCGCGGCATCGGTCAGGGCGGCGTCGTCCCGCCGCAGCGCCGCAGGCAGATCCGCGAACGCGCCGGCAAATTCCCGCCCGACGCGCTTGCTCTCCGAATCGTCCGGCTCGAACAAGCCGGGTGCGCTGATCACCGGGCTGCCGCGCAACAGGCCGGCGCCATCGACAGCCACGCTGGCAATGACGACGCCATTGAACAGCATGCGCCGCCTGGCGGCCATGACGCCGCCTGTCAGCGGCACCAAACGGTTGCCATCCAGCGCCAGCCGCCCGACAGGGGCCGAATCCGTCACCTCCGGCCGGTTGCCTACCAGGCTGAGGATGTCGCCATCCTCCATCATGATCGGGGTGGCGCCAGCCTCCTTCGCCAGGGCCGCGTGCGCCGACAGGTGACGCCATTCGCCATGCACCGGCACGGCGTAGGTGGGACGCACCAGCGCATAAAGCCGCCGCAACTCATCCCGCGCCGGGTGGCCGGACACGTGGACCATGTGGTCGTCCGCCGTCATCAAACGCACGCCGCGCCGCACCAGGTTGTCGTGCACGGCGCCGATCGCACGCTCGTTGCCTGGAATGACGCGGGAGGAGAAGATCACCGTGTCGCCTTCGCCAAGGGCCACGTTGCGGTGCGTGTCGTTGGCGATCCGGGCCAGCGCACTGCGCGCCTCCCCCTGGCTGCCAGTCACCAGGATCAGCAAATTGTCGTCCGGCACGGTGTCCACCGCCTCCTCCGGCACGAACTCCGGCACGGTCCGGAGATAGCCGCAGTCGCGAGCCGCATTTTCCAGGTTGCGCAGCGAGCGGCCGACCAGGGCAACGGAACGCCCGGCGTTCTTGGCGGCCAGCGCCACGCTCTCCACCCGGGCCACGTTGCTGGCAAAGCATGTCACGGCCACGCGTCCGCGGATCGGGCGGATCAAAGCGGCCAGGCTGGTCCGGACATCCGCCTCGGAACCGGAGTGCCCCTCCACCATGGCGTTGGTGCTATCGCAGACCATCGCCAGCACGCCCTCGTCCCCAAGCGCGCGAAACGCCGCCTCATCGGTAGGCGGCCCAACCAAGGGGTTCGGGTCCAGCTTGAAATCGCCGGTATGCAGGATGGTGCCATACGGTGTCCGGATCACCAGCGCCTGCGCCTCCGGCACCGAATGGGTCACGGGCATGAATTGCAGGTCGAACGGGCCGAGCTCGAACCGGCCACCCGGCTTGATCACGGTGATCTTCGCCTCGTTGACCAGCTGGGCCTCGCCCAGCTTGCGTCGCAGCACGGCGGTGGCGAATGGCGTGGCGTAGATCGGGCAGCGAAGCTGCCGCCAGAGATGCGCCACCGCGCCGAGGTGGTCCTCATGCGCATGGGTAATCACCAGCCCGACCAGATCCACCCGCCGCTCTGCGATATAGCCAGGGTCGGGCATCATGATCTCGACCTCCGGGTTCTCGGACCCGCCGAAGCCGATGCCGCAATCGATCGCTAGCCACTTCCCGTTGCAACGGTAGAGATTGAGGTTCATCCCGATCTCGCCCGTCCCGCCCAGGGGCAGGAAGGCCAGATCGTCGTTCATTTCATGCAAATCAATCGCTTTCGATGGGTCGCGTGCGGTCTTTCGGCAATGTGGGGGCGGGATTGCGCTCCGCCAACAGCCGCAATCCGTCAAGGGTCAGGTCCGGGTCGATCTGACTGATAATCATGGTGCCCTCAGAGAAGAGGGGAGCCAGGCCGCCAGTGGCCAAGACCTTCATCGGGCGTTCGAACTCCGCCTGGATGCGGGTCACCAGGCCCTCGATCATGCCAATATAGCCCCAGTATAGGCCGGATTGCATGGCCGGCACCGTGGCGCGGCCGATGACCGCCTGCGGCCGGCCGATGCCGATGCGCGGCAGGCGGGCGGCGGCCTGGTGCAACGCCTCGATCGATAGGTTGATGCCGGGTGAGATCGCACCGCCGATATAGGCGCCGTCGGCATCCACCACGTCGAAGGTTGTGGCGGTGCCGAAATCGATCACGATCAGCGGCCCGGTATAGCGCTGATGCGCCGCCAGTGCGTTGAGCAGCCGGTCCGCCCCCACCTCGGCCGGGTTGTCGACCTTGATCTCGAACCCCCAATCCAGGCTCGACCGCGCAACCAACGGCTCCACGTCGAACCAGTCGCGGCACAGCCGCCGCAAATGGTAGAGCGCGGCCGGCACGACGGTGCCGATAACGGCCCGGCTCACCGCGGCGGCTTTCAGGTCGCGATGTTCCAGCAGGGTCAGCAGCCAGACGGCATACTCGTCCGACGTGCGCTGCGCGTCCGTGCGGATGCGCCAGATGCCACGCCACGTCTCGCCGTCATGCACGGCGAACACGATGTTGGTGTTGCCGGCATCGATGACCAGCAGCATGGCCGTCAGCTCATCCGAACAGCACGGCCGCCGCTACCTGCGCCGCGTTGACGATCGGGGCCGGGAAGACGAAGAACAGCGTCGTCACCAGTGCCCCGACGGCTGCCACAAACGACAGCGACGGCGACCGGACGTCGAAGGCCGGTTGCGCGTCGTCGAAATACATCACCTTGATGACGCGAAGATAGTAGTAGGCGCCGACCACGCTGGTGAGCACGCCGATGACCGCCAGCGTCCAATACCCGCCTTGCACGGCGGCATAGAACACGTACAGCTTGCCAAAGAAGCCGCTGAACGGCGGGATCCCAGCCATCGAGAACATAAAGATGGCGAACGCCAGCGCCAGCATCGGGTCCGTCCGGGCGAGACCCGACAGGTCCGCGATCTTCTCCAGCGGCTGACCGCGGCGGCGCATGGCGATCAGGCAGGCGAACACTCCAGCGGACATGAACACGTACGTCACCATGTAGACCAGCACGCCCTGGATGCCAGCTTGCGAGTTCACCGCCAGGCCGATCAATGCGTACCCCATATGGCCGATCGAGGAGTATGCCATCAGCCGCTTGATAGAGGTCTGCCCGATCGCTGCCAGGGAGCCAAGCAGCATCGAGGCGATGGAAATCAGCACGATCAACTGCGTCCAGGATTGCCCGAGATGGCCGAACGGCACCTCCAGCACGCGCAGCAGCAGAGCTATGGCGGCCACTTTGGGTGCCGTGCTCATGAACGCGGTCACCGCGGTCGGCGCGCCCTCGTAGACGTCCGGCGTCCACATGTGGAACGGCACGGCGCTGATCTTGAACGCCAGCCCGGCCACGATGAACACCACCCCGATCACCAGGCCGGCCGGGGGATGGTCGCCCGCCAAGCCGGCGCGCAATTGCCCGAAATCCATCGACCCGTTGAACCCGTAGGCTAGCGAGATGCCATACAGCAACAAGCCGGAGGCGAGCGCCCCGAGGACGAAGTATTTAAGGCCGGCCTCGGATGAGCGAAGGTTGTCGCGGTTGAAGGCAGCCATCACGTAGATCGACAGTGATTGCAGCTCCAGACCGATATACAGCGACATCAGGTTGGCCGCGGACGCCATCACCATCATGCCGACCGTGCACAGCAGGATCAGCACGGGAAACTCGAACCGATCGATGCCGGTCTGCACGTTGTAGCCGATCGACAGCACCAGGCTGAGTGCCGCGCCGACCACGATCAGCAGCTGCATGAAGACGGCGAAGTGATCGACTGCGAACAGCCCGTAATAGGCCACGCCTAGCGGGGCTGAAACCGCGAGCACCCCTGCCAGCAGAAGCGAGCCCAGGCCGAGCATGGAACACGCCAGGGACGGGTTGCCCTTCTTCCACAGCACTCCGAACACCAGGATCGCCAAGGCACACAGCGCCAGCGCAATCTCCGGCAGCGCAAGGATCCAGTTCTGGTTCATCATGGCGTCAGCCCCGCCAGCTTGCTGCCCGCCGAGACCGCGGCCACGTGGCTGTCCACCATGGCCCCCACGCTCGCATCGAAGAATTGCGTGAAGCTGCTCGGATAGACGCCCATCCACACCGTCAACACGATCAACGGCACGAAGATGGTGACCTCACGCGGCGAGAGATCGAGGATCGAGCGCAGGTCGTCGCGGGTAATGCTGCCGAAGATGATGCGGCGGTACAGCCAGAGCGCATACCCGGCCCCCAGGATCATGCCGGTGCTGCCCAGCAGCGACACCCAGAAATTCACCTTGAAGGCGCCGACCAGCACCATGAACTCCCCGATGAACCCCGACGTGCCGGGGAGACCCATGCTGGCCATGGTGAAGAAGAGGAAAACGAAGGCATAGGCAGGCATCCGATCGCCCAGCCCGCCGTAGCGCGCGATCTCCCTGGTGTGGATCCGGTCATAGATGACACCGACACACAGGAACAAGGCGGCCGAGACGATGCCGTGGCTCAACATCTGCAGGATCGCGCCCTCGATGCCCTGGATGTTGAAGGTGAAGGTGCCGATCACCACCAGCCCCATATGGGCGATGGAGGAGTAGGCGATCAGCTTCTTCATGTCGGTCTGCGCCAGCGCCACCAGGCTGGTGTAGATCACGGCGATCACGCCCAAGGCGAACATCAACGGCGCGAAGGCCTGGGAAGCATAGGGCAGCATCGGGACGGAGAAGCGCAGGAAGCCGTAGCCGCCCATCTTCAACAGCACGCCCGCCAGAATGACCGAGCCGGCAGTCGGCGCCTCGACATGGGCGTCTGGCAACCAGGTATGCACCGGCCACATCGGCACCTTGACCGCGAACGACGCCAGGAACGCGACGAACAGCCACATCTGCATGTGCTGCGGGAACGCGGTGTGCAGCAGCACCGAAATGTCGGTGGTGCCGGCCTGGAACCACATCGCCAGCAGCGCCAGTAGCATCAGCACCGAGCCGGCCAGCGTGTAGAGGAAGAACTTGAACGAGGCGTAGACGCGGCGCGGTCCGCCCCACACTCCGATGATGATATACATCGGGATCAGCAAGCCTTCGAAGAACATGTAGAACACGAGGAAGTCGGTCGCGGCGAACGCCCCGACCATCATCGTCTCTAGCACCAGGAAGGCGATCATGTACTCCCGCACCCGTACGCGAACCGCCTCCCAACTGGCCAGGATGCAGATCGGCGTGAGCGCGGTGGAGAGCATGACGAACAGCACGCTGATGCCGTCGACGCCCATCCGGTAGCCGACCTTGAACTGCGGCAGCCAGTCCAGGCTTTCATTGAACTGGAAGCCAGCCTGCCCGGGATCGAAATCCCACCACAGCTTCAGGCTGATGACGAAGATGATCAGGCTGGTCCACAACGCGGTCCAGCGGGCGTTCTGCGCGACCACCGCCTCGTCGCCGCGGATGGTCATGAGCACCAGGACGCCGACCAGCGGCGCCCAGGTAAGCAGCGACAGGATCGGAAAGCCGGCGGCGTTGGTCAGGGTCAAAGGAAGGTGCTCGCGAGGAAGAGGCTGATGAGCACGACCAGGCCGATCAGCATGGTGAAGGCGTAGACGGCGATCGATCCGGTCTGGATCTTGACGACCTCCGCCGATCCCCCTGCCGCAAGCGCCGCGGCCCCGTTCGGGATGCCGTCGATCAGCCTCTCGTCGCCGACATGCCAGAGCAGCCGCGCCAGGCGTTGCGCCGGGCGGACGAACAGGACGTCGTATAGCTCGTCGAAATACCATTTGTGCAGCAGGAACTGGTAGATCGGCTGGAAGGCGGCAGCCAATCGGCCCGGCAGGCTCGGCACCAGCATGTACATGACGTAGGCCAGCGCGATGCCCAGCACGCCGGTGACGGTCGGCAGCCACGAAATAAGCGCCGGCACATGCTCCATGTCGAGCAGGATCTTGTTGTTCGTGCCGGCATGGAGCGACCCCGCCCAGAATTCGACTTGCGCCTCGCCGATGAACCAGTCATGCAGCGCCCATCCGGCGAACACCGCCCCCACTGCCAGGATCATCAACGGCACCGTCATCCACGGAGTACTCTCATGGACATGGTCCATGGTGTGCCTGTCCGCCCGCGGCGTGCCGTGGAACGTCATGATGATCAACCGCCAGGAGTAGAACGCCGTCAGGAAGGCGGCCAAGGTGCCCATGATGAAGCCATAGCTCCCCATCCCGCTATGCGCGGCATAGGTCGCCTCGAGGATCGCATCCTTGGACCAATACCCGGCGAAGAACGGGATGCCGGCGATGGCAAGGCTGCCGAGCCACATGCAGACATAGGTCACCGGCACCTTGCGCCAGATGCCCCCCATCTTGCGCATGTCCTGCTCGTCGCTCATGGCATGGATCACCGATCCGGCGCAGAGGAACAGCAGCGCCTTGAAGAAGGCGTGGGTGATGAGGTGGAAGATCGACGCCTGATACGCCCCGGCCCCCGCCGCCATGAACATGTAGCCGAGCTGGGAGCAGGTGGAATACGCGATCACCCGCTTGATGTCCGTCTGCACGCAAGCGATCGTCGCGGCGAAAATGCAGGTCGTGGCGCCGATGAACAGGACGAAGGTCAACGCTCCCGGGGCGGCCTCCATGATCCAGGACATGCGCGCCATCAGGAAGACGCCCGCCGTCACCATCGTCGCCGCATGGATCAACGCGGAGACCGGGGTCGGCCCCTCCATCGCGTCGGGCAGCCAGGTGTGCAGGCCGATCTGGGCCGACTTGCCCATCGCACCGATGAACAGCAGGAAGCCGATCACCTCGTAGGCGCGCCAGGTATGGCCCAGCACATGATACAGCGCGTCGGTATGCTGCTGGATGTTGGCGAAGATCACCGGAAACTCGACCGAGCCGAACAGCGAGAACACAAGGGCGATGCCAACGGCAAAGAACAGGTCGCCAACGCGGTTGACGATGAACGCCTTCATCGCCGCACGGTTGGCGCTCGGCCGATCATACCAGTAGCCAATCAGCAAGTAGCTTGCCAGGCCCACGCCTTCCCAGCCGAAGAACAGCTGGACCAGGTTGTTGGCGCTCACCAGCATCAGCATGGCGAAGGTGAACAGCGACAGATAGGCGAAGAAGCGGAAGGAGCGCCGCTCATGCGCCATGTAGCCGACGCTGTAGATGTGGATCAGCGTCGCCACCGGGGCGACCATCGCCACCATCACGGATGACAGCGTGTCCCGCCGCAACGCCCAGTCCAGGCGGAACCCGCCGATATCGAACCAGGTCGCTAGCACGACCGGGCCAGGCTGCGGTTCGGCGAACAGGATCTGCGACAGCGACGCCTCGGCACAGACCGCCGACAGCAGCATGAAGCCGATCGTGACGGCGAAGGCGAAGCGGTCCCCCAGCGAACGACCGAAGATCCCGGTAAGCAGGCAACCGGCCAGCGGGCTGAGGATGGCAATGGCGTAGATCATCTCAGCCCTTCATCAGACGCACATCCTCGACCTGGATCGAGCCGCGATTGCGGAAATACACCACGACGATGGCCAGGCCGATCGCCGCCTCCGCCGCCGCGACGGTGAGCACAAACATCGCGAACACCTGTCCCGCCAGGTCACCGAGCGAGGCGGAGAAGGCAACCAGGTTGATGTTGACCGCCAGCAGGATCAACTCGATGGACATCATGATGACGATGATGTTCTTGCGGTTGAGGAAGATGCCGAACACACCCAGCAACAGCAGGACGGCGCCAACGACGAGGTAGTGGCCCACCCCCACCGCCATGTCAGTGCTCCCCCGGGTGGGCATGAACCGGCTTGTGGTCGTCCTCACCGGCTGGAGACGGGGGCGGAAGCGGGCGCAGGATCCCCGTCTCGCGCAAGCCGACGCCGAGCGACACCGTCATCATCTCCAAGGTGGTGGCAACGGACCTGGACTGCTGCTGCAGGATGTTCTGCCGCTTGGATGCGCCGCCCTGGTCCCGATGCGTTAACACGATCGCGCCGATCATCGCTACCAGCAGGATCAGCCCGGCGCATTGAAACAAAAAGATGTAATGGGTGTAGATAAGCTGGCCCAGCGCCGTGGTGTTGGACAGGCCTGCTGGCGTGGCAGAGGCCAGTTGCAGCGTGGCATTAGGCACGAACTGCCACCCGGCCACGGTGAAGATGAGCTCTAGGAACAGCAACGCGCCCACGGCCGCACCCACGGGCGCGTAGCGCTGCACGCCTTCGCGCAGCTGGTCAAAGTTCACGTCCAGCATCATCACGACGAACAGGAACAGCACCGCGACGGCGCCGACATAGACGATGACAAGGATCATCGCCAGGAACTCGGCCCCCGCCAGCAGGAACAGGCCGGCGGCATTGAAGAAGGCCAGGATCAGGAACAAGACGGAATGCACCGGGTTGCGGCTGCTGACCACCAACCCGGCGGAACCGATCAGCACCGCTGCGAAGACATAGAACGCGATGGCGGCGATCATCGGTAGGGCGCGTCCAGTTCAAGGCGCTTGGCCAGCTCGGGCTCCCACCGGTCGCCATTGGCGAGCAGCTTGTCCTTGTTGTACATCAGCTCCTCCCGCGTTTCGGTGGAGAACTCGATGTTCGGCCCCTCCACGATGGCGTCCACCGGGCAAGCTTCCTCGCACAGCCCGCAATAGATGCACTTCGTCATGTCGATGTCGTAGCGGGTCGTCCGCCGCGATCCATCGTCCCGCGGCTCGGCCTCGATCGTGATGGCAAGCGCCGGGCACACCGCCTCGCACAGCTTGCACGCGATGCAACGCTCCTCGCCATTCGGATAGCGCCGCAACGCATGCTCGCCCTTGAAGCGGGGGGAGTACGGGTTGCGCTCGTAAGGGTAGTTGATCGTCACCTTGGGCTTGAAGAAGTATTTCAGCGTCAGCCCCATCCCGGTGAGCAGTTCGCTGAGCAGGAAGGAACGCGCCGTGCGATCCAGGAACGCCATATGAAGACCCTCTCGGTGGGAGCGGCTTACATCAAGCCGAGTGCGGCAGCCAGCCCATGAACACCAGCACCCCGGCCGTCAGCACCAGCCAGACCAGCGAGAGCGGCAGGAACACCTTCCAGCCCAGCCGCATCAACTGGTCGTAGCGGAAGCGCGGGAACGTCGCGCGGACCCAGATGAACAGGAACAGGCAGAGCACGATCTTCGCGATGAACCAGATCGGCCCAGGAACCCAGGTGAACGGCGCCACCGGGAACAGCGGCAGCCACCCTCCCAGGAACAGGATGGTCATCAAGGCGGATTGCAGGATCATGTTGGCGTATTCGCCAAGGAAGAACAGCGCCCAGGAGATGCCGCTATATTCCACCATGAACCCGGCGACGATCTCGCTCTCGCCTTCCGCCACGTCGAACGGGGCGCGGTTGGTTTCGGCCAGTGCGGAGATGAAGTAGACGACGAACATCGGGAACAACGGCACGACGAACCAGATGGTCGCCTGCGCCCGCACGATCCCGGTCAGGTTCAGCGTCCCGGCACATAGCAGCACCGTTACCATGACGAAGCCGATCGACACCTCGTAGCTGACCATCTGCGCCGCAGACCGCAATGCCCCGAGGAAGGCGTATTTCGAATTGGACGCCCAACCGGCGATGATGATGCCGTAGACGCTCAGGGAGGAGATCGCGAAGAGGTACAGAATGCCGACGTTGATGTCCGAGATGGCCCAGCCATCCGTGATCGGGATCACCGCCCAAGCGATCAGCGCCAACATCATGGTCAGCATCGGGGCGATCACGAACAGAACGCGGTTGGCGCCTGTCGGGATGATCTGCTCCTTCATGAACATTTTCAGCGCGTCGGCGAACGCCTGCAGCATGCCCCAGAAGCCGACCACGTTCGGTCCCTTGCGGAGCTGCATGGCGCCGAGCACCTTGCGTTCCGCCACCGTGAGGTAGGCGACGCATAGCAGCAGGGGCACCAGCAGGCAGAGCGACTCCACCAGGGTGATCAGCACCTGGCCCGGCTCCGAGGCGAAGAAAGCGTGCATGGTCACTCCGCCGCGAGCGCCGGCACGGGCGCATAGATGTGCGAGCACTCCGCCATCACCGCACTGGCGCGGCTGATCGGGTTGGTCTGGTAGTAGTCCAGGACCGCCGGGACGAAGCTGGCCTCGCCGACCGCACCCGGATCGCCACCCGGCGCCGAAAGGTCGTTGGCGCCAAAGCGCGGCAGGAAGCCAATGCGCCCGAATACCGGGTTGACCTGCTCCAGCCGGGCACGCAGGGCTTCGAGGTCGTCATACGGCAGGGGCTTGTCGATCATCGCGGAGAAGGCGCGCAGGATCGCCCAGTCCTCCTTCGCGTCACCCGGCGCGAACACGGCCTTGCCGACGCGCTGCACCCGCCCTTCCGTGCTGACATAGGTGCCGGGTTTCTCGACATAGGTGCTGCCCGGCAGGATCACGTCGGCACGCGCGGCGCCACGGTCCCCGTGGTGGCCCTGATAGACGACGAACGTGTCGGCGCCGATGCGGCCGGTGTCGAACTCGTCCGCCCCGAGCAGCCAAAGCAGATCCACGCCGCCGCCCATCATCGCGTCGAACGTCTTGGCCCCCGGGCCCGGCACGAAGCCCAGGTCGAGCGCGCCGACCCGTGCGGCCGCGGTATGGAGCACGTTGAACCCGTGCCACTCGGCGCCCAGCGCGCCGACCCCGCTGGCCAGTTTCCAGGCCGCCGCGAGCACCGCCGCCCCATCCGGCCGGGCGAGCGCTGCCTGCCCGACGATCACCATCGGCCGCTTCGCATCCGTCAGGGCCTTGGCGAACGCTTCCGGCAGAGCGCCGATCACCGATGGACCGTCGCCCAGCCATTCCACCGGATATGTCAGCTCCGCATACGGACCGATCACGCCGATTGGGAAATGCCCGGCCAGCTTGCGCTTGCGGATGCGGGCGTTGAGCACCGGGGCTTCGTGGCGCGGGTTGCTGCCGATGATCAGCAGCGCGTCCGCTTCCTCGATCCCGGCGATGCTGCTGTTGAAGACGTAGAAATCCCGGCGGCTGGGGTCGATCCGCGCGCCGTCCTGCCGGCAGTCGACATTGGCCGAGCCAAGCCCGGCCATGAGGTCCTTCAACGCCAGCATGCTCTCCGCATCGCAGAGGTCGCCGGCAATGGCACCGACCCGCTCGCCCGCCAGGCCGTCCAGCTTGGCGGCGATCGCGCCGAACGCCTCGTGCCAACTGGCAGCTCGCAGCCTGCCGTTCTCCCGAATCCACGGCTTGTCGAGGCGGCGCCGCTTCAACCCGTCGAAGGAGAAGCGGGACTTGTCCCCGAGCCACTCCTCATTCACCTCGTCGTTCGGCCGCGGCAGGATGCGCAGCACCTCCGACCCGCGGGCATCGACGCGGATCGCCGATCCGACCGCGTCCAGCACGTCGATGCTGTCGGTCTTGCGCAGTTCCCAGGGCCGGGCGACGAAGGCGTAGGGCTTGGACGTGAGCGCACCGACCGGGCAGATGTCGATGAGGTTGCCGGACAGCTCGGAGGTCAGCGCCTTCTCGACGTAGGTGGTGATCTCCATGTTCTCGCCGCGGGCGGTGGCCCCGAGCTCCGGCACGCCCGCGATCTCCGTGGCGAAGCGGACGCAACGGGTGCATTGGATGCAACGGGTCATGATGGTCTTGACCAGCGGACCCAAATACTTGTCCTTGATCGCGCGCTTGTTCTCCTCGTAGCGGGAATGGTCCTGGCCATAGGAGAATGCCTGGTCCTGCAGGTCGCATTCGCCGCCTTGGTCGCAGATCGGGCAATCCAGCGGGTGGTTGATGAGCAGGAATTCCATCACGCCGCGACGGCCGTTGCGGACCATGGGCGTGTCGGTCTTCACCACCATGCCGTCCGCCACCGGATAGGAGCAGGAGGCGATCGGCTTGGGCGACTTCTCCACCTCCACCAGGCACATGCGGCAATTGCCCGCCACGGACAGCCGTTCGTGATAGCAGAAGCGCGGGATTTCCACGCCCGCGGCCTCGCAGGCTTGCAGCACGGAGGAGCCGTTGGCGACCTCGATCTCGCGCCCGTCGACGGTGACTTTAGCCATGGGTTAGCTCTTCCCGTTGGCCGCCAGGAGTGCCGCGATGTCGATCCCGTCGATCCGCAGCCCGGCGATGTTGCAGTCGTTGATGGTGACGCCGGAGAGGTTCGCGTCGACCAGGGTGGCGCCGACGAGCGAGGCATCCTCGAACCGGGCGCCGTCCAGGTTGGTGGCGTGGAACACGGCGCGCGACATGGTCACGTCCGACAATGCAGCCCTGGAAAGGTCCACGCGATGGAACGTCGCACCCGCCAGGGTCACGTCGGTGAATTGGCTGCCGTGCAGATCGGCATCCCTGGCAGTCACGGCCTCGGCGGTGTTGACGAGTACGGCCACCGCGCTCATTCCGCCGCCATTGCCAGGGTCGGCGTCCTACCACGCTTGTAGGCGGTGATCCGATCCTCCATGACCGGGCGGAAATGGCGGATCAGCCCCTGGATCGGCCATGCCGCGGCGTCGCCCAGGGCACAGATGGTGTGGCCCTCGACCTGCCGCGTCACCTGCTCCAGCGTGTCGATCTCGCCGATCTCGGCACGGCCCTGCACCATGCGGTTCATCACCCGCATCATCCAGCCGGTGCCCTCGCGGCACGGCGTGCACTGGCCGCAGCTTTCATGCTTGTAGAAATGCGCGAGCTTGGCGATCGCGGCGATCACGTCCGTGGACTTGTCCATGACGATCACGGCCGCCGTTCCCAGGCCTGATTTTACATCCCGTAAGCTGTCGAAATCCATCAGGACCGTGTCGCAGATGTCCTTCGGCAATAACGGGACGGAGGAGCCGCCCGGGATCACCGCCAACAAATTGTCCCAGCCGCCGCGGACACCGCCGCAATATGTGTCGATCAGGTCACGAAGCGGAATGCCAAGCTCCTCCTCCACGTTGCAGGGCTTGTTCACGTGGCCGGAGATGCAGAAGATCTTGGTGCCCGCATTCTTCGGCCGGCCCAGTGCGTTGAACCAGGCGCCGCCGCGCCGCAGGATGGTCGGCACCACCGCGATCGTTTCGACGTTGTTGACCGTGGTGGGGCAGCCATACAGCCCGACAGCTGCCGGGAACGGCGGCTTCAGCCGGGGCATCCCCTTCTTGCCCTCCAGCGATTCCAGCAGCGCGGTTTCCTCGCCGCAAATGTAGGCGCCGGCGCCGCGATGCAGGTAAAGCTGGAAATCCCAGCCGGACCCGCAAGCATTGGTGCCGACCAACCCGGCCTCATAGGCCTGGTCGATGGCGGCCTGGAGGTTGACGGCCTCGTTGTAGTACTCGCCGCGTATGTAGATGTAGCAGGCATGCGCCCCCATGGCGAAGGACGCGATCAGCGCACCCTCCACCAGCTTATGCGGGTCGTGCCGCATGATGTCGCGGTCCTTGCACGTGCCCGGCTCGGACTCGTCGGCATTGATCACCAGGTAGCTCGGCCGGCCGTCCGATGTCTTCGGCATGAACGACCACTTCATGCCGGTCGGGAACCCGGCGCCGCCGCGGCCGCGCAGGCCGGACGCCTTCATCTCGTCGATGATCACGTCGCGCCCGCGCGCGATGATGGCGGCCGTGCCATCCCAGTCACCGCGCTTGCGCGCGCCCTCCAGCCCCCAATCGTGGATGCCGTAGAGGTTGGTGAAGATCCGGTCCTTGTCGTCGAGCACTGTTTGCTACTCCGTGACCGTCAGCAGCGTCGTGGGGCCACCCGCCGGGGCGGAGGTCTGCCGGCCGATCATGCTGCCGGGCTTGGGCCGTTCGCCGCGGGCCAAGGCAGCCAGCAACGCCTCAACCGACGGGCCGTCCATGTCCTCGTAGAAATCGTCATCGACCTGCAGGATGGGTGCGTTGACGCAGCCACCCAGGCATTCGACCTCACTCATGGTGAACATCCCGTCGGCACTCGTCTCATGCCAGCCTTGGATTCCGGTCACCTTGCGGCAAGCCGCCTCCACCTGGTCTGAGCCGCGCAGCCAGCAGGGCGTCGTGACGCAGACTTGCAGATGGTAGCGGCCGATCGGGTTGGTGTTGAACATCAGGTAAAAGGTGGCAACCTCGTAGACCCGGATCGGCGCCATGCCCAGCCGCGCAGCGACGGCATCCATCGCCACGCGCGGAACCCAGGCACTGCCGGTCTGGCGGCCTATCTGCTTCTGCACCTCGTACAGCGCGGCGATCACGGCGCTGGCTTCCCGGCCGGGCGGGTATTTCGCGCAGTGCGCATCGATCGCCGCCCGGCTCTGGTCGTCGAACTCGAAGCTGGTGGGCTGGGCTACCCCCGGGTTTTCACCCGTCGAGCCGTCCCCGACGTTCTCGGCCATCTAACGGTCCACCTCACCAAAGACGATGTCGATCGAGCCGATGATGGCCACGGCATCCGCCAGCATGTGCCGCCGGGCCATCACTTCCGTGGCCTGCAAATGGGCGAATCCGGTGGGGCGGATCTTGCAGCGATACGGCCGGTTGGACCCATCCGACACCAGGTAGACGCCGAACTCGCCCTTGGGGCTTTCCGTCGCCGTGTAGGTGGCGCCGGCCGGGACGTGATAGCCCTCGGTGTACAGCTTGAAATGGTGGATCAGCGCCTCCATAGAGCGCTTCATCTCGGCACGTTTCGGCGGGGTGAACTTGCGGTCCTGCACCTTCACCGGACCTGGCCGCATCTTGGCAAGGCACTGCTTGATGATCTTCACGCTTTCCCGCATCTCCGCCATGCGGACGACGTAGCGGTCGTAGCAATCCCCGTTGCGGGTGACGGGAACGGCGAACTCGACCTCGGCATACTTATCGTATGGCTGCGACCGGCGCAGGTCCCACGGCAGGCCCGAGGCGCGCAGGCTTGGCCCGGTGAAACCCCAGGCCAACGCCATCTCCGCGGTCATCACGCCGATATCCACGGTGCGCTGCTTCCAGATGCGGTTGGAGGTGAGCAGCGTCTCCACGTCGTCGATGAACTTGGGAAAGGTCTCCGCCCAGGCCGCTATCTTGTCCTCCAGCCCGGCCGGCAGATCCTTCGATACGCCGCCAGGCCGGAAGTAGTTGGCGTGTAACCGGGCGCCGGAGGCCGCCTCGTGGAACTCCATCAGCTTCTCGCGTTCCTCGAAGCCCCATAGCGACGGGGTGAGCGCGCCGACGTCGAGCGCGTAGGTGGTCACGTTCAGCAGATGGTTCAGGATACGGGTGATCTCGGCGAACATGGTCCGGATCCACTGCGCCCGCTCCGGAGCCGTGATCCCCAGCAATTTCTCTGTCGCGAGCGCGAAGGTATGCTCCATGCACATGGGCGAGACGTAGTCCAGCCGGTCGAAATACGGCACCGCCTGCATGTAAGTCTTGTATTCGATGAGCTTCTCGGTGCCGCGGTGCAGCAGGCCGATATGCGGGTCGGCCCGTTCCACGACCTCGCCATCCATTTCCAGGATCAGGCGCAGCACGCCGTGCGCCGCCGGGTGCTGCGGACCGAAGTTGATCGAGTGGCTGTCGATCTCCACCGTTTGCAACCGCTTCTGCCCGTCGGGTAGCATCGTCTCGGGCCACTCGCGCCGCTCGGTCGCCGCGACGTCGACGGCAGGCTTGTCGTCGATCGAAACGCTCATGCCGGCTTGCTCCCCGTCTGAATGCCGCCGGAGCGGGTGGACGTCGCCTTCTCGTCGCCCGGCAGTGTGACCATGCCCTCCCAGGGAGAGACGAAGTCGAAGCTGCGGAAATCCTGGGTCAGGCTGACTGGAACGTTCACGACGCGCTTCTGCTCCTCGTCGTAGCGAACCTCGACGAACCCCGTGAGTGGGAAGTCCTTGCGCAGTGGATGGCCGCTGAAGCCGTAATCGGTCAGGATGCGGCGCAGGTCGGGCTGGCCGCTGAACAGGATGCCATACAGGTCCCAGGCCTCCCGCTCCCACCAGGTGGCACAGGGCCAGATCCCGTGCACGGACGGCACGGGCATCACGGCGTCAGTCTGCACGATGACCCGCACGCGATGGTTCAGCGCGACGGACAGCAGGTTGTACACGACGTCGAAGCGCAACGGCCGCTCCGGCCAGTCCACGCCGCATAGATCCATCAGCTGCTCGAACGCGAAGTCGGGATGGTCACGCAATGCCGTCAGCACCGCGATCAGCGAGTCACGCTCGGTGTGCACGACCAGCTCGCCCAGTTCCACCCCCGCGCGGGACACGCCCGGCAGGAGGGCGACCCCATGGGCGAGCGCCTCCACATGGCTCACCGCACTGTCCAGCATGTCAGCCACGGAGGATGGTCCCGGTGCGGCGGATCTTCTTCTGCAGTTGCATGATGCCGTAGACCAGCGCCTCCGCCGTCGGCGGGCAGCCTGGCACGTAGACATCCACGGGAACCACATGGTCGCAACCGCGTACAACGGAATAGCTGTAGTGATAGTAGCCGCCGCCATTGGCGCAGGATCCCATCGAGATGACCCAGCGCGGCTCGGCCATCTGGTCGTACACCTTGCGCAAGGCGGGAGCCATCTTGTTGGTCAGGGTGCCGGCCACGATCATCACGTCGCTCTGCCGCGGGCTGGCGCGCGGGATCACGCCGAACCGGTCCAGGTCGAAGCGCGGCATGTAGGCGTGGATCATCTCCACTGCGCAGCAGGCCAGGCCAAACGTCATCGGCCAGAGGCTGCCGGTGCGCGCCCAATTCACCACCTTGTCCAGGTTGGCGACGACGAAGCCCTTATCCGTGATCTCGCCGGTGATGCCCTTGATCACCGCGTCCTGCTCGCGCCCGGGTGCTAGCGCCTCACGGTTCCAAGTGAGGGTATCCGGTGCCGTCGTAACGCTCATGGTGTCATTCCCACTCCAGCGCGCCCTTGTTCCACTCATAGATGAAGCCGACTGTCAGAACGCCAAGGAAGCCCATCATGGAAAGGAAACCGAACACGCCGATGTCACCCAGGGTCACCGCCCAAGGGAACAGGAACGCCACTTCGAGGTCGAAAATGATGAACAGGATTGCGACGAGATAGAAGCGCACGTCGAACCGGCGACGCGCGTCGTCGAACGCCTCGAACCCGCACTCATAGGCGGACAGCTTTTCCGGATAGGGACGCTGGGGCGCAGCCAAACGGGACCCGCCGACCATCACCGTCGCCACCACGCCCGCGATCAGCAGGAAGATGAGGATCGGGTAGTAGTTCAGCAGCAGCGTGTCGATCGACTGCATCGGCTTGATCCTTCTCCAGGCGGTGTAACGGCGGCGCACGCCTCGTTGCGCCGCACCATAGCCACACTGCCACATTTCCGCCAACGGGCCAGCGATCGAAGGTGTGATAGCTGCTGCTGGCGCGAGTGACGGGGCTCGAACCCGCGACCTCCGGCGTGACAGGCCGG
>CAXTJM010000050.1:0-20351 GCA_964244585.1 uncultured Acetobacteraceae bacterium | reverse complement strand
TGATGCTCAAGGCGGCCGGCGGCATCATCAGCTCCGTCACCTCGGACGAGACCTATGCCGCGATGCAGACCGGCTCGCTCGACGCCGCCGTCACCTCCTCCACCAGCCTGATCAGCTTCCGCCTGCAGGAGATCGCCAAGAACGTCACCTCCGCCCGCGGCGGATCGTTCTGGTTCATGTTCGAGCCGCTGCTCATGTCCAAGCAGGTGTTCGACAGCCTGACGCCGGACCAGCAGAAGGCGGTCGCCGAGGTGGGCCTGGCGCAGGAGCCGTTCGCGCTCGACGCGGCGAAAGCGGACGACCAGTCGCTGGCCGACATCTACGGCAAGGCCGGGGTGAAGGTCAGCGACATGACGGCCGACGACATCGCCAAGTGGCGCGCGGTGGCGCAGGATACGGCGTGGAAGGATTTCGCGGCGCGCAACGCCGCCTGCGCGAACCTGCTGAAGCTGGCCGAGGCGGTCGCTTGAGCGCAGCCGCGCCCGCCATCGCGGATGTTCCACGCGCCGGCCTGCTCGGCGTGGCGCAGTCGGTCGTCACCGGGCTTAACGGCGCGTTGGCGGTGCTCTCCGCCATCGCCATCGCCGCGGCTGGCGGGGTGCTGACCTGGGAGGTGGTCGGTCGCTATTTCCTCAGCATCCCCAGCGACTGGCAGGACGAGCTGTCCACCTTCCTGCTGATCGGCGCGACCTTCGGCTCGGCCGCCTGGACCCAGGCCCGGCGCGGCCATGTCGGCATCGACGCGCTGGCCCATGTGCTGCCGCCGGCGGTGGACCGGGCCAGGCGGCTGCTGGCCGATCTGTGCTCCTTCCTGTTCGTCGCCTTCTTCGCCTGGAAGAGCTGGCAGTTGCTGGCGGAAGCCTGGGACGAAGGACAGACCACCCCCTCCGCCTGGGGACCGCCGTTGTGGATCCCGTATGGCTGCATGGCGGCGGGGATGGCGCTGCTGGCGGTGCAGTTGCTGCTGCAGTTCCTGGGCAGCCGGCACAGCGACCCGACGCCCGCGCACCTGGCCTGACCGTGGGCACCGGCACGCTCGGCATGCTGTACGGCGGCGCCACGCTGCTGGCGCTGTTCTCCGGCATCCCGATCGCGTTCGCGCTGGGCGGCGTGGCGACCATCTTCATGATGGTGTTCATGCCGCCCGCCTCGCTCGATACCATCGCGCAGAATGTCTACGAGGAACTCGCCTCGATCACCCTGCTGACCATTCCGCTGTTCATCCTGAAGGGCGCGGCAATCGGCAAGTCCCGCGCCGGCAAGGATCTGTACGACGCGCTGCACACCTGGCTGCACCGGGTGCCCGGCGGGCTGGGCGTGGCGGTGGTGATCGCCTGCGGGTTGTTCGCCGCCATGGCAGGCTCCAGCCCGGCGACGTGTTCCGCGATCGGCTCGTCCGGCATCCCCGAGATGCGGCGGCGCGGCTACTCGCCCGGCTTCGCCGCCGGGCTGGTGGCGGCCGGCGGCACGCTGGGCATCCTGCTGCCGCCATCCATCGTGCTGATCCTGTATGCCGTGGCGTCGGAGCAGTCGCTCGGCCGGTTGTTCCTGGCCGGGCTGGGGCCGGGCGTGCTGCTGGTGGTGCTGTTCGCCGGGTGGGCGGTCGTCAACTGGCGGTCGGAATATGCCAGGGCGGCGCGGGTGGCCGATCGGGGCGGGGTGCGCAGCGAGATCCTGCGTGCCGACAGCTACTCCATGCGGGATCGCTTCATGGCGCTGCCGCGTGTCCTGCCGTTCCTGCTGCTGCTGGGCGGCGTGATGATCGCCCTGTACGGCGGCATCGCCACGCCGTCCGAAACGGCCGGCCTGGGCGCCGTGCTGGCCCTGCTGCTGATCGCGGCGATCTACGGCGCGTGGCGATTGCGCGACCTGGGGCCGATCTTCGCCGGCACGCTGGGCGAGAGCGGCATGCTGCTGATGATCATCGGGATGAGCCTGCTCTACAGCTACGTCATGAGCTACCTGCACATCAGCCAGGGCGCGGCAAGCTGGATCGTCGGGCTGCACCTGTCGCGTTGGCTGCTGCTGGCCGCCATCCTGCTCATGGTGGTGGTGCTCGGCTTCTTCCTGCCGCCGGTGTCGATCATCCTGATGACGGCGCCGATCATCCTGCCGCCGCTGCGCGCCGCCGGGTTCGACCTGGTCTGGTTCGGCGTGGTGATGGCGGTGATGATGGAGATGGGGCTGATCCATCCGCCCGTCGGGCTGAACATCTTCGTCATCAACCGCATCGCCCCCGATATCGGGCTGGGCGCGATCATCCGCGGCACCGTGCCGTTCGTGGTGCTCATGGCCGTGGGCGTGGTGATCCTGTCCATCGTGCCCGGCATCGCCATGTGGCTGCCGGACGCCGTCTACGGCCGCTAGTTCAGGGAGATCGCTGCGCATGGCCAAGGGGTATTGGATCGGGATGGTCGACGTGCACGATCCCAGCGCCTACCAGCACTACGTCGAGGCGAACGCCGCGGCCTTCCGCAAATATGGCGGCCGCTTCCTGGTACGCGGCGGCCCGTCCGAGACAATGGAGGGGCAGACGCGGTCCCGCCTGGTCGTGATCGAGTTCAAGGACTACGCCACGGCGCTCGAATGCTACCGCTCACCCGAATATGCCGCGGCGATCCTGCTCCGCAAGCCTGCCTCGGCGGCCGACATCGCCGTCGTCGAAGGCTATGACGGGATGCAGCCCGCCGACGGGTGATGCCGCCGGATGGTTGCCTGCGATGATGCGGCGGAACGCGACTTGCATTGCGCCCGGCATCGCGTCCCGGTGCGGCAATCGACGCAGCGGACGGGGTTCGCCATGAACAGGCTGGGAGTATTCGAGTGACATACGGATTGACACGCCGCGCGGTCGTCGGGGCAGGGGCTGCCACGCTCGCGCTGCCCGGCGTACTGCGCGCCCAGCCGGCCACGGTCAAGATCGGCCTGATCCATCCCGTGACCGGGGCGCTCGCCTATGGCGGGTCGCTGTGCCGCATGGGCGGGCAGGCGGCGGTCGAGGACATCAATGCCGGCGGCGGCGTCAAGTCGATGGGCGGCGCCAGGCTGGAGGCGGTGCTGGGCGATGCGCAGGGCCGCCCGGACATCGGCGCCAGCCTGGTCGACCAGATGGCCGAGCAGGGGGTCGCGGGCTTCACCGGGTGCTATGCCAGCCCGATCGCGTTGGCCGCCACGCAGGAGGCCGCGAAGTACAACCTGCCGTTCTGCATCGATAGCGGCCTGGCGGATTCGATCACCGGCCGCGGATTGAAGAATGTGTTCCGCCTGTTCCCGACCGCCTCCGCCACTTCGGCGGACGCGATGGCGGCGCTGGATTCGATCAACAAGAAGGCCGGCTCCCCCGCCAAGACCGCCATCGTCGTGCATGAGGACGGGGAGTTCGGCACCGGCCTGGCCAAGCTGCTGGGCACGCAGCTCGCAGCCATCGGCATCACGCTGGTCGAGACCATCCCGCACGCGACGCCGACGCGGGATTTCACCAACATCGTGCTGCGCATCAAGGCTGCGAAGCCCGACCTCGTTATCCCCGCGGACTACAGCAACGAATACGTGCTGCTGGCCCGCACGCTGGTGCAGCAGAAGGTCGACCTGGCCGGCATCTTCTCGGTGGCCGGCGGCGGCTTCAACCTGCGGCTCGCCAAGGACCAGCCTACGGTCGCCGAGAACATCATCGATTTCAACCACTGGCTGAACCCACGCTCGTCCCAGGCGCCGGCTTTCCGCAAGAAGTTCGAGGACAAGGGCACCCTGTTCAGCTACGAGTTGCTGTTCGGCTATTTCGCGGTGCGCTTCCTGGCCGACGCGATGGAGCGTGCCGGCAGCGCCGACAAGGAGAAGGTCATCGCCGCGCTCGCCACCAGCACCTATGGCGACGACCTGCTGACCTACGGGCCGACCAGGATCGTCGACGGGCAGAACGTGAACGCGCATGCCACGGCGCAGCAGATCCAGAAGGGCGACATCCACGTCGTCTTCCCCGAGGCGTTCGCCGACGCGACGGCCGTGTTCCCGCGCCCGAAATCCTAGCCGGCGCTTGCTCGACCTCCTCCTGCCATCGGTGATCAATGGCGTGCTCACCGGCGGCATCTATGCCCTGCTGGCGCTCGGCCTGACGCTGATCTACGGCGTGCTGCACATCGTGAACTTCGCCCATGGCTCGCTGCTGATGGTCGCGATGTTCGGCGCGTGGCTGCTGGCCGACCGGGTCGGCCTGGACCCGTATGTCGCCTTGCCGCTGATGATCGGCGCGATGTTCGTGTTCGGCTGGCTGCTCTATGCCGGGGTGATCGGCCGCGTGTCCCGCGGGGACGACCGCACGATCCTGCTGGCCACGCTCGGCGTCGCGGTGGTGCTGGACAACTTGGCCCTGGTCCTGTTCACCGGCGATACCCGCACGATCGAGACGCCCTATTCCTTCAGCATGGTCGATCTGGGAGTTGTGGCGGTGCCGACCGCCAAATTGATCTCATTCGGCTTCGCCATCGCCCTGGCCGCGGTGCTATGGGCGTTCATGACGCTGACTGACACAGGGCGCGCCATCCGCGCCATCGCGAAGGAGCCGGAGGGCGCGCGGCTGGTCGGCATCCGGCCGCAACGCATGTTTGCCCTGGCCTATGGCATCGGCGTTGCCTGTCTGGGCGCCGCAGCCTGCCTGTTGCTCCCGACCTTCTACGTCAACCCCGGCGTGGGCAACGTGTTCGTCCTGCTCGCCTTCACCATCGTCGTGCTGGGCGGCATGGGCAGTTTTCCGGGCGCGGTGCTGGGTGGCCTGCTGATCGGGGTGACCGAGTCGGTCGGCGGCCTGTATCTGGGGGAGAGCCTGGGGCCGATCTGCGTCCCCATCGTGTTCGTGGCCGTCCTGCTGTTCCGCCCAACCGGTATCTTCGGGGCCAAGGCATGAGACACGGGGTTGCCGTGCTGCTCGTCGTCGCGGCCCTGGTTCCGTTCACGCTGCGCTCCCAGTTCCTGGTCGATGTCGCGATGCTCACGGCGATCTCCGCGGCGCTTGGCCAGGCCTGGAACCTGGTCGGCGGGTTCGGCGGGCTGACGAGCTTCGGCCACGTCGCGTTCTTCGGCTTCGGCGCCTACGGCGCGGCGATCCTGCAGATCCGCTACGGGGTGAACCCATGGCTTGGCCTGCCGCTCGGCGCGGTGCTGGGCGGCGCGGTGGGGGCGGCGATCGGATGGGCGTCGTTCCGCGCCGGGCTGCGCGGCAGCTACTTCGCATTGGCGACGCTCGCCATGGCAGAGGCGTTCCGCATCCTGGCCAACAGCCTGGACTACACCCATGCCGGGCTCGGCCTGTTGGTGCCGCTGCGGGTCGGGCCGGCGAATTTCCAGTTCGCCGACCGCCGGGCATCCTATGGGCTGGCGTTGGCCCTGGTGCTGCTGACGCTCGCCGCGGCCCGGTGGCTCACCCGCAGCCGGTTCGGCGCGCAGCTGGTCGCGGTGCGTGAGAACGAGGACGCGGCGCGCGCGCTGGGCGTGAAGGTGCTGCGCACCAAGGTGCTGGCCCTGGCGCTGTCGGGCAGCCTCACCGCGCTGGGCGGCGTGCTGTACACGCAGACCTACCTCTATATCGACCCCAACATCGCGTTCGGCCCGGAACGTAGCGTCGAGATGCTGCTGGTTGCCATGATCGGCGGTGCGGGGACCGTCATCGGGCCGGTACTCGGGGCGGTCGCGCTGCACCTGGTGGCCGATACCAGCCGCGTCTGGATCGACGTGCCGGGCTTCGCGCCGATGCTATACGGCGTGGTGCTGCTGCTCATCATCGCGTTCCTGCCCGGCGGCATCGCGAGGCTGCGCCCTGCTTGAGGTGCGTGACCTGTCGGTCCGGTTCGGCGGCTTGCAGGCCGTGCGGTCGGTATCGTTCACCGCCAGGCAGGGTGCGATCACCGCCCTACTGGGACCCAACGGGGCGGGCAAGACGACCACCTTTGCCATGGTCGCCGGCTTCGTGCAGCCGACGGGGGGCAGCATCCGTTTCGACGGCACCGACATCACGGGATGGCAGGCCGAGCGGATCGCTGCGCTGGGCATGGTGCGGACCTTCCAGGTGACGCAGCCCTTCGCCGGGCTGTCCGTCGCGCACAACATCCGCGTCGGCGCCTTCCTGCGCCACCGCCATCCGCGCCAGGCGGAGGCCAAGGCGCGCGCGGTCGGCACGCAGCTCGGGCTCGGCCCCATGCTGGACCGGCCCGCCAGCGCGCTGACGGTCGCCGGGCGCAAGCGGCTGGAGGTGGCGCGCGCCCTGGCCACCGAACCCCGCCTGCTGCTGCTGGACGAGGTGATGGCCGGGCTGAACCCGTCCGAGATCAACGAGATCGTGGCGCTCATCCGCGACGTGCGGGCGGCCGGCGTCACCATCCTGCTGATCGAGCACATCATGCAGGCCGTGGCGGCGCTGGCTGACGAGGTGCACGTGCTGGCGCAGGGCGCGCTGATCGCGTCCGGCACGCCGCAATCGATCGCCGCCGATCCGAAGGTGATCGAGGCCTATCTGGGACGCGGTGCGGCCGAAAGGATGGCGCGTGCTCCTTGAGGCGAGCGGGCTGGTCGCGGGGTACGGCGCCTTCCAAATCCTGCACGGCATGGACCTGCACGTCGCGGGGGGGGAGGTCGTGGCGCTGCTTGGCGCCAACGGCGTGGGCAAGACCACGTTGAACCGCACGCTGTCCGGCCTGTTGCGGGCTCGGGCCGGCCAGATCCGGTTCGACGGGCGGGACATCACGGCGGCGGATGCGGCCGACATCGTGCAGGCCGGGCTGATCCACGTCCCCGAGGGCCGCAAGATCTTCCCCACCCTGTCCGTGCGGGACAATTTGCGGCTCGGCTGCTACCTGCGCGGCCGGGCGGACCGGGCGCGCAGCCTGGACTACGTGCTGCAGACCTTCCCCCGCCTGCGCGAGCGGCTGACGCAGCGGGTCGGGCTGATGAGCGGCGGAGAGCAGCAGATGGTCGCGATCGGCCGCGGGCTGATGAGCCAGCCCAGGCTGCTGATCCTGGACGAACCCTCGCTGGGCCTGTCGCCGTTGCTGACGGACGAGCTGTTCACGCTGATCGGCCGCCTGCACGCGGATGGCCTGTCGATCCTTCTGGTCGAGCAGAACGTGCTGCAATCGCTCGGCGTCGCCAGCCGCGCCTATGTCATGGAGCACGGCCGTGTCGCCGTATCCGGAGACGCCGCCACCCTGATCGAGGATCCGAAGCTGAAGGCGGCCTATCTCGGCGTGTGACGATCGCGTCGCAGGCGGGGCATTCGGGGCGCTTATTCGACCGGCCGCGCACGCGGCGCCGGGCCGTGCCCGAACGGCCAGTTGATCACTTCGCCAGCGAACAGGGCCCACCAGACCAGCACTGGTTGGAACGCCAGCCGCGGCCCGTGATACCACCAGGTGAGCTGCAGCTGGCCGGCGGGCACGCCCTCGAACGCATGCTTGATATTAGCGGGGAAGACGCAGACGGCATACAGGCCCAACGCCACTCCCGCCGGGCCGCGCAACGTGCGGGTCAGCAATCCGGCAGCCCCGGCCAGTTCGCAAAGGCCGGTGGCAAAGATGACGTCCCGCGGGAACGGGACCCAGGACGGTGTGATCTGCAGAAAAGGATCGGGGGTCGCGAGGTGAAATACTCCTGCCGCGGCATAGATTGCGGCAAGCGCGTACCGGGCGGCCCTGCGGCCTTTGATGAGACCCTGGGTCATCGGCCAACTCCTGAGGGGGTTCGGCTGCCATCACTGTTCGATCCCGTACGCCTGGGCGCGATCGAAGCGCCGAACCGGATCCTGATGGCGCGCTCACGCGGGTCGCAACAGGCGCGACTTCGTGCCGACATCGCTGATGGCGGATGCGCGACAACTCGCATTTCGCGACGACCGCTATGGCGGCTCGATCGACGATGCGGGCGACGACGCCTTGCCGGATGCCGCTCTTCGCTAGATGAGGGCGGCGCCCAGCACGGACACGGCCAGGCAGCTGATAAGAAACAGGCGATGCTTGAGGCGACGTTCCGCCTGGGCAAAGCTGAGGCGTTCCTCATCCGTGAGGTCCGGATCCGGATAATACATGACAAACTCCACAGGGCGCATCGTATCGCAAGACGGTGACTGACCGTCTCATTTCTTGTAAATCGTCTCTCGCCTTTGCTCAAGAGGTTAACGGAAAGTTTACGCGCGCATGAGGCCAAGAAAAACGGCGTCCGGTTGCACGGACGCCGTTTGTCGACGCGGAGCGGAGTAGGGCGTTACTGCGCTGGCGGCGTCGTGGCTGCCGGAGCCGTGGCGTGCGTCACGTGCCGGGCGTGCCGCACACGACGGTGGCGAACCGCACGCCGGGACGGAGTGGCAGGCGCCGGTGTCGCCATCGGCATCGGGGCAGGAGCGGGTTGCGCGCCCGTTGTGGTGGTGGTGACGCTGCCGGTCGAACGCGGCGGCTGGGCATTCGGCGCGCCGATCGAGGCGCCGGGCGGCAGGCCCGGCTGGGGGCCGCTTTGGGCTGGTTGGGCATTGGACGACGTGGCGAGTGCAAGGCCAACCAGGGCCGTGCTAAGCATGGCGAATTTGCGCATCGACGGAAGACTCCAGGGGAACAAGGGGTTTTTGTCCGAGCGTAGTATGCCGGCACGGCCGACCCTGGCAATGAGACTGCGGTAAATATCCAACACTGTTGCGGACAAGGCACAATTCAACCGTGTCGGTGCGTTCCGACGAGCAACTTGGGAGCTGACCCATGAAGATGATCCTGGCCGCTGCGTTGGTCCTGGCTGCCGCGTCGCCGTCCGAGGCGGCCGACCTTGCCGCGGTTCGCGCTGCCGGGGTTCTCCGCGTCGGCACGACGGGCGATTACAAGCCGTTTGCGTTCCGTGATCCGGATGGCAGCTATCGCGGCGCGGATGTCGTCATGGCACGCCAGCTTGCCGGCGAACTCGGCGTCAGGGTCGAGTTCGTGCCCACCGTCTGGGCCAGGCTGAATGACGACTTCGCCACCGGCAAGTTCGACATGGCAGTGGGCGGCGTGACCATCCTGCCCGCGCGGGAGGAGATCGCGGCGTTTTCCACGGTGACCCTGGTCGACGGCAAGCGCCCCATCGCCCGCTGCGCAGACAAGGACCGCTACATCTCGGTCGCGGCGATCGACCAGCCAGGCGTGCGGGTCGTCGTGAACCCCGGCGCCTCGAACGAGGATTTCGCCCGCAGCCACTTCCCGCATGCCAAACTGACCGTCCACCCGGACAATGTCAGCGTGTTCGACGAGATCGTGGCGGGCCGGGAGGATGTCATGGTGACCGACGGCATCGAGGTCGACCACCAGGCTTTGCTGCACAGGGAGCTGTGTGCCACCGCCGTCCCCGCCCCGTTCACCCGGCTGGAGAAGGCCTACATGCTGCCGCGCGACCCGGCCTTCGTCGAGGCGGTGGATCGCTGGTGGGCTGGGCAGGTGGTCTCCGGCGCCTGGGCCCGCGCCCTGGACGCGGCGCAGCACGAGCAGTAAGGCCGGTTGCCAAACCGGCTTGCCGACCCCTCGTTAGGGCATGACCCTGTTCGGCTGGCGGCGTCCCCGCATTCCCGTGATCGAACTGCATGGCCTGATTGCCGGCCGGGAGGGCGCGCTGAACATCCGGGCCAGCGGCCCTCTGGTGGAGCGCGCCTTCGCCGCCGCCAGGAAGGGGGGTGCGGTCATCCTGGACATCGACAGCCCCGGCGGCTCGCCCGTCCAGTCGGAGCTGATCGCCGGGCTGATCCGGCGCCGGGCAGAGCAGAAGGCGGTCCGCGTCCACGCCGTCATCGGCGAGGCCGGAGCCTCCGGCGGGTATTGGCTTGCCTGCGCCGCGGACGAGATCCACGCGAGCGCGATGAGCATCGTCGGCTCGATCGGAGTGGTCGGAGGCGGCTTCGGCTTCGAACAGCTCATCGCCCGCTACGGTGTCGAGCGGCGGCTCTACACCGCCGGCGAGAACAAGGCCCGTCTGGACCCCTTTCGCCCCGAACGGCCGGAGGACGTCGCCTTTGTGCAGGCATTGATGACCGACATCCACGAACGGTTCAAAGCCTGGGTGCGGGAGCGTCGCGGCGCCCGGCTTTCCGCGGATCCGACCGTGTTCGACGGCAGCTACTGCCTGGGCGAACGCGGGCGCCAGTTGGGGTTGCTGGACGGCCTGGCTTCGGTCGACGAGTTGGTCCGCACCCTGGGGGGCGAGCGCGCCCGGCCGCGCCGCTTCCGTCCCCGGCGGCGGTTCAGCCTCGCCCGGCTGCCGCGGCTGATGATGGAGACGGCGCTGACGATTGCGGAGGAACGGCGGCTGGACCTCCGCTAGCCTCCTGCCGATGAAATCGGCAGTAGCCCAGGGGCAGCGCGCTAGCCGCGTCCCATGAACGCCACGCAATCCCGCAGGGTCGGGGCGATGAAGCGCAGCGGGACGCCGATCGCACCCACGATCTCCTCATGCTGGATGCCGGGATAGATCCGGTCCTGGACGGACCCGCCCGCCTGCCGGATGCGGGCGGCCAGCCGGAGCGTGTTGTGCGGGTCCACGGTGGTATCCGCGCTGCCGGCCAGCAGCAGCATGGGTGCTGCCCTGCCATCGACGAAGTTGATCGGCTGGGTACGGGCCAATCGGTCCGGCGGTCCGAAGATCGTCCGTAGTCGATCGGTGTCCAGCGGCAGGAAATCGTAGGGTCCGGCCAGCCCGACCGTTCCGTGCAGGTTGCCGCGGTCCATCCCCACCGCACCGAGCCACTGGGCATCCAGTGCCAGCATCGCCGCGTTGTAGGCGCCGGCGGAATGCCCGATCAGGAAGAACGGCCCGGCCGCGCCGCCGTAGCGTGCGATGTTCGTCCGCGTCCAGGCCAATGCCGCGGCGTTGTCCTGCAGGAAGCCGGGGAAACGCACCTGCGGAAACAGGCGGTAGTCGGGGATGACGGTCACGAACCCCTTCTCGGCCAGTGCCCCGCCCACGAAGCGGTACATGGCGCGGTTGCCGCTGGTCCAGTCGCCGCCGTACAGGAAGACGACCACGGGGAACGGGCCAGCGCCTATCGATGGCACGTAGACGTCCAGGCTCTGCCGGGGATCGTCCCCATAGGGCACGCCGTCCGCGATCAGGCGGGGCGGGGCCAGGTTGTTCAGTATCTGGACGGGCGAACAGCCGGCCGCGGCCAGTGCGCTGCCAAGGGCCAAGAGAGTGCGGCGGGTCGGGGGCATTGGCAGGTGGTCCCATGAGAATGTCCCATGGGAACGCGGGATGGCCGGCTGGGTGCAGCGGGTGTCGAAGATTGCCCGCGCGGGGAAGGATTGGCATGCCGCTGGCCGGCGGGTAGATCGTGTGGGGCCGCAAGGGCCGGGAGGTGGCGCCATGAAAGCTCGGAGGGTCCTGTTCTTCACCGTGATCGGGTTGCTTGCCGGCTGCGGCGGTCCGGATGTCCTGTCGACCGCCCCGGGCGGCGGCGGCTTGGCGCCGGGTCAGTCGGCGTTGGTCGATGACGGGAAATGCCCCACGGGCCAGGTGAGCAAGGTCACCGGTGCGGTATCGCTGACGGCGTCGCGCAGCTATGCCTGCGTGCCGAAGCCGAAATCCTGACGGTTGTTTGGACCGGGCGGGACCGGGCGCCGCTTTTGGTGCCCTCGCACACTCGGGTTCGACCGGGATGACCCCGGGCCGCCGCGTGCTAGACGACGGTGTTCAACAAGCCCGTGCTCGGCACGGACGAGTCGGTACGATCCGCAGGCCGCTGCGTTGGTTGATCGTCGCGGCTGGTATCGCGGGTGACAGGCTTGGTATCGTTCGTCCGTAGTGTCGACCCGAGATATGGCGGGATGGTCAAGGAAGAGGCGTAGGCGCTGATGCTCATTTCATCTCCCACGGTGTTGAGCCCGGCCATGATCGGCGAATTGCCTTAGCGATGCGTGAAGATCCGGCCGCGGTGATGTCACGTTCTGAAACTTGCCAAGGGTGCGGGCGCGTTGACATGTGGACTGGGTGGAGACAGGAACGTAGCATGCGGAATTTAGCTCGGCTCGGTGTGACGGTGCTGCTGTCGGGGCTGGCCGGCTGCGTGCTGCCCCCGCCGCTTCCTCCGCCGCCACCACCCCTGGTGGCGTTGCCGGGGCCCGGCAGGACGCAGGCGCAGTTCCAGGCGGACGATGCCGGCTGTCGCACCGTAGCGGATGCCGCCCCGCCATCCGGCGCCACGATCACCGTGCCGGCGCCGTACCAGGCAGCGCCCTCCGGCACCGCCCCGTCGTCGGCCGCGGCGCAGACGCAGGCCCCGGCGCCGCAACAAACGGTGCAGGTCACGCCGGGCATGGTGTACCTGCGCTGCATGACCGACCACGGCAACGTGGTGCAGCCGCTCGCCCCCGTGCATCCGCTGTATTACGGGTTCTACCCGGCCTACCCGGTGTATTACGGCTTCGGCGATACCTACCCGTGGCTGTATGGCGATTACGGCTTCGGGTTCTACGGCGGCTTCCGGGGAGGTTATGGCGGCTTTGGCTATCGCGACGGCTTCCGCGGTGGATACGGCGGCGGCGGCTTCCGCGGCGGGTACGGCGGCGGGCGGCGGTAACAGGGCATGATCCGTATAGCCCTTGTCGCGATGGCCATGGCCGGGCTGTCGCGGGCGGCGATCGTTCAGGCAGCGATCCCGGCCGGTCGGGCCACGATCGCCGTCTCCGCCACGGTGGTGGCAAGCTGCGACAACACTGCGTGCGGCAGCTTGCCGCATGTCATCAGCTACAGCCCAGCCAGCGGTGACCAGGACCAGCCAGCGTTCGGAATGTTCCAGGCGGCAGGGATGCGGGTGATGACGATCACCTACTGATGCCGTGCCTCACGCATCGAGCAACGCTGCGGCGCGGCGCAGGTCGGCGACGAAGTTCGCGTATTCCCGGCGCTTGCTCTCCTCGTCCGGCAGGCGCAGCAGGTAGGATGGGTGCACGGTCACCAGGGCCTGGCCGTTCCCGTCCAACGGAATGGGCCGGCTCCGCTCGCGGGAGATCGTGACCACGCGGCCCAGCACCGCACGAGCGGCGGATGCGCCGAGCAGGACGGTAATGGCCGGCCGGACTTCCCGCCGTTCCAGTTCCAGCCAGAACTTGCATGCCTCGATGTCGCCGCTATCCGGCTTGGCGTGGATGCGGCGCTTGCCGCGCGGCTCGAACTTGAAATGCTTGACCGCATTGGTGACGTAGGCGGTGCTGCGGTCGATCCCGGCTTCTGCCAGGGCCGTGTTGAAGATCTGCCCGGCTGGCCCGACGAAGGGACGTCCCGCCAGATCCTCCTGGTCGCCGGGCTGTTCGCCGACGAACATCAGCCGCGCATCCGCCGGGCCTTCGCCGAACACCGTCTGCGTCGCGGGCTCCCACAGCTTGCAGGCGCGGCAACCGGCCGCCTCCAGGGCGGCCCGGCGCAACGGCGTGTCGGGCAGGTGCTCCAGCGTCGGCGGGGCTGCGACGGTAGGGACGCGGGCGGGCTTGGGCGGTGAAATCACCGGGGTCTCCACCATGTTGGCCACGCGGGCGGCCGCGCCGCGGATCAGCTCTGGGATCGCTGCGGCCTCCGGCAGGTTGCGCCAGTATTTGCGCGGCATCTCGGACGTCATCGCTCCGATCTTCAAACGGGCGGGATTGAAGATGCTGCTGAAATAGGCGCGCCAATACGCCTCCAGCCGGTCGTCGTCCGGCACGTCCGCCCGCGATGCGCCGGCGGTGAAGCTCAATTCCTCGCCGTTCCAATGCGCGCTGCGGTAGGGCGTCAGGATCGACCAGGTCATAGTGGCGAAGCGCCGGACGAAAAAGGACGCGTTCGCCTCGACGATGTAGTGGTCCGGCTCGAACCATGCGACGTAGCGCGTGCCCTCGACGTCGGCCACTTCGCGGAAGCGCACGAAGGCCCGCATCTTGTGGGTGTCGCGGCGCACCGCCTGCGCCAGGCGGTGCGCGCGCTGCACCTCCGGATCCGTCACCTGGTCCAGTACGTGCCGCTCCCCGCCATGGGCACGCCACAGCAGCCGGTAGAGCAGGCCGAACCGCGCCGGTTCCCGCGCCTGGATGACGGTCTGCGCCAGCTCGACCAGAGCGCGCGGGACGTTGAAGGTGCCGGCCGGTGCCGGGGACGGCGCATCCTCGCCCGCTTCGGCGAACAGGTCGTCCGGCGCCTGCACCGACCATACGACATTGTCGGGCGGGACGTTGCCCAGGGCGAGCCGCCGCGCCGCGTCGCGCCAGCCGCCCCAATCCACCTCGTGCGGCAGCACCACGCTCTGGCTCATCCGAACAGGTCGGCCTGGGCGGGGCGGGGCACCAGCCGACCGCGCAGCCGCTCGCTGTCCAATCCTGCGCCACCCTGGTGCCCGGCGGCGGACACGAAGGCGCTGATCTTCGCCAGCGGCAGGCGCAACCGCGCCAGGTCGTCCATGCGCAGGCGGCGATAGCGCCGGGCGCGCAGGATGGCGTTGACCGACTTCACGCCGATGCCCGGGATGCGCAGCAGCATCTCCTTGGCGGCGCTGTTGACGTCCACGGGGAACTGCTCGCGATGCGCCAGCGCCCAGGCCAGCTTGGGGTCGACCGACAGGTCCAGGTTGCCGGCCTGGTCGGTCTCCAGTTCCGGCGCCGAGAACCCGTAGAACCGCATCAGCCAATCCGCCTGGTACAGCCGATGCTCCCGCACCAGCGGCGCGTGGTCCGGCGGCAGGCTGGCGGAGGCATCCGGGATCGGGCTGAAGGCCGAGTAGTACACGCGCCGCAGCCCATACGCGCCATACAGGTTGGTGCTCATCGCCAGGATGTCGCGGTCGGAGCTCTGGTCCGCGCCGACGATGACCTGCGTGCTCTGCCCGGCCGGCGCGAAGCGGGGCGCCTTGCGTTCCGCCTTCGCCTCGTCGATGCGCAGCCGCATGCGGCCCATCGACCGGCGGATGCCCGGCAGGTTCTTCTCCGGCGCAAGGGCGGCCAGGCTGCCCTCAGTGGGCAGCTCCACGTTGATCGACAGGCGGTCGGCGTAGCGCCCGGCCTCCACCAGCAACGCCGGGTCGGCGTCGGGGATTGTCTTCAGGTGGATATAGCCGCGGAACCCGTGCTCCTCCCGCAGGATGCGCGCCACGCGCACCACCTGTTCCATCGTGTAGTCCGGGTTGCTGATGATGCCGGAAGACAGGAACAGGCCTTCGATGCAGTTGCGCCGGTAGAAGCCCAAGGTGAGGGTGACCACCTCCTCCACCGTGAAGCGTGCCCGGCGCACGTTGGAGGAGCGGCGGTTGATGCAGTACAGGCAGTCGTAGACGCAGGAATTCGTCAGCAGGATCTTCAGCAGGGAGATGCAGCGGCCATCCGGCGCATAGGCGTGGCAGATGCCCATACCCTCGGTGGAACCGATGCCATCGGCCTTCCCGGCCGAATTGCGCTTGTCCGTTCCGCTGGACGCGCAGGACGCGTCGTACTTCGCCGCGTCCGCCAGGATCTCGAGTTTCTGCAGCAGCTCCATGGGACATCCCGAGTTTCGTGTTTGTTCTAGTCACTCTTGCACCGTGTGCAACTGCGGGAGGCACCACGCGGTGCCGTAGTTGCGCGATAACGCCGGGCGGGGACGATAGGTCCCTCCTGGCCGCTAGGCGGTCACCGACGCGTCGCCCGGAGCCCTGCCGCCGGCTTCGGCCATTGCAAGCACCCGCGCCACCTCCACCCGCAAGGCTGGCAGCACGTCCGTCACGAACCAGGGATTGCGCGTCTCCCAGACTCCGGTCCGCCAGGACGGGTGCGGCAGGGGGAAATACCGCGGCAAATGGTCGCGCCAGCAACGCACCCGGTCCGTCATGGCGCCGCGGCCCAGCGCGTCCACCTGGGCGTAGCTGCCCACCAGCAGGGTCAACCGCAATTGCGGCATCAGTCCCAGCAGGCGCGGGCGCCACAACCGGGCGCATTCCGGGCGGGGCGGGGCGTCGCCGCCCTGCGGCAGGCGGCCCGGATAGCACAGGCCCATCGGCAGGATCGCCACCTTGGCGCCGTCATAGAACTCCTCCGGCGTCAGCCCCAGCCAGCCGCGCAGCCGCTTGCCGCTCTCGTCGGTCCAGGGGGTGCCGCTGGCATGCACCTTGGTCCCCGGCGCCTGGCTGGCGATCAGCAGCCGCGCCGTGGTGGAGACCCGCAGGATCGGGCGCGGCCCCAGCGGCAGGGTGTCGGCGCAGGCGGTGCAGGCGCGGGCGGCGGCGGCGGCGATCTCCAGCGTGTCAGGCAAGGGCGTATTCCACCTCGGGACTGTAGACGGCGCCGTCCTTGCCCAGGCGGGAGGAGAACAGGGTGAAATGCTCCACCGCCACCGGGTCGGCCCGCAACAGATTGTGCGCCTGCACCCATTCCGCCAGCTTCACCGGCGGGGCGTTGTCCACCCGTGCCACCGTGACATGCGGCGTGAACCGCCGCCGCTCGGGTTCGAACCCGACGCGCTGCACCGCCGTCTCGACCTTCGCCTGGAGGTGGTCCAGTTGCGGGTTGCGCGCCACGCCGGCCCATAGCGCCTGCGGCCGGCCTGCCTTCTCGAACACGCCGACACCGCTGAGCTGCAGCACGAAGCCGCGTCCGCGCAGGGCAGCCAGCGCGCCGTCCAGCTCCTCCGCGCGGTGGGCGGGCATTTCGCCCAGGAAGCGCAGCGTCAGGTGGTAGTTCTCGGGCGGCAGCCAGCGCGCGCCGGGCAGGCCGGTGGCCAGCCGGGTCAGCCGCAGCCGCGCCTCGTGCGGCAGGTCCAGGGCGACGAACAGCCTCACGACGCGCTCGGCACCTCGCGCAGCAGCGCCTCGACCAGCGGCTTGATGTGGGCGACCACGATCTTCACGCCGGCGGGATTGGGGTGGATATGGTCGGCCTGGTTCAACGCCGGGTCGCCGGCCACCCCGGCCAGGAAGAACGGGTCGTAGAGCAGGCCGGGGCGCTTGCCGAGCCGTGCAAACACGGCGCGGAACTCCGCGCTGAACGGGGCGCCCAGGTTGGGCGGCGCCTCCATGCCGGACAGCAGGGCCGGGATGCGCTGCTGCGCCAGCGTGTCCAGGATGGCGGTCAGGTTGGCCTCGGTCTCCTTCGGATCGGTGCCGCGCAGCCCGTCATTGCCGCCCAGTTCCACCAGCACCGCGTCCGGCTTGTCCGCCAGCGCCCAGTCCAGCCGGGACCGTCCGCCCGCGGTGGTGTCGCCGGACACGCCGCCATCCAGGATCTGCACGTCGAAGCCGTCCGCCTTCAGCGCCATCCCCAACTGCGCCTGGAAGGCATCGGGCGCCGCCAGGCCGTAGCCCGCCGCCAGGGAATCCCCGAACACCAGCAGTTTGGTCGTGCGGGCCTGCGCGAGGCCGGGCGCCAGCAGCAACGCCGCCGCACACGCCACCCTCGCCCAACGGCGCCCGAGGCCATATGGAGTTGCCATGGACACCACTCTGCCTCCTGCCGCCGCCGCACCCCTCGTCCGGGCACGCGACCTTCGCCTGACCGTGCCTGCCGCGGCGGGGCCGGTCAACATCCTGGCCGGCATCGACCTGGACGTGGCGGCGGGCGAGGCGCTGGGCATCGTCGGCCCGTCCGGCTCCGGCAAGACCAGCCTGCTGATGGTGCTGGCCGGGCTGGAGCGGGCCACGGGCGGCACGGTTCAGGTGGCCGGGCATGACCTGACAGCGCAGGGGGAGGACGCGTTGGCCCGCTTCCGGCGCGACACGGTGGGCATCGTGTTCCAGGCCTTCCACCTGATCCCGACCATGACGGCGTTGGAGAACGTGTCGATCCCGCTGGAGCTGGCCGGCCGCCCGGATGCGGAGGCGCGCGCCGCCGCCAGCCTGCGCGCGGTCGGGCTCGGCCATCGGCTGGCCCATCTGCCCGGCCAGCTTTCGGGCGGCGAGCAACAGCGCGTGGCGCTGGCACGGGCCTTCGCCCCGGCGCCGCGCCTGCTGCTGGCGGACGAGCCGACCGGCAACCTCGACGCCGCCACCGGGCGCAACGTCATGGACCTGCTGTTCGGCATGCAGGCGGAGCACGGGACTACCCTGCTGCTGATCACGCACGATGCCGCGCTGGCCGCCCGGTGCGACCGGCAGGTCCGCATCGCCGACGGCCGCGTCGCGGTGGCGGCGGCATGAAACTCGCCTGGCGGCTGGCGTTGCGGGACCTGCGAGGCGGCCTGCGCGGCATCCGGGTCGTGCTGGCCTGCCTGGCCCTGGGCGTGGCGGCGATCGCGGCGGTGGGCAGCCTGCGCGCGGCGGTGAACCAGGGCCTGGTCGAGGATGGCCGCGCGCTGCTGGGCGGCGACCTTTCGATCGACGGCGGCGCGCAACCCTTGCCGGAGGCGCTGCGGAGCTGGCTGCTGGCGCGGGGCGACCGCATCTCCGCCATCGTGACCATGCGCTCGCTGCTGGTCGCCCCGTCGGGCGAGCGGCAGTTGATCGAGCTGAAGGCGGTGGACGCCGCCTACCCGCTGGTGGGCGACGTGACGCTGGCGCCGGCGATGCCGTTGGCCGCCGCGCTGGACGGCGGGGTGGCGGCGGACCCGCTGGTGCTGGACCGGCTGCACCTGCACCCCGGCGACACCGTCCGCATCGGTCAGGCCCAGTTCACCCTGCGCGCAGCGTTGGCCAGCGAGCCGGATCATGCCAACGGGCTGGCCATACTGGGCCCGCGCGTGCTGGTGCGCGACAGTGCGCTGCCATCCACCGGCCTGGTGCAGAACGGCTCCCTGCTGACCTATGACTGGCGCGTGCTGTTGCCGGCGGGGGCCGACCCGGTGGCGGCCGCGGCGGCGATCCGGGCGGCGTTTCCCGGCAGCGGCTGGCGCATCCGCGACACGTCGCAGGCCGCGCCCGGCGTCAACCGCGCGGTGGACCAGACCAGCCTGTTCCTGACCCTGGTCGGGCTCTGCTCGCTGCTGGTGGGCGGCATCGGCGTGGCCACGGGGGTGCGCGCCTGGATGGAGGCGCGGGCGCGGACGGTGGCGACGCTGCGCTGCCTGGGTGCGCCCGGCGGGCTGATCCTGCGGATGTTCCTGGTGCAGGTCGGCCTGCTCTGCCTGGCCGGGGTGGCGATCGGCGTGGTGGCCGGGGCGGCACTGCCGGTGCTGGGGCTCACTTTGTTCGGCGATCTCCTGCCGGTGCCCGCGTCGGTGGGCGTCTACCCAGCGCCGCTTGCCCTGGCCGCGCTGTATGGCGTGCTGACGGCGGGGGCGTTCGCGCTGTGGCCGCTGGCCCGCGCGGCGCAGATCCCCGGGGCAGCGCTGTTCCGGGACGCGCTGATGCCGTCCGGCCGCGGCGTGCCTGCGCCGGTCTGGCTCGCCAATGCCCTGCTGGTCGCGGTGCTGGTGGCGATCATCGTCGGCACGGCCGATAACCGCGCGTTCGCCGTATGGTTCTGCGGCAGCGCCGCGGCCACGCTGCTGCTGTTCCGCGGCGGCGCCACCGTGCTGATGGCGACCGCCCGCCGGGTGCGGCCGCGCTGGTCGCTGCCGGTGCGGCTGGGCGTGGCCAACCTGCACCGGCCGGCAAGTCCGGCGCCGCTGCTGCTGGTGGCGCTGGGCCTCGGGCTGGCCACGCTGGCTTCGGTGGCGCTGATCCAGGGCAACATCCGCCAGCAGATCCTGGGCGAGCTGCCGGAAGCTGCGCCATCTTTCTTCTTCATCGACATCCAGAACGAGCAGCTCGCCACCTTCGAGCGGATCGTCCACGGCGTGCCCGGCACCAGCGACCTGCACCAGGTGCCCAGCCTGCGCGCCCGCATCGTCGCGCTGAAAGGCGTGCCGGTCGACCAGGTGCACGTGGCGCCCGGCAGCGAATGGGGCCTGCGCGGCGATCGCGGGCTGACCTACTCGGTGGAGGTGCCGCAAGGCTCGATCGTCGTGGCCGGGCAGTGGTGGCCGGCCGACTACCAGGGGCCGCCGCTGGTCTCGCTGGATGCCGGCCTGGCCGCAGGATGGGGCCTCGTCGTGGGCGACGTCATCCGGGTCAACGTGCTGGGGCGCGACCTGGACCTGAAGATCGCCAATCTGCGCGCCATCCAGTGGCGGCAACTCGCCATCAACTTCGCCCTGGTCGCCTCGCCGGGGCTGCTGGAGCATGCGCCGCACATGCACATCGCCACCGTGCGCGAGCCCGCCGCCCAGGACGCGCCGCTGCTGCGGGCGGTAACGGACGCGCTGCCCAACGTCACCGGCATCCGGGTGGCGGATATCCTGCAATCCGTGGCCGAGCTGGTGGGCAAGCTGGCCACCGCGCTGGCGGCGACCGGCTCCGTCACGCTCGCCTCCGGCGCGCTGGTGCTGGCCGGGGCGGTGGCGGCCGGGCAGCGGCGGCGGGTGGCGGAGGCGGTGGTGCTGAAGACGCTGGGCGCCAC
>CAXTJM010000049.1:0-20917 GCA_964244585.1 uncultured Acetobacteraceae bacterium | reverse complement strand
CCGCCAAGCTGAACGGCCTCGACCCCGAAGCCTACCTGCGCCACGTCATCGGCTGCATCGCCGACCACCCGGTCAACCGCGTTGCCGAACTGCTACCCTGGAAAATCGACGCGTGAGCCAATACCGTTGCCGCAACCATCAAGCAGTAATCCCGCGGTCTCCATCGGAGGCTTACAAGACACTAGCCCTATACGAGGCGCTCTGCGAGCAACTGCCGGATTCCTTTACCAAGGACGTGCTCAGCGGGTCGCTTCGTGTGCTGAACGACGACGGCAACCCCATACGCGGTAACCTGTTCGCTCTCGGCGTCCGAGAAATGGTGGGTTACTTGCTCCGGGCCGTGGCACCCGACGAGAGCATTCGGGCATGCGCCTGGTGTCCTCTGGACGAGAAGACGAGGGGTTAAAGTGTCCAAACCCGACCAAGTAACCCGCCGAGATAGGATGGTTTACATCACTCAGCGCGGCATCAGCGACGCCATGCTGCAAGAGCTGAAGCTGCAGCCCGATGAGATGCACGTGGCGCTCATGAGCACCCTGGACGACCTCAACAAATTACCCACTTCCAGCCCAGAACTATGCTGGGCTCCGCCGCCGAAACTGATACACTCGTCGATGGTGTCCTGGAAACCCTCTCGGACTTTCTCGACAGTATCGAGGAGTTCCGGAACGAGGTCTCACGGCCGTTCTGGACGCGGTCAACCTGGAGACCTTGGGAGCCTTCCTGTTCGAGACCCACGACGCCCTCGACGAGCTGTCCACGCACACCCAGGTCGACGACGTGCAGGTTGACAAGCTCGATGTCGTCGGCATCGACGCTCAGGCGGTGACCCTCATGGGGAGTGGCACAGTCTACGTTGTCCTCCATTACGGCTCCGGCTCGGACGAGCGCCGGGGCGACGATGCTTCCATGAACGACGATTACCCGTTCACGATGAAGGTCAGGGTTTCGACGCAGAGCCTCAAGGGCATCCGGGTGCTGGACCTGAAGGTCGACAACACCTCCTTTTCAGGCCCCAGGATCACGCCGGCGGCGAGGAATAATTGGGCGTTCCACCACCAGCTGGGAAACACCAACCCCTGACCGCCGGAACGTCCCAGCGGGCCATTAGCTGATAGGATGACGTTCCGCTTTGGGTCGACTCCGGCCGGTTGCTTGGCTGGTAGTTTCGTGTCTGCTTCTCGCACCGCCCCCCTCCGTAGCGGACCGTCCGTTACCGACCTTACGCCGGCCACTCGCGAACGAAATCTGCTTGCCCGAAAGCGGACACTCTCGTTCGGACTAAATTAAGAAGCGAGCGTGCCGGACACGGTTACCCATCGGCGATAGCCACATCGTGGTCACGGACGGCGTGTCCGCATCCGAGCGACGAGTTGCCGCAACCAGCGATGCATTGGCGAGAGATGCATGCGCTCGTGCCAGAGTTGATAGAACTCGATCGTGGGATACTCGATCGGCGACTCAATCATCGCGAGAGGCAATATCGTCGAAAAATGCTCGGCGAAATGCCGCGTCGTCGTGAACACCAACTCGGTTCCGATGATCAGGTAGGGAGCCATTAGGAAGTAGCCGACGACCATCTTCCGGTTCCGCTCCAGCCGGAGCGCACTAAGATGGTTTTCCACGACGCCGCGATGAGCGATCGAGTAGTCGTCCGGCGCGATATGGCTTGCGGTAAGGTAATCCTGGGCCGACGGTTTTCTACGTGTAAACGGATGGTTTCGGTCGACCAAGCAGACGAAGCGATCTGCAAATAGGACCGATCTCCGGAGGTACTCAGGGGGCTTCGGCCAGTTGCTGATCACCAGATCGGCCGTGCCGGATGCCAAGGCTCCCTCGAAGTCATAGCTCGGCCCCAGGGCCCGCATTGTCAACCGAGCCAATGGCGCACGGCGGCAGAACTCCTCCATAAGAGTGCTGAACATCGTCGGCAGGATGTGATCGGGCAGGGCGATCGTGAAAGTCTGCCGGCTAGACGACGGGTCGAAGTCGTCCGAGCTGACGAGCAGCCCGTCCAGTTCCTCCAGCGCCCGCATTGCCGAATCTCGGAGTAAACCGGCCCGCTCGGTCAGCACGAGGCCACCCTGACCGCGCACCAGCAACGGATCGCCCAGTATCTCCCGCAACCGCTTCAGTGCATGACTAGTCGCGGGTTGGGACTGCCTGAGCTTTACAGCGGCCCGCGTGACGCTGCGCTCGTCCAGGAGAGCAAGCAGGGTGCGCAGCAGGGCGGCGTCGAGCGGGTTATCCGGCGAGGGCATGGGTTCGTATATGCCCCTAACGCCATTCTCAACGCGATTATATTGAATCCCGTGACCCGGGTATTCGCCCTACCTCCAACCCCAGATCCTCTACCATCATGCGCTCCGCCGCCGGGACGAAGGGCTGGCGTTCCGTGGCCACGGTGAGCAGGACGATGCGCTCGTGCAGCACCTTGTTGTGCCGCAGGTTGTCCATCAGCGAGTACGGCGCCGTGCCGCGCCGCGCCGCCAGATAGACGGCGGTGCCGGCCACGCGGGGGTAACGGGTGCTGTCCAGTCCAGCGATGAACTCCCGCAGGTCCGGGTTGTCCTCGCTGGTGCGCTCCAGCACGATTTGCCGGCCCCGGCGCCAAGTGGACATGAGCGTGAACACGACGGCGCCGACCAGCAGGGGGAACCAGCCGCCCTGGGGTATCTTGATCGCGTTGGCCGCGAAGAAGGCCAGGTCCACCACGGCGAAGAAGCCCATCACCGCCACGGTCACGGGCAGGCTCCACCCCCAGATCCGCTGGGCGACGATGGCCAGCAGCCCGGTGGTGATGACCATTGTACCGGCAACCGCGATGCCATAGGCGGCGGCCAGGTTGTCCGACGAGCCGAACGCCAGCACCAAGCCGATCACGCACACCAGGAGCAGCCAGTTGACCTGCGGCACGTAGACCTGCCCGATGGCCTCCTTCGACGTCTGGTGGACGTCGAGCCGGGGCAGCAGGCTGAGCTGCATGGCCTGCTGCGAGAGCGAGAACGCGCCGGAGATGACCGCCTGGGACGCGATCACCGTCGCGGCCGTCGCCAGCAGCACGACCGGGAACACCGCCCAGTCCGGGAACAGGCGGTAGAACGGGCTGTCCAGCGCGGCCGGGTCGGACAGCACCAGCGCGCCCTGGCCGAAGTAGTTGAGCACCAGCGCCGGCACCACGAAGGCGAACCAGTCAAGCCGGATCGGTGACCGGCCGAAGTGTCCCATGTCGGCGTACAGCGCCTCCGCCCCGGTCATGGCCAGGAACACCGAGCCCAGCGCCAGGAAGCCGATCCAGCCGTGGCCGAACAGGAAGCGGAGGGCATGGGCCGGGTTGAGCGCAGCCAAAACGCCGGGCTGGTGCAGCACCTGGACCAGCCCGGACACGGCCAGGGTGGCGAACCAGACCGCCATCACCGGGCCGAAGAAGGCGCCGATGCGCTCGCTGCCCCGGCTTTGCACGGCGAACAGGCCGATGATCACGACCAGGGTGAGCGGAATGACGTAGGGCTTCAGGGCCGGTGTCGCCACCTCCAGCCCTTCCATGGCGCTCAGCACGGAGATGGCCGGGGTGATCATGCCGTCACCGTAGAACAGCGCCGCCCCGGCCAGGCCGACCATCAGCAGCGCGACCCGGCGCCTTGGGTCCGGCGTGGTGTGGGCCGCGAGCCCGAGCAGCGCCATGATGCCGCCCTCGCCGTCGTTGTCGGCGCGCATGACGAACGTCACGTACTTGGCGGTGACGACGATCATCAGCGCCCAGAAGATCAGCGACAGCAGCCCCAGCACCGCTTCCGTACCCGTAACGTCCCCTGCGGACTTCAGGCACTCCCGCAGCGTGTAGATTGGGCTGGTGCCGATGTCGCCGTAGACGACCCCGAGCGCGCCGACGACCAGTGCGCCGCGGAGAGGGTTGGTGGTTCCATGGCCGGGCATCGGGACGGATGTCATGTGGCTATCCAAGCAAGGTTCATGGGCTTCCGTGGCTACCGTGCCGGCTGCCTCGGGACAACTCCCGGGATCGCGCCCAGCGATGGGGGCGGGTGATCCCGCAACCGGCCGGGTCGCCGCAGCAGGTGGCACAATGGAGACCGGGCGGAGTAGAACCCGGACATGTCCGGGATCACTCATGTCCCAGGCGGCACCGCCGCGACCCGCGATCAAGGTGCTGCGGACGGGACGCAAGCCCGCCCCGTGGTGCACCAGCAGGTAGCCGACGTTCGAGTAGCCCCAGCCCCGGCCCGGCTCGTAGGCCAGGGTGTCGACGTCCACGCGGCGCAGCAGGTCCGCCACGGGCCAGGGTGGCCCGCCGGCGGCGACCGCCCCGTGGTAGGCCCGCACGGTGCCGTAGCAGCGCAGCCCCGCCCGGTGCCCGAGGAGCTGGCGGAGGGTGTATGGCTGTCCGCCGACCGCCACGTCGAGTTGCAGGCGGCCCCGGGCCACCAGGACCAGCGCAGCGCTCGCGAGCACGGTCTTGCCGAAGCTCCACCAAGGCACCAGCGCGTCCGAGTTTGCTTGGATGCCAGAGTCCCAAACGACGGCGGGGAGCCCCGGTCCGGTGACGTGCCCGTCACGGCGTTGCGGGTTCGAAGGCAAAGCCGTTCGCGGCACATGCGCTGTCGGGCGCCCCGTCGGGAGCGTCGATGAAGGCGGCCACGACCCGCTGCGCGCAGGGGCTGAAATGCCGCACGCTGTGGCCGATGCCCGCGAACAGCACCCAGTGCGCCGCCGCGCCGAGCCAATCCGCGACATGGCGGCTTTCCCCTGGCGTGATGTTGGGGTCGAACTGTCCGGCCAGGACCAGGGTCGGCACGGCCGTGTCGCGCGGCACCTCCGGTTCTGGCCCCAGCGACGACCAGGCCGCGCAGACACCGGGGGGCAGCAAGCCGAGGTCCAGCGGACTGGCATCTGGCGCGGACTGTTCGCGCCAGCGCGGGCGGTCTCGGCACTCGACGGCGACGAACGGGCCCTCGTGCCCTTGCCGCTCGACGCCTTCCAGCAACGCCGCCAGCGCCGTCCCGACAGGCCGGAGGTCACCGTTCCGGGTCGCGGCAATCAAACGGGGCAGCTCGTCCCGGGCGGGCGGGTAGTAGACCAGCCTTCCCACCACCTCCTCGAACAGCGACGCCGTGAGCCGCACGCTGTTCCACGGCACGTGCAGGGCGGGCGGCAAGGCAAGCAACGGCCCCTCGTGGCCGAGCCGGGCGACTGCCTGCCGGTAGGCGCCGGGCAGGTCCGGCGTCGCTGCCCAGCAGCGCGGGTCGGCCTCGCAGGCAGACAGAAACGCGTCGCGTGCCTGCGCCACCCGGCGGGACTAGGGCATGGCGAAGAAGGCGTCCGGCGGGTTGAGGCTGTCGAGCACGGCCGAGCGGACGCTGTCGGGATGGCGTGCCAGGAGCGTCATGGCCACGGTGGTGCCGTAGCTTTCGCCGACCAGGTTCCAGCGCGCCACGCCAAGCGCCCGCCTGACCCACTCGAAATCCTCGACGGTGGCGGCCGTCCCGAAGTCGTCCGGGTCGACGCCGTTGGCCGCGAGCTCCCTTCGGCACGCTGCGTGGGCGGCCCGGTTGGCGTCCAGGCTGTTCTGCGACGGGTCGGTTACGACGGCGAGCATGGCGGTGACGAGGTCGGCCTGAAGATCGGGGCAGAGGCGCGGTTCGGAACGGCCGGTTCCGCGCTGGTCCACCAGGACGAGGTCGCGATCGGCGGCATAGGGATGTCGCGCCTGATAGCCGGCGTAGACCGTCAGGGGTTCGCCGGGCCCGCCACTGACGTAGACCACCGGGTCGGGACGGACAGGCTGGCGTTCGCTGCTGACGACCACGACGGCGAGGGCGTAGCTCGGGCCGTCCGGGTGGGCATGGTCACGGGGAACCCGTACGACCCCGCAACGCAGCCGGGGCAGCACGTCGACGATGTCGGGCGGGTCGCACGGTGTCGCCTCGAAGTGTGGGACAGAGGCAGCCGACGTTGGTGCAGCCAAGCCGACGACGGCCAGGTATCCGGCCACAACGGCGAGAAGATGCTGCAGTGTGCGATGTCGCGAAGTCATGCCGCATCCTGAGACCGGGCTGCGCAGGTTCCAAGGTCTGCAAGGGGTCGCTTCGTTTTGCAGCAGGCATTTGCAGCGCGAGATTTTCAGCAAACATCTAGCCCAGCGTCAGCGGTGAAAAACTCACCAATTCAGCGACAAGTGACGGCGGATCTTCATGCGATCACCTTCTCGGGCGCCGTCTCGGAGGCGTATTTGGTCGAGACCTTGGCTTTGAGCTCGTCGACCAGCACGCGTGTATTTTCCGTGTAGTCGATGGGCACGGCCACGACGTGAACGCCGCCGCCCTTGGCTGCTCATGGATGCCTCTCTGCCCGGTGATCATGATCATCGGCATGGCGCCCAGGAAGGCGTAGGCCGCGCCGGTGGTGAAGTTCAGCGCGCCCGGCCCGAGCGTTGCGATGCAGACGCCGGGTCGGCCGGTGAGGCGGCCATGGGTGGCGGCCATGAAGGCGGCGGCCTGCTCATGGCGGGTGATGATCAGCTTGATGGAGGAGGTGCGCAGGCTCTCGACCACGTCGAGGTTCTCCTCGCCGGGGACGCCGAAGATGCGGTCGACGCCTTCGTTCTCCAGCGCGCGGACGAGAAGATCGGATCCTTTGGTCATCGGCTTAGCCTTCTGAAAAGCGGTCTGCTGGAGCGCCTCTTACGTGAGAAATCGCCATCGGGTCTCAGCGGAATACGATGCAGACGGGACTGCCAGTGCTGACGGCGTGATCGGTCGCCGTGAGCTTCCCTGTCTGCGCATCTACGGCATAGGTGACGATCGTGTCGCTTTCTTCATTGGCCACGAACATGAACCGACCATCGGGCGAGAGCACGAAGAAGCGCGGTGTCTTGCCGCTTGAACGCTGGTAGTCGACCGGACGCAGCCAGCCGTTGGCGGGGTTGACGGCGAAGATGGCGATCGAGTCAAAGCCACGGTTGGAGGCATAGACGAACCGTCCATCACCGGAGATCGCAATCTCGGAGGCACGGCTGTTGCCGGTGAAGCTCTCCGGCAACGTTGGGATGATCTGGAATGGGTCGAGCGCACCGTTGGCCGGGTCATAGCGGTAGCCAGTCACGGTCGAGTCCAGCTCGTTGATCACGTAGGCAAGGGGCTGCTGCTTGTGGAAGGCGATGTGCCGCGGACCGGAGGTTTCCCGCGTCGGCACCGACGGCTGCTCGGCGGCTTGCAGCTTGCCGGCCTTGTCAAGACGAAAGCTCCAAACGAGATCCAATCCCTTATCGGGAACGGCGATGAAGCGGCCTGCCGGGTCGAACTCGGCCTGATGCGGCTTGGCAAACGGCTGCTCCACCCGGTGAGGACCGATCTTGCCGGCTAGCACATGGTGGTCGATCACTTCGCCCAGCGAGCCATCTTCGCGGATCGGCAGCACGACCAGGCTCGATTTCATGTCGCCGATCGTGACGTGGTTCGGGATCACCATGAAGCGCCCGGTCGGATCGATCGCGAGATGCACCGGGTTCTTGCCGAGCGTGCTTTGCTGGTTGAGCGGCGAGATCCGCCCGGTATCGGCATCGATGCGGAAGCTGCTCACCTCGCTGCTGTCGCCGTGCACCGTATAGAGAGTGCGCTCGGCGGCATCGAGCATCAGGAACGAGGGATTCACTAAGCCGGAGAGAAGCTGCACGTGCTCCCACCGGCCCGTCGCGGCCTCAACCCGATAGACATTGATCCCGTCGCCACGGGCGTTGCGCTCGCGCGTGGTGCGGCACCCGGTGTAGGCGATGTAGGACGACCCAGCCGTCGGTGCGGCCTGCGGTGCAGGAGCAGCCGACGCTGCGTCCGTCAGCCCCGCCCTCGTCGCGGCGGCCAACGCAACGGACCCACCGAGCAGAATCCGTCGCCGGGTCGACCCATGTCGTTCCCGCAGTGGATACGCCGGTGTGCTTGCGTCGGAAATGTGGGTCTGCAGCATGCGTTACTCCATGCGGGCTGATAAGCTCGACTTTTGCATTTTGGCGTCGCATACCGCATACTTTGCACCGACATCAAGTCGTTTGTCTGGCCTGCGTGCCCTCGTATTACCGGGTCAGGTTCGCTAGGGAGCAGCGTGGGAGGGACGACATGTCAGGCCGCCTACAAAGCCAACTCTCAGCGCAGATCGTCGCCCATATCCGCGAGCGTGACTTGCACCGTGGTCAACACCTGCCGGTGCAAGCTCTGGCCGACCTGTTTCGGGTATCGCGCGCGCCGGTGCATGCTGCTCTCAAGGCGCTTGAGCAGGGCGGGGTCGTCCGCCTCGAGCGAAACCGGGGCTTCTTTCTCGAGCAGGGAGCCGAAGAACTCGGGGCGACCGATGTCGGGCCTCTCCCCGTGCCGGACGAAGAGGATGAGCCGTATTTGGCCATCGCCTCCGATCGGCTAGAGGGCAAGCTGCCCGAGCGGGTCACCGAGAACGAACTTATCCGTCGCTACCGGCTGACCCGGCCGCAAGCCGTAAAGATTATGGCCCGGGTGGCCCAGGAAGGGTGGGCCGAACGGCTGCCTGGCCATGGGTGGGCTTTCACGCCGACGCTCACCTCGCGTGAAGCATATGATCAAGGCTACCGGTTCCGCGCCGCGATCGAGGCAGCCGCGGTGCTGGAGCCGAGCTTTCGGGTCGACCAGGCCGAGCTTGCCGCGCTTCGGGACGAGCAGCGTGCGCTGCTGGCAGGCGATCTCGATCGCGCGCCAAGGCCCCGTCTTTTTGCCGCCAACTCGGGGTTTCACGAACGGGTCATGGAATGGTCCGGCAATCCGTTCTTCATCGATGCGCTACGGCGGGTGAACCAAGTGCGTCGGCTGATTGAATACCGGCTGACGGTGGATCGGAGCCGATTGGAGCGGCAATGCCGTGAGCACTTGGAGCTGCTTGCGATGATCGAGAGCGGCGATCTGGTCACCGCATCGGCCTATCTACGCGTCCATATCGGGACCGTCCGACTCATCAAAACGGCAGGGCTCGATTAACCTCACCAAGTTCAGATTGCACTTTGTGAGTCCATTCAGCTATTCCGGCGATAATAAAATCGAATGGGGGAGGCGATCGTGGGCGCAAACGACGTCGGCATATCGGAGATCGAGGCCAGAACCGTCCGTAAGGTGACGTGGCGGATCATCCCGTTCTGTTTCGTGCTCTACATCATCTCGTATTTGGACCGGGCGAACATCGGCTACGCGGCTCTGCAGATGAATCGGGAGCTGGCTCTCTCCTCCGAGGCTTTCGGCTTCGCCTCCGGCATCTTCTTCTTCGGCTATTTCCTGTTCGAAGTGCCGAGCAACGTCATGATGAACAAGTTCGGTGCCCGGGTCTGGATCGCCCGCATCCTACTGACTTGGGGCGCGGTCTCGGTCGCCACCGGCTTCGTGCAGAACAGCACCCAGCTCTACATCGCGCGCTTCCTGCTCGGCGTGGCCGAGGCGGGTTTCTTCCCCGGCATCATCATCTACCTGACCTACTGGTTCCGGAAGAAGGAGCAGGCGACGACCATCGCCATGTTCACCGCCGCGATTCCAGCCTCCTATCTGATCGGCGCCCCGCTCAGCACAGCCATCATGGATCTGTTCGACGGCGTGGCAGGGATGGGCGGCTGGCGCTGGATGTTGCTGCTCGAGGGCGCGCCAGCCGTCTTGGGCGGCTTGGCTTGCTTCCTCCTGCTGACGGACCGGCCGGAACAGGCGAGCTGGTTGAAGTCGGACGAAAAGGCGTGGCTGACCGGCGAACTCGATCGTGAGCGCGCGGCACAAGGGCAGAAGGTGGCCCATCTCGGCACCTGGGCCGCCATCTCCAACTCAAAGGTGCTTTATCTGTCGGCGATCTACTTCGTATACCAGTGCGGCAGCCTCGGCGTCGGCTACTGGATGCCGCAGATCATCAAGGGCTTCGGCACGTCGCTCTCCAACACGCAGATCGGGCTGATCGCAATGCTGCCCTATGCGGTCGCGACCGTGGGCATGATCCTGTGGTCGCGCCGGTCGGACCGCACCGGCGAGCGTAAGATGCACTCCGCGTGGCCGTTGTTGCTGTCCGGTGTGTCGCTGGTGGGCGCCGGCCTAGTCGGCAGCGCGGGACTGTCGATGGTATGCATCGCGCTGGCATTGACGGGCCTCTACGCCTTCAAGGCGCCGTTCTGGGCTGTCCCCACGCTGTTCTTGTCACGCGCGACGGCGGCGGTCTCGATCGCTGCGATCAATTCGATCGGCAATCTGGGGGGCTTCGTCGGCCCTTACTTCATCGGGCTGATTAAGGGTTGGACCGGGAGCACGGCCGGCGGCCTGATCTTCCTCGCCATCCTGGTGTTGATCTCGTTCGTGATGATGGCGCTGATGCGGCTCGGCACCGGGCGCGATGCGGTTACCGCCGAACCCGGCTTGGCAAAGGGAGCATGAGCATGATCGTGGTGCCGCACATGACGATTACGACGGCGTCCGGCGCCCATCGCTGCGTCGACCTCCGGGCTGTGGCCGGCGACGCCCTCCCACGCATGCCCTACGTGCACCGCATTCTCCTGGAGAACGTGCTCCGCCAGGACGACCCGGCGCTCGCCGTCGCTGGACGCGACGCGATCCTCGCCTGGCTCGAGACCGGGCGGAGCGAGGCGGAGATCCCGTTCTCGCCCACCCGCATCCTAATGCACGACACTACCTGCGGCCCGGCCCTGACCGACATCGCCGCCATGCGCGACGCGCTCGCAGAAGCCGGCGGTGACCCGGACTTGCTCAATCCGGCAGTACCGGTCGCGACCTCGACCGACCATTCGGCTCCCGTCGATTATTTCGGCACTAAAGACGCGGCGCGGCGCAATCTTGAACGCGAGTTTCAGCGCAACGGCGAGCGCTATCAGTTCATGAAGTGGGCGACCAACGCCATCGACGGCTTCCGGGTCTTCCCGCCCGGCACCGGCATCATGCACACGATCAATATGGAGCGGCTCGCTACGGTCGTGTCCACGGTCAAACGCGACGGGGCTAACTGGGCCGTGCCGGACACGCTGGTCGGCACGGATAGCCACACGCCCATGGTCAACGCCATCGGCGTGCTCGGCTGGGGCGTGGGCGGTATCGAAGCGGAGGGCGTGATGTTCGGCGTGCCGGTCACGCTGCGGGTGCCGGAAGTGATCGGCGTGCGGCTAACCGGGCACTTGCCGGAAGGGTCGACCTCCACGGATCTTGCGCTCCGCGTCACCCAGCTCCTGCGCAAGGCGGGCTGTGCCGGCGAGTTCGTCGAGTTCTTCGGCCCGGGCGTCGCGACCCTCACCGCGGGCGAGCGCGGCCCGGCCGCCAACATGGCACCCGAATACGGCGCCAGCACCGGCTATTTCCCGATCGACACCCATACGATCGACTACCTCCGGGCCACCGGGCGGGAGGACTCGCATTGCGTGCTGGTCGAGACCTACGCGAAGGCAGTCGGGCTCTGGTTCGATCCGGCGCATGAGCCGCGCTATACGACCGTGCTCGACATAGACTTGTCCGCGCTACGTCCGTCGCTGGCAGGTCCGAGCCGGCCGCAGGACTTGCTGGAGCCCGCTCAGGTGGCGAACGCCTTGCGGCCAACCCAGCCGGCCAGGTCCGCGACTAGTGCGATCCCGCCGGACGCGGTCGCGATCGCCGCCATCACCTCGTGCACTAACACCACCGATACGGGCCTGCTGGTTGCGGCCGGTTTGGTGGCGCGGCGTGCCCGGGCGCGCGGGTTGCGCGTGCCGTCCTGGGTTAAGACCTCGCTCGGCCCGGGGTCGCCAGCGGCGGAGCGGCGGCTGCGGCGCGCCGGCCTTCTCGACGACCTCGAGGCCATGGGGTTTGCCATCGTGGGCTATGGCTGCACCACCTGCATCGGCAATTCCGGCCCGCTGGTGCCGGCGGTGGCCGAAGCCGTCGAACGACGGGAGGCCAATCCGGTTGCGGTGCTCTCCGGCAACCGCAATTTCCCTGGCCGGGTGCATGCCCAGGTGGAGTCTGCCTTGCTGGCATCGCCGCCGCTGGTGGTCGCCTACGCCATCGCCGGCCGTGCGATGCTGGATATCACGGTCGACACGCTCGGCACGGATACAGCCGGCCAGCCGGTTTATCTCGCCGACCTTTGGCCCCGCTCTGGCGAAGTCGACGCCATCCTGCAGACCGCCATAGACCCGGCTGATATCGCCGCCGCGGCCGTCGAGACGGAAGGGGCGGAGCCCTGGGTGTCGTTGCCGGCACCCTCCAGCCCGCGCTTTCCATGGACGCCGGGCTCTACCTACCTGCGGCGTCCGCCCTTTGTAGCCTTCCAAGGACAGGGTCCCGCGCCCGGTCCGCTGGTCGCGCATCCGCTGCTCGTGCTCGGGGACGACGTGACCACCGACCATATCTCTCCCGCCGGCTCGATCCCGGCGAGGAGCGATGCCGGCGTCTGGCTGACGGAGCGAGGAGAGGACCCGGCGGACCTCAACGTCTACGCCTCGCGCCGCGGCAATTGGGAGGTCATGCTCCGCGGGCTGTTCACCAATCGGACGCTGGTGAACAAGCTATGCCCCTCGGCGCTGCCGGGTCACAGCGTATTCGCGCCGACGGGCGAAGTGCTGCCGGTCTGGCGGGTGGCTTCTCGCTACGCGGAGGCGGGGCGCCCGGTCGTCATCCTGGCCGGCGAGCGTTACGGTACAGGCTCGTCGCGCGATTGGGCCGCAAAGGGCGCGCAACTCCTGGGCGCCCGTGCGGTGCTGGCCAACAGCTTCGAGCGCATCCACCGGGCCAACCTGATCGGCATGGGCATCGTGCCGCTGCAGATCCCGTCGGAATGGTCGGCTCAGACCCTGAAGGTCGCTGCGAACGATACGATCGAGATCGACTGGGATCTGGCGCAGTTGGCGTCACGCTGCACGATCCCCGTGACCCTGCACAGGGCGGCGACGGGGGAGAGGCCCACGATCCAGGCAATCGCATTGACCGATACGGCCCGCGAGGTCCAGCTCATTCAGGAAGGCGGCATCATCCCGATGATCCTACGACAGGCGCTCGCCTCATCACGCCCCGTCAGCAGCCCTGCGTAGGAGATAAAGCTATGTCCAAAATCTCGCGTGACCTCGTTCAAGAGATCGCTCCGGCCGGGCGGCTGCGGGCGACGATCAACCTGGGCAACATTGTGCTCGCCCATCGGGACCCGGCGAGCGGTGCGCTCGGCGGCGTCTCCGTCGAACTGGCATTTGAGCTGGCGCGCCTGTTGGGCGTCGAGGCGGAGCTGCACCCGTTCGATACCGCGGGAAAGGCATTCGCCGCGCTCCAAGCTGCCGAATGCGACATTGGCTTCCTGGCCATCGACCCCAAGCGCGCCGAAGACCTCGATTACACCGCACCGTACGTGATCATCGAGGGCACCTACTTGGTCCCGGCCTCGTCGTCACTCCACGCGATCGACGATGTCGACCGCGATGGCGTCAGGATCGCAGCCGGGCGGAACACGGCATACGACCTGCACCTCTCCCGTGCGCTCCGCCAGGCGACCTTTGTCCACTACCCGTCTTCAGCGGCGGCAATCGACGCGTTACTGGCGGGCGAAACGGATGCGGCAGCGGGCGTACGTCAACCGTTAGTGGCTGCAGCGGCAAGAAAGGCCGGCTTTCGGGTCATAGAAGGCCGGTTCCTTACGATCCAGCAGGCGATGGCTCTACCAAAAGGGCGGTTGGCCGCCCTTGGCGTCGTGAAAGCCTTCATCGAAGAGATGAAAAAGACCGGCTTCATCGCCTCTGCCCTGGCCCGAAGCGGACAAAGTGATGCCACCGTTGCGGATATCATCACGTCCTGAGAAGCCTAGCAATGCGCCCAGATCATAAATCGCATGATGCAAAAGCGGTTATTTGCGACGTATGAAAACCTACGACTTTTTCACCACGAGCCGAGCTCGCGCGACAGCCGCTTTCCCGCATCATGTTCTCCGAAGCTGCCGTTCCGCTTTCGGCCAGTCAGCTCCGACCTGAGGCGTCGCTAGCCACCGCAAGCCACTTCTGGAGCTTGGACCAGCGCCGCCGTCCACTGCCGTTCCGCACAGCGATGGCCAGCGTCCGGCGTTGCCCAACCAGCACCACCAGCCGCTTGCCACTCCGGTGTAGAGCAGGTTGCGCGCCAGCATGGTGTAGTGCTGCGTCGTGAGCAGGATCCCCACGGCCGGGTCCTCAGACCCCTGGCTCTTGTGGATGGTCGTGGCCTAGGCCAGCACCACTTCGTCCAGCTCGCCGAAGCGCCGGCCATCGCCGGGACGGGCGTGACCGTCTAGGCTCCCGGCGTGACCCCGACCCGCCGGCGGCGAAGGCTGGGCGGACGTGTGGCGGAGCGGCCGTTTCGCCTGGGAATACAAGGGCAAGCACAAAGATCTGGAGGCTGCCCACCGGCAGTTGCTTCAGTACGCAGGAGCGCTGGAGAACCGCCGCTGTTGGTGACCTCCGACATCGAGCGCAGCGTGGTCCGCACCAACTGGACCGATGCCGTGTCCGAACGGCACGAGCTGCGGCTAGACGATCTCGGCGACGCTGGCCGCCGTTCCCTGCTCAAATCCGTGTTCGCCGATCCGGAGCGGCTGCGTCCCGGCAAGACCCGCGCCGCGCTGACCGGCGAGGCGGCGGCTGAATTTGCCGAGATGGCCCGGCGCCTGCGTGAGCGCGGCCACCCGGCGCAGGAGGTGGCGCACTTCGTCAACCGCCTGGTGTTCTGCCTATTCGCCGACGACGTAGACCTACTGCCGGCAGGGCTGTTCGAACGGCTGCTGGGCGCGGCCCGTAAGAGCTGCGGGAGAACGCGGGCGTTGCCTTCATGGGCGACACCAAGGGCGGTGCGCCGCGGATGGTCAGCACGTGGCTGTGGTGCAGCAGGCGGTCCAGAATGGCGGTGGCCACGACCTGGTCGCCCAGCACCGTGCCCCAGTCGCCCACGGCGCGGTTGGAGGTGATCAGGATGCTGCCCCGCTCGTAGCGGCGGCTGACGAGCTGGAACAGCAGATGAGCCGCCGCGGGCTCGAACGGCAGGTAGCCGAACTCGTCCATGATCAGCAGCTTCGGCTTGGCCAGTTGGCTCAGGCGCTGCTCCAGTCCACGCAGGCGTCGTTCTGCACGCGCCGGGTCAACTCGTGCAGGTGGCGGAACGGCGGACGGCCAGCCAGCGGGCGCAGCGCCTGCCGCTCCTCGCGCTCGAACCGTACGATCGGCGGCTCACCCGTTGTCCCGTGCACCCGCGTGTCGGCCACCACGCCAGGTGCGCCTCCAGAGCTCCCCAGGAGGCAAAGCGCCGCCCGGCGATGGCGTTGTGCTTGACGTAGCCGACGCCGCGCTCGTCCTTGCCCTTGGTGCGCGCTCGGTAGGGCGCACAGGCGACCGGCCGCACGTCCCAATACCGGGTGAACGCGTGCAGGCGGTCGGTGAACTCCACCTCCCGCGTAGCCGCGTCGTGATGCTTGACCAGGGCACGGGCGTTGTCGAGCAGCAGTTCGCCCGGCAATCCGCCGAAGTGGCGGAGCGCGCCCTCGATCCCCTCCAGCCATGCCGATTGCCGCTCGTGCCGGAAGGCTGGCCAAGCACCGGCTGTTCGCCTGGATGACCCACCCAGGGCTGCCTGACTCCCAGCTCATCGCGATTGCCCGGGCAGACGACGTCAGCTTCGGCATTCTGCACAGCCACTTCCACGAGATTTGGGCCCTTATACCAGCGGCCCTAGCTCCTGACCGACGCCCATTTTCGTCGGGTCACTGAGGCGACGCGTGCTGGTCCAGGCGATGGTCCGGATGCTGGCCGGATGACCCACCCACTGATCCTCGACCTGGATACCTTGGGCATTCTGACCCAGGCCACGGCGGAGTATCCAGGCACCCGCCTCGATGTTGGCGCAGAAGTCGTCCCGTAGCCCCAGGAAGGCGGTTGGGACGCTGAACCCCCCAGTGCCGCGCCACGTCCGGCAGCCAAATCTCGTTGACCTGCATCGGGCGGATGTCGACGGTCGCATTGGTGTTGCCGCTGACCCGGCCGAGCCGTCCGCCCTCGACGTTGAGCAGGATCACCAGCATGGCGGGCGGCAGGCGTTGCGCTTGCGCCGCCACCAGGAGGCAGCTCTCGATCACCTTGCCGGCGGTGCCGGGCTGGCTGACCTTGATGCCAACGGGGGTGGGGGCGTCCCGGTACTGCGACGCCTGGGCAACGCCGAACGAGAAGACCGCCGCGGCGGCGCAGGCCGCGAGGACGAACCGGCGCTTCATGGCTGCATGCCTCCGGCGGACGGGGTGGGGCTCGTAGGGGATGCTGCCTCGACCGGGTGCAACCGCAGGCGGCGCATCCGGTCGTTGGCCGTGGCCCAGTTCCGGCTCATGTCGTTGACCAGCAGCATGTCGGGCCGTTCAGCCTGTGCCATGGCCTCCATCACGCTCAGCAGCACGGGCGTGACCGGCCCGGCACCGATGCTTTGGGTACGCACCCCCAGCAGGGATTGGGGGTCATCCACCTGCTTGATACAGAGCCGCCGACCCGTGGTGTCCCGCCAGACGGTATCTCCGGCGGCCAGGAACAGCGGCAGCAACCTGGCGGGAGACGCCGCCAGCTCCGGGCTGACGGGCTGGATCTCGCCGGTCGTGAGGTCGGTGACACAGACCGGCTTGCCGCTGTCCGGCGTGTTGGTCTGCAGCCGAATGTCCGACGCGCCTTCCCGATAGGCCCAGATCAACAGGTCATCGAGGTTGTTGACGCCGAAGGAAGGTGGCTCACCCGGCCAAAGGCCGCGATCGAGCTGCTCCGTGTCCTCGACCAGGGCCGGGCTGATCTGGTTCATGGCGTCAGCCTGATTGGGCCGCTCGGCGCGTAGCCGTTCGGCGGCGGAGCAAAGCTGGGCTGGATGCCCTCGGCGGGGGTGTCGGACGGCAGGCGCGTCTCCGGCGGGCCGCCGCGCCAGTTCCGCCGGTTGGGGTTCAGGCCCGGCTGGTTGGTGATGGTGATGGTGCGATCGTCCACCCGCATCTTGTCCCGGCCGCCCTCGACGGAGCGGTTGGCGAACGTGACCTTGGGCTGCTCGACCAGGCCGGCGCGCAGCAGCACGCGGTAGCGCGCCATGCCGACGATGTCGCGATCCAGACGGCCGAGGTCGGACAGGAAATCTCGACGGCTTGGCGCTCACCCTTGGCCCAGCCCTCGGCGACCCACTTGTTCCATTACTCCGCCTCCTCCTTGGAGCGCGGGCGCAGGTCGTCCGGCGGCGGGGTGGGGTCGGTCCAGGCGCGGACGAGGTAGCTGCGCCTGCCGGGTGATCTCGTACACGCGTCCGGTTTCGCGGGCGACCTGCCCCCCGTCGCCGAGCGCGAACGCCATCTGTGCCTCGGTGACGATAGGCGGCCGCATCAGCGTCTGACCGGAGCCGACCGCAACGACGAGCGAGTGGAAGTCATAGGCCGCATCCAGCCGGGTCTCGTAGCGGCGCAGGATCTCGTTGAGGGCGAAGCTGCGCGCCGCGAGGCCGCCGCGGGCGCCGAAGGACAGGGCAGCCTCGTGCAGGGCCTCGCCCCGCGGTCCGGTCAGACCCTGGCTTGGGTTGAACCCCGGCCGGGACGCCTGCAGGGTCTCGAGCGAGGGCGGCCGTTGGCCGCCGATGACCACAGGCATGATGCTGGAGCCCGTGACCGGGTTGTTCAGTGGCGAGCCGAGCGTGCGGGCAGCGTTGTCCACCTGGCTCAGCGACGGCACGGCAGGAACCGGCACGTCCAGCAGCGTGGCATCGGCCGCGCTGGCGGCATGGGCCCCTGACGGAGCCAGGCATCCAAGGCCGGTCAGCGCACTGCAGGCGACCATGACGGCGCGGAGAAGGGGCTTACACATGGTGCTGCACCTGGACCTGATGGTGGTCGGAATCGACGACCGCGGTTGCCTGGGAACCGGCGGCGTTGCCGATCGCCTGGAACAGGTCGAGGGCGGAGGCATCGGTCATGTTCACCGAGACGATCACCGGCACGGCGTTCTGAGGGGCGGTGACGACCAGGCGGTAGCCGATGCGGTCGGCAAGTGCCTTGACGCCCGTGTCGATCGGACCGGCCCAGGCGAAGGTCAGGGGGCGCTGCAGCTCGGCCGCGACGACCGGCCCCGCTGTGGCAGAGACCCGCCCCGCCCCGCCCAAGCCGCCGAGGTTCAGCATGGCCGCGTCTACCCGGTCGATGCTGCGCTGAAGGGCGAGTTCGGCATTCGGCATGCCGTAGGCGTCCACGTCCGGATCGATCTTCGGGGTGCCCGCGCAGGCGGACAGCAGGATCATCAGCCCTATGGCAATCGGGGGTAGTAGCCTTCGTCCAAGCATCGCACGCTCCTCGCTTCTACGGCGAGGCTACGGAGCGATCTTGCGAACGCTTTCATGGTCTTTCGCGATTTCCTACCGCTGCATGGGGTGGTGAGCAGACTCTGCACACGTTCAAGATCAGCGACGCTTCGGATTTCCGGTCGAAGCTTACAGGGCAGGTTCCCGTACCTGGTCACACTCACAGCGCCTTCAGATTATCTGCCGTGCCCCCATCCAGCCGCAGCCGTTGCCGGCCCTCGCCGACGAGGGAGCTGCCGTTCAGCCCGCTCGGCCCCGAACGTCACGTCGCCCTCTCGTCGGGAAAGCCGTCCACACGGGACCGGTGCCGACCTGACGGCGCCGTGGCCTGGCCGCACGGTCCGGCACCGCAGTCAATCCGGCGTCTGATAGTCGTCCCACTGCCAGGGCGAGCCCGTGTTCGCCTGTCGCCCACGGCTGTGGCGATCGGCTCCGGCGGTTATGTAGCCGTCGGACTCAAGGGGTTGGTCGCGGTCCGGGCAGCCCGCATACACTAAGCGCGACCCGTCGTTCGCGACCTGGTAGCTGACCTTGCCGTGCAGCATGATGCCCGGGACCTGCACGGTTTGGTTCCCCGGCGGACAAAGCGACACCTTGCCGTCCCGTGATACCGACGCGTCGTCCGTCGGTGCCGACGCGTGCGCGAGCTGTTCCGGGGAGGCCGATGTGCCATGCAGCACGGTGCCGGCCGGCCAAAGCACGTCGAACAACAGCTCCGCGTGCGCCAGCCTCCCGGCGTAGAGCATGCGCCCGGCCACGTCGATCTGCGCCCCAGCCGCGAGGTCGTGGCCGGCGACGGCGATCCCGTGCTCAAGGGTGCAATCAACGCTGTCCCCCTTATACCACCTGACCGCGCCGGCTGCGCAGGGGACGCCTGCGACCTCGGCAGGCGCGGCAAGGGTGCCATCGAGCGTCATGGCGCTTGATTCGAAGTCGCCGATCAGCGGCAGGCCGTCGATGAGGGTCGGCACCGGCAGGGCGCCCTTGTCGATGCTGCCGTCTTCGTTCAAGTGAACCGTGCTGCCTGCCGGGAACGCGACCCCGGCCAAGAGCTGCGGTTCGGCCAGGTGCATCGTGCGGCTGTCATAGGCGCGTTGCCTCCGGTCTGCCTGCTTCTCCTGCTGGATCTCGGGCACGAGGGCTACAACCAGCAGAAGCAGCCCTGCTGCGTCGATCGCTAGGAACACGCGTGCCAGCCGGCGACGGCTGGGATCGGGTGACGTGAGCAGGACGAGGGCGACAACCAGGAGCGGAACCCCGATAACCGCCATGCCGACAAGGGCCGTGAATGCCCTCAAGGAAATTAGCGCCGACTCCAACGAGTTCATGCCATCTCCCGGCCTTTGGTGGATGCGTGGTTGCGGATCATCGCCAGGACCTGTTGAGGCTGCCCATCACGGACCGCACGCGACGCTTCGGGCGCCTGCCGCGCGCCGTGTCGGGACGGCCACGGTCCAAGCTTTATGCCCATCCGAATGCTCGCACCCGTCATCTCCGTTCCGGCACGCCCGCAGCTGAACGTGACTGACAATCTCGCCGCGCAGGCGGGCGAGGCTTGCGGCATTGTCCCGGTATGTCGTGATCCATGCCTGTTGTCCCGTCTACCAATCTGTCCGAGCTTGTCGCCCCGGATCGTAGATGGCTTCAACACCCGTTCCGACAGCGCTTGTAGGTCCGCTCAGTGTCGCCTGCCGCGGTAGCCGCCTTTGTCGGGCTACCGCGACCCGGGGTGGAAACCGGACCTCGGGTCAGCCGTGGAACGGATTTGCCGCCGTGGCAAGCTTGGCGACATGGAGAAGACCTTCGTTGCCGAACGGGAGGACCGTCCCGGTGGGGCGTGGCTCGCGCGCTCCAGGCCGGACGAGACGAAGCTGCCCGTTGGTATCGCGGCGACGGGATGCAGGAGCCGCCAACAGCTGCCGAGTGCCGAGCAGCCCTGCGGCGCCACATGCCTGAACTCGTGCCTGCCTACGACGACCCGTGACCAGGCTGACGAGGTGCGGGGCCCAGTGCTGGAACTGCGCCGCGATGACGGCGAGGGCAGTCTGCCTGTCAGCGGCGGCGATGATGGAACCGATCCACGCCTCTGGCCGGTTCAACTGTCAAATCGCTTTCAAAGCTGTCCCCCATTTGGAGTGCGCCCCTCGGGGTGGACAGAATGGGCGATTTGGATTGCCCCCCTTTGCTGGGCTTCTGGAGAGTGGAAGCTATGACGAAGCACCGATCCCACAGCGCCGCCTTCAAACGGCAGGTTGCTGAGGAGTTCATCGCGGGCGAGACGTTGCACGCGCTGTCCAAGCAGCATGACATCTCGCGGCAGCTGATCCGGATCTGGTCGGCAAGTTTGCGGCAGGCGCCCTGGATGACGACGTGCAGGCGGCGGACCTGATGCAGGAATACGAAGCCAAGATCGCCGCCCTTGAGCGCCTGGTCGGTCGACAGGCGTTGGAGATCGAACTGCTAAAGGGGGCTTTGAAGCATGCTCCCCGGCCCAAAAGCGCGACCACCTTGATCGTGTCCCTACACGTGGTGTAGCAACGGCCTTGCTGAGCAGGGTTAGCTGCTCGATCAGG
>CAXTJM010000048.1:0-23344 GCA_964244585.1 uncultured Acetobacteraceae bacterium | reverse complement strand
AGCAGCCAAAAAGGCCCTTCAGCGACAGCGCGCGGAGAGGGCGGCCGGGGCAGAGGTTGGGGACATTCCCGTATATAAGACTCTTTATACGGGAATGTCCCCAACCTCGCCGGGTTTGGTCCGGTCGGCCTATCAAGTGGCCGGAGCCGGAAAATCCCCCTCAGTGGCATGGTGCGATCCTGCCTTGGTGCCGGACCCGGCGGCATGGCTGGCGGGTCACGTGGGGATGCTGGCGTGGTGCCGAACGGATGCCGAGCCGGACCCGCCGCCCTCCCCGTCCGCTCCGGTGGATCGTGCGCCCCGCCCGCCCCCGCCGGACATGCCTGCCGATCCGGTGCCCGCTTGGCCGGACGATCCCGGCTGGCAGCCCGATACCGAGCCTGCCGACCTGGATGCGGCGGGCCGCTGGGCTGCCGCTCCTACTGGCCGCCCTCACCCAACCGCTATGACGGAGGATGCCGCCTTGACCGATATGCAGTTCACCAACTGCGACCAGGCCGGCCTAGACCCGGCGCGTGTCTATGCCCGTGGCGCGGTTGAGTCGCCATGCGCTGATGAATGGTCAATCCGGCTCCCCGGCGAGCTGCCTATCCGCATCCGTGGCCGCCCGGGCGCACTGACGGAAGCGCCGCGGCTGACGCTGCTGTGGCCAGGTCTGCCGTCCTCCGCCCGACGTGCCACGGACTGTTCCGCTGCGGCCCTGCTTCCCGATGCCATGGCCAGCGCCGCGCAGTTCATGACGGAGCCGAGGGGCTGAACCATGGGAGAGGATTGCACGATGCCGACCGATACCACCCTCGCGCTGCGCCTGACCGATCGCAAGCGGCTGCTGACGCTGTTGGGCAGGCTGGGGGATACGGACCCGGAGTTGCGAGCCAAGGCGGCCCTTGAAGCGGCCGAGCTGGTGCGGCGCAAGGGCGTGTCCTGGGGTGCGCTGGTGCCGCCCGCCCGCAGTGACGTTGCCGACAACGCCCCGGAAGGCTGGCCCGCCCCTGCCGTGGCCTTGCTGGGCAATCCCGCCTTGACCGAGGCCGAACGCGCGTTCCTCCGCAAGGCGTCATCCTGGCGCACGCCCGGGGCGAGCGGCATGGCGCAGTTGCAGGCCATCGCGGCACGGGTTGGCGCCGCTGTACGCACCCTGTCAGACGATCCCCAAACGACGCGCGTGCGCGGGCAAGCCAAATCCGTTGCAAGTAACTGACACTGTTAGGCAATTCGCCAAATGCAGGGGACAATTATCACGGAACAATCACCACCCTCCGGCAACGCTAGATTCCTGGCCCGTGGCCCGCTTGTGCTTGACCTCGACACGCGCATTCTGGCCGGTCCGGCCGGATGGGAGGACACGACGCCAGGCGACTTCGCCATGCTGCGATGCCTCATGCCGGCGCGTGTAGTCAGTATGCCCGAGCTGGCGGCGGCGGCATTCCCGGGCGAGATGAAGCCTCGCCGACCCCGCCATGCACTGGCGATGCGGATTGCGCGGCTGCGGAGCACGTTGGAACGGGTTGGCGTGCCCGGTGCTGCCATCCGCTGCTTTCATCGGCGGGGCTACGGCATGGGGCTGGGCAGCGTCAAAACTCGCACCTTTGCCGGGCATCGGGTGCTGATCCTCGACGCGCTGCTGGCCAGCCATCCCGACCAGGCGACGGTGGCGGCGTTGGGGCAGTAGTTCCCAAAACACGTAAAACGGCATCGGAACAAATAACATGCTGATAAGGCACGATTTCCCCATTCTACAGAATCAACATAGAATGAAGTAGCAACGAATTGCCCGAGGCGGTGGCGCATCCGGGCGCGTGAGACGATGGGGCAGAAATCCCTCCGCCAAAATGAAGGATTACCGGGCAGCGCGCGAGGGCGCTGCGGGGGTGTGTTTCAGGTGCCTTTCCGTCTGTGGTTGCACAGTAAGCTGACAGAGACATCGCCGCCTCAATCTTACGCTGGCCACACCCGTTTTCTGCCTGCCGAGCAATGCATTTGCCCCGTGTCATATGCCCATATGGACAGGGCGCTTGCCTTGATTGATTGGGAATACGTGGGGCAAGTGTGGTGCAAGAAACATATAGCAAAACGCTCTAAGTAATTCTCTCTCTTACACACACGCACAACTAGGCTGATGTTGTAGAATACTTGCAACCAAGTCTAGTTCTTGGTACTCACGGGACGTGATGCACGTTCAGACTTTCCCCCCTTCTGAACCTCGGCCGCTTCTGCTGCCTGCCGCTACCTTGCACCTCCCCACCACCTGGCCCCGATCCCTGGACCTTGGCCTAGCCGCCACGTTGGTCGATGCCGCCGCGTTCGGCACTGCTGACGAAGCGATGGCCGCAGCGCGCGGCCACGCGGTCCAGCGCGTCCGATGCTCGCCGGGTGGCATCCGCAGCCTATTGGCCGCAACCGCCCCCACGCTGGCCGTCTTGGCTGCACCAGTCCCGGCCTGCGCGCAGCCGCAAGCGATGGCCCTGGCGCACGTTGTCCAGCCCTTCGGCCGCCATCCCTCGCCTGGCTGGATGGACGGCTTTGCAGCCGCCGCAGCAACCGAGCGCGGCCTAGTCACGAACCCGGCCGGCGGCAGCGTCAGCATCGCCCGCAAGGCCAAGCCGTAGACAGCATTTTAAGGGAAGCAGCATCATGAACCGCACTCTGCTACTCGCAGCCCTGGCGCTGGCAGTCTTGCCTGCACCGATCCCGGCCAGCGCGCAGACCACGCCGCGCGATACTCTGAACGTGACGCCGGACAAGCATCTACAAGTTCTCAGTGCTAGCGGAGCGGTGGTCTATGATGTGCCGCTGGCCGGATCGGTGCCGCTTGTGGACACGCCCGAGGGCCGGGCGGCGGTGATCATACAGACAGACGGGACGATTGGCCTTGTGCCCTACGCGGCTGCGATGGCCGCCCTGTTCGCGCAAGTGCCGCCGTCTCCCGCTCCCTCCACCAACGCCGCCAGCCGTTAGGACTCGCCATGTCGCGCATCTGCACTTTGCTTACCAGCACCGCGCTCGCCCTGGCCGGCACCCCTGCGCTGGCGACCTACATCCCGACCGGCAACGGCGTCAGTACCTTGCAGAACACGACCGGCGCGCCCGTGGTGGTGGAGCTGGACGCGAACAGCCGGCCGCTGCTGGTGCCGGCATCCTCGTTCGGCAGCGGCAGCACGGCCACCACGTTAAGCAGCGCCGTGCTGGACTCCACCGGCACCAAGCTGACGCTCACGTTTAGCCAGGCCGACACCCTCACCCTGGCAGACTTCTCCGTCTCAGTGGCGGGCACGGCGGCAAGCCTGACCGATGCCGACGCGGCCACGTCCGGCACGACGCACGTGCTCACCCTGGCCACGGCGGCGACGTATCAGCAGGCGGTCACGCTGTCGGCCACGCCGGTTGCCGCGACCTCCCCGGCGCTGGGGGCCGTCATCTCCGGGGCGACGGTCACGAACAACTCCACCGTGGGCGCACCGGCCGCCACGACGCTCAGCAGCGCGGTGGTGGCGAGCAACGGCACGTCTCTGACGTTGACGTTCAACCAAGCGGTGACGCTGATCGCGGCGGATTTCTCGGTCTCAGTCGCGGGGAGCGCGGACAGCTTCACGGACAGCGATGCCTCGACCTCGCAGACAACGCACGTGCTGACGCTGGCCACTGCGGCGGCCTCCGGGCAGGCGGTGACGGTTTCGGCCTCGCCGGTGGGGGCCACGACGCCGCCGCTCGGGGCGACGTTCAGCGGCACCGCAGCAACGAACAACTCGACGGTGGCGGCTCCTACCGGCGGGCAGACCATCAACTTCACTGGCCCGGCTGGCGCGCCAACCGGTTTGCAGGCGCTTACGGCTTTCAGCAACAACTCGCCAGCTAGCGTTGCCCTAGACGGCAACGGGAACCTCGTTTTTCCAGGCAGTGCTTATAACCAAGGCGGCCTATTCGCCGCCGCCGGCGTGCAAGGCGATGGCACTCTCACGCTCACGAAAGCTGCTTCAAAGAACGATTTTACTCTGTATTTTCGGGCAAGTTCTTCCTCTAGCACATGGTATGACTTCCATTTTAGAGTGGCGACCGATGGTATAATTCAGTTTGAAAAGACTGTTAATGGAAGCTACACAAGCATTCAATCAGTAAGCAACGCACAAACTATTTCCAATGTCGTTCTAACAATATCTGGATCGACTTTTACCCTTTCCGCCAACGGCGTAAGCGTGGCGAGCTTCACAGATACCTCCATAGGCGCTGGTGGATACGTCGGACTGGTCGAGAACGATCAATCTGTTCTAAGCGTCAGTCAACTGGTTATGCCGTAATCAACGGTTCAGGAATCTCTGCTTTAGAACTTTTTAGTTGTTAAAGCCACAAATACGAAGAACCCCATAAGCAAAATGACGACCGGCATCATTGGGTCAAGAATGATCCAACCTATTAAGTCCACGCCCGTGCTCCTGATTTCATTCGGCATCATTTCGCACCCGCGCCCAACCGTCAATCATTCCTAGCTTAGGGACCCCAATGGCTGGACACGGACACAAGAACGCCCTTCCCCCGAAAGAGCTGTCAGAAATGCACCCGGCTTTGATCGGCGGCGGGGAGCGTGCTGCGGCTGGCCTGCCACCTCCGCCACAAGCCGTTGCGGCCAGTGAAGGCAAAATACTGACCCCGAACGGCTCTATCACGGCGAACGCCTTGATGGCGGGTCAGGGCGGGGCAGGCAACGCGCTCACAATGGGACGCCAAGGCGGCCCCGCCGTCATCAACGCTCTGACCGGCCAGGTTGCCTCGCCTCCGCCTCCCCCGCCGCCGATGCAGGCCGCATCGATGCCAGCGGCTCCCGCAGCCCGGCCAGGGCAGGAAACTTCAACCGCGATCGGCAACGCCATCGCCCTGCACAAACTGTCTGACGCGGACTTGAAAAAGTGGGGCGACAGATTCGAGTACATGCGCGGCACGCTCGGCAACCTGGCCCGCAAGTCCGACCTCACGCACGCCGATGCCGTGGCGGCGGCGCAAGCCGTGGCGGACAACGCCCTGCCGTCAGCCGAGTTGAACGTTTCTCAAAGCTTCAGCCAATTGGTCATGCCGTAACATTGTGATGCCACTGCGACGCAATTACTCGTCGGCCAAGCCGATTGCCTGGGTTTTCAATGAACCTGTAAGCAAGGCAAGACAGCGGGCAGGTCAGAGCAAGCACCAACGCGAACAGCAGCGTGCTGGCCAAGATTGCTGCAATGCCAGTTGCATCCGAGAGGGCAATTGGAAGCAGGCGCTTTATCAAATCCAAAACCGCGAAGTGAAGCAGGTAGGCGCTGAAACTGGCTTCGCCTATCAGGACGATCAGGCGATTGACCAGCAAAGGCAGCGGCCGCAACACCAGGGCAATCGTGCAGCCGCAGAATGCCACGGCAGCCAGCAAGTGGGATGGCACGAACAAGTGGCTTGGCTCCGGCAGCCGCGGCCAGGGTGCGACACCCAGCGCGGCAAAGCCCAAGAGACTGCCCGCCAGCAGGGCTACGGAATGCCTGGCAAGCCGTGTGCCGACTGCCTCCCACGCGCCGCCTGCATCCAGTCGCGTGAGGATGTTGAACAGGACCAATCCACACAGGAACACCGGAAGCTGGTTCGGCAGCCAGTAGTAAAGGAATTGATCAGTTGCCTGGGCACCATAGAGTGGTTCGTAGGCAGCCCACCCGGCAGCATTGATCCCCCACGCAATAGGCAGGCTGGCGACCAAGGCAAGCACGGCTGGCCAAAAGCCGCGCAGCGTCAACATGAGCAACGGGAACAGGGCGTAGAACGCGAACTCGGCTTCGATGCTCCAACCGCCCGGGACACCAGCCCATGCATTGGCCACCGTAGGCATCTGCGACGGGGACCACCCGCTGGTGAACGTGACAAAGGTTGCAATCCGCAAGACACTCGGGCCAGCTTCGGGCATCAACCAAGCATACAGAACAGCCGCCAGAAAGTAGGCGGGCACGATCCGAAACAGCCGCCGAGACATGAAGCTGGCCACGCTTGGCCGGGCTGTCGTTTCCCGCTCGCGCCAAGATCGGCTCAAGGTCACGCAACTCACGATGAAGAAAAGCTGAACGCCGTAGAAGCCGAGATTGGTGAACCGCTTAAGTGTCCACGGTATCTCGTGGATCGTCGGGAACGAGTGGCTTGCGATGACCAAGATGACGGCATAGCCGCGCAAAGCGTCGATGGACGCGAGCTTAGATGTGGTTTGGTTCTCCATTCCCGTACCGTTTCGCATCCCGCCCCGACCGTCAACCGTTGCTACTCTAGGAACCGCCCATGACACCCCTATGCACTCCCGGCCAAGCCCGCCAGCCGCGCTGGCGCTTGCTGCTGAACGGCACCGTCGTCGCGGGCTGCATCTCCTGCGAGGTGGAGAGCAACAGCCATTACCAGGCCGACACGTGGCGCGCGGAGATGGCCCTGAACCCACCCGGCGGCACGACGCCTGCGCAATGGGGCAGCCTGACGCTGGACCAGTGGGGCGGCGATGCGCTGGTGGGGGCACTGTTCGTTGTGCAGGCCCGCTTACAGCCGTCCGACCCGTGGACCTCCCTAATCACCGGGGAGGCTGACAAACTGGCTATAGACGTGCCCCATGGCACGGTTAGCCTAAGCGGCCGGGACCTGACGGGCGAGCTGATTGAGGGCAAGCTGCAAGAGACGTTTCTGAACAAGACCAGCAGCGAAGTGGCGATCTACCTGGCCGGCCGCCACCGCCACCTCAAGACGGTGGACGCCAACGGCCAGCCGACGATCACGCCGACCACAACCCTAGTCTCCCGCTACTACCAGCAGGACCATGACCGCGTGAGCCACGACCAGTTCAGCCGCGCCGGCACCGAATGGGACCTGCTGGCCTTCCTGGCGCAGCAAGAGGACTTCGACCTGTTCGTGTCCGGCACGGCGCTCTACTTCCAGCCGGCGCAGACGGGCGCGGCCGGTTACAGCGTGACGTGGAACCCGCAGACGCGGACAGGCGATGTGGTGGGGCTGACGCTGGAGCGCAGCTTGACGCTGGCCAAGGACGTGCAAGTCACCGTCCGCTCATGGAACAGCCGCCAAGGCCGCGCCTTCACCCGCAAGAGCGGCACGGCAGGCAAGGGCAGCATGGCGCAGACCTACGCCTACACCCGACCGAACCTGACCGAGGACCAAGCGCAGAAGCTGGCGGACAGCTTGCGCGAGCAGATCACCCGCCATGAGCGTACAGCCAGCCTGACACTGCCGGTGGAGGTGGCGTTGACGCCGCGAGACCCGATCGCGCTTCAGGGTGTCGGCGCGTCGTGGGAACAAACTTACTTCGTCGCCTCTATCAGCCGGCAGTTCCGCGAGGAGGGGACGATGGAGCGGGTGCAGGTGAAGAACGCTAGCCCGGAATCGGATGCCCTCGCACCCTCGTAACAAGGAGATTTCAGGAGCCAACCATGAGTGACAGGACAGACACGTTAGCCGCAGCAACGCCCAAGCCGGAGAACTCGATCACGATCGGCGTGGTTCGACAAATGGCGTTCAGTGGTTTTGAATGCCCAGTGGAGATCGTGAGATTCGGCAAGCCTAAGCGGTTCTTTGGGTTCCGGGAATTGATGAAGCCGATCAGTGGGACATTTCGGAAATGGCCAGCGCTGCCCAGTCCAAGTCCCCTACGGCTTCGGAGGTATTGGGTGAGTGGCGGGAAGTGATGGCAGAAGCTTGGCCGGTTACATCCAACATGGCGCTATGAGAGCGCTTGGTTTCCTGTTCGTATTTGCTGCATGCGCCTTCTCGGCATCGGCTCAGGCTCCGCAGCATCCACCGCCAGCCGGGCTGTCCTGCCCTGGCGATAGGCCGGTGTGGGTCAACACCCGCTCAGGTGTTTATCACTTCCAAGGCGAGCGGTACTACGGCTCAACCAAGGAGGGAAAATTCCTTTGCCAACACGAGGCGGACCATGAAGGAGATCGCGCCACTCGCAACGGCCAATGATGGTGCCGCCTCGCGTTGCCATTCTTCAAGCCGCTTGTGGCATTGCCGCCGCCAGCACCTCGTCCACCACCTCCGGCTTGCTGGCGATCACCAGCAACAATATGCGGGCTGCGGCTTCTGGTTGCCGGCGGCCTTGCTCCCATTCGCGCACCGTCGCCGGAGAGAACCCGAACCGCCGGGCGAATGCAGTCTGGCTAAGCCCTAGACCGGCCCGGATCGCCCGCACGTCCACGTTCACCGGAGCCGGGTAGAACCGGCTCGGAGCTGTCCGACCTGCCAGGATATCCATTCCTTCCTGGAGCGAGGCGATCAGCTCGTCACCGATCGCGCTGCCCTTGTCATCGTCTTTCTTCATCCTGCCTGCCCTTTTTTCTTTGCCCGCACCTCAGCCTTGTGCTGCCCGATGATGGCCAGCAGCGCCCGCTTCTGATCGCTGCTGATGTTGTCCTGTTCGTTCTTTGCGTAGATCAGCAGCGCCAGCACGGGCAGGTCTGGCCCGGCGTAGTAGTGGATCACCCGAAAGGCCCCGCTCTTGCCGCGCCCGGACGGGGCGAACCGGAATTTGCGGATGCCGCCAAGGCCAGGCACGAGGTCCCCAATCTGCGGATTGACTGCCAACGCTGAAATTAAGGCCGCCCGATCCTCTCGGTTCAGCAGCGCATCAGCCCGCCGGGTGAAGATCGAGGTTTCTGCGACCGACTGCATGGGCAATACATACGTCAATGCCGTGCGTATGTCAATGACGTAGTTACACTATCAGGTCAAATCCTCCGCCAGCACGATCAGCGTAACCGCCCATGATCGTTCAGCGTCTTCGTCCACCTGATCGACCGTGCCGAGCACGTCCCGGCCGACGCGGATTTGCGCTGTACCGCCCTGGGTTTCCGGTGGATCAACCATGACGCCGGGGCTGTGCAGCATGGCGCGGAGGCGGGTTTGCAAGCGGGCGCGGTCGGCTTGGGTGATGGCGGGCATTGCTACCGCTCCCCCATCGGATGCTTGCCATGGTGGCGCAGCAGCAGGTCCAGGGCCTCCCCTACAAGCGCCTGTACGGTGGTGCCTTGCTCCGCTGCCAGAACCTTGATGCTGCGGCTTAGCTCCGCGCTGAAGTGCCCGCCAACCATGATCTTCCCCGCCCGATCCTGGCGCGGTGCCTTGGCGTCCGGCGGCGATGCCGGAGTGTTCGGCGCTGCGGCCGGAGCTGGCGGAAACGGCTTGAGAACCCCGAACCGGCTCATGGACGCTTCCCCTTTGGCTTAGGCGTTGACGATGCAGTGAGTTGAATGGTTGTCCATCCAACCTGTTGCGCTGCCCACCGCCATAGAGCGGCTACGTCGGCCGCCGCCTTCCCGCCGGGTGCAATCTCTTGAGCAGTGCGCCCGGCTCCCGTGCTGTGGTGGAAGTCCCCGCGCTCCGGCAGCATCACGGGCGCGATCGGCAGGCCAGCCGCCGCGATGACCTCGGCTGCCTCGGCATAGAGGATGGCAGCTTTCGGCGGCCCGGCCATAAACACCACGAAGGCAGGTTTGCCGCTGGCCTTCACCAGCTCGGCGGTGGTGCGCGCCGCGCTCAAGTCGAAGGTGCGGGGACGGCAGGGAACAAGCAACAGGTCGGCCGCCCGGCACGCCTCGCGCGCCATGATGTCAGCATGGGGCGGCGTGTCGATCACGATCAGTTCCGCCCCCAGCTCGGTTGCGTGCGCCAGCTTGCGAGGCAAGAGGGCGTGCGATCCGCAGTCGATCACTTCCGGGGCCGCACCGTCCCGCCACTGCCCCCATGCGCTGGCGGTGGCTTGCGGGTCAGTGTCCATGATGAGAGAGACATGCCCAGCCTCTTGCGCCGCCGCGGCCAGGTGGATTGCCAGGGTTGTTTTACCGGCCCCGCCCTTTTGGCTGACAATGGCAATCGTTGGCATGGCTACGTGTCACCGTGTTGAATGGTTGTCCATGCAACCATAAAACATCCATTGCTGCGCTGCGTCATAGCAGGGGAGGAAAAAGCGTGGTGGACAGTAAGGAACCAATAGCAGACGCGGCGTCCTGAAGGGCATGGTAGAGTTGAACTCCCCAAAAGTAAAGAGCGGACGTCAAAACACTCCATACCGCGCCTCCAGCGTTTTTTGCTGCGCCTTTAAGCATTTCATTACTTATAGACGAAGCCAGACTGGTAAACTTACCTTGCGCAGATTTTAAGATCAGTTGTCCATTCTCACCTGCGGCTAGAGCAGATCTGGCCGCTTGGCTACTCTCCTTAGCAGATGCTAACTCCAGATCGCTTAGAAGCGGAGGACCTTGGTTATGTCCTATGCCGCCACGAGCTTCTTCTATGCGAGCAACAATTCTTTCCAAACGGTCGAGTCGATCGTCAAGTTCAGCCTGAGGGTCTGTGGTAGTTGCTTCTACCGTTGGCTGGTCGGATATCAGCATCCACTTTGGGGACTGGGCAGAGAACTCCGCTGCTAGACTGTTCCGAACTCCGAACCGGACAACTCCTGTAAACTCTTTGCGGAGGAGGGTGTCAGGCGACCAACGATCAGGTGGGCATACGCCCTGATCGAAACCGGGATAATCTGGACCCGGCCCACACCACTGCCCATCGTCGGGAAACGGCTCGTAATTGGATAAGAACCAAAAAGCTGCCACTTGCGCCTGCTTCTCACGCGACAAGGTATGCAACTCGTCATCTCTAAGTGCTGTTGGGTAAGCGGCATTGACGTATGCGCGTTCTGTGTTTGACGTCCCATAACGGTTGCTATCGCTGCGGGGGCGCAAGATGACGCCTCTTGAAAGAGGGCGAGAATCGTTCCAGGAATTCGGAGCCGTAGGCTCCCACAACTCGGATTGAGCCTGCAATTCGACTGCTGCGTTTTCGATAACCTCCGCTGTGAGAAGGCTGGCGAAAACCCCCTGAAGGAGAGCATGCGCTGGGAGCGCGGTAGCAGGGATATATACTTCATCGATGCCCCAACCCGCTGAACGCCCCTTGAGAGGAACCGGCTGGTAATTTGCCTGTACCCAGCAGCAGATAGTCTCGGCTTGCTCGGCTGTGTCTAAAGCCTGTAGGTGGCTGGCCCTGATACCATGCGGGCGATCTAGGGTGCGATAAGCCAACTCTGCGAGGGGATCTCCTGCCGCCATATGGCCAGCCATAGCTTCCCAAAGGATCACCCCATGGGGCAGACCTGGCTGGGAATGGTCCGACATGCCTACGCTCCGGTTACGTGTGCTGATGGTCAACCATCCAACTAATCAATTTGTCACGGCGTTGACGACATAAAGGCGAGACTCGGGTGCAGCTTACGCAACTACTGCTTTCGCCATCCGCACGCCAGCACCGCCGCCGTTGGCGGGGATGAACTGAACGCCGGCCTTTTCCAGCGTGCGGGTAATAACCTCGACGTTGGCGCGGATCATGCTGACTGGCCCGTCTGTCAGTTCGTTCTTGCGAATGGTGGTGACGCCTACGCCCGAAGCCGTCGCCAGCTCTTGCGCTGACCAGCCTATAAGCGCCCGAGCCGCCCGAAGCTGCGCGCCCGTCATATGTATTTTTCAAACACAATAGGCGTTTTCATACTTGTCTAATACGCTCAATGGTGTATGTATCATACACGTTGGGCGCAACTAGACAAGAGGGTGATGACGATGCCGACCTATCAAACCCGCAACCCCCTCGCCGTCCACAACCCGTTGCGCAGCATTCCCTTCATGCGCCCGGCCGTTGCGGTCCTCGGCATCATCGACCAAGCCCGCGCCGAGTGGGCGTTGATGATCGCCCGCCGGGACGTGCCGCTGCTGGAAGCCGGATATGCGGTGTATTGCGCTGCGCTGGGCAGCGCCAACCGCCTGAAAGGCCCAATGCGCCGCCACTGGCAGGCCAAGGCGTTCCGGCAGATCAACAGCGCCCGCAAGCAGCTCTGCGCCGCCCGCAAGGCCCTGATCGCGGCAGAGACGGCCATGCTGGCGTTCGCCCCGGCGCTGGCCGGCTGACACCCCATTGCGGCCAGCCCCGCGGGGTTGTGCCGCCATCCGCGCCGGGCGGCTCCCGGCAATCCAGACGGCGCGAGAGGGGGCGGCAATCCCCCACCCGCGCCTGACCCTGAACAGGTGAACTCCCACCATGTCCAACGCTATCCTAGTTGCTACCACGGCAGCGCCGGTCACTGCACCAGCGTTGCCGTCCCGCCGCCGGCTGCTGGCCGGCTCCGGCCTTGCCGCCGGGCTGGCGGCCCTGGCGCTGCCCGCCGCGGCTGCTGTGGCTCTCGCGCCGGCTGATCCGGTCGTGGCGCTCTATGCCGAATGGCGCGCCAACCAGGCTGCCGGGGATGCCGCGGAGCAGCGCCACACGGAACTTTGGGCGTTGATGGTTGCGCGCTATGGCGAGTCTCGCGGGCACAAGCCGGCAGCCGAGCTATGGGGCGCTGATCCCCTCTATGGGGAGATGGACGACGCCAGGCAGCGGAGCGATGATGCGCAAACCGCGAACTGCGACGTTCTGGACGCCATAGAAGCGACGCCCGCCACGTCCTTGGAAGGTATCCAGTGCAAGTTGCTGGTGGCCTTGGACGTGTGGCGCTTCATCGAGAGGCCGAACGCCGAACCTGAGTACCATGAAACCGCAACCGTCGCATTGCTGCGCGACGCCGCCCGGTTCATCGGCGCGGGAGCGGGAGCATGAGCCGCCGCACCCCGGCGCTAGCTGCCTCCCGCCGCAACCTGTTTGGCAGCATGGGGGCGTTGCTGCTGTTGACCGCGGCGGAGGCGGGGCCGGCCAAGGCGGGCGAGCTGGACGGCGAGCTGCTGGCCTGCTGCGCGGAGGCGCTGGCGATTGATCGGGAAGCGAACCGGCTTTGGGCCGCGTGCTGCGCGCTGCCGCTTGGCATAGGTAAGCATCCGGCCTTCGACGCCTGCGAGGCGTACGATGCCGCCACGCTGGACGCCTGGCACGAGCTGGTGGATCGCATCTGCGATCTGCCGGCCAGGACGCCGGAAGGGCTGCGGCAGAAGGCGGCGGTGGCGCGTTCCGCCGTGCCGACCGAGCGCCGGGACGAACCGGACCCGGTGGACCGGCTGGCGTGGTCCGTCTTTGGTGACATGCTGGGGAGTGCGGGCGCATGAGCGGCCGGCGCAACTTCCTGGCCGGCGCGGCTGGGCTTGTGGTGGGAGCCGGTGGCGGGTTGGTGGCCGCTGCCAGCCGCCCGGATGCGGAGCTGATCGGGCTATGTGCTGCCTTCGATGCCCACGAGATGGCGCAGCAAGCCATTTACGAAGGTCCGGCTAAGATCGATGACGATGACGAGGCGGACGCCGCAGCGTTCCCGCACAGAGAGCGGATGGGCGAGCTGGCGGACGAGCTGGAGCCGCTTCACGCCGTCACCCCGGCCGGCATTGCGGCACGGGCGCGCACCCTGGCCCTGCACGCGGGGCATGGTCATTATAGTTTCGATTTCAACGATGGGATGGCTGGGCGCTTGCTCCGGCAGCTACTTCGGGACGCCGCCGCGCTGGGCTGATCCTGCCTGACCTCGACGCGCCTGCAACCGCCTCGCCCCTCATCCGGGCGGGGCGGTTTGCGTTTCGCTGCTGGGCGCTTTTGCTTGACGTGATGGGAGTTGCCCCTGCATCGTCTCTAACGCGGCTAGTCCGCTTGCCCGGCAACGGGCCATACGACCGATGAGTACCATCTGACGGTCTAAGGCAGGGCGCAGCGTATCGCCCTGCCGCCCCCATCGTTGTCACTTGTATGGAGGGCCATATGGCCGCTTTCGCAATTCCATGCCCATTTGTTTACGCCAGCGGCAAGCCATGCGCGGGGTCGGTATGTCGCGCGCAAGGTTACGGCCGAGTCCGAGGCGATCACTACGTCATTCGCAAATATCGTCTCTGGTGTTCTGAAAAGGACGATCACGCAGGCGCGGTAAGAACCTTTGAGGGAAAGCAGAGAATGGAGTTTTATCCCGATGAACTCCCGCCCGGGATGCTAGATCGTATCCAGGCTGACGACTTGCTCGGCTAGGTAAAGCAGGAACAAGGCGAGTAGGCGTAGCCTCATAGGCCGGATCACCGGTCGTCCAGCGCGACAGGTGATCCGAGTCTATAGCCGCGCCGTGATGTTCCCGCGAGGTCGGCAAAAAGCACGAAGCGTGCATTGGTGCATACGGCTCAGCTTCATGGAACCTCCATGGAACCAAGATGGAAGGGCGACAGCACGACGACGGCACTTTCGGCCCTCGACACCCGCCCATTGTTCCTATTACGTTCCGGTAATGCCGCAGCCGCCCTATGATCGCCCGATCGCCCTGGCCTGCTCGCTGGCCACGTTTGAGGGCCGGTGGATCAGCGCCCGCTGCCGCTGCGGCGATCACGCGTTGCACCCGATCCGCCTCATGCTGCGCGAGCAACCCGCCCTGGCCGGGCGCACCCTGGCAGACACCGTGATCCGGCTGCGCTGCACCGGTTGCGGCGGCCGGGAGCTGACGTTGCGCCTGTGCGAGAACGCGCACGGCCCGGGGCCGATATCCGGCGCTGTCACGCTGGGCTGGGCATTGCTGCTGCATGACGGGGCCGGGGAGGATGCCGGGCCGGCGGTGGCGGTGGCGCGAGCGGCGGAGTAGCCACCTGAAAGGTGCAATGGTCTGGTAACAACCTGCCACCTATGCTGCCCTGAAGGTGCCTTGAAGCAGCACTGAAGCACTGACCAATGCTGTTGCTTATGCTGCCGCTGCACGTATGGAGGTTCTTGCCGATGCCTGACCCCGCACCTCTCTGGACGGTGGCGGAACTGGCGACCTATCTCCGGTGCAGCCCTCGCACCGTAGCCGAAACCCTCAAGCTGCATCCCGAGCGCCTGCCCCCGCGCGTCATGGCTTGGCAGCGCAGGCCGCTGTGGGACGAACAGGCCGTCCGCGCATGGGCAGCCCAGCAATCCACCGTGCCCAGCGCCTACTTTCCACGCCGTCTAGGCCGGCCGCGCAAGTTACCCCAGCTTGTCGGCTAGGTCCGCTGCCTATTCCCGGTTCTGCAACATCGCCAGCTTGGCGGCCCCGCCCCGCCGGGCGTCCAGCTTGGCGGAATAGCGCGCCACCATCGCCGGGGACTTCCACCCACCCGCCTGCATGACGGCGGGCAGCTCCACCCCGAACCGTACTTGGTCCTGGGCAGCCCCCACGCGGCTGCTGTGCCCGGAGATGCTGGCCACGGTTTGCGGGGCGATGCCGGCCGCCAGCGCCATAGCCTTGAACACCCGCGCCACGTCGCCCGGGTCCATCCGGCCGCCGATCGCGCCGGCCTTGCTGACGGTGCGGAATAGGAAGCCGTTGCCATGCCCGGCCACGGCCAGCCACGCCCGGACCTCGCGCATGGTGTCCGGCGCGAGATAGCGGACTTGGCCCAAACCTTCTTGGTCCGTCTTGCTCCAGCGAATGGTGATCGTACCATCGCCATGCTGGCCGTCGTCCAGGTCGGCACGGTCGAGCGCCACCAGCTCGGAGCGGCGGGCCAGGCTGTCGTAGGCCATGGCCAGCAAGGCGCGGTTGCGCTGGGCGCGTGTCCCGGTCCCGCCCGCCTCCAACATGCGTTCGACCAGGTTGCGCGTCAGCCCGGTTGCCTGGCCTTGCGCCCGCCCTTTCTCGCGGTGCAGCCTCTTGAGGGCCAGCCGGACGGGATCGGCCTTGCACGGGTTGGCCAGCCCGGCGGCGCGGTGGAATGCGGCGATGCTGCTGACGTAGCGCCGGACGGTGGCCGGGGCCTTGACCGCGCCCATGGCGTCCACGAACGCGGCCACAGTCTCGGGAGCGGCGGGAAGGGAGGCTTGGCTTGCACCCGCGCACCAGCCGGTGAAGGCGGCGCTATCCGAGTACAGCGCGCGCTCCGTGTTGCTGGCGTAGGCTCCGCGGGCGTGTTCGGCGTGCCGTTGCAGGTTGGCCAGTGCCACCGCCCCGGCTCCGCCCGCCACCGTGACCAGCTCGCCCATGCGCGTTTTCCTTATGCCTGATAACTGTAATTATCATGCGCTAAGCGACGTGTGCGCGTCAATAAATAAAGTGGGAGCGGCGCAACGAACTGACTTGCCGGAAGGGTGTGCGCGTGTTATCCAGCGTGTCAGGTTAAGGATAATGACGCAATGGCAACGGCTAGCGGGACGCAAAGAGCGGCAGAACAGATTGCCCCCCTCGTACGCGCCACGTTGGAGGCCACCCTGCACACGGCCAAGGTGCTGCGCACGGCCACGAGCGAGGACGGAACCCGCCTCGACCTTTGGCCAAGCCCCGGCCGCGGGGTGCGCAATGCCCCACTCAGCACAACTCATTGCGTCAACCTGCTGCTGGCGCTGGGCTGCGGCAGGCCCGTCAACGCCGCCGAGACGGTGCAGACCTTTCGTAGTTTGCAGCGCAACAAGACTCGCGAGACGCTGACTGAATGGGTTGTGCCAAATCGGCTGACCTCTAAATACGATCCTAACTACAATCAAAGAATAATCGAGACGGAATTAGAACTATACGATGACAACTTCTTTGGTTCTACTTTTGGGAACGCACTAGATTTCCTGACTAGAATACTTGGCGAGAATGAAATAGAAGATGATTTGCGAGCATCTATTGAGGGCGCGCGGGTTATAGTGACCATTGAACCGCACCCAATGGCCGAAATTGTGATTTACTTTGCTGGCCCACATTCCCGAGCAGTTCGGGAGTCTTACAGTTTGGCTCCGCTGCAACCCGACCTCGCGCTAGACGGCGAAGATGTCCCGGTCACCGGAGAGTTGCAGCGCGTGTTCTACGGCGTCGCTTTGGTGGCGCTGGCGAAGGTTTGGAAAGGAGCTGCATCGGCCGCCGGCCGCAGCACCAGTCCAGAAAGCGGACAAGATCAGTCCGCAGACGAAAACGCCGCCCTGCCAGGGGCGGCGTCTCCTAACAGTCTCCAGCCAACGCAGCCCGAAACGGACCACACACGCCAAAGCAGCCTCGACACCTGCGATGATACAGGGCGTGTGTGTGATCCGTCCATAGGCTTCGATTTGGAGGCTGGCCCTTTCCCTTATCGGAGCCGGTCACATGAACGAGCGTACCACCGCACTGCCGCGTAAGCTGCTGGACTACACGAGCGATCCCATACCGACGCAGCGCCGGCTCCGCGAAGATGCCGTTAACGGCAAGTTCCCGGCGCACCAGGTCAACGGTATCTGGCATTATGACACGGCAGACTTGCCGGTGATCGCCGCCGCCTACGGCCTCAAGCCCAAGGCGGCAAGCCAGCCGGAGCCGCAGCGCCGCCGTAAGGCCGTGGACGCCCCCGCCTCCGCCATCGCGGCCTAATCAGCCCGCCCCACCAACCAGCGCGAACACGCTGGCTGACGGAGCGGGATAGATGACGACAAATTACAGGGGCGCTTGCAACAGCACCTCTATCATAGTCATCGCCGCGGCCGAAGCCAAGCCATCTCGCGCGTCAAAAGGACGCCGATCTTGGATCATCCGATTTCTGCCCGAGTTGCCGCCTTTCCCCCGTGGGGGAGGGCTTGCCGTCCAGCCTTCACCCTCACACTGCCCCGAACGCCAGCGCCGATCGACTTGGCCCGCCGGCTGGACCTGGAAGCTGGCGCGGAGTTGGTCATGGGGCACCACGGCGCAGCCGAGCGGCTGGCGCATCGCGCCGCCGAGCTGCGCGGGTGGTCCGCATGAGCGCCGCAGACCCGCTGGCCGCGCTGCGCGCGGGCGTGAAAGCGGTTCACAGCGAGTCGGCCGGGGTTCTCGGTATCCATACCGTGACGCACGCGGACGGGTTGAGGCTGATTGCCGACGCGCTGCGGGGAGACGCGGAGGCCAATGGAATCCTCAACCTGATAACCGGGGCACAGCGCCAGATAGATGAAGCGCCGAAACGTCGGCCGATGCTGTGTTCAAGCTGTCCCACCCCGTTGCGGGGTGGGGACCATTCCTTCGTTGTCGCGGTGCCAGCCACGAATGGGCCACGCCACGGCATCGCACTGGCCGTCTGCCTGGGGTGCGGCACTGACCGGGAAACGGTGCAGGCCAAGGGCCTGAAAGCCCTGGCCCACCTCTTGCCGAATGCGCGGATATTCAAGCCGACGCATATGAACGGCGGCCGAGCATGAGCGCCGTTTATCCGTCTAGCCTCATAAAGCGCACCCGCTCCACCAAAGCAGCGATGGCCGAACGCCGGGCGGCGTTGTTCAAGATCATCGAATCCATGAAGCCGATGACAGTTCGGCAGGTGTTCTACCAGGCCACGGTTCACGGCATCGTGGAGAAAGCCGAGACGGGTTACGCCAAGGTGCAGACGGATTTAGTGGCCATGCGCCGATCAGGTGCCATTCCCTATTCCTGGCTGGCCGACAACACCCGGTGGCAGCGAAAGCCGCAGACGTTCAGCAGCATCGAGCAAGCCCTGCGGGACACCGCAAGGTTCTACCGCAAAAGCCTTTGGGACACTGCGGGGTGCTACGTCGAGGTCTGGCTAGAGAAGGATGCGCTGGCTGGCGTCGTGATGCCCGTCACCGACGAGTACGATGTCCCGCTCATGGTGGCCCGGGGTTACGCCAGCCTCTCATTCCTGGCCGGCGCTGCCGACTACATCCGAGAGTTAGCCCTGCCGACCTACATCTACCACCTGGGCGATTTTGATCCGTCCGGGGTGGATGCGGGCCGGAAGATCGAGGTCACGCTGCGCGAGTTGGCACCGGATGCCACGATCTACTTCCAGCGGATCGCGGTCACGCCGGGGCAGATTGCGGCATGGGAGCTGCCGACTAGGCCGACGAAGCAGACGGATAGCCGGGCCAAAGGCTTTGGCGAGGTCTCCGTCGAGTTGGACGCGATAGAACCGGGCCGACTGCGGACGTTGGTTCGGGACTGTATTGAGCGCCACATGCCACGCCACGAGCTGGCAGTGTTGCAGGCGGCGGAACGCAGCGAGCGGTCTATCTTGATGCAGTTCGTTGAGCAGGCGGTCGGAGCATGACCGTGTTCGCGCGGATCGACGCTTTCAATCAAATCCCGGGCGTCATCAGCCGTATGCAGGTGGCCGGCGCTGGGCATCGCGTGCCCCTGATGCAGGCGCTCTATCGCGGGCGCATCGCACATCTTGAACTGGCTCGGGACAGCTCGCATGGGCGTCTGAAACGGTGGGCGGCGCTGGCCCGGCTGCCGTCCGTGCTGCTGCTGGGAGACGACGACCAAGCAATGGCAGACGGTCCCGACACATGGCCATGCGCGCGGCGGGCGATCGGCTGGGCGCGGTTCGTCCTGATCCATGGCGCGGTCGGCAGGCCCGAACACTACGAACGTGCCATCGAGATTGCGGAGAGGTTCGGCCGGCTGCTGCTGATCGAATGCAGTTCCGCCAACATCGAGGCGTGGAAGGCCGCTACCTGCCGCTGGGGGAACGATGCCAGGGGCCAGGTGATGACGCCTGCGCCTGGCATCGTCCACCCCTCAATCCACGCTGGACAGGTGCAGTGATGCGCCTTGATCCGGCTACACCGTGCGGCGGGTTCCGCACGAACACCGCCAACCAAAATCACGAAGGACTATCCTATGTCGGATACATTAGCGCCCGATCCCCACATGCGTCTGGTGTCAGTGCAGATTACGGCAATGGAGGCGCTATCTCTTGCATTGCTGAACATGGACGACGCTTGGCAATGCATACAACACGGGGAATGCGAGACGCACGACTACCTAGAAGCGCGAGCCGCCTATCTGTTCAGGGAAGCGCAAAGAGTGTCACCAGAGTTCGCCAAAGGCAACAAGTACAGAGCCTTGCAACAGCTTCCATAGAGTCGATCCGGGGGCAGGCATGATGCCCCTGGCCGCTGCCGACCGGGGCCGCCTCGCGCGCATCCTGGGCATGTTGGGCAGCAGCCATGCCGGCGAACGGGACGCCGCGGCGCTGGCGGCGGACCGGATGGTGCGGGGCAAGGGGCTGGACTGGTCCGACGTGCTGGGGAGCGATGGCCCGACCGCCGGGACCTTCCGGCCCTCCAACCCTTCGCCCAACCCATCCGGCAGCCACCTTGCCGACCTCATGGCGTGCAACCAGCGCCTCGAGCTGCTGACGACATGGGAACGCCAGTTCATTGCCAACCTCGCGCAGCGCCGGACGGTCAGCGGCCGGCAACGTGAGATACTGGCGGAGGTAGCCGCCAAGGTGCGCGCCGCGGGACCCCGCCGCGGGTGAAAGACGCCCCACCTCCCTGCCCGATTTGCAGCAAACCGGCGGAGCGGCAGTTCCACCCGTTCTGTTCGGCGGAGTGCAGCAACACGGACCTGGACCGGGTTGTGGGCGAGCTGGTGGCCGGCGTCGAGCGGTTGGCGGAGGACCTGCTAGGCGCTCCGTCTCTGCGCAAGCCGCGCACCATGCGGTGGGGCACGAAGGGTGCGCTCGTGCTCGAATTGCACGGCCGCAAGCGCGGAAGCTGGTACTCGCACGAAGCCGGCCAAGGCGGCGGGGTGCTGCACCTGATCGCGCACGCCCGATCCTGCAACATGGCGGAGGCGATCGGCTGGGCACGGGACTGGACGGGCGGCACGCCGGACGCCGGACACGACTACAAGGCCGAACGGGCAGCCCGGCAGGCGGAGCGGGACCGCAAGGCGCGCGAGACGGCGGCCGAAGATGCCAAGGACGCCGCAAAGCGCATGGGCTACGCCGGCCGCCTATGGGCGCGCAGCTCGCCCGTAGCCGGCACGGTGGCGGAGCGGTACTTGCTGGACGCGCGCCGGGTGCCGGCCCCGGTTGCCTGGCCCGGTAGCGTCCGGTTTCACAAGCCAACCCATAGCCTGATCCTAGGCGCTACAGCGGCGGACGGCACGCTGCGGGCGGTTCAGCGTGTGCGCCTGACTGCCGACGCGCAGAAGGCCCCGGGCACGCTGGACGAGCCAACAAAGATCAGCAACGGCGTGCTGGTAGGCGGCGGCGCAGCAAGGCTGCCAGGCCCGGCGGACGGGCCGCTGCTGCTGGCGGAGGGGCCGGAAACGGGGCTGTCTGTATGGGTCGCCACCGGGCATGAAACATGGGTGGCGCTGGGCGGCATGGGCGGGGTGCCGCTGCCGGCAGGCCGGCGCGTGGTGGCCTGCCGCGACGACGACCCCAAGCACTCGCCAGCCGATCGGAAGATGGTCAAGCTGATCGAGGCGTGGCGCACGGCCGGGCACCAGGTTGCGGTGGCCACGCCATGGCCATTCCGCGCCTACGACAAAACGGACTTCAACGATGCGGTGAGGCTGGACGGCGCGGCCGGCGTCCGGCGGCGGATCGAGGCGGCGTTGAACCCCGGCGGTGGCGCTCCGGCGCGGTTGCCAATCAAGCAGGTTCGGGAGCATCTGCGCGCTGCGGTGGCCGGCTTCTTCGATGGGGTGCGGGCCTATGATGCGGCGCAAAGGGCGTTGCCCCCGCTGGTCACGCCGAGTCCAGATGCGGCCGAATACGTGGGGCAAGTGTGCCCTAAGCCAGCGCCGCCTTCCCCGCCACCGGCACCGATACCGGTTTATGCGATCCGCGTGGATGTAGGCGCTGGCAAGACGCTGGCAGCCATGCTTGAGACAATCCGGCTGCTGGCGGAGATGCGGGCGGCTGGCGACATGCGATCGGCGGCATTCGTCATCCCGACGCACGCGCTGGGCGATGAATTGGCCAGCATCTTCGCCGTCCACGCCCGGGGCCGTGGCCTGACTGCGGCGGTTTACCGCGGCATGGAGGCCGTCGATCCTGACAGCCCCAGCGATACGATGTGCCGCAACCTGGAAGCAGTGCAGGACGCGAAGGATGCCGTCCTAGACGTGTTCCGCACCACCTGCCAGCGCAAGTTGAAGAACGGGCAAAAGGCAACCTGCCCCTTCTTTGCCGAATGCGGCTACCAGCGGCAGCGGAACAGCACGGCCGATCTGTGGATCGTGCCCCATGACCTGCTTTTCATCGAGAAGCCGGCCGCGATCGGGAAGCTGGCCTTCCTTGTGGTGGACGAGTCCGTGTTCGCCAGCGGACTTGAAGGCGTCCACGGAAAGCCGACGATGCTTTCGCTGGATGCGATCGGGCACATGGACCCATTGCCTACCGACGCCAGCTTGAACCGGCGCGAGGACCGGGACCGGCTGGACTATCTGCGCAACCGCTTGCTGGACGTGCTTCGACCCCTGCCGGACGGCCCGCTGTCAGCCGAGGCCATTGAGGCGTCCGACCTCTCCCTGGACAACGCCAAGGAAGCGCACCGGCTCGAATGGGCGCGGCGTGTTGAGCCGGAGATGCATCCCGGCATGAGCAAGGCGACGCGACGCGAAGCCGTCCGGCAAGCCGCGGTCAACGCCACTATCCCCCGCTTCGCCAGCGCGTGGGAAGCCGTGACGGCCCTATTGGAGGATGGCGGCCCGCAGCGGTCCGGCTGGGCCTCCCTGGCCATGCACAAGACCGATGACGGCCCCATGCGGGTGCTGCACCTCAAAGGCCGCCGGAAGGTTCGGAAGGGCTGGATTGCGCCAACCCTGCTGATCGACGCGACGATGAACGTCGATCTGGTGCGCCCGTTCTGGCCGGACGTGAGGCTGACGGCGGAGCTGCTGGCCGATGCGCCGCACCAGCGCATCCGGCAGGTGGTGGACCGGAGCTATGGCAAGTCGGCCATTGAGCCGATGGCGGAGGGCGAGCCGCACTACAGCGCGGACCAGGCCAGCCGCCGGCACCGCGGGTTGCGAGCCGTCCACGCCATCGTCAACCGGGAGGCCCGTAGCTACGGCGGCGCTCCGGTGCTGGTGGTCGCTCAGAAGGCCGTCCGCGAGGCGCTGCCGGCCTTTGGGTCGATGGCCCCCTGCATCGACCTCGCGCATCACAACGCGGTTGCCGGCCGGGACCAGTGGCGCAACGTGCGGGCGCTGGTCGTGGTGGGCAGGACGCAACCGGCCCCGGCCAGCGTCGAGCGGCTGGCAGAGGCCCTGACCGGCGGGGCCGTCGAGCATGTCGAAGGCTGGTATGCGCGCGGCGATGGCGTGCGGCACACCGCAGCGACCGAAGCCGTTACGATCGAGGCTGATCGGCACCCGGACCCCGTTTGCGAGGCGATCCGCTGGCAGGTGTGCGAGGGGCAGCTTGTCCAGATCATCGGCCGTGTCCGGGGCGTCAACCGCACGGAAGCCGACCCGGTTGACGTGCTGGTGCTCACAGACGCGCCGCTGCCGCTGCCAGTGGCGGCCACCCTACAGGCGGCGGACCTGGCTCCTTCGCCAGACGATTTGATGCTCGCGGCAGGGGGCATGGTTCTGGAAAATGCAGCCGATGTGGCGGCTGCTTACCCTTCCCTTTGGACCACTCGGGAAGCAGCCAAAAAGGCCCTTCAGCGACAGCGCGCGGAGAGGGCGGCCGGGGCAGAG
>CAXTJM010000047.1:0-24629 GCA_964244585.1 uncultured Acetobacteraceae bacterium | reverse complement strand
CGACCGAGCCGAGCTATCCGCGAGCGTCGCCGACCTGGTGGCGGCGCAACCCGGGAGCGCAACCGAAGATGCCGTCGGCAATCACCCGCCCGTGCCGGAAAACAATGTCGGCGCATCGGAGCCGGGCGCCGAGGACAGCCTGACACTGACGCCGTTCCCCGGGTTCGAGCTCGAGCGGATCAACAGCAGCCGCAGCAGCATCGGCCAACGTTATGCCGTGCTGGCCAAGCGCCTCCCGCTGACGCTGGTGCCCAGCCGCGAGGCGGCATCGATGGCGCTGGCCGGGTTGCGGGCGGAACAGCCCAACTTTTCCGAGGTGATCGACCACGTCGCGGACGAGTTGGCATTGATCCGGCGCCTGGGCTCCCAGCTCGCTCTTCTGCTGCCGCCCATGGTGCTGGTGGGGCCGCCCGGAATCGGCAAGACCCGATTCGGGCGCCGCCTGGCCGAGTATCTCGGGCTGGCCTACGGCTGGCTGGCGATGGCGGGGTCGACCGACAACCGCGAACTGGCAGGAACCTCGCGCGGGTGGTCATCGGCTCATCCATCCTGGCCGGTCGACCAGCTCGCGCAGTTGAAACGGGCCAACCCATTGTTGCTGATCGACGAGATCGACAAGGCGGGCGGATCGAGCCACAACGGCCACGCGACCTCGACCCTGCTGACCCTGCTCGAACCCCACAGTGCGTCGGCCTACCACGACGAGTGCCTCGGCGGACCGATCGACCTGTCGCACATCATCTGGGTCCTCACCGCCAACACCGCGGACGCTCTGCCCGCGCCGCTGCTATCCCGGGTAAATGTGTTGAGGGTGCCACCGCCATCGGCGGATCAGGTCGACATGATGATCGAAACCATGCTGGCCGACTTCGCCCACCAACGCGGCGTGAGCGACCCACGGCTGCTGCCAACCCTGCCGCCGGATACCCGGGAACGCCTGCGGGAGGAGTACGCGGCCTCGCAGGATCCAAGGCGGTTGCGGGCCGCGCTGGTCCGCTCGCTGGCCGTCGCCGCCCGGCTGGAGGAGGACGCCGCCAGCAGGCTGGCGCAGCTCAACTAGCGATCGACGGGAGGGAACACAGGTCATGTCCGGACATGATGGCGAACCGTCAGAACAGGCGGCAGATCGGGACGCGACAGCGTCCCAGCGCGAACCGCCCGCGCCATGGCCCTCGCAGCTGGTTTGCCAGCAATTGCTCGACACGATCGACTTGGCCACCCTGCCGCTACCGCCTGCTTCGGCGCGAGAATGGCGCGAACGCGCCATGCTCCTATGCGAGGACATGCCGGGGCTGCAGGCTGAACTAGCCAACGTGCCGATCGGTTGGTTCTCCCTGGTGGAACGCGGCATGAAGGAACTCCGCGCGCGGCTCCCGCTCGGAGCCACCTTCCAGACCAGCCAGATGAAAGAGAAGTTTGGCACCCTCCGCTGGTATGGCCTCGTCGAGGACTCCGTCGGAGGGTACGGCCGCGACACCGGCGCGGAAGGAGCGACCGACTGGGCGGAGACTGCGTCGGAACGGATCTGCGCGGTCTACGGCACCGCCGACGGGGAACGGGATAACAGCCAACCCTGGTTGCTGACCCTGTCACCTGAAGCGCGGGCACTTCGGGCAGCAAGCCAGCCGGGCCGGGGGAGCATCGATCTTGGCGACATGATGTATCCGAAATGGGTCTACGAGTGAATGCGTGCACGACAAAGCCGCGCGGGTGACGTCCAGCATCGCGCCCGATCGACTCGTGGCAGGGTTACCTCCAACGAGACTGACTTGGACCGCGCTCGTTGTGCGGCTTCTGACCTACCAGGGATAGCGGACCATGGCTGCGCAGCCGTGTCGTACGGCTACGGAGCCGTGCGGGCCTCTCGTCAGCGCGTGCCGTGCTCCCCGGCCATTATCACTGTCTGCCGCCTACCATTCCGGAAGCGCAGACAAGGCGTCGACTACCGCGACGGCCGCTCGAAGACGAGACGTGTCCATACCCTGTGCGGTCGTCTGCAACCTGGCCATCAGCACGTCGCGCTCCCCTTGGACCGGCATCTCCGCCACTCCCAAAAGTTCTTCCGGAGCCGTTCCCAGCAGTCGGCAAAGCTTCACCACCGTGGCCAAGTCAGGTTCGTTCACGTCCGTCACGTATTTCGCGTAGCGTGTCTGGCTGACGCCCAGTCGACGCGCCACCTCGCTATCGCTGATGCCCAGTGCCAGCGCCCGCGCACGCAACCTGTTCCCCATGCCCTGCATGGGAGGGTTGTTCCCGAGACGAACTCGGCGCGCTAAGGATGAAACGGGTTGATAACATAGTCCGAAATGGCCTACTACGGTGACCTGGCCGTTGGGCGCCCCTGAAGCAAGGCACAGAATGCGCGTCGCTCTCGTCTGGCCGCCCTTCGCGGCGAGTGCCCTGGCAGCAACCATGCCCGGAATTCGGTTTACGTCGCGAATATCAAGCTCGTGACTGCTCGGGTGGCCCGCTCTCGTTCGCTCGCTTTGGAACGCCACTGCATCGGATTTTGAACAATGCACTCATCGAAGGCACTCGCCCTCGGGGCGAGCCTGTCCGTCTGCCTCCTCGCCCAAACGCTGCCCTCCCGGGCGGCCGCGCCGTCGGACGCTGCGGCCGACCGGGCGAGTCCCATCACTCCGCAGACCATGCTGAACCTGTTCCTGGCTGCCAATCCCGCGGCGCGGACCGACGCGGGCGTCGCGCGGGACTGGGTCGTCGTCACCAAATGCGCGGCCTGGACCGCGATCTACAACGACGAGTTCCGCGCCGGTCCCTTCCTGAAGGCGGGCGCGGCCGAGTTCGCCGCCAACCGCGGAGCCGCCGCGGCGGTCTACGAACTCCGCCTGGACCGCAATTTCGACCGCTACGACGCGGGCAAGGGCGAGTTCGGCCTGCGCACCATCGGCGCCGACGACGTGCTCCCGGTCAGGATCGACGGCTACCGGGGCGAGGAGCCGACCGCCAACTACTTCCGTCCGGGCTGCGCCCCGACCTCCGGCGGTTATCCGTTGGAGTTCCGGTTGACGTTCGACAACCCACAAGTCGCGGACGGTCTCCCGATGCAGCCCGACGCGGCGGCGGCGTTCGCGGCATCTCGGACCAACCAATTCGGGAGCCGCGACACGCGGGTGAGCGTCAACCTCAAGGTCCGGCTGACCCTGGGCAAGGCGCGCCCGGTCGCACCGCGCTCGGGTGCGAGCGGCTTGATCGTGCCCGTAACCGCCCACGTCGAGGACGTGGTCGTCGGGGACGAAACGGCCCAACACCGAACCATCTACCGCCTGGACGACGCGAAACGACATGCCGGAGAAGAAGCGGCTGCCCGGCACGGCGAGGAGGTTGCCATCGAGGCGGCCGCCAAGCCCTTGGACGGCCCCGCCGTCGAAGAGCTATTCGAGATGGAGCGGGCGCAACCGAAGGTCGGCGCCCAACCTTACCGCGTGGGCCTGCCCGTCGCCTGGACGAGGCAGGCCAGTCCCAACGGTCAGACATACGCCCTGCCGTTGAAGCCGTCCGACGTTTTCCGACCCGCCTCCGGCATCTCGCTCCGGTTTGACAACGCGGCCGAGGTGGCGGCCCTGGCGCCGACACCGGAGATCGTGGCCGCCGTCGAAAAGGGCTTTCAACCCGTCTCGGTGACTTTCGTGCCGGTCGGGGCGTCGGACGACGCGTTGAAGGGAGGGCGGACGGTCATGGGCCACGTGCTCTCCGTCGAGGTCGAGGACCGCTCCACGGGGGTCCGGAAGATTTCCCAGGTGCGGACCACCTCCGTTCCGGCGCCCTGGAAGGCGCCGGAAACCGACGTCAGGCTCGCGGCAGCGTTCGACATCGTCGGCATTCGCACGGGAATGGCGCCTGCCGAAGTCCTGGCGATCGCGTCGCGTGAACTCGGGCAGACGGCGACCTTCGACGAAGCCAAGGGGGAGGTCCGATCCCCTGAGCCGGATTGCGACATCGAGTTCCGCCGCAACGGACCTCCGGCTCTGGGTCGCCGCTGCTTCGTCGGCACGTTCGTCCGCAACGGTCCGGACGGACGCTGGATCCTGGCCCGAAGCCGCCTCACGCAAGCGGTCGCGGAAGATCAGATTCCGAAGGCCGGGGAGGCATTACTGGCGAAGTACGGCAAGCCGGACCTTGGCGGCCGCTTCGACCCTCCTCCCTCGCCCTTCGATCTGGAGGGAACCATCCCCGTCTTCGGACAGGCCATCGGCTGGGGCGACCGCCTGACGAACGTGCGCCCGGAGGCGGACAACGTGCCGTTCCCCCTGCATGCCATGGAGATGCGGGCGAGGACCTCGCGGGGCGTGAGCGTCATGACGCTCACGGTAACGGACCAAGCCGCTATGGCCGCTGCGGGCGAAGCAGCCACGGCGGCAGCCAAGCGGGTCGGTGCGGCCGTCGCTCCCAGATTCTGAACCAGACGCGCGGTGTCAGCGCTGCGCCATCCAACACCATCAATGCGGAGAATGCGATGATCGGACCGAAACCGGCCTTGCTGGCGGCCGCCCTCATGCTGGCGGGATGTCAGAGCTACGTTGACGCCCAGGGGCGCACTCATTTGTCCACCGGACCGTTGGTCGGGCAGCAGGTGCAGGGCCCAACCGACCCCGGCCATGCCTTTGTTCCAGACGTCGTAATCGTGGAGGCAGTGCAGTCCTTCAACAACGTCATGCGCCAGGAGGGCTTTGCGGGCATCCAGACCCAGGTTGTGGGCTGCCGAAACAGCGTCCAGCGGCACATCAACGCCGACGCCATCCCGCACTGCTATGCTTTCGACAAAGCTGCCTTCCTGGTGGCCGTTTCGCACGACCGCGTTCACCACACCGTTCCCATGCCTCAACTCGATGTGGCGTCGTTCGAGCGGCGGTTCACGCTCTACCAAAATGCCCTTGGCGTGCCCCCGGCGCTTAGGTCACAAGTTGACGACTCCGTCATCCAGCGGGTCGCCGCGGCAATCCGAGCTTCCGCACCGTGAGAGAGATCGCGGACCCCAAACAGTTCATGATGACGCGAGATGTGGTCGGCAAGCCAGTCGGCTTCGCCGCCGTCGAGGGGAAGGTTCTCTCGGTCGAGCGGTGGACGGAAACGCAGGTCGGCTCGGCAGCCGGGTCGGTGTTCGTGTCCGGCAATCAGATAGCGGTCGCGCCACCTCGGGTTTGGGCAACGGTCACCGCCCGCAAGGCGGTATGGATCAAGACCGACGCCGAGGAAATCAAGGTGCCGGTGCCCGAAAGCCTCCAGGTCAGGCAAGGACACTCGGTCAGAGCCGTCGTCGCGACGGGCATCGACAACGGCCAAAGCCAGTGGGCGGCGATCGTCAATCATGATACCGACAGGTGGACCCAGATTGATCGGTTCCCACCGTGCGGGTCCTACGACCCTTTCACCTCGGTAGTCATGGCATTCGGCCAGGGCGGCGAGATGGCGGTCCGCATCATGGTACTTTACGGCGCGCCGCTCGGCGGATTGTTCGCGTTGCTCGGGCAATCGTGGATGTCATTGGTTTGGGGCGGCCTCCTTGGCATGGGTGCCGGTTTCATCCATGCGATGGTCGGCATCTTCCAATCGCGGGCGGCGGTGACGCAGTATGCCGCAGCCGTGAAAGCGGCCTGCGACCAGGTCTCCGCTGCCGACGCCTGACCGATCCCGACTGCCATGCCTCTACGGGGAGCGCCTTCACGCATTGTCAGAGAATCACACCCCATGGGAATGCTCGAAGTGTCGGGCAAGCGGTTTGGTCGCGCTGGAACCCGGCGCACCATGGTGGCAAAACTAAAATTGAAGCGCCGACGAGTGGCCAGATCGCAATCGTTCGGGATCTCCGTCCCGATGCAGGAGTCGCGGTGACCCAGCGCTGGCATTTCGCACGCGGAGCCTTTCGTGTCGGCAGAGGACATCGAAGGCGAACGACCCGCCCTGCCGGGCGTTCAGGGCAACCTGTTTAGAAGGCAAGCCGATGAGTAAGGAAACGACGTGGTACGTGGTCGCCGATGGGGCCAGGCCCGCATCTTGACGATGGTCGGCGATAGGATGCGGACGCTGGAAAGCTTCGACAACAGCGGCCACGGCAACACCGACGAAGACCCGTCTGCGGGCACAAGCCAACTCAAAGCGCCGAAGACGGACCCCCACGATCAGGCGAAGGCGCACTTCGCCAAACAGGTGGCGGCCAAGCTGAACGAGGCGGTTCGGACCGGTAAGGTGGACGAGATCGCGCTGGCGGCACCCGCCCACGTCCTCCACGACATACGGGAGGCTCTCGACAAAGCCGCCTCGGCCAAATTCGGCAAGACGCTCAGCAAGGACTTCGCCAACACGCCGGATGGCGAACTAGCTAGCCACTTTCAATAGACGAAAATTCGACGGACGGTCTTTCCCGAGGGGCGTAGGCGCGCCTTCCCGAATCGACCGTGCTCGTATCGCGTGCCATGACTGGTTGTTCTGCCAGCACGGTCTAACTCGCGTTGCAGACGTTGTTATTAAATTCCGATACCTGCATTTGCGAGCTACCAACGGCCGAGACGGGGAAATCAGGCTCCATTTCTGTTGGGTCGGCGACCATTCCGACAAAGCCGCGGCCATCGGCGCGCCGCCTACGAGGCGACGTTGAGGGCTTTAGGATGATATTCACCGAAGGAGCGTTGGGTTCGGTGGTCCGAACCCGGAGAAGTCGTTGTCGGCCGCTTGCCTCGGTTGGCTGGCGTTCGAAGGCTGCGTAGAGTAGGTGACGTCGTCGGAACGGACGAAAGTAATCGACATGGCCAGCGACAGCGTCAAGTGGTTCAATGCGACCAAAGGCTTCGGTTTCATCCAACCTGAAGGTGGCGGCAAAGACATGTTCGTCCACATCACCGCCGTTCAAGCGGCTGGCTTGAGTGGGCTGGATGACAACCAGAAGGTCAGCTACGACGTCATGAACGAACGCGGCAAAGAAGCCGCCACCAATCTAAAGCTGAAGTAAAATAACAATGTTGCCGCAGGTCGGGTGGCGAGCTTCTATCGAACCTGCGGCACCTCGCCGAATGCTTCCATGCCTAGTCGGCTGGCAGGTTTTTTGAGGCCCTTCACGTGCGGATACTGGCCAGCGCGAAATCTCTAGCAAGTCGTTCCAGCGGCCATCCCCGCCAACGCGGCGGCTGTCCTCAGGTCCGGGTCGTCGACATCGACGCACTTGTCCGCCAGCGACATCCACAGCGTGCGGATGGTGACTTCCCGACCTTCCGCCCGGAGCTTGGCCTCGGCCTTCTCCAGCACCGCCATGGCACACAGTTCCTGGCCGTCGTCGTTGAGGTAGCGGGTGCGCCAGACGGCCGAACGTGGTCTCGGCGCCCACCGACCTGCATAGCCTATCGGCCTCTACCGGCCGATGGTCCACGCCTCGGGCTACGCCGTGCAGGTACTCGCCGCTTTTGCCGAAATGCTCCATGAGGAAGGCGAGCGTCTGACGACGGAGGTCCAGGCCGGTGCGGATGCCCAACGCCTCTATCCGGCCCGCCGTCACCGGGCCGATGCCATGGAACTTGCCGACCTGAAGGTCCTCAACGAACGCCGGTCCCATCCGCGGCGTGATGACGAACAGCCCGTCCGGCTTGCGGTGATCCGACGCCAGCTTGGCAAGGAACTTATTGTTTGAAACACCCGCTGAAGCGGTGAGGCCGGTTTCCATGCAGATGCGGCCTTAATTTCGGCTGCGATCGCGGTGGCCGAACCGCGGTCCAGCAGCGGAGCCGTGACGTCCAAGTAGGCCTCGTCCAGGGACAGGGGTTGGATCGCCGGAGTGTAGGGGGCGAAGACGGCGTGGATCTGGGTCGACACCGCCTTGTAGACGTCGAAACGGGTGGGACGAACACGAGGTCGGGGCAACGCCGCCGGGCGGTGACGGAGGGCATGGCCGACCGCACGCCGAACTTGCGCGCCTCGTAGCTGGCCGCAGCAACCACCCCGCGTTCGCAGGAGCCGCCCACGGCGAGCGGCCTGCCACGCAGCGCCGGGTCATCGCGCTGCTCTACGGAGGCGTAGAAAGCGTCCATGTCGATGTGGATCATGCGGCGCAGGGGAGGTGTCGCTTCCATCGGCCTCATCGCTTGGCCGCTGCAGTATAGCGTCTACTTTCAGCCTCGACAGGCCAAGGTGGTCTCCCAATTTGATGTCCGAGACTGGTGGAAAGCGGACTTGAAACGGCTCACCTTCAGCCAGTTATGCGTTCCACACGCGACAACAAGCAGCCTGGTCGGGCAGTGTGAATATTCACGAACGCCGTCCGAGAGTCATTGAGAGCCCGTTCCAGCGGGCCGTCCACATCCTTGCCTGCACAGACATGACCCAGATCGTAAAGGCACTGGTCCGCCATGTCGTAGGCACGGACGGACACGAGCGGGTTGGCGCGCACGATCGGCGCCACTTCGTCCTCAGCTTCGGCGCGCGGGCAGGTGGCTTCGTGCAGGAAGATAGGGCTTGGAGCCCAATAAATACCACGTGGCCGCGGCACGTTATAGGATCCCAGCAGCATGACGTCGCCGGACGATGCTAGTCGGAGACAGTGGCGGCACGGGAACCCGCCGGGCGGCGTCGCCACGATCCGGCGGATCTGGTTGCCGTTGTCGTCCTGGCCCGTGCAGCGGAAGCGTTCGGCCGTGTCGGTAGAGATGGCAATACATTGGAACGTAGTCATAGGGGTATCTCCTCAGCACATTTATGGCGATGGCACGCCGACCGGCCTCCCGTTTCTTGCTGTCAGATCAAATAAGGGTTGTTGCAGTGAATGTCCGCAATGGGGTCGAAGGCAGCCATTCCGGCATCGTTCAGAGACAGGCTCTAAGGCATCGCACACACGCGTCTTGATGCAGGATAGACCAAGTCGTTCGTTCACCACTTCAGAGCAGCAAACCTTGCCGTGGCAGAGCCGTGGGCAACAGCCCGCCCAGGCCGCCTACGTCCTCCTTCTCGCCCCGCAGGGCCACCACCAGCGCATCATCTGGTAGAGGTCGTTGCAAGGTGAGCGCCTCGGAGGCGGGTGCCGACATCCGCCCTGCCGGTCTGGCGCAAGCAGACCACCGGGGCCGATATCGATCTGTGGCGCGCGCGATTGCTGGAGGACGGCGCGGTGCTGATCCTGTTCCCGGAGGGCACCCGCAGCCGGACCGGCGCCATGGGGCGGTTCCGCCCCGGCATCGGCACGCTGGTGGCCGGCCATCCGATCCCGGTCGTGCCGTGTTTCCTCGCCGGCGCCCATGCCGCCTGGCCGCCCGGCCGCCGCCGCCTGCCGCGGCCAGGCCGCCTGCACCTCACCATCGGCCCAGCCCTCCGGTTCGCCGACCTGCCGGCTGGCCGCGCGGGCACCATCGCGGTGGCCGCTGCCTGCGAGACGGCCGTACGTGCGCTGATGCCATAGCGCGCGCGGCCGTCCTTTGTCGCTGGCAAGCCCCGGCCTGCATGATAGGGTCACGGCAAACCGGCCGGTGGGCGGCGGCGGAGGCACGATGCGGAGGCTGGCCGGGTTCGATCCTCGGATGTGGCAGATCGGGGTCCTGGCCGCCCTGCTCGCGGCGCAACTCGGCTGGCTCGATTTCGGCGCGAGTGCCTGGCAAGCGGCCGTAACGATCGGGTCCACCCTCGCGACGGAGGCGCTCGCCTGCCGCGTGCTGGCCCGGCGCTACGATTGGCGCAGCCCGCTGATCACGGGGCTGTCGCTGTCATTGCTGCTGAGATCCCACGACCCGGCGGTATGGGCGCTGGCCGGCGTGGCGGCGATCGGCTCCAAATACCTGATCCGGGTGGGTGGCAAGCATCTGTTCAATCCCGCCTGCTTCGCCATCGTGGCGTTGTTGCAGACGGGCTATGCCTGGGTATCGCCGGGCCAGTGGGGCGCGCTCGCCTGGTCGGCGCTGCTGCTGGCCGGGGGCGGCGCGCTGGTGCTGGGCCGGGCGCGGCGCGTGGACACGGCGGCGACCTTTTTCCTCGGCTATGGCGGGCTGTTGCTGGGCCGCTGCCTCCTGCTGCGGGACCCGCTCACGATCCCGCTGCATCAGATGCAATCCGGCGCGCTGCTGGTGTTCGGCCTGTTCATGGTGACCGACCCGCGCACCACCCCGGACAGCCGCCTTGGCCGCATGCTGTTCGCCGCTCTCGTGGCAGTCGCCGCCTATGCGCTGCAGTTTGGCTGGCAAATGCGGGAGGGGCTGTTCTACGCGCTCGCCCTCGCGGCCCCGCTGGTGCCGCTGCTCGACCGGCTTGCCCGCCACCCTATCACCCCGGAGACCGCATCATGCCGCTTGGCCGCCTCGCCCTCCTCGCCACCGCCGCGCTGATCGGCGCCAGTTCCGCCGCTTGGGCGTTCTGCGGCTTCTATGTCGCGAGCACGGACGACCCGCTCACCAACAAGGCGTCCCGCGTGGTGCTGGTGCACGACCGGCAGCAGACGGTGGTGACGATGGCGAGCGACGTGCACGGCGACCCGCGGCAGTTCGCCCTGGTGATCCCCGTGCCGACGGTGGTGCAGCGCGACCAGGTACGGATCGTGAAGCCGCAGACGCTCGAGCACCTGGCGGAGTACACCAAGCCGCGCCTGGTGGAGTATTACGACCCCAACCCATGCTCTCCGCCGGTGCCACCCCCGATGATGATGGCCATGCCGGCCCCGGCCCCGGGCGCGCTCGTGCGCAAGTCGCAGGTGACGGTGGAGGCGGCGTTTTCCGTCGCGGAGTACGACATCAAGGTGCTGTCCGCGCAGGAAGGCGGCGCGCTGGTCGCCTGGCTGAATGCCAATGGCTACCGCATGCCCGCGGGGGCGGCGCCGGTGGTAGGCAGCTACCTGCGCCAAGGCATGCATTTCTTCGTGGCCAAGGTGAACCTGGACCGCATGGCGGACAACCCGAGCGGCTTCCTGCGGCCGATCCGGGTCACCTACAAGACGCCGAAGTTCGCCCTGCCGATCCGGCTTGGAACGGTCAACGCCGCCGGGCCGCAGGACATGATCGTGATGGCGCTGACCCGCACCGGGCGTGTCGAGGTCACAAACTACCAAACGGCCAAGATGCCGACCGGCGTGGATGTGCCGGAGTACATCGGCGGCCGCTTCGGCGCGTTCTACGACGCCCTGTTCGACCGCCAGGTGCAGGCGCATGACGGGCGCGCCGTGTTCGAGGAATACGCCTGGCCGGTCTCGGCCAACGCCGCGCTGTGCGACCCGTGCTCGGCCCCACCGCTCGGCGCGGACGTGCTGAGCGAAGTGGGGGCCAACTGGGGCGACGGCGCTTCCGGCTTCATCACCCGGCTGCACGTGCGCTACGACCGGGTGCGTTTCCCGGAGGACCTGCAATTCCAGGAAACGCCCGACACCGAGCAATACCAGGCGCGCTACGTCATCAACCATCATCTGTCGCCATCCGCCATGGCCGCCTGCGCATCGTCTGCCGCATATCGCCGGGAGTTGCCGCAGCATTGGGCCGCCGAGCAGGCGAATGTCGTGCGGCTGACCGGGTGGGAGCCAGCCGCCGTCGCCGACGCGATGAAAGCCGAGCGGGCGGGCGCGCCGCGACCGTGATGGCGGATGCGGCGGCGGACTGGTTGGGCGGCCTGTATGACGGCCTGCTGGCCGACATGCTGCTGCGGCGTGACCCAGAGGTGACCGAGCTCGACTTTCTCACCCGCGAACTCGGGATACGGACCGGCAGCCGGGTGCTTGACCAAGGCTGCGGCATCGGCTCCCTCGCCCTGCCGCTGGGCCGTGCCGGGGCATACGTGGTCGGCGTGGACCAGGCGGCTGCCTACGTCGCCGAGGCGCACGCCGGCGCCGCCGCGGCTGGGATCGCGGCCGAGTTCCACGCCGCGGATGCGCGTGACTTCGTCCCCGACGAGCCGGTCGACGCCGCCATCAGTTGGTGGACGAGCTGGGGCCACGCGCCCGACGACGCGGGCAACCTCGCCATGCTGCGCCGGGTGTGGGAGGCGTTGGTGCCCGGCGGCGTGTTCGCGCTGGACACCATGAACGTGCCCGGTGTGCTGCACGGCTTCCAGCCCGAAACCAACCTGGTTCGCACGGTGGCGCGTCTGGGCGGCGCCGTCCGCCTGCAGCGCCTGAGCGAGGTCGATGCCCGAACCGGCACGTTGCTGAAGCAGTGGATCTATCATCTGCCAGACGGGCGCGTGGTGCGGCACCGCTCCGCGATGCGGCTGTACATGCCCTGGCAGGTGGCCACCCTGCTACGGGAGGCGGGCTTCGCCGACATTCGGCTGCTGGGCTCGCTCGCCGGGGAGCCGGTGGCGCTCGGCAGCCAACGCCTGATCGTTCTTGCCAGCGCGTCGCGATGATCGAACCGGTCCTGCCGGCCAGCAACGCCGCGGCGCGCGCCGCCCTCTATGGCGGGACGGTGTTCAAGCTTGGCCCGACCGACGCTTCGCGCGCGCTTGCCGATGCCGTGCTGGCGTTGTTGCGGGCCGAACTGGGCGGTGCGGACGAGCGCACCCGCTCGGCATCCCTGGCGCCGGCCACGTTGTTCGCCTGCATCGGCCGGGTGCGCCGCGCCTTGTTCACTGAGCCGCGCTGGCACGATGCGGTGCGGGCAGTGATCGGGTCGTTGGGCTTCTCGCTCGCGGACAACGCCTTCGATCCGCTGCGGCTACGCACCGTGCTGAGCGCGGGGCACCACGTGGCGGCGGCTGCCCCCGTCTATATCGGCCACCGCGACACCTGGTACGCTCATCCGCAAAACGCTCTCACCTGGTGGATCCCGCTCGACGACCTGGCGGCGGCGGAGACCTTCGAGTTCTATCCGGACATGTTCGCGACCCCCGTCGCCAACGATTCCGAGATATTCGACTATGACGCCTGGGTGCGCGATGGGTGGGACCTGAAGATCGGCTGGCAGAACAGCCAAGCCGCCGGGTACGCACGCTACCCGGCGAGCCAGGCCGAGCACGGTGCCCTGCGTGCGGAAGGCTTCGCGTGCGCCAAGGCCGAGACCCTGATCTTCGCCGCGGCGCACCTGCACCGCACCCTGCCGCAAACCACTGGCCGGACGCGCTTCAGCCTGGATTTCCGTATCGCGCATCTCGATGACCACCGCCGTGGCCTCGGCGCACCGAACGTGGACAACCGGTCCCGCGGGTCCGCGGTGCCCGACTACACGCAGCCTATCCGATAGGCCGCTGCCCTGGGCGGAGCGCCCGCCCAAGGACCACCGCGCGGTCCTGCTTGTCGGCGAACCCGCCGCGGACGATCTCGTACGGCAGGCCGCGGCGCTCCGCTTCCGCCACCAGCAGGTCCCAGAAGCGCTGCCGGGTCTCGGGCGCCGCGGCGTCGGCGGCGACGTCGCGATGCGTGCCGGCGACCCACGGCGTGTCCGGCGTGAAGAACCAGCGCTGCCAGGGTGCCCGCGCTTCCTCTTCGGTGAACAGCGCCTCGATCCGCGCATCGCTGCGTCCGAACAGGAAGCGGCCCCAGACCAACGTCGTCAGCAGGGAGGTGTCCGCGATCAATGCCTGGTGTGCCACCAGCTCCAGGCTGCGCACCGCCGCGCGGTGGCCGCGGGCGATCGTCAGCAGATCGGGCTCGGTGAACGTCCGCCCCATCCGCACGCTCTGCTCGATGAAGCACTTCGCCCATTCCGGTGCATAGGTGAACCCTAACCCGGCCGCGACGGCGCTGGCGGTGGTCGACTTGCCGGTCGACTCCGGGCCCTCGACCGCGACCCGGGCCAGATACGGCCCGCGGGCGTGCGGCAGCATGCGGTCCCACAGCGCCCACGGGTCGGCGCGGATCGCGGTGGCGCAGAGTGGGATCGCTTCCCGCGCGATGTCGAGCGGCAGCAGCGTGCAGCCGACTGCTTGCGCCAGCGGCACACCATACTCCACGGCGCAGGCCAGCGCATCGGGCACCCCGCCGCACGCGACCCGCAGCGTGTCGCGCCAGAAGCTCCAGAAGGCCGGGTGGTCTTGCGGCTGCTGCGGCGTCGGCTCCGGCAGGGCCACCACCGTGACCGGCAGGCCGGCACAGTCCTGCCGCAACGCCGCCGCGCGGTATGCCGCGTCCGGCCACTCGCCGGCGACCCGGTCCACCACGATGGTCACCCGCTCGCACATCGCGCAGGCGAAGCGGATCAGGTGCGCGTGCCCGAGATGCGCCGGCATGAACTTGCCCAGCACCAAGCCATGGCCGTATCCGCGATCCGTCATGCGCCCGCCTGCTCCTGGCTCGCCAGCATGGACCGGATCACGCCGGGCAATAGATCGCGCGGCGGGGGTGGCGCGTCCTGCGCCTGCTCGGGTGATACGAAGCGGCGCAGCGTAGATTGGAATAGATCCACGTTGAGCACGGGCGACGCCACCGCGTCCTCGGCCAGGAAGCCGCTCTTGTCGAACGCCGACCGGAGCAAGGCGCGATCCATCCGCGGCAGCGACCTGAGCCGGCCGAGCCAATCTTTCATGCGACAGCGCGGGAAGCGGCCACGCACAGCCTCGATCGCTGCAATCGTTTTACTGAGTTGGGCCGCTTCCGGGTTGGCCCAATGCCGCCAGCACGGCGCCTCGGTGCGGGCCAGCCGGATCGCCGCACGGGCGGCGCCCGCCACGGGCGTCAGGTCCACGGCAGCCCGCTCCGCTTGGTCCGGCACGGCACCCACCCGGCTGAGTGCGCGGAGGAAGGCCGGTGCGAAATGCAGCGGCGGGAACGGTGCCCCTGCTTCAGGCACGAGCAAGCCGTATCGAAGCACCTGCCACCGCACATCCTCCATCCGGAGCAGCGCCATCTCGGCGGCCGCCTTGGTCTGCGCGTAGCCGCCATGCAGCCATAGATCGTGGCGTTCCGGCAACCTCGCTTCGGCATCCGCGTGCGCGCTGTTCGAGCTCACGAAGACGGACAGGGTGGAGGCGAGCTGGACCAGGGCGCCGTCGCGCCGGGCCAGCGCGATGGCGGCGCCGAGACCGGTCAGGTTCACCGGCGCCAGGGCGTTCCATCCCGCCAGCGCGTGCACGGCCGCTGCCAGATGGAAGATGGTCCGGGCGCGCGGGACACGGTCCATCCATCCCTGGCCGATCTGCGTGATGTCGGCCGCGACGAGGACCAGCCGCGGCGAGCCTGGCTGCACCCCTTGCCGGAAGATCGCTTCCGGCCGGCGGGACACCACGACCACGGGCGCCTCCCCCGGCTCGGCCAGGAGCTGTGCTGCGATCCGCGCCCCCAGGAACCCGGCCCCGCCCAGCAGCACGCTGGCCGTGCCCTCGCCGGCCGGCGGCGACCGCTGCTCCCAACAGGCGGCCATCTCGGCCGTTCTCCGCGCGATATCGGCGGTGCTCATCGCGTCGCCCTTGAGCCGCGCCGGCACGAGGTCGGCCGGAGACCATCGCGGCTCCGACCAGCACGTCATGCACCGGCCAAGGCGCTGCGGACGGCGGCGAGATCGGTCTTGCCGTTCGGCAGTAACGGCCAGTCGGCTACCACCACGGCCCGGCGCGGCGTCAACCCAGCCCCGAGCTGCTCCGCGATGGCGGCCAGCACCGCGCCGGGCGCCATGCCGGACCGGCCGCCGAGTGCCAGCACCAGCCCACGCTTGCCCGGCAGGCAGGCACACGGCCCGTCCCAGCATTCGTCGGCCACCGCCTCGATCTCCTCCGGGCACACCAGCCGGCCGTTCAGCTTGAGCTGCCGATCGCGGCGGCCCAGCCACACCAGATGCCCGTCGCTCCACCGCGCGATGTCGCCGGTGCGGTGGATGCGCTGGCCGTTCCAATGGCCGAACCGCTCCGCCTCCAGCTCCGGCGCATCGAGGTAACCGGTCGCGACGGCGTCCCCCGCGAGCCAGATCTCTCCCGTGGCGCTCTCGGGCGCGCCGGCGGGAGCGAGCACGGTGGCATTGAACGCCGCCGCATCGTCCGGCCCAGCGGCGGGCACGCGCGGCAACACCCGGAACACGCCCTGCTCCGTCGCGAGTAGCACCGTTTGGTGCGGCAGCGGGCGGCCGAGTTCGCCATCCCGCCATCCCGGCCCGGCGCGGGCCATCATGGCGCACACCGCCGCCTCGGTCGGGCCATAGGCCTGCAGCGCGAGGCTCGCCCGGCCCCAACGCTCCGCCGTTGCCGGGTCGCACCGCTCGCCGCCGAAGATCAACCCCTTCAGGCCCAGCGCGTCCGGTGGCACGAGGCGGAGCAGCGACGGCGCCAGATCGGCCCGGGCCGCCGCGTGGCGGGCGATGCAGGCGGCCAGCGAGCGCCATCGCGTCTGCTCCTCCCGGAACACCAGCAGCGGCGCGGTGCCGAGCAGGGCGCAGAAGATGTCCGACAAGCTGGCATCGAAGCCTGGATTGAGTGCCCAGACCGACGCGGCGGTCGCGTCCGGTCCGGCGCCATCCGTGCCCAGCAAGCGGCGCTGTGCCGCCACCGTCTGCAGCAGCGGACCGTCCCGCATGATGACCCCTTTCGGCCGGCCTGTGCTGCCAGAGGTGAACACCACGTGGCCAGTGCCCGGCGGCAGGCGGCGGGGGTCTGCCATGCGGTGCAACGCCAACCGCTCGAGCGCCGGGTCCGGAGCGTCGAGCAGCACCCCGGCAGCGGGGCGAAGCCCGGATTCATGCAGCGCGGCCTCCACAAGGGCGCGGTCTGTCGCGAACCCGAGCACGCAGGCCGGGCGGGCTTGGGCCAAGATGCTGCCGAGCCGGACGGCCGGTTGCGCTGGGTCCAGGGGCAGGAACGCCAGCCCGGCGAAGCGGGTCGCGATCAGGCCGAACGGCACCGCCCAGGACCGCGGCAGCAGCAAAGCGCACAGCGCCGGCTCCTCGCCCCCGGCGTCCCGTGCGCGAAGCTTCGTGGCGGCAATGTCGCACCAGTGCAGCAGCGCCGCCCGGCTGAGCGTGATATCGCCATCGATCAGCGACGTCGCGCCTGGACACGCGGCGGCCCAGACCCGAACCGCCGAGGCGATGTCCGGACTACCTGAGGTGGCGCCTAAATGCATCCTGCCAGCCGCGCCGCAGCGTTATGGGCACGCTGGCGCACCTGGGCGAACCGGGTCTGTTGCAGCAGCTCGCCATCGCGGTAGACCGGCTGCAGCAGGTCGTCTTGCCCCGCCGCGGGCGGGACGGTGCGGTAGCCGCCCTCGGGTGTCCCCAGCAACGCGAAATGCCCGCGCTTGCTGTGCTTGCCGGGGTCGGTCACCGGCTGCTTGAACACGTCGTGCCAGACGCCGTCGACGCCGACCGCGCTGCACTTCATCGCGAATTTCTGCGTGTCACGGTTCAGCAACTGGTGCAGCCCGCCGCCCATGCCGAACGCGATGTTGTCCACCGAGTAGCCGGCCGCCATCACCGCCTCCAGCAGCAGCGGCAGCGTCTCGGCGTTGATGCCGTCACCCTGGATCACGCGGATGCAGGATGGCAGCACCTTGTAGCCGCGGCTGTTGACCGTGCTGCCGAACTTGCCGTCCAGCGCGCGCAGCACATCGACCGGCACGCGCAACGGGTCGCCGCTATCCGGCCGCACCACCACCGTGGCGCCGCTGGCCAGGATCGTGTCTTTCAGCACACCACCCCATATCGTATCGACCACGTGCATCAGGTCGTAGCTGTCCGACACGACCGCCACGGTGCTGCCCGGCTTGGCGAACCGGCGCAGCATGTTGCGGTAGGCATCGACCTCGCCCTCACGGCCCCAGGAGGTGATGGTGCTGTGCTCGGCGGCCGGGATGGAGAAGCCGGCCATCGTCTCGTCGTAGTAGCGCCGGGCTGCGAGCACGCCTTCGATCGTGTCGGTGCCCATGAAGTTCACCAGATGCGCCATCCCGGCCAGCCCGGCGCTTTCCTGCGACGTGCCACCGCGGGCGCCGAAATCGTGCAGCTTGAACGCGCTGGGGTTGTCCGCCGCCGGTACGTCGCTCGAGCGCGCGAGCGCCTGCAGGATCGCGATCTTGCAGTGGAACGACACGGTGCAGACGGTGGTCGGATACCAGATCGCGCGCAGCAGCGCTGTCTCGAGATAGTTCGGCAGCCAGTAGCAGCTCGGGTCCGTGTTCACGATGGTGAGCAGGACGTTGTGGGTGTCGATCGCCAGCCCCTCCGGCGCCGCCTTGATCTCCACCGGCAGCCGTCCGCCATGAACGGCAAGGATGTGCTCCCAGCCCTCGCGGTGGAACGGCTCGCCATGGCGGTGAAGAACTCCGCCGCTTCCTCGATGTCCGCCTGGGTGATGGGGTTGCCCAGGTATTGCCGCAGGAAGGCTTGCAGGCCGACGAACACGGTGCGGTCGTAGCTGCCGCCGCGGCTCTCGATGTAGCAGTGCACGTTCTGCGTGCCCGACAGGAATTGCAGCCAGTGGCTGGCCTTGTATGAATCAGTGGCGAGGATGATGTTGCTGGTCATGTCTCAAAGCTCCTTTGAGAAAACCGCTTGGGGTCTATCCCCCGTACGGGTAGGCGGTTCCTAAATCGGGGCGGTCAGCGCCAGGATGATGTCGTAATGGTCCTCGAACATCATCTCACGCCGGATGTCGGCCAGTGGCCACCACTGCGCCTTCTCGGCATCATCGGCGGCCTCGATCCGCGGCAGCTCGGCGCGGCCTGCCTTGCGGCTGCGCAGGCCGGGCAGGGTGGTCTCGTTCTTCAGGTGGATCAGGAAGCCGTGCGTGATGGTGCGGCCGCGCGAGGAGCGGTTCGGATCGTCGAACACACGCTGCGTGACGATGGATCCGCGCAGTATGCCGGCTGGCAAGGCAATCTTGGTCTCCTCCCGCAGCTCGCGCAGCATGCCCTCCACCACCGTTTCGGCCTGGTCGAGGAAGCCGCCGGGCAGCGCCCATAATCCCTTGCCGGGCCGGCCCTTGCGGCGCACCAGCAGCACGCTGCCGGCGGTGACCACACAGGCGTCAACGGTCACGAAAGTGACGGGGTAGGGCACCTTCGGCACCGCCCATTGCGCGCGGTAGTGCAGGACGAACTCGTACTCCTCGCGGATGTCGCGGAACGCCTCCGTCTGCGCGAAGCGCGCGAGGAAGTCGCGCACCGGCGTGGGTAGCAGATGGTCCTGCGGCAGGTCGCCCGGCTTGTGGCCGTCGGCGTCCTTGAGGAAGCTGTCCGGGAGGTTCGAGAAATAGCTGTTGCGGATGCGCGTGGAGGACAGGCCGTTGCAATACTCGGGCACGTCGATCGGGGTTCCCCATTGCGGGAACAGCTTCAGGTAATAGGACGTGTGGTTCTTGCCATGCCCGATCAACCCGATCGTGGCCGACCCCCGGCCGCGAAGCCCGGTTTTCGCCAGGACGGCGTTGACCTGCTTCTGCGCGTTGGCGACCCATTGCGTGTCGTTGTAATAGCAATCTTCCAACGGCAGGATCGTCAGCCGACCGCGCTGCTGTTCGCTCACCGAGAGCCGGATCATATCGGCGCGCTCGTCGTAGGTGAACGGATTGCGGTGACTGCGCGGGGCTCCGGCCGAGCCGACCAGGACGAGGACGAAACGCCCATGCTGGAGCGCCATCTCGACGACCTTGAGATGGGCTACGTGGAACGGTTGGAAGCGACCGATGAAAACGCACAGATCGTGCGAGTGTGGCTGGACCATGTCGGGTCCCGTTCCAGGGGCGGTCGTCGGATTCATGGTGCTTCACCAGGGTGCCGCCGTCGCAGTTTATCCGCGACGCGACTGAACCTAGGCTGACCGCCGGCTAGTTTCAACCTTGTTTTCGCATTGGTTAGGCGGGCCCATCGGGCCTGACACCCTGCCTGATCGCGGCAAGTGCCATTATGCTGGTGGCATGAACGTCCTGCTGGTCAACCCGCCTTACATCTCGCTGACCTCGGCGCACGGCGTTGGGCACCAGGTGCCGCTGGGATGGCTGTGCATCGGCGGCCTGCTGATCGACGCGGGCCACACGGTCCGTTTGCTGGATGCGGAACGGCAGCGTCTGACCGGGGCCGCGCTGGCGCAGGCGATCGCGGCGGTGCAGCCCGACACCGTCATGACCGGGCATGCCGGCTCCACCCCGGCGCATCCGGCTTGCCTCGCCGTGATGGCAGCCGCCCGGTCCGTCTGCCCGGACGTGGTCACGGTCTATGGCGGCCCATATCCGACCTACCACGCGGCCGACATCCTCGCCTTGCACCCGGACGTGGACGTGATCGCGCGCGGGCAAGGCGAGGCCATCGCGCTGGCCTCGGTCACGGCGCTGCAAGCCGGCGGCGACCTGGCGGACGTTGCGGGCATCGCCTACCGGCGCGACGGCGAGGCCGTGTCCACGCCCGCCGCACCGCTGATCGGCACCCTGAACGCCTGGCGGGCCGGGTGGGAGCTGATCGAGGATTGGAGCCTCTACCAGTGCTTCGGCCTGGGCCGCGCCGCGATCGTGCAGTTCTCCCGCGGGTGCCCGCATAGCTGCTCGTACTGCGGATAATACCAGTTCTGGACAAAGTGGCGCTTCCGCGACCCGATGCGGGTGGCGGCCGAGATCGCCTGGCTGCACCGCACGCACGGCGTGATGTTCGTGGACCTCGCCGACGAGAACCCGACCTCCTCCAAGCGCATGTGGCGTGCGCTGCTGGAGGCCTTGGTCGCAGAGGACGTGCCGGTGAAGCTGTTCACCACCATCCGCGCCACCGACATCGCCCGCGACGCCGACCTGCTGCCGCTGGCGCGCCAGGCCGGGCTGATCTGCGTGCTGAAAGGGATCGAGACCACCGACCCGTCGACGCTCGCCGCCATCCGCAAGGGTTCCACCACACGGGAGGATCAGCGCGCCGTGGCCTTGCTGCGGCAGGCCGGCATCCTGTCCATGCTGTGCCATATCGTGGGTTTCGAGGAGGAGCGCGCCGCCGATGCCGTGTGCGCGACCCGGCAGGTCATGGCGTACGACCCAGACCTGCTGAACGCCATGTACGTGACGCCGCACCGCTGGTCGGACTGGACCGCCGCCAACGCCACCCGGCGCGTGATCCAGGAGGATGTCGGGCTGTGGGACTACCGTCACCAACTGCTTGCCACCCGGCACTTGGCGCCCTGGCAGATGTTCGCCCTGGTCAAGTCGATGGAGGTGGTGATGCACCTGCGGCCCCGGGCCCTGTGGCGCGTGCTGGCGCATCCGGACCGCGCGTTGCGGCGGCACCTGCGCTGGTGTTTCCGCAACAGCGCCCGGGTATGGCTGGCCGAGATCGCCGAGTTCGTCTGGCACACGAAGCGGCCAGCCCGGCCCATGACGCTCGCCGGGTGGTTCGCACCGCAGCGTTCGTCGCGGCATGCTGACCAGCGGGCCACCGGCGCGTAAGCTCCCCGCATGTTCGATGCCATCAGCCGCCGCCTCGCCGGCTTGCGAGCCCGCTATGCCGAGCCGCACCGGGCCTATCACACCCAGGCGCATGTCGACGCCATGCTGGCCGGCCTGCGGGGCGCTGGGCAGCGCCGTCGGGCAGCCGGACATGGTCGAGCTGGCGATCTGGTACCATGACGCGGTGTACGACCCGGCGGCGGGGGACAACGAGCGCCGCAGTGCCGACCTGCTCCGGGCGGAGTTGGCCGGGCTGGCCGATCCGGCGATGCTGGCACAGGCCGAAGCCCTGGTGTGCTGGACGGCCGACCACGGCATCCCCGCCGGGCTGCCGGCAGACCGGCACCGGCACATGGCCTTGTTCCTTGACCTCGACATGGCTGTGCTCGGGGCGGATCGCGCGACATTCGACGCCTACGAGCGGGGCATCGCGGCCGAGTTCGTCCCGGTGTACGGCGATGGCCGCTTCAGGGTGGGGCGGGCGCAGTTCCTGCAGGCGACCCTGGAGCGTCCAAGGCTGTTCCACAGCGCGCATTTCGACAGGCTGTACGACGCGGCCGCACGCGCCAACCTGCAACGGAGCTTGGCCGCGCTGCAGCAGGCCGGGTCCGCCTAGGCGGGGCATTGCCCGGCCTGCCAGGCCCTACCGGCATTGGATGGTGCCCCGGCCGCCATCCACTTGCAGCGTCTGGCCGTTGGTCAGGCGCGTCATGGCGCCACGGACCGCCATGACAGCCGGGATGCCGTATTCCCGGGCCGCGATCGCGCCATGCGACAGCGGCCCGCCGCTTTCGGCAACGATGCCGGCGGCGCGGGCGATTAGGGCCGTCCAGGCCGGCGTCGTCGCGCGCACGACGAGGACCGCGCCGGGCGGGCAGGCCGCGAAGTCGTCCGGCGAGCGCACGACGTAGGCCGGTCCTGTGGCCCGGCCGGGGCTGCCGGGAATACCCTGCAACGCATCCTCGTCCACCGCCGGCTCCGGTGCGTCGACGAGCGACCATACGGGGGAGCTGGCCTGCTGCCGGACGTAGTCGCGCTTCGCGGCGGAGACCGCGTTGCCCACCGCCTGCCACATCGCCGCTTGGCCGGTGGCGATCGCCTGCGCCAGGGCGTCCTCGCGTGCGAAGAACAGGTCCAGCGGATCGGCCAAGGGCAGGTGGTCCGCGACGCTTGCGCCCAACGCCTGCACCGCACGCCGCAGCAGCGGTCCGAGCCGAGCGGTCTGATAATGCTCGAGGTCGTCCAGCTCGGTATACAGCCGCGCCAACCGCACCAGCTCTTGCAGCAGGAAGCCCAGCTCGTCCGGCAACCCGGCGCACAGAAGCTGCAGCACCGAGGCCGCTTTCTGCCGCCGGGCCGCGCCATCGCGGGCGGCAGGCTGGCTGTCCAGCCGGGCCGTCACCGCATCCAGCGCCGTCCAGGGCGCGTCGCCCCACGTGGGCTGGTGGGGATCGGCATCTAGTTCCCGGTGCGCGTGGTTGTTCAGGAACGCGGTGAAAGCCTGGTGGAAGCCAGGATAGCGGGCCAACCCGCTCGCCGCGACGACCTGCCGGGCCGGCGTCGTCCGCAGCATCTTGCCCAACTCCGGTCCGGCCCGCGCCAGTTCGGCCAAGGCATCCAGGCCGCGGCCGAGCGTGGCGGTGCGGGTTTCGACCGCCGCCATGAGGGCGTCGTAGGACGCGCCTGCGTCCGTCCCGGCGACGTGCCCCAGCAAGCCGCGCAGCGCGCGGTGCACCACCGCCTGGCCGATGGAGATGGCGATGTTGTGCCGGAAGTAGCGGCGCCCGGTGTCGTTGATGCGCTGGATGTGCGCCCAGATCTCCGCCGCCGTGCGTCCCGCCGGTCGTCCTGTTCCAACCGTCCGACCGCCAGCAGGATCCGATCCAGCGTCAGCGGCCACTCGCCGGGCAATTCGTCCACCCAGGCGAAGCGGCGCAACAGCGCCGGCAAGGCGGCCCGAAGTGCATCGAGGCTCTCGGTGCCGGCGATCGGGTGGCCCAGGTAGAGGTCGACGGCGGTCTGGTTGCCGTAAACATAGCCGTCGAACCAGGTGAACCATCGCCCCCGCATCGGCGGCAGCCCCATGCGGACGAACGAGGCCTGCAGCGCCGCGTGGAAGCCCGCATCGGCGAAATCCCAGGCCAGCGGCGTCACGGGGTTGGGGAAGCGCTCGGCGGACTCGTCGCGGGTCCAGCGTGTGGGGAGGGCGGTGACGGGACGGGCTTGCAGCACCTGCACGCCGGCGGCGTCGATGGCCCATTCGATGTCCTGCGGCGCGCCGTGCGCGGCCTCGATTCCGCGGGCGATGCCGGCGACGGAGGCAGCCCTGGGCCGGGGACAGGCACAGGGTTGCGCGCGTGCCCTCGGCGCTGCGTAGGGCCAGGTCGGACTTGGCGAGCACGAAGCGGTCCACCTCCGCCTCGCCATTCACCACGCATTCGCCCAGGCCGGGATGGGCGGAGATGTGGATCTCGTCCAGCGCGCCGCCCACCGGGTCCAGCGTGAAGGCGACCCCGGCGGCCTGTGCCGCCACCATGCGCTGCACCACCACCGCCATGGCGATGTCCGACTCGGCGCTCCCGCGGTCCCGCCGGTAGGCCACAGCGCGCTCGCCGTGCAGGGAGGCGAAGCAGCGCCGCACCGCATCCAGCACCGCCGGCAGGCCGGTGCAGCCCAGGATCGTGTCGTGCTGCCCGGCGAACGAGGCCTCGGCCAGGTCCTCGGCCGTGGCCGAGGAGCGGACGGCATAGGCGCAGGCCGGGTCCAGCACGGCGGCCAACTCCTCCGCCAGGCCCGGCGGCAGGACGCCTGCTGCCATGGCGCGGCCGGCGTCCGTGGTGACCACGACGCCGTCCGGCACCGCAAAGCCGCCGTGCAGCAGCCGGGCCAGCCCGGCCGCCTTGCCGCCGGCCAGGTCGAGTTGCAGGGCGCGCGGGTCGGTTAGGGCGATGACGTACGGCATGCGGACGCTCCATGGTTTGCGGCGTGGGTGAAGCGGGAGGGCGCGGCGCGCGGTAGCAGCATCGCGGCCAGGGCCAGGCAGCAGCCGGTCAGGACGAACCCGGCGGCCAAGTCGACGGCGTAGTGGAAGCGCAACGCCAGCGTGGACACCCACAGCAATGCCACCGGTAGAGCGCATGCCATGGCCCGGCGGCGGTGACCGGCGATCACGTCGAACCCCAGGATGAACGCCGTCACCGCGCAATGCAGGCTGGGAAAGGCATCGGCCCGGTTGGTGCCGAAGGGCACGATGCGCAACAGTAGCCGGGTCACGCCGAAGCCCTGCACGGGGTGGGCGAAGTGCATCGTGGCGTAGGGGCCGAGCGCCGGCAGACTGATACCGCTGAGCGTGAGCGTTGACTCGGGTGTGATTTGTTGCGGCTCGGAAG
>CAXTJM010000046.1:0-25253 GCA_964244585.1 uncultured Acetobacteraceae bacterium | reverse complement strand
TGTGCAACGAGCCCAAGGTGCTGCTGATGGACGAGCCGTTCGGCGCGCTGGACGCGCTGACCCGGGAACGCATGCAGGAGGAGCTGCACGCCGTCTGGCGGCGCACCGGCATGACGGTGGTGTTCATCACCCACAGCGTGGAGGAGGCGGTGTATCTCGGCACCGAGGTGGTGGTGATGTCGCCGCGCCCGGGCCGCATCGTCGCGCGCCTGCCCATGCCGTTCGCGCGGGGCCACGCCGCCGAGGGCATCCGCAGCGTCAAGAGCCGTCCGGATTTCGTCGCCGCGCGCGAGGAGGTCCTGTCGCTGATCTGGCAGATGGGCGATGACCACTGACCTGAACGCGGAAATGAGGAGACACCTATGAACTCGCTGCACGCCCGCGATATCGCGTCGCTGATCCACCAGCAGACCGACCTGGACCGCCACAGCCGCGAGGGTGGCGTGCTGATCGCGCGGGGCGAGGGCTGCCGCGTGTGGGACACCGACGGGAAGGAATACATCGAGGCGATGGCCGGGCTGTGGTGCGCCAGCCTTGGCTTCAGCAACCGCCGCCTCGCGGATGCGGCGCATCGCCAGATGCTGGCCCTGCCCTATTACCACACCTTCTTCGGCAAGGGTCACGAGCCGTCCGTGGAACTGGCGGAACGGCTGCTTGCGGTGGCGCCGGCCGGGATGGCGCGGGTACTGTTCCAGTGCAGCGGGTCGGAGGCCAACGACGCCGCGATCAAGCTGGCCTGGCATTATTGGGGCGTCAAAGGCCAACCGCAGCGCCGCAAGTTCATCGGCCGGGTGCGCGGCTACCATGGCAACACCGTCGCCACCGTCAGCCTGTCGGGCCAGCCGCACATGCATGCCGGGTTCGGTCTGCCGTTGCCCGGCTTCGTGCATGCCGACAACCCGAACTACTATCGCTTCCACGAGGACGGCGAGACGGAGGAGGCGTTCAGCGTTCGCATGGCGGCGAAGCTGGAGGCGCTGATCCAGGCGGAAGGCCCGGAGACCATCGCCGCATTCTTCGGCGAGCCGGTGCAGGGCGGCGGCGGCGCGATCACGCCGCCGCGGGGCTACTGGGCGGCGATCCAGGCCGTGCTGAAGCGGCACGACATCCTGTTCGTCGCCGATGAGGTGATCTGCGGCTTCGGCCGCACCGGCGCGATGTGGGGCAGCCAGACCTACGACCTGCAACCGGACATGATCAGTTGCGCCAAGCAGCTTTCCGCCGCCTTCCAGCCGATCTCGGCCCTAATGATCGGCAGCAAGGTGCACGAGGCCTTGCTGGAAGGCAGCCGCACCCACGGTTCGTTCGGCCACGGCTTCACCTATGGCGGCCATCCGGTGGCCTGCGCCGTGGCGATCGAGACGCTGAAGATCTATGAGGAAATGGACCTGGTCGCCCACGTGCAGGAGGTCGCCCCGGCATTCCTGGCCGGGCTGGGCGCGTTGCGCGACCATGCGCTGGTGGGCGACGTGCGGGGTGTCGGCCTGATCGCCGGGGTCGAGTTGATGCAGGGCAAGGCCAGCCGCCAGCCTTTCCCGGCCGCCATGGCGGTCGGCCTGCGGGTGCAGACCGCGTGCGAGCGCGCCGGCCTGATCGTGCGCGCTATCGGCGACCGGATCGCCTTCACGCCGCCGCTGATCATCACGCGGCGCGAGGTCGAGGAGATGTGCAGCCGGTTCGCGTCGGCGCTGGATCAGGTATGGGCGGAGATGCAGTCCCAACCGGCGCTGGCCGCGGAGTAGCACCCGCATAGCCGCTTGATAGCCCGCTTCTTCTCCCGCTGGCTGGACAAGAAGCGGGATGCTGATGACCGTCACGCCGCAGCCGGCCGCTCCTTCGCCGAACCATCCAACTCTCCGACTAGACGCTTGCATCTTGATAGTGACGGATGATAGTGCTGCTGCATACGGGCATGTCCGGCGCCGCGACACCGTCGCGGGTCTGACGCGCTGCACGCGGAGCGCAGAGCATGAACGTCGCGGTCGCCAGTTTGCCTCCCGAAGCCGTGCCGACATCGGTTGCCACCCCAGTCGTCATGAGCCCGCGGACCCGGCAGTTGCTGCATGGACGGATCGTCCCGACGCTGTTGACCCTCGCCTGGCCGAACATCCTGGTGATGTCGGCGCAGGCCTCGACGGGCTTGATCGAGACCTGGTGGGTGTCGCGCCTGGGCACCGATGCGCTGGCCGGCATGGCCCTGGTGTTCCCGGGCTTCATGATGATGACGATGCTGTCCGCCGGGGCCCTCGGCGGCGGCATCTCCTCCGCCGTGGCCCGCGCGCTGGGCGCCGGGCGGCGTGACGACGGCGATGCGCTGGTGCTGCATGCCATCCTGATCAACGTGGGCCTGGGGCTGGCCAGCTCGGCGTTGTTCCTGCTGTTCGGCCGCGAGATCTATCATGCGATGGGCGGCGAAGGCGGCTCGCTGGCGGCGGCGCTGGCCTACTCCAACGTCGTCTTCGTCGGCAACGTGCTGGTCTGGCTGATGAACGCGCTGGCCAGCGTGATCCGGGGCACGGGCAACATGCTGGTGCCGTCGCTGGCGATCTGCGTCGGCGTCGTGTTGCTGGTACCGCTCTCCCCCTTGCTCATCTTCGGCATCGGCCCGTTCCCCGCGTTGGGCATCGCCGGCGGCGGCGTCGCCGTGGTGCTGACGACCGTGCTGATGATCGCCGTGCTCGCCTGGTACATCCTCTCCGGCCGCTGCGTGGTCCGGCTGCGCACCGCCCGGCTGCAGCGGCCGATGTTCGCCGACATCCTGCGCGTGGGCGGGGTCGGCACGGTCAGTACGCTGCAGACCACCCTGACGGTCGCGTTGACCACGGCGCTGGTGGGCAAGTCCGGCGGTCCGGACGCGGTGGCGGGCTATGGCACCGGCGCCCGGCTGGAGTATCTGCTCATCCCGCTGGTGTTCGGCCTTGGCGCGCCCATGGTGGCGATGGTCGGGACCAATATCGGCGCCGGGCAGCGCAAGCGGGCGTTGCGCATCGCCCTGACCGGCAGCGGCTTGGCCTTCCTGTTGACGGAAGCGATCGGCGTGACCGCCGCGATCTGGCCGGCGGCGTGGCTGACCCTGTTCGGCAGTAATCCGCAGATGCTTGCGACGGGGATCTCCTACCTGCATTTCGTCGGACCGACCTACGGCTTCTTCGGCCTGGGCCTGTCGCTCTATTTTGCATCCCAGGGCGCCGGCCGCCTGGCATGGCCGCTGCTGGGGGGCTTGATGCGGCTGGTGATCGCGGTGGGCGGTGGCTGGGCGGTCATGACCGCGACAGGGTCACTGGCCTGGACATTCGCGACGCTCGGCCTGGCCCTGGTGGGGTATGGCGGCAGCGTGGTTGCCGCCGTGGCATCCGGCGTGTGGTTCCGCGGGGCGAACGCCGCCGCGGCCAGGTGAGCGGCGGGTCAACCCCGCGCCGCACCCGCCACCCTGGCCTCGACCTCGCCCATCAACCGCGCCACGGCAGCACGGCCCGAGGCAGCGATCTGCGGTGGCGCCGTGCCCTCCAGGGGTGCCTCGGCCGTGACATCGGATTGCAGCAGCACGCGAGCCGGCGAGGGGTGCAGGTCGATCACGACAAGTCCCAGCGCGGCCCGGCTGCTGCCCTGCGCCGGGGTGGCGAGCAGCGTCTGCAACTCCCCCTCCAGCGCGAAATCCGCCCGGGCGCGGCTGCCCGGCGCCAGCACGGCGGCAAACAGGCCGCTGGCCGCCAGCCAGCGGCGCAGCGCGTCCTCCACCGCATCGGCCGGTGGCACGCCCCACTCCTCGTAGAAATCGGTGTGGATGCTGCCGTCCCGCTCGACGATCTGCAGGCCGCGGGCTTCCAGGCCGGGGGCGGCACGCAGGGTGCGCACCAGCAGCACCTTGCCGCCGGGCCGCGGCGGCAGGTCGACGGAGCGCCGCACGTCCAAGGGCCACGACCGCTTCTCGAGGTAGGGCCTGGCCGGCAGGATGCTGCACGCGCCCAACAGCGCCGGCGCCGTCAGCAGCCAACGCCGCCTCACCGGTCCTGGCTCCGCGGCGGCGCGCCGCCCAGCACCACCTGCCCCGGGTCGCGCCGCAACGCCTCGCTGGTCTGCCGCAGCGCCGCCACAGTGGTGCGGGCGTCGCGCAGCAGCGGCACCAGCCCGGCCTCCAGGTCCGCCGAGCCGCTATCCGCCCGCTGCGCCACGGCATCCAGCGACGCGATCAGTTGCGGCAGCCGGGCCACCGCCTGCGTCAGCTTGTCGGTGGCCGCCGTCGCCGAGCGAAGCAGTTGCTGGGTCTGCGGTCCCTGCGCCAGGGTGCGGGCGGAGGCCAAGGTCTGCCGCAACTCTGCCGTCAAGGCCGGAACATCGGCACCGGATACGGCCGCTTGCAGCGTCTGCAGCGTGGCCGTGGCCTGCACCAGCAGCTTGTCCGCATCGCCGCCATGCAGGGTGCCGCGCAGTTCCGTGATCAGGTCCAGCGCGCCGCTCGCCAGGCCGTCGATGTCGACCTGCTGGATCTTGGCAAGCAGGACGGTGGCAGCGTCCTGCACCTGGCTCAGCGTCGAGGGCACGGAGGGGATGTAGTCGAACCGTGGCGTCCACGGGATATCGAGCGGGGGGAATTGCGCGGCATTGGCGAAATCCAGCTCCACGTAGCTCAACCCGGTGAGTCCCTGCGGCGCGATGCGGGCGCGCAGCCCCCGCGCGACGCTGTCGGCATTCGGCGGTTCCCCCACGCGGGAGGTGTCGATCTCGAAGCGGACGATCACGGTGCGGAACGTGGTGCGGCGGATGGCGTCCGGCTCGTTGCGCCCATAGACGGCGCTCACCAGCCCGACCTCGGTGACGGCGCCGATGGCGACGCCGCGGTACTTCACCTGCGCGCCCACATCCAGCCCCTGCACGCTGTCGCGGAAATAGGTCTCGTAGGGCTTGGCATGGCGGATCTGGCTGCCGCTGAGGAACAGCACCATGCCGACCAGCAACGCCACCCCGGCCAGGACCAGCACGCCCACGCGAAGATAAGTGCCACGCATCATGCTGCCTCCCGCCGGAAGAACGCGCGGACGGCCGGTTCGGTGCTGTCGCGTGCGAGCATTCGCGGATCACCCTGCGCCAGCACGCCCCGGTCATCGCCGCCGAGCATGAGGCACCGGTCCGCGACGGCCATGACGGAGGGCAGCTCATGCGTCACGACGACGAAGGTGGCGCCCAGCGTGTCGCGCAGCCGCAGGATGAGCTGGTCCAGCCCGGCCGAGGTGACCGGGTCCAGCCCGGCGGACGGCTCGTCCAGCAACAGCAGCGGCGGGTCCAATGCCAGGGCGCGCGCGATGCCGGCGCGCTTTGCCATGCCGCCCGAGATTTCGGCCGGGCGGAGCGCCGAGGCGTCTGCCAGCCCCACCTGCGCGAGCTTGAGCCGCGCCATCGCGGCGCAGGCCTCCTGCGGCAAGTCCGTCAGCGTGCGCAGCGGCAGGACGACGTTCTCCAGCAGGGTCAGCGAGCCGAACAAGGCGCCGGACTGGAACATGACGCCGATCTCGCGCCGCACCGCCTGGGTGTCCGTGGCAACGTCGTGCCCCATCACCCTCACATGGCCCGTGGCCACCGGCAGCAGGCCGATGAGCTGTCGCATCAACGTGGACTTGCCGCTGCCGGAGCCGCCAAGGATGGCGAAGACCTGGCCGCGCGGCACGCTGAAGCTGACATCCTGGAACACGATACGGTCGCCGAAGCGTTGCGCCAGCGAATGCGCCTCCACGGCGAGATCCTGGGTCAAAGCGTCTTTACCGGATGGGGTAAGGTTCATCCGGAGCATCGGCGTTGGGGGACCCTCACCCCGTCCGCTGCCGGAGGAAGGGGGGGTCACCTGGCATGCGAGATCCGGCCTTCCCCAGTGAGGCGCGCGATCAAGCTGGCCACATCGGCATTCCGGTCGATCAGCTCGGCCGTCGCATACGGACACCGGTCGGGCCAGATGGGGTTCGTCACTGCCAACGCGGCGCCAGCTTGCCGCAGCGCTTCTTCGTACAGGATCTGGAGGTCGATCCGTTGCTCCATCGACGGCGCAAACCGCCGTCGGGCGCCGGACAGGAAGGCCAGCAACTCGGCACGCCAGTGATTGCCGGCGGCATGGTCCGGTGCGCCATGCAGCTTCATCAGATGGACCATGGCCTGTTCCAGCAAGCTCTCGCAGGCATGCAGTTCGGAACGGCCCAGGTCCAGCACCTCCTCGATGACGTTCGGCCAATCCACCGGGGCGTTCAGCCGCTCGCCCGCCGCAAGCCGTTGCAACAGGTCGGCCTGCTGCTCGGACCAGAGCAGGGCATCCCGTTCATACAGGCCGTCCGGCACGGGCTATTCCGCGGCCCGGGCCGGCTGCCACTCCGCCGGCGGCACGGCCCCCACCTGGTCCACGATGCGGCGATACGCCTCCGGACGACGGTGCTTGTCGAAGGCGAAGATGGTGGTGCGGCCCAGGGTGCACTGGTCCAGGTCGCAATCCGCGGTGATCAGCTCGTCACCCCAGCTCGTCGCCTCCGCCATGATCTCGCCCTGCGGGTTGACGATGATGGAGTTGCCGAACAGCTCGCAGCCATCCTCCACCCCGGCCTTGGCGGTCGCCACGGCGAAGGTCGCGTTCTGGTAGGCGCCGGCCTGAATGGTCAGGTGGCTGTGCAGCACGCGCAGATGGTGCGCCTCGAACCCGCGGGCGTCCTGGTTCAGGCTGGGCGTGTTGTAGCCCAGCATCACCAGCTCCACCGATTGCAGCCCCAGCACGCGCCACGCCTCCGGCCAGCGGCGGTCGTTGCAGATCAGCAGCCCGGCATTGACCGGCAGGCCGCCCAGCGGGGCGCGCACCACGGGGAAGCCGAGGTCGCCGACCTCGAAATAGCGCTTCTCCAGATGCTGCACCTTGCGGGTGGGGTCGTGTTCCGCATGGCCCGGCAGATGCACCTTGCGGTATTTCAGCATCACCTCGCCCTGCGGGTTGACCAGGATCGCGGTGTTGTAGTGGTGCCCGTCCGGGGTGCGTTCGGCGTAGCCCAGGTGGAACGCGATGCCGAAACGCCGGGCGGCCTCGAACAGCGGCGCCGTCTCGTTGGACGGCATCGCGCTCTCGAACCAGCCATCCGCCTCCGCCCGGTCCTCGTGGTAGTGCCGCGGGAAGAACGTCGTCAGCGCTAGTTCCGGGAACACCACCACCTGCACGCCGCGGGCATGGGCGCGCTCCATCAGGCGGACCATGCGTTCCACGGCGACGGAGCGGGGTTCGGCCCTCTGGATGGGGCCGAGCTGGGCGGCGGCGACGGTGACGATGCGGGCCATCTATTCGGCTGCCTCACTCAGGGGTTGCGGGGGCGTGGCGCCGGCCTGCGCCGTGATGGCGCCATATTGGTCCGGCCGGCGATGGGCGGCGAAGTCGAACATCTTCTCCTTGCCCTGGCGGCAAGCGTCCAGGTCGCATTCGGCGACCACCACCTCGTCCGCCAACGAGCCGGCCTCCGCCACGACCACGCCGTTCGGGTCCACGATGCAGGAGCCGCCGATCAAGCCGGCGCCGTCCTCCACTCCCGCCTTGGCGACGGCGACGGCCCAGGTGGCATTCATGTAGGCGTTGGCCTGCACCACCAGCTTGGAGTGGAAGGTGCGCAGCGAGGCGTCCTCGGCGGTGCCGCCGTTCGGATCGTAGGCGGCGGAGTTGTAGCCCAGACAGACCAGCTCGACCCCCTGCAGCCCCAGCATGCGCCAGGATTCGGGCCAGCGCCGATCGTTGCAGATCATCATGCCCAGCACGCCGCCCGCCAGCGAGGCCGGGCCGCGCCAGACCGGGAAGCCGGCGTCGCCATAGGCGAAATAGCGCTTTTCCAGTTGCTGGAACCGCTCGCCGGGACGTGGCTCCACCGAACCGGGAAGGTGGACCTTGCGGTAGGTGCCCATCGTGCGGCCCTTCGGCGACACCAGGATCGCCGTGTTGAACAGCTTGGCGCCTGCCCGCTCGGCATAGCCGATGCTGAACCCCACGCCCAAGGTGCGGGCGCGATCGAACAGGGGCTGCACGGCCGGGTTCGGCATCGCCGGCTCGGTGACCGCCTCCAGCGCGTCGGCCTGCATCAGCCAGCGCGGGAAGAAGGTGGTGAAGGCGAGTTCGGGGAACACCACCAGCCGCGCGCCCCGCCCGGCCGCCTGTTCCAGCAGGGCGATGATGCGGTCCAGCGTGCGGGCGCGGCTGTCGGCACGCTGCACCGGCCCCATCTGCGCGGCGGCGACGGTGACGATGCGCGCCATCTCAGGCCTCCCCGCGCTTGACGAATCGGCCGGTCCCCGGGGCCGCCAGCACGCTGGCGCCGTCCCACACGATCTCGCCGCGCAGCAGCGTGGCCGCGACCCGGGCGCGCATCGCCCGGCCCTGGTAGGGCGACCAGCGCAGTTCCGGCCGATCCTGGATCTCCGCCTCCTCGAAGGTGAAGGAGCCGGGTTGCAGCACTACCAGGTCGGCGTCCTTGCCCGGTGCGATGGCGCCCTTGCGCGCCAGCCCGTGATGCCGCGCCGGGCGCTCCGCGCAATAGGTGGCCATCAGGGTCGGCGACAGGCCGCGCTCCTCCAGCAGGGTGTACATCAAGGGTGCGAAGCTTTGCAGCCCGGTCAACCCGGCGCCGCAGGCGAAGATATCCGCGAACCCCTTGCGGTCCGCCGGCCAGGGCGCGTGGTCGGTGGAGACGTAGGCGATCTTACCCGCCTGCAGCGCGGCCCACATGCGCTCGACCTCCGCCGCGGTGCGGAACGGCGGGTTGCACTTGCCGCGGCCGCCCAGCCGGACGATGTCGTCCTCCGTCATGCAGAGGTACTGGATGCAGGCCTCGCCGGTCGCCTGGCCGCCCATCGCCCGGAACGCCTCGGCGATGGCGAAGCCGCGGGCGACGGAGGAATGCGCGATGTGGACGTGGGCGCCCGTCTCCAGCCCGATCTCGAAGATCTCGTTGTCCGCCATGGTCTCCGCCAACGGCGGCCGGGTGCGGCAATGCATGATCGCGTGGGTCTCGCCGGCCGCGCGGGCCTGCGCGGTCAGCCGCTCCACCAGCTCCTGGTCCTCGTTGTGGACCGAGACGGGCAGCCCGGTGCGCGCGATGGCGGCGAAGGCCTGCACCATGGTCGGATGGTCGATGCGGGGGAAGCGCACCGCATCGTATTCGTAGGTGGACAGCTTGAACGAGCAGACGCCGCCCTCCGCCAGCCCGGCGATCGCATCGACGCCGCCCTGCTTGGTGATGGTGCCATACAGGGCGACGTCCACGTGGGCGGTGCGGTTCACCCAGCCGATCTTCTCCGCGAGCACGCCGGCATCGGTCACCGCCTGGGGCACGTCGTACGGCATGTCCACGCAGGTGGTGACGCCCCCGGCAGCCGCCGAGCGGGTCGCGCCCTCGATCCCCGGCCACCCGATGGCCGAACTGGTGTGCATGTGGCCATCCACCAACCCGGGCAGCACCAGGGAGCCGCGATAGTCCAGCACCTGCCCGGCCTCCGGCGGCGCTCCGGTCCCCACCGCGTCGATGCCGCCGCCGGAGATCGCAATCCATCCATCCTGCATCACCTCCGACGAGGTGATGATCGTCCCGCGAACCAGGCTGTCGTGCATGGGGTCTCCTTCTCCGGACAGGTTAAGCCCCTGGCAAAAGCGGGGCAACGACCGGCAGCCGATTGACCCCACCGGTCGCAATTCCTAGCCTGCGCCCGATGTCCGATACAGTTCGCAACAACAACACAGCCCTGCCCAAGGCCTGGCCGTTCGAGGAAGCTGCCAAGGTCGCCGCCCGGCTGGACGCGTCGGGCAAGGCGGATGCGCTGTTCGAGACCGGCTACGGTCCCTCCGGCCTGCCGCATATCGGCACGTTCGGCGAAGTGGCGCGGACCGGCTGGGTGCGGCAGGCCTTCACCACGCTGACGGGCAAGCCGTCCCGGCTGCTGGCGTTCAGCGACGACATGGACGGGCTGCGCAAGGTGCCGGACAACGTGCCGAACGGCACGATGCTGCGGGAATATCTGGGGCAGCCGCTCACCCGGGTGCCGGACCCGTTCGGCACGCATGAAAGCTTCGGCGCCCACAACAACGCCCGGCTGCGCAGCTTCCTGGACGGCTTCGGCTTCGACTACGAATTCGCCTCCGCCACGGATTACTACCTGTCCGGCCGCTTCGATGCCGCCTTGCTGCGCGTGCTGGCGCTGCACGAGGAGATCCGCCGCGTCATCCTGCCGACGCTGGGGCCGGAGCGCCGGGCCACCTACTCGCCCATCCTGCCGGTCCACCCACGCACCGGCGCGGTGATGCAGGTCATCATCGAACGGACGGACCCGGCAGCCGGCACCGTCACCTGGACCGACGCGGCCGGCGAACGCTTCACCACGCCAGTGACCGGTGGCGCCTGCAAGCTGCAGTGGAAGGCGGATTGGGCCATGCGCTGGCATGCGCTGGGCGTCGATTACGAGATGAGCGGCAAGGACCTGATCGACAGCGTGCGCCTGTCGGGGCGGATCTGCACGGTGCTCGGCTCCCCGCCGCCGGTGGGCTACACCTACGAGCTGTTCCTGGACGAGCATTCACAGAAGATCAGCAAGAGCAAGGGCAACGGCCTATCGGTCGAGGAGTGGCTGCGATACGCTCCGCCGGAAAGCCTGGGGCAATTCATGTATCACCAGCCGCAGCGTGCCAAGCGGCTGTTCTTCGACGTGATTCCCCGCGCCGTGGACGACTACATCGCCCATGTGGCGAAAGGCGGCGACGATCCGGCCAATCCGGCCTGGCATATCGGCGGCGGCCGCATCCCCAACGACTCGGCAAGCCCTATCCCGTTCACCATGCTGCTGAACCTGGCCAGCGTGGTGAACGCCGACCGGCCGGACATGCTGTGGGGCTTCATCCGCCGCTACCATCCCGGCGCCGGACCGGAAGCAACGCCGTTCCTGGCCCGCCTGGTGACGTATGCGGTGGCCTATTACCGCGATTTCGTCCGCCCGGCGAAGCGGTTCAGGCCGGCCAGCGAGGTCGAGGCCGTTGCGCTGGCAGACCTGGCCGACATGCTGGCCGCCATGCCCGCCGACAGCACGGCGGAGGCGATCCAGGACGAGGTCTACGCGGTCGGCAAGCGCCATCCCTTCCCCGCCCTGAAGAACTGGTTCGAGTGCCTGTACCAGGTGCTGCTCGGCCAGCAGGAGGGGCCGCGCTTCGGCGGGTTCGTGGCGCTGTATGGCGTTGCCGAGACGGTCGGATTGATCCGCTCGGCGTTGGGCCGTCCGGCAGAAGCCGCTTGAAGCGCTACCTCCGCCACGTCCCGGCATTGCTCGGGGTCCTTTTGCTGGTGGGTGCGATCTACGTCGTCCAGCGGGAGTTCCGCCACCTCAAGGTCGAGGACATCAAGGCGTCGCTCGCCGCCATCCCCGCCAGCGCCCTGGTGATCTCCTTCGCGTGGACGGTGCTGTCCTACGGGGTGCTGACGTTCTACGACCGGCTCGGCACGATCTATGCGGGCCACAAGGTCCGCTACCGCCGGGTCGCCTTCGCCTCGTTCTGCGCCTACGCGCTGTCGCACAATCTCGGCTTCGCCGCCGTGTCGGGGGCGGCCGTCCGCTATCGCCTGTACTCGCATTGGGGTCTGTCGGCCGTCCAGATCGCCAAGGTGGTCGGATTCTGCTCGCTGACGTTCGGGCTGGGCGGCCTCGTGCTGGGCGGCTGCATCCTGTTCTTCGAGCCGCTTTCCATCCCGTTCTTCAGCAGCGTGCTGCCGCTCTGGGCGTTCTACATCATCGGCGGTGCCATGTGGGCCATCGTGGCCGCCTACGTGATCGTCTCCAAGGCTGCGGGTACGCTGCGGCTGCGCGGGCACGAGTTCAACCTGCCCAACTGGCGCATGGCGATCGTGCAGGTGGCGCTCGCCTCGGTGGACGTGGCCGTGACGGCGGCGATCTTCTACGCGCTGATCCCGGCGACGCCCGGGCTGACCTACCTGCGGTTCCTGGCCTGTTACCTCGCCTCCTACAGCGCCGGGCTGCTGGCCAACCTGCCGGGCGGCATCGGCGTGTTCGACACGGCGATGCTGCTGGGGTTGGAGCCCTACCTGCCGCCGCCGGTGATCCTCGGCGCGATCCTGGTGTTCCGGCTGTACTACTACATCATCCCCCTGTTCATGGCCGGCACGATGTTCGCCGGCAACGAGCTGCTGCTGCGCGGCGGCGCCCTGCTCAAGAGCGGGGCCGTGGCCCGGGGGGCGCAGGGCCTGGCGCGCATCAGCGAGCCCGATTTCGCGGTCGGCGCCGCCACCGGCACCGTCGCGATGTGCGGCGCGTTGCTGCTGTCGCTGGGGGTGTTGGACGACCGGCCGGATTTCTCCTGGATCGACCCCGATTTCGCCGACGTCGCGGCCAGCGCCGGGCAGTTCGTGCCGTCGCTGATCGGGGCGGCCTTGATGGTGCTGGCGATCGGGCTGTCGCAGCGCGTCACCTTGGCCTGGGGCGGGACGGTCGCGCTGCTGCTGATGGCCGCCGGCTACACGGCGGCACAAGGCGACCAGTTGTGGATTTCGGCGGTGCTGGTGCTGTCCGCCATATTGGTCGCACCGTTCCGCGACGCGTTCTACCGCAATGCCCGCCTGCTGACGAGCACGCTGCAGGCCGGCGTGCTGATCCCGCTGATCGCCCTGGCGGTCTGTGTGACCGCATTGGCCGCGTTCGAGCCGCAGGTGCGGCGGCTGTCGGAGAATTCCTGGTGGGAGATCGTGCTGTCGCCCGACCTGCCGAACAGCCTGCGAATGGTGATGGCGCTGGCGGTGGTGCTTGCCCTGCTGGCATTGTGGCGCCTGCTGCGGCCCGGCCATGTCACCTGGCTGCCTTGGGCCGGCGAAGGGCGGCTGCGCTATGCCTCGCTCGGCGCCGAGCCACCGCCGATGGCCGACGGCATCGTGATGGGAGAGGCTGGGCGCTCCGGCATCGCGTTCGTGCGGATGGGCCGCGTGATGTTGGGCCTGGGCGACCCGGTGGGATCACCGACGGACCGAATTTCCGCGATTTGGCGGTTGCGCGACCTGGCCGCGCAGGAAGGCCTCGACCCGGCCGTCTGGCGCGCCGGGCCAACCCTGCTGAAGGTCTATGGCGACCTGGGGTTGACCGCGTTGCCGCTTGGGCCGGACGGCCAGTTGCTGCACGACGATGGCGACGAAGAGACGGCCTCGCTCGAATACCTGTGCTGCGTGGCAGAACGCGACCTGGTCACGCTTGAGCCGCAATTGCACCTGCTGGCGGAACGCGAACTCGACCACGCGGCCGAGTAGGCGGCGCTACACCGTCGCGTCGCTGCGCAGAAGGATCAGCGTGCCCGTCATCTCCTGCACCGGTTCGTCGCGCTGATTGCGGGTGACCGTGCGGATCACGACCACGCCGCGGTCCGGTTTGGAGCGCGACGGGCGCACGTCCATGATCTCGCTTACGGCATGGAGCTCGTCGCCGGGATGCACGGGGGACGACCAGGTGATATCGTTGATCCGTGCCCCCATCCCCCGGCCGCTCACGCCTGCCAGCACGCTCTCCAGCATCAGCCGCATGGTCATCGACCCGGTGTGCCAGCCGCTGGCCACCAGGCTGCCGAACAGGGTCTGCCGCGCCGCTTCCTCATCGACATGCTGGGGCTGGAAATCGAACTCGGTGGCGAAGGCCTTGATCGCGGCTGCATCGACCAGGCGGGCCTGCGAGGTGAATGTCTGCCCTACGGCGAATTGCTCGAACCCTGTCAACACTCTCCAACTCCTCCGTTATCGACGCGGCCCCACCGTAACGCGCCTGCGTGACGGCTGCACGATGCGCCCGCCTGCCCCGTTCCAAGGGAGACCGCCACCTTGCCGATTGCCGTGATCAAGGACCGTATCAGCGAGGGTCGGCCGCACCCGCTCGGCGCCACCTGGGATGGCCTTGGCGTAAACTTCGCGCTGTTCTCCGCCCATGCGGAGAAGGTCGAGCTGTGCCTGTTCGACGAGTCCGGGTCCGCGGAGCTGGAGCGCATCGAGCTGCCGGAATACACCGACGAGGTGTTCCACGGCTATTTGCGGGACGCCCGGCCGGGTACCGTCTATGGCTACCGCGTATACGGCCCGTACGCTCCGAAGGAAGGGCACCGATTCAACCACCACAAGCTGCTGATGGACCCCTATGCCAAAGCGCATGTCGGCGCCCTGGAGTGGAACCCGGCCTGCTACGGCTACACGATGGGGGCCAGGACCGGCAGCCTGTCCTTCGACACGCGGGACAGCGCGCCCTTCGTGCCGAAATGCCGCGTGATCGACCCGGCGTTCACCTGGGGCCGCGACCACCCGCCGATGGTGCCCTGGGAGCGGACGATCCTGTACGAGGCCCATCTGCGCGGCTTCACCAAGCTGCACCCGCAAGTGCCGGAGGCGCTGCGCGGCACCTTCGCCGGGTTCGGCCGTCCGGAGGTGCTGGATTATATCCACTCGCTCGGCGTCACCGCCGTCGAATTGCTGCCGGTGCAGACCTTCGCCAACGACGAGATCCTGTTGCGCAAGGGGCTGACGAACTACTGGGGCTACAACTCCATCGGGTTCTTCGCGCCAGACCCACGCTACGCGTTCAGTCCGGAATTCGCCTTCTCGGAATTCAAGCAGATGGTGGCCCGCTTCCACGAGGCCGGGCTCGAAGTCATCCTGGACGTGGTCTACAACCACACTGCGGAGGGCAACGACCAGGGCGCCACGCTCTCGTTCCGCGGCATTGACAACCGCAGCTATTACCGGCTGGTCCCGACCGACCGGCAATTATACATCAACGACACCGGCACCGGGAACACCGTCAACATCAGCCACCCGCGGGTGCTGCAGATGGTCACCGACAGCCTGCGCTACTGGGTGACGGAGATGCACGTGGACGGGTTCCGCTTCGACCTGGCCACCATCCTGGCGCGGGAGGATCACGGCTTCGACGAGGGCGGCGGCTTCCTGGACACCTGCCGGCAGGACCCGGTGCTGTCGGGCGTGAAGCTGATCGCCGAGCCCTGGGATATCGGGCCGGGGGGCTACCAGGTCGGACAGTTCCCGCCGGGCTGGGCGGAATGGAACGACAAGTTTCGCGACGTCACCCGGGCGTTCTGGAAGGCGGAGGCGCCTGCGTCCGCCTTGGCGGCCCGGCTGTCCGCCTCCGCCGGGGAGTTCAACCGCCGCGGCCGGCGGCCGTGGTCGTCGGTGAACTTCGTCACCGCCCATGACGGCTTTACCCTGAACGATGCAGTCTCGTACAACGACAAGCACAACGAGGCCAACGGCGAGGCCAACCAGGACGGCACCAGCCATAACGTCAGCTGGAATTGCGGTGTCGAGGGTCCCACAGCCGACCCGGCCATTACCGACCTGCGCGAACGCCAGATCCGCAACCTGCTGGCGACGCTGATGCTGAGCCAGGGAACCCCGATGCTGTTGGCGGGCGACGAATTCGGCCGCACGCAGCAGGGCAACAACAACGCCTACAACCAGGACAATCCGACGAGCTGGCTGGACTGGGACATCGGCGAGCGCGGCCGGCAACTGGTGCAGTTCGTGCAGGAATTGACCACGTTGCGCCACCGCTACCCCATCCTGCGCCGCGGCCGCTATCTCACCGGCGAACTGGATGCCGAGTCGGGCGTGCGGGACGTGAGCTGGCTGAATGCCGGCGGCACCGAGATGAAGGGGGATGACTGGCGCGACGGCAATCTCCGTTGCTTCGGCATGCTGCTGGACGGGCGGGCCCGCGCCACCGGAGTGCGCCGGGTATCCAGCGACAGCTCGATGCTGATCATACTGAACGCCCACCACGAGGGCGTCGGCTTCACCCTGCCGGCGGTGGCGGGCGGCACAGTATGGCGGCTGGTCTTCGACACCAACGCCCCGAATCACGAGGAAGAGGTTGCAGTCGGCGAAAAATACGTGGTGACCGGCCGCTCCGTACTGCTGTTCGAGCGGATGGCGCTGACCCACGAGCCGGAGCGGCGGCGGCGGCCGCGCCGCCGAACGCCAGACCCCGGCTGAGGCCGGGCAAGATCAGACCGTCAGCTCGACCCCGACGGACACCACCTGTTCGACGGGGAGCTGGAAATACTCCACCTGCGTGAGCCCGGTGCGGCCGAGAAACATGAAGCAGCGCCGGAACAGCCCGCGTCCCCAACTCGGTGCAGGCGTCAGGATCACCTGCGGCAGGAAGAACACTGCCTTGCTCCAGTCGAACGGCATGCTCCCGGACAGGGCAGCCGACACGTCCGGCGGGTGCATGAAGCCGAACCGGGCGACGCCGCGGTAGATCCCACCGCCCATGTCCTCGATGCTCAGCCGCTCACCATCGGCAACATGGGGGCTGCGCGTGGTTTCGACGCGCAGCAGCAGCACGTTCTCATGCCGGATATGGGCGCGCAGCCACGAATGGCTGCCCATCAATGGCACCTTGTCCGTATTCTCCGTCAGGAACACCGCCCCGCCCGGCTCGCGGTCTTTCCAGCTGCGCGCCATGTCCTGGAACTCGGCCAGCGGCATGGTCAACGCGGCCATCGCCCGGCGGAAACGGGCCCTGCCGACGGTCCAGATCGTCAGCACCGCGAACACGAGGCCGCCGACCAGCAGCGGCACCCAGGCGCCGGAAAGCAGCTTGGCCAGGTTGGCGATCAGGAAGCCGCCATCGACCAGCAGGAAGGCGGCGACCAGCGGCACGGCCCGCCTCCGGGACCAGCCCCAGACCTGCCGCGTCACCACGTAGAAGGTGACGGAGGTGACGGCCATGGTGCCGATCACGGCCAGGCCATAGGCAGCGCCCAGCGCGGCGGAGGAGCGAAACCCAAGCACCAGCGCCAGGCAGCCCACCATCAGCGCGTAGTTGACCACCGGCATGTAGATCTGGCCCCGCGCATCCTCCGAGGTGTGCACCACCGCGTAGCGCGGCGCGAAGCCCATGTTGATCGCCTGCTGCGTGAGGGAGAACGCGCCGGAGATCAGCGCCTGGGAGGCGATCACCGTGGCGGCCGTGGCCACCAGCACCACCGGGTAGAGCGCCCAGTGCGGGACGAGGGCGAAGAAGGGGTTGCTGGCCGCATCCGGGTTTTCCAGCAGCAGCCCGCCCTGACCGAGATAGCTGAGCGCCAAAGCCGGCAGGACGACCGCGTACCAGGCGATCACGATGGGGCGGCGGCCAAAATGGCCGAGGTCGGCGAACAATGCCTCCGTGCCAGAGAAGCAGAGCACGACCGCGCCCAGCACCGCGTAGCCCGCCCATCCGTGCCCGACCAGCAGCCGCAAGCCGGCCAGAGGGTTGAAGGCGGCCAGGGCGGCCGGGTGCTGCACGGTGCCGACGGCGCCCAGGATGGCGATCATCGCGAACCACACCACCATGACCGGCCCGAAGAAGTGGCCCACCCGGTCCGTCCCGTAGCGCTGCAACAGGAACAGGGCGAGCAGGATGCCGACCGAGAGCGGCACCACCACGGGTCCGAAGACGGGGCTGGCGAGCTTCAGCCCCTCCACCGCCGACAGCACCGAGATGGCCGGGGTCACCACCCCGTCGCCGTAGAGCAGCGCCGAGCCGAACAGCACCAGCAAGGTCAGCGCGCCGGGCCGGGCGAAGGGAAGCGGGGGGACCTTGCTGCGGACCAGCCCGAGCAAGGCGAGGGTGCCGCCCTCCCCGTCATGGTCGGCGCGCAGGATGAAGCCAGTGTACTTGACGCAGACGACCAGGATCACCGACCAGACGATCAGCGACAGGATGCCGATGATCGCCGCCGGGTCATGCGCGAAGGCGGGGTCGTCCTGGAAGCATTGCTGGACGGCGTAGAGCGGGCTGGTGCCGATATCACCGAACACGACGCCGAGTGCACCGAGCGCGATGAGCGGCAGCGCCTTCTTGCCGGATTGCGTCGCACCGTCTGGCATGTTGGCCGCTCCCTGGTGGTGCACCCTATTGCACGCGTGGCGCACAGGCCAGCCGGCGGCGGCATCGCGTCCTGCATGACGGCGACTCGGCATGATTCGTGTAGCGGCTCGGTATGCACCTGGGGGATTGCGACGTGGCGGCATGGCCCGTGGAGGTTTGGTGGGTGTTGGCGGGCGTGGCCGGCGTGCTGGTGCTGGGCGGCGTCTTGGCCTTGCTGCGGCTGCTGTCGGCCGTGCGCGACCTGCGGCTGATCGCGGAACACGCGCTGGCGACCGGGCGGGCCGAGGCGGAGGCCGGCCGGGCGCAGATGCAGGCCGGCGAACGCGCCCTGTCCGGACGGCTGGAACAGGCCCGCATGGAGGCGAACGACATGTCCCACCGCGTGGCGTTGCTGCTGGAGGGCAAGCTGCGCGAGATGGCGGAGGCCAGCGCGACCCGGCTGCTGGCCATCGAGCGCACGGTCGGCACGCAGCTGCATGCCGCGGTAGAGCAGCAGATGACGGCAAGCTTCGGCCGCGTGCTGGAGCAGTTCTCCGCCGTGCAAAAGGCGATGGGCGAGGTTGCCGCGGTCAGCGCCGGCATCGGCGACCTGAAGCGGATCTTCTCCAACGTGAAGACCCGCGGCGGCTGGGGCGAGACCCAGCTCCGCGCCCTGTTGGACGATTTGCTCCCGGCTGGCAGCTACGAGTCCAACGTGGCGATCGCGGAGGGCCGGGTCGTGGAGTTCGCGGTGCGCATGCCCGGCCAGGGCGAGCCGCGGCCGCTGCTGCCGATCGACGCCAAGCTGCCGCTGGCCGATTACGAGCGCCTGGTACAGGCGGCGGAGGCGGGCGATGCGGAGGCGGAACGCGGGGCCCGGCGCGCCCTGGAGGCGGCGCTGCGCGTGGAGGCCAAACGGATCGCCAGCAAGTACATCATGCCGCCGAGGACGACCGAGTTCGCCGTGCTGTACCTGCCGACAGACGGGCTGTATGCCGAGGCCGCCCGCATGCCGGGGCTGGTCGACGAATTGGGCCGCACGCATCGCGTGCTGCTGATGGGACCGGGCCTGCTGCCCGGGCTGCTGCGCACCGTGCACCTTGGCTACGTCACGCTGTCCTTGGAACAGAAGGCGGAGCAGATCGGCCGGCTGCTCGGTGCGACGCGGCAGGAGATGGTGCGCATGGATGAGGTGCTGGAACGCCTGGCACGCAATGCCGGAACCATGGCGCGCACGATCGAGGATGCCCGGACTCGCACCCGCGTAGTACGGCGGACGCTGCGCGACGTCGACCGGCCGAACGCCGCCGTGGACACAGCGGAGGACGTCCCGCCCTGTCAGCCGCTGGAGGGGCTGGGAAGCAGCGAGCTGGTCTTTCCGGCCAACCAGTAGGCCACCAGCCCCTCCCACTCATGCGCGGCCAGGTCGAGCGTGGCGAGCTTGCCGCCGAGCGAGGGGGCCAGGGCCGGGTGGCTGTCGCGGGACAGGTAGCCGACCGGCCACGGCAGCACCGGCCATCCGGCCTTGCGGAACACGCCGACCGATCGCGGCATATGGCTGGCGGAGGTGACCAGCGCCCAGGTTTCGCCCGGCGCCGGCTTCACCAATGCGCGGGACAGGCTGGCATTCTCCGCCGTGGTGCGGGATTCGTCCTCGAACACGACGCGGTCCGGCGGCAGGCCGAGGCCGGCCAGCAGGATGCGGGCGAAATGCGCCTCGTTCGCGACGCCCTGTTCGACCCGCCCCGACCCGCCGGTGAAGACCAGCCGGGCATCCGGATAGCGGCGGGACAGGGTCACGAAGGTCGTCAGCCGGTTCGCCGCCCCGTTCAACACGGGCGTCCCGCGGTCCAGGCTGGTCAGGTCGTCGATCGACCCGCCCAGTACGATGATTCCGTCGAGGTGAGGCGGGTCGATCGCGACCTGCGGGAACGCATCTTCCAGCGGCCGGATGGCCCAGCGGTCGACCGGCAGGACCAGGCAGGCCAGCAGGCCGCCCAGCCCGGTCCACAGCAGCAGGCGGCCCGCCGACCGCCGGCCCAGCAGCAATCCGACGGCAGTCAGTTCAACCAGCAAGGCCGTCGGCAGCAACACCATGGAAAGCAGTTTCATGGCGACGAAGCTCAAGGCGCATCCTGCTTGGCGCCGTCCAGAACACGCCGGGCCTGCGCCGCCTCCAGGGCCTCGCGTTCGCGCTCCGCCGCGGTCCGGCCATGGCGGGCGCGGTTCTCGGCAGCCTCGGCGGCAGCTTCGGCGCGCAACCTGGCCTTCCGCACCTTGCGGAGATTGACGATCTCACCCATGGCTGCAGGCTGACATGAAACCGAGGAGATGCGAATGGGACGGATGATCGAGCTGACGGCCGGGGACGGCCACAAGCTGGGCGCCTACCAGGCCGGCCCGGACGGGGCGACGAAAGGGCTCGTCATCGTGCAGGAAATCTTCGGTGTGAACGGACACATACGCAACGTGTGCGACCAGTTCGCCGAGGCCGGCTATGCCGTGATCGCACCTGCCCTGTTCGATCGGGTGGAGCGTGGCGTCGAGCTGGGCTACGGCGATGCCGACCGGACAAGGGGCATGGCATTGCGTGCGGACGTGTCCGCCGAAGCCAGCATGGCGGATGTCCATGCCGCGGCGGCCGCGCTCGGCGCCCGCAAGCTGGGGATCGTCGGGTATTGCTGGGGCGGCACGATCGCCTGGTGGGGCGCCACGCGGAGCGAAAGCTTCGAGGCCGCCGTAGGATGGTATGGCGGCGGCATCGCCGGCACGCGGGAGGAGACTGCGTCCTGCGCCGTGCAGCTGCATTTCGGCGCCGAGGACCACGGTATCCCGCTCAGCGACGTCGAAGCGATCCGGGCGTCCCAGCCGGGTGTCGAGATCTACATCTATCCGGGCGCCGGCCACGGCTTCGGCTGCGACAAACGCGCGAGCTTCGACAAGGCAGCATTCGAGCAGGCACGCAGCCGTACTCTGGATTTCCTCGGCCGTCACCTGCAATCATGACGAAACCGTTGATTTAACTGCCCTCTTGATTTCGCACGACGTTGTGAGAACCCTAGCAGCTTGACGGCGTTCTGGTCGCGCAAGCAACACCGGAAGGGGTGTCACCTATGGGTACGATCCTCGTTATCATCCTGATCATCCTGCTGCTCGGCGGCGGCGGCTATGGCTATAGTTCTGGTTGGGGCGTGGGTCCGACGGGCGGCATCGGCCTGATCGTGATCATCCTGATCGTCCTGCTGGTGCTCGGGCGAATCTAGTCGCCCGCCCGCCCTCTCCCGTTGGGAGAGGGCGTCCATGCGTCAGGTGAGTATGCGTCCAGCTACCGCATCAAGCTTCCGCATCAGCACCGGGTCCCGATGCTCGGCAGGGGTGGTGATGGCGAAGTCCAGCACCCGGTCGCAGCCCGCCGGGCACGAGCCGCGCGATGCGCCCAACCGCGGCACGACCGACCGGACCAAGGCTCTGGCAGCGTCGGCATTGCTGGACATGACGGCGACGATCTGATCGACCGTCACGTGCCCATGGTCCGTGTGCCAGCAATCGAAATCCGTCACCATGGCGACCGTCGCGTAGCAAAGCTCGGCCTCGCGGGCGAGCTTCGCCTCGGGCATGTTGGTCATGCCGATCACGCTGCAATCCCAGCTTCGATAGAGCCGGCTTTCCGCCTTGGTGGAGAATTGCGGGCCTTCCATGACGAGGTAGGTTCCGCCACGGCTGACCGGCAGCCCCAGCGCGCGTGCCGCCCCCTCCAGCGCGTCGCCGACACGCGGACAGACCGGGTCGGCCACGCTGACATGGGCAACGCAGCCTTCGCCGAAGAAACTCTTCTCCCGTGCGAAGCTGCGGTCGATGAACTGGTCGACGATCACGAAATGCCCGGGAGGATACTCCTCCTTCAGGCTTCCAACCGCCGAGAGCGATAGCACGTCGGTCACGCCGGAGCGCTTCAGGGCATCGATGTTCGCGCGGTAATTCAGATGGGTCGGAGACAGCTTGTGGCCGCGGCCATGGCGCGGCAGGAAAACGCAGCGTATGCCTTCCAACCGCCCGAAGAGCAACGCATCGGACGGCTCGCCCCAGGGCGTGGCAACCCGCCGCCACTCCTTGTCCTCCAAGCCATCTATGTCATACAGCCCGGAGCCGCCGATGATCCCGATCACCGGCTGGATCATGTCCATGGCTGCTAATGCAGGTCCGACCAGATTTTGCGCTTCACCGCATAGGTGACGACGGTCATGCCGGCCAGGAACAGCACGATGCGCACGCCCATCCGCTTGCGCTGCTCCATCTCCGGATTGGCCATGTAGGTCAGGAACGTCGTCACGTCGCGCGACATCTGCTCGACCGTGGCCGGCGTCCCATCCGAATACGTCACCTGACCATCGTGCAACGGCTGCGCCATGGCGATCTGGCGGCCCTGGAAATAGATGTTGTAGTTCATCCCGTCGCCCAGCTTCATTCCCGCCGGTGGGTCACGATACCCCTGCAACAGCGCGTCGACATAGGTCGCTCCACCTTCCCGGGCCTTCTCGATCAACGAGTGGTCCGGCGGCAACGCGCCGTTGTTCGCGGCGCGCGCCGCCTTGTCGTTCGGGAACGGCGAGCGGAAATGGTCCGCGGGCAAGGCCGGGCGCTCGATCGGCTGTCCGCTGTCATCCGTGCCACCAGGCACGGTGATGCCGGCAGCGAAGGCTTTGACCTGGTCCGGACTCAAGCCGATGCCAGTCAGATTGCGGTAATACGCCTCCTTCATGGAGTGGCAGTTGGAGCAGACCTCCTGCCAGACCTGCAACCCGCGCTGTTCGGACGCTCGGTCGAACGTCCCCAGCGGACCGTCGAAGCTCCAATGCGTGTCCGGCAAGGTCTCCGGCTCCATCTGCTGGGCAGCTGCCACGCCGGGGAGCGCCAGGCCGATGCCGAGTGCTAGGAAGGCCACACGCATTTACATCTTCTCCATGGGCTTGGCAGCTGCACCCTGCGGCAGGGGACCGCCACCGCCCGGACCGCCGGGACCGCGGCTGCGGAGCACCGGGCTGCTGATGCTTTCCGGCAGGGGCAATGGCCGCTCGATCTTGCCGAGCAGCGGAAGCAGGACGAGGAAGTGCAGGAAGTAATAGGCCGTCGCGACGCGGCCCAGCACCACCCAGATGCCTTCCGGTCGGTGCGCCCCGACCTCGCCGAGCACGAACATGGCCACGACCAGCACGACCACCAACTGACGGTAGATCGGCCGGAACCGGGCAGAGCGCACCGGAGACGTATCCAGCCAGGGCAGCAGGAACAGCACCGCGATCGATCCGAACATCAAGCTGACGCCGCCGAGCTTCGACGGAACGGAGCGCAGGATGGCGTAGAACGGCAGGAAGTACCATTCCGGCACGATCTCGGCCGGCGTCGAAAGAGGGTTGGCCGGGATGTAGTTGTCCGCATGGCCAAGGGCGTTCGGAAAGAAGAACACCAGCAGCGCGAACACGAGCAGGTAGACACAGATCCCCACGCTGTCCTTGATCGTGTAGTACGGGTGGAACGGGATGGTGTCCTGCGGGGTCTTCACGTCGATGCCGAGCGGGTTGTTCGACCCGGTGATGTGCAGCGCCACGATATGCAGGAACACCACGCCGGTGATCATGAACGGCATCAGGTAATGCAGCGAGAAGAAGCGGTTCAGGGTGGGGTTGTCGACCGAGAAGCCACCCCACAGCCACGTCACGATGCTCTCGCCCACGAGCGGAATCGCGGAGAACAGGTTGGTGATGACGGTGGCGCCCCAGTAGCTCATCTGGCCCCAGGGCAGCACGTAGCCCATGAACGCCGTCGCCATCATCAGCAGCAGGATCACCACGCCCAGCATGAACAGCAATTCGCGCGGCGCCTTGTAGGATCCGTAGTAGATGGCGCGGAAGATGTGGATGTAGACGACGATAAAGAACATCGACGCGCCGTTGGCATGCACGTAGCGCAACAGCCAGCCGTAGTTCACGTCCCGCATGATCCGCTCGACGCTGTCGAACGCCAGCGAGGTATGCGCTGTGTAGTTCATCGCCAGGAAGATGCCGGTGGCGATCATGATGACCAGGTTGATCATCGCCAACGCGCCGAAATTCCAGAAATAGTTGAAGTTCTTCGGCGTGGGGAAAGTGCCGTATTCCTTCTGCATCATCGTCAGGATGGGCATGCGGGAATCGACCCAGTTCAGCACCGGGTTCTTGATGTCGCTCTTGTGTAATCCGGCCATGATATTGGCTCCTTAGCCGATCTTGATCTTTGTGTCGGACGTGAATGCATAGGGCGGCAAATACAGGTTCGCCGGAGCCGGCCCGTGCCGCACGCGGCCGGAGACGTCGTACTGGCTGCCGTGGCAGGGGCAGAACCAGCCGCCCCATTCCCCACGGGGATCGGTCGGCTTATTACCCAGCGGGATGCAGCCCAGATGGGTGCAGATGCCGATCAGGATGATCCATTGCGCATGCCCCTCTTTGATCCGCGACTGGTCCGTCGCGGGTTCGATCAGCTGGTTGATCGGCACGGCCTCGACCGTCTTGATCTCGTCCTCGGTGCGATGGCGCACGAAGATCGGCTTGCCGCGCCAGACGGTGGTGATGCCCATGCCGACGCTGATCGGGGCAAGGTCGACCTCGACGGAAGACAGTGCCAGAACGTCGCCGGCCGGGTTCATGCTGTCGACCAGCGGCCAGACGATGGCGCCCAGACCTACGGCGGCGCCGGCGCCGGCAACCAATTTAAGGAAGTCCCGTTTCGTGGTGGTCGTCTGCCCGCCATGGCCTAGATCGCTGTGCATCGCGGGGGATGTGGTGGACATGGACGGCGACCCTTCTCAAGCGCGGCCACGATGTTCTAGGGGACGCCTTTCGCCCCTGCAACACAGCACGACCGTATTTGGCCTGTCGTGCCACATTGGAAGGCTTCGGAATGTCGCAAGCGTCTGCCCATGCCGCTCTGCGCCCACAGGCCCAGGCATGGTTCGCCGCCCTGCGCGACCGGCTCTGCGCCGCGTTCGAGGCGATCGAGGATGCGGGCGGCGCGTTGCAGGACCGTGCACCGGGGCGGTTCACGCGATCCGAATGGTCGCGGCCGGAGCTGCAGGGCGGCGGCGTGATCGGCCTGATGCATGGCCGGGTCTTCGAGAAGATCGGGGTGAACGTGTCCGTCGTCGCGGGCGAGTTCAGCCCGGAGTTCCGCGGGTCGATCCCGGGCGCGGCGGAGGACCCGCGATTCTGGGCGGCCGGCATCAGCCTGGTCGCCCATCCGCAAAGCCCGCACGTGCCCGCCGCGCACATGAACACCCGCATGATCGTCACCACGCGCGGCTGGTTCGGCGGCGGCGGCGACATCAC
>CAXTJM010000045.1:0-25349 GCA_964244585.1 uncultured Acetobacteraceae bacterium | reverse complement strand
TGCTCCAGCGACGCCGCCGCTCCCGGCCCGTGATGATCTCGATCGTGCCGTCCATGACCTTAAGCCCAGCCTTAAAGTCAGCAGCATACCAGCACGCATCAACATCAGAAGGCGGGGATTACCGGACGCTTACGGCAGCAATGCCTATGCCGAACATGTCAGCGTGCCGGCATCGGAGCTGGCGCCGAAACCGGCCGGCATCGACCATGTCCATGCCGTCGGTGCACCGATGTCGCTGCTCACGGCATGGCAGTTCCTGATTGAGCTGGGACACGACGAGCCCAACCCGTTCCAGTCGTTCCGGCATCAGCCGGTGCCGCTGCAGGGCAGGACGGTTCTCGTCAATGGCGCCGGCGGCGGCGTCGGACACCTGGCCGTGCAACTGGCGAAGTGGCAGGGCGCGCGCATCGTTGCCGTCGCCTCGGCCAAGACGAGGCGTTGATGCGCGACCTCGGCGTCGATCAATTCATCGACTACACCAATACGGCGGCCGACGAGGTCGTGCGCGACGTGGACCTCGTGTTCGATGCACTCGGCGGTGCGAAGATGGAACGGTTCCTGCGCAACGTGAGGCGGGGCGGAGCCCTGTTCCTGGTCAACCCGCTTGGCTTCACCGGCCACGAGGAAGCGGAAACGATGGGGATCACGGTTTCATCGACGCAGGTCCGCTCGAACGGCGCGCAATTGGCGGAGCCGCTCGCCTGCTCGATGATGGCACCGTCCGCGTGATCGTGGACAGCACCTACACGCTAGCCGATGGGTCGCGAGCGCATGAGCGAGCCATCAGCGGCAGCATCCAGGGCAAGGTCGTCCTGACAGTCGCGCCATGACGGAGGTCTACTCCCGACGACAGACAACGTCCGCTTTATGCTGCTCCTAGCCTCAAAGCGGCCTGCCCGGTTCCGGCCAGCAGTCTTAGTCACCAGTCTCCACCTCGTCAGAGCCGCAATCTCGCAGCTCAGGGAACTCTTCGGCTCCAGCGCGGTGACTCTCGTGCACTGGGTCGATCGCCAGCGTAGCGCGAGCGGCGCGGATGCGTTCCAGCCGCTACCGCTTGTCTGCGATCGACGCCAGCGTCTCGCTGCCGCGCCGGCCAGCGACGGCCCAGCAAGCCACGGCATGCGGAGCACCGGCCGGCTCAAGCGGCGGCTTGTCGGTCAAGCACTGCGCCATCCGAAGCTGGCAGCGGCCATAGAAGCGGCACCCCGCAACGGACCCAGGATCAACCGTGCTTGCGGTCATGGCGGCTGGCTCGGGGGCCATCAAGGAGCGCGTGTACGGATGCAACGGCGCGGTTGCGAGGATGTCAGGAGGACCGCGTTCCACCACCTGGCCGAAATACATCACGAGGATCTGGTCGGACAGAAACCGAGCGACATCCAGATCATGCGTGATGAAGATCAGCCCGAGGCGCTGTTCGTCCTGCATGTCCTTGAACAGGTTGAGCACCTGCGCCCGCACGGAAACGTCGAGCTTCGACACGGCCTCGTCGGCAAGCAGCAGGCCCGGGGATAGCAGCAGCGCACGCCCGATCGCGACCCGCTGTACCTGCCCACCGGACAGCTCGTGCGGATAGCGGTCCGCGGCAGCCGCCGGCAAGCCGACGCGGCGGAGCATCTGGGTGACGCGCGTCTCGATTTCGCCACGCGAACAAAGCCGGTGCACGCGCAGGGGCGTGGCCAGCGCGGTGCGGATGCTGTGCCGGGGGTTCAGCGACGACAGCGGATCCTGGAACACCATCTGCATGCGACGCCGCAGTTGGCGCAGCCGGGCACCGGTCGCGCCGGTGATGTCCTCGCCGTCCAAGATGATCTGCCCGGCGCTGGCGGCTTGCAGGCGAAGGATGCTTCGGCCGACCGTGGTCTTGCCACTGCCGGACTCGCCCACGATGCCCAGGGTCTCTCCTTCCCGCACCGTGAAGCTGACGCCGTCCACCGCTCGATGCGGTGCGGCACGGCGCCATGGCAGCAGGGCGGCCAGGCCGCCGCGCCGGAATGTGACCTGCAAGTCGCGAACCTGTAGCAGCGGCGGTGGCTCAGGCAGCATCGTGCAACACGCAGCGGACGTCGGAGCCGTCCGCCTGGCGGCGTAGGCCAGGATCGGCCGCCAGGCATGCCGCGTGCACCGAGGGGCAGCGCGGGGCGAATGCACAAGCGCCGGCTGGCCCGGCGCCCACCGGCTCCCCGGCAATCTCGCGCAAGCGCCGCGGCCGTTCGGCCAGCTCGGTCGCCGCGGTGATCAAGGCGCTCGTGTAGGGATGGCGGGGGTGGCGTAGGATCGTGGCGGTGCGTCCTTGCTCGACCACCTGGCCGGCGTAGAGCACGGCGATGCGGTCGCAGAACAGTCGGGCGACCTCGATGTCGTGGGTGATGTAGATGAACGAGGCGCTCAGCCGAGTCTTCAGCTCGCGGAACAGTGCGATGATCTGCCGCCCGACGATGGCGTCGAGGTTGGTCGTTGGCTCGTCGGCGACGATCAGGATCGGGCGCAGTGCCAGCACCAGGGCGATCAACGCCCGTTGCGACATTCCGCCGGAAAGCTGGTGCGGATATTGCGCCAGCACCGCGTCCGCCCGGCCCACGCCGGCGTCATTCAGCAGCCTGGCGGCGACGGCGCGCCAGTGTCCCTCCCCGTCCGTATGCACCTGGCGGAGGACGTGGCGAAAGTGCCACCCCACCGTCTTGGCCGGGTTGAAGGCGCCGGACGGGTCTTGGAAGATCATTGCCATCGCCCTGCCGCGCAGGCGATCGAATCGCGGTCCGTCGAGTGCCGTTAACTCGTGGCCTGCCAGGCGCAGGTGCCGGGCGCTTGCCTGGATTCCGGCCGGCAACAGCCGCAGGATAGCAGTCACCGTCATGGTTTTGCCGGACCCGGACTCGCCGATCAGACCCAGCACCTCGTCGGGCGCGACCGTGAAGGAGATGTCGCGCACCAGGGGCCGGCGTCCGCCGGGCAGCGGCAGCCAAACTTGCAGCCCATCCACCTCCAGCACCGGGCTCATCCGGCGATGCGCCGCAGCCTGGGGTCCAGCACGTCGCGGATACCGTCGGCCAGCAGGTTGAGGCCCAGGATGATCGTGCTGACCGAAAGCCCCGTGTAGGTCAGCACCCAGGGACCGCTCTCGAAATAATCCTTGCCCTCGCTCATCAGCCCACCGAGCGACGGGGTTGGCGGCTGCACGCCGAGGCCGAGGAAGCTGAGCCCGGCCTCCACCAGGATGCCGAAGGCCAGCGCCGCGGACAGCTGCACGAACAAGGGGGCGGCGATGTTAGGCAGGATCTCCCGCAGCATGATGCGCCATGTCGGCTGCCCCATGACCACCGCGGCCTGCACGTAGTTCTCGTTCTTGACGGCAAGCGTGGTGTTACGCGCCAGGCGGGCGAAATTGGGCAGGAAGATCAGCGCGAGCGCCAGCACGACGTTCACCAGCCCGAAGCCCAGGATCAGCATAAGGAACAGCGCAAGCACGAAACTGGGCAGCGCCAGCAACAGATCGACGGCAAGCATGGCGACCGCGTCCATCACGCCACCCAGCATGGCCGCCGCCATGCCGATCAGCGTGCCGCATACCGCCGCCAGCCCAATCCCAGCGACGCTGACCAGCAGTGACACCCGGGCGCCGTACAGCACCCGGCTCAGCACGTCCCGGCCGAAGGAATCGGTCCCGAACGGGTGGGGCAGGCTGGGGCCTTGCAGCAGGGCCATGTAGTCCATTTCGTTCTCGCCCCAGCCGGTGAGCGATGGGCCGACCACCACGGCGAGCAGCACGAAGCCCACGAGCGCCGTGCCGGTCGGCAGCAGATATCCGCCCGCCATCGCACGCTGCCAGCCACGCCGGATAAGCATCGCCGGCATCTACCGCCCCCTGCGTGGATCGAGCGCGGTGCAGGCGAGGTCGACGGCCAGGTTGACCAGCACCACTGCCGTCAGGAAGGTCAGCGAGCAGGCCAGCACCAGCGGATAGTCGCGGGCGAAGGCACCATCGACGATCAGCGACCCGAGCCCTGGGATGCCGAACACCTTCTCGATGACCACCACGCCGCCCAGCAAGTGGCGGACCTGGAAACCCATCACCACCACCAACGGCACGATCGCGTTGCGCAGGATGTAGTTCAGATAAACGAAGCGGCGCCCGAACCCGAAGGATTGCGCCGCCACGACATACGGCCGCCGCCAGGTTTCCAGCAGCGAGGCGCGCAGGATGCGGCTGAAGAAGCCGGTCATCGCCGCGCAAATCGACAGTGCGGGCAGGAAGCCGGTAAACAGCGCTCCCGCCAACGAGCTGCCCGGCGGCGTGAACCCATAGGCCGGGAACACCCCGAGCCGAAGCGAGAACAGCAGCACCAGCATGTAGGACAGCCAGAAATCCGGCATGGAGATCAGCCCGACGGCGGCGGCAGTGACGATCGCGTCCGCCCCCCCTCCGCGCCGCGACGCGGCCACCGTGGCCGCAACCAGCGACATCGCGAGCGCAAGCCCGATGGCATACAGCCCCAGGAACACCGTGTTCGGCAGCCGCTGCAGGATCAGCCGGCCAATCGGCACGCCGCCGCCCATGGTGAGCGACTGGCCGAAATCACCATGCAGCGCGTTGCCGATCAGCGAGACGTACTGCACGAGGACCGGGCGATCCAGGCCGTGCGCCCGGCGGAAGTCGGCGATCGCCTGAGGATTGGCGCTTTCCTGCAACACGGCGAGTGCCGGGTCCCCAGGAGCGGCCTGAATGACCAGGAAGATGGCGAGCGAGCCGGCCAGGATCGTCGCCAACGCCCCGAATAGGCGCCGCGCCAGGTAGGCGGGGAGGCCCATCCGGCTAGGCGGACAAGCTCACTGCGGAGAACTGCGCGCCGAACGCCTCGTAGGGCAGGCCGACATAGCCGTGCACCGCCTTGGTGTAGACCTGGTGCACGTTGGCGTTGAGCGTAAACAGCGCGGGGACGTCCTCCGCCAGCAACCGCTCGGCCTCAATGCAGAGTCGGCCGCGTTCCGCCTGGTCGATCGTTTGGCGCTGCTGGTCCAGCAGCTTGTCCACGGCCGGGTTGATGTAGCCGCCGGTGTTACGCCAGCCCTTGCTGTGGAAACATTCGCTGAGGTACTCGTCCACCTCGATCAGCCCGGTCCAGCCCCAGGTCAGCGCGTCGTAGTCGCCCTGCTTGAACCGCTGGAAGGCGGTGATCGCGTCGGATACCTCGACCGTCAGCTTGGTGCCCAGTGTCTGGTTGACCTGGTTGACGAACAGCTCCGCCCAACGACGCCACCAACTGGCGCCCCAGGTGAGCACGGTGCCCCCTTGGCCGGGGCCGTATTTCGACTTGGCCAACTCAGCCTTCGCGGCAGCGGGATTGAACTCACAAATCGGCCGCTTCTGCTTGTCGAACGCCCATGGAATTGCGGACGGTACGTTGCCTTGCGAAGGCTGGCCCTCACCGAACAGCACGGCCCGCACGATCAGGTTGCGGTCGAATGCCATGGACAGCGCGCGGCGGAAATGCAGGTCGTCAAACGGTGGGCGCTTCAGGTTCAGTGCCATGTAGCGGCAGTTCATGCCGGCCGAGCGGTATACCGTCAGGTTCGGCATCTTCTCCAGCCGCTGCACCTGATCGAAGGGGGCGCGGCCGATAAGGTCCACGTTGCCGGCCAGCAGCGCGTTCACGGCCGTGCTCTCATCGGCGATCAACGGGATGTCGATCGTGTCCACCTTCGGCGCGCCGCCAAAATAATCCTTGTGCGCCGCCAGCACGATCTTCTCGTTGGGACGCCACTCCACCATGCGGAAGGCGCCGGTGCCGACAGGAGCCTTGGCGAAGTCCTGCGCGCTCATGCCCTGCACGGCGCGGCGGGATACGATCTGGGTGCCGGAGCGGGTGTTGGTCAAATAGGTCAGCAGCGGCGCGAACGGCTCGGCCGTGACGATCTCGACCGTGTAAGGATCACGCACCCTGATCTCTTGCACCGGGTCCAGCTTGGTGCGGTTGGGGGAGCCGAAGGCGGGGTCGCGCAGGCGGTCGAAAGTGAACTTCACGTCGTCCGCGGTCATCTCGTTGCCGTCGTGGAAGCGCACGCCGTGGCGCAAGGTGAGCACCCAAGTGCGGGGATCGGGATTGGTCCAGCTTTCGGCCAGGTCGGGGACGATGGCCATGTCGGCATCGAACTTCACCAAGCCGTTGAACATCGCCCACAGCACCCAGAAATCGGGCGCGGAGGTGGCCTTGCCCGGATCGAGGCTTTGGAACGACGTGCCGACGCAGGCGGCGCGGAGCATCGTGGCCGCGTGGGCGTCGTGCGGAGCAAGGGCGGTGGCAAGTGCTGCGGCGCCCGCAGCCCCCATTACGGCGCGGCGTCCGAGTGTCAGGCCTGCGTCATGGCGGTCGGGCATGCACGCCTCTTGCTGCAGTGTTCAGGTTGGCAGCAGCATGGCGGCTGTTGCAAGCGTTTGCAACGTTCTCGCGTCCCGCGCCAACACAGGGGGTGTCAGCCGGTGGCGGCCAAATGTCCCGCCGGCAGGCGCGCCGTGCCGCGCACCATCAGTTCGCCGGCAATCTGCTCCACCACGCGCTTACCGCCGGGCCGCTCGATCTGTGCGAACAGGATTTCCAGCGTGCGTTCCACCATCCGCTCAACCGGCTGGCGAATGGTGGTCAGGCGGTAGCCTTCCCAGGTCGCGGCCGGGATGTCGTCGAAGCCGACAACCGACACGTCCTGCGGGACGCGCAGGCCGAGCACCCGGGCCGCATCGACCGCGCCCAGCGCCATCTCGTCGCTGCCGCAGAAGATGGCGTCGGGCGGGGTCGGGCGTCGCAGCAGATCGCGGGCTGCAGCGAAGCCGCCCTGGTAGGTGAAGCCGCCTTCGGCGCGAACCGCGATCGCCTTGCCGTGCGCGGCCAGGGCGTTGGCGAAACCGCGCTCGCGCTCCTTGCTGCTGAACGCGCCCGGTTCACCGCCGATGAAGGCGAAGCGCGCGTGTGCCGCCCGGGCCAGCAGATCGCCGGCCAAGAAACCGCCATCGACGCTGTCACAGCGGACCGAGCTAGCCTCGCCGGGTGGCGGTTTGCGATTCAACAGCACGACAGGCGCGCCGGCGGCAGCGCAGCGCGCGGCCATCTCCCGCGACACGGTGGCGGAGGTGATGACGATGCCCGCCACCTGGTAATGCAGCAACTCCTGCACCGCCTGGTCCGGCCCCGAGTCGAGCGGTGCCCCGGCGAACAGCATGCGCTGGCCGCGCTCCTGCAACGACCGACCGAGGCGGTCCAGCACCTCGGCATAGAATGCGCCGGTCACCTCGCCCATCACCACGCCGATGATGTCGGAACGCCGAGTGATCAGGCTGCGCGCGAACACGTTCGGGGTGTAGCCGAGTTCTTCCGCCGCCTCCGTCACCCGGCGCTTCATGGCCGCCGAGATGCTGGCTCCGGGGGTGAGCGCGCGGGAGACGGCAGATTGTGAGACGCCGGCCAGCTTGGCCACGTCCAACGAGGTCACTCGGACCGCGTGTAATTTCCTCAACGCAACACCCCACCCTGACAGGCCGCCAGCTTAGACCGATATCGAGCTGGTTTCGAACAGGGCCGCCGGGTTGTCGACCAGGATGCGGTCGCGCACGCTCGCGTCTTCCGCCCATTCCAACAGCAGGTCCAGCAGCATGGCGTCGTCCTCGGCCGGCAGGCCGCGGACTTGAGTGGTGAAGGGATGCGGCCAATTGCTGCCCCACATCAACCGCTCCGGTGCGTGATGCACCAGGGCACGGGCCAGCATGCCGGCGGCCGGGTAGGGCGGCTCGCCCATGCCGCCGCCGGCATAGGGGGCGGATAGCTTCACCCAAACCCGGCCGCTCTCCAGCAGGCGCAGCAGGGCAAGCATGGAGGGATGGTCCAGCGGCACCGGACGGCCGAACATGCCGAGATGGTCGATGATCACCTGGCCGGGTAACCGGGCGATCAGGTCGGCCCGGTCCGCCAGTTCGTGACCATCGAGCTGCAAATTCACGTGCCAGCCGACCTGCTGGATGCGGGCCGCCAGGGGCTCCAAATCCTGCCAGGGCAGCACGCCGCCCGGCACCATCAGGAAGCGCGCGCCGCGTACCCCGCCCTGGGTCAGCCGACGCAGCTCGGCATCGGACACTTCAGCATCCACCATGCCGATCCCCCGGGCACCAGAGCCCAGCGCGGCGATCCCGTCCAAAAGGCCGGCATGATCGGTGCCGTGGGCTGAAGATTGCACCACCAGAACCCGCTCCGTCCCGAGCCGGCGCTGCACGAGGAGGTAGTCCTGCGCCGTCGCGATCGGAGGCTGAAACACCGAGTCCGGCCGGACCGGGAAGCGCGGGTCGAAGATGTGGATGTGCGTGTCCCAAGCGCCCCGGGGGGGACGCAGCTGCGGCCGTGCGGGCATCAGCGGCCCACCAACAGCCGGTCCAGGCCGTACACCCGGTCCAACAGCAGCATCAGGCCACCCGTCACCACGATCAGGGCCGTGGACACGGCGGCCACCAGCGGATCGGTCATCTGGTCGATGTAGTTGAACACCCGCACCGGCAGGGTGGTCAGCTCGGGCGGTGCCACGAAGATCGTCACGGTCAAGTCGTCCAGGCTGGTGATGAAGGCGAGCACCCAGCCGCCGGCGATGCCGGGCAACAGCAGCGGCAGCGTAATGCGGCGCAACAGCGTGATCCGGCCGGCGCCGAGCGAAACGGCCGCACGTTCCACCTGGCGGTCGAACCCCGCCAAGGAGGCGAGCAGCAAGCGGAGCACGAACGGGGTCACCAGCACGACGTGACACAGCGCGAGCGACAGGAAGGTGCCGCTCAACCCGGTCAGCGTCAGGAAGCGCAGGAAAGCGATCCCCAGGACCACCGCCGGAATCATCAACGGCGACAACAAAAAGGCGGACAGCGCGCCGCGCCCGGGAAAGTCGTGACGCGCGATGGCAAAGGCGGCGGGCAGCGAGATCAGCACCGCGGCGCTCGCAGCCACCAGCGCCAAGCGCAGGCTGACCCATAGCGATGCGATGAAGTCGCGGTTGTGTAGCAACTCCCCATACCATCGCAGGGAAACCCCGTCCCATGGCAGGGCGAGGTAGGACCGCGTGGTGATCGACACCAGCATCACGACCACGATCGGCGTCATGATGAACGCCACGAACATGGCGTTGAACAGCAGTGCCCCGGCCCCGTTGCGCATCAGCCGAGTCGTGCCACGAAACGGCGCTCCATGAAGTTGTTGTAGCACAGGATCAGCAGCAGGTTGGCTGCCAGCAGCACGACCGCCAGCGCCGCCCCCAACGGCCAGTTCAGCGTCGACAGAAACTCCGTGTAGATCGTGCCGGACACCAAGGGGATGCGCTTGCCGCCCAGCATCAACGGGGTGGCGAAGCTGCTGGCCGCCATGCAGAACACGATCAGCGAGCCTGACAGCACGCCGGGTGCCACGTTGGGGAGCACGACGCGGAAAAACACGGTGAGGCGAGACGCACCGAGCGACACCGCCGCCCGCTCGATCGCCGGGTCGAGCCGCGCCAGCGAAGCCCAGACCGACAGCACCAGGAACGGTGTCAGCACATGCACCAGCCCCAGTATCACGGCGCCGGAGGTGAACATCATGCCGACAGGCCGCTGAATCAGCCCGGTGGCGAGCAGGATCTGGTTCAGCAATCCGGTATTCCCCAGCACCACCATCCAGCCGAAGGTGCGGATCACCGCCGACACCAGCAGCGGCCCGATCACCATCAGCAACAGCAACCCCCGCCAGCGCGGCTGCATCCGGTGGATGACATAGGCCTCGGGCGTGCCGATGGCGACCGAGATGGCCGCGGTCGCCAACGCCACCAGGTAGGTGCGCAGGAACACCTCGCGGTAATACGGATCGAACAGCACGTTGCTGTAGTTCTCGCCCGTCACCGTCGGTTCGAACGTGCCGGAGCTGGCGACAAAGGCGTAGACGCTCAGCAGGCCGGTCAGCACCAGGGGGGCGGCAAAGAACACGCCGAACACCAGCAAAGCCGGCGCGCTCATCAACGCGGGTGCCAGGCGCCCTGCGTTCCCGCGTGTCATGCCAGGTCCATTCGAATGCCGGCGGGTTCCGCGGTGACTTGAACCGCCGTGCCGATGGCGTGTTCGACGCCACCGTCGTTCTGGGTCACCATTAGCAGCCGCCCGGCCGCGCTGTCGACCTCGTAAAGCCATTGCTGGCCCAGGAAGACGCGGTTCGCGATCCGGCCCGGCACGCCGCCCGCGTCGCAGAAGCGCAGCCGCTCCGGACGTATCCATAGTGTGACCGGGCCATCCGGCACCGGGCGCGGCAGAACCAGGCGGCCGCCGCCGAACGTGACCGCACCGGCTACCACCTGTCCTTCCAGGCGGTTGGTCTTGCCCAGGAAGCCGGACACAAAGGCGTCCGCCGGGCGCTCGTAGGCTTCCCAAGGTTCCGCCACCTGCAGGATGCGACCGCGGTCCATCACCGCCACCCGGTCGCACAGCGCCATCGCCTCCGCCTGGTCGTGGGTGACCAGGATCGTGGTGATGCCGAGCTTGCGTTGCAGCTGCCGCAGTTCGATCTGCATGCCTTCCCGCAGCTTGGCGTCCAGCGCCCCCAAAGGCTCGTCCAGCAGCAGCACGTCGGGGTTGATGACCAGCGCGCGGGCCAGCGCGACGCGCTGCTGCTGCCCGCCGGAAAGCTGCCGCGGATGGCGGTCCGCCATGCCGTCCAGCGCCACCTGGCTGATCGCCGCGCGCACCCGCGCGTCCCGTTCCGCACGCGGCACCTTCCGCATCTCCAACCCGAACGCGATGTTGCCCGCGACGGTCAGATGCGGGAACAGCGCGTAGGACTGAAACACGATGCCGACGTTGCGCCGGTTGGCGGGGATGCGGGTCAGCTCGCGCCCCTCGAGGGTGATGGAACCGCCATCCGGGGTGGTGAAGCCGGCGATCATCTGCAGCGTCGTGGTTTTGCCGCATCCGGACGGGCCGAGCAGCCCGACGAACTCCCCCCGCGCCACGGACAAGGAAACGCCGTCGACCGCGTTCACCGGCCCGTAGCGCTTCACCACGCCGTCGAGCACGACGTGGCTCAATGCGGCTTCCCTGCTTGCATCTTGCAACCTCTGCAGCTTGCGTCTTGAATACCTTTGCAGATAGACCGCCGATCATCAACAACGACGAACGAAGCGGAGGTCGCCTATGACGATCGAGCGTATCAATCCAGGAACGCGGTCGAGCGAGATGGTGGTGCACAACGACACCATCTACGTCACCACGACTCCAAACAAGCCGTATGATCCCGCGCTGTCCGCAGCGGATCAGGCGCGGCAAATCCTGGCAACGGTCGACAAGCGCCTGGCCAGCCTGGGCACGGACAAGTCGAAGCTGCTGGCGACGCAGATTTGGCTGTCGGACATCCGGTATTTCGACGAGGTCAACGTGGTGTGGGACGCCTGGATCGACCCCGCCAACCCGCCGTCGCGGGCATGCGCCTGCGTGGTTGCGATGGGCAAGCCGGATTTGAAGGTCGAAATGATCATGGTCGCTGCGAAGTAGCACAGTTAACCATGGACACGAGGTGCGCGTGCATGGTCATCTGCATACGCATTCAATCCACAGTGGAGCACTGACCATGCGGCGCGCGCTTCTCCTGACAGCAGCCTTGTTCGGCCTGTGTGTGGCCGCTTCACCATCCCAGGCGCAGAGTACGTTGGTCGTCGGCGGTTTCGGCGGCGAACTGGAACGCGCGCTGCGCACCTTCGTGTTCCCGAAATTCGAGCAGGACAACAAGGTCAGCATCACCTACGTCGCCGCAAATGCCGCGCCGGCGCTGGCCCGGCTGCAAGCACAACGCGGCAAGCCCGACATGGACGTCGTCATGCTGGATGACGGTCCGATGTACCAGGCCATCGGGCTCGGCCTGTGCGCCGCAGTCGACACGCCACGGCGTAACGACCTGTATGACATCGCCAACATCCAGGGTAAGGCGGTGGGCATCGGCTTGGCCGCCACCGGCCTCGGCTACAACACCAAGGTCTTTGCCGAACGGGGGTGGCCGGCGCCGACATCCTGGACCGACCTCGGCGACCCCAAATACCGCAAGATGATCCTGGTGCCTGGCCTGGACACCACGCAGGGCATCCACATGCTGGTCACCATGGCCCGCATCAACGGCGGCAGCGAGGACAACATCGACCCCGGGTTCGAGGCGATCAAGAAGACAATCGCACCCAACGTGCTGTCGTTCGAGGGCTCGCCGGGCCAGATCACCGAACTGTTCCAGAACGGCGAGGTCGTGATGTCGGTCTACGCGAACAGCCGCATCCGCGCGATCTCCGATGCCGGCCTGCCACTCGCCTTCGTTTATCCGAAGGAGAAGGCGGTCGGAGTGACCACCTCGCTCTGCCCGGTGCAGGGTGCGCCGAATGCGGCGATGGCGCAGAAATTCCTGGACTACATGCTGCAACCGGACGTGCAGGTGCTGCTGGCGTCCAAATACGGCTGGGGTCCGACGAACAAGACAACGCAACTGGACGCCGCCACCGCGACCCGGGTGATCTACGGGCCGGACGAGATCGGCAACCTGGCACGGGTGGATTGGGACAAGATCAACCCGCACCGCGCCGAGTGGACTCGCCGGTGGCAGCGCGAGATCGAGCGCTGAGTCCGGCCTTCCGGCTGCTTGATCCAGAGGCGACGCAGCTCCGCTACGTTGTGGACGGCGTTTCGGCGCAGGCGCCTACCGGGTCGAGCGTGGCCGGCGCCCTGTTGTTGGCTGGCTACCAGGCGATCCGCCGGGCTCCGGCCGATGGGGCGCTGCGCGGGCCGTACTGCATGATGGGCGCCTGCCACGAATGCCTCGCAACCGTGGACGGCGTGCCGGGCTGCCAAACATGCCTGGTCCCGCTGCAGGAAGGCATGCAGATCAGCCTGGAGGATCATGGCCCTGCGTGACCTGGCCGTTGTGGGCGCCGGGCCGGCCGGCCTCGCTGCGGCAGCCACCGCGGCGGAGCTGGGGTTGGACACCGTGCTGGTGGACGAGCAGCCTGCGCCGGGCGGGCAGATTTACCGCGGTGCGGAAGCGGCCGGTGCCGCGCAGCGGGCGATCCTGGGGGCAGACTACACGGCCGGCGGGCGGCTGATCGAAGAGTTCCGCCGGTCAGGCGCCGAATACCGGCCCGGCACCCAGGTTTGGCGCATCGGTTCGGATGGCGTGCTGGACTGCTCGGCCGGCGGCACCGTTCGCGCGCGGCGCCTGGTTCTGGCCACCGGGGCGACCGAGCGGCCGGTGGCGTTTCCCGGCTGGACGCTGCCCGGCGTCATGACGGCCGGCGCCGCGCAGATCATGATGAAGGCGGGCGGGCTGCTACCGACCGGGCGCGTGGTGCTGGCAGGGACGGGCCCGCTACTGCTGCTGGTCGCGGTGCAGTTGCTCCATGCCGGCGTCCAGGTGACCGCATTGGCCGAGACGACTCGAGCAGGCGCGCGGCTGCGCGCCGCCTTTGCCGCCCGTCCCGGCTTCGTGGCCGACCCGACCTTGCGCAAGGGTGCCAGGCTGCTCGCGCGGTTGCGCCGGCACGGCGTGCGTCAGGTGCATGGCGTGCGTTCGCTGGAAGCGTTGGGCACGGATCGATTGGCGGCGGTGCGGATCAGCCGCAGCGTTCGCCGCCACCAGGTGATCGAGGCCGATCTGCTGCTGGTGCATTTCGGCGTAACGCCCGATCTGCAAGCGGCCCGATCGGCCGGGTTGCCGGTCAGCTGGGACAGCGACCAGCTCGCGTTGTCGCCCGTCGTGGATGGATGGGGCCGTTCACCCAATCCCGCCTTGTTCGTCGCCGGCGATGGCGCGGGGATTGCGGGCGCCGCAGCGGCTGCGTTGCGCGGCCGGCTTGCCGGCCTGGCGGTTGCGGCTGATTTCGGGCGGATCGATGCTGCGGAACGCGACCGCCTCGCTGCGCCGGTGCAAGCGGCTTTGACGCGGGAGCTGCGCGTGCGTCCGCTGCTCGAACGCTGGTTCAAGCCGGCTCACGATCTACTGTACCCTTCGGACGACACCCTGATCTGCCGCTGCGAAAGCGTCACCGCCGGGCAACTGCGACAAGCGGCGCGGCGGTCGGGTCCGGACTCCAACGCGGTCAAGGCCGTCACGCGCTGTGGCATGGGACCATGCGGCGGCCGGCAATGTGGCGCCGCGCTGGCACGTTTGACCGCCGAGGCGCACGGGCTGCCGCCGGACGCCTGCCTGCCCCCGCGGGTGCGCCCGCCGATCCGGCCGGTGCGGCTCGGTATGCTGGCGGCCGCATCCTGATGCGCACCGCCGACGCGGTCGTCATCGGCGGTGGACTGCACGGCTGCGCCACGGCGCTGCACCTGGCGCTGCACGGCCTGAAGCCGGTGCTGCTGGAACGCGGCACGGTCGGGCGGCACGCCTCCGGTGCCAATGCCGGCGGCGTGCGCAGCACCAACCGCCATGTCGCCGAACTGCCCTTGGCCGCCGCCGCACTGGAACGCTGGCGCCGCTTGCCCGACCTGCTCGGCGAAGAGGTGGAGTTCCATGCCGGCGGCCACCTGCTGCTGGCGGAGAACGACCGGGAAGTTGCGACGATCGAGGCGCGTGCGGCGCAGACCGCGGCGCTGGGCTACGAGTTCGAGCGCGTGGTCCGCGGCAACGAGCTGCGCAGCCTGGCGCCGGCGCTGTCCCCCGGGATCGCCGCCGCGCTGTATTCGGAAACCGACGGGTCGGCCAACCCGATGCGCACCGTGGCCGCGTATCGCCGCTGCGGCGAAGCGGCCGGGGTGCAGGTGCAGGAGGACGCAGCCGTTGCCGGGCTGTCCCGCCATGGGCAGGAGTGGATGGTGCGGACGGCGGGCGGGGCGATCACCACGCCGCTGGTGCTGAATTGCGCTGGCGCTTGGGGCGGGGCGATCGCCGAGGCAACCGGCGATCCCGTGCCGTTGAAGCAGGAAGCGCCGATGATGATGGTGACCGCCCGCACCGCGCACTTCCTCCAACCCGTCGTGCAGACGATCGGCCGCAAGCTGACGCTGAAGCAGGTCGGCAACGGCACCGTGCTGGTGGGCGGTGGCCATCGGGCGATCATTGCCGACGAAGAAACGGAACTGGACTTCGATGAACTGCGCATCAGCGCGCGAACCGTGACCTCCCTGTTCCCGCATTTGGCTGCGGTGCCGCTGGTGCGAGCCTGGGCAGGGATTGAGGGCTTCATGCCGGACCGCATCCCGGTGATCGGTCCGTCCACACGTCACCCGGGCCTGCTGCACGCTTTCGGCTTTTCCGGCCACGGCTTCCAACTCGGCCCGATCATCGGCGAGTTGCTGGCGGAGCTGGCGGTGACCGGCGTCAGCAAGCTGCCGATCGCGCCGTTCCGCATCGACCGCTTCTGACGGCGCGGCGCCGCGGGATCTACTCCGCGGCGCGCACGACCGGGCGCGGTGCCTCGTCGCGAGGGGTGGCGCGCCGGTTCGGGCTCACGTGGTCGGGCCGCAAATCGGCCATTGCGTTGCAGCCCATGAAGGCCATGGTCTTGTCCAATTCATTGCGCAGCAACTCGATCGCGTGCAGCGCACCGGCCTCGCCCGCGGTGGCGATGCCGTACAGCACCGGGCGGCCGATCAGCACGGCGTCGGCGCCGAGCGCCACCGCCTTGACGATGTCGCTGCCGCGGCGGACGCCACTGTCCAACAGGACGGTGCAGCGCCCGGCGACGGCGGCGGCGATTTCGGGGAGGGCGTCGATTGGGGCGACCGCGCTGTCCATGTTGCGACCGCCGTGATTGGACACGATGATCGCGTCGGCGCCCTGCGCCACGGCGCGGACCGCGTCCTCGGCGCGGAGGATGCCCTTGATGATCAGCGTGCCGGGCCAGATGTCCCGCAGCCGCGGGATGTCGGCCCAGTTCATCGTATCGTTCTTCATCGCCAGCTTGGTTGCCGGATCACTGGTGATGCTGCGCTGGAACTGGGCTGGATAGTTCTCGTGCCGCGGCATGCCGGTGGTGCGAAGGTACTTGCCCAGCGTGTTGACTACCCAGCCCGGGTGGCGCGCCAGGTCCCAGGCAGAACGGGGAGAGGGGTTGAACGGCACGCTGAAGCCGTTGCGCAGGTTGTATTCGCGGTTCGGTCCGATGGGCGTGTCCACCGTCAGGATCAGCGCCTCGTAGCCGGCAGCCCGGGCGCGGCCGATCAACTCGTAGGACAGCGCGCGGTCGCGCCACATGTAGAGCTGGAACCACAGCCGGCCGCCGGCGGCGCTGGCGACGCGTTCCATGGAGGTGATCGCGGTGGTGGAAAGGGCGAACGGCACGCCGGCGCGGGCAGCGGCCTTTGCCAAAGCCACTTCGCCCTCGTGCCAGCACAGGCCGGCGGCGCCGGTGGGCGACATCGCGAGCGGCAGGCTGGACGGCTTGCCAAGCAGGTCGACCGCCAGGCTGCGGCGGGATACGTCCACCAGCACGTCCGGGCGCAGGCGCAGGCGTTCAAAGCCGGCGCGGTTCTCGCGCAACGCGATCTCGTCTTCCGTGCCGCGGTCCATGAACTCGAACACGAAGCGTGGCAGGCGGCGCCGCGCCGCCTCCCGCAAGTCGGCAACGTTGTGGCAGCGTGCAAGGCAGCTCATGTCCTGGTTTCTCCCGTGGTCTTCCCGGCCGGCAAGCATCCCGCCACCCGCGCCCGCAGCGTGAGCAGCGGCAGCAGCGTGTCGAGCATCGGGGTGGCCGCACCGGCCTGGCGCCCGAAATCCTGCACGATGGCAAGCTGCGTTTCGATCTCCATCGGCCGGCCGCGCTCAAGGTCCTGCAGCATCGACGGCTTGGTCGGCAGCGGCGACGTGGTCCGCCCGGCCTCCAGGGAGATTCCGGGATATCCTTGCGCCGCCGCGACGGCCAGGGTTTCCCGCCGCAGCGCGTCCGCCATCTGTTGCAACGCCGGCACGCCGGCAATGGCGTGGGAGTCGGCGCCGGTCAGGCAGGCGATGGGCGAGCTCCCGACGTTGCGGGCCAGCTTGGCCCACATCGCCCGTCGCAGGTCATCCGTCGCCGTCACGGTGAGCCCTGGGCAAGCCAGCGCCGCCGCGACCTCCTGCGCTCGCTGGTCGTGGCCCGGCGTAGCGTCGCCCACCAGCATCCGGGCGTCGTTCGCGCTGACGACGAAACCAGGCTCCACGACCTCGGCCGAGCTTTGGACAATGATGCCGAACGCGCTTGCGGCGCCAACCGACCGGGCGAGAACCCCTCCGGGATCGAGGCGTGTCACGTCGGGAGCGACGCTCAGGCCGTGCGCGTAGAACCAGAACACGCCGTTGACCGCGAAGGCGACGCGGGTGCCGGGGTGCAGCAAGGGGGCGATGCGGGATGCGATGTCGGGCAGCGCCGTGGTCTTGGTGGCGACGACGACGAGGTCCTGCGGTGCCAGCGCCGCGGGGGCGTCCGTGGCGGCGGGGTGGGTGGTGAACTCGCCGTCCGGCGTGCGCACGCGTAACCCATTGGCCTGGATCGCCCGCAGATGCGCGCCCCGCGCAATGACCGAGACGTCGCGTCCGTCACGTTTCAACAGCCCGGCCAGCAGCCCGCCGATGCTGCCCGCGCCAAAGACGCAGATGTTCATGGCAGGCCGGAGAAATGCGGGTTCAGCCCCGCCGTATCCCACTCCAGCGTTACCAGCTGGCGTTTGGAGGACAGCGTGACGAAGGCGGTGCGCAGGCCTGCGCCGCCGAAGCAGAGATTGGTGACGTAGGTGTCGGGCAACGGGATGTGCTCGGCCCGCACGCCATCCGCCGAGACCCGGGTGATGCCGCCGTCCAGCAGCGTCGCCACGCATACTGCGCCGTCCGCCTGAACGGCGAGGCTGTCGAACGCCGCCAGGCCCGGCAATCCCACCATCAGCCTGCCCTTGCGCCACCGGCTGTCGGCCGCGCGCACCGTCCCCGCCCCCGTGATCTCGAATGCCCAAAGCCGGGCGGTGACGGTTTCGGCGACGTAGAGCGTCGCGCCATCGGGAGACAGGCCGATACCGTTCGGCGTGTCCAGCGGGAAGATCGCCTGGGTGATGTGGGAGCCGTCTGGCCGGGCATAGTACACCGCACCGAAATCGCGGGTGCGGCCCCGGGTCTTGCCCAAATCGGTGAACCAGAACCCGCCGTCTTGGTCGAACACGATGTCGTTGGGCGACGATAACGGCCGGCCATCACACTCGGTGTACAACACGCGGACCTCCCCGGTCTCCGGATCGATCCGATCGATACGGCCGGCAACATAGCTGTCCGACGCTCCCCACGGTTGCAGCAGCCCATCCAAGTCGCGGAAGCGGGTGCCGCCGCCATTGCAGACGTAGACGGCGCCGTCCGGCCCAACGGCCAGGCCGGCGGGTCCGCCGCCGCAATCGCCGAGCAGCGTGGCAGCACCGTCCGCCCCGACGCGGGATACCACGCCGCGGGCGCACTCCGTGACCAGCACGGAGCCGTCCGGCCGTGCCACCGGCCCTTCCGGCCATTCCAGCCCGGTGGCGACCACCCGCACCGCCGGCATTGCCCGGCGTTCGGGAATCAACGCGGGTGTCGTCATGCTGCGCGCCTGCTTGGCCGGCGATCCGGCGCGAACGGCGCCACGTCCAGCCGCGGCGCTCGCCCGGTGGCCAAGTCGGACACCAGCTCCCCCGTCACCGCCGCCAAGGTCATGCCGAGATGACCGTGGCCATAGGCGAGCAGCACGTTGTCCGCGCGGGGCGCCCGGCCGATGATCGGACGCCCGTCCGGAGTGGACGGACGGGAGCCGACCCAACGGGTGGCGACCCGGGCGGTGGCGCCGGGCAGCATGTCCTCCGCGCCCGCGATGGTGCGCCACGCGCGGTCGTGGTCCGGTGGGGCGTCCGGGTCGGCGAACTCCGCCATCGCGGTCAGGCGCAGCCCGGTTCGCATCGGCGTCACCGCCACGCGGCGCTCGGCCAGCAGCAGCGGCTGCCGCACGGCGGCGTTGGAGCCCTGAACCATGACGTGGTAGCCGCGCTCGGCGGCCACCGGCACCTGCACGCCGAGCTTGGCGGCGAATTTCTGCGACCAGGCGCCGGCCGACAGCACGATCAGGTCGGCCCGGATCAAGTCGCCGGTTGCGGTGGTGACGCCGCGCGCTCGGCCGTCCTCGATCAGCAGGCGCTGTGCCGGTGCCTGCATCACCGTGCCGCCGCGCCGCTCGAACAACGCGACCAGGCGACGTGTCAGTTCCAGCGGATCACGCACCGTGGCGACGTCCGGCAGCAACACGCCGCCAGCAATGGGGCCGGCCAGGCATGGCTCCAGTGCACGCGTTTCCTCGGCGCCAAGGTCCTGTACGGCGATGCCCAACCTGCGGCGCAGGTCGTAGCCCCAGCGGCCGCCATGCAATGCCGCCTCGGTGCGGAAGACGTGCAGCAGCCCGCTGGGTGTGACCAGTTCATCAGCCGCCGCCTCCTGCAACAGCGGCGCAAAGGATCGGCCGACCTCGGCCAGCAGCACGGCCATCATTTCGGCTGTGCGCTCCGCCGTCCGGCGCTCGCCGGCCCGGAGGAAACGGACGAACCAAGGCAGATTGCGTGCGACATAGTTCCAGCGCACGGCAAGCGGCCCTTGTGGGTCACGCAGCAGACGCGGAATGGTGCGGGCAATCCCCGGCGCCGCCTGCGGCAGCACCGAGGCGGTGCCGAGATGCCCGGCATTGCCCAGGGAACACGCTTCCCCCGGCCGCCCCCGGTCGAGCAGCGCCACGGTGAACCCGTCGCGCTGCAAAGCCAAGGCGGAGGCCACGCCGACAATACCAGCCCCCAGCACGAGCGCGGAGCCGGAAGCGGTGCCGGGTGCTGCTTGCGTCACGCAGCGGTGGCGGTTTGCGCGGCGCCCGCCGAGTCGTTCGGGCCGAAGGTCGGGGTTCCGGCGATCGTGGTACGATACATGATCCGCTCGTAGCGCTCGCCATCGAACGGCGTCGCACGGTGCAGCAGGCAGCGATTGTCCCAGATCAGGTAGTCGTGGTCGCGCCAGACATGGGTGTAGCGGAACTGGTCCTGCAACGAGTACGCCAGCAAATCGGCCAGCAGCTTCTGCCCCTCGTCCCGCGGCAAGCCGACGATTTCCCAGGCCGCCTTGTTGGCGGTGAGGAACAGCGACCGGCGGCCGGTTTCCGGGTGGATGCGAACCAGCGGGTGTACTACGTCCGGCGTGCGGGCGGCCTGCTCAGGCGTCAGCGGCGGGCGTTCCGGGAACATGATCGGCCAAGCCTGCACGCGGCTGTGCAGCACTTCCATCTTGTCGATGCGCTGCTTGGTCGCCTCATCCAGGGCGTCGTAGGCGGCGCGCATGTCGGAAAACTCGGTGTCGCCGTTCTCGGGCGGGATCTTGTGGGCATGCAGCATGGTCAACGCCGCAGCGGCCTTCAAGTGCTGGAAATCGGTGTGCCAATGCCGCCCGACTTCCTTGGCGCCGAGGGGCTTGCCGTTCCGGATCGCGTTGGAAACGATGAAGATGTCGGGGAAGCCCGGCGGGTTCACGTTGGCCAGCTCGCTCGGAACCAGGCCACCGAAGCGTTGGCTGAATGCCACCTGGTCCGCTGGCGACATCTTTGCCTGGCCGGGGAACACGACGACGCAGCGGTCCAGGATCGCTTGCCGGATCACCTTGAAGGTCGCGTCGTCGATCGGTTCTGACAGGTCGACACCGAGGATCTCGGCGCCCATCAGACCCGGGCGGTTTTGGACTTCGATTGCCACTGTTTTCTCCTCCTTCAAGCGGACTGCTGAACGCTGGCGCCGCTGATGCCGCTAGCTTCGTCCGAAGTTGCATACGGTTGCAAGGTGAATTTGTTTGTGCCGGTTTGGCGTGGCTGTGGCAAGGGTTTGGGGCAGATTTGTCACCCGGATGCCAACCAGAACGCCGACATTCCAGCGCGCAGAAGGGCAGCGAGGACGGTGCGCCGCCGGTGAAAGTGGTTACGAGTTGCTAAGCTTGGCAGGCTAATTGTTCGACCGACGTTTGATAACCATGAATCGAAGAAGATGGACGTCCACACCGCTATCGGAAGCGTAAGCGAGCAGACCGGCCGTTTGAGCCTGAGCGTGGCGGAAATTGCGGATTTCGTGGATGGCGTATCTGGACGTTTGAGTGTGCAGGGGCGCGACCTGGACGGCTTGCGTGAATCAGCGCTGGAGGCGTTCACCGACGGCGCCGGCATTGCAGCTGCAACGGATCAGGCAAGCCGCCGCGCGGTTGATGCCCGCTTTGAGGTCAGCAGCCTTGGTGCGGCGACGCTCGAGATGGTTCACAACAACACGCTCCGAATGGCCGAGATCGATGGCATGAGCGGCGATGTCGCCGGGCGGACGGAGCGAGGCCATCCGCTACGTGCAGATAGGTTCACCGGAGATGATATGTATAGACGACGGTACTATCGCCACTCAATCCTTTCCGCCAGGCACCGCCGAGCAACTAGGTGTTGTATAGGTCCCTAGCGGCCTCGGCGATGGTGTCGCCAGCCTCGATCGCCTGGCACTGGTCCTGGTCGCCCAAGCCTTTGATGGCGAAGCCATGCTGTGCCTGCAGCTCCAGCAGCCGCAGCATGGGGCGAGGCGCGATCTGGCTCACCTCGTCGATGACCAGCACCGTGTTGCGGGACAGGGTGACGGAACCGTCGTCGATCGAACGCAGGAAAGGCTCGATCGCGACGGTGTGTTTGATCCCGGTGTCGGCCAGGGCGTCGGCCTGCTTCCAGGCGGTCGAGAGACCGATCACGTCCCGGCCGTTTGGGCTGAAGGCGATGTCGGCCTGATAGGCGGCGACGAGCGGCCGCAACAAGGTGGACTTGCCGGCACCGGCCACGCCGGTCAGGAAGCTCAGATTGCCGCCCGTGCCCAAGGCGTAGATCGCCGCCTTCTGGGCAGCGCCGTGCTCGGGCTCCCGGGTGAAGTCGAGGCCGGAGGCGTCGATCGCGACCTGCAGCGCGGCCCGTGACAGGGCGCCGGAGCGATCCCGGGCCGCAGTGGCGGCTTTGGCGACCAGGGTCTCCTCGATGCGGACCTGGGCGGTGTTCGTGACCCCCTGGGACGCTGCAAGGCGAGCCCGGCGCTCGATCCTGTCACCAAGATCGCCTATTGCCCGATGTGGATCGTGGAAGGCTTGCCCGACCCGACGCCCCCGGCTCCGGCAGCGACCCGGCGATAGCCCCATCTACTGGAATCACCGACCCTGTGAAAAAGGCTGGAAGCGTTCGCAAGCGCCGGTCGCAGGGTCAGTCCATCAACAAGGAGCCAGACCATGCGTCGCACGATCTTCGGGGTTATCGCGCTTGGGGCCATTGCCCTGTCCGGTGCCGTCCATGCTCAGGGGTTCACACCCCAGCAGTTGGACAAGATGTCCCAGGACAAGCTGAACTCGGGCGCTTATACCAACCGCCTCTATTTTTGACTCTTCCGTGAGTGGGATTCCTTTTTGTGGCTGTTCTGATTCGCTGAACGTGTGGGCGAGTTGGGGGCTGTGTATGAGATTGGCAGTTACGGTTACGCGGCTGGAGCATACGGCCGCCGAACTGCGTAGTCTTGCAAAGGGTCAGGACGGCGCCGTTGCCTGTCGTACCCTGGCCATCGCGCACATCCTGGACGGCGCGACGCGTGCGCAGGCAGCGGCGTTGTGCGGCATGGACCGGCAGACATTGCGAGACTGGGTTCACCGGTTCAACACGCAGGGTGTCGAGGGGCTGAGTAATAAGACCGCCCCCGGCCGCAGCCCGGCGTTGTCGGATGAGCAGATGGCGGAGTTGCGGCAGATCGTGCTGACCGGGCCTGACCTGGCGAAGGACGGCGTGGTGCGGTGGCGCTGCTGTGACCTGCAGGGCGTGATCGCCGAGCGGTTTTCGGTGACGGTGCACGAACGCACCGTTGGCAAGCTGCTGCGCCGCCTGCGGCTCACCCGGCTGCAGCCGCGTCCGCACAACCCCAAGCGGGACGAGGCGGCGCAGGAGGTTTTTAAAAAGGCTTTCCTGCCCTCGTAGCCGCCGTCCTGCCTGCGCACGCGGTTGGCAAGCCGCTGGAAATCTGGTTCGAGGACGAAGCGCGGGTCGGCCAGCAGGGCACGTATGGCGCGGTATGGAACGAGATCGGCTCGCGCCCCGCCGTTGCCCGCGACGACCGGCATGACTCTGCCTGGCTGTTCGGATCGGTTTGTCCGCAGCGTGCCGTCGGCAGCGCCTTGGTCATGCCCTGGGTGAGCAGCGAGGCCATGAGCCTTCACCTCGACGCTCTCAGCAAGGTGGTCAGCCCTGGCGCCCATGCCATGCTGGTGTGCGACGGCGCCGGATGGCACCAAACAGGCGGCCGGCTGCGTTTCCCGGACAACATTACCCTGTTGCCGCTGCGAGCTATTCACCGCAGCTCAACCCGATCGAGAACGTCTGGGCCTATCTCCGCGGCAACCAACTGAACCGCCGCGTGTGGGATAGCTACGACGAAATCGTCGATGCCTGCTGCACCGCCTGGAACGGGTTCATCAACAACACTACGCAGGTCAAGTCGATCACAGAACGGTCCTGGCCGACAGTCAACATCTAGGGCGGTTGGTATTACCGGAACCTGGGCGGCAAGCCGGCGCCGCAGAGCAGCATCCCCAAGGATGTGCTGCACCAGCCGGCCGGAATGTGGGTGTGCATGGGAACGGGCGATTACCAGCCCGTGCTGTCCGGTCCGGCGGCGAATGCGCCGCAGATCGGCCTGGCTTACGGTCGGGTAGCGGCAGGGTCGGCCGAGGGTGCGTTCACCCGCGTTCTGGTGCGGGAGGGCAAGGTAGGCTACGTGGCGACTGCTTCGATCAAGCCTTACGAGAACAAGTTCAACCCCCGGGCGTCGTGCTCGATCGGCGGGCTCCGGCCTGACGGTTCGCTCGTGTTCGCACTCCAGTGAGCGGCCGCGATGCCTTCCAGGTCGGCGCCGGTCTGGTGGTGATGCTGACGATCGGCGGGCCGATGGCGGCGCGGGCCGATGTCAGTCCGCAGACCTGGACGGGCGTTCCTGTGCAGATCATCCCCCAGGTGTCAGAGACGGGTGCCCCCTCTTTCACGACGCCGAGTGGTGGCAGCACGTTCTTTGGCAACACCAACACCGGAGGTGGCACCTCGACGAGCGGGGGGAGTGGCAGCACGGCGGTTGGGAGCGGCACGTCGTATGACACGATGATGGCGCAGAGCTATGGCCAGACGGCGTTGAGCACGGCCCAGCAGCTCGGGCTCAACCCGAATGCGATCGCGGGGATCGGTCAGCTGGAAAGCAACTTCCAGAATGTCGGCACGTCGAACGGCTCATCTTCGGCGACCGGCCCCTGGCAGATTACGAGCGGCACCTGGAGCGACTACGTTTCCAAGTACAACCTGCCCTACGCGGCATCGGACATCACCAACCCCGACGCCCAGGCCGTGGTGTCGAACTACATCCTGATGGACTACGCGGCGTCGGTGAGCACGGCTATCGGCCAGTCTGCGACGGTGCAGCAGGCTTATGGGGCTTATGTGTTTGGCCCGACTGGCGGAGCGGGTCTTGCCAGTGCCGCGTCGACGGACCTGATGAGCAATTATGTGTCAGCCACGGCGCTGTCGAACAACAACATGACGGGCTGGACGGTCGGTCAGTTCTACGACCGGGTTAGCTCCAAGATCGGTAGCGTGGCCACACAATCCGTGACGTCCTGAGCGGGCTCCGCGGTCGCTTTTTTACATGCCTCGACCTCGGCCAGCCGTTTTGCGGCTGGCCGTTTTCTTGTTTTGTGGTTTTCGCGATCTACGCCATGCGCGCCTGGGCGGGCATGGCCCGGCTGGCACGAACGGTTGGGCATGGGGGAAGGAGGGGTCCAGGGGAACCATGGGGGCGCTTGGCCCCCTTGGTTTGTCAATCAGCGCTCAATAGTTTCCAGGGAACGCTGTTGATTTTCGCTGAGAACTGACCCGGCGTTTTCGTCGAGATTTGCCCCGCCTTGCATTATCTCCTGCGGGCTGCGGGCTTGGGTCAAGCGGGCGTTTTGGTCATCCTGCTTTCCGTCGGTCGAGCTGTTCCTGAACCGGAAGCTGTCGTTGCCGGTTTGCAGGATGTGGCAGTGGTGCGTGAGCCGGTCGAGCAGCGCCGTGGTCATCTTGGTGTCGCCGAAGACGTCGCCCCCCTCGCTGAAGCTCAGGTTGGTGGTGATGGCCACGCTGGTCCGCTCGTAGAGCTTGCTGAGCAGGTGGAACAGCAGGGCACCACCCGAGGAACTGAACGGCAGGTAGCCGAGCTCGTCCAGGATCACGAGGTCCAGGCGGAGCAGGTGAACCGCCCCGGGTTTGTCGGAGGCTGTTTGGGTTGTGTCAGGCGGCCAAGG
>CAXTJM010000044.1:0-26965 GCA_964244585.1 uncultured Acetobacteraceae bacterium | reverse complement strand
CGCGCATCCCCTACGTCCTTGTCGGCGACGTCGGCTTCTATCAGCGCTCCGAGATAAAGGATTCGCTCGCCCTGCTGCGGCTGGCCGCAACGCCGGACAGCCCGCAGGCTGACGAGGCTTTCCGCAGGGTTATCAACGTGCCCGCCCGCGGGTTTGGTCCCAAGGCGATCGAGGCCGTGGAGGCAGAGGCGGCCTGGCGTCAGGTCTGCCTGCTACAGGCCCTGGAGACTGCCGAGCTGCCGCCGAAGGCCCGGTCCGGCGGCCTCTCCTTTGTCGACGCGATCCGCCGCGTGGGCCGGGACCAGGCTGCGACCGTCGCCGACCAGATCTCGCTGCTGCTCGAGGCGACCGGTTACCGCGCCATGCTGCGCGAGAGCCGGGCAGAGACGACCGAGGACAAGCTGGAGAACGTTCAGGAGTTGATCGCGCTCGCCGGCAGCTTCCACACCGCCCGCGAGCTGCTCGACCACGCGTCGCTGTCTACGAGTGGACCGCAGGACGAGACCGCCGATCGCGTGCGGCTGATGACCATGCACAAGGGCAAAGGTCTAGAATTCCCACACGTCTTCCTGCCCGCCTGGGAGGTGGGCACCTTCCCGCCGGCCTATGGCGACCTGGCCGAAGAAAGAAGGCTGGCCTATGTGGCCCTGACCAGGGGGATGCGGCGGGTCACAGTGTCCCACTGCGCCTTCCGCCGGGGATACACCTCCCCGTCCTGCTTCCTTGATGATCTGCCGGAGCCCCATACCATCAGGGGATGGCTGCATAGCCCGGCAGCGGCGCAAGCGCGCCGGGACGCGACATATCCTTTCGATCGGATGACCACGGCCGACCTGGCACGCCGAGTGTGAGGCGATGAGCGGGATGAGTGCCGCACGCTGCTCCCGCGCCGAGGGTGCGTCGCCAGTGCTCCCGGCACGGCTGTCGCCGCGCCGCCCTTGACCCGCTCGACGATCGTGCGCCGGGGCCGACCGCAGTTGGAACATGCCAGATGGCAACGGACACGAGGATAAGATCATGGACATGAACGTCGACTCGATAATGGGCTCCGCCATGGAGCGGATCGCGCCCATCTCCCGGCAGATCTGGGATGCCAAATACCGGCTGAAGACCGCCGACGGCACGCCGATCGATCTCACCGTCGAGGATAGCTGGCGGCGCGTCGCCCGTGCCCTGGCCGCCGTCGAGACCGATCCCAGCCAGTGGGAACAGCCGTTCTACGAGACGCTGCAGGATTTTCGGTTCCTGCCGGCCGGCCGCATCCTGTCCGGCGCGGGTGCGGACCGCCGCGTCACCCTGTTCAATTGCTTCGTCATGGGCGACATCGCAGACGACCTCGGTAGCATCTTCGACCACTTGCGCGAGGCCGCGCTGACGATGCAGCAGGGCGGCGGCATCGGCTACGACTTCTCCACCCTGCGGCCCAAGGGCGCCCCGGTGAAGGGCGTGGGTGCAGACGCTTCCGGGCCGCTGTCCTTCATGGACGTATGGGACGCGATGTGCCGCACCATCATGTCCGCCGGGGCCCGCCGGGGCGCGATGATGGCCACCATGCGCTGCGACCACCCCGACATCGAGGACTTCATCGCCGCCAAGCGCCAGGCCGGCCGGCTGCGCAATTTCAACCTGTCCGTGCTGGCAACCGACCCCTTCATGGCGGCCGTGGACGCGGATGCCGAGTGGCCTCTCGTGTTCGACGGCCGGGTCTACCGCACCGTGCAGGCTCGCGCGCTGTTCGACGCCATCACCCGCGCCACCTACGATTACGCCGAGCCCGGCGTGATCTTCATCGACCGCATCAACGCCCGCAACAACCTTGCCTATTGCGAGACGATCCACTCCACCAACCCGTGCGGCGAGCAGCCTTTGCCGCCCTACGGCGCCTGCCTGCTCGGCTCGATCAACCTGGCCCGGCTGGTGCGATCCCCCTTCACACCGGATGCCCATCTCGACGCAGCCGAACTTACCGATTTGGTCGCCGTGGCGATCCGCATGATGGACAACACCATCGATGCTTCCGGCTTCCCGCTGGAAGCGCAGCGGCGTGAGGCGATGGCCAAGCGGCGAATCGGGCTCGGGATGACCGGCTTGGCCGACGCGCTGATGATGGTCGGCTTGCGCTACGGCTCGCACGAGGCGGCGGAACGGGCAGGGGAGTGGGCTCTGCAGATCAGCCGCGCAGCCTACAGCACGTCCTCCCGCCTTGCGCAGGAGAAGGGTTCTTTTCCGCTGTTCGACCGCGATGCCTACCTCGCCGGCGAGACCGTCCGCGAGTTGGACGAGGACGTCCGCGCCGCGATCGGCGAGCACGGAATCCGTAACGCCCTACTCACCTCGGTCGCGCCGACCGGCACGATCTCGCTCGTGGCCGACAACGTGTCGAGCGGCGTCGAGCCGGTGTTTGCCCTGGCCTACACGCGCAAGGTCCTGCAGCCGGACGGAACGCGCACCGAAGAGGAGGTTAGCGATTATGCGCTGCGGCGCTTCCGCACGCAGTTCGGCGACGACGCGCCGTTGCCGAACCACTTCGTCACCGCGCAGGATCTGACCCCGGCCGAGCATGTCCGCATGCAGGCCGCAGTGCAGCGCCACGTGGACAGCGCGATCAGCAAGACGGTGAACGTCCCGGAAGATATCAGCTTCGGGGCGTTCCAGGCGGTCTACCTCGATGCCTACCGTTCTGGCTGCAAGGGCTGCACCACCTACCGGCCAAACGCGATCACCGGTTCCGTGCTGGAGGTCAAGCCCGCCGAGCCGGCGCCGACGGTCGCGGCCGAGGCCGTGCCGCCACCTGGTGCTGGCACGACCGACCTCATGGTGCGGCCGGACAAGGTGATCGGCGCCACCTACAAGCTGCGCTGGCCGGACAGCGAGCATGCGATGTATGTCACGGTGAACGACGTCGAGCTAGACGGTGTGCGCCGGCCGTTCGAGGTTTTCGTCAACAGCAAGAACTTCGAGCACTACGCCTGGGTGGTCGCACTTACCCGGATGATCTCGGCGGTGTTCCGCCGCGGCGGCGAGGTGGCCTTTGTGGCGGAGGAGTTAAAACAGGTGTTCGACCCGCGCGGCGGTCAGTGGAGCAACGGCCGCTACGTGCCGTCACTGGTCGCCGCGATCGGCGAGGTGCTGGAACGCCACATGCGCGAGACCGGCTTTCTGGCGCCCGCTGAACCGCCCGTCATCGAAGCGAAGACGAGCGCCAGGTCGATCGCGACAAACAGCCAACTTGGACCGCTGTGCCCGAAGTGCAGCCAGCCCGGCCTCGTGCGTGAAGCTGGTTGCCTGAGCTGCATCCATTGCGGCTGGTCGAAATGCAGCTGACAGCAAAACCGGCCCCAGCCGACCCATGGGGCGATAGCGAGTTCCAGGCTCGCGACAGCCAGAGTGAAACCATGCGGGAGTACGAAGCTCGCCGCTGTCACATCTGTCAGTGCAAATACCCGTCGTTCGGGCTCGGTCCACCTCTGACACGACCGGGCGGGGTGCTTTGGGCCTGCGGCGCGCACCGCGAACAGGTCGATCGCTCTCTCACAAGCACCGCCAGTAAGCCGGAGGAGAAGCCGCAGCCCTCATTGTTCTGACGTGAACGTCTAAACGGTCGGGAGCTGCCACTCGCGCTTCCGTCGCCGCAAGGGATCGGCGCGCAATCCGCGCCTCGCCAGTGGCGCCCTTGCCCCGTCGTCGCACGGCGGCCGCCGGAATGGGTCTTCGAGAGGAAGACTCAGAACGGAGAACGGCAGATGCGGGTCTTGTGCAAATCATTGCAGGTCGGGGCAGGAGCGTTGCTCTTCGCCGGCGTCGTCTACCTCCTGTTGGCAGCGCCGGGCTTGTTGACGGATAGCGCCAGCACCGTGGCGGTGACAGCGGCCCAGGTCGCACGGCGATGAGCGCGGCGGAACACGCGACCGAGGATCCGCACGTCGTCCTGATCGGCGGCCGGCTCTATGGCTCGGGAGATACCCGCCAGCAAGCCATCACCGACTTCCGTGCCCAGATTGCCGGCGGAACGCAGGCGATGCGCGCCAGCATGGCGGCGAGGGCGACAATCGTGGCTGTGTCGGCCGAGCACGCCAGCGAGGTCGCGGAAATGCGCGACGCCGTCGCGATCGCTTGGTCCGGCACGGTTTGCCGGGACACGGCATCGACCGACGAAGAGGACGAGGAAACCCGGTTCCTCAACTTCTACGACTGCCCCTGCGGTGAGAGCTGGTCGAGCGAGGACGATTGCACCTGCGACGACCGTTGCCCGACGTGTCGGACGTCATGCAGCCCGACCCGAAGCGAGGACGCCTGAGCCAAGCCAGGTGTCCGCCGGACCCACCCTTCTAACCCGGAGGCGATAATGCGCGATCGCGCCCTTTTACGCACAACCCTCACCCTCATCCGAACGGCAGGCAGTCAGGCGCACCTCGTCCGCGACCCCTCGCTTGGGTTCATCTGGCGAGCAGGCAGCCTGGTGCTGCCGGGTGCCGTCCTCAACGACCAGGCGGTGCGGGACCTCATCGACGACGGCTGGCTGCAGAAAGACTGCATTGCCGGCATCGCCACACTGGACTGCTGGCCCACCTGGACCGGCGAACCCGATCCCGCAGCGCACTGCGCACCCTGACCCTTGTTTGCACCTCGAACATCAGGAGCCAGAGATGGCCGAATACTTCACAAGTTTTTCGTGCCTTTTCGACGTCGGATCGGCGGCCAACGTCGCTCCCGCGCGCACCATCCTTGCCCAACTCGAAGAGAAGCTGGAGACGGAGGAAGACGGCGCCGCGCTTGGCTTCACCATGCAATCCGATGAGGGTTCAGGCCCAGGAATGCTGTGCCTCTACAGCGAGGAGGATGGCGAGCCGGAACACGTCATCGCCTTCGTCAAACTCTGCGCCGAGGCGTTCGCGCTGACCGGCCGATGGGGGTTCCATTGGGCGTTGACCTGCTCGCGTCCCCGGCCAGCTGGCTTCGGGGGTGGTGCCCACGTTCTCGACCTGGCGACGGGTGAGACGATCGACTGGATGGATTGCGAGCACTGGCTGGTCAGCCAGATTGCCGCCGCGAGCACGGTGCCACAGGGAGCGCCGTCATGATCCGGCGCTTCTTGGACTGCTCCAGTGGGCATCTATCGCCTGAAACCTGGTCCTGGCTCGACACCAACCTGGCAGAGGATGTGCTGCGCGAGCCGGCAAATCGCATCACCGCAAGTCTTGCAGGTGGACGGACCCGCCACGGCTGGTTCGTCTACGCCCCCGAAGACCCGGATGACGCCATGCCGGAAGATCTCCGGCAGATCTGCTGCAGTGCGCGCAAGCAGGGCGCGGAATACGTCCTGCTCGACTGCGATGCCCTACCGATGGAGGACCTGCCGGTCCTGCATCCCGACTTCGCTGTCAGGTGATCGTTACCCCATCACACCTCATTTCTCGCTTGGAGACAGCAATGATCGACACCGTCCGTAGGCGACCCCGACGTGTGAAAACTCGTGCCCGCACCGGCCCCATGCGCCTACACATCATCAGCTTCCGCTTCGCCGCCGAAGGCACTTTCCGCCGCATGACGACGGTGCTGGTGCAGGGTCGCATGGACCAGTGCGCCGCAATGAGACAGGCCGCGGCCGAGGCAGGAACACGCTGGCCGGAACCCTGGCTCACCGACATCAACACCGTCCCGCCACTTCGCGCCACCCCGGCATTGGACACGATCTGCCGCCAGCACACGGCCTTCCCGACCTTCCTCGCCCTGCTGACACAGCCTGCCGGGTATCGACCCTCGATCCGGCTGGACTTGATGGGCCAGGACGGTGCAGTGCTCGCCCGGGCATACGACCGGATGCAAGCGAAGTGGGGCGACCCACGACGGGCCTTCGTCAGCGGCGACGTGCCCCGGGCAGTCAAATGTCGAGACGAGGTGGGCCATGCTACCGCATGACCACGTTCCGACACCCGCCTGTTTGTTCTGCGGCGACCCCGAGAGGGTGGCTCTGTTCGAGGTTTGGATGGACCACACGTTCATGTTGGAGACGTGCTGCGAAGGGCTCTACGAGACCCTGGCCCAGGAAATGGAGGACGATCCCGTTTGGGCGCGAGAGCTGCTGCGGAAACTCGGCATAGAGAGCTTAACAGGACAACGGCTCCGGCGATTGGCCGACGACGGCTGCTGTGGGATGGTGCTGGACTGGCAGCTTCAGCACAGACCGGTATCATTCCCGGCTGCCCGGTCTTTTGTCAGGCACCATCACGCTCATTGCAATCCACCTGTGACATGGCGGTTCGGTCAAAGCGTGTTCAACGGGCACACCATGCTCGGCGTCGTCATGGTGGGGAACCCCGGTATTAGGTAGCAAGCGCCACCAAAGAATTCTTGAGCAAATTCAGTGGTATGATCACCTATTCCCACGTTCCCGGCCGTTAGCCGGTTACGGACTGCAGAATATGAAAACACACCTCAATTTCACACTACTCGACGGACGTTTCGGAGTCCGCCTAAGTTCAACAACATGGGCATCGCAGAAATTCTTTTGGTTGTGCTGCCCCTGGCGTCGGGTATTGCTGCAACCGCGGGGTATGGCGTGATAGCTCTAACTCCTGCGGAGTTCCGCCACTCAAAGGTCGCATTTGCTACGGCTGGTGCGCTAGCTGCGACAGCCTTGTTTATCTGGGGGATTACAACTGACGTGGGGATTGGTTCAAGAATCATTGTAACATCACTATTCGGGGCTGTACTGCTTCCAGCAACAATCGAAGCAATAAGGTGGGTGTCTCAACGCCAAGTTGCTCAAATATATGAACAAAGCGCGGCGAGTGAAACCATTTTCAAAGATCCTGCTAAGAAAGCAACTATAGCCTCTCCAAAAGCTCCGCTAAACATGTGGCAAATATTCGACACCGATTTTCCTGGCATCGGTCGGACAATGATGTCAGCTCGCGTTTCTGTCTCAGGTTCGCGGCCAGAGGATTTCCAGTTTGCGTCTTATTGGGATATTTCATCAAACTCTTATTATTTAGCATTTTATTTTCACGCACGCGAGAACAACTTTACTTTGGTATTTCTAACCGCAAATTTTGTAAAGCAAGCAATCGATATGTTAAACCAAATGCAGTTTGTTGTAACCACTCCAGGCCAGACTAAGCAGACAAGCCTAATAAAAATGCGCTTCTCCAATCAGGTTTATTTGTATGTTGATAATTACTTGCTTTCGTCTCAAGTAGTTGACCTAGAGCAAGCCTACTCGACGCTTGGTTACGACGTAGACGTGCGAGGTGATACTTATTTAGCTCTGCACAAAAACGATCTTGGCAGAGATGCCACTAGCAACGCTCCGATCTTCAAGGAGGGCGAAGCTAAAGTGCGCTTGCCAACCGGCGTGGACGGAATGGAAATAACCTTCAAGAACGTTCCAATGACAACACCTGTTCAGCCGATCATAAATCATTTAGTGCCAAAGAATTCACCTCAAGCGCAGCCAGCGCCGCCAGTAGGAACGTCGCCGCAAACGTCCCCCTAGCTAGCTTGCTGGTGATTGACGCCTCCGTTTCTTCCAGCCCGTGATCCTTCAACCGACGCGACAACTCGGCATAGGTTACGCCCGCTCGCTTCATTTCCGCCTTGAGGAACCGCGTCGCTTTGCCGGCCAGTTCCTTTTCCGTCGCCGCGATGCCCATGGCAGCCTCTATTTCCTGTCATATATGACAGATACCTGTTGATGGCGACAGGATATCCTGTCATATTCGCTAGGTTACTAGCGGATGCGACAGATGGCCAGCCACTTCCTCCTTTCTGCCAAGGCTCGGACGCTCAGTATCGCTACCGTGTTGCGCATGACCAATGAACAGGCCGAGACGACCTTCGCCGCGATCCGCTGGACTGACACGGCCGGCAAGGCCGTGTGCCCGCACTGCGGTTGCCCGACGTGCTACACCGCTCGCCGTCCGAACGGCGCCTTGCGGTTCCGCTGTAAGGCGTGCCGTAAGGATTTCAGCCTCACCAGCGGCACCCTGTTCGCCTTCCACAAGCTGCCCTTGCAGACCTACCTGGCCGCCATCGTGATCTTCTGCAACGAGGTCAAGGGCAAGTCCGCCCTGGCGCTCTCGCGCGATCTGGACGTGCAGTACAAGACGGCTTGGGTGATGTCCCACAAGCTGCGTGAGGCGATGTCCACCGAGGTCAAGGGCTACAAGATGGGCGGCGAGGGCAAGGTCGTGGAAGTCGATGGCGGCTACTTCGGCGGTTACCAGAAGCCCGCCAACCATCGTGAGAACCGCCGCGATCGTCGTCTCGTGCGTAACCAGAACGGCAAGCGCCAGTGCGTTGTCGTCATCCGCCAGCGCGACGGAATGATCATGCCAGCCGCGTTCAAGTCCGAGGGCGCGGCAGTCTCCTACATCCGTAGCAAGGTCGCGACCGGCACCGAGATCATGGCCGATGACGCCAACTCGTGGAACGATTTGCATAGCCACTACGTGGTCAAGCGGATCAATCACCAGCTCGCCTATTCTATGGACGGCGCTTGCACGAATGGTGCGGAGAGCTTTTTCAGCCGGCTACGCCGTGCCGAGGTTGGCCACCATCACCACATCGCCGGCATCTATCTGGCCCGCTACGCGCAGGAGAGCGCTTGGCGTGAGGGTCATCGCCGGGACAGCAACGGCGACCAGGCCAAGGGTGTTGTGGCGTTGGCATTGAAGGCAGGGCCAAGCGTTGATTTCTGCGGGTATTGGCAGCGGGCCAACTAGCTTACATGGTCACGTAAGCGTGAATGTTTTCGTTCTCGTTCCTGTTGTGTGTTCATGGCCTGTTGGCCATATTTCGTCCATGTCTGAAACCCTACTCCACGCTGCCGAAACGCGCTTGTTAGCTGCTCAACGCGAAGTCGCGAAGTGGTCAGCCTTCATCAAGGCTTTCCACGAGTTGCAGGGGCGCGAAGTCGCAGACCCCCTGCCGCCAGCAGGTGCCGTCACGCGGGCCAACATTGCACGTTATTGGGTGGCTAACCCGGGCCGTTTGTTGCAAACGGAGCGTGTTGCTGGGGACATTATCAAGGAAGCCGGTAAGCCGGTGCTGTCCGGCGACATGCTTGCGCAACTGCAGGAGCGCGGTGTGGAAATCGGTGGAAAGGATCCCGCATCAACACTGGCGGCACGACTAAGCCGCGCTACAACAATCGAATTTGTTCGCGGGCAAGGCTGGGCGCTTAGTAGCGACCGCCTCAAAGATGAGGCCGCAGACCCGCTGTCAGGAACGGAGGAGTCTGCGGCCTCTGATGGCACCTCAAACGACGCGGTGACGCGCGGGGAGGTGGAACATCATAATATGACCGAATAGGCCGGGCAGGCGGGATGTTCGAGCATCCCGCTTTGCCCGCGTCAGTCATGCGGGGCGGCCGACTGGACCGGACCGGCTTTCGTAAAGCCGGGTGTGTGGGTTCGAGCCCCACCCGCCCCATTCCCATACGTCAAAAGTCCGCAGATGGGAATCCCCATTCTATGCAGCTTAAACACTTAGCCGCCACTTCACACCCGTAACCGTCGTCCCCTCCGACGCTACCCGGCCGCGCCCCTTGAGCCCACGCAGGCTGGCTCCCACCCGGCCCCGCATGGCGTCATACATGCCCTTGTCGGCCGCGTTCAGCCCCCGCAGCGCCATCACACGCAGCACTAGGTCACGGGTGCCGATCGGCCCGCCAGCGTCGCGCAGGATGTCCAGCAACATGCGGCTGCTCTCGCCTCGCATGGCCTGGTGACGGCGGGGCGTGGGGCGCACCCGCACCACGCCGATCTCTGCGTTGGGCTGGAACAGCCGGATCGTGGCGTCTAGCGCGTCGATGTCCAGCACGAGTTGCCGGACCTGGCCCTGCGCTAGATCCAAGGCGTCCGCGATCTCCTGACGGCGGCGGAGTAGGCCGTTAACGACGTGTTCGTTTTCCATCCCGGCATTGTAAGCCGTTGGGAATGTTCAGGAACCCGGCGCGTGGTGGCGGCTGATACATAATACCGGAAAACTGGCAAATACGCTCCGGCTGAAACTCGTGGTTATGACGGCGGTAAAAAGGTCAAAGGTCGCAAACGAATCCTGACGGTCGATACGCTTGGCTTGATGGTCGATGCCAGCGTGCTACCTGCAAATACGCACGATACGAAATGCGCCGTCTACGGCTTGGGTCGAGCCTGCAAGAAACTCAAGAAGGTCGTCGCTACGGTTGAAACCGTCTTTGCCGACAAAGGTTTTCAAGGTTCGCTGTTGTCTGGCTGGGTGAAAGCCAACATCGGCGCACGCATGGAGGTCACTGCCAACCTGACCAAAGCTGGTGCTCCCTTTGTGCCAGCCAAGAAGCGCTGGGTAGTCGAACGCACCTTCTCCTGGCTGCTAGATTATCGGCGGTTGGTTGTTGACCATGAGCGCACCATTCGGAACAGCCGAGCTATGGTCAGGCTAGCCTCAATCCGAATTATGTTACGTCGGTTGTTTTCGGTCGATCGTAAGTGGGCCAGTGGCACATCAGGATGACTCCTGACCTTTCGATGGGCTATATTGCGGCGGCCCTAGTAGGTGGTTGCAACCACCTACTAGGGCCTACGTCAACCCGGTGCCCAAAGGAAACAAAATGGCCCAGATCAACGATGCACTTGGGCGATTACGAGAAGAAATCGCCAAATTCGAGTTGAAGCCTTCATTCAAGACCATGCCGACAGCATCTTCTATTGCTGAGTACAAAAGAATCCGGTATCTAATCTGGTTTAAAAGCATTGAGCTTCGGAAGACAAAGGTATAGTTTTGCTGACTTAAATTGGTTGGGGTGGCACATGCCGCTCCAACCTACTAAATTACGGTTGTTAGAGTGGGTTTGGCGCAAAATATAAAGTAAAGACAAAATTTGTTGTTTCTGCCAAATTAGCGGGTAACAAGGCAAACCTTGCATGAACATCGCTTACTTCAAGCGCCTGCATTAATTTATTGGCAGCGTCAGGAACGTTATTTAGGTCTCTGATACAAATGTATAAACCCGTTTGATCTAAATTGGCGGGTAGTTGTGACGAGTATGCAGGCTGAATTCCTGCTCGCGGCAAGATACTGTAAAAAGGGTTCATATAAGTTGACGCCTCACCATCCCCTTGCGTCGAACTCATGTATAGAATAGGAACTTCAGCCTTAATCTTATTTAATTCTATAATTAGATTTCTAATTTGATCAGGTCGAAAGTAACGGGCTTGCGCCGCTGGAATAAGGGTCTGCGACGGTGATCCTGCAATCCCTGATCCATTCCCACCTGTGGCTCGTTGAGCGAGTATTTCATCAGCCCGTAGATTACCTAGGCGTCTTACTTCTATCTCAAACGCCCCGTATGCTGCTGTTCCAAGCATCAATGCAAAAATGAGTAATGTAGCTATCCACGTTAAAATGGGCCACACTGGATGACGCAATACGCCTTTCTTCGGCTGTCCAACGAAAACTAAGTATATAATACCCAGGAAAATTAAAGATATACCGAAATAGGGGGATGTGAGTGATGCAACTAGTATTGACAGATAGGGACTCATAGTCTTTGCAGTCTCAACCCAAAAGTTGAACCTTCGGGCAAAGTCAGGAACGTAGGTAAAAATGCCCCATAGTATAAGAAGCCAGCCAGGCAAGACAATCTTTCTAGTAAAAAGACCTTTAATACGGTCGGATATGCTACCTGATCTCTGAACTTCGATAGGTTTGACCGCAGCCGACGTTCCGTCAGGCAAAATCGGGTCTGACAAACTAGTGACCTTCTATGATCCAGATTGCGACATTCGCATATTTGGTTCGTTCGATCAAACAACCTCATTGAGTCTTCGCGCCGCTGACTACGAGGCTAATTTACCAGTTGTATCAATAAATAGATGACAGATTTAAACAACCTATAGAGCCAAGGGTCCCTATTAGGCCATTGTAATTGCTGCTTAAATCGGCCTACTTGGTCGTACTTTCAAAACAGTCACTGAGAATCCAGTTTGTCAACGAGACCTAGGCCTTGCTGCCCAGCTTTCTCGGGTGGCCGTCCTCACCGATGCCAACGTAGGTACACACACCCTGGGCGACCTTCTCGGCGCCTTTGCTGCCACGCGCACATGCCCAGGTCTGGATTTTAACTGCGATCGAGGTGTCACCAACCTCGCCTAGCGTGCAGTAGCAACTTACTTCATCGCCGACCGATACAGGGTGGAGGAACTTTATGGCGTCGATGCTGACGGTTGCGACCCTTCCGCCGGCTTCTTCAGCAGCAAGGGTGCCCTTGCTAGAGCCATTTGGGACAAGGTCCATCCGCCAAAGATGCTTCCGCCGGCGTTGGTATCGCGAGGCATGGCGATCGTGCGCAACTGAGGGCCGCCGCAGAGTTCGGGAGGCTGATCAGCCATGGCTTGTTCCTTCAAATTCAGCCCTTGGCCTACTGACCCGTTCTGCAACAGCTTGGCGAGAGGCGCCCGAGGCCGGCACTTCTATCTGACTATCCCATCCCGCTTGCCGGTAGCCGCACCTGCCACCGAGCGGTTCTATTCGTCGCAACGCTCTTGCGCCAGCGCCTGCGAAAGCTTTAAACCGCCTGCATCAATCGAGATGCCATTTACAATTGATTGAACGGCAAAGCTCTCCCCAGGCTGGTAGAACTTCTTGGTTCCAGCAACATCAAAAGACATCGCCTTTTTTGCAACAATGGTTTGCGTGACCTGCGTGGAGACATACTTGCCATCCCTTGTTTTGACCACGACGCCCTTGGTCTCGATGGCGCTTTGGTCCGTTTCACTCTTGAGAGTCACTTCAAGTGTGTCGGGATCGCTCATCACCGCTGATGTGACCTCGTGAACATAATCAATTCCGTTGGTCGAGGTGATGACGAACGGTGCAGCTCCTGACATTGGTATGACGTGTCTTGCACGGACTGCCGTCGGATCGGGTTTGTTGTTGAGCTTGGCGCTTGGAGCGCGGCTACAATCGGTTGCGAATGAGCCACCCCAACCGAAGGCACGAAGCACATCCGCGGCGCTATCCGCCCGGCAAGGCAAGCTCAAGATACTTGCCGCGGCTACAAATAGGAAGATCCGCATCGTTGCCCTCAGGCCGCCCAGGCCAGAATATCGCGCCACGCCGAAGTCAGCAAGGCGATGGACTACATGCTCAAGCGCTGGAACACGTTCAACCGGTTCCTCGACGACGGGCATCTGCCTCAGCAACAATGCAGCGGAACGCGCCCTACGCGGCGTCGCTCTGGGCAGAAAGGCGTGGTTGTTCGCCGGCGCGGACCGTGGCGGCGAGCGTGCTGCGGCCATGTACTCGCTCATCATCATGGCCAAGCTGAACGACGTGGACCCTCGCGCCTGGCTCGCCGACGTTCTCCGCCGCATCGCAGACCATCCCGCGTCACGCCTGCACGAACTGTTCCCTTGGAACTGGCGACCTCTCGGCAAGGACACCGCCGCAGCAGCTTGACCAACCATTCCGCGGCCCGCGCCGGATGCCTACGTTTGGAGGCACGTTCCCTTGCTTATTTAAAGCTTGATCGGCTCATGACGGGGCAGCGCCACAATCTTCCACGGCTGTGTTCCTCAAACGCCGGACAGTTAACCTACCTCCACATGCACGATTGTCACTGCCCTAAGCAAAGCCGGTGTGGATGTCTGTCTCAGAATTGCTGCAAGTCGGAACCAGGCCATCGGCGAGTACAGATTTCGGTGCAGTCAAAACGGCGCAACGCAGCGGTTCCGGGATTATCGTGCGAAGCGACAACCGCCGTGGATAAGTCGCCCACCTACGCCATTCTCTCGGCGGTTGCTCCGGCGAGCGACTTACCCACCGCTCCCCTACACCACACGCCGGGACACGACCGTGAGCAGCTCGTGCCATGTCCTACCGTGTTCGACCCGTCTGAAAGACCTTGGTAGGTTCTGATCGCTAATATAGTCCCTCACGGTCACACACAGTACAGCTTCTCAGGGTTAGAAACATGACTTTTTACGTCGACCTAGCGACGCCAGAGGGCAAGGATGCAATTGCTCACCGATTTGACATCGCGATCATTGGAGGAGGCGCAGTAGGTCTGACGCTCGTCCGCGAACTTTCCGGAAAAGGGATGAGTATTGCTCTTATAGAGAGCGGCGGTTTGAAAGAAACTCCTCAGATCGAGGAACTAAACGCAGTGGAAGTTTCCGAATCTCTCCAAGGGTCTGCGTTCCAAAAAGCCAGAGGAGACTGGCATGGTCCTCAAACAAAACTATGGACCTCTAATAGGCAACCATACGGAGTTCGCTGTCGTGTGCTGGGTGGATCCACGACGGCTTGGGCCGGCAAAATCGCGCCTTTTGACCCGGTTGACTACAAACAGCGCCCTTGGGTCTCGGACTCAGGTTGGCCTTTCGGTCCAGAAGAAATGACACCCTACTTGGCACGAGCCGCTAGGTACCTGGATCTCGGACCCTTGGTCCAGGGCGCCTCTTTCTGGAAGGCTGCCTCACGTCAGGCGCCGATAGAACTGTCGCGTCTGCAGCACTTCGGCGCCTTCTTTTGGCAGGTTGCCAGGTCGCGCTATGATAGTACAGACGTGGTGCGCTTCGGTCCCGATTTCCTCCGAGAGAATCACGATGGGGTCACGGTTGTACTAAACGCAACTGCCGCATCTGTTAAACTACATGAGGGCAGCGCTTCCGACATACGCGTTCTCTCCTCTTTTGACGGACAGGACTGCGGTTTAGTTAAGGCAAATCGCGTTATACTAGCGGCAGGTGCCATCGAAAACGCTCGACTTTTGCTCCTTTCACATGATCCTGCTGACTCGTCTCCCGTCAACGCGCCTTTCGGACAAAACGCGATCGGACGTTATCTGATAGATCACCCAAGCATTAAAGTGGGAGAATTTTCGTTAGAGGGGCGGGATAACGCGGCCACAATCCTCGGTTTCTATCCCATGCAGCAGAATTATCAGGCTTACATGTATATTTGTGGACTGGCGCTGCGACCAGAAACGCAACAGGAGGGTAGATTTCCTAACATGGCAGCCTTCACCACTCTAACTTTATCCAATGACGATCCACTGCGCGCACTAAAACGTCTTCTCAAGCGGCAGAACCGCAGTCGTTTAACGGACCTGATTACTGTCGTAAGAAATTGTAGATTTGTAATTACCTCTGTAGGAAGGAAGCTAGTTTTTAACCCGAGAATACCTCAATTTCTGCAGCGGTATATTGCAGACATAGCAGTGCTTCTAAACGCGAATATGGTAGCACGCGAGTATATCGGCGGTGGCCGTGGAAGGCAGTTAGAACGCGTCACCTTGAGCGTCATCTCTGAACAATTCCCAGATCCTCGAAATCGGATCATTCTTTCGCAGAACACTGATCGACTGGGGCTCAGGCTTGCAAGGATTCATTGGGAGATACCTACTTCACTGCGGCAGGATATTCTCAAATTTTCACATCTTCTTAAAGGTGATCTAGAAAGAGCTGGTATAATGGGGTTTCGCCTAACTCCCGAACTTGAATCTGGAGATATTTCAGAACTCTTTATCCACGACATGGCTCATACCAGCGGAACAACGCGCATGGGTACAGACCCAACGACCAGCGTAGTCGATCCCTTCCTTCAGGTTCATGGTGCGGACCGACTGTATGTGGCGGGTGCATCCGTGTTCCCCACGAGTGGCCATGCTAACCCTACGCTCGTCATCATGGCACTTGCTATCCGCCTGGCGGATAAGATCAAGCAAGAGGTTATAAACTAACGTTTTGAGTATCTCTTAAGGAGAGGAGGCAAACTCTAATAGACGGTGAACTCACCGCGGCCAAACCGCAGCAACTATATTGAGGTAAGTCCTGCCAGAAATGCGGCGGTCTTGTCGTGGCAAGTTGCGATTGCGGTCGGTTCTCGACCAAGCAAGAGATGCTCTCGGTCAGGTTAAGGTCGATAGACGACCAGTAGGCACCTCGACCTAGCGCCAGATCAGCGGGGCGGTGTCCAGCAACTGTAGCCACCCGGCGAGGATCGCCTATCTGGATTGATTATGGCGCTTGATCTTTGGGTGTTTGTATGGGCGCCATTAAGATCAGGGGCGGGTTGCTGGATGGAGATCATCACCGGTGCTGAGCGCCGTCGTTGCTGGCGGCTAGAGGAGAAGCTCCGGATCGTCGCGGAGGGCAAGCAATCTGGCGCCTCTTTCGCCGACATCGCACCTCGGCATAAAGTGAACCAAGGAGGCGTCGCGAGAGGCTGCATGGCGACGACACCATCGTGCCGCCGGCTCTGGACCTACGTGCGCGACGACTGGCCGTTCGGGGGACCCGCACCTTCGGGAGCCGTGTTCCGCTACTCGCGCGATCACGGGGGCGAGCACCCGCAAGGCCATCTGGCGGGATACAGCGGCATCCTGCAAGCCGACGCATATGGCGGCTACGGCAAGCTCTACGAACCCAGCCGCACGCCCGGGCCGATCCTGGAGGCAGCCTGTTGGGCACACGCAGGCTGTGGAGGGTGGGGCACGCGGCGGATTGCGTTTTTAATGTCGCCAGTGGATGGGTTTACGGTTCTCCCGCACTTTGCGTGCTGTCGTTGCGCTACGCTGCATGGAGGACGCGGGCGCGAAGAAGTTGGAATCCGGCACGGCCGTACATGGTCCGCTTCAGCATCTTCAGCCGGTTGATCTGGCCCTCCACAGGGCTTGTCGTCCACGGCAGGTCCAACGCAGCTTGGATGGCGGTGATGTCACGGCGCAGGCCCGCGGCGAAATCCTTCAGCGGCGTGGCGATAGCCGCGTCGAGGATCTGGGCCAGGCTGTCTGACGTCTTCCGTCGGAGCAACGCGTTCAGCTGCTTGGCCACGGTGATCGCGGCCGCCACGGCGGGCACCCCGTTCAGCAGGTGCGCGATGAGGCTGCGTTTGGGCTTCGGTAGCACGTCGCTATCCGTCATGAGCAGCCTAGCCAACTGGCAGTTGGCGGGGAGCTGACCGAATACGCCGGTCGATTTCGCTTGGGTGCGCGGCTCTGCCTTGCGCCGGCCCTCGGCCCACTTCCGGACGATCCCGGGCCGCCCGCGGAACCCGAGCCCCACCAGTTCACGCCATAACAGGGCCGCGTTGCGGCAGCCTTCGGTCCAGCGGCCGTTAAGATAGACCTCGTGCTGGGTCAGGATGCTGCCTTGCGGCGGCTTGTGCCAGAGAGGTGCCTTGCCGGACCGCAGCCACCCACGGACCGTCTTGCGTTCAGCCCCGAGCGATACTGCGATCACCGAGATGGACACTCCTGCCGCTCGCAACCTCGCGGCCTCCTCGTAGCGAGCGTGGCGGCGAGCATGGGCGTCCTGGCTGCGGCGCTGCGCCGCCGTCACCGCACGGACGGCAGGCTCAGAGGAGGCCTCCTCTAACGGTGGCGTGGGGGTTGGCTCCATCTGCTTGGCGGCGCGGTGGAGATCGCCGTGGTGGCGGTCGACCACGGCACGAACTGCATCGCCGAGGTTGCGCAGCAGATGCCAGCGGTCCGACACCTGGATTGCCTCCGGCGCGCCCTGGCGAATCCATCGGCGTAGGCGCCAGCACGGTCACGCGCGATGATCTCGATCCCTGGATGCTGACGAAGCCACTCGGCCAGCGCCTCAGCCTGTCGGTCCGGGAGCAGATCCACGACCTCGTTGCGCTCGAGGTCGACGAGGATGGTGCCGTAGCGATGACCTCGCCGCCAACCCTGCGCTGCCTTTCCAACGGCGTAGCCGTTGGAACCTTTGGCAGCTTCGCCCAGTCATCCACACCAAGAACCTTCGGCGTTGATGACGGGGTCTCCGGCATGACCGGCTTCGCTGCCATACGGAGCAACGTGTCTGGGCTGGTCGGGATGGCAAGCCGCTCCGTCAACCTAGCCGCGGCCTCACCGCCAAGTGCAAACGCCACGTGACGTTGGAGATCACCGAGCCGAGCCGTTCGGCGTGCCGACACTGGCGCCACCAAACCCAGCCGCTCAGCGAAGGTCTTCCGGGCACATGCTGGATTCAAGCACCGGAAGCGCCGTGCCGTGACCCGGATCGTGGCGGAACGTCCTTGCCAGGGTAGATCGTGAAGGACGCGCGGGTAGTGGCTATGCAAGCGCCGAGATGGCAAGCCGCAATCCGGACAGGTCACTGGGCTGCGCGCCAGACCTGCCTCGACGGTGACATCCTCAGTCGTCGGCAGCACGCGGCTAATTTCGAGACCGGCGGGTACGATGGACAGCAAGGGAGACCGCACGAATAGATCACCTTGGACATGAATCCACCATGTCCGCAATTTGCCATCCAGGTACAAGGCTAAACAGCACGCAAAGTGCGGGAGAACCGGGTTTACCCTGTCGCCTGACAGGGCCGAGCTCAAGCGGCCTGATCGGCGCTCTTGGCTTTGGCTGCGGCCCAGTGAGCTGCTGCCGGTTTCGTGGACACCGAGATTAGGGTGTTTCACGAGATTGGAGGGTGCAAATGGGACGGCGACAGTTCAGCCGGGAGTTCAAGCTTGAGGCGGTGCGGCTGGTCAAGGAGCGTGGTGTTTCGGTGGTGCAAGCCAGCCGGGACCTGGACGTGGGCGAGAACATCCTGCGTCGCTGGATCAAGGAGCTCATGGCGGATCCTGGACAGGCCTTCCCGGGCCAAGGCCAGGTCAAGCCGGAGCAGCAGGAGATCGATCGGCTGCGACGTGAGGTCGCCAAGCTCAAGGCGGAACGCGACATCCTAAAAAAAGCCGCGGCCTACTTCGCGAGGGAGTCGTTGTGAAGTTTGGCTTCGTCGTGAAGCATCGAGGGATCTGGCCGGTGCAGTGGCTTTGCGAGGCGCTCGGTGTCTCGCGCAGTGGGTTCCATGCCTGGCTTTCCCGGTCGCCCAGCGCTCGGGCACGCAGCGACGAGGCTCTCGGCGCCCAGGTCAAGGCCAGCTTCGTTGGCAGCGACCGGACCTATGGCGCCCGGCGGGTCTGGCATGACGTGCTGGCAGAGGGGGCCGCATGCGGGCTGCACCGTGTCGAGCGGCTGATGCGCGAGCAGGCCTTGCGGGCTCGACCACGCCGCCGGGGCCTGCCTTCGGACAAGGGCACCCGGAACGAGGCTGCGGACAACGTGCTGGACCGGCAGTTCAAGGCCACGGCGCCGAACCAGAAGTGGATCGCTGACTTCACCTACATCTGGACAGCCGAGGGCTGGCTCTATGTGGCTGCCGTCATCGACCTGTTCTCACGCCGCGTGGTCGGCTGGTCGATGAGCGCCACCATGGCCGCCCAACTTGTCGCAGACGCGCTGATGATGGCGATCTGGCGCCGTGGCAAACCGGACGCGCTGCTCCACCACTCGGATCAGGGAAGCTAATACAGCAGTGAGCAGTTCCAGAAGCTGCTGGCCGACCATGGCGTCACCTGCAGCATGAGCCGGTCCGGCAACGTCTGGGACAACGCGGCGATGGAGAGCTTCTTCTCCTCGCTGAAAACCGAGCGGACAGCCCGCAAGGTATATCGCACCCGCGACCAGGCCCGGGCCGACGTGTTCGACTACATCGAGCGGTTCTACAACCCGCGTCGACGCCACTCGACCATCGGGTATCTCAGCCCTATGGAGTTCGAGCGGATCAAAGCGTCAGCTTAAGCTGCGTGTCCACAGAACCAGCAGCAGCTCACAGTTCCAGGGCAGTAGGTCACTAAGGCGCTGGGCTGAATGCTTCGCGATACGGGTCAGCACGTGGGCGAGCCAGGCCTGGGGGTCGACGTCGTTGATCTTGGCCGTGACGATCAGGCTGTACATCACCGCGGCGCGCTGTCCGCCACGATCCGAACCGCAGAACAGCCATAACTTGCGTCCGAGAGCGACACCCTTCAGGGCGCGTTCGGCAGAATTGTTGCTGAGGCAGATCTGTCCATCGTCCAGGAACCGGGTGAATGCCGTCCAGCGCTTCAGCAGGTAGTCGATGGCGCGCGCGACGTCGTTGCCGCGGGTGAGCCGGGCGCGCTGTTCGCCCAGCCATCGGTGCAGGTTAGCCACCAGGGGCGCGGACGAGGCCTGGCGGGTCGTTCGGCGATCTTCGGGGCTGTGGCCGTTGATCTCGCGCTCGATGTCGAACAAGGCGTCGATACGCTGCACGGCCTCCAGGCAGATCGGCGACAACACCGCCGAGCCCTTGCCCTGCGCGGCCCGCCGCGCGCTGCCCGCGACGTCGGCCAGGACAAAGAACTTCCGGCGCGCATGGGCCAAGCAGGCCGCTTCCAGGATCGGCCCGAGTTTACGACCTGGTTTGTAAAGCTTGCCGTAACTTCCGTAGGCGTCGGCCTGCAGGATACCGCTATAGCCAGCGAGATGGCCCTGCGGATGTTCGCCGCTCCGGTCATCACGTGAGTAGTAGACGTTTTTATTCTGCTACCAAATGCTTCTCTCACAATGCTAGCCTAAATCGCAGCATGATAGAACATTGTTCGGAATCGGTTTACAGCCTAGCGGTTATACTTGTCGCGAGGCAGACAGGCCTGCCTGGAATGTGACCATGTTCTCGACGTTATCAAAGGGAACTTCAGACTTTCTCACCCAACGCATCCAGCAAAGGCCAAGAAGGCGGAAGAGCCCAAGATCGCCCAACATCATTAAGACGTAACGAGCATTGCCTACCTTGATCGCCCACTTTAACACTTGGAAACGCAACGCGGCTTCACGGTTAGCTAGGAGAGCCAATACAGCAGTAGCTTGAGGAAAGTGCTGAGCAACCTGGCCTTGGATTTTCGCGTTTACGCCCACAAGCTCTGTAGTCGGCTTTGTTCGATACGAAATCGAGTTCGCTCGAACAGCGTACACGTAGGACGGTCTAGGTGTAAGTCCAAACCGTCCACCTTGCAGGAGAAGCTGAGCGTAAAACAACAGATCCTCCCCAAGCCGCACGTCCTCGTCATATCGCACGCTTGTGCGTGTCAAAAAACTCCGTCGCAAGATTGGCTTGCATATGCCCACATTCCGGAAACCATCTCTGCGTCCAGGCCAATCTGCCTTGAGAAGATCAGTTAGACTCAGATAGCCACTAATTGCCATCAAATTAGGATCAAGAGCTACTCCAAGACTTTGTCCCGCATTTGTGTCGAAAAGTTGGAGGTTATCAGCCAACGCATCTAGGTTTCGAGCCTCCGCCTCTGCGATGAGGCGTTCGATACGATCAGGCTCCATGCAGTCGTCGGCATCGAGTAAAACTAGCCAGTCACCACATGCGCGATCAAAGCCACTATTTCTTGCAGCTGATGGTCCAAACGCCTTAGTATGGCGGATCATTTGAATTCGCGGATCATCAGCCATCATCGAACTGATACATTTGGCAGTTGCGTCGGATGAACCATCGTCGATAACAATAATTTCTATATCATGCCGAGTTTGAAGGCGTGCCGAACGTATAGCGTTGCATATGAATTCAGATGCATTCCACGCCGGGATAATAACCGATGCGCACAAAGACATACCGCAATTCCTTCCCTACAGTAACGGTTCGTCTGACGAGTTTGGTCGAAGTACAAGCCGCCTAGGCATGATGATCAATTTAGGACGTTATGAACGATGCCTGTTTCCATTAGATCAGGATCTAGCAAAGAGCTTGATATTCACGTTCATTCAGCGATGAACTAAAGCGATAAAACTTGGCTAGGATCGACTTTACCGATCAATACATCACGTAACGCGGTTGAGTTGCCTGCAAGTCGTCCACTACGATCTACATACGGCTCTGGATGGAATGATTTTAAAAGATTGGCGGCTACATTCTTAGCGATACTAAGAAACGCGTGATGCCAAGGATATGAGCCTTTCTTCGCAAGGTAGATTGGATTTACGACCTGGGAATAACCAAGGCGTCGTCCTGATGTGCGCCCAAGCTTCGCACCAAGATGCACTCCCCTTGCAGACGTTACTTTTACAATACGGCCAAGTCGACCAGCCCTCCGCGTAAAATCGATATCCTCATACCAACCGTATAGTGGAAGCCTCTCATCGAAGAATAAGCCCGCCTGTCGGACGGCGCTTAGTCGAATGGCCATATTGCACCCATAGCCATTTTGAGCTGGCTCAATTGATCCGCTGAGAGGATCATAGACGTCACTAGCCAACAATCTCTCAGCATCGCATATCGTCAACCCAGGGCCTTTGATGCCATCAGCAATGACGTGCCCCGTTGCGACAACAACACTCGAGTGCGTGTCCATTGTGAAACGCATTGCTTGGAGGTAGTTCGAGTCAGCTATAAAGTCATCGTCAAGGAAAAGGAGAATGTCAGAGCCCTGACTTTCCTGCATTATCTTATTCCGTTGACAACAGATTCCCTGCGCTCCTTGGAGCCACTTGATGCGGGGAAATTGTATCGGTAGATCACCGACGTCGGATCCTTCGGAGTAGCACACGATTACCCGATCGAGGTAGCCGACCTGTTTAACAAGGCGACTTAGCGTATTACCGAGAATGGAAGCGCGACCCTTTGTCACGATACCCACCGCCATGGTTGTGGCGGAATTTCCGCTAGGTGAACACGATAACTCCATCGCCACCGCCTCCTTAAAGCGGTTGATCTCTACGAACGAGCCAGGTCTCATTCCTGAGGCATCCCGTTAACGCTTCGCGTTGCTGATGTCCAGCGTAGATTAAGGTTTAGGTAGTTTTTACGTTGGACCGCATACGTATGAAAGGATCGACGGCCCGGCCGGACGGGGTAGGTATTTGGTTAGCCTGGGACATGGTGGTTATGCCTGGTCGGGGTCAGGCGCGGTAGGACGCTGAAACGCTCTTCCGTGCCGTCTGGAAGCCGGAAGTCGCCCGGCGCGGACGGCGTCAGGCTGCCGCAGCGGCCGGATGCAATGGGGTGCGGAGCATCGCGATCTCGGCGCGGAGCTGCTCCAGTTCGGTGGCGACGCGGCCGATGGTGGCGCGGGTGGTTTTGCTGGCAGGCTGTGCCGCTCCATCATGCGCAGCCAATCCACCGCGTCGCACTCGGCGGGCATCACGCGGCCACCGGCCGCGCCGGTGGGGCCAGGATGACGTCCACAGCGGCTGGTTCACGGCGACGTGCTTGTGGGCTGCCCACGCAACGCGGCACGGGACTTGTTCAGGAACCGCGTCGCCTTCGACTGTGCGTTCCGGCGGGCAAAGCCACGAGGAAGGCGGTTGGCGTCCCCGACGAAGACCAAAGGTGATGATCTCATGACGATACACACAGGTAAGCGTCCGGTGCTGGCCGCCTTCTGACGTTGGCATGCGTGCCGGTATGCTGCTGACTTTAAGGCCGGGCTTAAGGTCATGGACGGCGCGATCGAGATTATTACCGGCCGGGAGCGGCGGCGTCGCTGGAGCACGTTGGAGAAGCTGCGCATTGTGGCCGAGACCTACGAACAGGGTGCCACGGTCGGCGATGTCGCTGCCCGGCATGGTGCCTATCGCAGCTTGGTATTCACGTGGCGCCGACAGGTCCGCGACGGCCTGCTGACCGCTGAGGTGCCGCCAGGCGGGGCCATCTCGCCTTTCATGCCGGTCCGCCTGCTCGACGGTCCGAGCCATCCAACGCAGCGTGCCCAGTCCGCGCCGCCACCACCATCAAGCCCAACTCCGTCGCGCACGGTTGAGATCAGCTTGCCGGGCGGCAGCGTGATCCGGGTGGACCAGCACGTCGATGCCCGCGCTTTGCGCCGCATTCTCGGAGCCCTGCGGGGGTGATCGCGCTGCCGCCGGGCGTGCGGGTGTGGCTGGCGGCGGGGACGACCGACATGCGTCGCGGCTTCGACGGGCTGGCGCGCCAAGTGCAGCAGGCGCTTGGGCACGACCCATTCAGCGGGCAGCTGTTGGTGTTCCGCGGCAGGCGGGGCGACCTGGTGAAATGCCTATGGTGGGATACGCAGGGCATGGTGCTCTACGCCAAGCGGCTGGAGCGTGGCCGGTTTACCTGGCCACAGGCCAAGGACGGTGCGGTGTCGCTGACGCCTGCCCAGCTGTCCATGCTGCTGGAAGGCATCGACTGGCGCATGCCGGTGCGCAGTTGGCAGCCGGAGATGGCCGGATAGCACGTCACCCGGCCTGTACTTTCCAGGCTTGTCCCGGCATGATGCGTCGTGGCCATCGACCTGTCCGTCCTGCCCGACGAGGTGCGCGCGCTGATCGCGTCACAGGCGACGACGATCCTGCGTCAGCAGGCAGCGCTGGACGGCCAAGCGGCTCGCATCGAGCAGCTCCGGGCGCAGCTGGCCAAATTGCGCCGCCAGCAGTTTGGCCGATCGTCGGAGAAGCTAGACGCCGCGATCACCCAGTTGGAACTGGCGCTGGAGGATCTGGAGGAGGAGCAAGGCGCGCAGGAAGCTGCCACCCCGGCCGCTGAACCATCCGACGCACCGTCCATGCCCGACCAGCGCGTCGTCCCTTACCTGATCACCTGCCGCGCCATGTGGTCGAGCACGTCACCGCCTGTGCGTGTCCGGCCTGCGGCGGCACTCTGCGGCGTCTGTCAAACGGCCTGGAAATGGGACCCTCTATCGGCGCCGAATCGGGACCCCTTCTCGGGTAGGTTTGTGCCGGTAATCCATAGGAGGGACCCGCGCGCCGCGGAGTGCCCGTCTAGAGGCTGACGCAGCGGCGCGTGGGAGGTCCCTGTGGTTTACCGGTGCAAGCCGGGACGCACGGTCAGGCCCGGTTCTTGAAGCGCCAGCTCTCGTTGCCGGTCTCGACGATCTCGCAGTGATGCGTCAGGCGGTCGAGCAACGCCGTGGTCATCTTGGCGTCGCCGAACACGCTGGGCCACTCGCCAAAGGCCAGGTTGGTGGTGACGATCACCGAGGTCTGCTCGTAGAGGCGGCTGACGAGATGGAACAGCAGCTGGCCGCCGGACTGGGCAAACGGCAGATATCCCAGCTCGTCGAGCACGACGAAGTCCATGCGGCAGAGATAGTCCGCCATCCGGCCCTGGCGGCCGGAGCGGGTCTCCGCCTCGAGCCGGTTCACCAGGTCGACGACGTTGAAGAACCGGCCGCGGGCGCCGGCGCGGATGCAGGCGCGCGCGATGGCGATCGCGAGGTGGCTCTTGCCGGTGCCCGTGCCGCCGACCAGCACGACGTTGCGCTGATGCGCCAGAAACTCGCCGCCCGCCAGGTCGCGGACCAGGGTCTGGTTGATCGGCGTGCCGTCAAAGGCGAAGTCGTCGACGTCCTTGGCCAGCGGCAGCTTGGCGATGGTGATCTGGTAGCGGATGGACCGCGCCTGCTTCTCGCTGATCTCGGCCGTCAGTAGGTCGCCCACGATGCGGGTCGGTTCGTGCTGCCGCTTGACCGCGGTGCCAATGATCTCGTCGTAGGCGGCCTTCATGCCGTAGAGCTTCAGCTCCGCCATGGTGGTCAGGATTTCGGATCGTTCCATCAGATGGGCCTCCTCAGGCTGTCGTAGCGGGCACAGTCGGCGACCGGCGCGTGCGTCAGCTGCAGCGCGTTCGGGGTCAGGATGGTGACCGGCGGTGCCGGTTCGCGGTGTCGGGCCAGAATGTTGATCACGACGTCGGCCGAGTGGGTCGCCTCGCGCAGCGCCTCGGCGCAGGCAGCCTCGACCGCGGCCAGACCGTCGCTCAGCACGGCAGCCAGGATCGTCACCATCTGCCGATCGCCGTCGGCGCTGCCTGCCAGCTTGCGGCGGATGTGTTCCATCGCCGACGGCAACAGCCAGTCCTTGAACGGCGCACCATTGCGCAGCGCGCCCGGCTTGCGCGCCAGCACCGGGACATAGTGCCAGGGATCGAACACCGTCTGGTCGCGGCCGAAATTGCGCCGGTGGTCGCCAACAATCTTGCCACCCTGGCGCAGCTCGATCCGCTCGGCATAGGCGCGGACTTCGACCGGACGCCCGACTGCGTGCGCCGACACCGAGTAGCGGTTGTTGTCGAACCGCACGAGGCAAGTCTTGGACACTGACGCCGTGACAGCGTGGAAGCCGTCGAAGCGCCCGACATACGGCACCAGGCTGGGCCGCTCGGCCTCGAACACCGACCACACCGTCTGGTCGCGCAGCTCGGGATGGCGGTGCGCCCGGGCGTAGGCGACGCACTGGTCCAGCAGCCAGGCGTTCAGCTCGTCGTAGCTCTTGACCCGCAGCCGCGGCGAGAAGAACCGCTCCCGCACCAGGCCGACCTGGTTCTCGACCTGGCCTTTCTCCCAACCGGACGCCGGGGTGCAGGCCACGGGATCGACCAGATAGTGGCTGCACATCTGGAGGAACCGGCGATTATAGGCCCGCTCGCGGCCGACGAAGATCGCGTCCACCGCCGCCTTGAGGTTGTCGTAGATGCCGCGGGTGCAGGCGCCTTTGAAGAACGCGAACGCCCGGTCGTGCGCGTCGAACACCATCTCCTGCGTCTCGCGTGGGTAGGCCCGCACGAACAGCATCCGGCTGTGGCACAGCCGCAGGTGCGCAACCTTGACCGTGACGGTCGTGCCGCCGATCAGCACGATCTCGTAGCTCCAGTCGAACTGATACGCCTCGCCGGGCGCAAAGCTCAGCGGCACATACGTCGCGGCCGATGCCGACACCTGGTCGCGCCGCCACGTCCGGGCATACCGGCGCACCGCGTCGTAGCCGCCCTCGTACCCAGACCCGCGCAGCGCCTCGAACACCCGGATCAGCGTCAACCGCTCACGGCTGGGCCTCGCCTCGTTGGCCGCGAGCAGCTTATCCAGCTCATCGCGCCACGCGCCCAGCCGCGGCATCGGCTGCTGCTCGCGCTCGTAATGGAACTCCGTCGCCTCCGACCGGAGAACCTTGCGGACGACTTTGCGAGACACCCGCAGCTCACGGCAGATCGCCTTGATCGACTTGCCCTGGACCAAATGGGCACGGCGGATCCGCGCAATCGTCTCCACCACCAACATCCCAAACAGGCTCCCGTGCACAACACGAGAACCACGGTGAACCCCAACGTCAGAGGGGTCCCATTTGGGCTCTGGCGCATTTGTGGTGCAGTTCTGGACGATGGCGATCAGGCGACTC
>CAXTJM010000043.1:0-30291 GCA_964244585.1 uncultured Acetobacteraceae bacterium | reverse complement strand
GCGCTGATCTGGCCGGGCGCATACTTCTCGCTGCGCGCCTCGACCCAGGCATCGCCATTGTCCCCCTTGACGATGGTGTACGGCACCAAGCCCTTGTCCTTGGACACGAGCGGGTCGTCGAAGCGGCGGCCGATCAGCCGCTTGACCGCAAACAGGGTGTTGGTTGGGTTGGTGACGGCCTGGCGCTTGGCGCTCTGGCCCACCAGCCGCTCACCGCTGTCGCTGAACGCGACCATGGAGGGCGTGGTGCGAGCGCCCTCGCTGTTCTCGATCACGCGGACATCCTTGCCCTCCATGATCGCGACACACGAATTGGTCGTGCCCAGGTCGATGCCGATGACCTTGCTCATTGATGACTCCATTGTCAGCGGTCCAGGGCGGCCCGAAGCACCGCGCGGGACCCTTGGGGTTTTTGTCGCAGCGCGGGATGTATTGAGCCGGATCGGGCTAGGCAAGTGGGCGGGCGGCTTTTCCGCATCGAATATGGCCCGGCAAACCCATCGGCGCGGGGCGGCTTGGCGGGACGGCGTGTCCCGCCTAAGACGCCCGGCATGAAAGCGGCCATCGTCGGACTCGCGGGGCCGGAGTTGCAGGCGTCCGAAATCGACCTGTTCCGGGAACACCGGCCGGCGGGCGTGATCCTGTTCGCCCGCAACGTGGTGGACCCGGCGCAACTGGCCGCGCTCACGTCGCATGTCGCCCGCATCCTGCCGCCGCTCGCCGTGACGATGGTGGACCAGGAGGGCGGCCGGGTGGCCCGGCTGCGGCCGCCGCACTGGCTGGCGCATCCCTCCGCCGCCCGTCTGGGGGCGTTGCAGGCGGCGGATCGCCCCGCGGGGCTGCGGGCGGCCTGGCTCACCGGGGCGCTGATCGGCATGGAGGCCGCCGCCGCTGGCCTGGACGTGGTCTGCGCGCCGGTGCTCGACCTGGCGGTGGCTGGCGCCGACGCCGTGATCGGGGACCGCGCCTATTCCGCCGATCCGGCCGTGGTGGGCGACATGGCGGCCAGCATGGCCGCCGGGTTGCTGGCCGCGGGCGTGCAGCCGGTCGGCAAGCACTGCCCCGGGCACGGCCGCGCCACCGTGGACAGCCATGCCCGGCTGCCCCGGCTGCCCGGCATCGATGACGACGACCTGGCACCGTTCACCCGCTGTGCCCATTTGCCATGGATGATGACCGCCCACATCGTCTACGACGCGGCCGACTCCGTGCATCCGGCCACCCAGTCGGCGGCCATCGTCGCCGAGACCATCCGCGGCCGTGTCGGCTTCGACGGCGTGCTGGTCAGCGACGACCTGGCGATGGGCGCGCTGACGGGCACGCCGGCCGACCGCGCCACCGCCGCACTCGCGGCAGGCTGCGACCTGGCGCTGCATTGCTCCGGCGTGCTGGCGGAGACGGCGTCCCTGTTGGCCGCCTGTCCGGCCCCGACCGAAGCGGCGCTGGGCCGCATGCGCACCGCGCTGTTCCTGGCCGACCGGTCCCGCCAGGCGCTGGATGCCTCCGCCTCGCTGGCGGAGCGGGACGTGCTGCTGGCATGACCCTCGACTGGCTCGACATCCTCGTCACGGTGGTGGCCGCGGTCGGGGCGATCACCCTGCACGAGGCGGCGCACGGCATCGCCGCCTGGGCGCTGGGCGACGACACGGCGAAGCTGGCCGGCCGCCTGTCGCTGAACCCGCTGCGCCACGTCGACCGCTTCGGCACCATCCTGTTGCCGGGCCTCCTCCTGGTGGTCCAACTGCTGACGATCCGCCACGTCGCCTTCATGTTCGGCTGGGCCAAGCCGGTGCCGGTCAACGCGTCGCGCTTCGGCCATCCGCGGCAGGACATGGCGCTGGTGGCCGCCGCCGGGCCGCTGATGAACTTCCTGCTCGCCTGGCTGGCGGCGCTGGCCTTGCACGGGACCGACGCCCTGCCCGGGGCGACCGGGGATGTCGCCGTCAACTTCCTCTATATGTTCATGCTGACCAACCTGGCGCTGGGCCTGTTCAACCTGCTGCCGATCCCGCCCATGGATGGTGGCCGCATCGTGGTCGGGGTGCTGCCGCTGCGGCTTGCGATGCACTGGGCGCGGGTCGAGCGCGCGGGCATCCTGCTCGTGCTGCTGGGCGTGTTCCTGTTGCCGCAGGCGCTACGGTCCATGGGGATCGAGTTCGACCCTGTCGGGTCCGCCCTGACGACCGTCATTCCACGCGCCATGGATCTGGTGATGCACCTGGCCGGCAACGATGGATGAGACGGCCCCCGGGTCGCTGCGCCTGGACGTCCAGCTCGAGGGCTTCGAAGGCCCGCTGGACCTGCTGCTCGACCTCGCGCGGGCGCAGAAGGTGGACTTGGCAAGAATCTCCATCCTCCGCCTGGTGGAGCAGTTCCTCGCCGCGGTGGAGGGGGCGCGGCGCGTCCGCCTGGAACTGGCGGCCGATTGGCTGGTGATGGCGGCCTGGCTCACCTGGCTGAAATCCCGCCTGCTGCTGCCGGAGGACGTGCCGGAGGCGGAGGAAGGGCTGGAGGCGGCGGAGGTGCTCGCCGCCCGGCTGCTCGCGCTGCAGCGGGTGCGGGCGGCGGCGGCCTGGCTGGGTGACCGCCCGACGCTGGGACGGGATGTCTGGAGCCGCGCCGTCGCGGAAAACCTCACCGAACTGGACCGCTCCGGCTTGGCCGCCGACACGGCCGGGCTGCTGCGCGCCTACCTGGCGGCGATGCGGCGCGGCGGCGGCCGGCGCTCCTACCGGCCCGCCGCGAGCCCGCTCTGGAGCGTGCAGGATGCGCTCGGCCGGCTGGGCGCCATGCTGGGACACGTACCGGACTGGACGGTGCTGGAGCGCTTCCTGCCGGACAATCCGCCGGATCCGCTTGCCCGGCGCGCCGCAACGGCGTCGACCCTGTTGGCCGGCCTGGAACTGGCCCGCGACGGCCGGGCGCGGCTACGCCAGGACCAGGCGTTCGGTCCCATCCTGTTTGCCGGAGCCGCCGATGGAGGATGACGAGCATCTGCGCCTGGCCGAAGCCCTGGTGTTCGCCAGCGCCGACCCGGTGCCGGCCCGCATGCTGCAGCAATTGCTGCCGCCGGACGCCGACGCGGCAGCCGTGTTGGCTGCCCTGCAGGAGCGGTGCACCGGGCGGGGGGTGACGCTGGTGGAGGTTGCCGGCGGCTGGCAGTTCCGCACGGCGCCGGCCTTGGCGCCCACCCTGCGCCGCGTGGTGGTGCAGCCGCGCCGGCTGCCGCGCGCCGCGATGGAGACGCTGGCGATCATCGCCTACCACCAGCCGGTCACCCGGCCGGAAATCGAGGAGATGCGCGGAACCAGCCTCTCGCAGCAGACCATGGACGCGTTGCTGGAGGCCGGGCTGATCGCAGCCAACGGGCGGCGCGAGGTGCCGGGGCGGCCGACGCTGTGGGGCACCACGCCGGCCTTCCTGGCGCAGTTCGGCCTGCGCGACCTGCGCGACCTGCCGAAGCGCGAGGACCTGCTGGTCGAACCGCCGCCCGTGGTGCCCGTTCCGCTGGAACAGTCCGTGGCGCCCGGCGGCGCGGATTTCCCAGCCCAGGACTGACGTGCTAGAGCCCGAACCAGAGGTGCGGCTGCGATGTTTGATTTTGCCTGGTCCGAAATCGCTCTGATCGGCGTGGTTGCGCTGGTCCTGATCGGGCCGAAGGACATGCCGGTCGCGCTGAAGGCCATCACCGGCATGGTGAAGAAGGCGCGCCGCATGGCTGCCGAGTTCCAGACCCACGTGGACGAGATGGTGCGCGACGCGGATCTGGGCGAGGTGCGGGACCAGTTCCGCGAAATCCGCCGGCTGGACATCCGCGGCACCATCGCCCGGGCGGTGGACAGCGACGGCTCGATCCGCAAGGCGTTGCAGGACCCCATGCGGGAGCCACCGCCGGTCGTGACCACGCCGGTCGAAGCCTTGCCGGAGCACAGCATCAAGCCGCCCGAGCTGGAGGCATCGACGCTTCGCCCGGCTACGGTCGCGGCAGCGGCGCCAGCCTTCATCCCGCCGGACGCCGCATCCGCTCCGGTGCCGGCCTCCAACCAGGCCCCTGCCTTCATCCCACCCGAGGCCGCGCAGCACGCGCCGTCCACCCCGCATCCGTCCGGCGTCTGACGCGGCTTACCAGGGATTTCCGCAGTGGCCGACGACGCGACCGATCCGATCAACGACACGCCCATGCCGCTGCTCGCGCATCTCGTGGAGCTGCGCAAGCGGCTGATGTGGGCCGGGGCGGCGTTCTTCGTCTGCTTCATCTTCTGCTATCATTTCTCGACGCAAATCTATTCGTTCCTGGCGCAGCCGCTGGCCAACATCCTGCAAAGCCGCACCGGGACAGACCGTCGGCTGATCTACACGGCGCTGTACGAGGCGTTCTTCACCTACATCAAGGTTGCGTTCTTCGGCGGCGCGTTCCTGGCGTTCCCGGTGATCGCCTCGCAGATCTACCTGTTCGTGGCGCCCGGGCTCTACCGGAGCGAGAAGCGGGCCTTCCTGCCCTTCCTGATCGCATCGCCGGTGCTGTTCCTGCTGGGCGCGGCGCTCGCCTACTACTTCATCTTCCCGGTGGCCTGGCGCTTCTTCCTGTCGTTCGAGACGCCGACCGGGGCGGGAGGCCTGCCGATCGAGCTGCAAGCCAAGGTCAGCGAGTACCTCGACCTGGTCATGAAGCTGATCTTCGCCTTCGGCATCGCCTTCCAACTGCCCGTGCTGCTGACGCTGCTGGCGAAGGTCGGGATCATCTCGTCCAAATCGCTGAAGAAGATGCGGCGCTACGCCTATGTCGGCATGTTCGTCGTGGCCGCAATCCTGACGCCGCCGGACATCATCACGCAATGCGGCCTGGCCTTGCCGTTGATCGCGCTGTACGAAATCTCGATCTTCGCCGCCAGGCTGGTCGAGAAGAAGCCGGTGGATATCTGATCGCCCTCTCCGTGGGCGGGAGAGGGCTCATCACAGGATAGTTGGAGGCCATGCACGACATACGCGCCATCCGTGACGATCCGGCGGCGTTCGACGCCGCCCTGGTCCGCCGGGCGGTCCCGCCCCTGGCGGCCGAGATCATGGCACTGGATGGCGAACGCCGCGCCGCGCAGACCGCACTGGGAGAACGCCAGGCCCGGCGCAACGCACTGGCCAGGGAGGTCGGGCAATTGCGCCGCGGCGGCGCCGACACGGCCGGGCTGGAGGCAGAGGCCGCGGCATTGCGGGACGACATGGCCGCATTGGAAGCCCGCGTCGGCGCCCTGGGGACGGATCTGGATGCCCGGCTGGCGAGCCTGCCCAACATCCTCGACCCCGACGTGCCGGACGGCAGCGACGAGGCTGCGAACGTCATGGTCAAGCAGGTGGGCTCCCCCACCCTCCTGCCCGCCGCGCGTCAGCATTTCGAGCTGGGCGAGGCGTTGGGGCTGATGGATTTCGCCGCCGCGACCAAGCTTGCCGGGTCGCGCTTCACGGTGCTGCGGGGTCCCTTGGCACGGCTGGAACGGGCTTTGGGCCAGTGGATGCTGGACCTTCACACCACCGAGCACGGCTACCAGGAGACCGCCGTCCCGCTGCTGGTGAACGACGCCACCGCCTATGGCTCCAACCAGTTGCCGAAATTCGTCGACGACATGTTCCGCACCACGGATGGCCGCTGGCTGATCCCCACGGCGGAGGTGCCGCTGACCAACATGGTGGCCGGGGAGATCGTGCCGGAGGCGCGCCTGCCGCTGCGCATGGCCGCGCTGACCGACTGCTTCCGCTCGGAGGCGGGCTCCGCCGGGCGGGACACGCGCGGCATGCTGCGGCAGCACCAGTTCCGCAAGGTGGAGCTGGTCTGCATCACCCGCCCGCAGGACAGCGATGCCGAGCACGAGCGTATGACGCGCTGTGCCGAGACGGTGCTGGAGCGGCTGGGCCTGCCGTATCGCCGCATGCTGCTCTGCGCCGGCGACACCGGCTTCGGCGCGGCGAAGACCTTCGACCTGGAAGTCTGGTTGCCGGGGCAGGGGGCGTGGCGGGAGATCAGCTCCTGCTCCAACACCCGGGCCTTCCAGACTCGGCGCATGAACGGCCGCTACCGCCCGGCGGAGGGCAAGGTGGAGTTCCTGCACGCGCTCAACGGCTCGGGCGTGGCGGTGGGCCGCGCGCTGATCGCGGTGATGGAGAACTACCAGCAGCCGGACGGGTCGATCACCGTGCCGGAGGTGCTGCGCCCCGCCATGGCCGGGCTGGAGCGTATCGCCCCATTGATGTAAGGCGTGCTCACATGAGCTTCGGCCGCGGCAGCTACCACCATGGCAACCTGCGCGAGGCGCTGGTCGAGGCGGCGCGGCGCCTGATTGCCGAGCGCGGCCTAGGAGGGTTCGCCTTCGCCGAGTTGGCCCGCGCAGCCGGCGTCAGCCCCGCCGCGCCGTATCGCCATTTCCGGGACCGCGGCGCACTGGTGGCGGAACTGGCGCTGCGCGGCTTCGAGCAGCTGCGGGAGGAGTTGCTCGTGGCATGGAATGACGGCCGGCCCGACCCCGCCGCTGCCATCGAGCGTTGCGGCCGGGCCTACCTGCACTTCGCCCGGCAGGATCCGGCCGCCTATGCCGCCATGTTCGACGGGGTGCCGGGGGAGCCGGAGCCGAGCCTCCGCAGTGCGGCCGACGCCGCCTTCGCGGTGGTCCGGATGGCGGCGGAAGCTGCCTGTGCCGTCGCGCCAGGCCGGGAGCGTCCGCCAGCGCTGATGGTGGCGTTGCATGTCTGGACGCTCTGCCATGGCACCGCCGCGCTTTTCACCGGACCACCATCGCCGGGCCGACGGTCCTTGCCGATGACGGCGGAGGACCTGCTGGAAGCCGGCTTGCTGGTCTATCTACGCTCGCTCGGCCTCGGGTGATAACATATGCGTGAGTGACTTTACCTGCCGTCACGCCCGGAGCATGTATGTGAATGTGATTAACATTCACCCACGGAGTTCCCCCATGGCTTTCTCCGCCTCTCGCCTGGACGAAATCGGCCGCCCTGCCTGGATCGCCATCACGGTGCTGTCGTTCTGGTTGTGGTGGCCGGTCGGCTTGGCCGTGTTGGCCTATTGCGCGTTCGGCCGTCGCCGGATGCGCGGCATGGAGCGGGGGCGCTGGCGGTTCCCCGACAGCCTCGGGCGCCATGCCAACGCCTTCTCCTATGCCCCGCCCTCCGGCAACCGCGCCTTCGACGAATATCGCGCCGAGACGCTGCGCCGCCTGGAGGATGAGCAGAAGGAGTTCGTCGACTACCTGGACCGCCTCCGCCAGGCCCGGGACAAGCAGGAGTTCGACCAGTTCATGGCCGACCGCCGCCAGCGGCCCGCCCGCACCGACGACATTGCGACCGCATAGGCCGGCTTGACCGCAGGGCCGGGGCAGGGCGGCGAGCCTTGCCCCGGCTCCTGGGCCGTTCTTAAACACGTGCCGAACAGCGACGGATCGATTCCTTGCTTCGACGCTTCGGCTTCGGTGCCATGCTGGCACTTGCCGCCTGCCATCCGGACTATTCGGCCAATTCGTACAGCAGCAACGCGGTGCAGCAGGCCAACAAGGTCGACCAGGGTGTGGTGGTCGGCCGTCGCTCAGTCGGGGTGTCGGCGTCGGGTGCCACCGGGGCCGTCACCGGGGCGGCGGCTGGCGGCATCGCCGGGTCGCAGGCCGGCACCGGCATCACCTCCGCCTTCGGGGCGTTGGGCGGCTCCGTGGTGGGCGGGCTGGTGGGCACCGCGGTGGAGAAGACCGGCGGGGACACCACCGCGTTCGAATACGTGGTGCGCAAGCCCAGCGGGGACCTGCTGTCGGTGACGCAGCAGGATGCGCGGCCGCTGGAGATCGGCCAGAAGGTGCTGGTCATCGCCGGCAGCCAGGCCCGCATCGTGCCGGACTATACGGTCACGCTCGATCCCGCGCCGCCCGAGCCGAAGACGGAGGCGACGGCGCCCCTGCCGCCGCCGGTGGTCGCGGCCCCGCTGGTGCCGCCGGAGCCGCCGCCGCTGTAGCTGCGGGCACAAACCCCTTTGCTCCGCGCCGCGATCGCGGGAGGGTAGGGCATGAAGGATAGACCGCCATGACCTTGCCACGCCGCCGCCTGCTGCAAGCTGCGGGGGCGAGCGTCCTCGCCGCCCCGGCCCTCGTGCGCGCTGCCGGCGAGACGACGCTGCGCCTGATCCCGCAGGCGGATCTGGCCGTGCTGGATCCGGTCTGGACCTCCGCCTACGTCACGCGCAACCACGGCTTCATGGTGTTCGACACGCTGTACGGCCAGGACGCGGCGTTCAAGCCGCAGCCGCAGATGGTGTCGGGCGCCGTGGTGGAGCAAGGGCGCCGCGTCTGGCGGCTGGGGCTGCGGCCGGGCCTGCGCTTCCACGACGGCACGCCGGTGCTGGCGCGGGATTGCGTCGCCTCAATCCAGCGCTGGGGCAAGCGCGATTCGTTCGGACAATCGCTGATGACAGCCACGGACGAGCTGTCGGCGCCGGATGACGAGACCATCCAGTTCCGGCTGAAGACGCCGTTCCCGCTGCTGCCGGATGCGCTGGGCAAGGCCGGGCCGAACATGTGCCCGATCATGCCGGAGCGCCTGGCGATGACCGACCCGTTCAAGCAGGTGACGGAGATGGTCGGCAGCGGCCCGTTCCGCTTCCTGGCGGACGAGCGCGTGTCGGGCTCCCACGTCGCCTACGCCAAGTTCGACGGCTACAGGCCGCGGCCCGACGGCAGGCCGGAATGGACCGCCGGCCCGAAGCGCGTCTTCTTCGACCGGGTGGAATGGAATGTCATCTCCGACACGGCGACGGCCACCGCGGCCATGCAGCGCGGCGAGATGGATTGGTGGGAGAAGCTGGATTTCGATCAGAAGCCGCTGCTCTCGCGCGACCCGAAGCTTCAGGTGTTCGTGGTGGAGACGACGGGCAATTGCGGCTTTCTGCGGTTCAACCAGTTGCTGCCGCCCTTCGACAACCCGGCGGTCCGGCGCGCCCTGCTCGGGGCGGTGAACCAGGCCGATTACATGGCGGCGGTCGCCGGCGACGACAAATCGGCCTACCGCACCGATTTCGGCTACTTCCCGCCCGGCACGCCCCTGGCCAGCGATGCCGGCATGGCGGCGCTGACCGCAGCCCGCGACTTCGACAAGGTCAAGCACGACCTGGCAGCCGCGGGCTACAAGGGCGAACGGGTGGTGGCGATGGTCGCGTCGGACTTCCCGACCCTGGCGGCATTGGGCAATGTCGGGGCGGACATGCTGCGCCGCTGCGGCATGAACGTGGACCAGCAGACGACGGATTGGGGCACCATCATCCAGCGCCGCGCCAGCAAGGCGCCGCTCGACAAGGGCGGCTGGAGCGTCTTCTTCTCGACCTTCACCGGCATCGACATGGCCAGCCCGGCCGTCAGCCAGGGCATGCGCGGCAACGGCGCCCAGGCCTGGTTCGGCTGGCCCGATGCGCCGACGCTGGAGACGTTGCGGGACGACTGGTTCAACGCACCCGACGCGGCGGCGCAGCAGAAGCTCGGCAGGGCGTTGCAGGAGCAGGCGTTCACCGACGTGCCGTTCCTGCCGCTGGGCCAGTATTTCCAATCCACCGTGCAGCAAAGCAGCCTGGTGGACACGCTGCGCGGCCTGCCGGTGTTCTGGAACGTGCGGCGGGCCTAGCCAAGCCTCAGACCGGTAGCGGGTTCAGCTCCGGCAGGACGTCCAAGTGGCAGGCCGCCTTCTGTCCCGCCGCCTTTTCCATCAGCAGCGGTTCGTCCACCCGGCAGCGGTCGAACACGTAGGGGCAGCGGGTGTGGAACCGGCAGCCCTTCGGCGGGTCGATCGGGCTGGGCACGTCGCCCTTGAGGATGATGCGGTCGCGCTTGGCCATCGGGTCGGGCACGGGCACGGCGGAGAGCAGCGCGCGGGTGTAGGGGTGGCGCGGGTTGGCGAACAGGCTGCGGCGGTCGGCCAGTTCGACGATCTTGCCCAGGTACATCACCGCCACGCGATGCGTCAGATGCTCCACGATCGCCAGGTCATGGCTGATGAACAGCAGCGCCAGGCCCAGTTCGTCCTGCAGATCGCTGAGCAGGTTGATGATCTGCGCCTTGACCGACACGTCCAGCGCGCTCACCGCTTCGTCGCAGATGATCAGGTCGGAGCCGGGGGCCAGCGCGCGGGCGATGCCGATGCGCTGCCGCTGGCCGCCGCTGAACTCGTGCGGGAAGCGGCGCATCGCGTCCCGCGGCAGGCGCACCTTGTCCATCAGCGCGGCAACGCGATCATCCACCTCGGACCCGCGGGCAAGGCCAAAATTGGTGATCGGCTCCGCCAGCACGTCGCGAACCCGCATGCGCGGGTTGAGGCTGCTGAACGGGTCCTGGAACACCACCTGGATGCGCCGCCGCACCTGCCGCATCTTGCCCGGCGGCAGCGTGTCGATGCGCTGGCCGTCCAGGAACACCTCGCCATCCGTCGGATCGGTCAGGCGCAGGATAGCCCGCCCCACGGTGGACTTGCCGCAGCCGCTCTCGCCCACGACGGACAGCGTCTCCCCGGCGGACACGGTGAAGGACACGCCGTCCACCGCGTGGACGGTCGCCGTCTGGCCGCCGAACAGGCCGCCCTTGATCGGATAGTGCTTCTTGAGCGCGTTGACTTCCAGCAATGCCATCAGAGCGCCGGGTTCACCGGAGCGTTCGAGCCGGACATGGGATCGTTGTCCTTCAGGATGCCGAAGGGAAGCTGCACGCCGCTGAGGCAGCGGGCCTGCGGTGCGGACCCGTCATAGCGGTTGGCCAAGCAGGCGTTCGGCGTGCCGCATGCGGACAACAGCAGGGGCACGAGGAAAACCGCTGTCCGCATCATGCCGCCTGCGCATAGTGGCAGGCCACCAGGTGGGCCGGTGCCTTCGGCTCCACCGCGGGAGCCACCTCGCGGCAATACTCCGTCACCATCGGGCAGCGCCCCGCGAACGAGCAACCCACGATGCGCTGCCGCAGGCTCGGCACCAGGCCGGGGATCTCCGCCAGCTTTGACCGACCGGTCTCGCTCAGGGACGAGCCCAGCTTCGGCACTGCGCCCAGCAGCCCGCGCGTGTAGGGATGCAGCGGCCGGGCGAAGATGTCCCGCACCGGCGCTTCCTCGACCTTGCGGCCGGCGTACATCACCACCACCCGCTGGGCCATTTCCGCCACGACGCCCAGATCATGCGTGATCAGCATGATGGCCGAGCCGAGCCGGGTCTTCAGGTCGCGCATCAGGTCCAGGATCTGCGCCTGGATCGTCACGTCCAGCGCGGTGGTCGGCTCGTCCGCGATCAGCAGCTTCGGGTTGCAGGCCAGCGCCATGGCGATCATCACGCGCTGCCGCATGCCGCCGGAAAGCTGGTGCGGATATTCCCGCACCCGGCGCGGCGCGGCCGAGATGCCGACCAGCTCCAGCATCTGCACCGACCGCTTCATGGCCTGCCTGGCGTCCATGCCCTGGTGCAGCCGCAGCGTTTCCCCGATCTGCCGGCCCACGGTCAGCACCGGGTTCAGGCTGGTCATCGGCTCCTGGAAGATCATGCTGATGTCGTTGCCGCGCAGCTTGCGCATCTCGGCATCCGGCAAGTCCAGCAGGTTCCGGTCCTGGAACTCGATACGGCCGGCGATCTTGCCCGGCGGCGTGTTGATCAGCCGCAGGATCGACATGGAGGTGACGGACTTGCCGCAACCGCTCTCCCCCACGATCGCCACGGTCTCGCCCGCATCGATATGAAAGGACAGCCCTTCGACCGCCCGAACCACCCCGTCCGGGGTGCCGAAATGCGTCTGGAGGTTCTGCACGTCCAGCAGCGGCATTAGCGGACGCTCAAAGCCGCTTGGCCAGCCGGGGGTCCAGCATGTCGCGCAAACCGTCGCCCAGCAGGTTCACCGCCAGCACGGTCAGCGACAGGAACAGGGCCGGGAAGAACACGATGTAGCCCTTCACCTGCCACAGCGCCCGGCCCTCCGCCATGATGTTGCCCCAGGACGGGATGATCGGCGGCGTGCCGGCGCCGATGAAGGACAGGATCGCCTCCGTGATCATGGCGGAGGCGCAGATGAACGTGGCCTGCACCATGATCGGCGCCAGGGTGTTGGGCAGGATATGCTTGAAGATCACCGCCGGCGTGCGCGTGCCGGAGGCGACGGCCGCCTCGACATAGGGCTGTTCGCGCAGGCTCAGCACCACGCCGCGCACCAGCCGCGTCACGCGCGGGATTTCCGCCACGGTGATGGCGATGATCACGTTCTGCACGCTGCCGCGGGTCAACGCCATCAGGGCGATGGCCAGCAGAATGGAGGGGATCGACATCAGCCCGTCCATCACCCGCATGATGATGGTGTCGACCAGGCGGATGTAGCCGGCGCACACGCCGATCAGCATGCCCACCACGGAGGACAGGGCCGCCACGGCGAAGCCCACGATCAGCGACACGCGGGCGCCGTAAAGCACCCGGGAATACACGTCCCGGCCCAGCATGTCGGTGCCGAACCAGTACAGTGCGGACGGGACGCGGGTGCGCTTCGCCGGGGCGATCGCCGTCGGGTCCACCGTGCCGAGGATCGGCGCGGCGATGGCCATGAAGATGATCAGCCCCAGCAGCAGGCCGCCGGCGGCGATGCTCGGGTTACGCCGGACGAAGGTGAGCACGCGCCCGCGCCGCTTGACCGGGGGCAGCACGTCGGGCAGCGGGGCGGCCAGGTCACCCGCCCCTGAGAAGGCGGTGCTCAATAGCGGATCCTCGGGTCGAACACAGTGTACATCAGGTCCACGCCCAAATTCACCAGCACGTAGACGAAGGAGAAGATCAGCACGACGCCCTGGATGATGGGGTAGTCGCGGCGCAGGATGGCATCCACCACCAGGCGGCCGACGCCCGGGATGGCGAACACGCTTTCCGTCACCACGGCGCCGCCGATCAGCCCGGCCACGCCCAGTCCCACCACGGTGACGATCGGCACGCCCGCGTTCTTCAGCGCGTGCACGAACAGGATCGGCGACTGGCCGACGCCCTTCGCCCGCGCGGTGCGGACGTAATCCTGGCTCAGCACCTCCAGCATGGTGGCCCGGGTGATCCGCGCGATCAGCGCCACGAACGCGCCGCCCAGCGTCAGCACCGGCAGGATGAGGTTGGAGAGCCAGGGCCATAGCCCGGCCGAGAGCGGCGTGTAGCCCTGCACCGGCAGCCACTCCAATTGCAGCGCGAAGACGTAGGCCATCAGGTAGCCCACGACGAAGACCGGTACGGAGAAGCCGAACACCGCCAGCAGCATCAGGCCGCGGTCGATCCAGCTCCCCTGCTTCCAGGCGGCGATCACCCCCATGGGCACGGCCACGACGATGGAGAACAGAAGCGTCAGCACCATCAGCGACAGCGTCGGTTCCACCCGCTGCGCGATCATATGGGTGACCGGCAGGCTGGTGAAGATCGACTGGCCCAGGTCGCCGTTCACGACGTGCCAGGCCCACTCGCCGAACCGCACCAGAAAGGGCCGGTCCAGCCCGAGCGAGTCTCGGATCTTCTCCACGTCCGCCGGGCTTGCCTGGTCGCCGGCGATGATCGCCGCCGGGTCGCCCGGTGCGAGGTAGAGCAGGCTGAAGACGAACAGGGCGACGATCGCCATCACCGGGATGGTGGCGACGATCCGCCGGAGGACGTAGGCGAACATCAGGCCTTCTTGACGTCCCAGAACACCGGGAACGGCGCCTTGACGATGCCGGTCAGGTTGTTGCGCCAGGCCTGGTAGTACAGGAAGAAGCCTGTCGGACCGTAGACCACATCCTGGAACGCCGCCTTGTCGATGTTGGCCATCGCCGCCTTCTCCGCCGCGGCGTCCGGCGCGGCATACCAATCGGCGATGCCGGCCTGGACCGCGTCGGAGGTCGGCCAGCCGAACCAGGCCTTGTCGCCGCTCGCCTGCAGCGCGGTGTACGGGGCCGGGTTGATGCAGTCGGCGCCGGCATGCCAGGTGTGAAAGATGTTCCAGCCCCCCTGGGACACCGGGTCCTTCTTGGCGCGGCGGGCGCCGACGGTGCCCCAGTCGATTGCCTGGTAGTCCACGTTCATGCCGATCCGCGCCAGCATGTCCGCCGTGACGTCCCCCTCCGCCTTGGTGATGGGGACGTCGGTCGCCACCATCAGCGCGATCTTCTCGCCGTTATAGCCGGCCTCTTTCAGCAGCGCCTTCGCCGCCTCGTATTTACGCGGCCCCATCAGGACTTCGCCGCCTGCCGTGGTGTAGTCCGGCGTGCCGGGCGTGAAGTACGAGGGCGAGAGTTTCCACAGGGCAGGGTCCTCCCCGACCACCGCCTCCATGTAGTCCTTCTGGTCCAGCGCCATCATCACCGCGCGGCGCGCCCGCACGTCGTTGAACGGCGGGTTCAGGTGGTTGAACCGCAGGGAGCCGATGTTGCCGAGCGGATCGGCGATGTCGAGCTTGATGGCGCCGTTCTTGCGCAGCAGCGGCACGAGGTCGGAAATCGGGTTCTCCCACCAATCCACCTCGCCGCGCTGCAACGCCGCCGCGGCGGTCGCCGGGTCGGTGATGATGTTCCATTCGATCCGGTCGAAATACATCCGCTTGCCGCCCGCCGACCAATCCGCCGGCTCCGGACGCGGCTGGTAGTCGTCGAACCTGGTGAACACGGCCATGCTGCCCGGCACCCAGGATGCCTTGTCGAATTTCATCGGACCCGACCCGACATACTCGGTGATCAGCTTGAACGGGTCGGTGGCGGCAATCCGCTCCGGCATGATCAGCGCCATGGGCGCGTTGGACTTGCCGAGCGCGAACAGCATCTTGGGGAAGGGCTTGGTCATCCGGATCCGGAACGTCAGGTCGTCCGGCCCCTCCATCGCGACCAACTGGGCGGCGATGATCTGCCCCATGGAATCGCGTGCCATCCAGCGCTTGAGGCTGGCGATGATGTCCTTGGGCAGGACCTTGTCGCCATCGTGGAATTTCAGCCCGGGCCGCAGCTTGAACGTCCAGGTCTTGCCGTCGTCGGACACGTCGTGCCCCTCGGCCATTTGCGGGGTCGGCACCAGGCCGCTGGTGACGCCGTACAGCGTGTCCCACACCATCATGGCGGCGTTGCGCACGACGTATTGCGTGCCCGCTACCGCATCCAGGCTGGACAGGTTCGCCTGAGGAATGAAACGCAGCACCTTCGAGTTCTGCGCCAGCGAAAGCCGCGGCGCCGCCAACGCGCCGGCGGCGAGGCCGGCCGAGGCCGAAAGGAAGTCGCGGCGTTTCATCGTTCCACCTGTCCAGAGATCGATTGCATCGTTGCATGGCAGCCATGACCAGGAGGCAGCCAGTTCGGACCCTAGCGGGAGTTTCCCGCGGTGCAAACCGTCAATGTGAACGCGTCAGCCGTGGTGCCGCGCCCGCGGCCGGGCGTCCGATCGCGGCTTGGCCCGGAACGCGTGCGCGCGCGCCGGCATCGGACCATCCCCGGCGGGGGTGATCCGCGGCTCTCCCGGCGTCGCGTCGGCCGTGGCGGCGGCAAATCCGGCGCTGGCCGCACGGGCGATCTCGAACCGGGTGTCGGTGTCGAACACGCGGATGGCGCCGATCTCCCGCTTGGTGACGTTGCCCATGCGGCAGATCAGCGGCACCAGCCATTTCGGGTCCGCCTTGTCGCGCCGCCCGACAGCCACGCGGAACTGCACGAAGTCGCCGGGGGTCCGCCCCACCGGGTCGGAGGGCGGCCGCGGCGCCTGGACCGTCTGCGGGGTGAGTTCCTCCGGCGGCGGCAGGCGGGCACGGTGCAGGCGCAGCAGCGCCGCGGCGACCGAGACTGCGTCGTGACCGGCGAGCAGCGCCTCCGCCTCGGCGCGCTCGGCGCCTTCCGGCATGGCGAACATCGGGTCGTCGGACAGCCGTTCGCGGTCGCGGGCGCGGATCTCGTCGGCGCCCGGCGCGGCGGACCAGGTCGCGCGCACCTTGGCGGCGTTCAGCACCTGCTCCGCCCGGCGGCGCTTCGGGTGCGGCACGATCAGCGCGCACACGCCCTTGCGCCCGGCCCGTCCGGTGCGCCCGCTGCGATGCAGCAGGGTTTCCGGGTTGGTCGGCAGGTCGGCATGCACCACCAGGTCCAGTTCCGGCAGGTCGAGCCCGCGGGCTGCCACGTCGGTGCACACGCCGACCCGGGCGCGGCCGGACCGCAGCGAGTCGAGCGCCGCCGTGCGGTCGTGCTGGCTGAGCTCGCCCGACAGCATCACGGCGGCGAATCCCCGCTCCACCAGCGCCATGTGCAGCCGCTTGGTGCCCTCGCGGGTGGCGCAGAACACCAGCGCGCCGGGGGCGTCGTACCAGCGCAGCAGGTTGATCAAGGCCGCCCCGGCCTCATGCGACGGCACGGCGATGGCACGGTACTCGATGTCGGTATGCGGCTGCGTCCGGTCGATCGTGTCGATGCGCAGGGCGTCGCGCTGGTAGCGCCGGGCCAGGGCGGCGATGTCGTGCGGGATGGTCGCGGAGAACATCAGCGTGCGGCGCTCGGACGGTGCGGCGCCGAGGATGAACTCCAGTTCCTCCTGGAAGCCGAGGTCCAGCATCTCGTCCGCCTCGTCCAGCACCACCACCTTCAGGCCGGCCAGGTCGAGGTTGCCGCGGCGCAGGTGGTCGCCGAGCCGACCGGGCGTGCCGACCACGATGTGGCATCCGGCCGCCAGCGCCCGCGCCTCCCGCCGGATGTCCATGCCGCCGACGCAGGCGGCGATCCGCGCGCCGGCATACAGCCAGGACAGCTCGGCCTGCACCTGCAGGGCGAGTTCGCGCGTCGGCGCGATGGCCAGGGCGATCGGGGCGCCGGGGCGGGGCAGCTCGCCGCCGGGCATCAGGGTCGGGGCCGCCGCCAGGCCGAACGCGACCGTCTTGCCCGAGCCGGTGCGCGCCGAGACGAGCAGGTCGCGCCCGTCCGCCTCCGCTTCCAGCACGGCAGATTGCACGGCGGTTGGCTCGTCATACCCGCGCGCCGCCAGGGCGGCATCGAGCACGGGGTGGACTGGGGGGAATGGCATGGGCGGGACTTAGGCCAACCGCATCCCTCGCGCCAGCGGAGGCTGGAATGGCCGGCCCGGGAGGACGCGACCCGAGCCGTGCCCGCCTGACTACCCGGCGGCCAGCTTGAACGCCGCCCCGAGGGCCGCCGCCATGTCGGTCGGGATCAGCACCGTGCTGCCCCGCTCCTTGTTCATCTCGTACAGCAGGTTCATCTGGCGCAGTTGCAGCGCCACCGGGTTCTGCCCGTAGACCGCCGCCGCGCGCAGCACCTGCTCGGCGATCGCCTCCTCGGCCGAGGCCAGGGTCACGCGGGCCTGCTTCTCCCGCTCGGCCTGCGCCTGGCTGCTCATCGCGTCCTGCAGCCCCGGCGGGATGCCCACGTCCTTGATCTCGACGGACCGGATCGCAACGCCCCAGCTTCCGGTCTTTTCCCCGATCGTGACGCGCAACTGCTCGTCCGCCGCCTTGCGGTCGCTCAGCAGGCGCGCGAGGTCGGTCGAGCCGATCATCTCGCGCAGGCTGGTCTGCGCCACCCGCTCGATGGCCTGGCGGTAGTTGGCGATGTTGATGGCGGCGGTCCGTGCGTCCACCACCTGCCAGAACACGATCGCGTCCACCCCGACCGCGACGGTATCCCGCGTCAGCGCCTGCTCGGCGGTGATGGTCGTCGTCTCCACCCGCATGTCGATGACCATGGCGACCTGGTCGACCAGGGGGATGACGATGAACACGCCCGGTCCCTTGATGGCGTGGAAGCGGCCCAGGCGCAGGACGACGGCCCGGTTCCACTCCTGCACCAGGCGCACCGAGCGGACCAGGAACAGCACGACCAGCACGGCGGGGACGATGAAGAGGTAGGGCATGGTTTGCTCCGGGAACATTGTCGCACGATAGCATTTTTCCTGCCGCGGCGCCCTCGCGTGGCAGGCCCCCCTTATCTCGCAGCACCGCGTTGACCGGGCGTGCCGGGCGTCGATAGTTCGCCTGGCAAGACGGAGGCCCAGCCCATGATCCAGTCCCACGTCATCGAAGTGGACGGCGCCTTCGTAGGCGCGGCCGTGCGGCACGGGCAGGGCTATCGCTTCGTCGCCGTCGATATGCGCGTGGAGGAGCTGGATGGCAGCGTCCTGCCCAGCCTGGCGGATACGCGCCGCCTGGCCGCCAGCCTGCTGATGACGGGCCGGCTGCCGGCACGGGGCCTGCAATGAACGGCTCGGCGTTCCAGGCCGACCTGGCCGGCTTTGGCCTGGCCGTCGCCGGGGGCTTGCTGTTCCTTGTCAAGCTCGTGCTCTGGCTAGCCGAGGCCAAGCCCGCGCGCCGTCGCGGCCAATCCTATCCGGCATGGCGTCCGGAGTTCGCCGCTATACGCGTCCGAGCATCGCGGCCGCGGTGACGGCCAGCCGGTCGGCCAAGCCCCGCGGCCGCGGCTGAAGCAAACGGGCGGCGCCCTGCCGAAGGTCGCGGCGCGCGAACGCCGCCGGCAGTGCCGCCGCCAGGCCAGGACCGACCCGGCGGCTTGGCCCGAGCAGGGACAACCCCTCGCGCGTCAGGGCCATAACAACGGGATGCAGCCTGGCCGACAGCGGATCGGCGATGACCGCGTCGGCCGACAAGCCGTGCGCCGCCAGCAACTCGGCCGGCAGCAGGCACAGCCCGGCGCGGGCCTGGGGTGCGATGCTCCGCAACAATCCCGCTGCACCATAGGCCGCCCCAAGCATCCGCAGCCGCGTGTCGCTCGCGCCCAGCAGGCGACCGGCGGCATGGGCCAGTGCGCCGGGGCCGCAGAGCAGCCATTCCCGCCACTCCGCCACGCTGCCCAACTCCGTCACCTCACGCGCATCCAAGACCGAGAGCAGGTCCGCCGGGTCCAGCGCGCCGGCATCCAGCAGGGCCGAAAGCGGCGTGGCGACCTCGTGCTGCTTGCGCGTGCCCTCGACGACCTCCCGCCACCATTGCAGCCGGATCAAGGCCATCATCGGCTCCCGCGCGGCCTCCCGCGCCCGTGCCGTCTCGTTGTTGAAGGCGTACAGGGTGAACAAAGCCTCCCGCCGGTCGGCCGGCGCGAACAGGGCGGTGAGGAACCGGTCCGGGTCGGCGCGGCGTACCAGGGTGCCCGGGGCGGACAGGGAAGATGGCGGCGGCATGCAACGCAGATGGGGTCTGCCGCGCTTGACGGGAGAGACACCCGGCAGGAAGGTCCGCGACCGCACCGGCCCTCCGGCCGCACTTCACCAGGAGAACGACCATGGCCTTTGAACTTCCGCCGCTGCCGTACGCGCATTCCGCCCTGGCCGGGCACGGCATGTGCCAGGAGACGATGGAGCTGCACCATGACAAGCATCACCAGGCCTACGTCACCGCGCTGAACGGGTTCGTCGAGAAGGATCCGGCGCTGCAAGGCAAGTCGCTTGAGGACATCGTCAAGTTGACCGTCAAGGATGGTGGCCCGGTGTTCAACAATGCGGGCCAGCATTGGAACCACATCCTGTTCTGGCAGGCGATGAGCCCGACCGAAGGCGGCAAGATGCCCCCCAAGCTGGAAGCCAAGATAACCGAGGATCTCGGCGGCGTGGACAAGTTCAAGGACGCGTTCAAGACCGCCGCGACGACGCAGTTCGGCTCCGGCTGGGCCTGGCTGGTGCTGGGGATGGATGGCAAGCTGAAGGTGACGAAGTCGCCGAATGGTTCCAACCCGCTCGCCGCGGGCGAGGGCAAGGCCCTGCTCGGCATCGACGTGTGGGAGCACAGCTACTACCTCGATTTCCGCAACCGCCGGCCGGACTATGTGACCAACTGGCTGGACAAGCTGGCGAACTACGAATTCGCCGAAAGCCAGATGGCATAGGGGCAGGGCCGTCCCGTCCGTTGCCGCAGCGACGGACGGGACGGCCTGAACCGCAATGACGTGAGGATGTCGATTTGATCCGCCTCATCCTGCTAGCAACGCTTCCGGCCTGCCTCTCGGCATGCGGCGCGCCGTTCGTTCCGCCGACCGTGACGATCGGCGGCCCGGCCTTCATCTCCGGCAAATCCCCCGCCGCGCCGCTGGCGAGGAACAGCGAGCCGGAGCCGGTGAACAGCCTGCCGCCGGGGGCCCAAGGGCTGCAATCCGGCCCGCTCGCCACGGCGCCGAACTATGGCAGCGTGACGGTGGGGCCGACACCGCGCTGACCGCCCGGGGCGATGCCCGCTTGCCACCTTCGGGCGACGGGGCCAGACACCCCGCATGGCACCTCCCCTTCTCCTGCTCCAGGACATCCACGCCACGCTCGGCACCCAGGCGCTGCTGGACGGCGCGTCGATCGGCGTCGGCGCGGGTGAGCGCATCTGCCTGGTGGGGCGCAACGGGTCCGGCAAGTCCACGCTGCTGAAGATCGCGGCGGGCATGATGCCCTCGGACGGCGGCACGCGCTTCGTCCAGCCCGGCGCCACCGTGCGCTACCTGCCGCAGGAGCCGGACCTGTCGGGCTTCGCGACCACGTTGGACTACGTGCAGGCCGGGCTGGGGCCGGCGGACGACGAGCATCGCGGCCCGGCCTTGCTCGACCGCCTCGGGCTTACCGGATACGAGGATCCGGCGCACCTGTCCGGCGGCGAGGCCCGCCGCGCCGCCCTGGCCCGGGTGCTGGCGCCGGCGCCCGACCTGCTGCTGCTGGACGAGCCGACCAACCATCTGGACCTGCCGGCCATCGAGTGGCTGGAGAAGGAGCTTGCCTCCTCCCGCGCCGGCATCGTGCTGATCAGCCATGACCGCCGCATGCTGCAAACCGTCGGCCGCGCGGTGGTGTGGTTGGAGGGCGGCATCACCCGGCGCATGGACCGCGGCTTCGAGCATTTCGAGGCCTGGCGGGAGGAGGTGGCCGAGCAGGAGGCGCGCGACCGGCAGAAGCTCAACCGCCAGATCGTGCGGGAGGAGCACTGGATCACCTACGGCGTCACCGCCCGGCGCAAGCGCAACGTGCGCCGGGTCGCCGAACTGGCGGCGCTGCGGCAGAAGCGGCGGGAGGCCGGCGGCCCCGGCAGCACGCTGAAGCTTGCCGCGGCGGAGGGCGAGACCTCCGGCAAGCAGGTGGTGGTGGCGGAGCATGTCGGCCGCTCCTATGGCACGCGGCCGATCGTGACGAACCTGTCCCTGCGGGTGCTGCGCGGGGACCGGCTGGGCATCATGGGGCCGAACGGCGCGGGCAAGACCACGCTGCTGCGGCTGCTGACCGGCCTGGACCAGCCGGACGACGGCAGCATCGTGCTCGGCACCAACCTGCAGCCCGTCACGCTGGACCAGCAACGCGCCGCGCTCGACCCGGCGCGCACGCTGCAGGACACGCTGACGGGCGGCGACGGCGACCAGGTGACGGTGGCCGGGCAGAAGCGCCACGTGATCGGCTACATGAAGGACTTCCTGTTCCAGCCGGAGCAGGCCCGCACCCCGGTCGGCAAGCTGTCGGGCGGCGAGCGCGGCCGGCTGCTGCTGGCCTGCGCGCTGGCACGGCCGTCCAACCTGCTGATCCTGGACGAACCGACCAACGACCTGGACCTGGAGACGTTGGACCTGCTGCAGGAACTGCTGGCCGACTATGGCGGCACGGTGCTGCTGGTCAGCCACGACCGCGACTTCCTCGACCGGGTGGTCACCTCCACCCTTGCCGCCGAAGGCGCCGGGCAGTGGACCGAATATGCCGGCGGCTACAGCGACATGCTGGCCCAGCGCGGGCCCGCCGCGGCGGAGACGCTGCGGCAGGCGGGCAAGCCGGGCAAGTCGCGTGCGCCGGGCCGCGCGCCGAAGATGTTGTTCAAGGACCGTCTCGCGCTGGAATCGCTGCCGAGGGACATCGCCGCGCTGGAGGCCCGGGTCGCGGCATTGCAGACCGAACTGGCCGACCCGGATCTGTACCGCCGCCGCGCCACCCGCTTCAAGGAGGCGACGTCCGCCCTGGCGGCCGCGCAGGCACAATTGGCAGCGGCGGAAGAACGCTGGTTGGAACTGGAAGCGATGCGGGAGATGATGTCCGCGGCCGAAGGCAGTTGACCAACCACCGGAGGAAAGGCTCGCGGGAATGACATACGTGCCGCAATTCCCCATCGTCGGCGTCGGCGCCTCTGCTGGGGGCGTGGAAGCGCTGGAGGGCTTCTTCCGCGGCATTCCGGACAAGCCCGGCATCGGCATCGTGGTGGTGACCCACCTCAATCCCGAACGCGAGAGCATCCTCCACGAGATCATCGCCCGCTACACCAGCCTGCGGGTGCAGGTCGCGAAGGATGGCGTGCAGGTCGGCGTCGATTGCGTGTACGTGCTGCCATCCGACGCCGTGCTCGGCATCGGGCAGGGCAGGCTGACCATCACCAAGCCGTCGCCGACCCACCGGGAACGCAAGCCGATCGACATCTTCTTCAGCGCCCTGGCGCTCGACATCGGGGAGTATGCGGCCGGCGCCGTGCTGTCGGGCAGCGACGGGGACGGGACGCTCGGCATCAAGGCGATCAAGGAACGCGGCGGCCTCAGCCTGGCGCAGACGCGCAACGGCCATGGGCCCGGCCATCCCAGCATGCCGGATTCGGCGATCGCCTCCGGCTTCGTCGACCTGGCGATCCCGGTGGAGGCGATGGGCGGCAAGCTGGTCGAGTTCGCCCGGGGCCTCACCCTGCTCGACGGCATCGCGGACGACGCCGCGCTCGGCCTCGACATCGCTCCCCTGGATACGTCGCAGGCCGAGATCTACGCCATCCTGCGCAGCCAGGTCGGGCATGATTTCACAGGCTACAAGGTGAAGACGTTCCTGCGCCGGGTGCAGCGGCGCATGCAGGTGGTCCAACTCCACACCCTGCAGGCCTATGTCGCACGGCTGCGGCAGGACCCGGCCGAAGTCACCGCGCTGTTCCGCGACCTGCTGATCAACGTCACGAATTTCTTCCGCGACGCCGACGCGTTCGAGAACCTGGCCAGCCTGGTGATCCCCCGCCTGTTCGAGGGCCGGGGCGCCGAGGATTCCGTCCGGGTGTGGATACCGGGCTGCGCCACGGGGGAGGAGGTCTACTCCATCGCCATCCTGATGCGGGAGCATATGCCGACGCTGACGGCGGTTCCCCGCGTGCAGATCTTCGCCACCGATATCGACGAGCATGCGCTGGCGGTCGCCCGTGCCGGCCGCTACCCCGCCGCGCTGCTGGACAGCGTGAGCGCCGAGCGGCGGCAGCGGTTCTTCGTGGCCGATGGCGGGACCTACGTGCTGGCCAAGGAGGTGCGGGATCTCTGCATCTTCTCCCCGCACAGCGTCATCCGCGACCCGCCCTTCTCCCGAATGGACATGGTGTCGTGCCGCAACCTGCTGATCTATTTCGGCCAGGAGGTGCAGGGGCAGGTCATCCCGATCTTCCACTACGCCTTGCGGGCCGGCGGCTACCTGTTCCTGGGCACCTCGGAGAACATCAGCCAGTTCCGCGAGCTGTTCGCGCCGATCGACAAGCGGCATCGCATCTTCCGCAGCCGGGACGATATCGCGCCGGCGTTTCGCCTGCCCATGGCGGTGCGCGGCTGGCGTTCGTCCTCGCTCGCCGCGGATACGGCAGCCCGGCGGAGCAGCATGGCTGGCGCCGGGTTGCGGCAATCGGTGCAGAGCCAGGTGCTGGACCGGTTCTCGCCGCCGCACGTCGTCGCCAACCGGGACGGCGACGTGGTGTATTTCTCCACCCGGACCGGCAAATACCTCGAGGCCGCGCCGGGCATCCCGACGCGCCAGTTGCTGACCATGGCGCGGCGCGGCCTGCGGCTGGACCTGCGAACCGTCTTCCGCAAGGCCGTCGACACCAACACCGTCGCGTCCTGCCCCGGCGTGAAGTTGGAGCACGACGATGGCCGCACCCATTTCGTGACCATCACCGTCGAGCCGGTCACCGACAGCGCGGAAGAGCCGCTCTACCTCATCTTGTTCCACGACGAAGGGGCGACGCTCAGCCGGGATGAGGCCGAAGGCCGGCTGCACTCGCAAGCCGACGGTCTCAGCATCGAGCTCGAAAACGAACTCCGCGACACGCGGGAGCGGTTGCAGGCGCTGGTCGAGGAGTACGAGACCGCGCTGGAAGAGCTGAAATCCTCCAACGAGGAACTGCAATCCGTCAACGAGGAGCTACAATCCAGCAACGAGGAGCTGGAAGCCTCCAAGGAGGAGCTGCAATCGGTCAACGAGGAGCTGCACACCGTCAACGGCGAGTTGAACGCGAAGGTGGATGCGCTGGATCGCGCCAACAACGACCTGCAGAACCTGTTCGATGCCACCAATCTCGCCACGGTGTTCCTCGACCGGCGCCTCACCATCCGCAACTTCACGCCCGCGGTGGGACGCCTGTTCAACATCCTGCCCGGTGACCGTGGCCGGCCGATCACCGACCTGTCCGGCCCGCTGGACCTGCCGTACCTGGCCGAGGACGTCGCGACCATCATGGCCGGATCGCAGCAGATCGAACGGCAGGTGCATCGCCAACAGGACGGGTTGCACTACCTGGTCCTGTTCGCACCCTACAGGGACGCGTCCGACCTGGTGGCCGGCGTCGTCGTCACCTTCGTCGACGTGACCAGCCTTAACCAGGCAGAGGCTCGCCTGCGCCTCCTGGTGGACGAGTTGCAGCACCGCACGCGCAACCTGCTGGGCGTGGTGCAGGCCATCGCCCGGCAGACCTTCGGCAAGGGCGACACGCTGGAGAGCTTCCAGGACCGGCTTGGCGCGCTGGGCCGCGTGCAGGGGCTGGTCAGCCACGCCATGGACGAACGGGTCGAACTCGGCGCGCTCGTGCGGCTGGAACTGAAGGCCCACGGGGCCCTGGGCGACGCGCGATCGGAGGCACGGATCACGCTGGCCGGGCCGCCGGTGGCGCTCGCGCTCGGCCGCATACAGGCGGTCGCCCTGGTGCTGCACGAACTCTCGACCAACGCCGTCAAATACGGTGCATTGCGGGAGGATGCCGGCCGACTGGCGGTCACGTGGCGGATCGAGCCATCGGCCGACGGGTTTGCCCTGGTGATCGATTGGCAGGAAAGCGGCGTCGCCATTGCCCCGGCAAGCATGGGCCCGGACGGATTTGGCATGCAGTTGATACGACGCTCGCTGATCGCCATGGAGCAGGTGCAGACCAATCTCCGCTTCGACCCGACCGGTGTGTCATGCCGCATCGAGTTGCCGCTCGAACCCGGGGAAGGGGCGATCCCGCAGGCTCCAGGCCGATGACGTCCCGCCTGGCCTTGGCGGGGCGGCGCATCCTCCTCGTCGAGGACAACTACATGATCGCGATGGATATGGTGGCGACCTTGCGCGAAGCCGGGGCCGCGCTGCTGGGGCCGGCGTCCCGCCTGGACCAGGCGCTTGCCCTGCTCCACACGTCGCGGGATCCGCCGGATTTCGCCGTGCTCGACCTGGACCTGCATGGCGTGCCGTCCTACCCGGTCGCGGATGCGCTGATCGAACGGGGCGTGCCGTTCCTGTTCACCACTGGATTCAATTCCGATGGTATCGCGGCGCGCTACCGGTCCTATCCCAGGCTGGAGAAGCCCGTGCGCGACCGGACGCTGCTGGCCGCCCTGGCGACGGCAGGCTAGTGCGAGCCTTGCCGACCTCGCCAGCCACCCCCGCGCCGGCGCCCGCCCAACCGCGCCTCGTGCCGCCGGTCCATGCCTTCCGCTCTACCGACCCCGGGGCGGTAGGGATGCTGCGCATCCTGAAGCACAACGCGTTGCGGATGTGGGGCCGCCGCGCCTACGAGCGGTCCGCCATGGTCGGCAGCTTCATGGGCCGCGTCCAGGTGTTGCTGAACGATCCGGATGCCATCGGGCACGTCCTGGTGCGGAATGCCGCGAACTACCGCAGGCCCCGTGTCTCCACCCAGGTGTTGGGCCCGCTGCTCGGCGAGGGGCTGCTGCTGAGCGAGGGCGCCGCGTGGCGCCACCAAAGGCGGACCATCGCGCCGCTCATGGCCCCGCGCTCCATGCCGGTGCTCACCGGCCACATCGTCGTCGCGGCGGAGCAGTGCCTCACCCGGTTGGCCGGGCAATCCCGCGTCGACCTGCTGCCGGAGATGCAGCGGACCGCCCTGGACATCGCCGGACGATCGATGTTCTCGCTGGAGATGGCGCAAGTCGGCGGCCCGATGCGCCGCCTGTTGACGCGGTTCGCGCTGCATCTGGCGAACGCCTCCGCCTTCGACCTGCTGCTGCCATCCCCCATGCCGAACCCGCGGGACGGGGCGCGGCGGCGCTTCCGGGCGGAGTGGACGGCGCTGATCGGCCGGGTCGTGGACTCCCGTGCCCGCCTGCCGCCCGGCGACGGGCCGCGCGACCTGTTCGACATGCTGGTTGCGGCGCGGGATCCGGAAACGGGCGAGGGCTTCAGCCGTACGCAGCTGTGCGACCAGGTCGCCACCATGATCCTCGCCGGGCACGAAACGACGGCGCTGACGATCTTCTGGTCGCTCTGCCTGCTCTCCCAATCGCCGCTTTGGCAGGCCCGCGTGGCGGAGGAGGCGGCGGCCAACCCGTATGCCACCCCGGACGCGGCGGAGGTGCTGGCACGCCTGCCGGTCACCCGCGCCGTGGTGAGTGAGGCGTTGCGGCTCTACCCGCCCGCCTTCCTGATCACGCGGGAGGCGCTGGCGCGGGACGTGGCCAACCGGACCCTGGTGCCGCGCGGCGCCACGGTGGCCGTGTCGCCCTGGGTCCTGCACCGCCACACCGCGCTGTGGCAGGACCCGCACGCGTTCGACCCGGCCCGCTTCGCACCGGGCGCCGCGGCGCCGCCCCGCTTCGCCTACCTCCCGTTCGGCGCCGGGCCGCGAATCTGCGTGGCGGCGCAGTTCGCCATGGCGGAGGCCATGCTGGTGGTCGCCAAGCTGGTCGGCAGCCTGGTCGTCGGTTCGATGGACGCGGCGACGGTGCAGCCGGTGGGCCGGGTGACGACGCAGCCGGACCGGCCCGCCCACTTCTCGTTCCACCGCCGCTAAAGCCTTTACTTGCGAGGGCGATTCACGTTCGAGGTCAAGCAACCTCAAACGATCGCACTCGAAAACGTCGCGCCGCCGCACGCACGCCCTCGACAAGCAGGTGGCCGGCGGCAAGAACGGCGTAACGACCAGGGAGAAACCACATGAGCCGGACCGCCTCACACGGCCTTCAGATCGCGACCGAGCTTTACGGCTTCATGGAGCGGGAGGCCCTGCCGAAGACCGGGGTCTCGGCCGACGCGTTCTGGTCCGGCTTCGCGGACATCGTCCAGGACCTGGCGCCGCGCAACCGCGCCCTGCTGGCACGGCGGGACGAGTTGCAGGCGCAGATCGACGCCTGGCACGCCGGGCACAAGGGCGCCGCGCCCGACCCGGCGGGCTACGAGGCGTTCCTGCGCAGCATCGGCTACCTGCTGGCCGAGCCGGCCGCGTTCAGCGTCGCCACCAGCAACGTCGATGCGGAGATCGCCGGCATCGCCGGGCCGCAGCTCGTCGTCCCCGTCAGCAACGCGCGCTATGCGCTGAATGCCGCGAACGCCCGGTGGGGCAGCCTGTATGACGCCCTTTACGGCACCGATGCGATCGACGAGGCGGACGGCGCGGCACGCGGCCGCGGCTTCAACCCGGCGCGCGGGGCCAAGGTCGTGGCGCGGGCCAAGGCGTTCCTGGACGAGGCGGCGCCCCTGGCCCATGGCTCGCACGCACCGGTCACGGGCTACGGCGTGGCGGCGGGCGCCCTGGTGGCGCAGGATCGCGGCGGCCAGATCGGGCTCGCCGACCCGGCGCAGTTCGTCGGCTACCTCGGCGATGCGTCGGCGCCCACCGCCATCGTGCTGAAGCGCAACGGCCTGCACATCGAAGTGCTGATCGACCGGTCGCACGCCATCGGCGCCGGCGATCCGGCCGGCGTGGCCGACATCGTGCTGGAATCCGCCATCAGCACCATCATGGATTGCGAGGACAGCGTCGCCGCCGTGGATGCCGAGGACAAGGTCCAGGTCTATCGCAACTGGCTCGGCCTGATGGACGGCAGCCTGTCCGCCAGCTTCGCCAAGGGCGGCGAGACCGTCGAGCGCAGGCTGGCGGCCGACCGCCGATTCACGGCGCCGGACGGCGGCACGCTGGTCCTGCCGGGCCGCAGCCTGATGCTGATCCGCAACGTCGGCCACCACATGGTCACCGACGCCGTGCTGGACGCGGCGGGCGCCGAGATCCCCGAGGGCATGCTGGATGCCGCGATCAGCGCCGCCATCGCGATGCACGACCTGGCGGCGCGGCGCAACAGCCGGGCGGGCTCGGTCTATATCGTCAAGCCGAAGATGCACGGCCCGGACGAGGTCGCCTTCGCCGCGGAGCTGTTCGGCCGGGTGGAGGCGATGCTGGGCCTGCCGCATGCCACGCTGAAGATGGGCATCATGGACGAGGAGCGGCGCACCAGCGCGAACCTGGCTGCCTGCATCGAGGCCGCGAAGGACCGGGTGGTGTTCATTAACACCGGCTTCCTGGACCGTACCGGCGACGAGATCCACACCTCGATGGAGGCGGGCGCGTTCATCCGCAAGGGCGAGATCAAGGGCACGCCCTGGATCAAGGCGTACGAGGATCGCAACGTCGATATCGGCCTGGCCGCCGGGCTGCGTGGCAAGGCGCAGATCGGCAAGGGCATGTGGGCCGCGCCGGACAGGATGGCGGACATGCTGGCGCAGAAGATCGGCCACCCGCAGGCCGGCGCCAACACCGCCTGGGTGCCGTCGCCCACCGCGGCGACGCTGCACGCGCTGCATTACCACCAGGTCAGCGTGTCGGACCGGCAGGAGGCGCTGGCGCAGCGGGCCAAGGCCAAGCTGTCGGACCTGCTGACCGTCCCGTTGGCGGACCGGCCGAACTGGGCGCCGGACGACGTGCAGGCGGAGCTGGACAACAACGTGCAAGGCATTCTGGGCTACGTCGTGCGCTGGATCGACCAGGGCGTCGGCTGTTCCAAGGTGCCGGACATCCACGATGTCGGGCTGATGGAGGACCGTGCCACGCTGCGCATCAGCAGCCAGCACATCGCCAACTGGCTGCGCCACGGCGTGGCGACCGAGGCGCAGGTCACCGCCACGCTGCGCCGCATGGCCGCCGTGGTGGACCGCCAGAATGCCGGCGACCCCGCCTACACGCCAATGGCGCCGGGCTTCGACGGGGTGGCGTTCCAGGCTGCCTGCGACTTGGTCTTCCAGGGCCGCACGCAACCGAACGGCTATACCGAGTTCATCCTGCATGCGCGGCGGCGGCAGGCCAAGGCCGCCGCCTGACGCACCGGAACGGCCCTCTCCCGCCCGGCCACGCCAGCGGGCGGGGAGGTCAGGCGGCCTTCGGGGCCGGGTCGATCCAGCCGATATGGCCGTCGGCGCGGCGGTACACCACGTTCAGCTCGCCCGTGGTGCTGTTGTGGAACATCATGACCTGCTGGTCCGCCAGGTCGAGCCGCATGACCGCCTCGCTGACGCTCAGATGGTCGATCGTGGTCGCCGTCTCCGCGATCACGGTCGCGAAGGCGTGGGTGTGGCCTTGCGGCGGAGTGGCGACCGCCTCGTCCTCCTGGCGCAGCACGTATTGCCGGGCGGACTTCGCCTCCGGCCGCTCGCGGTGCGCCAGGTCCCGCGCATGTTCGTTCACCCGGCGGCGATAGCGGCGCAGGCGCTTGGCGATATGTTCCGCCGCATCGTCGAACGCGCTGTTGGCGTCCGCCGCCTCGCCCTCGCCCCGCAGCGTCAGGCCGCGGCCGGCATGTACGTTGATGTCGCAGGTGAAGAACGACCGGGCGCGGCTGAACGTCACGTTGGCTTCCAGGGCGCTATCGAAATACTTGCCGGCGATCGTGTCGAGTCCGGCCGAGACGCGCGTGCGCAGCGCGTCCGAAAGGTCGACCTGCTTGCCAGAAACCGTGATCTGCATCCGCATCGCCTCCATTGTTGGCGGGTGGCGTTTGCTCAGGCTGGCAACGCCTTTTCCCGCTTGCGCTGCACCGAACTCGGTATGCGCAACGCATCCCGGTATTTGGCCACCGTTCGCCGGGCGATGTCCACGCCTTCGCGACGAAGGGCAGCCACGATTGCATCATCCGATAAGACATCCTCCGCCGTCTCCGCCCCGACCATGGTGCGGATGCGCTGGCGGACCGCTTCGGCGCTGTGGCTCTCGCCGCCGGTGCCGGCGATGGCGGTGGTGAAGAAGTATTTCAGCTCGAACGTGCCGCGCGGCGTGGCGATGTACTTGTTGGCGGTGACGCGGCTGACCGTGCTTTCGT
>CAXTJM010000042.1:0-30651 GCA_964244585.1 uncultured Acetobacteraceae bacterium | reverse complement strand
ACCAGCCTCGTTTCTGGCTAGGCTGCGCAGTTCCGCAGATGAATAATCTAGCCGGTTACCCCGATCGCCACGCCCATCACACGCTTCTCGACTCGGTCGAGGACACAGCGAATCAGGTCAGAGCAAAAAGGGAATCCCCATCAAACAAGAGTCGGGGTTATCGGCGGTTGGTATTAGGGCACATTCGGCGGCGTTGTTGCTGATGCAGATCCGCCCGTCGTCCAGGAATCGGGTGAACGCCGTCCAGCGCTTCAGCAAGTAGAAGATGGCGCGGCGACGTCGTTACCGCGAGACAGCCTCGTACGCTGCTCGGCGAGCCATTGGGGCAGGTCGGCGAGCAGTGGCGCCGACAGGGTTTGCCGGGCTGCCCGGCAAACCTGGGCGTCTTGGCCGTTAATATCGCGCTCGAGGTCGAACAGGGTGTCGATGCGCTGCACGGCCTCGAGGCAGATCGGCGACAGCACCGCAGCAGCCTTGCCCTGCGCTGCCCGGCGCGCGCTCCCTGCGACGTCGGCCAGCACGAAGAACACAGTCACGCCGACTAAGCCCCCCCCAGTCAATTATGACGTGACCGACATAGGCCGCGAGGTTCTAGATCCCGTGCGGGCGCTCGAAATGGGCGCTCGGCCAAACCGGGCGTGTTGGTCAAGCTAGGCGCCGTTACGACGCGCGGGCTACCAATCAATCGCCAAGCACGCTTTTCGCCTTGCCCTGGCGTTGATGGGGCCGCTACCGACATTCCATCTCGCCACGCAGAAGCCGTTAAAGACACGCCATACATGATGTCATCCTCCTGCTGCCGATTGCAGGCGTGCGCAGCAGAGATCGCCCTCGACCTTCGGCTACTTTGAGCAACGGCCGGCTTCATGGGTATGGAGACCGAACGTAGATTTGCCGGAAAACAATGGATTGTCGTTCTTAATCTCTCCGCTTTGCCTGGGGCATCCTGGCCAGTTTCGAGTTCGGCTGGCGTTCGAGAGCGTCAGAGATCAGCCGCCCGGCCGCTACGACCCGTTCCAGATCAACACCTGTTTGTACGCCTATGCCGTCCAGCATGTAGACCAGCTCCTCGGTCGCGACGTTGCCGCTGGCGCCGGCGGCATACGGGCAGCCGCCAAGCCCCGCCGCGACGCTGTCGACCACCGACACGCCCTCCTCGAGACAGGCCAGGATGTTGGCCAAAGCCTGTCCGTACGTGTCGTGGAAATGCACTGCCAGCGCCGTCATCGGCACCTGCCGGGCCACCGCCTCCAGCATCGTCCGTGCCTTCAGCGGGGTGGCGACACCGGTCGTGTCGCCCAGCGAGACCTCGTAGCAGCCGAGCGCCATCAGTTCGGACGCGACCCTGGCCACGGCGGAGATGGCCACCTCCCCCTCGTAAGGACAGCCCAGCACGCATGAGACGTAGCCGCACACCCGCATGCGGACGCCGAGCGCCGCGTCGCAGACCGGGCGGAACCGCTCCAGGCTCTCCGCGATCGAGCAGTTGATGTTGCGCCGGGAGAAACTCTCGGAGGCGGCGGCGAATACCGCGATCTCGGCGGCGCCCGCGGCCCGGGCGGCATCGAACCCTGTCATGTTCGGCACCAGCACCGGGTAGGCCACCCCCGCTCGGGGCCGCAGCCTGCGCAGCACATCGGCAGTGCCGGCCATCTGCGGCACCCATCGAGGGGAGACGAAGCTGCCCGCCTCGACCGTCCGCAACCCGGCCTCCGCCAGAGCCTCGATGAAGGCGATCCGTGCCGCCACCGGCACGGGCGCGGCCTCGTTCTGCAGCCCGTCGCGCGGGCCGACCTCGACGATGCGGACGCTTTCGGGGATCACCGGGCCGACGCCGTGTCTGTCAGCTATGCACCAGCGAACAGCCGCCCTCGCTCAGCGGCCGGAATGCCTGGTCGGCGGGCGTGGTTGCCACGAGGCGCATCACGTCCCACGGGCCCTTGCTCTCGGACGGCTTCTTGGCCTCGAACAGGTAGGCGGGATGCAGCTTACGCCCGTCGGCTCGGATGCTGCCCGCGCCGAAGCAGTCGTCGTCGGTCGGCATCGCCTTCATGCGCTCGACGGCCGCCGCCCCACTCGCCTTGGCCTGACCCGCGCCCAGGTCCGCCGCGGCCTTCATCCAGTGCAGCGCCGCGGCATAACACCCGGCATGCACCATGTTGGGCATGTTCCTGGGCGTCTTCGGTAGCACGCGCTGGGCGAAGGCGCGGGTGCGGTCGTTCATGTCCCAGTAGAACGTCTCTGTCAGCGACAGGCCTTGCGCCGCGTCCAGGCCAAGCGCGTGGATATCCGTCACGTACATCAGCAGGGCCGCCAGGCGGACCGCCGGTGTCAGCCCGAACTCCACCGCCTGCTTGATACAATTGATCGTCTCGGCGCCGGAATTGGCGAACCCCACCACCTTGGCGCCGCTGGCCTGCGCCTGCAGCAGCAGAGAGGAGAAGTCCGTGGTGCCCGGTGAAGGATAGAACGCACTACCCTCCACCTTGCCGCCGGCTGCCGTCACCACGGCGCCGGTATCCTGCGCCAACGAATGGCCGAACGTGTAATCGGCCCCGACGAAGAACCAGCTTGTCCCGCCAGCCTTGACCAGCGCGCCGCCCGTCGAACGGGCCAGCATATAGGTGTCGTAGGTCCACTGCACCGTGTTCGGCGAGCACTGGTCGCCGGTCAGCGACGTGGTGGCCGATCCGGACGCGACGAACACCTTGTTCTTCTCCCGCGCCACACCGTTGACCGCGAGCGCCACGGCGGAGTTCGGCACGTCGAGGATCAGGTCGACCCCGTCGCGATCGAACCACTGCCGGGCGACGCCGGCGCCGATATCGGCCTTGTTCTGGTGGTCGGCGGAAATCACCTCCACGGCAAGGCCGCGGCTGCCGGCGAAGTCCTGCACGGCTTGCTGCGCGCAGACGACGCTGGTCCGTCCCGTGGTGTCCTGGTAGGGCCCGGACAGGTCGGTCAGCACGCCGATCTTCAGCGCGGGCTGCTGCGCGCGGGCACGCAGGGCCGGACTGAATGCGGCGGCGGACGCTGCGCCGAGCAGGGTGCGGCGGGAGATGGACATGGACATTTCCTTTTTCGTTGAACCATTCGGTCTCAGGCTTGGCCGCGCATCCGGGCGAGTTCCGTGGCTGCGACGTCCTGGCGGACCTGGCGCTTGCCGACCAGGATGGCCGCCAACTGTTCCACTTCGGGCCCGATCGCGCCGGCCACGATGGCTACGTTATGCGCGTGCAGCGCCATGTGGCCCTGCTGGATGCCCACGGTGGCCAGCGCCTTCATGGCGCCGAAGTTTTGCGCCAGCCCGACCGCGGCGATGATGCAGGCAAGCTCCGCCGCCGAACCCACGCCCAGGATCTTCAGGCAGGCCTGCGCCGTCGGATGCACCTTGGTGGCACCCCCCACCAGGCCGACCGGCATCGGCACTTCGATCGTGCCGGTCAGCGCTCCGTCCGCCGAGGCCTCCCAGGTGGTGAGGCTTGTGTAGCGCCCGGTGCGGGCAGCGTAGGCGTGCGCCCCGGCCTCCACCGCGCGGGTGTCGTTTCCAGTGGCCAGAACGACGGCGGAGATGCCGTTCATGATGCCCTTGTTGTGCGTCGCCGCGCGGTAGGGGTCGGCGGCGGCGAAGTGGTAGGCGGAGATCATACCATCGCGCACCGGCGCGCCGCCGATCGACTCCGCCGTCCAGGTGGCGCGGGCGCGGGCCAGCCGGCGGTCCGCCAGGTTGGACAGGATGCGCAGGTAGACCTTGCCGCCGGTCCATCCCTCGATGCTCGGGGCTAGGCGCTCGGCCATGGTATTGACCGTGTTGGCGCCCATCGCGTCGCGCGTGTCGACGATGATGTGGGTGATCACCATCGGGCCGCCCTCGGCCTCGATCACCCGCACCTCCAGGTCACGGAAGCCCCCGCCCAGCCGCACCAGCAGCGGGTCGCATTCGTCGCAGGCGGTGCCGATCTCCGCCTTGCGTTCCAGGATGCGGATGCGCGCCGCCTGCGGGTCGCTGACGCCGACCAGTTGGATCTGCGCGATCATCTCCGTCCCGGAGACGCTGGTGGTGAACCCGCCGGATTCATAGCACTGCCGGGCGGAGTTGCAGACCGCGGCCACCACGGAGGATTCCTCCGTCGCCATCGGCACCAGCACGTCGCGGCCATCGACCTTCACGTTGGTCGCGATGCCGATCGGGATGGACAAGGTGGAGACCACGTTCTCGATCATGTGGTCGGCCGTGTGCGGGTCGAGGTTGCCGGGGCGCGACAGTTGCGCCGCGGCACCGGCATCCAGCCCAGCGAAGCTTTCGACAGCGGCCAGCCGGTCCGCGGGGCTCATCTTGTGGAAGCCGCTGATGCGCGACGTGGTGATTCGGTTGGACATGCTTTCCCCTGGTCGATGCCGCTGCCGGTCGTTGTTGAAAGCAAACTGTCCCAGGATAGTGTGGCGCGGGAAGGGACAGTTCGCTACGCTCCGTGCCAGGCTGTGCCAGTTCTGGCAGGGGGACACTTGGTGGCGGACGGACGCATCACCCGGACCGACGCGATCGTGGAGCACTACCTGCGCCTGATGGAACAGGGGCAACTGCAGCCCGGGCAGTGCGTCCCCTCCATCCGCAAGGCCGCGTCCGACCATGCCGTCTCGAAGAACACCATGGCGAGCGTCTATGACCGCCTGGTGGCGCTCGCCCGGCTGGAGGCGCGTGCCGGCTCCGGCTACATCGTGAGCGCGTCCGCCCGGCCCGCACCGGCGCGCGCTCGGCCGCACGTCGCGGAGGCGGTCGACCTCGTCTCCCTGCTGCGGGAGCAACTGGACCAGCATTACGAGGTGCGGCCCGGCGATGGCCGCCCTCCGGCCTCATGGATGGAAGGTTCCGAACTCAGCGCCCGATTCAACGCCATGCGCCTGCCACGCGGCGTGTGGGTGGAACACGGCTACGGCAGTTCCTGGGGCTACCTGCCGCTGCGGGAGCGCATCTGCCTGGCGATGGCGGAACGGTTCATCCAGTGCATGCCGGATCAGGTGCTGCTGACACATGGCGCCAACCACGCCATGGACCTGATCATGCGCGACAGGCTGGAGCCGGGCGACGTCGTGCTGGTGGACGACCCCGGTTACTACCCGCTGTTCGGCAAGCTGCGGCTGGCGAAGGCGCGGGTGGTCGGCATCCGGCGCACCCCTAATGGCCCGGACCTGGACGATCTGGCGGCGAAGGTCTCCGAATTGCGTTCCAAGCTGTTCTTCACCCAGTCGCTGGCGCACAACCCGACCGGCGGGTCGTTAACGCTGCCGGTCGCACACGGCCTGCTACAGCTCGCCGAGCGGCACAACTTCCACATCGTGGAGGACGATCCGTTCGCCGACATCCTGGCGCCGTCCAGCCCGCGGCTGGCCGCCCTCGATCAACTGCGGCGCGTGCTCTATGTCGGGACCTTCTCCAAGACATTGTCCGCGTCGTTGCGGGTCGGCTACGTGGCGGCGCATCCGACGGCGGCGGCGTCGCTCGCCGACATCAAGCTGCTGACGGCGGTCGCGACGTCGGACCAGATGGAACGATTTGTACACCGCTTGATCTCGGCCGGGCACTACCTGCGTCATCTCCGGCGGCTGCGCAGCCGGGTGGTGGAGGCGACGTCCCGGGCGGTGGCCGACCTCGCTGGCATCGGGCTCGACGTCGCCCGGCCCCGTGATGGCGGCTTCTATTTATGGGCCGAACTGCCGCGCTGGATCGACGAGGCGGAACTGTGCCGGCAGGCGGCGGCGCAGAGTATCTTCTTAGCACCGGGTCGAGTGTTCCGGCCAGATCGGCAGGCACAAGCCCCTTCCATCCGCATCAACGTCGCCCATGCGAGCAACATGCGGTTCCTCGCCTTCATGCGGCAGGCGCTCACCATTGAAGTGGTCCCGGCCGCCCAGTCCTGGGCTTAAGGCCAAATAGGTGGAGGCATGTGACGGGATCTGGCGTGCGCAGATGCCCACAGCATGATTCTCGGCTATGCCGCCCAAACTCACTCAGGGATATCGGTACAGTCACCTTTGTGAGCTGTCAGAATGCCGGACCTGCTGGACAACGGTCTCGCGGTGGTTGAGCTCACCTCGATTGCAATCGTCCTGATTGCATCCGTCGCGAGCCTACCGATACTACTGCTCGTCGCCCGGCAGGGACTAAGCGCACCCTGATTGTGTCTGCGGCAATCCTGGTTCCAGCGCCGCAAGGCAGGTATATGTTACATTCATTAGTCAGTCCGGACGAGACGGGCACAAGAAGACATATTCGAGATCCAGCTTAGTCTAATCGGCTGCCTTCTCCCATCCACCGGTGTTCGTGAATAGGCAGGCTTAACCTGGCATGGTCTCTTCACAAGATGTTGGCAGCCATCCTAAACGTATGTGCAGGGCCGGATCGAAGCTGTTGCGGAGCACTTGGGCTGCATCTGAGGTGAGGTGATGTGGTGGACGGCCCTCCCACCCGGAACGGTGGCACACTGTGGCCGGTGAAAGAACCATGTGTGGTCCGGCTGGCACCGCGGCTAATGGCCTATCTCCGTGGCCCTGATCCAACCTGGCGCGACCTGGTCGATGTTGCCGATTGGGTAAGGAACGATCTCGGCATCTCGAAACCGGTCTGGGGAGAGGCGTGTCTCCTGCTTGGCCGAGAGGGCGCGGCGATCGCCGTCGCCATCGTCTCGACCAAGGAGCCCGGGTTTTCCGGACCACGCCAGGGGGGTATTTCCGCGGCATGCTCGACAAGGCGAAGGCGCACGAACTCAACCTCGACCGAACCATCTGAAGCTACGCGGCGGCACCAATCCGACCGGGCGACCAGAACGGGCAGGCGTACGGGTAAACTCGTAACAGTCTTTAAGTCTGTACAAGGCTAACCTTGCCGTTTTCTACTAAGTTCGCCAGCGTAACCGCTTACAGCGGGGGCGGTCTGCCCGGCGAGTATGGTTCGATTGCATCTGGTCCAGCATGATGATGGACCGCCCTTTTCAACAGGACTTTTTGATGACAATTTCTCGCTAAGAACCATCCATCTTTCGGAGGATCCTGACGTGACTGAAATTAAAAATGCTACGTTTACTCAGCGGTGGACAACTGCGCTTGGCTTGCCGGCTATCCTGGCGATTATTGCTGTGGCAGGGGCGGGATGTGCTGACAAGTCGGTATTAGGTTCGGCCTATCTGTCTCAACTTCGCCCATCACGCGGACAGGGCCTGCGCCGGCGCATGGGAGAGCGCGCTGCACATCCTGGCCAAGGAGGTGATAGCGGCCGCGGGCAGCATCGCGCTTCCGGAGGCCGTGGCCGTCTACGGGACCCTGACGGCACGGGTCGCCGGCCCAGTGGCGTTCGCCTACGAGGCGGCTGACCCCGAGTTGCGCATGGGCGCAATCACACCCGACATCGTGGTGCGCGGCGCCGGGCGGACGCTCCTGATCGAGGTGCACGTGACCCATCCGGCGGAGGAGGCCAAGCTGGAGGAGCTCCGCCGCCGGGAGCTCCCCGCGATCGAGATCGACCTCTCCAAGGCGCCCAGGCACGCGTCCAAGGAGCACCACGCCGCGCTGGTTCTGCGGGATGCGCCCCGTCGCTGGCTGTTCAACGGCAAGGTCGAGGCCGCCGCCTCCAAGCTGCGGGATCAGGCGGAGCGCGAGGAGGCCGACCGCCGGCGTCGGCGCTTGGCGCTCCACGACCGCCTCGCCGCCGAGGCCGAGCGGTCGTGGGCGACACCCGCGCCGGAAAGGCCCGACTGGGTCCAGGCGGCCCGGGACATGGGCGCCGAAAGCGCGGTCGGCTTCGACGTGTCCGGGTCCCGCTGCTTCGTGGTCGGCCCCGCGACCTGGCAGGCCCGCCTCCTCGAGTACGCCGCGCTCAGGGCGAGGGGGCGCGAGTTTAACGACAGGGAAGTCCTCCGCGAACTAGCGGACGCCATCAAGGGCCCGTTCGCCCGATCAGCGCCATGGGATCCCGACCTGGTCGCACACATCGGCTCGCGTATCCCGGGATTTGCGACGCCCCAGGATGCGCTCGCGGCCTACGTGAGGAAGACCCGCGGGCTGGGCTGGGTGCTGCGGCAGCCGTCAGGCGCGCTGGCGATGGACCGCGAGCGCGCCCACCGGGCCCAGGCCGCGAGGCAGGCAGCCGAAGGGCGCCGCCTCCGGCGCGACCGCCTGCGCGGCACGGTCGCTGCCGTCATCGCCGCCGCCGGGGTCCGAATGGACCTGGACCACTGGATGGAGACGGCCACCTTCGATCTGGCGGGATCGCCGTCGTCGGTGGCGGACGGCGGCGGCCCCGAACTGGATCGTCTGGTCCGCCACCTGCAGGCGCTGCAGAGGATGGTCTCTGTCGACGGCGCCGACCCGGTCGACGACCTGCTGGACCTTCCACTGCGCCCCATGCGCGCCAGGAGGCTCGAGCAGCAAAGAGCAGCGCCAGCGGCGGCAGGAGGACGGCGCGCGCCGGGCGTCGGCCGAGGCGCTGGATCGGCGGCGGCGGGAGACTGCCGAGTTCCTCGCCGTGGCTGCCAGCGCCGCGGGCAGCCTGGTCGGAGCGGAGGAAGGCGCCGCGTGGCTGGCGGCGAGGCTTGAGGAGGTGGCAGGCCCGGGCGCGCGCATTGATGGCGCGGCCCTGGAGTCCCGCCAGCGCTCGATGCTGGAGAGTGCGCTGTCGGCGTTGCGGTCCGAAGTCGATCGGACGAGGGCCGCCGAGGAGGCCAGGGCGGACGCGGAACGGGCCGTGGCGGCGGAGGCCGCCCGATGCCGGGCGGAACTCCAGCGCGCCGCCGAGCGACATTTTCTACTGAAACCAGACAGCGTCGAGTTGTGGCTACGCGGTCGGCAGCATGGTTTGGACGCGGCGCCGCGAGACTATTGCACGGACAACGCCAAGCTGGAGCGATGTAGGCGGCTTCTGGCGGCGGGCGGAAGACCGAGCCGTCGCTGAGATGCTGCTTGACGAGGGGGCCTGGCGCCGGCTGCAGGGAACCTCAGGTCTGCGACGCATGTTCATCCGGCCCGGCAACCGCGTTCGAATAGGCGTGGCGCACAGCGACAAGGGGATCCGACAGGGCGATGTCGCGCCAGGCGAGCACCGCCTGGGTGTCGCGGATGGGAGACCTCGCGAGGGTTCCGGCGAGCGTGGCGGCAAGCTGCCTGATGTGCGGCACGTCGTCGTACGGGACCGCACCATCAGGCTCCACCGGCGTCCGGTAACGGGCGTCCTCTAGCAGGTAGTCGAGCCCGATGGCCATGTCGTTAAGCAGGCGTGGCTCCAGGTTTTGCCCAGTCTCGAGGATGCGGTTCAGGAAGAAGATGGCTGCATGGAGCATGCCGGGCCTGCGCATCCGCACGTCGTTGGCCAGGCTGTCGACTAGGTCCCGCGGCGGCGGCGGCAAAATCTCTCGCGAGGCGGCCTCCCACCAGGAGAACACGCCGTAGGCCGCTCCTTCCGACACCTCACGCCTCCCCGAGGCGAACGCCTTCCTCAGCCGATGGATTGCCTCCTGCTCCCCTTGTTGGCCCAATCGCGCCAACAACGGCCAACCAGCTGCCACGGGAAAACCGGCGTCGTCGGCCTTCCTGAGCATCGAGGCGACCTGCTCGACCGTCTCGACAGGCAAGTCCCGCTCGGTAAGCGCGGAGCAGTAGATGATGCCGACCACGCAACGGAGCCTCCCGCCGGGCTGCAGACCGTCTGAGCGTTGCGTCCGCTTGGATGCGAGTTCCAAGCCTTCGGCTTTCCACCAGTCCGCGGCTTGCCCCAGCAAGGCCGCTAGTTCAGCTACGCTCCAATCGACCTTCGCGAGCCTGGGGCCGTTTCGCCCTTGCCAAGGGCGCGGAAGCGTCGACAACACGTTCTCGAGTGGATCCTCCTCGGGATTGGCCGCGCCCACGAACTTGCCCTCCCGGCCGTCGAATAGGACCCTGACCGTGATCAGGCTACGAAGCGGTCCGGACAGGCAGCGACGCCGGAACCCTGCCTCGGCGCGTCCGGTCCCACCGTCGGGGTAGTTCAGGATGACCCAGTCGGGAACGTCCGGCTCTGCCGGCCAGTCGACGACATCGCGCCACAACGCGGCCGCCGTTCGCTCCTCAAGTTCCCGGGACAGCATCCCACAGCGTGACATGATGGCGAGTCGCCTGCACGCGCGAGCCCTGGACAGGCCGGGAATCGACATCCCGGCAAGCAACTGCTCACCGACTTGCTCGGCGTTGGGAGGGGGGGCCGGAGCGACGGGAAGCCCGCAGCCTAGCAGAACGAGGCTCACGTCCAGGTCGGTCTGGGGTGCCGGCGCGGGATCGCAGCCGGTGAGCGGCAAGCCGAGAACCAGCAGGGCGGCGTCCGACCTTGATCCTGCGGGGAGGCTGGACATGCTCTCCTCGAGCAGCGCCTGAAGCGCCTTCCACGCCGACCAGCTGTTGGTCATCCGGGTGTCGGCGAGCAGTCTAATAGCCTCCTTGAGCAAGGCCATGGCGTCGTCCGGTCCCGCACGGGGCGCGAACTGGGCGGCCAACGCGTACACCGTGCCGCCAAGTCCACGGTCTGCCGGCTCGTCCACGAATGGACAACGTCTCAGCAATCCGATCAGGGCCTGGATGAAGTGCCCGGCATCCGCTTCGCCGAGTTCGGCCACCCTGTGAAGGCTGAAGGCGGCAGCTGCCTTCTCCTCGCCGCCGCTCCTTACCAACAGCGAAAAGGATCGCCTCGGCCGGGACGAGGTCAGTGCGACGGCCGCGCTCCGGAGCTGCCGGGCGGCCACCGTGAAGTGCTCCGACCTTGCGGGTCGAGCGGCGTCCTCGCACAGGCGCGCCACCCCGAACGGGATGGCGTCTACCAAGTCGGGCTTCAAATCGCCCACCATACGACCGGATAGGCGGTCGAGCAGTCCCTCGAGCTTCTGCTCCCCCGGCCCGCGGGCGCTTGCCGGGTCGCAGCGAAGCCGAACCAGTTCCTGGAGTGGTCCTCGCCCTTCCCAGAAACCAGGACAAAACAGCAGCCATTCCGTCGCGCAACTGGCGAGGACGTCGCGGTCAGCATGATGTAGGTGACTAGACCTTTCCGCTTGGCCATGCGGGACGGCGTAAAGGTGCTCACGATAACCCTATTATGCGGTATTTCGATGGTCGTTGTCTTGCCGGACGAAGTTGATGGATTGGCGGCAGTTGAGGCGCGACTAAGTGCAGGCGCCCTGGACGGCTGGGAGCGCGCCGGCGAGACCGTTCAGGTCAACTTGGTCCTCCCACGGTTCGAGAGCAGCAGCTCATTGAGCCTAAAGGACGCTCTGGCCACCCTCGGGATGAGGCGAGCTTTTGAGCCGGCGATGGCCGACCTGCGCGGCGTAACGCCCGCCCCGTTATTCGTCGGCGACGTCATCCACGAATCCTTTGTCCGGGTGGACGAAGCGGGCACCGAGGCTGCGGCGGTGACGGCCATCCTGACACCACGGGGCAGGCCAGCCGCCACGTCGGCGCTACCAATCGTAGCGGATCATCCGTTGCTCTACTTCATCCGCGAGGAGGGGGGCGGAAGGATCCTCTTTATGGGATGTATGGTGGATCCGACCACGACGCCCTGCTGATCTACGCGGATGCGGACTCCGCAAACCGTGGACATGGACCGCTGTGGCGCGCGCTCACGATCGCAGAAGCACTGTTCCAGTCCGGCCGCGAACACAGCAGCGGATCTACACTGCCAAACTTGGACGATCTATCTTTCGCAGGGAGGAACACAGTCCCGGGCCGTGGTGAAGGTTTATCGCCTGGATGTCGAAAAGGTCGGCTTTCCCGCGCTGGAGGTGTTCGTCTCGGTCGCGAAGCACCGGAGCTTCCGCAAGGCCGTCTTGGCACGAGGGGTAAGCCCGTCCGCCTTGAGCCACGTCATCCGAGGGCTGGAGCAGACCCTTGGGCGTGCGTTTGTTCAACCGGACGAACCGCAGCATCCGCATCACACCGGCCGGGGAGCACCTGCTGCAGCAGATCGGGCCGACCCTGGGCGACATCGCCGATGCCATCGAACAGGTCGGCATGCTCCGGGACCGGCCGGCCGGGACGCTGCGCTTGAACGTGCCTCGCAACGCTGCCAAGCTGGTCATCAAGCCCATTATGTGCCGTTTCCTGGCCACCTGTCCAGAGATCAGGCTGGAGGTCATCACCAATGACGGGCTGGTGAACATCGTCGCGGAAGGCTTCGACGCCGGCATCCGCGCGGGCCAGGATCTGGCCCAGGACATGATCCTGGTGCCTGTCGGGCCGCCCATGGGCTTTGTGGTCGTCGGCGCGCCGGCCTACTTCTCCGATCGCGATAAACCGCGCGTTCCGCACGATCTGCATGGGCATGCCTGCATCGGCCGGCGCTTTCCAAGCGGCGCCCCTTACGCCTGGGCATTCACCCGGGGCGAGGAAGCGACGGAGGTCGAAGTGTCCGGGCCGCTGGTCGCCGACGACCGTGCGCTGATTATCGCGGCGGCGCTCGGCGGCATCGGGCTGGCGCATATCCACGAGGCTCTCGTCGCCGATTACATCGAACGGGGAGAGCTGGTGCGGGTGCTGGAGGACTGGTGCCCCGTGCTGCCGAATTTCTTCCTCTACTATCCAGGTCGCCGCCAGGTACCCGCGCCCTTGCGAGCGTTCGTGGACATGGTTCACGTTCGCCCTGGACAGTGATGGCCCACAATGCCGCAGACCACGGTTTACGGCATGATAGCAAATGGAAGCTGGGAAGGCGAGCGTGCCCGGCTGGGAAAGGTGCGTTCGACGGGCTCCAGCCTGAGGTCAGACTCTAACAACCCGAACGGGCTGGCGAAATAACCGGAGCCAGGCTCGTGCCGAAAACCTGATATGGTTGCGCGCGACACAGGTGTCCAAATGCCGGCCCTATGCAGATGAGGCGCGCGGAGTTGGAGGCGGCAGTGAGTTGCTGGAAAGGCACCGGCCGCATTCTGCGGGCTAAGCGCGCCGAACAGGTCAGTCACGTCCGTCAGATTCCCCCAGCCGCACGGAGCGCCTCGATCTCGTCATCGGCGAACCCGGCCTCGCGCAAGACGGGCTCGGTGTGCTCGCCGAGGTCCGGCGGTGGCAGCACTGTTTGCTCGCGCGCACGGTCGCACCAAACGGGTGCTTGCACCGCTTTCATCTTGCCGAGGCGGGCATGCTTCAGATCATACACGGTGCCCAGGTGGGCGATCTGCGGGTCGGCAACCATTTCGGAGATGGCGTAAACCGGAGCGTGGGGGACGTCGTTGGCGCGTAGCCGGGCTTCCCACTCGGCCCGGGTCCGCAGGGCGAACAGGCCCGCCAGCACATCGCCGAGCGCCGCAAAGTTCTGCATCCGCCTGGTGCGGGAGGTAAAGCGTTCGTCCGTGTCGAGGGTGGACGGCCCAATCGCCGTGCGCAGGCCGTCCCAGAACTTCTGCGGGGAGGATAGGTGCAGGCCGATCATGCCGCCATCCGCGCACGGCAGAGCGAATGATTGGGAGGAGGCAGCCCGGTCATAAGGGCCCGGCGGCTTGCCGCGGGCGAAATGACTTGAGATCGGCTCCGTGGTGAAGGCCGCCATCACCTCCACCATCGGCACGTCCAGCCGGTGGCCCTTGCCGTCCCGTGCCCGCCCAGCGAGCGCGGCCGCAATGGCAAGTGCGGCATAGAGCCCACTGACCGCGTCGGCGATCGCCGGCCCGGCTATGCGCGGCCGCTCAGGGTCCAGCATCTGGGAGAAGAAGCCTGACATCGCCTGGGCTACCGTGTCATAGGCCGGGCGCCGGGCATACGGCCCGTCCGGCCCGAATCCAGAGATGTTGCAGTATATCAGCGACGGATTGACTGCGTGCAGGGCGTCCCAGCCAAGGCCGAGCCGGTCCAGCACGTCGGGCCGGAAGTTGTCGAGCACGACATCGACCCCGGCGCTGAGCCGCAACAATGCATCTCGCCCGGCCGGCGTCGCGATGTCCAGGGCTGCGCTGCGCTTGCCGCGGTTGAAGGCACAGAATTGCGGGCTTAGTGCGCCCGGCGTGAATCCGCGGAATGGATCGCCGGCGCCTGGCTTCTCTATCTTTGTGACCTGGGCGCCGAACTCGGCCAGTAATTGGCCGGCGTACGGTCCGCTGATGAAAGCTCCAAGCTCAAGCACGCGAACGCCGTCCAGTACCTGCAACATGGTTTGCCTCCTTCAAGGGCCGTCGTAGGTGACGCTGGACTCAACAAGCGCGAGCAAGCCGGGCGCCATGCGGCGCTCCCGCTCCTCGTTCAGTTGCGCCAGTAGGCCACCGGCCCGCGATACGACGGCCACGCCGCGCATCATCGAAGCGGGAAACCCGATCTCCAACAGCACAGCGGCGATTGCCCCCGTGGCGTTGATCGTGATGTGCCGGCCGTAGGTGGCGTCCACCGCCGCGGCCAGCGTTTGCAGCGCGGCCACGTAACGCCCCTCGGCTCCGCTCTCCGCCGCTACGGCGAACAAGCGAGGCGAGCGCGGGTCGTCCGGACGGTGATGGGGGTGGCCGAAGCCAGGCAGTGGCACACGCTGGGCGCGGTAATCCTCAGCGATCGCCTTGGCCTCGGCTGCCGGATCCGCAGCTCCGGCCACGCGCAGGATGAGTTGGGCCGTCCCCTCCATGGTGCCGGCGAACTGCCCACCGACACCCAAGATGCCGGCCGCGATCGCACCCTGAATGCTCTCCGGCGCGGCAAAGTAGGTCATCCGCGCGGCGACGGCATGGGGCGTCATTCCGTGGTCCATCAGCGTGACCAGCACGGAGTCCAGGATGCGCTGTTGTCCCGGCGTGGGGCGGGTATCGGTCATCAGCATGAACAGCGTCTCGGTGAACGTCATGGTGCCGATGATGTCGCCGACCAAATCATGCCCGCGCAACACGATGCCCTGCTCTGTCGTCCGGCAGAGCGCGCTCCGCAGCGAATCTTCCTGCATTATTCCTCACAAAGCAGTTTGAGTGTCCGCAGTGCGGACGTTTGCCCAAAATGTAATGCAGCGTGCCCATGGCGGTTTGGCAAGTCAAGCGTGCGCTTGCGTTGCGCACCTCCTGCGGGCAAGGCGGGCCATGACTGACGCACAAGACGCGACCAATAAGGCGGTCCCTGGTTCGGATGGCGCCGCGCCCGATCACGAGGGGCGGGACGTGGTACGCGCGCTGCTGCGCGGCTTGGCGGTGATCGAGAGCTTCGAGGGTGCGATGCATCCATCGTCGCTAGCGGAGGTGGCGTCCCGCGTCGGGCTGAGCCGGGGCACGACGCGGCGGGTGCTGATTACGCTGCAGGCCAGCGGCTACGTCGTCGAGGAACGGGGGCGGTTCAGCCTCTCGTCGCGCGTGTTGCGGCTGGGCTACGCGCACCTCAGCTCACAGCCCGCCTGGGCGCTGGCGAGGCCGGTCGCGGAGTCGTTGTCGCGCGCGCTGGGCGAGACGGTTTCAATGGCCGTGCTGAGCGAGGGGGTGATCGTCTATCTACTCCGCGTCGTGGCGCCGCGGCTTTTGCACGACCACCTCACGATTGGATCGCGTATGCCGGCCTACCCGGCGTCCATGGGGCGGGTGCTGCTCGCCGGGCTGGGCAGCGACGCGCTCGACCGGTACTTCCGCGAGACTGAACTGCGCCAACTCACCCCGTTCACCGTGGTGGAGGAGCAGGGGCTGCGGACGCTGATCGGCCACGCGCGCCAGGATGGCTATGCCATCAACGACCAGGAAATGGAGCTAGGCCTGCGATCCGTTGCCGTGCCGCTGTGGGCGAGCGGGAAGGTTGCCGCAGCGCTGAACGTGAGCGTTTCGGCGGCCCGGGTCACCCTTGGCGAGATGGTGCAGAACCTTCTGCCGCCGCTACAGGAGGCGGCTGCTTCCGTGTCGAACCTGCTGACGCATGCGGGGTTTTAAACCGCGGCCAGGAATAGCGCACGACGTAAGGTGAGGTCGTTGAGGAGGGAAGCTGGCCGCCGGGCGCAGAGTGCAGACAATGGTCCGCTTGCTTTCCAGCAAGGTTCGTTTCGGTGCATTGCGGCCGAACGAGCGGCCGGGCAACTCGTTGCCGCAGCGCTCAGCCGACACCTTCAGTTGAGTTGAGAGAGTCGTGCCTCGATAGCCCGTGCTCCTGTAACCCGGCCAGTCCCCCACACTCCCAACGCAGTCAACAGGCATGGGACCGTCACCATCGCCAAGATCTGACTTGTGGTCCAACCCCGGCTTAGCGCTGCTCCGACCACCAATGGCGACAGGATTGCCGTCGCCCTTCCGACGCTCATTGCCCAGCCAACACCCGAGCTGCGCAGCGCGGTCGGGTAGCACTCTGCCACCAGGGCGACCACCGCGCCGTGCCCACCCAGGATGACCAAGCCCAACAAAAACGTGCCGATCCCGAGGTATGCAAACCCGGCTGCCGCTTGGCTCACTATGAGGACAGCCGGAATGGATAGACAGTAATTGACAACCAGAATGCCGCGCAACGGCACCCTCATCGAAAGTGGCCCGGAGATGAAAAGGCCGACCAAGCTCCCAAACGCCATGAGGGTCGTCGCAAGTATCGCTGCCTGCTTCGTGTAACCCGCATGCTCAATCAGCAGCGGCATCCAGTAGTAGAGGACGTTTACGACGAATAGCTCAGCAATGGTGCAACACCATAGGATGGTGGAAAGCACCCGCAGCTTCGGCGAGAAGATCTCCCGAAGGCTCCCTGCCCGAACCTGCGCTTCATCGCTGACCAGACGATCGCTCGGACCGAAAACGTGCGTGGGAACAACGCGGCGGAGCGTCCGCATCGCGCGTGCCTCGCCGCCAGGCCTTGTAAGGTCAAACCGGAACGACTCCGGCAGGTATACGATCAAGGCGAGGGCGATCACCAAGGTCATCAAGCCTCCAAAGCCGAAAATCCAGCGCCATCCAAGCTCGGCAATGACAAAGGCGGCGAGCAATCCGGCGACCATTCCACCAGCACCAATGCCGACGTTCATCAGGATGACCGCCATATTGCGCATGTTCCGAGGAACGAATTCGCTACTCAGTGCTGACACGGCCGGCAGCAAGCCGCCTACGCCGACCCCGATGAAAAATCGCGCCACGGTAACGACAGTAACTGATGGAGCGAAGGCGACCGCGAACGTCATCAACCCGAAGAGCGCAGCAGCGCCGACAGTCGCCACACGCCGGCCGAATCGATCACCGATCTCGCCGAAGACGACGCCGCCCAAAACGGCGCCGAACAATCCGGCGGAGAAGACGCGCGCCATCTCGGCAGGGTGGAGACCCAGATCTTTGATGACCGAAGACGCCGTATAGGCCATGATCTGATTATCAAATCCGTCGAGCGACGCGACAAGCCCGCCTAGAAGCAGGACACCGACCTGCATCGCGCCGAGGCCATGCGCATCGATCACGTTGGCAGCGTCGATTTCTCTAATTCCGTTGACCGTACGCTTCACCGCCTACCTCCCAATTCATTCGTAGTATAGGCGCCGATCTGTTCGGTTACGCTTCGTCTGGCCACGGACACCCTAGTATCGTATGATTGAGGCTTCCTCAGGAGGTCAGTCCCGAGTGGGAAGACGGTGCCCTTTCCCGGCTGACACCACGAAGGTCACGATGGCCTCGGCAACGTCGTCCTTGCCCTCCACCGCCAGGGTATGTCCGGCATTGGCCATGCTGACGAGCCGCGCGTCCGGGATGGCTTGAACGTATGGTTCGGCACAGGCAAAGGGTATGATCTGATCCTGCTCACCCCATGCCAACAGCACCGGCACATCGATCCGGTGTAGCCAGAAGGGCAGTTGTGGATTGTGCAGCAGTGGGTCGGACGCAAGCCGCGCCGCCGCGGCCCGGTTGGTCCGTGCGACATCCGGGTCAGCCGCAGCGGCGGCGCGCGCACGCTGTTCCCCGAGCGCCGGGTCGACGCAACTGCGCCGTGCGACCTCTTCCGGCGACCAATCGAAGATCGCGCCGAACGGGGTATGCCCCTTCACGCCGGCGGGTGCCAATAGGGTCAGCGTCTTCAGCCGACGGGTGTTGCGGATGGCGAGTTCCGCCGCTGTCCAGCCGCCCAGCGAGTGCCCTACCAGGTGCAGTCCGTGCAGGTTCAGTTCATCGAGGACATCGAGGTAGAAGAAGGCCAGATCACCCACGCTCGCGATCCATTCCGGCATCTCACTGCCGCCGAATCCAGGGTGTTCCGTCGCCATGACGTCGAATTTGTTGCTCAGCCGCTCCAGCAACGGGGTCCAGCCAAGACCGCCGGCCCCGTGCAGGAACAGCAGGGGTTCACCTTGGCCCTTCCTCAATAGCCGCACCGGCCGCCCGCGCACGACCAACCTAGTTTCCTGCATGGTCACGCCTCCTGCTGCCGCAAGGTCCAGCGGCGATACGACATCAAATCCGATGGCTTTCCAGCGACGCCGGATGAAACAGTTCTTCGGGTGTCAGCAGCCGCGAAGACAATCCCTCCTCGTGGTGCCGCCGCAGGAAGCGCTCCAGCACATGCCGGTTGGCAGGCAGTCCGTAGGCCCAGAAGTCCTCACCCAGCAGCGCCTGCGCGGCCGCGAGTTGCTCCTCAACGAACGGCAGCGTCACTTTCGTAGCGGACGTATCCCGCAACCGTGCCAATGCGATCGCCTTGGACTGACCAAACGCTTTTGCCACCGCGGATGTCAGCCAGGGGTGCGCGTCCGCCAGGTTGCGCCGGATGCCGAGCGTATGCATGATCGGGAAGATCCTGGTTTTACGAAACCAGTCGGCCGCCGCTTTCTGTGGATCGGCAAACAGGTAGCCGACCAGCGGGTGCCCATGACGGAAGCACGATGGTGCCCGCGGCCCGATGACCGCGTCCAACTTGCCTTCCGCCAGCAGGTTGGAGATCGTCTCATGCGGCTCGACATTCTCGATCTTCACGTCCGGTGGCAGGTTGAGGCTTATCTTCTCGACCCGGCCCGGATCCTCGTACCCGCCGCGGACCCAGGTCACGTCCGAGGGTTTCACGCCATACTCTTCCTCGAGGACCATGCGGACGTACACGTTTGCGGTAAGCTGGTATTCCGGCAAACCCACGCGCCGTCCGACAAGGTCGGAGGGCTGCTTGATGCGGTCCGTGCGGACATAGACGGAGGTGTGCCGGAACGCGCGCGACGGAAACACCGGCACCGCGATATACGCGCTCGTGCCGGCCGCCGTCTTGACGCTGTAGCTGCTCAGCGACAGCTCGCATATGTCGAACTCGGCGTGGCGGAAGGCGCGGAAGAATATCTCCTCCGGGTCTAGGGCCATGAATTGCGGATCGACGCCGTCGATCTGGACGGCTCCATCCATTAACGGCCGCATCCGGTCATAGTCGCCGACCGCGACGGATAGTTGCAGCTTCGCCATGGATTCCCCTTTCGCTCGTTATCGCCGGGCCAGCCGGCCGAGCAATTGATTGGCTATGCCGGCCAATGCAAATGCGATCAGCAGCACGCCATAGAGCGCCGGGATGTCGAACCGGGCGTAAACCTCCATGATGACGTAGCCCAGCCCCTGGTTGGACAGTTTGGTCTCGGCAAGCAGCACGGCCAGGAATGCGCCGCTGAAGCCAAGCTGGATGCCCGTGACGATGGGCACGCGCAAGGCCGGGAGATAGATCTTTCGTGCCATGTCCAGCCGGCCAAGCCGAAAGCTCACGCCCACCCGGACCAGCACCGGATCGATCCGCCGCATCCCCGCCGCGGTGGACAGGGCCACGGTGAAGAAAGCCGACACGACGCCAAGCGCGATCTTGGAAGGCATGCCCAGGCCGAACCACATGATGGTCACCGGAAACAGGATGATGCGGGGCGTCGGCGCCAGGTAGTAGATGAACGGCTCGTAGGCCCGGGACAGGAACGGGCTCGCGCCGAGCACGATGCCAACCGCCACCCCGAGCGCGCTGCCGATGACCAGCGACGCGAGCACCTCGACGATCGACACCCCCGCGTTGCTGTAGAACGTTCCCGTGCTCAGCAGCGTCACGATGGCGGTGGCGATCGCTTCCAGCGGCGGCGTGACTTCGCGGATCAGCAGGCCGGACCAGGACAGTGCTTGCCACGCGATCGCCAGGCCGGCCAATAGGCCAACACGGATCACCAGCGTCGTGGCACGCGGCGAAAGGTGGAATGCCGCCGGGCGCGGCGCGGCGGCTACGAGCGGCGTTGCAACCATCGTTCCCCAACTCCCAAGGCAATGAAGAAAGCCACGCTGACCAGGATCGCCAGCAGGATGGCGGCGTAGGTGCCCGCCAGGTCGTAGCGCTCCGACAGCTCGTTGATGAGCTGGCCAAGCCCGTCGAGGCTGATGAGGAATTCGATGCCGACCACGCTGATAAGTACGAACGTCCAACTCAGCCGGACCCCCGTAAACAGCACCGGCAGGGCGGACGGCAAAAGGATCTTCCGGAAGATCTGCGGCCCGGTCAGGTTCAAGACATGCCCCACGTCGATCAGGACCCGGCGGGTGGCGCCCAGGCCCTCGACCGTCTTGAGGATCATCGGCACCACCGAGGAGATCACCGACATGACGATGACGGTGCTCGCCGTACGGCCCAGCAGGACCAGGAACAGCGGAAACGCCAGGACCAATGGCGCCGCTGCCAATGCGGCGACCCAGTCGATCAGCGCGCGCCGGGCTGCCGTGCCCAGGTGCAGCAGCGTTCCCACCACCAGGCCGATCGCGACAGTAAATAATCCGGCCACGACGACTTCGCGCGCCGTCTCCATCATCCGCCCGAGCGCGTTCTCTTCGGCCACGATGCGCCCGATCGCCAGGATCGCGTCGGCCGGCGAGGGCACGGTGTATGGGTCGATGATCTCGGCCATCGACAGCGCCTGCAGCACTGCGCCCGCCAGCAACAGCGTGCCGAACCCGCACAGCAACGGGAGATAGCGATCAGCCATGGGCGGAGGCCGCCCTTTCTGCCTCGTCAAGCCCGCGGGTGGCTTCCGCTCTCAGATCGCCCCAGATGGTGGCGACATACTGGCCGAAGGCCGGGCTCGAGACGATGTCCGAGGTGCGCGGGCGCGGCAGATCGATGTCGACCACGCGTTTCACCCGGCCGGGCCGGTAGGTCATCACGACGATACGGTCGGAGAGCTGGACGGCTTCGGTCAGGTTGTGGGTGATCAGCAGCGTCGTCTGGCGCAGGTCCTGCTGGATCTGAGTGATCTTGTCCCCCAGCAGCAGGCGGGTCTGCTCGTCCAACGCGGCGAACGGCTCGTCCATCAGCAATAGCCGCGGACGTGACACCAACGTGCGGGCGATGGACACGCGCTGGCGCATGCCGCCGGAAAGTTCGCTGGGCATCCGGCGCTCGAAGCCACGCAGCCCGACCATGTCGATGAAGTGCTGGGCGGCTTCCATCCGTTCGGCACGGCGGATGCCCCGCACCTCGAGCGGCAACGCCACATTCTCGATCACGTTGCGCCACGGGAACGTCGACTCTTCCTGGAACACCATGCCCACCGCGGGGTGCGGTCCGGCGATACGCTCGCCCTCAACGAGCACATCCCCCTCATATGTCCGTTGCAGCCCGCCAATGATGTTGAACAGCGTCGACTTGCCGCAGCCTGACGGACCGATGACGGTGACGAACTCGCCTGGCTTGACAGTAAAGGACATGTTTTGCACGGCGATGACGCCATCGGCGCTCGCGCCGAATCGCTTGGACACGCCATCGACCACGAGCTGGGACACGACCGGCGCAGTCATGTTCGGCGCTGCCGCCGGGAGCCCGCCTGGGGCGGTACGTTCAATTTGCATAGCCGGGCGTCACTCGCACGTCCACTACGACCACCCGGCCCGCCTGCAACTCCTGGATCGCGTCCGCGAACACGCGGGGCAACTCGGCCAAATCGTCGACCGGTCCGAACCCGACTGCGCCCTGGCCCCGGGCAATCGCCGCCATGTCGATGTCCGGGTCGGTCATGCGCTGGCCGATCCACTTGTTCTCGACCGGACGATTGCGCTGGCGGGCCATGCGCTCCTGGTGCAGTTCGTCGTTGTAGAACGATTGGTTGTTCGTCACGACGATCATCAGGGGAATCCGGTAGTGCACCGCGGTCCACAGCGCGGTGCAGCCCATCGTGTAGTTGCCGTCGCCGAAGATCGCGATGGGAAGGCGCCCGGTGTCGCGCAGCGCCAAGGCCGCGCCAACGGAAAGCCCGGGCCCGCTGCCGATGCCGCCGCCGCCGTCCGAGCCAATGTAGTCGAGCGGGTGGCGCCAATGCCAGCTCCTCGTGTCCCAGGACAAGGGCAGTTGAAGGATGGAAACCGGCCGGTCGCCCACGGCGTCCCGCAACGCCCGCGCCATGGCAGGCGTTGCTATCGGTCCGGGGCGGATGACAGGCGAAAGCAGTTCGCGCGCGGTTCCGGTGACTGGCTTGGCCGGCACGTCGCCCAGGTCCGCGACCATCTGCTCCACCACCCGGTCAGGGTCGGCCGAAACCATCAGGTCGACCGTGGGCAGCCCCATGTGATCAAAACTCCAGCCATTGTGCAGCACATGGTCCAGCGACACTTGGATGATCTTGGCGCTTGGCTGCGCGTCGCCATGCGACATGGCCAGGCTGCCGGCCAGGTCGAGCCAATCGAGGCTCAGGATGACGTCGGCGTCGCGGATGGCCGCATGGATGTGGTCGGACGCGACGAACCCGGTGCCGGGTGGGCCGAGGTGTAGCGGATGGTCCGTCGGGAAGGTGGCGGCCACCCGCGTGTCCGTTGCCACTTGCGCGCCCAGGGCCTCGGCCAGGCGGATCCGCGCGTTCCAGCCTTCGGTGCTGCGTGACACCCGGCCGGCCAGGATCAGCGGACGTGCCGCATTGCGGAGCATGTCAAGCGCCATACCCGAGTCGCCCGGACCGGCTTGCTGTTGGAGGCTGGGCATAAGCCGGCGCGGGTCGATCGGGGGCAGCGCATCCGGCGCAGGTTCCTCCTGCAGTTCCACCCCGAGCACGACATAGACCGGCGCACGCGGCGCCGTCGTTGCCAGCCAGGCGGCGCGATACAGCGCTTCCCGTGCCGCCGGTAGGGAAGCCGGCTGGTCGTCCCACTTGACGTAGTCACGCACCAGCGCGGCCTGGTCGCGGGAGGTATGGATCCACTCGATCCAGGGACGCCGCTTGGCGGCGTCAACCGCGCCGGTTGCGCCCAGGATCAGCATCGGCGCGCGATCACACCAGGCATTGTAGATGGCCATGGTCGCGTGCATCAGACCGACGTTGGAGTGCAAGGCGACCGCCATCGGCTTGTCCGTCACCTTCGCCCAGCCATGCGCCAGCGCCACGGCATGTTCCTCGTGCAGGCAGAGCAGCATCCGGGGTTGGGTGTTGCCGAGATAGTTGACGATGCTGTCATGCAGGCCGCGGTAGCTGGCGCCGGGATTGAGCGCGATGAACGGCAAGTCGAGCGCATGGAGCACGTCCGCGAGTGCGTCGCTGCCGAACCTCGCCCCGTCCTGCGAGACACTGACAGGGGTCTCAAACCCCGGAAGATCAACGTTGTCCATGTGCGGTGCTCCCAAGCCGATCAGGTTGCAGTCAGGCCGCCGTCATGAGCGAAGACTTGCCCGGTGACGTAGCGCGAGGCGTTGCTTGCCAGGTAGATGACCAAACCAGTCAGGTCGTCGGGCGTGCCACGCCGACCCATCGGGATCGAGCCTTCGAGATAAGTCTCGTGGCGGTCCAGAATCGCCTGCGACGCCGAGGCCCGCCGTTCGCGGCCGAGTTGCGTGCCGCCGTGCCACCCCGGCGCGACCGCATTCGCACGCAGGCCGTCCTTCGCGTATTCTATCGCGAGTTGGCGGGTAAACCCGTCGATCCCCGCTTTGGACGCCGCATACGGGATGGCGGTGACCGGAAACCCCGGGTAGGCGCCGACCAGCCCGAGGAACGAGCTGACGTTGATCACGGAACCATTCGTGCTCCGCAGCAGCAGCGGCAGCATCGCCTTCGAGACCAGGAACACGCTCCGCAGATTGGCGGCGATGGCCCGGTCCCAATCTTCCACCGCTACGTCCAGCAGCCTTGCCGGCGCGATTGCGATGCCCGCATTGTTGACAAGGACATCGAGGCCTCCCAGCACCGAGCCGGCGTCACGCGCCAGCGCCGCCACTGCATCCTGCTGCGTGAGGTCGGCGATGAAGGCATACCCCTGGCCGCCCGCGTCGCGGATCTCGCGGGCCGTTTCGGCTACAGCCGGATCGACATCCGTGACGGCTGTTGCTGCTCCGCACCGTGCCAAAGCGAGTGCAGCGGCCCGCCCGAGGCCACTCGCTGCACCGGTCACCAGCGCCGTCCGGCCGGACAGATCGAACATGTCCGTGCTCATCGCACCGGGCATCCCCTCCCCGCGGTCACCATAAAGGCGGCAAGCACGGAACCTCGTGCCCAGACACGAGGCGGGTCATAGCTTGGGCGGAACCTGGATGAGCTGCTTGAGCTGCTCGTCGGTCAGCGGGCGGGACAGCTCCTTGAAGTCCACGGCATCTTCCATCGAGGTCGAAATTCCCGAGATACGGTCGGGGTCAAGGCTTGGCTTCGGAAAGAACTCGTCGCGGGTCCGTTTCGCCATGGCAAGCGGATATCCGCTGAACTCGACATAGGCGGTGAGCGCTGCCGGATCGGCGTACATCCAGTCGAGCGTTTCGCGGTAAGCCTGCGCGAACCTGGCCACAAGCTCGGCCTGCCTGGCCAGAAAACGTGCGTTGACGATGTTGACCCGCACGGTTTGATCATAGACGGCCGGGATGTCGGCCAAGCCTCCGACCCGGCGCAGCTCACCACTGTCGATGCGGTCGATACCGAGGGGCGGGGTCGTCCAACCGACGTCCACCTGGCCTGAAATGAGCTGCGTCAGCGTGGCCTGCGGGCTGCCAGTCTGAACGGGCTTGACGTCGAGCTGATAGAGCTTCGAGAACCGCAGGAGACCGGTATGGGTCGAGCTGCCGACGCTGCCGAACGCCACGGTCACGGGCTTCTTGTAATCCTTGAGAAGCTGGACCGGAGAGTTCGCCTTCACGTACCAGAAGTCAGCCGGGCCGGTCGTCTGCGCCCCGATGACCCGCACTGGCGCGCCCTTTGAAAACGCGCCAAGCACGCCACCCGTACCCGCCGCCAGGCCGATCTCGGCCCCGCCGGAGATCACGGCCTGTAGCGTCTCACCACTGCCCTGCGTGTAGAGAACCGTCACGTCCAGCCCATGCTTCGTGAAAAACCCGCCACGCATGGCAAGGTCGCAAACGGATGTTTCCCACGCCCCCCGCTGCGATGCTGCTACTTGCAGCTGGTCGGCGGCGAAAGCCGGCCTGGCAATCGCGGCTGTGGCCAACACACAGAAAGCCCGCCTCCTTACATTAAGCACCTTGAACTCTCCCAATTCTTCTTCTCGTTTGTATTCGCTCAAGCCTCGGACTACGCGCTGTACTCTCGGTGAAGATCCTTGGTTTCAGCCGTCAGCATCGCCATTCGCAGCTGGCGCCTGGAGCGTCATACCAGGCCGCCCTTGATACCGTCTTGATCGGGCCGTTACCCGTGCATGGTTGCGCCGCCATTGACGACCAGCATCTGGCCGGTGATGAAAGCAGCGTCGTCGGAGGCGAGGAACACAACCGCGCCTACCACGTCATCCGCCGTCTGCACGCGCCTGATCGCGCGGCTCTGCACCCGCGCCTGCAACTGCTCCGGGGTGAAGATCGTCTCCGCAGCCGCGGTGGCCGTCAGGCCTGGCGCCACCACGTTGACCGTGATGCCATGGACACCCACCTCGTTGGCAAGGCTGCGCGTGAACCCGTGCACGCCGGCCTTCGCCGCAACATAATGGCATTGATTGGCTGGTCCTCGCAGCACGCTGCCAGAACCCATGTTGATGATCCGGTTCCCGCCGCATTGGATCATCAGCGGCAGCAGGCTCTTCGACACCAGGAAGACGCTGTCGAGATTGATGGCGCAGACCTGCCGCCATTCTGCGTAGCTCATCTCGCTGAAGGCACGGGTCGGAAAGTAACCGGCATTGTTCACGAGCACGTGGAGGTTGCCCCAGTGCCGTTCCACAAGCCCGGCAAGTGCGGCGCAAGCGGCTTCGTCGCTGACGTCCATCGTATGCTTGACAAGCCGATCAGTCCCGAACGGCGTTTCAAGTGCGTCGAGTGCGCGCGGGTCCCGGTCGACTGCGAATACCTGGGCGCCCTCCTCGAGGAAACGGCGGCAGAGTGCGGCGCCGATCCCGCCGCCCGCTCCCGTCACCAGGACTGTCCTGCCGGCGAAGCCCATCCCCGTCATGCCTGCGCCGGGCCGCCTTCCGCCGGCTGGTCGACGAGGCCCTCCAGGGTGGCTTTGATGAGCAGCGCCGTGTATCGCGAGAAGCTGCGGCACATCGTCAGAGTACCGCCCATGACGTAGAAACCTGGCTGGGCAGTGCGTGACCACATGTTGCGCAGCTCACCCTTCGGCCCTGGGCCCCAGATCGGCCCCACGCGATCGGCGATCATGTCGCCGAACATGTCCCGCACAGCTTCCTGCAACGGCTGCCACCCCGTGGCGAGCACGATCATGTCGGCCGCCAGCGTGGTGTCGTCGGTGAAAACCACCTCCGTTGCGGTCAGCCGTTCGACAGGGGCATGCTTGAGCTTGATCTTGCCCTCTATGATCAAGTCCGACGCGCCGACGTTTAGGTAGTAGCCGCCGAGATACCGCACCAGCTTCATGTAGAAGCCCGTGTCGTCCTCACCGTTGTCGAGGCGGAAGCCAGCCCTGCGCAAGCCGTCCAGCAACTCCTTGTCATCTTCCGCCATCGAGTGACTGAGCGGACCGTGCAACTGCCGCTGCAGATCGAAGGGTATGGAGGCACTCATCAGATCGAGATCGTCGATGGGCCGCAGCCCAGCGTTGTCGCGGTACATCGTGGTTGCCCGCGAGGAACTGGGTTCGATGCTTACGACGGTGGTCGAGGAGCGCTGCAGCATCGTCACGTCCGCGCCGCGCAGCACGAGTTCCTGGGCCACGTCATGGGCGCTGTTGCCCGCACCCACGATCAGCGCCGTCTTGCCAGCGACATCGACCGTACTGTCGAAGCGGCTGGAATGCATGATGGCACCGGTGAACTCGTCCTGCCCCTCGAATTTCGGCATCTTCGCGATGCCGCTGACGCCGACGGCCATGACGACATGGCTCGGGCGCATGGTCCGCACCGTGCCATCCGCCTGTTGCAGCCGGACGGTCCAGCGCTTCCCGGCCGGGTCGTACTCCGCGCCGAGAAAAGCCGTCTTCGTCCAGACGTTGAGTTCCATACTGGTGACGTAGAACTCGAACCAATCGGCGATCATGTCCTTGGGAATGTACACAGGCCAAGTGTCAGGAAACGGCATGTAAGGCAGGTGGTTCTGGTAAATCTGATTGTGCAACGCCAGCGAATGGTAGCGCTTGCGCCAGTTGTCACCAACGCGCGCCATCCGGTCCACCACCAGCGTGTCGACATCGAGCTGCCCGAGCCGAGCGGCCAAAGTCAGACCTGCCTGCCCGGCGCCGATGATCACGACCTCTGGATCACGGTCCCTGAACGCGCGGGCCGCCATGCGCCGGTCGAGCCAATTCTCCAGCCCGCGTTGCGGAACGCCCATGTCCTTGCGCCGGCCCCTGGCCGTGCGTTCGGGAAATTTCTTCAGCTCCCGCATCGTGCTGAGCATCGTCTCGGCCTTGAAGCTGCCTGGCCGTTCCGGGTCAGGCAGCAGGCGGACATAGCCGCGCCCACTGCCTACGTTGGTGCTAAAATTGAAGAAGCTCTCCACGGTCGGGCCAAAAATCGCGATCCGCCCGGCAATCGCGTCACCGTCAAGCCTGAAGTCCCGGGCGCCACAAGCCGGATGCGTCCGCCTCAGCGCCGCCGCCACCTCGGATGTATGATGGAAGGTCTGCATATCCCAGGTGAAAGCCAGGAAATCCCGCCAGTAGCCATCCGGCATGAAGCAATCCGCTGCACGTTGGTAATCACCTTGCGCCAGTGCATCACTGAACGCTGTCATCCATTCCTGGAGCACGGTATTGCCATCGAGGACAGGCGTTGGGACATTTGTATCCACGTTTATTTCCTCCGGGTCTTGGACGACGTGTCAGCTTATCGGCCTTATTGGTTACATTCGACCACCACGTCGTGTCGCATGTGCCGCGATCTCATTCTTGTTCGACGGACGCGGATTCGATGGCCGCTGTTTCAGTCCCTAGGATTTCAACCTGTCCGTACCATGGACAGGCGTTTCACAAGTGATGTTATGAAGTGGCCGAAGCAGCGTCAAGCGCTTTGCCTCGGTGTTCGTTGTCGACAGTTCAGGCCGCTGATGCGAGCGTGAGGGCGGGAAGGGTGATTGTGGCGCTCTGCATGAACCGTATCCTGCCGGTCACCGCGTGCGATGTAAGGTCCGGCCACGGGACTCCTCAGGAGCCGAACGACCAACATAAGCCGCGTGGGACACCGGCTATCTCGAGCCTTGTCCGGCAAGTGGCGTGATCGCAATCTAGCGAACCGCACGCTCCTCGTTCCCGCCATAACCCAACGCGGCCGAGATAGCCGCGGCGGCCGCCCGGGCCGAGTTGCCAATAGCGGGAAGATGGGCTTCGCTCAGGCGAACTTCCGGCCCGGTTATCGACACCGAGGCTACGCAACGGCCATCCCGGTCGAACACGGGCGCTGCCACGCCACGGATGCCGGAAATAGAGCCCCCGCTGATGGCGATGCCGGCTTGTCGGATCCCGTTTAGCTCCTGCAGCAACGCCGCGCGTTCGTGCGAAGCATCCGGCAATGCCGCCTCGATGTCCGCCGCCGGCAGGAAGGCCAACATGGCACGGCCGCTCGCGGTTGCAGCTATTCCGTCCACGTCACCCACGCCTCGGGCGTAGGATAGGGGCTGCCGCCCAGGATGCTCGAGCACACAAACGCGGGTGATGCCTTGTGGTAAACAAAGCGCCACCGTCTCGTTGATCTCGTTCGAAAGCTTCGCCAGGATCGGGGCTCCGAGCCTCGCCGGGTCAAGCCGGGCCAGCCAGACCTGAGCAAGTCTGGCCACTGCGTGGCCGAGCTCATAGCTAAGCGGCTCGCCGCTTGAGCGGACCAAACCCTTACCTTCCAATGTCCGGAGCAACCGATACAGCGTCGGCCGGCTTAGCTTCAGGCACTTGCCGATTTCAGCCACTGTCATACTTGGCTGGTCCAGAGAGAAGCTCTGCAGGACATCGATTGCACGCTCGATGCTCCGAACGGCCTGCGCCCGTGAGGGGTGTGTGTCTGTCACGCTGTCATTTTCCTCCGATGAACAGTTCTCATCGATCCGGCAAAAACCCCGGCTCGCCTGCCACGTTGTGCCCCGTCATCAGCAGGACGTTCGCAATGTTAATCCGGGCCTGGATCGTTCCCGCCACGGCCAACTCCGCCACCATGTCTTGCATCGTTTGTCTTCCCGGTGAAGATCATCAATGTAAGGCCGGGTTAACATCGACAGGGAGTGCCGGGTCGTCAGAGCGATTGCTTCCGGCTGCTCGTCAGCAATAGGAAGATACTTCGATCAAGTTATCATCGGGGCTACGAACATACACGAAGCGGATTGCCCCCCAGGCAGTTCCAGTCAGCAACTCGATAGTCTTGCGTTGGGTGCTTTGGACTTGCAACCAGATCGGTTGGATGGATCCAGCAAGCTACGACGCATGACGCTGGTGATCCAGATGCCTGTGCCTGACGCCGCACGTCGCACCGCGATTTGGGACCGTGTGTGGGACCGTGAGCGCTGATATCACCCACCGGCACGGCGACCGCCCTGGCGGCATGCTGGCCGGTGTCGGCGGGCATTGCGACCGGGTCGGCGCGTGCCGGAGATCGGGTTGCGGGACGCGGCGTGAGCGCCATCACCACGACATGCTTGTCCTGCTCAATGCACGGTGTCGCACCCCAAGACAACGGTGTGATGTGGTGCATTGTGGTGCGGTGCTATTCAGTGAAGATCCCTTTCTATCCCGTCAGCATGGTGTTGCAAGCGGGCCTACCCTCCCCGTAGTAGTACGCTTTCCCGTATATTCCCATATAATATGACTGTGTTGCACAGATTAGCTGGCAGCCGCAGTCCGGGCCATCTCGTCTCACCGTTACGGTAGGTGGATGTACTCTGGACGGCCGAGTTCGAGCATCCGGTTCAATGCGTTGACAGCGATGCCGACCTCGGTTGTTCGGCGCGGATCGGTGCGGGATCGCAGACCGTCACCAATGATCCGTTTGAAGCGGCTGATGTCGGCCTCCACCAGCGCTCGCCAGCTGTAGCCTGAGGCCTTCTGCCAAGCGATGCGCCCGCGCTCAGCAATGATCTCCAGGTGACGGTCTCGGATGGTCTGCGCCGTCTGCGCCTTGTCGCTCGGCACGGCGCTGGAGCGTGGTGGGACGATGACGGACGCCTCGGGATGACGCGACACGACCTCTGCGTAGACGCCGTCTTGGTCGTAAGCACCGTCGGTGGTGAACGACCCACTGGGCCATCCACCTGATCGAGCAAGGTCCCGACCTGCGAGGCGTCATCGACCGCGCTGGTGGTCAGCGCCGCCTCCGCATGATCCAGAGGGGTCACATTCGGGCGCGAAATGGAGTGCGCCCCTCGGGGTGGACAGAATGGGCGATTTGGATTGACCCCCCTTGC
>CAXTJM010000041.1:0-30906 GCA_964244585.1 uncultured Acetobacteraceae bacterium | reverse complement strand
TCGCCCCTCGTCGGACCAGGGTCCAACTCGACGGCAGCCGAAGATGGGCGGACAGGCAGTCCACACGCCCGGCGCGTTATCCTGCATGCCCCGCCCTGAAACTCGCCGGCGCTCGCCGCCTTCGTCGGGGACTGCGTGCGGGATGGCATGGTGCTCGTGGCGGTGGTGGCCCGAGCCTCACGTTGGACGCTCCGCTTGCAGGCGGCGAAGATCCGGACGCCCCGGCAACGTGCGTGCTCTCCACCCTCCGGCACTCCGATGGGTGACTTGTCGCGGACGGCGATCTGGACGGGTATTTCTGCCGACGCCAACCGTGACCCCCAGGCGAGGAGTACCGCCTCGACGAGTCGAACCCTTAGGCCCTGCGGCGGCTGGCCTGCATCGCGACGCCGGTCGTGTTAATGCGCATTCCGAGCAGGGCCTCGCTCACCCCGTAGCGCCTGGCGGATTGGGCGAGATCTTGTAATTCCTGAACTATCGCCAGGAGGGCCGGGCGAGGTAGCAGAAGGGGCGGGCCAAGCCAGTTTGCCTCATCCTCCTGTTGGCAGTTGTAGGCGCTTACCAGAAGCTGGTCGTCGGCGGAAAGCATTGCGGCGGCGGGCCTGTGGTTGAGAATGAGATGCGAGCACTCGTGCATCAGGTCGTTTTCCATCCGCGTCGGCGACCGGGGATTCACGACGATGACATGACGTGAGTGTGTTGCAGGAATGGCCGGTTGGGTTGGATCGGGTAGGACCGAGCGGCTGCTGCTGCACCGCTGTTCGAGGAAGCCCTTTTGCCGTTCAAGGCCAACGCCGACCGTCGCCACCACATTCCAAAGCAGCAGCACCGGGCCGCGAACTCGGCCGCCTACGATGCCGTCCTGCGCCAGCGCGGCAGCCTGAGGGTCTGGTTCACCGAAGAGGCGATCGCAGCGTGGAAAGCGGAGCCGCGCACCACGCGCGGTGGTCAGCCCCGCTACTCCGGCCTGGCGATCGCCACGGCGCTGACGCTGCGGGCGGTGTTCCGCCTGGCGCTGCGCCAGACCGAAGGGCTGATCGGCTCCATCATCGCCCTGCTCGGCCTGGATTGCGTATTCCGACGCAAACCAGCCGGTGATTCCGACGCATTCCAGCCACCCCTGAGGGGGTCGGGCGGCGGCGCGGTTCGCGAGCAGTCATTCACCGACGGCACGGTGGCTCTCCATTGATCGGGGAGCGCCATGCCAGGCCAGAGACTGCCAATGCGTCAGGTTCGAGAAGTCCTCCGCCTCAAACACGTCTGCGGCCACAGCGGGCACCAGATCGCGGCCATGGTCGGCGTCAGCCGCTACACGGTCGCGGAATACTTGCGCCGTGCTGCCGTGGTCGGCATCACCTGGCCGGTACCGTCGGCGCTCGACGACGTGGCGCTGGAGCGCAAGCTGTTCACCCCGCCGTTCACGCCGGCGGAGGCGCTGCGCCCGCAGCCGGACTGGCCGCGCATCCACGCCGAGCTGCGCAAGCCCGGCGTGACCCTCCTGCTGCTGTGGGAGGAGTATCGGGCCGGACAACCGGATGGGTATGGCTACAGCCGGTTCTGCGACCTGCACGCGGCCTGGCGTGGCCGTCTGTCCCCCACCATGCGCCAGACGCACCCGGCCGGCGAGCGGATGTTCGTCGACTACGCCGGGCAGACGGCGGAGGTGATCGACGGCGGCGCAGGGGAGGTCAGACGGGCGCAGTTGTTCGTGGCGGTGCTCGGCGCGTCCAACTACACCTACGCCGAGGCGCGGTGGACGCAGTCGCTGCCGGATTGGATCGGCTGCCACGTGGGGGCGTTCGCCAGCTTCGGCGGGGTGGCGCGGCAGATTGTGTGCGACAATCTCAAGGCCGGCGTCACGGCCGCCAGCCGCTACGAGCCGGGGATCAGCCGGACCTACCAGGACATGGCCACCCATTACGGCACGGCGATCCTGCCCGCCCGGGTGCGCAGGCCGCGCGACAAGGCCAAGGTGGAAGTCGCCGTCCAGGTCGTGCAGCGCTGGATCCTGGCCCGGCTGCGCAACCGCCGGTTCTTCTCCCTGGCGGAGCTGAACGGCGCGATCCGCGAGTTGACCATCGACCTGAACAACCGGCCGAAGCGCCATCTCGGCACCACCCGCCGGACGCTGTTCGAGGCCATCGAGTCCGACGCCTTGCTGGACATGCCCGCCGAGCCGTATGCCTACGCGGAATGGCGGCGCTGCCGGGCGGGGTTAGACTACCACGTCGAGGTCTACGGCCACTTTTACTCGGTGCCATACCGGCTGATGCGCGAGGTGATCGAGGCCCGCATCACCGACCAGACCATCGAGGTGTATCACCACAACAACCGCGTCGCCTGCCATGTCCGCAATCCGCGGCAGCACCGCCACACCACGATCGCCGAGCACATGCCGAGCGCGCACCGGCGCCACGCCGAGTGGACGCCGACGCGGCTGCTGCGCGAGGCCGAGGCGATCGGGCCGTCCACCATCGCCCTGGTGGAGCGCATCCTGGCCGCCAAGCCGCATCCCGAGCAGGGCTTCCGCGCCTGCCTCGGCATCCTGCGCCTGGTGCGAGGCTACGGCCCCGAGCGGCTGGAGGCGGCCTGCCAGCGCGGCATGGACATCGGCGCCCGGACCTACGGCTCGGTGCAGTCGATCCTGCGCAACGGCCTGGACCGCGCCTACCGCCCCGAACCCGTGCCCGACGAGCTGCCCGTCCAGCACGAGAACATCCGCGGCAGCGGCTACTATCATTGAGGAGCACACCATGCTGACCCATCCCACCACCGACCGCCTGCGCGAACTCGGCCTCGCCGGCATGGCCAGGGCGCTCGAGGAGCAGCGACGGCATCCCGACGCCACCGATCTCGGCTTCGAGGACTGCTTGGCCATGCTGGTCGAACGCGAGGCGCTGGAGCGCGACACCAAGCGGCTGGCCACCCGGCTGCGGTTCGCCGGCCTGCGCCAGCAGGCAACGCCGGAGGATGTAGATCATCGCGCCGCCCGCGGCCTCGATCGCGGCCTGTTCCAGAAGCTGACAGGTAGCGAGTGGATCGAGCGGCACCAGGATCTGCTGGTCACCGGGCCGACCGGAACCGGCAAGACCTGGTTGTCCTGCGCTCTCGGGCATCGTGCCTGCCGCGACAACCGCTCCGTACTGTATCAGCGGGTGCCGCGGCTGCTGGAAGGGCTCGGCATCGCTCGCGGCGACGGCCGCTATGCCCGCACGCTGAAAAGCCTGGCGCGGGTGCAGCTGCTGATCCTGGATGACGGGGCCATCACGCCGCTGAACGCCGAGCAACGGCGCGACCTGATGGAAATCGTCGATGACCGGCACGACCGCGCGTCCACCATCGTCACCAGCCAGGTGCCGGTCGAGCTCTGGCACGAGCACATCGGCAATCCCACCATCGCCGACGCCGTGCTGGACCGGCTGGTGCACGGCCCACACCGCCTCGAACTGAAAGGAGAGAGCATGCGCAAGCTGCGCGCCGCCAAAGCCAGGCTTGACGAAGCCGCCGTCCAGTAGCCCAACTTCACCCGCTCGCGACACGCACTGCTACCCGGCTGGGATCATCGGAATGCCCGGCTGGCTTCGATCGGAACAGGTGGCTGGTTTCGGTCGGAATCGATGGCTGCAATCGTCGGAATCCGCAGCCTGGATCTCGCCGTTCCGGACCACTCGACCCTGAGTCGCAGGGCGGAGACGCTGCAGGTGCCCCGGTCACACTCACATCGCAGTGGCAAACCCATGCACCTGCTGGTGGACAGCACGGGGCTGAAGCTGTGCGGCGCCGGCGAGTGGCTGCACGAGAAGCACGGGACCAAGACGTGTAGGGCATGGCGCAAGCTGCACATCGGCACGGACACCGACACGGGGGAGATCGTCGCGGCCACGCTGACGACCAGCGACGCCTGCGACGCGTCCCAGGTCGGCCCCTTGCTGGTCCAGGTCCCTGGCTCGGTCGGCTCGTTCACCGCCGACGGTGCCTACGATTGGGATAGCGTCTACGACGAGATCGCAGCGCGTAACCCCGACGGCGCCGTGGTCGTGCCACCACGGCCAACGCCGGGCCGAGCGGCATGGCAGAGACTGCGCCGACACAGCGCGACCACCACCTGCAAACCATTGAGCAACGGGGCCGTGTCGCTTGGTAGGCGGCCTCGGGATACCACTGGCGGGCCCTGGTCGAGGCCGACGTCAGCCGGTTCAAACGGGTGATCAGTGACGGGCTCCGCTCCCGCACGGACAACCGTCGCGCGACCGAGGTCGCCATCGCCGTCCGTGCGCTGAACCGCATGCTGGACCTGGGACGCCCGGAATACGTCCGGACTGCATGAGACCAAGCCTGCAAAGAGCATCGTGCGCCCGGCCCGCTGATCCGCGCATCACAGTCACGCTGGAGCGCACCCGGCTGCTGATCATCGACGATTGGGGACCGGAGCCGCTAACGGCCGAGCAGCGCCGTGACCTGCTGGAGATTGTCGATGACCGGTATGACAAGGGCTCGCTGCTGATCACCAGCCAGGTTCCCGTCAGCCGTTGGCACGAGGTCATCGGCGACATGACGATCGGCGACGCCATCATTGACCGGGTGGTGCACCGTGCGCACCGCCTCGAGCTGAAGGGCGGCAGCCTGCGAAGAAAGCAAGCGGCCAACAGGGAAGAGGCTTGACCGGCACGGCAACCGAGTGAGAAACTCGAACCCGTCGGTGACACCGCCTCGAGGTCCAACACCATGGCCGCTATCGCCCCGCTCAGGCATGGCACGCCAAATGTTCAGGATCACCGGATCGGATGTTCACGATCGAACGGATTCAACGTTCAGGATCACCGGAATACGCACTCTACGTCAAATGCCGCGAATTGGCGAAGCGAGAGGCGTCGCTAACCGCTGCGATCATCGACAGCCAGAGCGTCAAGAGCGCGGAAAAGGGGGGGCACGCATCGATCCCCACGGCTTCGACGCTGGCAAGAAGATCAAAGGCAAGAAGCGCCATCTCCTGGTAGACACGCAGGGGCTGGTCCTGCACGCCGTGGTTCACTCGGCAGCGCTGCAGGACCGCGACGGCGGGGTGCTATTGATGGCCACCCTGTTCGGCCTGTATCCCTTCCTGCTGAAGCTCTACGCCGATGGCGGCTATCAGGGCCCGCAGTTCCAAAGCTCCCTGCTCGGCATCATGCGCCACGTCGACGTGGAGATCGTCAAACGATCCGATGCGGTGAGGGCTTCGCCGTCCTGCCGAAACGCTGGATCGTCGAGCGCACCATCAGTTGGCTCAACCGATGCCGTAGATTGGCGAGGAATTGGGAATGCTTAAACCGGTCAGCCCTGGCCTTCCTGCGAGGCGTCAGTTCGCCTCATGCTTCGAAAGCTCTGCCAAACCAAAGAATGATCTCGGACCGACTCTAAGGCGTGGCGTCCCGGTGATCCTGTCGCCCCTGGGTCAGATCCAACATAGCATGGGGCAAGCTGCTGCTCACGCCCGGACCGTGGGCGTGAGCCTGTTCGGCGATCCTCCGCCCGATGCCGCGGTAGCCTGCCGACCGGCGGTCTTTCACCATGTGACGTGATGGCCTCGCAAGCAGCGCTCACTCGTCCTGAAGTGCCTGAAAAAAGGGTAGGAGATCCCGACATGTCGACCACTATAATGGTCGGTGGCGCCTCGTTGGGCCCGCGCACCGGAACTATCCGGTGGTAACCGGGGGAGACGCTATGAGCGCGCAAACAAACAACGATACGGGACCGGACTTCGCGCCGTTAAGGGAGCTGCTGCTCGAAATACCTGCGATCAGGGGGAGGACGGACGACCCACCACCGTTGATATCCACTTTCACCAACAACCGCTTCTGGTGGGTCACCTTTCCGATCAACGTCCAGCATCCGCTGCATCTCGAGACACTCCAGTGGTTCGCCTGGATACTGAACGGTCTGTCACTCCGCGATCCTCTACCAACCGGTTTCCTGCCGCGATCCTCGTGCCCCTATCTCAACGGCCCACCCGAGCAGACGCTGGGCTGGGTTATTGACTGCCCTGTCGATAAGATGTCGCCGGTGCAAGTCGCCGGTCATCTCCGTTACAATCTGCCGAAGCCGCTGGATTCTCGCCGCGAGTGGAAGGTCCGCGCTTTCGCCGACTAGTAAACGGCCCTCGGTTTCCGCTCCGAATGGCCCCCGGACCTATGCCGCTTCCGCTCGGTCGCCAGCATCGCCAAGGTCAATGACCTGAGTCCCTTCGTCCATCCGGTCAGAAGTGGAGTGCGCGGGTTTCGCCACGTCCATCGTCCAGCAGCCGCTCAGAACGTGGTCGAGACCGAGGTGTCGTTCATGGATTTCCTGGAGACGGTCCTGTGCGGCGAATTCGACACCCGCCGGGCACGGGCAGGCACGATGCTTTACCGGGTGGTGGGCCCCCAGCGATCAAGACGCTCGACCAGTTTGACTTGCGTTCGCGGTGGGCGGGCTGCGGCAAAGAATCCAGCAGTGTCAACGCCGGTCGAAAACTGAGCCACCATTGGTGTGGGTCAGCCTCGCGCTATGTCGCTGAGTTCGTGGGCCTGGCAAACTTCATCGATGCCGAGGTGGCGGCACCCGACTGCGTTCGCGTCGGGAACATGGCTATACCGGTCCGAACCGGGAGCATCACCGGCAAGGCCACCCTGATGGTCCGGCCGGAGGCCATCGCCATTGTGGAGCATACTCCTCCTGTCGATGGTCCGGTGCTGCGGGGACGGTTGGCGCAACGCACCTTCCTCGGCAACATGGCGCGCTACACGGTCGAGACGCCGCAGGGCACCATGGTCGTCGATGACCATGCCTTCACATCGCGAGCGCCTGGACGAGGTGACCCTGGCTCTCGTGCCGGGGCGGCTCCATGTCCTGCCTGGCACGTAGCGCACGATGCAAGCCTACGAACCGGTTCGCACCGGCAACCTGCAATCTGTTGTCGGAAGCCCGTCCATGCCTCCTCATGCAGGCTACAGGATCATGCCTTTTCCGGATGGCTACAGCAGCGCGGTCGGGCCGTATTACTCGAGAATGGACGGCGATCGGCCGCTGATCGGGATGTTTGTCACGGATTTCCACGTCAGCCCACGCGGTGCATGCCACGGTGCCGTGATCGCCAGCCTGGCGGATCATCAATCGCTGTCGGCCGGCGTCATGGCAGGGCGGATGGAACGCTTCGCGGCGACGGTCAGCATGAGCCTGGACTTCATCGGTCCGGCCTTACTGGGCGACTGGCTGGAGCTGAGGACAGACCTGCTGAAGGCGACGCGGCAGTTCCTGTTCACACAGGCGATAATCCGCAACGGTGCCGGCGCGCCGGTCGCGCGCAGCAGCGCCGTCTTCAAGTTCGATCCGGGCACACCGGACGACCCTCACATCATTCCACGGCTGTTCCACCAAGTGGTCTGATGCCAGGACTCACGGCATGGGATTTTACCTACTCGGTCGCAGCATGTCGCGCCCGAACCGCTGTCTGTGAGCCGCGCCAGCGAAGACCATCCTGGCCCATCGATGCGGCAATCAACCTTACTCACCCTAACACGCACGCTAACCCGTTCAGCCTTGCAGCGGCCTGGCCGGACCACTTGGTCCGGCAGCGCAGCGTGATGCCGGGAAGGGCTGCCACTTGCCACAATCACGCCAGCACGCCGGGCCAGCGGGACAGGTGTTGAGGAATGGAGGCTCGCAGATCGTCTCTCATCCTCCTGAGCTTCTACTCGGCTGAGAGAGCCTCAGGTAAGGCTCTTGTCGGGTTTCGGGGTGGTGAGGTTGGGACGAGGCTTGCGGGACGGACGAGGGCTGATGCGCGGCCGGGAGCGGGCGTAGCTGACCTGTTCTTGCGAGGAGCCCGCACCATCATGGCGACATCCGACCTGCTCAACGTCTTGAGCCTGATGGACGACGCCAAGTGCTTCGCCTTTATGCGCGAGCGGCGCTGGCCGGAGGGGGTGCGGTGTCCAGGGTGCGACAGCGGCGCGGTGATCCGCGACGGGTGCGATGACACGCAGCCCTGCCGGCAGCGCTATCGCTGCAAGGATGTGGCTGAGCATGACGCCCTTCGACCGGCCGGTGGTGCCGCCAGTGTAGAGGATGCCGGCCAGGCCCCCGCCTCCCCCCCCCCCGCATGGCGTCCGGATTTGCCGGGCTGCGATCGATCAACGCCTCGATGTGCTCCGTCCCAGCCGGCGCCCCGGCGTCATCGGCATGGACGAGCCGCAAGCTGGGGAAAGACTGGGCTATGAGCGTGTCCTGGTAACGTCTGGCCAGTTTGAGGAAGCGTCTGGCTTCGGCGCGAGCTTCACCGCCATCCTTATGCGGTGAGGTTGGCGAGGTTGTGGGCGGTGCAGATCAACGCCCATTCGCAAGTAGCCTTCTTGACACCGCGTAGAAGGAGCTGACGGAAGCCGCGGGCTGCCTTGATCTGACTGAAGACGGGCTCGACGATGTGCTTGCGCAGCCTGTATCGGCTGCGATGGCCGCCCTGCCGCAATCGTCGCCGCATGCAGCGGTGAGTGGACCGCTATTTGATCTACCAGCGGCAGGGTGTTTGACACGTCCGGTCGCGACATAACCCCGCACACCGCGCTCGACGAGACCGGCGAGGTTGGCTTCCGAGCAGGACCCGTTATCGGCCGACACTTCATTGGGCAAGTGCCCGGCATTGGTCGCGGTGGCATCAAGCAGGGGCAGCAGGCCGTCCTGGTCGGACGCGTTCTGTGTCAGGCGATGGGCCACGATGATCTGATGCTTGCTATCGACAGCGGCCTGCCCGTTGTAGCCCTGGATGAACCCGTCCCGGCCCAGCATGATCCGGCTTTCGGGATCGGTGAAGTTGCGCTGCGCGGTGGGCTCGGGCGTGCCGGGTGGGCGTTTGGGTTTGGGCCCTCGCCGTTTGGCGGGGGTGCCATCCACCTTGACGACTGCCTTGGGGGCGGGCGGCTTGCTTCGCAGCGGCTGCGGCTTTTGCCTCAGCTTCGAGCGTCGCGCGAGCCGCACGGATGCGGGCCAGCCGCTGCTGCTTGTCGGCCATCCAGTCTGGCGTCTCATCGCCGCGCTGGTCGGAACCGTGTTCGGCATCTTCCGTGGCATCGACCTCGTCCGCCTTGGCGAGCCAGCTCGCGACCTCTGCCGCCAATTCGTTTTCGGCTTTCACCATGCGCTCGTAGCTCATCGCCTTATGCTTGGACGCGTTGGCGCGCAGCTTGGTGCCATCCACCGCGACGTGGCCGAGGCCGACCAAACCAGCCTTCTGGCACAATGCCAGCACTTGAACGAACAGGTCGCTCAACGCCGCCAGGTGACGGCGGCGGAACTCGCTGATGGTGCGGAAGTCCGGCCGGTTCAGGGCCGTGACCGCCTGGAAGTCCAACCGCTCTTCGCAGCCACGCGCGATCCGGCGCGAGGAGTAGACACCCTGGCTGTAGGCGTAGAGCAGCAACGCCACCATCATGCCAGGGTGATACGGCGGGAAGCCGCGCGCTTCAGTATAGGTCGAGAGGATGGCGCCGAGATCCAACTCCTCGCGCACGATGCCGCGCACCAGATGAGCTGGATGACCAGCGGGCACAAAGTCCTGCACCGAAGGTGGCAGCAACCAAATCTCGTCAACACGCCAAGGGCGGAAGCTCTTCGTCATGAAAACAGCAAATCATGTGTCCACCTGCAGGTCGGTGATGGGACGATGGCTCCCGAAAGCCCGGCGTTGTTGCCGACGGCACCCGGGACAGATGTTCCGTCCGGCACGGTACTGTCGGTCACTTAAGCCCTCGTCTGTCTCCCTGTATTTGCAGCACCGGCTTGGACTATCCGAGATGCTGCGGTGCCACCCTGGCCATGCTGCGGCAGCACGCTTTCGATGCGCCTTCGCCAGCCTGCAATTATCCAGCGCCGCCTGGAAGGCCTGCACCCCGAGGCCATACTCGTCGGTCTGGGGAAGCTGCCGCAGTTCGTGTTGCCGACGCGGACGACCGCCACGCGGTTGCCGGGCCCTCCATCAGGAGGCGATCATGCGAAAGCCCGGCAGCACGTAGCCATCCGCATGCGTCGCGTAGTCCAGCTGCACCGGAGCGTCCACGGCGAGCCCGGTTGCGCCATCCGGGATGATGGTGCCGATCATGATCGGCCCTTCCGCAAGCTGTGCCGCCACCACGGTGTGCGGGGCCGGGTAGGCGGGCAGGTATTGGCGGTGGAACACCGTCCAGGACAGGAGCGTCGCTGCACCGTTCACAGCCTCCCAGCTCGCATCCGGCGACAGGCAGTTGGGACAGGCCGGTCCCGGAGGGTATCGCATCGTGCCGCAGTCGCAGCAGCGTTGCAGCTTCAGCCCGCGTTCCGCCACGCTGGCCCAGAACGGTGCGTCGTACATCGAGAAGAAATGCGGTCCGGCCATGCTCAAACCCCGTACATCACGCTCACCGCCTTGCCGGCAACGTCCGAGGCGTAGTGGACGAAGCGGCAGTCCGGCACCTGACGTGCGCCTTCCCCGCCGCGCACCTGTCGCACGGCCTCGATCTGGTGGTTCCAGCCCTGCATGTAGCTCTCGGACAAATGGCCGCCGCCGGTGTTGACCGGCAGGCCGCCGCCCGGCCCGATGCCTGTGCGGCGGATGAACGATCCGGCCTCCCCAATCCCGCAATAGCCGAAACCTTCCAGGGCAAAGGGCACGTGGCAGCTGAAGCTGTCGTAGATCAGCAGGGCGTCGACGTCGCGCGGACCCATGCCGGCCATGGCATAGAGCTGATCGGAAGCGAGCTTCTGCGCCGGGCGGTAGAATTCGAGCAGCCGCGGCCCCAGGCTGGTGGCCTGGCGGTTCATGTCCGCCCGGCCGACCCCGTGGATCCAGGCTGGGCGATGGCCGCTCCGCTGGGCGATCGCCCTGGCGCGGGAGGCTTCGGCGATGATCAGCGCGACACCGCCGTCGTTGATCAGGCAATAGTCGAAAAGGTGCAGCGGTTCCGCCACATAGGGGCTGGCGGCGTAGTCCTCCGGCGTCAGCGGCTTGCGCATGATCGCCCGCCCGTTCAGGCAGGCCCAGGCCCGCTGCGCCACGGCCACCTGGCCCAGATCCGCCTCGCTGGCGCCGTTCAACGCCATGTGGCGGCGATACATCAACGCATACAGCGCGCCCTGGGACGTCAGCCCCCACGGGGAATGGTAGACGTAGGACAGGAAGGCGTCGCCGCCCATCGCCTCCGGACCGCCATACTGCACGGCGGCGGAGCGCTGGTTGTTGCCGTAGACCAGGGCGACCACTTCGGCCATGCCGCAGCGGATGGCCATCACCGCCTGCACCACCGCCTGCACCGCATCCGCCTGCCCGCCCCAGCGCGGGTCGATGCCCAGCACCTCCCCCATCCGTTCATAGGCGGTGGTGGGGCCAACGATCAGCCCGTCCACCTCGTCCCGGTGCAATTCGGCATCCGCCAGCGCAGCCCGGAAGGCGGCGGCGCCGTAGCCGTAGGAATCGGCGGGCTTCTCCCCGGCGCGCACCCTGGCATAATCGCCCACCCAGTCGGTTTGCCCGATGCCGACGACGGCAGCGGCCTTGTGCAGCAACCTGTCCATGGTTCAGAGCCCCAGATATGCCTTGCGCACGAAGGCGGAATTGCGCAGCTCGTCCTTGGTGCCGCGCAGTGCCACTTGGCCGTTTGCCAGCACCAGGCCGCGGGTGGCGATGCCCAGGCAGGAGGCGTTCTGCTCCACCAGCAGCAGCGAGATGCCCTGCTCGCGGATGCGGGCAAGCTGCTCGAACACCTGGCCGGCCAGCAGCGGCGACAGGCCCAGCGAGGGTTCGTCAAGCATCAGCAGGGCCGGGCCGTTCATCAGCCCCCGGCCGATCGCCAGCGCCTGCTGCTCCCCGCCGCTCATGGTGCCGGCCATTTGCGCGCGGCGTTCGGCCAGGCGGGGCACCAGGGTGAAGATGCGGTCGATGGCCGTGTCCAGCGTCGGCCCGCCCGGCCGCTTGATATAGCTGACCACCAGGTTCTCCCGCACCGAAAGATGCGGAAAGATGCGGCGCCCTTCCGGCACGTGGGCGATGCCGGCATGGGCAATCTGGAAGGGCCTGAGGCCGGCGAGATCCCGCCCGTCCAGCCTCACCGTGCCGCCGCGGCGGCTGACCAGGCTGGAGATGGATCGCAGGATGCTGGACTTGCCGGCGCCGTTGGCCCCCAGCAGCACGAAGGTCTCCCCGCGGTCCACGCTGAAGGTCGCGCCCTGCACGGCGCGCAGCCCGCCATAGCTGACTTGCAGCCCCTCCACGTCCAGCAGGCTCACGCCGCGACCTCCTGCTTTCCCAGGTAGGCCTCGATCACCGTGGGGTTGTGCACGATCTCCGCCGGTGCGCCGCTGGCGATGACGCGGCCGAAATGCAGCACGATCAGCCGTTGCGCCAGCGCCATCACCACGGGCATCACGTGCTCCACCAGGACGATGGCGATGCCGCGCTCCCGGTTCAGCATCCGCACGGCGGCGATCAGCTCCTGCGCTTCGTCGTTGGTCAGGCCGGACAGGCTCTCGTCCAGCATCAGCAGGCGGCAGGTGCCGGCGATGGCGCGGGCAATCTCCACCCGCTTGCGCTCTGCCAGGGTCAGGTCACCGGGCAGCCTATCGCGCAGCCGGCCCAGGTTCAGCAAGGCAAGCGTCGCATCGACCTCGGCTTTCATGCCGCGATCCGACGGGGGGCTCTCGCTGGCCGCCACGGTGACGTTCTGTCCCACCGTCAGGCTGTCGAACAGGCGGATCTTCTGGAAGGTCCGGCACAGCCCGGCCCGGCGCCTGGCATGCGCCGCCTGCCGGGTGATGTCCTGTCCACCGAACCGGATGCTGCCTTTCACCGGCCGCATCGCGCCGCCGATGATCTCGAACAGCGTGGACTTGCCGGCGCCGTTGGGGCCGATCAGGCCCAGGATCTCGCCGGGTTCGACGTGAAAGGACACGCCTTTCAGCACCTCCAGCCCGCCGAAATTCTTCTCTATCCCCGTGACCTCCAGCGCGTGGGTCATGCGCGCTCCCCCGCCGGGCGCGGCCGCCTGCGGAACAGGCCGACGATGCCGCGCGGGGCATACAGCACCACCAGCAGCAGCACGACGCCATAGACCAGGATGTCGCCGCCCTGGATGCCCAGCACCGTGGCACCGTAATTGGTGCCCTCGCTCAACACGGTCGCCACCACGCCGCCGACCACGGGGCCGAAGGCGGTGCCCAGCCCGCCGATCAGCGCCGGCAACTGGATCTGGATGCCCTGGAACAGCCCGAAGGCGGTGCCGGGATCGATCGAGAGGTAGAATTGCACGTGCAGCGCCCCGACGATCGCCGTCATCGCGGCGCTGATCACCAGGCCGGACAGCTTCACGCCCAGCACGTTCACGCCGCTGGCCGCTGCCGCGTGCTCGTCATCGCGCACCGCCTGCAGCCGCAGGCCGAAGCGGCTGCGCAGCAGCCAGCGGGTGAAGATGTAATAGGCGGCCACCACGACCAGGTCGATCCACAGGAAGGCGGAGGGGCCGCGGAACTGCATAACCGCCGGCGCCGTGCCGCGGTAGTTCACCGCCAGCCCGGCATCGCCGCCGGTGAGGTCGACGGCGAAGCGCGCCACCTTCTCGAACCCCAGCGAGATCACCACCGTGCCGAGGGCGAAATACACGCCGCGCGACCGCATGGTGGCCAGGCCGATGACCACGGCACAGGCGCAGGCCACCAGGGCGGCCAGCCACAGCCCGATCCAGGGCGTGATTTCCGCCTGGTTGAACAGCAGCGCCGTGGCGTAGGCGCCGACGCCGAAGAACACGCCGTGCCCCAGCGAAAGCTGCCCGCCGATGCCCGCGATGACGTTCCAGGCCTGGCCCAGCATGACGAAGATCAGCGCACGCACGACGACGGACACGACGTAGCTGTTGGACCAGGCCGGCACGCTGGCCACCGCCGCGATCACCACGGCGCAGACCAGCGCATGCGACAGGTTAAGCGGCGGCCCAAGCCGGGACACGGTGACGGGAACGGACGCGGTCATCTGTGGCTCCCGCGGGTCAATGGGCGGATTGCCGGCCGAACAGGCCGTACGGCCGGAAGGCCAGGAACAGCAGCAGCAGCGCGTAGAGCGGGATGTCCTGCAAAGCCGGCGTCCAGAAGGCGCTGGTGACCTGCTGCACCACGCCGCAGATCAGGCCGCCGATGAAGGCGCCGCCGACGCTGCCCAGCCCGCCCAGCACCGTCGCGATCAGCGCGATTGGCATCAACACGAATCCCACGGTCGGGCTGACGGGGTAGTAGGTGACCAGCACCGCCCCCGCCAGTCCAGCCAGCCCGGCGGCCAGGCCGAAGGCGGTCACGTTGATCCATTGCGCGTTCTGCCCGACGATCTCCGCCGCCTCCGCGTCGTCCGCTACGGCGCGGACCATCTGTCCCCAGCGGGTCAGCCGCAGCACGCCCTCCACCGCAAGCACACACACGACGGCGATGCAGAACGCCACCACCTGGGCGTAGCTGACGAACACCGAGCCGATCAGCAGGTACTGCGCGCCCCAGGCATCGTGCACCGCACGCGTTTCCGGGGTGAACACAAGCTGCGCCAGCGATTGCAGGATCAGCGCCAAGGCAATGGCGGCCAAAAGTTGCTGCAATGTGGTACGGCCGACGTAGCGTCGATAGATGAACAGGTAGACCACCACGCCCAGCCCGCCCACCAGGAAGGGCGCGATGAACACGGTCAGCAGCGGGTCAAGCCCGAGATAGGTAAACACCAGGAAGCCCGTGTACATACCCAGCATCACCATCTCGCCATGGGCGAAGTTGACGATCCGCATGACGCCGAACGCCAGGCTGAAGCCGACGGAGAACAAGCCATACACCCCTCCGAGCAGGAGGCCGCTGATTAGCGCTTGCAGCATGGCCGGGTCTTTCCCTGGATCATGGCACGGGGTCCGCGGGTTGGAAGCGCAACAGCGTGGCGTCGTCCTGCGGCGTGAACACCGCGGTGACGGCCATGCCGGAGCGCACGTCCGCGGCCGGGATGCCGATGACGTTGGATAGCAGCCGCGCCCCCTCCTCCAGCTCGATCAGTGCCACGTTGTAGGGCAGCTTGCCGGCGAAGGCGGGGTGGAAGGCATGGTGGTAGACGATGTAGGCCCAAACAGTGCCGCGCCCGCTCATCTGCTCCCAGGCGAAATCCTCGGCCAGGCATTCGGCGCAGCACGGCCCCATCGGCATCTGCACGTGGCCGCAGTTGCGGCAACGCGGCAGCATCACCCGGCGCTGTTTCAGCCCGTCCCAGTAGGGTTCGGTGTACTTGTCGGCAACCGGGCTCGGGGCCGCCGTCATGCCGCCTCCCGCCCGTACAGGATGGAGGCCGTGAACTCCCGAAAACCGCCCGTGGCACAGAACTGCGCCACCTGGCTGCCCGGCACCTGCCGCGCCCCGGCCTCGTTCCGCAACTGCCGGAACAGCTCCACGTGATGCAGCCAGCCGACCATGTAGCCCTCCGAAAGCTGCCCGCCATTGGTGTTCAGCGGGATCGCCCCATCCAACGCGATGCGCCCGTCCTGGATGAAGTCGAGCGCCTCGCCCTCGCCGCAGAAGCCGTAATTCTCCAGCGAATGCAGCACCGCCGGGGCATGTGCGTCCTGCACGTAGAGCAGGTCGACATCCGCCGGCCCCAGCCCGGCATTGCCATACAGCTCGGTCGCGGAGGCACGCATGTGCGGCATCATCAGGTGGTCCGGGTTCTCGATCATGCGCAACGCGTCCTGGCGCCCGATACCAAGCAGGTGCACCGGGTCGTCCACCAGGTCAGCGGCGACCTCCGCATCCGCCAGGATCAGGCAGACACCGCCATCGGTGATGAGGCAGATGTCCGAGCGGCGCAGCGGCCACACGACCCAGCGGTCCTCCCGATACTCCGCCTCCGTCATCGGCTCCCGGCGAAAGGCGATCGGGTTGAGGCCGGCGTTGTGCCGCTGCGTCAACGCCACGGCGCCCAGCAGGTCCCGGTCCTTTTCCCGCCCGTACTGGTGCAGGTAGCGCTGGAAGCCCAATCCGGCGAAGCCAGCCGGGTTGAGGAAGCCGTAGGGCGCGCCGAAGGCGTCGTAGCTGCCGGCGAAGCGGAAGCCGCCGGTGCGTTGGTTGGTGGCATAGACGCAGGCGATCACGGAGGCCTGTCCGGAGGCGATCAGCCCGGCGGCATAGGCCACCGTGAACGCCGCCGTGCCATAGTGCAGGCTGCCGCTGACCCGCGGGTTGAGGCCGACCATCTGCCCGAAGCGGGTGGGTTCCATCTGGCCGGACCCATCCTGCGTCATCTCCGTCAGCAACCCGTCGATACGGCCGCGGTCGATGCCACTGCCATCCAGCGCCAGCTTGTAGGCTTCCGCGCCCAGATCCCAGGCAGTCCGGCCGGGATGCTTGCCCTGCATGGTCGCGCTTGCGGCAACCATCGCGACCTTGCCGCTCAGCCGATTGCTGCCCACGCCGCCTCCTTGACCCCTGCCTGGCAGGTTGGAGCAACGGGTTTCGCGCGGCCAATAGCAAATGCGAATACCAGCCATAGCGCCGCCTGGCGGCCGGGATGCTATCGCAACCAGGCATCCCGCGGTGGTGGGAACGGTATTGGCCGGATGGATGGCGGGCTGGCAGGCTCGCACCCGTCATTCGCTCGGGAGGAGCCGTGCCCAGGCTCGATGTGCTACAAGGTGTGCGGGTCGTCGGATTTGGTGACCTGCACGCCGCCTCGGTCGCGGCCTACCACCTCGCCCTCGCCGGCGCTCGGGTAGTGCTGGCCGAACCGTCCACGGGGTGCGAAGGCCGCCTGGCGGCGGCCGGGCGGGGCAAGGCGCTGTTCGATTTCACCCACCGCGGCGGCCAATCCGCCACGGTCGACGCCGCCCTGGCCACGCCGCCCGACGTGCTGCTGTTGCCGGCCTACCCGGACGCGACCGTCGCTGGCGCGATCGCCGCGCGGCGCGCCATGTCCGCGTGGCACCGCACCCTGTTCGTGGACTTCCGCGAAGCCGACGGCACGCAGCTGACCGAACTGACGGCGCAGGCGGAGTGCGGCCTGACTGCCTTTTTCGGCCACACGGACGCGCCGCCGCTGCGTGCCGGGTTCGAGATGGTCGGCCATTCCGCCGGCATGCTCGCGGTCGCCGGCATCGCCGCGGCCTTGATGGCGCGCGGTGCGGCGGGGCCTGGCCAGTCGGTCCGGGTGCCGCTGTCCCGCGCGGCCGCCGGCATTCTGAACAACGTCATCACCGCCAGCATCGCGCCGGAACAGCCCACGCATTTCAGCCAGGGCTGGGCGCACGATCCCTCGGCCGGGGTGATGGCCGCGGACGGCGCCTTCGAGGTGCTGTTCTACGGGACGCAAGCGGCAGCGTCCTGGACCGGCTTCTGCGTCGCGATCGGCGCCCCCGAACTGGCCGGCGACGCGCGCTTCGACACCCACGCCAAGCGCCTAGACCACCCGGCGGAACTGGCGCAGGCGCTTTCGCCCTTCACGTGCACCCGCCCCCAGTCAGAACTGGTGGATGCAGTGCGGCGCTGCGGCGGCATGGCGATGCCCAAGCATACGGTGGCACAGGCCGTCGCCTGGGAGCAGAGCCGGGCCAACGGCCTCATTGGCGGGGACGGGCTGCCCACCGCCCCCTGGGTCCTGAACGGCGTGCGCGCCGATGTCGCGGCCGCGTCGTGAGGCCGCTGGACGGCATCCGCGCGCTGGACCTGACGGAGGGCGCCCAAGGCCCCTTCGCCGCCTCGCTGCTCGCCGATCTCGGGGCCGAGGTGGTGAAGCTGGAGCGGCCGGGCGGCGAGATGATGCGCGGCAGCGGCCCCTTCATCGGCGGCCTGGCGCTGCCCTGCCTCACCATCTGCCGCGGCCGCACCGCGGGTGTGACGCTGGACCTCAAGGATGCCGATGCCCTGGCCACGGTGCGCGCGCTGGTCGCCTGCGCCGACCTGCTCATCCAGAACTGGAAGATCGGCAGCGACGAGAAGCTGGGCCTGGATGCCGCAGCCTGCCACGCCGCCAATCCCGGCCTGGTCTACGTCCGCAGCTCCGGCTTCGGCGCCGCCGGTCCCTTCGCCCGCGAGGGCTCGATGGACATGCTGTCGCAGGCGGCGAGCGGCATGGCCTCGGTGTCCGGACCGCCCGACGGCGCGGGCGAGCGGGCGCGCACCCCGTTGCTCGACTTCGTGTCCGCCTATACCTGCTTGGAGGCCGCGGTACTCGGCCTGGCCGCGCGCGCGCGCACTGGACAGGGCCAGTTCGTCGACACCAGCCAGCTTTCCGCCGCCCTGGATGCGCTGGGGCCGGAGGTTGCCGCCGCTCGCACCGGCCCCGTCCCGCCGGCCGGACGCCAATCCCGTCATACCGAGGGTGGCTTCTACCAGACGGCGGACGGCGCCTGGCTCGCCATCGAGTGCGTGACCACGGGGCACCAGGCCAGGCTGGACGCGGCCTTCCCCGGCATCCCGCCGGCCGAAGCGGTGCGCGCGCTTTCCCTGGTCCAGGCCGCCGCCCGCCTGGCCGAACATGGCGTGCCGCATGCGACGGTGACCCGGCGGTTCGACGCCGCCGCCATCGACCGCCGGCCGGGCAACCTGCAACGCCACCTGGACATCGCCGTCGGCGAAATCCGCTTCCCCGAGACCCCGTGGATTTTCTCCCGCACCCCGGTGCGCGCCGGGGTGCCGCTCGGGCCGCCCGGGCGGGACGACGCCGCGCTGCCGACGTTGCTGTCGCGATGGCAAGCCGCCCACGCGGCGCGGGAGACTGCCGCATGATCCGCCGCCGAGACCTGCTTGCCGCCGCCGCCGTGCTCGGCGCCCGCCCCGTTCGGGCCGAACCGGCCGCACTGGTCATCGGCGCGCCCAATTCGCTGACTGGCGGCCTGGGCGAGAGCGGACGCCAGGTGGTAAACGGCCTGATGCTCGCCATCGACGCGGTGAACGCAGCGGGCGGCATAAAGCGCCTGGGCGGAACCCGGCTGGCGGTTGTCGCCGCCGACACCTCCAGCGACAATCCGCAACAGGCGGCGAGCGTCACGCGCCGGCTGATCAGCGAGAATGGCGCGATCGCCCTGGTCGGCGCCCATGCCAGCACCATGACGCTGTCGGCGCAGATCGAGGCGGAGCGGGCCCAGGTGCCGCTGGTCACCACCTCCTACGCCGACCAGATCGTGCAGCGCGGCTACCGCTTCACCTTCAAGCTGCCGCCGCAGGCTACCACTTTCGCCCGCGCCAATGTGGACTACTTGAAGCAATTGTTCGCCGATGCCGGCCGGCCGCTGCGCCGGGTAGCGGTGTTTTATGGAACCGACGCGTCCAACACCGCCTCCGGCAAAGCCACGATCGGGCTGCTGGCGGGGGCCGGGCTGGAGCTGGCGGGCACGGCGGTGATCCCCTCGCCGATGGCGGATCCCACCCCTCTGGTCCGTCCGGTGCTGGACCAGAAGCCGGACCTGCTGATCGCCCACCTGTTCACGCCGGACATGATCCTGGTGATCCGTGCCCTGCGTGCCGTGGGCCTGACGCTGCCGGTGTTGACCAGCGGCTCCGGCGTCACGCTGCGCTCGGTGCCCGAGGGGCTGGGCCGGGCGGCGGACGGCTTCATGGGCACGGTGGCATGGAACGGGGATTTGCCCATCCCCGGCATCCCCGCTTTCCTGGAGGCCTTCCGGGCGCGCTACCCGGACCAGCCATTCGCCCCGCAGGAAGCCGGCGAGGGGTTTGCCGCCGGGCAGCTGCTGGCCCAGGCCATCGAAGCGGGCGGCGCGGACCCGGTCGCGATCCGCGACGCCCTCGCCGGCCTCTCGGCCGCGACGGTGATGCCGGGTGGGCCGATCCATTTCGACGCGACAGGGTTGAACGGGTCCAGCGAACCCGTCCTGGTGGAATGGCAAGGCGGCACGCTGCACACGATCTGGCCCAAGCAATACCAAACCGTCCCGCCGCTGCTGAGATAGGGAAAGCGCATGCGCATCGAGGCCGAGGTGATCATCGAGTCCGGGGACGAGATCGGCGAGGGACCCGTCTGGCACGAAGGGCAGCAGGCGCTGTATTGGGTCGACTGCGTCAACCGCCGCCTGCGCCGGCGCGGCGCGCAGGACGCCCCGTTCGCCGAGTGGCCGCTGGCGCGCATGCCCGGTTGCTACGCCTTCCGCGCCGATGGCAGCGTGCTGATGGCCTCCCGCAACGCGCTCTCCATCCTGGATCTGCAGCGCGGCACGGCGACGGACCTGCCCTGCCCGCCGGTGGACTTCGCCCGGGAACGGTTCAACGACGGCGCCTGCGACCGGGCCGGCCGCTTCTGGGTCGGCACCATGGAGCGTACGCAGGCGACGCCGACCGGCGGGCTGTTCTGCGTCGGGCTGGACCACGCGGTGCGGAAGGTCGACACCGGCATCACCGTCGCCAACGGCATCTGCTGGAGCCCGGATTCCACGTTGCTCTACTTCGCGGACAGCCGGGCCGGCGTGTACGCCTACGATTTCGACCTGGCCTCGGGCGAAGTGGCCAACCGCCGGCTCTTCCTCGGCCTCGACCAGCTCGTGACCTTTCCCGACGGGTGCGCCGTCGATGCGGAAGGCGCGCTCTGGGTCGCCGAGCCGGGCAGCGGCGGGGTGCACCGCTACGATCCGGCCGGCCGGCGCGAACGATCCGTGCACACTCCGGCCGCGAAGCCGGCGAGTTGCGCGTTCGGGGGACCGGATCTGTCCACCCTGTTCATCACCACGCTGCGCCACGGCATCGCGGCCGACCCGCCGGGCTGGCGCCCGGCACCGGCGGACGGTGCGCTGCTCCAGGCCAGCCCCGGCGTGCGCGGGCTGCCCGAGCCGTTATTCGCCGGATAGCCGCTATGGCAGCGGTGGTGAAATGGTCGCGTCCTCCTTCGGGAACACGGTCCGTAGCTTGCCATCGATCCAGCTGACCAGGATGCCGGTCGACCCCTTGCGCATCCCGTTCGCCTCGAAGCTGACCGACCCGCCTGGCAGCACCGTCTGCGCGTCCGTCTGCATCAACGAATCTCGCAGCTTCTTCGGGTCTGCACTGCCGGCCCGCTCCAGCGCCGCGGCGATGATCTCGCCCACCGCGAAGCCTTCCCCGGCCTCCTGCGGGGCGAACGGCTCGTCCGGATACTTGGCATGGTACAGCGCGCCGAACTCCTTCGAGCCCGGCGTCGGCAGGTCCCAGTTCCAGGCCAGCGTTCCCATCAGGTTGTCCGCCTGCTTGCCCAGCGTGGACCCGAGCGTCTTGACGCTGATGCCTGAGCCGCTGCCGATGATGGGGATCATGATCCCCAGGCTGCGCAGCGCGCGGGTGATCAGGATGGTGTCGTTGACGTAGGCATTCAGGAACAGCACGTCCGGCTTCGACTGTAGCACCGGGCCTACGATGCTGGTGGGGTCGGCCAGGTTGCCGGCGAAGGTGCTGCTGGCCACGATCTGGGCGCCCGCCTTCCTGGAGATATCGGCATAGGCCTTGCCTATCGCCTGGCTGGCGGCGTCCGCGCCGTAGAAGATCGCGACCCGGGTGACCTTCTTGCCCTTCAGCTCCTGATAAAGCGCGACGATGTCGTCGAAGCCCTCCTGCGACAGCACGCTGGCCTGCGGCGCGACCTTGAAGGTGTACTGGTAGCCGCGCTGCACCAACTGGTCGGAGTAGGAGGTCGTCAGGATCGGCACCTCGCCGCGCTCGGCCTCGATCTGCGCCGACAGCGTCATGGTGCTGGTGTGGGCGCCGACCAGGGCGGCGACCTTGTCCTGGGTGATCAGCCGGCGGGTGACGCTCGCGGCGGTGGCCGGATCGTCGCTGGTGGTGTCGGCCGGCACGACCTCCAGTCTGGCGCCGCCCAGCGCCTTGATCCCGCCCCGGGCATTGATCTGCTCCGCCGCGACCTGCAGGCCGGCGACCACGTTGCGGCCGCCCTCCCCGAAGCCGCCGGTCATGGAGTTCGGCGCGCCGATGCGGATCGTCGCCGGCGCCTGGGCGCGGGCGACCCGGCCCAGGGACCCGATCAACGGCACGGCGGCCGAGGCGGCGAGCAGGGCACGGCGGTTTAGCAACAGGCGTTGCGGGTCCGTCATTGGTTTCCTCCAAGGCATCTTGCGGGCAGTGCAGAGGTTTCCGTCCGGAGGCGCCAATACCTTCTGCTTCGGCCAGGGATGCCTGGCTGGCATCGCTCGCGCCATGCCGCTCTGGCATCGGGCACATACCGACGTGCCGGCTTGTCAGCGTCGCGCCGCGCTGGCTAGCGTCGACGATCCGGAGAGAACGTATGTCAGACACGGTACAATCGACCAATTGGGGCCGCTGGGGCAAGGCGGACGAGCGTGGTACCGCCAACTTCGCCACGCCGGAGCGGTTGGTGGCGGCCGCCGGGCTGGTGAAGCGCGGCCAGGTCTACAGCCTGTCGCTGCCCATCCAGTCCAATGCCGTGCCGGTGGCGCCCCGCCGTTGCCCGCCGCAGCATTTCATGACGCTGGATGGCGGCGACTACGCGGCCGGGTTGCAGCGCAAGAGCGGCTTCCAGGCGTCGGACGACTACCTGGCGCTGTACACCCATGGCAGCACGCACATCGATGCGCTGGCGCATGTCTGGTACGACGGCACGCTCTACAACGGCTTCTCCGCCAACACCGTGCGCAGCAACGGGGCCGCGAAGTGCGGGATCGACAAGCTGGGCCACCTGGCCGGGCGGGGCGTGCTGCTGGATTTCTGCCGCCACCGGGGGGAGGCCTTCCTGCCCGGCGGCACCGTGCTCGGCTCCGCCGATTTTCTCGCCTGCGCCGCGGCCCAGGGCGTCACCCTGCGCCAGGGCGACATCGTGCTGATCCGCACCGGCTGGCTGTCCACCTTCACCGAGCGCGATCCCGCGGCGTTCTTCCACAGCGAACCCGGCATTGGCCTCGAAGCCGGCGAGTGGATCGGCGAGCAGGGCTTCGCCGCCATCGGGGCGGACAACTACGCGGTCGAGGCGATCCCGACGGAAAACGGCGTCTCCGCCCCCGTCCACCGCCGGCTGCTGCGCGACTTCGGCTGCTCGCTGATGGAACTGATGGTGCTGGACCGGCTGGCAGCCGACCAGGTGTGGGAGTTCCTGTTCGTCGCCGCCCCGCTCGCCATCACGGGCGGGGTCGGCAGCCCGATCAACCCGCTGGCGATCTGCTGACCGCTATGGATGTGCGGCGAAATAGTCCTGGATCAGCCGCTTGCTGACCTTGCCGGTATCGGTGAGCGGCATCGCCTCGTTGGCGATCAGGTCGATGCGGCGCGGCACCTTGTAGGCAGCCGCGTTGTCCTTGCAGTAGCGGGCGAGTTCCTCGACGGTGGCGTGGCGGTCCGGCTCCAGCACCACCAGCGCGGCCAGGACCTCGTCGCGCTCCGGGTCCGGAATGCCCACCACGGCGGCGAAGCGAACCGCAGGGTGGCCGTGCAGCAGCTCCTCCACCTCGGCCGGGGCCACGTTGATGCCGCCGGTCTTGACCATCTCCTTGTTGCGGCCGCGGAAGAACAACTGGCCCTTCCCGTCCAGGAAGGCGACGTCACCCGTGTAGAACCAGCCTTCGGCGTCTGTCGCCTCCGCCGTGCGTTGCGGATCCTTGTAGTAGCCGGGCGTCACGTAGCCGCGGATGCGCACCTCTCCGGGCTCGCCGGCCGGCAGCACCGCGTGCGTCACCGGGTCCACGACCTGCAGCTCGGTTTCGGGCAAGGCCGTGCCGGAACTGCCGGCCCGCTCCGCCGGCGGGATGCGGCAATCGGCGACGGCGCTGTTGCCATAGCCCTCCGTCAGGCCATAGCAGGTGGTCATCTCGTAGGCGCCCATCTCCTGCAACATGGGCAGCGAGTGCGGCCAGCCCAGGCCGGTCCGCAGCGAGGCCAGGTCCCTGCTCCCGCGGTCCGGATGGTTGTGGAGCTGCAGGACCATGTTCGGCATGGTGTAGAGCACGCTGATCCGCTCCCGCTCGATCAGCTCCAGCGCCTCCGCAGGTTCGAAGCGGTATTGCAGCACGATGCTGCCCCCATGCGTCAGCACGGCGAACAGCGCATTGGCGCAGGCGAAGCTCCAGAACATGGAGACGGTCATCAGCATCCGGTCATCGGGCACCAGGTGCATGCGCTCCCCGATGCCGTGCATGTTGCCGACCAGGCCGAAATGCAGCAACGGCACCGCCTTCGACCGCGCCGTGGAGCCGGAGGTGAACAGCAGATAGGCCATGTCCTCCGGCTGCACTGCGGCCTCGATCGCGTCCAGCTCGCCATCCGCCGCGGTGCCGCCCCGCACCATCGCATCCCAAGCGATCGAGCCCGGCGGCGGCGCACCCTCGCCAACCGCCACCATCCGGCGCAAACGCGGCAACTCGGACGCAAGCGCGCCGATGCCCGCCAGTTCGGCGGTGAAGTCGCGCGAGCCGGACTGGCTCTCCACCAGCAACACGGACGTTTCGGACAGCGACAGGGCGTGGTGCAGTTCAGCGCTGCGCCACCAGGTGTTGACGGCGACCATCGTGGCGCCGAGCGCGGTGATGGCGAAGGCGGCAAGCAGCCATTCCTGCCGGTTGCCCATCAGGATCGCCACCTTGTCACCCGGCCGAACGCCGATGCCGTGCAGACCCCGAGCGACCGCCCGGCTCGCAGCCCGGAACTGCGCATAGGTCAGGCGGGCGTCGCGATCCACGAGGAAGAGCGCGTCCGGCCGGGCCGCGGCCATTTCGGCGAGCAGGCCTGGCATGGTACGGCTGCGGGGCATATCCATCGCGCGTCTCCTATGGCGGGGAATGAGGCTATCCTGGGCCGGGAGACGAAGACCAATGCCTTCGGAGTTGCGCTCCATACGGCATCGGCATCATCGCGGGCCGGCCGTCAGTGGGCTTTGCCCCGCCACTGCCCGGCATTGACCAGCTTGTCGACCTCCTCGCGCATCATCTCCACCATCAGGGTCGCGGCGCGGTTCTGCCGGACGTCCTTGCGCAGCACGATGGCGAGGTTCCAGGTGATGCCCGGGCGCGTGATCCGCGTGGCACGCAGGGCGCCGCGCGCCACCTCCTCCGCCACGGAGGCGTAGGTGAGCACCGTGTGGCCCAGCCCATGCTCGACCAGGCCCTTGATGATCGCCAACCCGTCGACCTCCATAGCGGGCTTCAGGGTATGGCCTACACCCGCCATGGCACCGGCCACGAGCTGGCGCAGGCTGTGCGGCGGCCCTGGCAGGATCAGCGGCAGGGTGGTGAGTTCGGACAGGCCGATCCCGTCGGGAACGTTCGCATCCGGCGGCGAGACGAGGTACATCTCCTCCTCCAGCAGCGGCACCCGCTCCAGGTCGGCTCCCAGACAGGGATTGTGCATCAGGGCGATGTCCGACCGGCTGCTGACCAGCCAGTCATGCAGATGGCCGCTGAACCCCTCCATGATCCGGATGACCACGTTCGGGCAGTGCTCCGCGTAGCGCAGCAGCAGCGGCGGCAGCAGCACGCGGCCGGCGGCCGGCGGCACGCCGAGCGTGAGCGTGCCGCTTGCCTCCGCGGCGCAACTGGCCACGTCGTCCCGCACCTTGCGCATGTCGCGCAGGATGCCGCCGGCCTTCACCAGCAGCATCTCACCGGCAGGCGTCAGCGTGACGCCGCGGCCATGCCGCAGGAACAGCTCCACCCCCAGCTCCGATTCCAGCTTGTGCACCTGGCGGCTGAGCGCCGGCTGAGCGATCCGCAACTGGGCCGCCGCCTTCGAGAACGAACTCAACTCGGCGATCGCAGCGAAATAGCGCAGCTCGCGGAATTCCATCCTGTCTGATCCACCCCGGCATCGCCCACTCTGTGTTGGGCATGGCCTCGAATAAACACCGGGTTTATAGCCCTGTCCATCACCGCTGACCGCCCCGGCGGCCCGGAAGGAGGATGGCTTGAACACAAGGTTGTGCCGGCAATTGTCGTTGGACGCGCCGATCATCCAGGCGCCGATGAATTGGGCCACGGACGCACGCCTGGTCGCCGCCGTCTCGGCGGCGGGCGGCCTGGGCACGCTGGGGCCGAATGCCGGGCAGCAGGTTCCGGTGGCCGAGCCGGAGGCGGTCGCGGAGCGGCTGCGCGAGCAGATCCGCGCGGTGCGGGCGGCGACGGACCGGACCTTCGCCGTGAACGTGCCGATCGGCGCCGGTGCGGGACGGGTCTACAGCGACGCCTCCGTCCGGATCGCGATCGAGGAGCGTGTTCCGGTGGTGATCGTGGTGACCGGCAGCCCGGACATCTACACCGCGGCGCTGAAGGCGGCCGGGATTTTCGTCATCCACGCCGTCGCCTCCGTCCGCCATGCGGTCAAGGCGCAGGGCAGCGGCGTGGACGCCGTGGTGGCCGAAGGGTTCGAGGGCGGCGGCCATAGCGGATTCGCCGAGTTGTCCATGGCGGTGCTGGTGAACCAGGTCGTGCGTGCGGTGGACATTCCCGTCGTGGCCGCCGGCGGCATCACGGACGGGCACGGCCTGGTGCAGGGCCTCGCGACCGGGGCGGAGGTCGTCTACATGGGAACCCGCTTCATGGCCTGCACCGAATCGCCGATCCACGCGCGGGTGAAGCAGGCGCTGGTGGACGCGACGGACGTCGCCACGCTGTCCTGGGGCCGCACCACGGAAGTCGCGCGCACGTTGGACAACGCCTTCGCCCGGCGCTTCCGCGAGATGGAGCTGTCCGGCGCGGGTGCGGACGCCCTGCACCGCCTGATCGCCGACTATCCGCCGGGGCCGAACCGCCGGGTCGGCGGCCTGCTGCACGGCGACCTGGAGCAGGGTGAAATCTACGCCGGCGCCGGCGCCGGGCTGATCGCGGAGGTCCTGCCGGCGGCGGAGATCATCGCGCGCACGATGCGGGAGGCGCGGGCGGTCACGGCCCGGCTCGGCTCCCTGCTCGGGAGCGATGCCCGGGCCGCGTAGGCGCCATCGCCCGAAGGTATTGGCTGCCGCGCACCGCCGGTGCTTGGCTGCGGCCGGGATGCTGCCAACGGGTGGCCGAGCGAAGGAGCCTCTCGTGGAACGACCCAAGGCACGCACCTTGCCGGCGCTGCTGGACGAGCTTGCAGCCCGTTATCCGGATCGTATCGCGTTCATCGACGGGGAACGGCGGCTGAGTTTCGCCGATTTCCGCACGCAGGTGCGGCACCTGGCCCGTGGTTTCCACGCGCTGGGTGTTCGCCGGGGCGACACGGTCGCCCTGATCATGGGCAACCAGATGGAGTGGCTGCTGGTCGACTTTGCCGTCACCTTGCTTGGCGGCGTGCTGGCCGCGGTCAACACCTGGTGGCGGCACACGGAACTGGCGCATGCCCTGTCGATCAGCGAGGCGGCCGTGCTGGTGACAGTGGACCGCTACATCAGCAACGACTACACCGCTGCCCTGCGCGAGATCGGCGTGGACATGCTCCCGAAGCTCCGCCAGGTCGTTTGCCTGGGCGCCGACGCACCGCCGGGTTCCATGCCTTTCGAGCGACTTTGGGAATTGGGCGCGGATGTGGCGGACGCGGTGCTGGATGAGGCTGCCGCCACCGTGCAGCCGGACGACCCTGCCTATCTGCTGTTCACCTCCGGCTCCACGGCGCGATCCAAGGCCGCGATTCTGGTGCATCGCGGCCTGATCGAGAACATGCATGGCATCGGCGAGCGGATGCACCTGACCCCCGACGATCGCCTGTTGATGACCGTCTCGATGTTCTGGAGCTTCGCCTGCGCCAACGGGCTGTTCGCCTGCCTCACCCACGGCGCCTCCGTCGTGCTGCAATACCGCTACGACCCGGCGGAAATGCTCCGGCTGATCGAGGCCGAGCGCTGCACCGCCGTCTACACCCAGCCGAACATCGTCATCGCCCTGCACAACCATCCGGATCGCGCGACGCGGGACTTGCGGTCCTGGCGCACCGGCATCTGCCGGCCGCAGGTCATGCACCTGCTGGAGGAAATGGGGCCGCAGGAGATGATCACCTCCTACGGCCTGACGGAGTGCTACGGCAATTCCTGCAACTCCGACGCATCCTGGTCGCCCGAGCTGCGCCGCCTCGGCTCCGGAAGACCGCTGCCGGGCAACGAGATCGAGATCGTGGATCCAGCCTCCCGGACTCCCGTCGCCCTTGGCGAGGAAGGCGAGATCCGCATCCGCGGCAACGTGACGCCCGGCTACTTCAACGACCCGGTGCGCACGGCGGAGTCGATCGATGCGGCGGGCTGGTTCTATACCGGGGATATCGGCCGCTACGAGCCGGAGCACGGGATGCTGCAATTCCGCGGCCGCCTGAAGGAGATGATCAAGACCGGCGGCATCAACGTGACGCCTGCCGACGTGGAACTGGTGCTGGAGGACCACCCTGCCGTGCGCCAGGCCAGCGTGGTCGGCATTCCGGACCCCTTGCGGGACGAGGCCGTCGCGGCGCTGGTGGTGCTGCAACCCGGTCGGCATGCCACCGCCGACGAACTGATCGAGCACTGCCGCCGCGCCGTCGCCAGCTTCAAGGTGCCGCGCCACCTGGAGCTCATCCCGGCTGAAGAGATGCCCCTGACCGACACGGGCAAGGTCGCCAAACGCCTGGTCCAGGAACGGTTGCAACAAAGCTACCGCCCGGGCTAGGGGGCGAGGGGCATCTCGACGCGCTCGGTCGACGACCTGGTGAAAGCCATGGGGATGGAAGGTATCAGCAAAAGCCAGGTCTCGCGCCTGTGCGGCGAGATCGACGAGCGCGTCGGTGCCTTCCTAACCCGGCCGATCGAAGGGGACTGGCCGTATGTCTGGCTGGACGCCACCTACGTCAAAGCCCGGCGGGACCACCACATCGTGTCCGTCGCGGTCATCGTGGCCGTCGGCGTCAACACCGACGGCAGGCGCGAGGTCCTCGGCATGACGACAGGTCACAGCGAGGCCGAGCCGTTCTGGGTCGAGTTCGTGCGTTCTCTGGCCAGGCGCGGCCTGCGCGGCACCAAGCTGGTGATCTCCGACGCGCACGAGGGGCTGAAGGCCGCCATCACCAAGGTGCTCAGCGCCACCTGGCAACGCTGCCGCGTGCATTTCATGCGCAACGCCCTGGCCTACGCCGGCAAGACGCAGCGCCGCCTCGTCTCGGCCTGGGTCGGCACCGCCTTTGCCCAGGACGACGCTACAGCCGCACGCAAACAGTGGCGCGAGGTCGCCGACCAAGCCCGGCCCAGGGTGCCGAAACTGGCGGCGTTGATGGACGAGGCGGAGGCCGACGTGCTGGCCTACATGGGCTTTCCCGCCCAGCACCGGGCCAAGACCCATTCCACCAATCCAATCGAACGGCTCAACGGCGAGATCAAGCGGCGCAGCGACGTGGTCGGGATATTCCCCAACGAGGCCGCGCTAGCGCCTCCCACAATATTGCAACCTTCCAGTGGAAAGCCTTGGTGCGACGTGATTCTCTACTCTCACGGTATGGTGAAGGTTTTCGGATTGGCCTGCTGACGGACCCGCATCAATGCGCGCCCCGGCAGGCCCGGGAGGGCGCCCATGGCCCGGCGCAAGTCGGACGAGATGGATGTGCGGATCGCGTTCGAGGTGAGCCGGATTGCGTCGCAATGCCTGGCCGATGCCTACGAGCGGCTGATCCCCATCGCGCGCCGTCCGACGCGGCCGACGGCGGTCAACCAGCCTCCGCTCGATCCCGCCGCCGCCATGCCGCCGATGCGGAGGAGTGAACGTGGGTAGCATCACAGCTGGGTTTTACGCTCGCGTGTCGACAGACGGCCAGGCGCGCGGCAACACCATCGCGAGCCAGCTTGCAGCGCTGCACGAGCGGGCCAGGTACTGCTAATTGAGGAATTTCGTCGCGCCGGCGTTGAAATCGTGTTCCTCAACCGGCCGATCGGCGGCTCTGCCGAGGACGATCTTCTGCTACAGGTCCAGGGCGTGATCGCTGAATACGAGCGCGCCCGTATCCTGGAGCGCAGCCGGCGCGGCCGACGCCACGCAGCGCGTTCCGGAGCAATCAGCGCCATGTGCGGCGCCCCGTTTGGATATCGCTACGTCGACCGGCATGCCGGCGGTGGGGCCGCTCAGTTCGAGGTTATCGAGCACGAGGCCCAAATGGTTCGACAGGTGTTTACCTGGATCGGCATCGAGCGGATCAGCTTGCGCGAGGCTTGCCGCCGATTACAAGGCATGGGTCGCGTGACCCGCACCGGACTGGAACACTGGGATGCGACGACACTCAACGGCATGCTGCGCAATCCGGCGTATCGAGGAACCGCCATGTTCGGCCGCACACGATCGATCCCACCCGTTGGGGTCCGCCTACGTCCCATCCGTGGTCGTACCCAGCCCCCTCGCGACGGCTACGGGTCTCATGCGTCGGTTCCTTGCGACGAATGGATCTCTATCCCTGTACCCGCGATCGTCGACCCCGACATATTCGAGACGGTGCAGGGACAGCTGGACGAGAACCGCAAGCGCAAGCGCGACGGGCGTCGCCGGCCGGGCTGGTTGCTCCAGGGCTTGGTCGTCTGCCGCCAGTGTGGCTACGCGTTCTATGGCAAAATGGCCCGCGGCACGGTCGGCGGAGGTCAGCCAGCCAACTACGGCTATTATCGCTGCACTGGGACGGACGCCCATAAGTTCGGTGGCCAGGCTTTCAAACTGACCCACTACCTACGGGTCCGGAGCCTAGCTAAATGGTCGGCGGAAACACTAGTTTCCCGTCCTCCAGCCTGGACCCTCAGCGCGATGTTGCATGATGCTCACTTCCTAAGCGGCAACTCGGGTCGGATAGTGGCGTCCTTTAAGATACACCCCAGTGAGCCACCGTCATGAGACACCTAAACCACGTCTCGTTTAGGTAGGAAACCAGCACTTGAGACACTCACGGAAGTGGGTCTAGTCTCTACTGAACCGCCCCGGGTTTGTCGGAGGCTCCAGACCTTGAGAGGATGGAGCGATG
>CAXTJM010000040.1:0-34720 GCA_964244585.1 uncultured Acetobacteraceae bacterium | reverse complement strand
CGGTCGCGGTCCGCGGGCTCGCCGGCCTTGCCGACCGCCATGACGATGCGGCCCCAATTCGCATCCTCCCCGGCAATCGCGGTTTTCACCAGGGGCGAGTTCGCCACCGCCAGGCCGATCCGCTTGGCCGAGCGGTCATCCACGGCGCCGGTCACGTCGATGCGCACCAGCTTCTGCGCACCCTCGCCGTCGCGGACCACCTGGATCGCCAGGTCCAGCAACACCGCGTCCAACGCCGCCGCGAAATCGTCCAGCGGCCCGGCCTCGTTGCCCGCTGCCCCGGTGGCGAACAGCAGGACGGTATCGCTGGTGGAGGTGTCGCTATCCACCGTGGTCCGGTTGAAGCTCGCCTCCGCGCCGGCCGCGAGCATGGCCTGCAACTGCGCCGCCGGGACCGCCGCGTCGGTGAACACGAAGCACAGCATGGTCGCCATGTCGGGCGCTATCATGCCGCTGCCCTTCGCCATGCCGGTGATCCGCACGGCGGTGCCGGCGATCTCGGCCGTGCGGGTGGACGCCTTGGGAAAGGTGTCCGTGGTCATCATGCCGCGCGCCGCCGCCTCCCACCCGGAGGGTGAGAGCGACGCGTGCAGGGCAGGCAAGGCGGCGGTGATCCGCTCGTGCGGCAGCACCTCGCCGATCACCCCGGTGCTGGCCAGGAACACCTCGCTCGGCGGGCAGCCGAGCAGGGCGGCGGCGGCGTCCGCCGTGGCCTTCACGGTCTCGCGCCCGCGTGCGCCGGTGAAGACGTTGGCATTGCCGGCGTTCACGACCATGCCCCGAGCGCGGCCGCCGGCAAGGGCGGTGCGGCACCAATCGACCGGCGCACCGGGGCATTTGTTGCGGGTGAACACGCCCGCAACCGTGCTGCCCGACGCCAGCTCGACCATCACCAGGTCGGTGCGGCCCTGGTATCGGATGCCGGCCGCCGCGGCGCCCAGGCGGACCCCGGCCAGCGGCGCTAGGTCGGGCAGGGCCACTGCGAGCGGCGAGGGCGGGAGTGCGGCCATCGGCTGGCTATTTGGGGACGGCCGGCGTGGTGCCGGGCGTGGGCGGAAGGTCGGTGGTGGGGGTCGCCGTCGGGTCGGGCGTCGTCGCGGCAGCCGTCATCGGCGTGCCGTCCATGTTGAATTTCTGCACCACCAGGCCGACCCGGGCCTTGTCCAGCGCCTTGCGCACGCCGGCCTGGATGATCTGTTGGCGCAACTCGTCCCGCGACTGCTCAAAGGTCGGGGGCGGTGCCACCCGTGTCTCGTCGACCTTGATCACGTGCCAGCCGAACTGCGTCTTGACCGGAGTCTGCGAAATCTGCCCGGGCTTCAGCGCGAAGGCGACTGCGGCGAACTCCGGCACCATATCCTCCTTCTTGAAGAAGCCCAGGTCGCCGCCGTTCTGTGCGCCCGGGTCCTTGCTGTTCGCCTTGGCGAGGGTCGCGAAGTCGGCGCCCTTGTTCAACTGGTCGATGATCTTCTTCGCCTGGTCCTCGGTCTCGACCAGGATGTGGCGGGCATGCACCTCTTCCTCGCCGGGCTTGTTGGCGATGTCGGCGTCATACTTGGCGTGCAGGGCGGCATCGGTCACGGTCGGCGCGATCTCCCGCGTCAGCACCGCGTTCTGCAGCACCTGGTCCGTGGCGCGGTCGATCGCGCGCTGCACCTGCGGGTCCTTGGCGATGCCGTCCTTCTTGGCCTGGATGACCAGCGCCTCGCGGTCCACCATCTGGTCCAGCAGCATGGGATACAGCACCTGCGGCGGCATCGATCGGACCTCGTCCGGCAGGGTCTGCGCCGCCTCGGACAGGTCGCTGAGGCGGATCTCCTGGTCGCCCACCTTGGCCACTACCACGTCGGGCCGCGGCGTGGGCGGGTTGGCGGCATCGGCCGGGGCCGCATTCGGCGCTGCGGGTGCCGCCGGCACGGGGGCAGGAGTCTGCGCCATTACGGCGCCGGGCAGGACAGGGGCGCAAAGCAGGGCGGCCGCGACGGCGATCGACAGGCGCATGATGGCGTAACCTCGGGCTTGGAGTTGCCCGCTTATGGCGGAAACCCGGCTATCCGCCAAGTTGCGGGCCGGTTACGTCGGGGAAAGCGGGCGTCCCGATCGCGCGAGCGCCGGTCCGGTGGCCCCCTGCGTTGACCGGGACGGGTGCGGCTCCTATCTCAGGCGCGCCAGTCCAGCACCGGAAACAGCATGTTCGCCAGCCTCGCCCGCACCATTTTCGGCAATGCCAACGACCGCTCGCTGAAAGGCTACCAGCGCCGCGTGCCGGAGATCAACGCCCACGAGCCGGCGATGCAGGCGCTCGGCGATGCGGCGCTGCAGGGCAAGACCGCCGAGTTCCGCCAGCGCCTGGCCGACGGCGCCACGCTGGACGAGCTGCTGCCCGAGGCCTTCGCCGTGGTGCGCGAGGCGGCGACCCGCGTGCTGGGGATGCGCCATTTCGACGTGCAGATGATCGGCGGCATGGTCCTGAACGACGGCAAGATCGCCGAGATGAAGACCGGCGAGGGCAAGACGCTGGTTGCGACGCTGCCGGTCTACCTCAACGCGCTGCCGGCCAAGGGCGTCCACGTGGTCACGGTCAACGACTACCTGGCCCGGCGCGACGCCGAATGGATGGGGCAGCTCTACGGCTGGCTGGGGCTCAGCACCGGCATCATCGTGCACGGGCTGGACGACGAACAGCGCCGTGCGGCGTACCACGCCGACATCACCTACGGCACCAACAACGAGTTCGGGTTCGACTACCTGCGCGACAACATGAAGTACCGGCTGGAGGACATGGCCCAGCGGGAGTTCGCCTATGCCATCGTGGACGAAGTCGACAGCATCCTCATCGACGAGGCGCGCACGCCGCTGATCATCTCCGGCCCGGCGGAGGACAGCTCCGACCTGTATCGCCAGGTGAACGCCGTCGTCCGCGAGCTCGTGCGCGACCCGGAGACGTACGAGAAGGAGGAGAAGTTCAAGACCGTCACCTTGACGGAAACCGGGTCCGAACAGGTGGAGGAGCGGCTGCGGGAGGCCGGGGTGCTCCAGGAGGGAAACCTCTACGACATCTTCAACGTCACCGTCGTGCACCACGTGCAGCAGAGCGTGCGCGCCCACACCCTGTTCGCGCGCGACGTGGACTACATCGTGCAGGCCGACAAGGTCGTGATCATCGACGAGTTCACCGGCCGCAAGATGGAGGGCCGCCGCTACTCCGACGGGCTGCACCAGGCGCTGGAGGCCAAGGAGGGCGTCACCGTCCAGGCCGAGAACCAGACCCTGGCCTCCATCACCTTCCAGAACTATTTCCGCATCTACCCTAAGCTGTCCGGCATGACCGGCACGGCGCTGACCGAGGCGGACGAGTTCGCCGAGATCTACAAGCTGGACGTGGTGGAGATTCCCACCAACGTGTCCGTCAAGCGCAACGACGGCGACGACGAGGTCTACCGCTCCGCCGCGGAGAAGTACGAGGCCGTGGCCAGCTTGATCGCAGAGGCCCGCGGACGCGGCCAGCCCGTGCTGGTCGGCACGACATCCATCGAGAAGAGCGAGATCATCAGCGAGTTGCTGACCCGCAAGCAGGTGCCGCATTCGGTGCTGAACGCCCGCTTCCACGAGCAGGAGGCGACCATCGTGTCGCAGGCGGGGGCACCCGGCGCCATCACCATCGCCACGAACATGGCCGGCCGCGGCACCGACATCAAGTTGGGCGGCAATCTGGACATGCGGTTGAAGCTGGAACTCGGCGAGCTGGAAGGCGAGGCGCGCGACACCCGCGCGACCGCCATGGCAGCCGAAGTGGCAGCGGCCCATGACGTGGTGAAGGCCGCCGGCGGCCTGATGGTGATCGGCACCGAACGGCATGAGAGCCGGCGCATCGACAACCAGCTTCGCGGCCGGTCCGGCCGCCAGGGCGACCCCGGCGCCAGCCGGTTCTTCCTGTCGCTGGAAGACGACCTGATGCGCATCTTCGGCTCCGAGCGGATGGGCGGCATGCTGCAGAAGCTGGGCCTGAAGCCCGGCGAGGCGATCATCCATCCCTGGATCAACCGGGCCCTGGAAAAGGCGCAGAAGAAGGTCGAGGCGCGCAACTTCGACACGCGCAAGAACGTGCTGAAATACGATGACGTGATGAACAGCCAGCGCAAGGAAGTCTACGGCCAACGCCGCGAGTTCATGTTGGCGACCGACGTGTCGGAGACGATCAACGACATGCGCGCCGAGGTGATCGACGCCGCCGTGACTCTGCGCATTCCCGCCAAGGCATTCAGCGAGCAATGGGAGGCGGACGCGCTGAGCGAGGATTGCCGCCGCCTGCTGGGCCTGGACCTGCCGGTCGCCGCCTGGGCAGCCGAGGAGGGCATCGAGGAGGAGGCGATCCGCGACCGCATCAACGCCGCGGCGGACGCCCACATGGCCGCCAAGACCGAGAAGTTCGGCGCCGACCTGATGCGGTTCGTCGAGAAATCCGTGCTGTTGCAAAGCCTGGATGCCGTCTGGAAGGAACATCTCCTCGTCCTCGACCAGTTGCGCCAGGGCATCCACCTGCGGTCCTACGGACAGCGGGACCCGCTCAACGAGTACAAGAGCGAGGCGTTCGCCCTATTCAACGCCATGCTGGACGACCTGAAGCAGCGCGTGACCTCCACGGTCGCCGGCCTGCAGCTCCAGGCCGAGCCGCCGCAACCGCCGCCCTTGCCAGCGATGATGTGGGAGAACCATCCGGAGGCCGTCCTTGAAGCGCCGGCTTTCAGCATGGCAGCGTCCGGGCCGGCCGAGGTGATGACCCTGCCGCGGCCGGAGGTCGTGGTCTCGGACGACCCGGCGACCTGGCGCAACACCCCGCGCAACGCGCCATGCCCCTGCGGGTCCGGCAAGAAGTTCAAGCACTGCCACGGCCGCATGGCCTGATACCTCGGTCCTTCTCCCTCTCCGTCTAGGAGAGGGCTGGGGCGAGGGGCGCCGCACGCTTCCAGGACGGCAACCGGCGGTCTCTTCGACACACCCTCACTTGCCCGTCCCGGCGAGAGCGTTGCATGCCAGTGGTTGGTTCGTGCGGTCCCCTTAACCGCTTCTGAACTCATTTCTCACATCTTGGTCGTCATTGGACCTGCTTCGCCCGTTGCGCGGACCAGATGCTCCTGGAAGGGCATACGTGACGATGACGCACTGGTCGATTTCCCGCCGCGTGCTGGCGTTTGCCGGGGCCGGCGCTGTCGGGACCCTGCTTACCGGGCTGCGGCGACCGGCGCAGGCGCTGTCGCTGACGCGCGAGATCACCAACATGACGTGGATGGAGGTACGCGACGCGGTTGCCGCCGGATCGCGCACCGTGATCGTCCCGAGCGGCGGGTTGGAGGCGAACGGCCCGCACATGATCATCGGCAAGCACGACTACATCGCCACATGGGCCGCCCGGCGCATCGCAGCGGAGTTGGGCGATGCGTTGGTCGCACCCGTCGTCTCCTACGTCCCGGAAGGGGATTACGACCCGCCGACCAACAACCTGGCCTTTCCCGGCACGATCGGCGTCCCGCCCGCCGTGTTCGCCGCCGTCTTGGAGGGGATCGCCCGCAGCCTGAAGCTGACCGGGTTCGAGACGATCTGCTTCATCGCCGATCATGGCCTGTCCGTGGCACCCCAGGCCGCGGTGGCCGCCAAGCTGACGGCGGAGTGGGGCAGCGGCGGGCCGCGGGTCCTGGCCATCGACGCCTATTTCGCCACTGCTGCCGAGACGGCCTACCTGCGCGGCCAGGGCGAACCCGATGCCGCCATCGGCCAGCACGCCACGCTCTCCGACACGTCGGAACTGATGGCGGTGCATCCCGAAGGGGTGGACCTGTCGCGACTACCCGCCAACGTCGCATTGTATCCGGGACTGGGCGTGTTCGGCGATCCGCGCCGGTCCAGCACGCTCAGGGGCGAGGCGATGATGGCCTTGAAGGTCAGCGGGGCCGTGGCGCAGATCCGCGCCGGCAGCGGGCAAGCGGCCGGCTGATCCGCATGCGCGCGCTGTTTGCCGAATGCTACGCCGTGACCCTGCAGACGCTGCTGATCGTCGGGATCCTCGGCGCCGTGTGCACCTTGCTGTCGGCTGTCGCCACCGCCTGCAACAGAACGCCGGCATGGTGGCGCAAGCCCGACCTGTCGACCGACCTCTGCTGGGCGTTCATTCCGAAGCTGCTCTACGGCTCGGTGCAGACGCTGATGCTGACGCTGGGCGTGGCGCTGTTCTACGGCATCAGCAATCCCGAACGCTTCTTCGCGGAGGGCCATGGCCCGTTGGCGGGATTGCCGCCCGCTTGGCAGGCGGTGCTCTACTTGTTCGGCAACGACTTCATCATGTACTCGACCCACCGCCTGTTCCATACCGCCCGGCTGTGGCGCTTCCACGCCGTGCACCACTCCTCGCAGCAATTGGAGTGGATTTCCGCCGGGCGGTTTCATCCGGTCGACCAGGTTTTCCACGGCCTTCTGGCCGACGTGGCGATGTTGCTGTTGGGCATACCGCCTGAAATCCTGCTTTGGTTGGTGCCGTTCAATGCGGGCAGTTCGGCGCTGATCCACGCCAACCTCGATTGGAGCTTCGGGCCGTTGCGATACGTGCTTGTCAGCCCGGTGTTCCACCGTTGGCACCACACCAGCGCCGATCGGGGCGGCAGCAGCAATTTCGCCAGCACCTTCCCGCTGTTTGACCTGCTGTTCGGCACCTACTACCTGCCGGCCGGGCAGCAGCCCGACGCGTACGGTGTGGACGACCCGAATTTCCCACGCGACTTCGCCGGGCAGATGATCCACCCGTTCCTGCCGTCCCGCGCCGCCTCGCCACCCGCGATCCTGTCCCAGGACTCCTGACCACGCCTATGCGCACGAGGCTCGGGCTCCATACGAACCGACCGCCCGGTCGCCGGCGGCGATTCGGGATGGCCGGCTGCGACAGGTGAGCAACGGCGCTCACGGAACCATCGCGTCCTAGACAGCCTACAGAACCGACCATGAAGATCCGCGCGATGCTCATGATGTCCTTCTGGCTGGTCGGCGGATTGGCCGAACGCCTTCGCACCCAGGCCGCGGCGGAGCAGGAGCGCAAGATCGCGGTCGCCGCCGCGCTTGCCGACGCGGCCAAGCGGTTCGAGGATGTCAGCCTGCCCGCGCTGGCCCGGGTCGCCGCCACCGAGGCGGAGTTGTCCGAAGCCGCCCGCACCATCAATGCCGCCGCAGCCCTCACGGCAGAGAACGCGCGCGGCGCCGCCGAAGGCGTGTCCGTCGCCGCCACCAGCGTCGCCGCGGTCGCCGCCGCAACCGAGGAGCTGGCCGTGTCGGTCCGGCACGTCTCGGAACGCATGTCGGTCGCGGCGCGTGCCGCGGGATCTGCCGCATCGGGGGCGGACAGGGCGGCCGAGGCGGTGGCACACCTGGCCGGCGAGCGCCGCGCTCCAGACCGAGGCGGCGCGGGCGAGCGCCATGCGGCTGCCCCAGGTCTCCGCGGCCGTGGGCCAGGCGACCGGGCTGCTACGGGACAGCGTCGGCACCTTCGTGGGCGAAGTCCGCGCCGCTGCCTGAGCGTCACGCTGGCGACCTGGACGCTCGCGTGCAATGCTTGCTGCAAACCAGGCTTGTCCAGGCGTGCGGGCGTTCCCCGCGCCCCGGCATCAGGAGGCGCACATGGCTGCAAAGGTGAATTACCAGTTCCAGAAGGCCGAGCGCGAGCGCGCGAAGCTGGCGAAGAAGGAAGCCAAGCGCCGCGAAGCCGAACGCGACCAGGTGTCGAGCGATCCGGCCGCGCCAGACGAGGCGCCAGCGAGCCCCACGACCGCCGAGTCGTGAGCACGCCGGGCGCGGATGGCATGATGTTTGCGTGCACACTCCGCCACTAACGGGAGCGACCGCAGCCATGACCATCACCCGCCGCTCTGCCATCCTCGGCGCGCTCGCCACTCCAGCGATCCTGCATCACGCGCGGGCCGCCACCGTGATCCGCATGGGCACGATGAAGCTGATCCATGCGATCACGCCCTATTTCTACGAGCGGTTCCTGCCCGCCGGGACGACGGTCGAGGTCATCCCGTTCGAGAGCCCGGCTGATAGCAAGGACGCCGTGGTCGGCGGCACGGTCGATTTCGGCACGTTCGGCGTCGCCGCCGCCATCTTCGGCGCCGCCGCGCACCAGCCCGTCGTGGTGATCGGCTCCGAATGCAACAAGGGCATGGCGATCGTCGCCGGCAGGACCAGCGGCATCGACACGCTCGCGGATCTGAAGGGCAAGCGCGTGGCCATTTGGCCCGGCTCGACCCAGGAAGTGTTCATGCTGGACCGCCTGCGCATGGAGGGAATGTCCGTGCACGACATCACGCCGGTGCGGGTGTCGTTCAGCGAGATGCATGCCGCCCTCGCGCGGGGGGACGTGGATGCCTATGTAGGTGCGGAACCGGGCCCCGGCCTGTCGATCGCGTCCGGCGTAGGGAAGATCGTCGAGTATCCCTACTCCACGCCCATGGGCAGCCTGAACATGATCCTGGCGACCCGCCGCGACATGCTCGAGAAGAACCCCGAACAGGCCAAGCTTGTGGTCGGCCTGCAACGCCAGGCCAGCATCTATGCCATGGCCAATCCCGACGCCATGGTGGCCATGACGGTCGCCAAGCTGGGCATGCAGAAGGCGGCGGTGGAGACCGCCGTGCCGAACGTCGACCTCAACTGGCAGATGACGCCGGCCATGGTGCAGCAGGCGAAGACCTATGCCGACCAGATGCTCTCGCTGAAGCAGATCCGCGCTCTGCCGGACTTCGCCACCTTGTTCGACCCGCGGTTTTCCGACGAGGTCGCCGGCGCCGCCTGATGGGCGTCACGCTGCCGGCCGCGGCGCCACTCCGGCGGGTGCGCAGGCCGGCGGCGCGGCACCTGTTGGGGCTGGTCGTCCCGGCGATTCTCCTGCTCGCATGGTGGCTTTCGACACGCGGGCAGGAATACGGGTTGATACCCACGCCGGGCGACGTGGTGGTTGCGCTGTTCGACCTGGCGACCGGCACGGAGGGCGATGCGTTCAGCGGCCGCTTGCCCGCGGATATCGCCGCTTCCGTCGAGCGGGTCTATGGCGCGTTTCTGCTGGCGGCGCTCGCGGCCCTGCCGACCGGCATGCTGATCGGGCGACTGGCCGTCGCCCGCACGCTGCTGGACCCGCTGCTGCAACTGCTGCGGCCGATCCCGGTCACCGCCTGGCTGCCGCTTTCCATGATCCTGTTCGGCCTGGGCGCGCGGTCCGCCTTCTTCCTGGTGGCGTTGGGGGCGTTCTTTCCCATCCTGGTGAACACGATCTTCGCCGTGCGCAGCGTCGAGCCCCGCCTGTTCGAGGCGGCCGCCATGCTCGGTGTCTCGCAGGCCCGCATGTTCCCGAAGGTCGTGCTGCCGGCCTCGCTGCCGGGCATCTTCACCGGGCTGCGGCTGGGCCTGGGCTTCGCCTGGGTGGTGATCGTGGTGGGGGAGATGACCGGTGTGCAGACCGGGCTCGGCGCCATGATCATGGATGCGCGGCAGCTCTCCCGGACCGACGTGGTGGTCGCGGGCATGGTGGTGATCGGTGCGCTGGGCTTCCTATCGGACGCGCTGGTGCTGGCGCTGGGCCGCCGCCTGCTGCGATGGAGCCCGTCGCATGGCTGATCCATGCGACAAGAACGCGCATGGCTGAGCCGATCCTCGCGATCGAGCGGCTCGGCAAGCGCTACGGGTCGGTGGAGGCGCTCCGCGGCGCGGACCTGAGGGTGCATCGGGGCGAGTTCATCTGCCTGCTGGGCGCATCCGGATGCGGCAAATCCACGCTGTTGCGCATCGTGGCGGGCTTCGAGCCGGCAAGCGCCGGGCGGGTTGCGGTCTCGGGCAAGGCGGTGACCGGGCCGGGGCCGAACCGCGGCATGGTGTTCCAGGATTACGGCCTGTTCCCCTGGCTCACGGTGCGGGACAATATCGGCTTCGGCCCCAAGGCGCGCGGGCTGCCCGATGCCGAGGTCGCGCGGGTCGCCAGCCGCTTCGTCGAGATGGTCGGGTTGGCCCGCTTCGCCGATGCCTACCCGCACCAGCTTTCCGGCGGCATGAAGCAGCGCGTGGCGATCGCCCGCGTGCTGGCCAACGATGCCGAGCTGGTGCTGATGGACGAGCCGTTCGGCGCGCTGGACGCCATGACGCGGGAACGCCTGCAGGACGAGCTGCTGGGCATCTGGGCCCGACAGGGTTTGACCGTGCTGTTCGTCACCCACGCCATCGAGGAGGCGATCCTGCTGGCGGACCGCGTGATCGTCATGTCGCCCGGTCCCGGGCACATCGTGGCGGACGAACGGATTGACCTGCCCCGCCGTCGTGACGTTTCTTCGCCCGAGTTCAACGAGGTGCGGCGCCGCCTGGGCGCGCTGCTGCACTCCGACCACCAGCGGGAGGATGCGGCGTGATCGAATGGGGCCGGATGAGCCGTGCGGAGCGCGATGCCGCCTACAACAACAGTGCCGCGGTCGCTGATAGCCCGGCGTTGAACGCGGCCCGTGTCGCCGATTCCGCCGCATGCCGGGCCGAGTGGAAGGGCTCGCTGGACGTGCCCTACGGACCGGCGGAGCGTCAGCGCTGGGACATCTTCCCGGCTGCCGACCCGGGCGCACCGTGCTTCGTGTTCATTCATGGCGGCTACTGGCAGCGCAACACGCGGGAGGAGTTTGCCTGCCTCGGCGCGGGATTGCGCGCGCACGGCTGGTCGGTGGCGCTGCCCGGCTACACCCTGGCGCCGCAGGCGAGCATGACGGCGATCAACGCCGAAATTCACGCCGCGCTGGATTGGCTGGCCGCCAACGGCGCGGCGCACGGCGTGGCCGGTCCCGTGCTGCTGTCCGGCTGGTCCGCCGGCGGCCACCTCACCGCCATGGCGCTGGGGCACGGGCGGGTGACGGCCGGCCTGGCGATTTCCGGCCTGTACGAACTCGGGCCGATGCGCGACACCTACCTCAACGAGGCCATGCGGCTGACCGACGAGGAAATCGCCACCCTGTCGCCGTTGCGCCTGCCCCCGGTGCCGAAGCCGTTGGCAATCACCTATGGCACCGCCGAGTTGCCGCCGCTGGTGGCCGACAGCCGGGCCTTGCACGCCATGCGCGCGGCCGCCCACCTCCCCGGCGCCCTGCTGCCTGCCCCCGGTGGCGACCATTTCACCATCGTGGAGGAACTGCGTCGTCCGGACGGGCTGCTGGTGCGGGCGGCATTGGAGGCGCTGCGCTGAGCGGCCGCGGACAGCGGCAAGCCACGGCCGCCAGCACTATCGTTCGGCAATTCGCACGGCCTGTTCGCACGTCAGGGGATTATCGCCCGACTGCCCGGTGATTAGTTGAATGCCGACCACAGGGGAATTCATCATGCCGGACATCGATAAATCAGGCACGTTCACACTTGGCGACCGGGTCGTGAAGCGTCTCGGCTACGGCGCGATGCAGCTCGCCGGGCCTGGCGTGTTCGGGCCGCCAGAGGATCATGCGGCCGCGTTGGCGGTGTTGCGGGAGGCCGTGGCGAGCGGCGTCAACCACATCGACACCAGCGACTTCTACGGGCCGCACGTCACCAACGGCCTCATCCGCGAGGCGCTGGCGCCCTTTGCGGACGATCTCGTCATCGTCACCAAGATCGGTGCCCGGCGCGGCCAGGATGCGTCGTGGAACGTGGCGATGTCAGCCGACGAGCTGACGCAGGCGGTTCACGACAACCTCCGCAATCTGGGGCTGGATGTGCTCGAGGTCGTCAACTTCCGTTGCATGATCAACCCGCACCATCCTGCCGAAGGCTCGATCGAGGCGCCGGTCACCGTGCTGGCCGACCTCCAGCGGCAGGGATTGGTCCGCCACATCGGGCTGAGCCACGTCACGTCGGCGCAGGTCGCGCAAGCACGGCGGATCTGCGACGTCGTCTGCGTGCAGAACCACTTCAACCTGGCGAACCGGTCCGACGACAAGCTGGTGGACGAGCTGGCCGGCGGCGGCATCGCCTACGTGCCGTATTTCCCGCTGGGCGGCTTCAACCCGCTGCAATCGGCCACCCTGTCCGAGGTGGCGGCGCGTCTGGGCGCCACGCCCATGCAGGTCGCACTCGCCTGGCTGCTGCAACGCGCGCCCAACATCCTGCTGATCCCCGGCACGTCATCGGTCACCCATCTGCGGGAGAACCTTGCAGCCGCCCGCCTCGACATACCGGAGGATGCGCTGACGGCGCTGAATGGCATCGCTGCCGGCGCTCATTAGCCATCGCGATGCCACCTACCCTGTGAGGCAGCCAGGACAGGGCCCGGAGCGCCTGCCCCTTACGCAGCCCTCTCCCAAGCGGAGAGGGCTTTTGCCCGTCAGCTCCCGCCCCTAGCGGGGCGCCATCCGCAAGGCGCCGTCCAGCCGGATAACCTCGCCGTTCAGCATCGGCATCTCGACGATGAAGCGCACCGTGCTGGCATATTCCGCCGGCTCGCCGAGGCGGGACGGGAACGGCACGGACGCCCCGAGCGATTGCTGCACCTCGGGCGGCAACCCGTCCACCATCGGCGTGCGGAACAGGCCCGGCGCGATGGTGACCACCCGAATGCCGCTGCGCGCCAGGTCGCGGGCGATCGGCAGCGTCATGCCGGCGATGCCGGCCTTGGACGCGGAGTAGGCCGCCTGACCCATCTGGCCGTCGAACGCCGCGACGGAGGCAGTGCAGACGATGACCCCGCGTTCGCCCCCGGCATCGGGTGCGTTGGCCGTCATGGCGGTCGCGGCGAGCCGCGTCATGTTGAATGTGCCGATCAAATTGATCATGATCACTTTCGTGAAGCTGGCCAGCCCATGGGGACCCTCTCGCCCGGTCACCTTTTCCCCATGCGCGATCCCGGCACAATTCGACAGGCCATGCACGGCGCCGAACGCATCCAGCGCGGCGGCGACGGCGGCCTGGCCATCGGCCTCCTGCGTCACATCCGTGGGCGCAAACCGGACGGCATGGCCGAGTTCGGCGGCGATCGCCGCGCCGGCCGTGCGGTTCACATCGGCGATCAGCACCTTTGCCCCTGCCGCAACCAGCATGCGGGTCGTTGCGGCCCCCAGGCCGGATGCCCCGCCCGTGACGATGAAGACGCTGCCGGCGACCTGCATGTCGTTCCCCCCTGAACCGTTGGTTTTCTTATAGGCCGCGGGACCGCACCGTGGCACCTCCCGCTCTTCTCTCCCTTCCAGAGGAAGCGGATTCCTTCGACAGGGCTTGCCGATGGGCGTGATCCTCCGGATCGTCCTGCCCCGCCTGCTGTCGGGCGTGCTGATGGTCGTGCTCGTCTCCGTGCTGGTCTTCGTCGTGCTGCGGCAACTGCCGATCGACCCCGTGGGCATGTCGCTGCCGCCGGGCGCCACGGAAGCGGACCGCCTGGCGCTGACCCGGGAGTTCGGACTCGACCGCCCGGTGGCGGAGCAATATCTGCGATGGGCCGGTGGGCTGCTGCGTGGGCAGTTCGGCGAATCCGTCAACCTGCGCCGCCAGGTCGGCCCGCTCGTCGGCGCCGTGCTGCCGGCCACGTTGGAATTGGTGGTGGCCGCAATGGCCCTTGGCACCGTGGCCGGCATCGGCGGCGGGCTGGTACTCTTCGCCATCCGCGGCACGGTGTGGGAGGGAGTGGGGAACGTGCTCACCTCCGTCCTGGTCTCGGTGCCGGAGTTCGTATGGGCCATCGCCGGCATCCTGCTGTTCGGCGTGTGGCTGCACGCGCTGCCGTTCATCGGCCGCATCGACCCGGACCAGGCCTGCCCGGCCCGAACCGGGCTGATGCTGGTGGACACCTTGCTGGCCGGGCGGCCAGGCGCCTTCCTCGATGCCTTGGCCCATCTTGCCTTGCCGGCCACCGCGCTCGGCATCACCCTGGCGCCGCTGGTCACCCGCGTGCTGCGCTCCAGCCTGCTCGGCGTCATCGTCGAGGATTTCATCCATCTCGCCCGTTTGCGCGGCCTCACCGAGCGGCAGGTGCTGGCACGCCACGCGCTGCGCAACGCCGCCTTGCCGACGCTGAGCCTGATCGGCGTGCAGGCCGGCTTCATGTTCGGCGGCACGCTGCTGGTGGAGGTGATCTTCGGCTGGCCTGGCCTCGGCAACCTGATGGTCACGGCGGTGCGCAGCGGCGACATCCCGGTGATCCAGGCCGCGGCGCTGGTGTATTGCCTGGGCGTGCTGATCATCAATCTGGCGGTGGACATCGCCTACCTGTCGCTCAATCCCCGGTTGAGCCTGCGATGAACGCGATGCCGCCGCGGCCGCGGGTGCGCCTTCCGGTGCAGGGATGGCTGGGAGGCGCATTGATCCTTCTGCTGGTCGTGATGGCGGCCGCCGCCCCGTGGATCGCCCCGGCACCGCCGAACGACATGGACCTGCTCTCGGTGCTGCTGCCGCCCGATGCGTCCCACTGGCTGGGCACCGACAGCTTGGGGCGGGACGTGCTGTCGCGGCTGGTCTGGGGGACCCGCATCGCCCTATTCGTCGCGGTCGGTGCGGCGATCGGCGCGGCGGTGGTCGGGACGCTGCTGGGGTTGCTCGCCGGGGCGCTGGGCGGGTGGGTGGATTGGCTGATCTCCCGCCTGGTCGACCTCTGGATGTCGTTCCCGCCCGTCGTGCTGTCCCTGCTGCTGATGGTTGCGCTGGGCGCCGGGCTCGGCAACGTGGTGCTTGCGATCGTCCTGGTGGATTGGACGCGGTTCTGCCGCGTGCTGCGCTCCGAGGTGATGGTGATCCGCCGCCAGGATTATGTGTCCGCCGCCCGGCTGATCGGGTTCGGCGCCGTCCGGACCATCCGCCGTGAGATCTTCCCCGGCATCGTTCCCACGCTGGTGACGCTCGGTGCGTTGGAGATGGGGATCGCCGTGCGGGTCGAGGCCGTGCTGTCCTTCGTCGGCATGAGCGTGCCGGCGGACGTGCCGGCCTGGGGCCAGATGATCGCCGATGCCCGCAGCGACATGGTTGCGGCGCCCTGGGCCATCCTGGCCCCGGTCGGCGCCATTGTCCTGACGGTGATCGGCTTCAACCTGCTGGGCGACGGCCTGCGCCAGCGGCTGGACCCGCGGCTGCGGGCGCGGGCGTGAGCCTGCTTTCCCTGCGCGACGTCACCGTCACGGTGCGGATCGGCGGCACGGAGGTGGATCTGCTGCGGCGCATCTCGCTGGAGCTGCCGGCCGGCGGGGTGCTGGGGCTGGTGGGAGAATCCGGGGCCGGCAAGAGCATGGTCGGCCGGCTGATCGCCCGGCTGCTGCCGGACGGGTTCCGCGTGACCGCCGGCAGCATGCTGTTCGAGGGGGTCGACCTGCTGGCGCAGCCGGCCTCCGCCGTGCGCCGCCTGCTGGGGCGCCGCATCGCCTTCGTCCCGCAGGAGCCGAGTGCCGCGCTGGACCCGGTGCGCACGATCGGATGGCAATTCCGTCAGCACCTGACCCGGCTCGGCCTGCCGCGGGCTCGCGCGCTGCCGGCATTGGCGGAGGTCGGGCTGCGCGATCCGGCCGGCGTTCTGCGCCGCTACGCCCACCAGCTTTCCGGCGGCGAGTGCCAGCGCGTGCTGATCGCCTTCGCCTTCGCCTCCGCGCCGGCCCTTGTGGTGGCGGACGAACCCACCACCGCGCTGGACGTGACGACCCAGGCGACGATTGTGGCGCTGCTGCGCCGGATGCAGGCCGCGCACGGGACCGCCGTGCTGTTCATCACCCACGACCTCCGCCTGGCCCACGAGGTTTGCGACGACGTGATGGTGCTGTATGCCGGCGACCCGGTGGAGCGCGGCCCCGCGCGGCGTCTGTTCGGCGCCTCCGCGCATCCCTACACGCGGGCCTTGCTGGCGGCCAATCCACGGTTGACCGGCGAGCGCACCCGGTTGGAGGCCTTGCCCGACACCATGCCAGGGCCCCTGGCCTTCGCGGCCGGCTGCCGGTTCGCCAGCCGCTGCCCGGTGGCGGATCCGGCCTGCGCCGCCCGGCCGCCAGTCTGGCGCAGCGTGGCGCCGGGCCACGACGTGACATGTTCTCCGGCCTGCGCGGCAGGGATCCCGGCCGCTTCGCCAGCGGCGCTGCCGGCCGCGCCGCTGCCAGGCGCCGCGATCCTGCGGGTGGCAGGGCTGGGCAAGGTGTTCGGCGGACGGTGGGGACGTGCCGCCACGGTCGCCCTGGAACCGGTTGGCCTCGACGTTGCCGCCGGTGAGATCGTCGGCATCGTGGGAGAGAGCGGCAGCGGCAAGAGCACGCTCGCGCGGCTTCTGGTCGGGCTGGAGCGGCCGACCAGCGGGACGATGGTGCTGGACGGCGCCGACATCACGGCGGCGAATGCGGCCAACGATGCACGACGCCGCGCAGCGCTGCAGATGGTGTTCCAGAACCCGCAATCGGCGCTCAATCCGCGCCGCACCGTCGCCGAGGTGGTGACGCAGGCGATGGAGGTCGGCGGTGCCTCGCCCGTCGCCCGCCGAGCGCGGGCGACTGAGTTGCTGCGGGCGATCGGCCTGTCGCCGGAGCTTGGCAGCCGCTATCCGTTCCAACTCTCCGGCGGCCAGCGTCAGCGGGTGAACATCGCCCGCGCGCTGTGCGCCACGCCGCGCATCCTGCTTGCCGACGAGATCGTGTCCGGGCTCGACGTGTCGGTGCAGGCGCAACTGCTCAACCTGCTGCTGCGGCTGCGGGATGAGACCGGCGTGGCCATCCTGCTGATCAGCCACGACCTCTCGGTGGTGCGATACCTCTGCGACCGCGTGATGGTCCTGCATCGGGGCCGGGTGATGGAGAGCGGGGCGGCGGCCGACGTCTTCGCCAGGCCCGGCTCGGACTATACGCGCGGACTCCTCGCGGCCTGCCCGCCCGATCCGTGAGCCGCGGCGTCAGGCGCCGCGGCTCACCGTGAAATCGGCTATGTCGTGCAGGCACTGCCGGAACTCGCCGGGTGGAAACGGCGCCAGCGCGGACTGCGCGTCCCGCGCGAAACGCCTGGCGCGGTCGAGCGTCGCGGTAAGGGCGCCACGGCGCTCCATCAATGCCAGGGCATGGTCCAGGTCCGCCTCGGATTGGTCCGACTGCTCGATCGTGCGCGACCAGAACTCCCGCTCGGAGGGAGTGCCGGCTTCGAAGGCGGCCAGAACGGGCAGGGTGATCTTTCCCTCCCTGAAATCGTCGCCCACCGTCTTGCCGAGCGTGAGCTGGTCGGCCGCGTAATCGAGCGCATCGTCCACGAGTTGGAATGCCATGCCGACATTGTCGCCGTACGCGGCCAAGGCGCTGACTTCCTGGGCCGGACGGCCGGCGACGATGGCGCCCACCTGGCATGCGGCGGCGAACAAGGCCGCCGTTTTGCCGCCGATCACGTCGAGGTAGCGGCCCACGGAGGTCGAGAGGTCGTTCTGGGTGGTGAGCTGAAGCACCTCGCCTTCGGCGATGGTCGCCGCGGCACGCGACAGGATCGCCAGCACTTCCAGCGAGCCGTCAGCCACCATCAACTGGAAGGCGCGGGCGAACAGGAAATCACCCACCAGGACCGATGACTGGTTGCCGAAAATGGCGTTGGCGCTTGCCAGGCCGCGGCGGAGCACGCTTTCGTCCACCACGTCGTCATGCAGCAGGGTGGCCGTGTGGATGAACTCGACGCAGGCCGCCAACTGGACGTGACGTTGCCCGGCATACCCGCACATGCGCGCGCTGGCGATCGTCAGCATCGGCCGCAACCGCTTGCCACCGGCAGCGACGATATGGGCGGCAAGCTGCGGGATGAGGGCGACCGGGCTGTCCATCTGCTGGACGATGATCCGGTTGCACGCCTTGAAGTCCTCTGCGATCAACGAAGACAGCCGTTTAAGGACGTCGCCGCCGGCAGCGCCGGGGCTGCCTGCCGGTTCTTGTAGCGGAGGGCTGGCGAGGGCGCCCAAACGGAAAACTCCGGTATGATGTGACAGGGTTGCTGGTGGTGCGTGTATCGCACCATATCGGCGGCGCCGAAAATCGGTCAAGCGAGGTACACACAACGCCTGCACCGGGAAAGGGCACCATGCACGTCGTCGTGATCACCAATGATCCGGTCCGCCTCAGTTTCCTGGTCGCGCTGTTGTCCGACGCGGGCATCCCCTCCGTCGTGCTGGATTCCTATGTCAGCGCGACGGAGGGCAGCATCGGCGCCATTCCGCGCCGCCTGGCCGTCGCCGAAGACGACGCCGCGGCGGCGCGGGACATCCTGCGCGACGCCGGCGAACTTTCATGACGGTGCAGGACCAGGGCGCGTGCGCGACGGAGGGCACCCTGCTTGGCGGCCGCGTGAGGTATCGGCAGCCAAGCGTCGGCTTCCGCACCGGCATCGAGCCGGTCTTGCTGGCGGCGAGCGTGGCGGCCCATCCGGGCGAGCGCGTGCTGGAGGCTGGGACGGGAGCCGGTGCCGCGCTGCTCTGCCTGGCGGCCCGGCTCCCCGGTGTGGAGCTGGTCGGGGTGGAGCGGGACCCCATGCTGGCCGAACTGGCCCGCGCCAACATTGCTGCCAACGGGTTCGATCTGGCGCGGGCCGACGCGGCCGACGTGCTGGAGCTTCCTGCCGGCCCCTGCTTCGACCACGCCCTGGCCAATCCGCCTTGGCACGACGCGTCAGGCACGATGTCCCCCTCGCCGATGCGCGATGCTGCCAAGCGTGCCGCCCCCGGGTTGCTCGCGGCCTGGTGCGGCCATCTCGCAAGGACCTTGCGGCCCGGCGGCAGCCTGACGCTGCTGGTTCCTGCCGCCTCGACCGGCACGGCGCTGGACGCGCTGGCCAGGGCCGGCTGCGGCGGCGCCGCTCTCCAGCCGCTCTGGCCCCGCGCCGGCCAGGAGGCGCGGCTGCTGCTGATACGGGCGATCAAGGCCGGGCGGGGACCCGGGCGCATCCTGCCCGGCTTGATCCTGCACGAAGGAGAGGCATTCTCGGCCATGGCCAGGGCCATATTGTGGGATGGCGCAGCGCTGCGATGGCAGTGAATCAGCCTTCGGAGTCGGGGTGGCGGAGGTGCCAAAGCCGCTCATGCGCCGCGATCAAGCCCTCCATGCTGCGCCGCCGCCCCACCTGGCCCGGCAGCGGCTTGCGCGTCAGCATCATCTCCAGCAGGCGGAGCAGGCCGCTGGCGACCTCGAAATCGCCGAGGTCGCAGGCTTGGTGGAAGGCGACGAGGATCTTGTCTGAAAGCCTGCGGCCCTGTTGCCGGGGAACGACAGCCGAACCAACGCGAGCCGGCTCCTTATCGTCATCATCCACGGCATCCCCCATCTTGTCCGCAAAGAACAAAGACCGACAATGCCACGGAAGTTCACGCCATGCGCGTCATAATGAGCGTTGGCTCGGCGCGCGATGCCCCGCCAGCCCGCCGTTCATGCCTGGCCAGCCGGCGCGGGACCGTCTCCCGTCAAAGCGAGATCGCGCCGCTGGGCTGTCGGTCCTCGAACACCGCTGTCGCGAAGGCTTCTTCCCACGTGCCTTGCGTGGAGGCGCGGCTGTATTCCGTGGAGCGGTTTTCGAAGAAGTTCGCGTGCTCGACCGCGTTCAGCATGTCGTCAAGCCAGGGCAGCGGATTGGCTGCGACCAGATAGATCGGGTCCAGCCCGAGCTGGATGAGCCGCCGGTCCGCGATGTAGCGGATGTAGCGCTTGACCTGTTCCGCGCTCAGCCCTTCGACCGAGCCGAGTTCGAAGGCAAGGTCGATGAAGGCGTCCTCGTGGTCGACGATGGTCGCGCACATCTCGACCAACTCGGCGCGCAGGGTCTCGGTCCAGATCTCGGGGTTTTCCTGCACGAAGGTGCGGAACAGGCGGATGACGGACAGGCAGTGCAGCGTCTCGTCCCGCACCGACCAGGACACGATTTGGCCCATCCCCTTCATCTTGTTGAAGCGGGGAAAGTTCAGCAGGATCGCGAACGAGGCGAAAAGCTGCAGGCCCTCGGTGAAGGCGCCGAAGGCAGCCAGGGTCTTGGCGACCTCATGCTTGCTGTCGACGCGGAAGCCCTGCATGTAGTCGAACTTGTCCTTCATCTGCTTGTATTTCATGAAGGCCGTGTATTCGAGCTCCGGCATGCCGATCGTGTCGAGCAGATGGCTGTAGGCCGCGATGTGGATCGTCTCGATATTGCTGAACGCGGACAGCATCATCAGCACTTCGGTCGGTTTGAACACCTGGCTGTAGTGCTTCATGTAGCAGTTGTTCACCTCGACATCCGCCTGGGTGAAGAAGCGGAAGATCTGCGTGAGCAGGTTCTGCTCCGCCGCGGTTAGGTTGCGGTGCCAGTCCTTCACGTCGTCGGCGAGCGGCACTTCTTCCGGCAGCCAGTGGACGCGCTGTTGGGTGAGCCATGCCTCGTAGGCCCAGGGATAGCGGAACGGCTTGTAGACCGGGTTTTCGGTCAACAGGCTCATCTGGCGGGCTGGCTCGGGCGGGAGGATGCTGCCGTCCATGGGGATGTCTCCGATGTGAATATGGGTCAAAAGCCCTCTCCCAGCGGGAGGGGCTTGCTTCCTCAGCCTACTGGCAGGCCAGGCATTCCTCGTAATCGGTTGCCGCCGCTGCCGGCAGCGCCACCGCCGCCTGCAGGATGGCCATCGGTGCCACCGCCTTCTCGCTGACGTTGTCGGCGCGCTGGATCGACAGGCTGCGGCAGTAGTACAGCGACTTCACCCCCCGCTTCCAGGCCAGCAGGTGGATCTGGTGCAGGTCGCGCTTGTGGATGTCCGCCGCCAGGAACAGGTTGACCGACTGGCTCTGGCACACGAACGGCGTGCGGTCCGCCGCGTGCTCCACCACCCAGCGCTGGTCCAGTTCGAAGGCGGTCTTGAACACGGCCTTCTCGTCGTCGGACAGGAAATCCAGATGCTGCACGCTGCCCTTGGTCAGGGTGATGGAGGACCAGATGTCATTCCGGTCCATCCCCTTACGGGCGAGCAGTTGCTGCAAGTGGCGGTTGCGCACCGTGAACGAGCCGGACAGCGTCTTCTGCAGGAACACGTTGGCGGCAATGGGCTCGATCCCCGGGCTGGCATTGCCCGCGATGATCGAGATGGAGGCCGTCGGCGCGATCGCCATCTTGTGCGAGAACCGCTCGTCCACGCCATACTCCGCAGCATCGGGGCAGGGGCCCCGTTCGGCCGCCAGCAGCCGGGAGGCGGCGTCCGCGCCGGCACGGACATGCTTGAACATCCGCGTGTTCCAGACCTTGGCCATGACGCTCTCGAACGGCACGCCGAGGCCCTGCAGGAAGGAGTGGAAGCCCATCACGCCCAGCCCGACCGAACGCTCGCGCGCGGCGGCATATTTCGCCCGCGCCATCTCGTCCGGCGCGCGGTCGATGAAATCCTGCAGCACGTTGTCGAGGAAGCGCATCACGTCCTCAATGAACCGCGCATCGTCCTTCCACTCGAACCAGGTCTCCAGGTTCAGCGACGACAGGCAGCACACGGCGGTGCGCTGGTGGCCATGGTGGTCGAGGCCGGTGGGCAGGGTGATCTCGCTGCACAGGTTGGAGGTGCGGACCTCCAGCCCGGCCAGCTTGTGATGCTCCGGCCGGCCGTTGTTCACATGGTCCGAAAACACGATGTAGGGCTCGCCGGTCTCGATCCTGGCGGTCAGGATGCGGATCCAGAGGTTGCGCGCGTTGATCTGCCGCACGGGAGCGCTGTCCTTGGGCGACAGCAGCGACCATGGCTCATCCGCCTCCACGGCCCGCATGAAGGCGTCCGAAACCTGGATGCCGTGATGCAGGTTCGGCGCCTTGCGGTTCGGGTCGCCACCGGTCGGGCGGCGGATCTCGATGAACTCCTCGATCTCCGGATGGCTGATCGGCAGGTACACCGCGGCCGACCCCCGCCGCAGGGAGCCCTGGCTGATCGCCAAGGTCAGGCTGTCCATCACGCGGATGAACGGGATCACGCCGGACGTCTTGCCGTTCTGCCCCACCTTCTCGCCGATCGAGCGCAGGTTGCCCCAGTAGGAGCCGATGCCGCCGCCCTTGGAGGCCAGCCACACGTTCTCGTTCCACAGGCCGACGATCCCGTCCAGGCTGTCCGACGCCTCGTTCAGGAAGCAGGAGATCGGCAGGCCGCGCTTGGTGCCGCCATTGGACAGGATGGGTGTGGCGGGCATGAACCATAGTCTGCTGATATAGTCGTAGATGCGCTGCGCATGCTCGGGATCATCGCCGTAGAAACTCGCGACGCGGGCGAACAGGTCCTGGTAGCTTTCGCCGGGCATCAGATAGCGGTCATCCAGCGTCGCGCGACCGAAATCGGTCAGCAGCGAGTCGCGCGAGCGGTCGACATGGACGGGAAAGCAGCCCGGCATCTGCACGTCGTCGCCGCTCAGCAGGGGCACTGGCTTGGTCATCTCGTTCATCGCATCGACTCCACCGCCCAACTGGCGGCCTTCACCTTATGTGGGGCAACGCTGCCTGCCTACCGCTATATGATGTGTTCCGGCATTTAAAACGCCGAGGTATGCTTCGGCCCGGGCGACTGTCTCCAATCGGTGTCACGCATACTGATCATGAACGGGAGGCGCGTGCTAAGGGGTGGCCCGGCCCCGGTAGAGCTCCGTCTCGAAGCTGTCGAGCAGCCCGAGTATGGCCGGGTCGGCAAACGGCAGCAGCTGGGTCATCAGCACACCGGCAAGGCCGTGCGTGGGGTCGATCCAGTAGTAGCAATTCGCCAGCCCCGCCCATGCCAGGCTGTTGGCGGCGCGGCCGGCAGGCCCGGCTTGGCCGTTGATGAGGAAGCCATAGCCCCAGCCCTTCGGCATGCCGGGAAAGAATTCCGCGTCATTCGACATCGGTGGCACGACGGACACCAGACGGCTGACATCCAGAGCGCCGACCTGGTTCTGGCCCATCAGCGCCACTGTCTCCCGCCGCAGGATGCCGTCGCCGCCGCGTAGCAGCATCGCGAGGAATTTGAGGTAGTCCGGAGCGGTCGAGAACAGCCCGCCGCCGCCGCCCTCCAACTCCTGCTTCGCCGGCCGGCCGGAACTGCCAGGCCTCAGCCCGCCACCCGGCAGGCGATGGTGCACCGTCACGACCCTCGCGCCGTCCGGACGGCCGAACTGCGTGTCTACCATGCCGAGCGGGGCGAAGACATGCTCTGCGAAGTAGGCGCCGAGCCCTTGGCCGCTCACCGCTTCCACTACCTTGCCGACCCAGTCGATGCCGATGCCGTACTCCCAGCGCTCGCCGGGCTCGAAGGCCAACGGCATCTCCAGCCCGGCGTTCAGGCCGCTCGCGGAACCGGGCTTGCCCGTGACCTGGACGTAGCGGCGAAGCGCCGGATTCCATGTCTCGTAGACGAAGCCCGAGGTATGGGTGAGCAGGTCGTGCAGCGTGACCTCGCGCCGGGCCGGGCGCAGGCGCGGCTGGCCGTCCTCGCCGAACCCCTCCAGCACCTGCAAGTTCGCCAGCTTGGGCACGATCGTGCCGAGCGGCTGGCGCAGGCCGACGCGGCCCTGCTCCACCATCTGCATGGCGGCGACGGACGTGACCGCCTTGGTCAGCGAGGCGATCCAGAAGATGCTGTCCAGCGTCATCGGCGCATCGTTGCCGAGTTGGCGCTTGCCGAATGCTCCCTCGTAAACCGTGACGCTGCCGTCCGTGGCCATCGCCACGACGCCTGGCACGTCCCCGCGGTCCACGGCGGCTTGCAGGATGTCGCGCAAGGCGGGGGTCATCCGCTGATATGTACTGGCGGACCCGATTGCCGCGGCGGCGACGGCAACGCAGTGTCGTGCCGCGAGACCTTCCTCGCGACTTCGACCAGCAGGCCGTCGATCGATCCCAGGTCGATCCCGTTGCCCTCTGCCATCAGGCCGCCTCTGCCAGCCACTCCATGGCTGCATCCACGCCGCCGCGGCCATGCGGCACGCCGTTGATCTTCAGGCTCATCTCCACCGCGCCGAGCGTGCCGAGCACCATCGGCTCGTTCAGGTCGCCTAGGTGCCCTATCCGCAGCACCTGGCCAGCCAGGTTGCCCAGCCCGCCGCCAGTGGACACGTTGAACCGGTCGAGCGCGGTCTTGCGCACGGCATCGGCATTGAACCCCTCGGGGAACTTGATCGCCGTTACCGAATCCGATAGCCGGTCCGGCGTCAGGCAGTACAGCTCCGGTCCGCCCTGGTTGCCGGACCAGGTGCGGACCGCGCGCCGCACCGCCTCCGCCAGGCGGTGGTGCCGCGCGACCACCGCGTCCAAGCCCTCCAACTCGATCAGGCGCACGGTTTCGGTGAGCCCGTAGAACATGCCGGTCGGTATGGTGCCCATGAAGGCGCGGAAGGAGCGCTTGGCCATCTCCGTCCAGTCGAAATAATGCCGCGACAGCTTGGCCGATGCATGCGCCGCCATCGCCTTGGCCGACACGGCGGTGAAGGAGAAGCCGGTCGGCAGCATCAGCCCTTTCTGGCTGCCGCCCACGGCGGCGTCGATGCCCCAATCGTCGAAGCGGAACTCCAGCGAGCCGAGGGAGGAGATCGTGTCGACCAGCAGCAGCGCCTCCGACCCGGCGGCGTCGATCGCCGCCCGCACGGACGGGATGTCCAGCGCCATGCCGGTGGAGGTCTCGTTATGGACGCAAAGCACGCCCTTGACCTCGGGGGAGGCGGTCAACGCCGCCGTGACGGCAGCGTATTCCACGCCGCGCCGCCAGTCCGGCGCCGCCACCACCTTGGTGCGCAGGCCGAATTTCTCCGCCATGGTGGACCAGCCTTCGCTGAACCAGCCAGTCTCCACGATCAGCACCAGGTCACCCGGCGAGAACAGGTTGACCAGCGTGGCCTCCCACGATCCGTGGCCGGAGGCGGTGTAGAGGAACAAATCCCCCGTCGTGCGCAGCACGCGCTTCAGCCCGCCGACGGCGTCGGCGAACACCGCGCCGAATTCGGTGTCCATGAAGTCTATCGTCGGCCGGTCCATGGCGCGCAGCACGCTGTCGGGGATGTTGGTCGGGCCCGGATTGGCGAAGAATTGACGGCCTGTCTTGCGTGCCACGGCGCTTGCTCCCGTTCGATCGTGTCTGCTGACAGCACGGCGATTAGGCCAAACACACGGGCAGGTCAAAAATCCTGCACGCCGCTACCGCGCGAGTTTGCTCAGCGTCTCGCAGTCCGGACGAAGGCCATCGCGAGCCAAAGCGGAAGGGAGAGCAGCAGGCCGAGCGCCACGCCGCGTGCCGGTGCCAGACCGTCCTGGCCCGGCGGGAGCGGATGACCGTCGCCGCCCGGTCCGGGCAGCAACGGCCGACCTGCCGGGTTCACCGTCCGCCGCCTCGGCCGGCGCGGTTCGAAGGCAGCCCGCTGCCTTGTCGCCCTTGAACATCCGGCATGCCGCAACTCCCTGAACCGGTCCTGATGGCCAGGATCATGCCGCCGAGCTTAACGCCAGCTTAACCGCCTTCGTCACTGCCGCGGCAGGTCCGGCGGTGGGACGTCCAGCCGAGCGGCCGTCTCCAGGATCGCGTTCCACGTGCCGAGCTGCAACGGGATGCCGTCCCGCCGCCGGGCCTCGCGGGTCCGCGCCTCCGGTTCGCCGGGCACCAGCACCTCGCCATCCGCCACCGCAGGGCTGGATGACTTGACGTATAGCGCATACTCCCGCGCGGCCTCGGCGAAATGCGCCGCGCCGAAATGGCCGGGGTCGAGGTAGATCGACAGCATGCCGTTGGCGATGCGCCCTCGCTTGCCGCCCGGGATCGGCCCGGAGGTGGCGCCCCCGGTGAGGCAGCCGGCCAGGATCTCGCACATGAACGCGATGCCCGATCCCTTGTGGTCGCCGAATGCCCGCAGCGCACCCGATCCCTGGGCCGAGTCGCGCACCGAGGTCCCGGCGATCGGGCCGTATATCGCTTCCGGGTTGGTGGACAGCGTGCCGTCCAGTTCGATCAAGGCGCCAGCCGGCAACGGCTTGCCTCCGTTGGAGGCCACCAGCACCTTGCCCTCGGCCACCGTGGAGGTGGCGAAATCGAGGATGAGCGGGTCGGTGCCGGGTTGCGGCGCGCCGACGCACATCGGGTTGGTGGAGAAACGCCGGTTCACGCCGCCGAACGGCGCCACCAGCTCACCCCCCGCCACGTTGACGAAATGGATCGACACCAGCCCCGCCGCGGCCGCGCGCTCCGCCCAGTCGCCGATGCGGCCGATATGGCCGGAATTGCGTAGCGCGATAACGGCCATCCCCCCGGCCCGCGCCTTGGCGATCCCCATGTCGACCGCCAGCGGCCCGATGGTCTGGCCGAAGCCGTAGCCGCCATCGAGCACGGCGTGGGTCGGGCTGTCCTTCACCACCTCCAGCGTGCGCCCGGCGATGACCGACCCGTTCTCCAGCCAGATGACGTAGCGCGGCACCCGGATCACGCCGTGGCTGTCATGCCCGGCCAGGTTGGCGCCGATCAGGTGATGCGCGATCTGCCCGCCTTCCTCCTGGCTGGTGCCGGCCTTGGCGAAGATGGCGGCGATGAAGGCCTGCAACGCGTCGACGGGGACGGTCGTGGTCGGAAGGTCGGCCATGGGGCTATCCTTTGACGATGGCCTGCGCGAACGGCCGCCAGAGTTGGTTGTCCGTCGGCAGGATCGTCATATCAGCCACCGTCGCCCGGCCTGGCAAGGAGGCGGCGAACACGGCGGCTGCCGCGATGTCCTCCGCCTGCAGCATCAGCGCCCGGTCGGCGGGGGAGGGCGGCCTGGGCCGGCGATCCAGGATCTCCGTCGCCACCTCGCCCGGATTGATGCAGATCGAGCGGATGCCGTGGACACCCTCCTCGGCGTTCAGGTGGGCGCTCATCATCGCCACGCCGGCCTTGGATGCGCCGTAGCCCGGCCCGGAGGGCGCAAACACCGACACGGCCGCCACCGAGGCGATGTGGATCAACGTGCCCGCCCGCCTGTCCCGCATGCCGGGCAACACCGCCATCGAGCACAGGAACGGCGCCCGCAGGTTCACGTCCAGCATCGCGGCCAGCGCGTCGGCGGCCAGTTCGTGCCAATGGCGCTGCTTCGAATTGGCGCCGGCGTTGTTGACCAGCACGTCCACCGGGCCGAGCGCCGCCACGACCGCGGCATGGGCGCGGGTGATGTCGGCGGGATCGGCCAGGTCGGCGGCGATCGCGACGGCCGCCTCGCCGATGGCGGCGGCGGTGTCGGCCAGCGCCTCCGCCCGGCGTCCGGTCAGCGCGACGCGGCACCCGGCCTGGGCGAACGCCACGGCGGTGGCGCGGCCGATCCCGCTGCCGGCGCCGGTGATCCAGACCACACGATCCATCGAAGCCTCCCTTGCCAGTCCACGCTTGTGCCACGGCGCGCGCGACATGGCACGGGCCGGGTCACTCCAGGCTGACGGCCGTCAGGTCCAGGAACCAGCTCTGCACCGGGACGAAGCCGTGCACCCGCTTGCTCATGGCACGGGGATTGAGGTCGTGCACGACGTAGAGCCAGGGCGGGTCGTCCACCAGGCGCTCATGCGCCTTCTGGTAGGCGGTGGCGATCGCCGCCGGGTCGGTGGCGTCGGACAGCGCCGTCATCGCGGCCTCGAACTGGTCGTCCTTCCAATGTTCCCAGTTGAACCCGGCAGGCGACCAGCTGCTGGCCAGGAAATAGCGCGCCAGGATACCGGCGTCGGAGGAGGGGGAGCTGGTGTTCAGCGCCACGGCGCCCTGCAAGGTCGGGCTGTCCGGCGCCTGCCGGCTCGCGGTCAGCAGCACCTGCCACTCCACCACGTCGAACGACACCTTCACGCCGCAGGCCTGGTTCAGGTTCTCCTGCAGGAACTCGTTCATTGGCAGCGGCACCATCTGCCCGCTGCCGCTGTTGCTGATCATCACCTTGAACGACAGCGGCTTGTCCGGTCCATACCCCGCCGCGGCCAGCAGCGCCTTGCCCTTGGACGGGTCGAACCCGTAATGGTTCTCCGGATGGCCGAAATTCGGGTCCGACGGCTTCAGCCAGCCGACTGCCGGCTCCGCGGTGCCGTTCAGCAGACTCACCAGGCCGTCCCGGTCGACGCAATAGTTCAGCGCCTGCCGCACCCGCACGTCGCGCAACGGGCTGTTCTCGCCCAGGCCATAGAACCAGGGCCACACATGCGGGTAGGAGCCGGTGGTCACCGCGAAGCCGGCCTGCTTCAGCGACGGGATGCCGTCCGGCGGCGGCACCTCGATCCAGTCCACCTGGCCGTTGCGCAGCGCCGCCAGCCGGGTGTTTGCCTCGGGAATGGGCAGCAGCAGCACATGCGCCACCTTCGCCTTGTGCCCGCCATCCCAGTACCCGTCCCAGCGCCCGAGCGTCACGGATTGCCGCGGCACCACCGTCTCGATGCGGAACGGCCCGGTGCCGGCGGCCGGCAGGGTTGCCACCTTGCCCCAGTCGTGGCCCGCCTTCTCGAACGAGGCGGGCGAGGTGAACAGGATATAGACCGCCTGGAACGGGAAGTACGAGGCCGGCACCTTGGTGGTGATCGCGACGGTCATGTCGTCCACCTTGCGGTAGCTGCCCATGACGGGCACCCGCGCCCGCATCAGCCCCGACCCGGCCGCCTCGAATTGCGGGCTGTCGTTCTTGAAGAACCGGTCCAGGTTCCACATCACGGCGTCGGCATCCAGCTTGGCGCCGTCATGGAAGGTGACGCCGGGACGCAGGTGGAACGTCCAGGTCAGCTTGTCGGCCGACTGTTCCCAACTGGTCGCCAGGCCCGGCCGCAGCACCGCCGGCTTGCCGGTGGGCGACAGATCCCACAGCACCAGCCCCTCGAAGATCGGGTAGCCGAGGAAGCGCACGCCCTCGAAGCCGTTGTTCGGCGCCCCGGTCGTGGTCGGCACGTCGGAGGCGGTCATGGCGATGCGCAGCGTGTCGTCGGCTGCCCTGGCCGCTCCGGCAGACAAGGCGGTCGACAGCAGCAGGGCCGCGGCTAGGCGAAGGGCGCGCATCGGCGATGTCTCCGGAGAAGGTGCAGCGGAACGGCAAGCAACTCCCGCGCCACGCCCAGGCGGAGCGGGATGGCTTTGCCGGCGCGATCCCGGTATGCCTCCATCCTGTCTAGAGCGACGGAGCCAGCGATGAGCTACAGCCATTTGGAAGCCGAGGACGAGCGGGCGCGCACCGCGTTCCTGCCGCAACTCGGCCGCTTCGCCCGGCTCGCGCTCTGGTCCGTGGTCAACGCCGCCCTGCTGTTCGGCGAGATCCTGGCCGAGTTGCTGGCGCCATTGCTGTTGCTGGGCGGCATCGTCTGGTGGGCGATCCCGCGCGCCCTGGCCGCCATCACGTTGGACGGGCCGCCGGGGGACCTGCTGCAATTGGTGCGCAGCCGGGTTCCGCACGACATCTACCTGGACGGCACCTACTACTCGGCCGGCACGCTGATCACGGACGGGTTGTGGATGATCGCGGTCGTCGCAGTCTGCCGTACGGTGTCCACCGCGCTCACGAGCCTGTTGCTGGATCGGCGCTAGGAAGGCTGGGCGGGCCGGCCTAGCATTCCGGCCATGAGCTACGATCCCCCGCCTCACGTCACGCAGCATTGGTCGATCACCAAACCGACGGCGACCGGCCGCAGCGGAATGGTGGTCTCCCAATCCCACGACGCCGCCCTGGCCGGGATCGCCATCCTGGATGCCGGCGGCAACGCGATCGACGCGGCAGTGGCGTCGGCGCTGGCCTTGGCGACGGTGGAGCCCTGGAATTCCGGCTTGGGCGGCATCGGCTTCGCGGTCGTGCAGCGGGCCGGACAATCCGGTGCGGAGACGGTGGATTTCGGCCCGGTCGCCCCAGCCGGGCTGCACGCGGACGCGTTCCGCTTGACCGGCCATGCGACCAAGGACCTGTTCGGCTGGCCGGGCGTCGAAGGCGACGCCAACATCCACGGACCGCTGTCCTTCGCGGTACCCTCGGCGGTCGCCGGATACGCCCACATGCATGGGCGCTGGGGCGCCTTGCCCCTGTCGGAGGTCATTGCGCCGGCACTCGCCTTGGCCCGGCGGGGCCTGTCGCAGGACTGGTTCACCACCCTGAAGATCGCGAGCTCGGCCGCCATCCTCCGCCGCTATGCGGAAAGCGCCGCCATCTACTTGCCGGACGGGCTGCCGCCGGTGCCGCCCTATCAGGGTACCCCGGGCTTTTTCCGGCAGGGGCGGCTGGTCGACACGTTGGACCGGCTGGCCCATGCCGGCTTGCGCGATTTCTACGAGGGCGACGTGGCGGCCACGCTCGCGGCGGATTTCGCCGCCGTGGGCAGCGTGCTCACCGCGGCGGATCTCCAACGCTGCGAGGCGCGCATCCTGCCGGCGACCCCCGTGGAGTGGCATGGCCGCACCATCCAGCTCCCCACCGGGCTGACGGCAGGCCCGACCTTCGGCCGCGTGCTGGATGCCATGCGCGATGCGCCGCGCGGGGTGGTCCCCGACGCCGCCTGGTTTGCGGCGTTCGCCAAGGCCATGAAGGCGGCCTATGCCGAGCGGCTGTCCAGCCTCGGCGAGGCGGACCCGTTGGCGGCCGAGAGCTGCACGACCCATCTGACCGTCTGCGATGCCGAGGGGACCATGGTCGCGGTCACCACCACGCTGCTCTCCTCCATGGGCAGCCGCGTGGTGCTGCCGCGATCCGGCGTGCTGATGAACAACGGCGTGATGTGGTTCGACCCGCGTCCCGGCCAGCCCAATTCCGTGGCGCCCGGCAAGCGTCCACTGACCAACATGTGCCCGGTAATCGTCAGCGAGGCCGGCATGCCGGTGATCGCCGCCGGGGCCTCCGGCGGACGGCGCATCCTGGCGGCCGTGGCGCAGATGCTGGCCTTCACGCTGGATTTCGGGATGGACCCGGCGGCGGCAGCGCATCATCCCCGCATCGACGTATCGAGCCCCCGCGGCGTGAACGCCGATTCCCGGCTGCCGGCCGACGTGCTGCAGGCGTTGCGGGCCGAGGGGCCGGTAGAGGTCGTCGAGCACGCAGTGATGCCGATCAACTTCGCCTGTCCCAACCTTATCCACCAGCGCAACGGCCAGCGAACCGGGGTCAGCGACGTCATGTCGCCCTGGTCCGCGGCGATCGCCCAGGCATGAGGGCCGTGCTCCTGGCCCTGCTGATGCTGAGCGGCTGTACCACCGGCCCAAGGCTGGTGATGGTCAACCCGCGCAACGGCGTCACCGTGGATTGCGACGTGCCGGATGCCCGGGCAGGATCCGGCGACTACCTGGTCTCGCGTGCCTGCCTCTCGGCGTGCCAGGCGCATGGCTTCCGTCCTGTTCCCGGCGTGCAGGCGACGGGCGCCAGCGACGGCGTCCCGACCCCATGCATGAACTGACCGATCCCGCCCTGATGTCCGCCGAGGCGCTGCTGCATTGCTACCGGCGTGGCACGCTCAGCCCGGTGGAGGCGTTGCAGGCGGTCATGGAGCGGGTCGCGCGGTTCAACCCCGGGATCAACGCCTTCGCCGTGATGAACCCGGCGGCATTGGCGGCGGCTGGACAGAGCGCCCTGCGATGGCGCGCCGGCCGCCCCATCGGGCCGTTGGATGGCGTGCCGTGCACGGTGAAGGACTTGCTGGACCTGGCCGGCCTGCCCACGCGCCGCGGCAGCCGACTGACCTCGCCGGACCCCGCGACGGATGACGCGCCGGCCGTGCTGGCGCTGAAGAACGCCGGCGCCGTCATCGTCGGCAAGACCACGACGACGGAATACGGCTGGAAGACCCCCGGCGATTGCCCGCTGCACGGCATCACCCGCAACCCATGGGACCCCAGCCGAACCACCGGCGGGTCGTCGGCCGGGGCCGGGGCGGCGGGGGCGGCATGCTTCGGCCCGCTGCATGTCGGCACCGATGCCGGCGGGTCCGTCCGCATCCCTGCCGCCTGGTGCGGGCTGGTCGGGCTGAAGCCGAGCTTCGGCCGCATTCCGCAATGGCCGCTGGGCGCGTTCGCCAACGTCGCCTGCGCCGGGCCGATGACGCGCACCGTGGGCGACTGCGCGCTGATGCTGGGCGTCCTGGCGCAGTTCGACCGGCGGGACCCGTTCTGCCTGCCGGATGACGGACGCGACTGGCGGGACGGCCTGTCCCGGGGCGTGGACGGCCTGCGGGTGGCCGTGATCCGCCATCCGGGCTTCCAAGCCACGATCGACGCGGCCGGCATCCAGGCCGTCGAGCAGGCGGCGCAGCTCCTCACCGACGCCGGCGCGGTGGTGGAGGATGCCGCTCCGGCGCTGCCCGACATCCGGGACGTGTTCGGGCGGGTATGGGGGGTGGCCTTGTCACGCCTGGTGGCGACTGTGCCGGACGCCGACCGGGGCAAGCTCGACCCCGGGCTGCTCGACGTCGCGGCGCAGGAAGGCGGCATGCTGGCCATCGATTTCGTGGCGGCGGAGGCTATGCGCATCCAGGCCGCACACGCCATGGCCCGCCTGCACGCCGAATACGACCTGGTGCTGACGCCGACAGTCCCCAGCGGGCCGATGCCCGCCGATGCCCCGACGCGCGACCCGGTGAGGGCGCTGTGGACCGAGTGGGCGCCGTGGACCTTCCTGTACAACCTGTCCCGGCAGCCGGCGATCACGGTGCCGATGCCGCACGCCGGGGATGGCCTGCCGCGTTCCATTCAACTGGCCGGCGCCCTATACCGGGACGACCTGGTCCTGCGCGGAGCCTGGGCGATCGAGCAGGCCGGAGCGTTCCCGATCGCGTCGCTTTAGGCCGGTTCAGCGACGGCCACCGCCAAACCCGCCGCCCCGGCCGAACCCGCCGCCGCCGAACCCGCCGCGGAAGCCGCCATAGCCGAAGCCGCCATAGCCGAAGCCGCCATAGCCGAAGCCACGGCCGAAATAGCCGCCATAGCTCCTACCGTAGAACCCGCCGAAGCCAGGACCGAAGAACCCGCCATAGCCGAAGCCGGCCCCGTAATAGCCAGGATAGTAGCCCAGGGCATAGGGTGCGCCGTAGTAGGCCGGATAGCCGTACCCCGCGCCGTAGTACCCATACGGCGCGTACACGCATCCCGACAGGGCCAGCGCCAAGGCCAAGGGCCCGATCAGACGCCACCAAACCTGTTTCACGTCCGCACCTCCGTCCATCCGGTTCAACCGGTTGGATCATTTAGGTCCCGCGGCTCGGGAGACCATCCTTCGTCACGAAGCGTTACGTACTCATCCCGCTTTGGCCATGCTTCCGCGGGATCAAGACAACCGGACCAGCCGGAGCCGTACAGATGCCGACCCGCTCGATGAAGCTGCGCCTGACGGCGCTCGCCACCGCGTCCCTCCTGGCGCTCGCCACCGCGCCGGCCGCCTGGTCCGCGCCGCCACCCATCCCGCCCCGCATCGACCCGCCCGCCCGGGTCGCCCGCCTGTCCCGTATCAACGGCGCCGTGTCCTTCCACACCGCCGATGCGGACCAGTGGAGCCCGGCCTCGCTGAACTACCCCGTCAGCAACGGCGACGCCTTCTGGACCGAGCCCGGCGCGCGGGCCGATATCCAACTCGCGATCAACCGGCTTGTACTGGCGCCCGGCACGGAGCTGGACGTGGCGGGTCTGGACGATCACGCCCTGGCGACGTCCGAACCGCAGGGAGAGACCTACCTGAACCTGCGGCAGGTGCCGCCTGGCGACAGCTATGCCGTGCAGACGCCCCGCGGCATCGTGCAGATCACGACGTCCGGGCGGTACGACGTGGTCGCCGGCGATACCGGTCATCCGACGCTCGTCACCGTGGTGGACGGGTCGGCGCAGGTGACGGGTCCGAACCTGTCGCTGCAGGTCGGCCCGCGCCAGACGGCCACCATCACCGGCAGCGACACCCTGCAGGGCAGCGTCGGGCCGTTGGCGCAGGACCCGTTCCTCACCGCGATGCTGGCGGAGGAGCGCCCGGCGCCGCGCAGCACCATCGCCATTCCGCCGATCGTGCAGCAGATGACCGGAGCGGAGGATCTGGACGCGGAGGGGAGCTGGCAGGACACGCCGCAATACGGCGCGGTGTGGTATCCTCCCGTCGATGCCGGCTGGGTGCCGTACCGGCACGGCCACTGGTCCTACGTCGCGCCATGGGGATGGACCTGGGTGGACGATGCGGCCTGGGGCTTCGCGCCGTTCCATTACGGACGCTGGGCGCAGGTGGATGATCGCTGGGGCTGGATCCCGATCACGGCCGGCGCCGTTCCGGTCGGCCGGGTGCCGGTGTACGCTCCGGCCCTGGTCAGCTTCGTCGATCTGGGCGGCGCTGCGCTGGCCGGTGCGGCGGTCGGTTTCGCTGCGGGCACCCTGGCCGGGCGATCGGTCGGCTGGGTGCCGCTCGGGCCGCGGGAGCCGTACTACCCGCCATACCGGGCGAACCTCGGCTACGTGCGCAGCCTGAACGCGACCAATATCCAGAACGTGAACCAGTCGATCACCCAGGTGAACGTGGCCAACAATCGGACGGTGATGACCGATTTCGTCAACCGGGGCGCTGCCACGGTCGTTCCGGCCGCTGCGATGGTGCGGTCCAGCCCCATCGCGCCGGCGGCCCACTCCCTGGCACCGGACCAGTTTGCCCAGGCGCGGGCGCAGTTCCGCGCACCGGTCGCTCCGGAGGCGGCGACGGCCGGCGTGAGCCCGGCCGTGGCGCGGCAGTTCAACTTCGCGCCCGCGCGTCCGGCGCAGCCGATCCCCGGGCCCGCCATCCGTCCGGCCCCGGCGCGGGCGGTGCCTGGCGCGGTGCCGCTGCCGGGCATGCGGGCCGCGGCAGACGTGCCC
>CAXTJM010000039.1:0-34925 GCA_964244585.1 uncultured Acetobacteraceae bacterium | reverse complement strand
GCTGGCCTTGACCGAGGCGGAGGCCTTCTTCCTGTCACGCGGCCAGGCGATCAGCCTGGTGGATTTGATGGGGCGCATTCCAGGGACGGCCGAACCCGATGGCGGGTTGGCCCGTGCCATGGCGGGGACGCGCGTGATCGGCCTGTGCCGCATGTCCGACGGCATGCTGCGGCCGGAGCGCCTTCTTTAACCCCCTCCGGAGGATATCCGATGTCGATTACAGCAGAGCAGCGCACTGCTCTCATCGCCGACTATGCCACCGGCGCCGCCGACACCGGCAGCCCCGAAGTCCAGGTGGCATTGCTGTCCGAACGCATCGGCACCCTGACCGAGCACCTGAAGATCCATGCCAAGGATTTCCATAGCCGCCGCGGGTTGCTGATGCTGGTCGGCCGCCGCCGCCGCCTGCTCGACTACCTGAAGAGGAAGGATCAGGCCCGCTATCAAACCCTGATCGGCCGCCTGTCACTGCGCCGCTAGGCACAAGCCCTCGGCGCCAATGGTGGCGCCGGGGAACGCCGCGTTGGGGTGCCACGGCATCCGGATCGCGACGGCGCCTTCGGCCACATGGTCGCGGTTGACGCCCGCGCCGCCATGCCGCCCGAGACGCCGCCCCCGCACCGGTTTCCGCCGCATCGCCCGCGCGATCCGAGGAAACGCTGCATGTTCAACCATTTCCGCAAAGAACTCGACTGGGGCGGGCGTACGCTGGTCCTGGAGACCGGCAAGGTCGCCCGCCAGGCCGACGGCGCCGTCATGGCCCGGCTCGGCGACACCATCGTGCTGTGCACCGCCGTCGGCGTGAAGACTGCCAAGCCCGGGCAGGATTTCTTCCCGCTGACCGTCAACTACCAGGAAAAGGCGTTCGCCGCCGGCAAGATTCCCGGCGGCTTCTTCAAGCGCGAGGGCCGTCCCTCCGAGAAGGAGACGCTGGTCAGCCGGCTGATCGACCGTCCTATCCGCCCCCTGTTCCCCGAGGGCTTCCGCAACGAGGTCCAGGTCGTCGCCACCGTGCTGTCGCACGACATGGAGAACGACCCGGACATTGTGGCGCTGGTCGGCTGCTCCGCCGCGCTGACGCTGTCCGGCATCCCGTTCTTCGGCCCGGTGGCTGCCGCCCGCGTGGGCTACATCGACGGCGCCTACGTGCTGAACCCCACCCTCGACCAGATGAAGGGCTTCCAGCTCGACCTAGTGGTCGCCGGCACCGCCGAGGGCGTGCTGATGGTGGAATCGGAGGCGCACGAGCTGTCCGAGGAGGTCATGCTCGGCGCGCTCGAGTTCGGCCATGCCGGCTTCCAGCCGGTGATCCAGGCCATCATCGAACTGGCGGAGCATGCCGCCAAGGAGCCCTGGGCGCTGTCCGAGCCGGCGCCGGAGCTTGCCACGCTGAAGCAGCGCATCGACACGCTCGCCCGCGCGCCGATCGCCGAGGCCTACAAGGAGCAGCAGAAGGCCGCACGCTACGAGAAAGTCGGTGCCGCCAAGAAGGCCGCCGCGGCCGCGCTGTCCGCGGAGGGGCTGGACGCCGACAAGGCGAAAGGCATGTTCAAGGAACTCGAGGCCGACATCGTCCGCAACGCGATCCTGGACACCGGGCTGCGGATCGACGGGCGCGACACCAAGACGGTGCGCCCGATCGTGGCCGAGGTGGGCATCCTGCCGCGCGCGCACGGTTCCGCCCTGTTCACCCGGGGCGAGACGCAATCGCTCTGCGTCGCCACGCTCGGCACCGGGCAGGACGAGCAGATCATCGACTCGCTGGAGGGCGAGAGCCGCTCGGCCTTCATGCTGCACTACAACTTCCCCCCCTACTCGGTGGGCGAGGCCGGCCGCATGGGCAGCCCAGGCCGGCGGGAGATCGGCCACGGCAAGCTCGCCTGGCGCGCGCTGCGTCCGTTGCTGCCGACCAAGGCGGATTTCCCCTACACGATGCGGGTGGTGAGCGAGATCACCGAGAGCAACGGCTCCTCCTCGATGGCCACCGTGTGCGGCACCTCGCTGTCGCTGATGGATGCCGGCGTGCCGTTGAAGCGCCCGGTGGCGGGCATCGCCATGGGCCTGATCAAGGAAGAGCGCGGCTTCGCCGTGCTGTCCGACATCCTGGGCGACGAGGACCATCTGGGCGACATGGACTTCAAGGTGGCCGGCACGGAGGCGGGCATCACCAGCCTGCAGATGGACATCAAGATCACCTCCATCACGTTCGAGATCATGAAGACGGCCCTGGCGCAGGCCAAGGACGGCCGCCTGCACATCCTGGGCGAGATGGCGAAGGGCCTGTCCGGCGCCCGCGGCGACGTGGCGGCGACCGCGCCGCGCATCACCATCATCAACGTGCCGAAGGAGAAGATCCGCGAGGTGATCGGCACCGGCGGCAAGGTGATCCGCGACATCGTGGAGACCACGGGCTGCAAGATCGACATCGACGATGACGGCACGATCAAGATCGCCGCCACGTCGGAGGAGCAGAGCCAGGCCGCCATCGACCGTATCCGCGGCATCGTGTCGGAGCCGGAGATCGGCGTGATCTACAACGGCAAGGTGGTGAAGACGGCCGAGTTCGGCGCCTTCGTGAACTTCCTCGGCGCCAAGGACGGCCTGGTGCACATCAGCGAACTGGCGCAGGGCCGGGTCGCGAAGACCACCGACGTCGTGGCGCAGGGCGATGCGGTCAAGGTGAAGGTCATCGGGTTCGACGACCGCGGCAAGGTCAAGCTGTCCATGCGGGTGGTGGACCAGGCCACGGGCGAGGACATCAGCGAGAAGGTCGGCGCCAAGGGTGGCGGCCGGCCTCGAGAAGCCGACGCGGCCTAGGCCCTGCGGCATGGGTGGGGGAGGTCGTGGGCCTCCTCCACCTTTCGATCTAGCCAAGGCTAACCTTTGTCTACTACCCCACTAGCGCGCCTCTCGCGTAGTCCTCATATTGCAATTTGTTTCAGCCCGGGGAAGAAACCGAGTCATGAAGGCGATCAATGCGATCCGCATGGGGGGGGTGGACGTTCTCCCACTGGTGGAGGGCGGCAAGGGGGTTGCAGTCTCCACGGGCGTGTCCGCCGGCCATTGGGCGCAGGCGGGCGGGGCCGGCACGTTCAGCGCCGTGAACGCTGACAGCTACGATGCCGATGGCCATGCCGAGCCGCAGATCTATTACGGCCGCACCAGGCGCGAGCGACACGAAGAACTGATCGACTTTGCCATCCGTGGCGGCATTGCCCAGGCACAGCAGGCGCACGAACTGTCCGGCGGCCACGGCCGCATCCACGCCAACCTATTATGGGAGATGGGCGGGGCCGAGCGCGTGATCAGCGGCGTGCTGGAAGGGGCGAAGGGGTTGATCCACGGCCTCACCTGCGGCGCCGGAATGCCCTATCGGCTCAGTGACATCGCGGCCCGCTTCGGCGTGCATTACTATCCGATCGTGTCGTCCGCCCGCGCATTCAATGCGTTGTGGAAGCGCGCCTACTCGAAGGCTGCAACCCTGTTGGGCGGGGTGGTCTACGAAGATCCGTGGCTTGCCGGCGGTCACAACGGCCTGTCCAATGGCGAGGAGCCGGAAAAGCCGGAAGACCCGTTCCCGCGCGTCCTGGCCTTGCGCAAGTTGATGCGCAGCTTCGGCCTGGGCGACACCCCGATCATCATGGCCGGCGGCGTATGGTGGTTGGAGGAATGGGAGGATTGGATCGACAACCCCGATCTTGGTCCGATCGCCTTCCAATTCGGTACCCGGCCATTGCTGACCCGTGAAAGCCCGATCGGCGATGCGTGGAAGCAGAAGCTGCTGACGCTGAAGCATGGCGACGTCTTCCTCAACAAGTTCAGTCCGACAGGCTTCTACTCGTCCGCGGTGAACAACGGCTTCATCCAGGAGTTGCGGGAGCGGAGCGAACACCAGGTCGCCTACACGATGGAGCCGGTGGGCGAGCACACTGCGGCCTTCGGTGTCGGCCCCCGGCAGCGCATCGTCTATCTCACGCCGATGGATCTGGGCCGGGCGGAGCGCTGGGTCCGCGCCGGCTTCACGGAGGCGCTGCGCACGCCCGACAGCACGCTGGTGTTCGTGACGCCGGACAAGGCAGCCGAGATCATCAAGGACCAGACGGATTGCATGGGCTGCCTCAGCCAGTGCCGCTTCTCCAACTGGTCCCAGCACGAGCCGGATTACACCAACGGGAAGAAGGCGGACGCCCGCAGCTTCTGCATCCAGAAGACCCTGCAGGCGGTGCGTGATGACAGGGGCGACCCGGTCGCGTTGGACAATAACCTGATGTTCAGCGGCCACAACGCCTATCGTTTCGCGTCGGACCCGTTCTACTCCAACGGCTTCATCCCGACGGTGAAGCAGTTGGTGGAACGCATCTTGACGGGTCGCTGAGCCGAGGGTCTTTGTACCCGTGCCAAGCCTCATGGCTCCATAGCTCAGCGGATAGAGCGATCGCCTTCTAAGCGATGGGTCCCTGGTTCGAGTCCAGGTGGGGCCGCCACCTTCACGATTTCTCGGCTTGTCCGTAGTCGTGATCGCCCCCTCCGGCGCGGAGGCCCGGCCGACCTGATCCCACAAGCCTGTGACGCTGGTTTTGCCGGTACACCGCCTCGCGATGACGCACGTCGGTGATGTAGATCACCAGCTTGGTGACGTGCTCCATCGCGCCGCCGCATTCGCGGACCAGTTGGCCGATGTTCTGCATCACCTTGTGGGTCTGCTCGACCGGATCGTGGCTTGCGATGTTCTGGGCAGTGTCCAAGTCCTGCGGGCACTGTCCCCGCAGGAAGACGATCAGGCCCTGCGCGACGACGGCCTGGCACAGATCGTTGTCCAACCGCTGCTCGGGATAGGTTTCCTTCGTGTTGAACTTACGAACGCGAAGATGCGCCGCGCTGTGCTCCGATGGTCTCGAGGGCGAGTGCCGGTTGCTTTGCTGCCCCAGGACGTTGTGCCGCCCGATAGGCGGAGTAGCGGTCCTGTACCACGATGTGGTCGGCGATGCGCTTGGCGTCGTGCCACACGCCCCAGATGAAGCTGGAGCCACGCCCGGTCAGCCACGGCAGTCCGAGGAAGTAGAGCCCGCGTTCCATCGAGATCCCGTTCTGGTGCCTTGGGCGGCCCGCGGCGTCGAACGTATCGGCCTTGAGCCAACTATAGTCGGAGATGAAGCCCGTCGCCCAGACGATCGTGGTCACGCCCGCCCCTGCCAGGTCCAGCTCGCGCAGCGGAGTGGTGATGCAGCCGGCATCCGGCCCCAGGATGCGGGCCCCGGGTTCTTCCGGCAGGTCGAGGCCGTTGCGGGCGGTAAACGCGTCGGCCTCATCCAGTAACGACAGGTAGCTTGCATCGCCGCGGTCGAGGTTCTGGCGCAGGTCGTCGCTGAACAGCAGCTTGCCGTCCTGGAAAGCCGCCGTCATGCCGAGTAGCACCATACCCCGGCCGGCCAGGCGGCGGAAGTCGATCGTCTCGCCGCCGCGGGCGCCGCTCACGGCGATGGTCACGTGGTCCGCTCCCGAAGGCTGCGGCAGTGCATCCCACTTACCGAGAACGCCGAGCCACCAGACGAAATCGCGGCCGCGATAGGCACGCGGCGGGCGGTCGTGCGGTCCGATAGACAGGAACACCTGCCGGCCCGCCCGGGCCAGCTCGTCGGCGATCTGGACGCCGGACGAACCGGCGCCGACCACCATCACCGCGCCGGGCACCAGCTGCGCCGGGTTGCGGTATTGGCTGGAATGCAGTTGCACGACGCCTGTGTTCCGAGGAACGACGGGCGGGATGCTCGGGTTCTGGAACGGCCCCGTGGCGACCACGACGTTGCCGGCATCGATACGCCCCTGCGAGGTTTCGACGCGGAAGCCAGACCTACCTTCCAGTCTTTCGACGCTGGTCACGGCGACGCCGCATCGGATCGGCGCATCATGCTTCCTGGCATAATCCTCGAAATAGTCCGCCATCCGATCCTTGGAGACGAAGGCGTCGGGATCCCCGGCCAGGGCCATGCTGGGAAAACAGTCGTGCCAGGCCGGACCGTTCGCCACCAGCGTGTCCCACCGCATCGAACGCCACCGCTCCGCGATCCGTCCACGCTCGAGCACAAGGTGGTCGACGCCTCGTCTACCGAGATGCTCGCTCATAGCAACACCAGCCTGGCCTGCCCCGACTACGAGCGTATGGGTGGTCTCCACCGGCATGAGCGATCCTTCAGGGTCTGCCACCTTGTTCTGGTCGCCGGCGGCTACTGTGCGCCGATGGTTTACCGACGCCTGTCGGCTTGTGAAACCAGCATTTTCGTAGGCAAGGGTTAGGATTGCCGGAACCAGGCTACCAACCCGCGAGGATAATGCGCGGGTCGTGACGACCGACAGCGACCATGCCGGGCCGATCCATCCCGACCTGGCCAAGGGCGTCGTCCCCGACCGCCCAAACCAGATCTGGGTTGCCTGCATCACTCCGATCGCGGGTCGCAATACGCGTCCGAGGCGTATCGCACCCTGCTGGCGGCCCATGGTCTCACGGGTTCGATGAGCCGGCGCAGCAATCCGTACGACAATGCCAAGGCGGAGAGCTTCATGAAGACGTTGACGGTCAAGGCCATCTACTTAGCGGCCTACGAGACGTTCGAGGACGTCACCGCCGATCTTCCGCGCTTCATCGACAACGTCTACAACTCAAGGCGGCTGCACTCGGCGCTGGGCTACCTCAGCCCTGTGCGTTTCGAGGATCAACACGCCCGGCAGACGGTCAAAACAGCAGCCTGATTCTGTCCACCCGCAGGGGCGCACTCCGTTACAGGGTGTCGGTTGCCTGCCGTTTGACAAAGCTGACACATGTGTGGTTGCTTTGCCTTGGCAGCTCCTGGGCGATCTGGCTGGGTCAGGAGAGCGGTAACGCTGCGGATATCCAGTGCAGTTCCAGCTCACTCACCGGGCGTTCTACCGTAAACCTGTTGAAGCTTTCGTTGCCCAAGGGGTGCGGTGTGGACGAGAAAGATGCTTGGATAGCACGCTTCCTCGGTCTTCGGCCTGATCGTTCTATTTCGCCTGATAGCGGCCTTGCAGAGCGCGACATGGCAGAGTGGAATGCGAGGCTGAAGGATGTGATTACCACCCTCAAGGCCGTTGGCCGTGCGCTGCGGGGCATGGAGCCCCACTTCGCCGAACCGGCAATCGTCGAGCTGCTGTCCCTGATGGCGAACCTTGCCTCCATTCCCGATACTGCGCGCAAGGTCGACGAGTTGGCCCGGTACTTGGAAACCGACGACATCATGGACGACATCGAGGAGCCCAATGGCTTCGGCATCGAGGTGCGGGTGCGCGGAGAGCTGCTTCCCGTGCTCAAGCGTGCGCAACTCGCTCGACGGGTGGCGAGCCGCCTGATGGTCGCTAAGTAGCGCAATGAGCGACCATGAAAGCGATGAAGGCCAGGAGGGCTCGGACGAAAAAGGCGAGAAGAAGCATCACATTCGTGACGCCTTCAAGCAATCCGTCTCCTCCAAGGCCCATCACCTGCGAGACGGCGCTCATCGAGTGAAGGAGAAGCTGAAGGGTAAGCTCCATCGGAAGGGGCGCGACAACTCGGCCTCCGACGAAGAAGAGATCGAGCCGGATCATTTCCCGGTCAGGGGCGACATCGGTGACGAGAGCGTTTCTGCCGAGATCGAGCTGCGTTTGCAGCCGGAGGAGCTGAAAAGGCTGCACGCGAACAAGGTTCTGCTGCAGGACGTCGGCTTGGAGGCGTTCAAGACGAATGTGGAAATCAGGCAGACCTTCGGGGCGGTCGACCTGTCCGACCTGGGTGCCGTAAGCGACGCGAGACAACAACTGCTCGAGCTCGTGGAAGCGCAATCGACGGTGCTGACCGAGAAGGTGCGCCGCTATCTGGCAGAGGACGACCGGTATCGCGAGGTCGCCAAGGATTACGTCCAGCACGCGGCCCTGAAGGACAGCATCGGCGTCGGTTCGATCGCCCTCGGCGTTGGATTGGCGGTGGCCAGCCATGGCGGGCTGCTGCCGCTGACGATCATCAAGCTAGTCCGGGAGGTGGTGGAACTCGGGGCGCAGATCCACCAGCAGGCGCAGCGCGGCGAGACTTTGGTCGGCAACCTGCTGCAGGAGCCGACCCGGCTTGCACAAGCGCTGGAGGCACGGTCCGGCGAGATCACGGGCATTGCCGTCACGGCAGGCAAGCAGTTCCTGCTGAGCGTGCTGGGCTTGGGTGAATGGGTTTATACCGTCGAGCGCTACAAGGCAGACCTCGGCGACCTGAAGCTCCACATCGTCGTCCTGAACGGCCTGGCGCACAGGCTGGCTCACCTCGCCATGCACATACTGGCATTACAGGATGAATATAAACGCGAGGAAGGCCCGGAGGGCGGTCACCCCGGGCACGAACATCTCAAGACCATCCGTCGACACTACGGCGCCTTCAAGGAAGAGGCGCTGGACAGCGCGCTCAACAAAATCATGAAGCACGTTGAGCTTTACTTCTCCAAGCAGCATGGCTACCGCGAGTTCGTCGCAACATTCGACAAGAGCCTGGAGGAACTCGAGGCGCTGGAAGCGTCACAACCGGGTGTCGAACGTGCGCGGAAGATCGCCGACGCGCTAGGCAAGGTCGCCATAGCTTTCGCCGTAGCCGAGCCGCTGGACCTGCTTAAGGAAACCACGTCTGCCCTCTCGCTCCAAGTGCTCGAAAAGGCTTGTGACGAGCGTCTCTAAGCAGACGATGGCTGTTCACAGCAACTGTTTGGTTAGGCCAACGCTTGTTGCAATAGGCGAGGTAGGCTGCCCGCGAGTCCTGGCCACCAAGCCGCAACAGCCCGCGCCAGTTTTCCAGAAGATAGCGCGCCAGGAGTCGCGGCAGCGACCGATGCCAGAGTGAAGGGTCCCGGTCGCCTTGGCGGTGTGAAATTGGCCGCGGCTAAAAGAACACTCGTGCAACGCCCACGTAGAACCGGCTGCCTCGCCTGTTGATTTTTTTGCTGAGAACTGACCTGGCGTTTTCATCGTGGGATTGACCCGGGTCGTGGACACCCTGAAGCTTTCAGCAGAGGTGTTCCTGATGCCCAAGACCCGCCCGCCATATTCGCCTGAGTTCCGCCGCCAGATGATCGATTTGGTTCGTGCGGGGCGGTCTCCTGGAGATCTCGCGCGTGAGTTCGAAGCGACGGCGCAGTCGATCGGCGCCTGGGTGGCTGCGGCGGTCAAGCAAGAGGGCCGACAGGAGGAGGCGGCTGGCGGCCTCGGTGTTCCAAAGCAGGACGAGTTGGCGCAGCTGCTCGATGTGGTCGAGTTCGTCTTGGAAGCCCCTTTTGCCCAGGCTTCCCGCGCTGCCGGGTCCGCCTTGGGCCACCCATCAAGACTGCCAAACCCAACCAGACCCATCCAAGCCGCGACAAATCACATCGGGTCAACAAACACGTTACCGCTGAGGCCGGTCTCGACCTCGAGCCGCACACCGGGGGGCAGGAGTCGAAATCGGCCGAGCGGGTCTGGCGAGGCGGAGCCTGCGATGTTTTCGGCAACGCCGAGCCGCGCCGAGCCGGTGAGCAAGGGGTGGCGTACGTGCTCCTCAGCGTCTGCGAGCGCCTGAATCGCGGCTCGTGCGTGTGGCAGTAGGGCAGAACCTCGAGCGTCAAACGCCCCCGCTGGTGTCGCGCCGGATCAAGCGCCGCCCGACGTCTTCTTCCAAGCGCTCGAGCCGATGACTGACGGCAGGCTGCAAGAGGCGATCCGCTCCGCCCCTTTCGACACGCCGCCGGCATCCACCACGGCAAGAAAGCATTCGAGCAGGTCAGTGCTGATCATAATGCCCCCATTCGTCCGATGAATATAAGCAATGGTGACCAATTAGACTAGCGCGTCGAGGTTGCGTCGCACTGCAACATCGTTGCTAATGGGGCGACCTGAATGGAGACGCGGGACGTGACGATCTACGATGGCAGATCCATTCCCGACAAGGTGGCGAGTGGCGCCAAGGATCCTGAAATCGCCGAGTGGCTGAAGACCGGCCCGGTGCTCGGCGCCCACAAGCCCATCCACGTACAGCGGCGCGAGCATGATGCCTTTATTGACGTAGATCCGCCTCCCGTCGGCGGTGTTGAACATCTCGGCCTAAGAGGGCCGCATGGCACGGTCCCGGTCCGGGTCTATCATCCCTCCAAGCCTGGCCCTGGCACGCTGGCTGCACTGGTTTACATGCACGGCGGCGGCTTTATCGTCGGATCGCTCGACCAGTTCGAGACCGCTATGCGGCGCCTGTGCGAGGGTGCGGGCGTGCAGGTCTACGCCGTCGACTACAAGCTGGCGCCCGAATACCAGTGGCCAGTGCAGATGGACGAGGGCGAATTCGTCGTTCGCTGGCTGTTTGACCATGCGGTGGAGCGCGGCGTCGACCCAACGCGCATTGCGCTCGGGGGCGACTCGGCCGGCGGCAATCTTACCTGTACCATTTCTCTCAAGCTCCGTGACGAGAACGGCCCAAAGCTTGCGTTGCAAATGCCGCTCTACCCCGAGGCCGAGATGCCCTTCGCGACGGCGGCCGGCGTCGAGAACGTCTCGGGCGGCTATGTTGACACCGCAGGCGTCCTCCTCTTCGTGTGGAGTCTCCTGCCGCAGGGCACCGATTACAGCCAACCCTACGTAACTCCCATGAACGCGAAGAGCCACGCAGACCTGCCGCCGACGCTGCTCGTGACCTGCGGCTTTGACATGCTGCGCGACGTAGGTCACGCCTACGCCCGCAAACTCGCGACGGACCGGAACGACATTACCTACGTTCATTATCCCGATTTGCCGCATGGGATCGTCCAGATGACCATGCACTCGAAGGCATGCCTTCAAGCCACTGAGGAAATCGCCGGCCTACTCGGCAAGGCGCTCCGTTCAGGGGCAAATCAAACGGGCTGACGGGCACGCGGGGAGGCAATGCTCAATACGACTGGCCCGAAGCAACTGGTCTCGGTGGCGGTTGCGATCGGATGCGGGTCTATCGTTGTCTCGCCGATTACCCTGGTCATCCTCGAATGGAGCGCGAAGGACAGCCACAAGAGCATCGGCGCATCACTCTCAAGCGCTTTCCCTCGTGGGGCAGGTTGCGGGTGGTGCGGGCCTGTTCCTCACCGGGCGGATCGTCTCGGCTCAGGCACTAAAGATTGGGTGGACGTCACGATACAGACCTTGGTGTCCAACGTGGCGCACCCGTTGCTCGTGGCGGGTTTGGCTTGGCTGTTCGCAGTGTCACCGCTTGCGGCGCGAGAAGCCATCGTGCTCACGGCCCTTCCAGCCGGCTTCTTCGGCATCCTGTTCGGGTTGCGCTTCGGCCTCTCGTCCGGAGCGGCTGGGACCATTCTCATCGCGAGCACCGCGCTAAGCGCCGTGACGCTCTCCGCCGCGATCTATCTCACCTCGGGGATGGGGCCATCTTGATGCGCCTGACCGGGACGGGCAGTGCAACCTCGACAGGAGAAGCCTGGACATGAACCACGTTGCGGACTGGCATAAGGAGAAGACGGCGCGCGACGAACGCCTGAAAGCGGGAAGCAGATTCGCGCATGGTAAGATGGTCAAGCCTGATGATGCGACCGCGCTGCTGGAGTCGGTTATCCGCCCCGGCGACCGGCTGTGCATGGAAGGCGACAACCAAAAGCAAGCCGACTTCCTCGCGGGCGCACTGGCCAAGGCGGACCCGAAGAGACTGCATGACCTGCACATCGTGCAATCCGGACTCGTGTTGCCGGAGCACTTTGACCTGTTCGAGAAGGGGATCGCGAAGAAGCTCGACTACTCCTATTCCGGAACCCAGGGCGGGGCGGTAGCCCGCGCGCTCAACGACGGCAAGATCGAACTCGGCGCGATCCACACCTACATCGAGCTATTCGCCCGTTATTTCGTCGATCTGACCCCACACGTCGCGCTGACCGTGGCCCGCGCCGCCGATCATGAGGGCAATTTATACATGGGTCCCAACACCGAGGACTCGCCGGCGGTAATCGAGGCAACAGCCCTCAAGCAAGGCATCGTCGTGGCGCAGGTCAACGAAGTTCTGGACAAGCTGCCGCGCGTGGACGTGCCCGGCGACCGCATCGACTTCATCATCCAATCCCCGAAGCCGTTTTATGTCGAGCCGCTGTTCACCCGCGATCCAGCCCAGGTCACTGAAACCATGATTCTGACAGCCATGATGGTGATCAAGGGCATCTACGCTGAGTATGGCGTGAAGCGGCTTAACCACGGCATCGGCTTCAACACCGCCGCCATCGAACTGCTGCTGCCAACCTACGCGGAGAAGCTTGGGCTTAAGGGTAAGATCTGCACCCACTGGGCGCTCAACCCGCATCCCACGCTGATCCCCGCCATCGAGTCCGGCTGGGTCGAGCAGATCCACAGCTTCGGCTCGGAAGTGGGCATGGACGAGTACATGCGCGCGCGGCCGGACATCTACTTCAACGGGCGGGACGGCTCGATGGGGTCGAACCGGATGTACTGCCAGGTCGCCGGGCTATATGCGACCGACCTGTTCATCGGCTCGACGTTGCAAATCGACCTTGCCGGCAACAGCTCGACCATCACCCAGGACCGCATTGCGGGCTTTGGCGGCGCCCCGAACATGGGGTGCGACGCGCACGGCCGGCGCCATCCGAGCGACCCGTGGCTGAAGGCGGGCCGCGAAGCGTCTGATGCGCACCCAGCGCTGGTGCGCGGCCGCAAGCTGGTCGTGCAGATCATCGAGACGTTCAGCGAGAAGATGGTGCCCACTTTCGTCGAGAAGCTCGACAGCTTGAACCTGGCGGAAAAGCTCAAGCTCGAATTGGCGCCGGTGATGATCTACGGCGACGACGTGACGCACATCGTCAGCGAGGAAGGCATCGCCAATCTGCTGCTGTGCCGCACGCCGGAGGAGCGGGAGCAGGCCATCCGCGGCATTGCCGGCTTCACCGACGTGGGCCGCGGGCGCGACCGCAAGATGGTCGATCGGCTGCGCGAGCGGAAAATCGTCCAACGTCCGGAGGACCTCGGCATCAACCCGCTTGATGCTCACCGGAGCATGCTTGCGGCACGGTCGGTCAAGGACCTGATGCACTGGTCGGGGAACCTGTACGACCCGCCGGTCAAATACCGCAACTGGTAAGGAGCGCCAAACGATGGAAAACCTGAAGATCAAGCACATGGCCAAGAGCCGGCTCGCCGGAAAGAAGGACCAGGCAATCATCGGCGTGGTTGCGTCCGGCAACCTTGAAGTCTTGCTGGAGCGGGTGCTGCCGGACAGGCATTGCGAAGTGGACATCGCCACTCCGGTCAAAGGCTATGACGACACCTGGAAGGCGGTCGTGGCCGAGTTCGTAGAGCGGTCGTCGCCGGGCGGCTTGCGCATCTCGATCAACGACGGCGGCGCCCGGCCCGATACGGTTTACCTGCGCCTGATGCAAGGCGCTGCGCTGATGGAGGCCGAATGATGCAGGATGCAGCGACTCATGAGGACGCGAGCTGGTTCCAAGCGACGGCCCGGCAGCGCGTGGGCGGCCTATTGGACCCGGGCAGCTTCAAGGAGTACCTCGGGCCGGCCGAGCGGGTGCAAAGCCCGCACCTTTCCCTGTTCGACCTGCCATCGGCGTTCGACGACGGCGTGGTGATCGGCCGCGGCAAGCTGGATGGGCGCGACGTGCTTCTCGCCGCCCAGGAAGGCCAGTTCATGGGCGGCACGTTCGGCGAGGTCAGCGGCGCCAAGATCGTGGGCCTGCTCCGCGCCGCCAGCGGCCACAAGACCCTGCCGCGCAGCGTGCTGCTGCTGCTGGACAGCGGCGGTGTGCGCTTGCAGGAGGCGAATGCCGGCGAACTCGCCGTGGCCGAAGTTATGCGCGCCGTCGCCGAGGCACGATGCGCCGGGGTGGCCGTGATCGCCCTGGTGGGCGGCAAGTCCGGAGCGTTCGGCGGCGCCGGTCTGACCGCCGGCACCTGCTCCCGCATCGTGGTCTCCGAGGAGGGACGCATTGGCGTGTCCGGCCCGGAGGTGATCGAGACCAACAAAGGCGTCGAGGAGTTCGACGCGGCCAACAAGGCTCTGGTGTGGAGCGTGGTCGGCGGCAAGAACCGCCGGCTGATCGGCGGAGCGGACGCTTTTGCTCCGGACACCATGGGAGGCTTTCGCGAGGCGGCGATCAAGGTGCTCGGCAAGGTTCCTGCCTTCGACCTGCAAACGCTCAAGGCGGAGCAGGCCCGATTGGCCACACGTCACGCAAGCCTGGGCCGGTGCGACGACGCCGTTGGCATGTGGAAGGCCCTCGGCATCAAGGACCCGGCGGCTATCCGGGACATGGACGACGGTCCCTTCGACAGGATTGTGCACGGCGTGGAGGGGGCCAGCCATGACGCTCGATGAAGTCCTCAAGGGCTTGTTCCCGTCCGGCCACGACGTGGCAACCAGCAATGATGGCTGGATCACCGGCCACGGCAAGCGCCGCGGCGGTGAACCCATCGCGGTGATTGGCGTCGCGAACGGTGTGCCGCTCAGCACCGCAGGCGTCCTGCCGCTGGCCAAGCACGTGCTGGGCGTGGTGGAGAAGAGCGGCGACACCCCGATCCTGGTGCTGGTCGACACGGAAGGCCAGCTCATGGCCCGGCACGAGGAGATGATCGGCCTGAACGAGTACCTTGCCCACCTCGCCAAGTGCTTGCTGCTGGCCAGCCAGCAGGGGCACCGCACGATCGGGTTGGAATACGGCAAGGCGTCTGCAGGCGCATTTCTGGCGACGGCCTTGGCGACTGACAGCCTGGTCGCCCTGCCGGGTGCGGAGCCTGTAGTGATGGACCTACCCTCCATGGCCCGCGTCACCAAGCTGCCCGAGGACAAGCTCAAGGATCTGTCGAAAACGACGCCCGTGTTCGCGCCGGGCCTGGACCACCTGGCCCAAACCGGTGCCGTGGCGGAAATCTGGGATCCGAAGCAGCCCCTGGACGAGCAGCTTGAGGCGACGCTCGGAAAGGCTAGGCAGAAAGACGTGCGCGACCAGTTGGGCGCCGAGCGCAAAGGCAGGCCAATGGCGGCGAAGGTCGCCCTACAGGTCATTGCGGCGGCGACCGGCAAGAGCCGTGATGCTGCGTCGGCATGACCTGCTGCGGCCCGCGCCGGCGGCCTGGGACGCGTTACTGCACCGCCGTCCGGAGCTGGCGGACGTGCTGCTTCTGGCCGATTGGGCTCGGCTCGGCTGGCCCGTCATCGTCCGCCGTCGCATGACCGGCGACGCGGCCGACGACCTGCCCGCAGCATTGCCGCTGCCGCCCAGCCATGGCAAGCGGCGGATCGCCCTCAGCTTTCCGACCGGCGCCCCGGTGATGGCGTTGCCGCCTGTGCTGCTGCGGGACGCGGCGTCGGCGGCACCGGCGGCCTGGCAGCCGGCCATCGCCGCCCTGATTGAGTTCGGCGAGCGCGCCGGCATAGCGCCTCGCGTGTTCGGTGCCCTGTTGTGGGAGTACGTAACCGGATTGTCCTACCTTTCTGCCGGATCAGACCTCGATCTGTTGTGGCAGGTTCCCGACGAAGCCGCAGCTGAGTCGCTTACCCGGACATTGCTGCGGCTCGATGCGCTCGGGCCCGCGCGCATCGACGGTGAACTGGTGCTGCCTGACGGAGCTGGGGTCAACTGGCGTGAACTGGCCCTGGCGGACGTCGGGGCGATCACGGTACTCGCCAAGACAATGGATGGGGTGGAAGCACGGCTCAAAGCCGGGCTGTTCCGCGGCTTGGTTCCGGCGCATTGACCGCGGCACCCCGGCCCGCAAGCTGCCAGCCTGGCGACGGCATTGACGCCCGCGTCGCGGAGGCCGCCGCCGCCGCCCTGCTGGCCGAGCTGGAAACCTGGCCTAAGCCGGGCCTCGTCAGCCACGTCGATTCGGGCAGCCATTCGGACATGGATGCCCGAACGTTCCGGACCAGCACCGCGGCAATCCGGCCGTTCTTTGCCGAACTGGCCGCCGCCGGCGCATCAGGTGCCGGGATGGCCGAGTTGCGCGGCATCGGCCTGGCGGCGGAGCGGGCGATGCTGGCGGCGACGGGCGGCGTCAACACGCATCGCGGCGCCATCTTCGGCCTTGGACTGCTATGCGCCGCCGCCGGAGCCGCCTGGGCTGGCCCGGCACCAGCCACGCCCCGCCTGCTGGGCGCAACCGTGCGCCAACGCTGGGGAAGCGCGATCATGCGTGGCCCCATCCCGTTGCATAGCCATGGCACGGCGGCCCGGCTGCGCTTCGGCGCGGGCGGCGCGCAGGCGCAGGCGGCGGCCGGCTTCCCGCATGTGCTCGATGTCGGCCTGCCTGCGCTGCGGCTCGGCCATCGGCTCGCGGGCGACAATGCGGAAGCCGCCCGCGTGCAGACGTTCTTCGCTCTGCTGGCGTGCGTGGACGACACGAACCTGCTGCACCGTGGCGGTGCCGAGGGGTTGGACCACGCACGCCGCTCGGCATCCCGCTTCCTTGTGGCGGGCGGCGTCGGGCAAGCGGCGTGGCAGGAGGCCGCGGAAGCCATACACCGGGATTTCATCGCCCGCCGTCTCAGCCCCGGTGGGTGCGCTGACCTGCTCGCCTTCACCGTGTTCCTGGATGGATTGACTTCCTTCGTATGACAGGCACTGCAATCCTTTGTTCCGGTCAAGGTGCGCAAGCGCCTGGGATGTTCGACCTGGTGGCCGACGCGCCAGAAGCCGCTGCCGTGTTCGAGGCGGCGAAGGCCGCGCTTGGCGGCCACGACCCGCGCGATCTGGCCCGGCAGGCGAGTGAGGACGATCTGCACGCGAACAAGGCCGGGCAGATCCTGTGCTGCACGCAGGCGCTGGCAGTTTGGGCCGTGCTGGGCGACGTCGTGCCACGCCCGCTCGTCGTCGCTGGCTACAGTGTGGGCGAATTGGCCGCGTGGGGCATTGCCGGCGTGCTGGACGCGAAGACGGTGCTTCATCTCGCGGCGGAGCGCGCGTTGCTGATGGACGATGACACGGCCAAGCCATCCGGCTTGGCGGCTGTCCGCGGCCTGTCCCGTCGCGACCTAGAGCCGCTCTGTCGCGCGCACGGATGCCATGTCGCGATCGTCAACGCCTCCGACCAAATGCTGGCCGGCGGAACCCAGGTGTCGCTGGACGCTTTGGTGCGTGATGTAGAGGCACGTGGCGCATCGGCAAAGCTGGTGCCCGTGGCCATTGCCTCGCACACCCCGCTGCTGCGCCGGGCCAGCGAGCGGTTCCGTGCGGCCCTTGGCAAGGCCAAGCTGCCCGGTGTCTTCCCGTCCGGCGTACGGCTGTTGAGCGGCATTGACGGTGCGGCGGTGTTCGATCTTGGAGATGGCCTGGACAAGCTTGCCCGGCAAATACAGCAGACCGTCGATTGGGCAGCCTGCATTGTTTCCTGCCGGTCAGGCGGCGTCACGAAATTTATTGAGCTTGGCCCAGGCAACGCGCTGGCGCGCATGATGCAGGCGACGATGCCGGACGGCGATGCCCATAGCGTGTCGGAGTTTCATTCGCTCGAAGGCCTGGAACACTGGCTGAAGACAAACCGGGCTTGATGGCCAATGACGCGAAATCGAGGGTCCAGTGGCAAAGGGGCGGAACTGTATTTCAGTCAGACCATTGGCGCCGAACGCTCGCGCAAGCTGAAGGAAAAAATTGGTTGTCGTAGGTCTGCCGGTATGAACGAACCCGCGAACTGAACAGGAGCCATGGCAGGATTCTAGGTAAGGTCGTCGCGATCGCCGGCTGCGGATCTCGACGATTGCAGCCATCGATTTCGAACGAACCAGTTACCTGGTCCGATCGAAGCCAGCCGGGCATTTGGTGGCGACGCGAGCATAGAGCGCGGTCGTGTCGAGCTTGCTGTGCCCCAACAGGACCCGGATGACACGGATGTCGACGTCCTGCTCCAGCAGGTGCGTGGCAAAGCTGTGGCGCAGCGTATGGGGCGACACTCGCTTGCGGATCCCGGCCGCCTCGGCCGCCTCATGGATCGCGCGGTTGATCTGCCGGATTGAGATAGGGTCCGTGGTGCTGCGCCCGGGGACAGCCAGCCATGGGGCAGGATGACGGAGCGCCGCTTGCCCTCCCTCCACCACAGCCGCAGCAGCGCGACCAGCTGAGGGGACAGCATGGCGTTGCGGTCCTTGCGTCCCTTGCCCTGCTCGATCCGGATCAGCATGCGGGTGCTGTCGATGTCGTCTCCTCGCGTTTGGTGTCGGCGGCTTCGCCGGAAGCCCCCTGCCCTTCTTGGCCGCTCTCCGTCCGGCGCGCAGGCTTGGCCCTCACGTTCAGAGGTCGAGCAGATGAGCCGGGTTATTCCCGGTGATGGTAGATGGGTTGATTGCCGGCGATGAACTCAGGCACCTCCGCCAGGCGTGGACCCGCCGAGTACGCACGCCTTCGTGGCGATCGGGATGGAGGCCTGGTCGGCTCAATCCACCGCCGGCCTTACTGTTCGTGTGACGGTGGCAGCGTGGGAAGCTTCTCTAGCACCTCTGGATCTGTCCCGGAGGATGTGGCGGTCGACGATGACGACGGCCAGGGTGGCAAGTGCGGCGAAGGCAGCCATGAGCGCGAAAAAGCCGGCTTCGCGCGCAAAGCCCAGAACCACGCCGCCCGCGAAACTCGTAGCTATTGCCCCAATCCGGCTCATTAAGGATGCGACACCCAGGCCCCGCGCGCGAATAGGCGTGTCATAGGCGTTTGCTGCGAGGGCGTATAATGAGGCCTGCAGCGCCCCAGTACAGAAACCGGCGACGGCTAGACCCCCGAACAGCAAAGCGAACATCTCCCGGCCCGGCGGTAGCACAGAGGCTGCCGCGGCCATGGCGGCCGAACTGACAAGCGTCGCGCATGACAGCAGCAGCATGGTGGCCCGAGACCCCAACCGGGCAAGCACCCAGCCGACGACGACCGCCCCGACCAGGGCCGAAAGGCTGTACGTCAGCGGCCCGCGTAGGGCCGTGGCCAGCGGAAGCTGCAATCCGGTGAGCACCACGGTCACCCAACCGCCGATACCGTATGTCATACAGCTGGCGCACAGAACGCCGAGCCAAAGTCCGGTGTTGACCCGAGCGTTGTATCGCACCAGCAGCCCACGTCCGCCCTCCCGCCGAGGCTCCACCTGGAATCTGGTCGCCATGCCCTCGACCTCCCGGCTCCACGCCCGGGACAGGTTCGTTTGCGCCTCCTGATGGCGTCCCTTCAGCAGAAGGAAACCGGGCGATTCCGGCAGCCCCCGCCACAGGATAACGGAAAATGTCAGGCAGACAGTACCCACGGCGACAAACAGCCAATGCCAGCCGAGCAAGGGCAACGTGTAGGATGCGGTCAGTGCCCCCAGCATGATACCCATCGGGATACCGAGAGTCATGATGCTGATGGCCTTGCCCGCTGCGCGGGGCGGCATCCACTCGCCCATCAGGGTCGTGGCGACCGGGAACGCAGCCCCGAAGCCGATCCCGCTGAGAAAACGCATGACGACGAACGGTACCGGCCCGTTCGCGCTGGCGCAGATCACTGTCATGGCGCCGAAGAAGGCCACGCTCGCCACGAGAGTCGGCTTTCGGCCGATACGGTCGCCATACCAGCTGCCGATCAGGCTGCCGACCGCCATGCCGACCAGCGCCGCCGCCAGCAGCGGGCCGAATTGAGGCTTGGAGAGGTGCCAGTCCCCCATCAGGATGGGTGCCGAGAAGGCCGCGAGCTGTAGATCGGACCCGTCCAGCACCAGTACGCCCGTCAGCAAGGCCGCAATGGCCCATTGCAGCCGCCCGATCGGCTCGGCGTCCATGGCATTCTTGAGGCTGATCGTCATCCTTCCCTCCTCCTGCTTGCACGTCCCGTGTGCCTTGGCCTAGAAGGGCTTCTGGCTGGTGCCCAGCAACGGCCCGAACGCGACCGTTGCGAAGGTGCCGACCGCCCACCCGTCGTGCGGGCGCCTTTGCCTCGGGTTCTCATAATTATCTGGATTGTGGATATACTGCGCTGTTCCGGTGACGGACAGCCACGGCGTCAGCACGACCTTGTCCAAAATCTCGAACTGCACAGCGTCGCGGTCCTGCGATCCGCTCTTCTGGCCGGCCCGTTGCGACGTTGCAGTCTCGTAGTTCGCTTCGACAGCGCTGAGCCGCTGATACTTTACTTGAAAAGCAGCCACGTCACGCGGCCGGCCGGGCATGAAGCCTGTGAAGTTGACACCGACCAGCGCGTCCAAGTCGAAGGGCTGTGGCTTGTCCACCGCCGGGTTGACGTATCCGAAGACGGAGACGTTCTGCGGCGGCGCGCCGGCTTGGTTGGGGCCGCGCCAAACGGTCTGCAGGCCCTGGACGAAGATCACCCCGCCGCCCGGATAGACCGCCGCCGTCCGCCCCGGTAGCGCCGTGGCACCCGTACCCTTGATGTTGCTCAGCCCAGTGCGGGTGTTCCATTCGAAACCCGCTTCGAGGTTCGCCGGGTAGGCAGCGGTCGAGAATTCGGTGCGGTAGCCGACCTCCGCAAGGACCTGGGCGCCGGACGACAGGCTGGTACCCAGGCGATAGTCGTGGTTGACGCCGTTGCGGTAGTCGTCCTGGAAAGCGCCAGCCTGGATGTACCAGGCCGGGGTGAAATGGTAGTTCGCCCGCCCGCCCCATTGCGAGTAGGTGATGGAGTTGAAGTCAGCGTCCACGTTCAGTACCGTGGAATCATACGAGAAAGGATCGATGGAGTTCGGGAGGAAAAAATACTGGTGAACGCTGGTCCTGCCGAACTCGAGAGAGAGCTTGTCGCTGAAAAGTTTCTGCTCGTAGGTCAGCAGGGTGAGGGTGCTGGCTTCCGTTGGTGGCGGCGTATAGCCGGCGTTCAGTGCCGTCCCCGTCTGGAACAGGAAACCCGCATTACCGGTCCCCGGGCGGATGTTCGACTTGAACGCAAACCATGTTTCGGAGAAATGGACGCTGGCACCGGGCAAGCCAATGAGCTTCTGAAGGTCGAAGTCGACAGAGGGGCGGAAAGACCCCAGATTGTAGCCATAACCGCGAAGATTGCCCTGGCTCGGATTGGCCAGGAACCGATCGTTGAAGGCCCCGTGGAAATCAATGCCTCGGTCCAGAAGCGCTTGCCCGACGGAGGGGAACAGGCCCGTGAGGGGCGGCGCCGATTGCGCCTCCTCCCCTGATTGGAACGTCGACCCCTGCCCGGGCGTGTCGTTACCCGGGTTTGGCGAAACGTTCAGATCGTTTCCGGGGCCGGCCGGCCCCGGAGAAGGATTCGCCGCGACGGCCTGACTGCCCAATGGCTCAGCCGCCATTGCAGGCTGGGCAGCAGCAGCGGCAGCAAGCATTACAGATGCCGACGTGATCCGGGTAAATAAACGCACGACGTGTCCCCCTTGATATTTGACTTGTCTTCTTCGTGGACGCGCGGCCGGCTCCTCAACCGGTTTCAGAGGTCATTGAGCGCAACTTCGGCCCGGGTCAGGAGCGCGGGATCGACGCTCAGTCCGCTCGCAACCAGGCGCTTGCCCTGGATGTAGTCCCGGGTGGCGTTGACGCAGTCGAGCGCCGTCACCCGGCCCGCCTTGAGATAGACGACCGAGAAGCTGCGGCTCAGCATGTCGCCGCGCGTCACCACCAAGTCATGACCCGCCGACAGCCCGACCGTTTGCAGCCTGAGGTCATACTGGTTGGACCAGAACCACGGTACGGCGTGATAGGCCTCTGGGGCGCCGGTGATGGCCCTCGCCACGACCGTCGCCATGTCGTTTGCATTTTGCACCGACTCGAGCCGGATCGGCAGGTGAGCGGCGAAGGGGTTGGCGTGCAGCGCGCAGTCGCCGACCGCCCAGACGTTCGGCAGCGTCGTGCGGCCGTGCTCGTCCACGGCGACGCCATTGCCGCCCGTCGCGCCGGCAGCCAGCAGCGGCTCGACCGCAGGCACGATGCCGATACCGACGACCACCATCTCGGCCGCGATGAACTCGCCACCTGCCAGGCGCACGCCGGACACGTAGCCGTCCCGCTCCTCGACACATTGGACGGTGGTGTTCAACCGCACGTCCACGCCGTGGGCACGGTGCTCGGCCTCGAAGAACCGAGACAGCGGCTCGCCAGCGACGCGGGCCAGCACGCGGTCGAGGGCTTCGAGCACTGTCACGTGCTTGCCCAGTTTTGCGAGCACGGCCGCGGCTTCCAGCCCGATATAGCCGCCGCCTACGACCGCAACGCGGTTAGCCGCACCAAGCTCGGCCTTCATGCGGTCCACGTCGGCGCGGTTGCGGACGGAGTGGATGCCGCCCAGATGGTGGCCCGAGCACGAGAGCCGCCGCGCATGGCCGCCCGCGGCCCAGACGAGCTGGCCGTAGCCGATGGTGTCACCCTCCTCGGTCGCCACGGTTCGCGCCTCGGGATCGACCGCGACGACCCGCCGGCCCGCCAGCAGCGCGATGCCGCGCTGGTCCCAAAAGGCCGCCGGGCGGATCAGGATGCGGTCGAACGCCTTGTCCCCGGCGAGGTAGTCCTTGGAGAGCGGCGGACGCTCGTAGGGAAGTTCGGGTTCCTCGCCGACGATGGCAATCGTGCCCGCGAACTTGCGCTGGCGCAGCGCCGTCGCCACCTGAGCACCACCGTGCCCGGCGCCCACGATTAGCACATCGTAACTGGCGTCCACCGGCATCGTGCTCAATCCTCGGGCGCGATTGTGACGCCCATCCCGTCGAGCAGGTCCGTGAACGGAAGTTGGCATGACAGGCGGGAATGGGTCAGCCGATGCCCGGAGCCATCGAGCAACTCGTTCTCATCCGAACTGACGGGAGGCAGCCGGTCTGCGAAGCCTGGGTCTACGTAGACGTGGCAGGTCGCGCAGGAACAGCCCCCACCACACAGCGCCAGCAATTCGTCGATGCCGCTGTCGCGGATCACCTCCATGACCGAGTGGCCGGTCTCGCTGGCGTTCTCCGTCTTGGCGCCTTCGCGCGTGGTGATGACAAGTCTAGGCATCGTGAAACCTTGTCCAGGAGATCGTCATGTCATCGGCACGGTCGGTCACGCTTGCGTCCTGTCCGCCGAAGCATCCCGGGCGGACCGGTGCGTCCCGCCCAGCAGCGGGGCGGCGTTCCCGTGATCGATCGCGGCGTGCTCGGCCGGGGATAGCAGGGTGTTGGCGTCCAGCAGCGCCGTGAACGGCTCGTCCCGGCCGCCCGGCGCATAAGGAAAGTCGCTGCCGAACACGATGTGGGTGGGGTCGGCGAACGCCTTGAGGCTGGGGATCACCGCCGGGCCGGAGGAGATCGCGGTATCGAGGTAGAAGCGGCCGAACCCATCCATCAAAGCGTCCGCGCCAGGACTGCCGGGCATGGTGCCGACGCAGGTAACGAAACGATGCACCGCGAGCGGAAGGAAGCCGCCGGCGTGCGACAGGATGACCTTCACGCGCCGGTAACGGTCGAGCACGCCCCGCAGCACCATCTCGCAAGCCGTGCGAGTGGTCGCGAACGGGAAGTCGACGAACGGAGCTGGAATACCGTCGAGCGGCGGCAGCGTGGTGCGGGTCGGGTGGATCAGCACCACGGCCCCCCGGCGGTCCAATTCCGCCCAGAGCGGCTCGAAAAGCGGATCGCCGAGGAAGCGGTCGCCGTAGTTGGACAGAAGCACGAAGCCGTCGGCGTGCAGCACGTCGAGCGCGTGGGCCAATTCCAGCAGCGCGCCCTCAATGTCAGGCAGAGGCAGCGTCGCGAAGATTCCGAACCGGCCCGGCCATCTGCAGACCACATCCGCGGTGTAGCCGTTGATCTGGCGCGCAACGGTGCGGCGCTCGCCTTCGGCCCAGGCCTCCAGGCCCGGCGCCGTCAACGACAGGTAACCGGTCGCGATCCGCCGGGAGTCCATGAACGCAACCGCCGCTTCCGGTGACCATGCCGGCGGCCGGTGGACCGACTTGCGTCGGCGCAGCTCCTCGACCCAAAAAGGCGGAAGCACGTGCTGGTGAACGTCGATCCTGTGCGCTTCTGACACTTGGCTGCTTTCTTCTATCCGTCCGCTGCCCGAGCTTACCCAAACTGCGTAACCGGATACCCTCCGTTATTCCTTGATAACGACATTAGAAGGGGACGGGCCTGGACCGGAAATCAGAACCATCATGTGCCTATTAGCGTAACTTATGACGGCATCGTGATAAAGCGGCGGTTAGGCCCAACGCTCGATGACGCGGCAGTCGAGCCTGCGTCGCAGGACGCGCCGCGTCGGCAACCTGGACGATAAGATCACCTTATGCGGGAAATTCAGTTTGAATTATCCATTCCCCCCCGCTACCGCTATGGAACACACAATTACAAAACGGAGGACGCAGGCATGTCCGCAACCATTAGGCTTGGCCTAGCGGCTGATGATTTCTCCCTCGTGGAAAACGGCGCGATCGCCGGTCGCTACTTGGCGCAATATTGGCAGCCGATGGCTTTGTCCCGCGACATCAAGCCCCGCAGTGCCAAGCGCACGAAAATACTCGGCAAGTTCTATACGCTGTATCGCGCCGAGGACGGGCTGATCAATCTCGTTCAGGACCGCTGTCCCCACCGTGGAACAAGCCTCGCCTATGGCTGGGTCGAGGGGAGCTCGATCCGCTGTCGCTATCACGGCTGGAAATTTGCGGCCAGCGGCCAGGGTGAGGATTTCCCGGCGGAAACGCAGTCCTACGCGCGCAGCGTGTGCCTCAGGGCGTTCCCAGTCCGGGAGTATCTTGGCGTCGTGTTCGGTTTCTTTGGCGAAGGAGAGGCTCCCATGTTCCCGCGCTTCCCCGAACTGGAAGATGAGAGCGCGGGGGCTCTGCTGTCGGTCGCCACCGTGCTCCCTTACAATTACTTCCAGCGCGTCGAGAACGACGTGGACGAAGTCCATATCCACTATACGCATGGCGACTTCGCAGGCAGCTTTGGCCTTGTCGAGCTGCCGCGGATCAATGCCAAGGAGACCGAGTACGGATTTGTCAGTATCGCGGCCCGTTCGGACGGCAGCAAGCTATACACCCACGCCTTCATGCCCAACATTATGCTGCGCGATGTCGTGCAGCAGCAGGACCGAGACAACCTGACCATCCACGTCGCGTGGCGAGTGCCGATCGACGACACCAGCACACTGAGCGTGTTCATCGACCGGCTTGCGAAACCGGACCCGCAGATGCTCGAGAAGATGAAGACGATGGAGGACCCGAACGATATCGCGGCGCGGGTCATGAACTGCGAGATGACTCTGGACGACATCGACCAGGACCACCCGTTGCTGCCCGTGATCCAGGACACGGTCTGCATGGCGGGGCAGGGCATCATCGCCGACCGCAAGGCCGAGCACCTGGGCGCCTCTGACCGCGCGATCGGTCTGCTGCGCCGCATCTGGGCGCGTGAGATGAACGCGTTGGAGGAAGGGCGGCCGTTGAAGCAGTGGCGCCGGGTTGACGAGAACGCGAAGCTCGTCACGTCACAGACGGCGGTGGCGGCCGAGTAGCAGCCCGGTGTCCCGTTTGTAGGACGGCGTTCCACCCTGGCCGGGAGCTTGAAATGGCTGTGATCGAGTTTCCGGACCAGGTATCCAGGATCCTGTCTCGCCCCGATTTCCGTGGGCTTTCGGGCGGTGTCTCGGTTCGGGTCGTGGCGGACCTGCCGAAGTCGTTCGTTGTGGCCAAGGCCGGCGACATCCTCCTCCACCCGGCCTGCGCCGCGGACGCCCTTTTGGGTCCGGTCGCGATTCGCCATGCGTTGGAACTGCTGCTTCTCCGGCGCCTATGGCCTGCGCTGCCGGCGCTAGCCGGGCTTGCTTCGGCGCGCACTGCGGCCTTGTTCGCAATCCTCGAGGCGTCCGGCGCTCTGGCGATCGCGCCGGGCGATGGTGTCATCATTCCCGACTACCCAGCTCTGGCGTCCGGGATCCCGGCCACTGCCGGGCAGTTGCAAGCCCTCTGGCAAGTGCTGGCGGATCATCAGCCCGGGACGGATCCGGGGTTGCCAGCCGGATTGGGTGGGATGCTGGCCCGGATCTGGCCAGTGCTCGGGCCCACTGAATGGCTCATGCAAGGCGGTGGCGACCCGCATCTTCGAACTGATCCGGCAAGCGGACTGAACGGGTATGACTGCAGTTTGCGTCCGACACCATCCATGGTGAGCTGCGGTTCCGCGACCGCGTCCTCGATTTCCGAACGCGGCTACGGTGGCGCGGAGGCGATGCGGCAGACGCTGCTCGCCGAGATCGTGGACAATGTGTCGGCCGTCGGCAACGCACTGGCTAGCGTTCGCGGCGTGATCCGGACGGCCTGGGGCTTGCCGCCCGGAACGTTCATCGCGTTGGCGCAGTCGTCAGCCGAAGCGGAGTTGTTCGCCCTTGCCGCTGCCCAAGGCCATCCGGATGGACGCCCTATGACGGCCGTGCTGATGGCCCCGGGCGAGATCGACGGCGGCGTGGCCATCGCCGCAGCGGGTCGGCACCCCGCCGCCATCACCGCCCGCGGCGTGAGGGTCGAGCATACGACCCTGATCGATGGCTACCGTGGCGATACGCAGGTGCAGACCGTAGAGTTGCGCGATGGCTACGGGGCGGTTCGCGATGCGGCCGACGTTGCCGCCGAGTGCGCCCGCATCGCCGAGACCGGTGTCACGGCCGGCCGGCGGGTGATGGTGCATCACGTCGATGTCTCGCGGACCGGTCTGTCGGGGCCCGAGACATCATCGCTTTTGGAAATGCAGGAGCGCTATCCCGGCCTGGTCGATGTGGTCGTCGATGCTTCGCAGGCGCGGCTGTGCCCAGACAGGATCTGGGACTACCTCGCCTTGGGCTGGATCGTGCTGCTCACCGGTTCCAAGTGCCTGACGGGGCCGCCATCGTCCGCCGCGGTGCTCGTGCCGGAAACGCTCCGCGACCGGTTCGCCCGCAAGCTTCCCGAAGGATTGCGGGACTATTCCAACCGCGCGGAATGGCCTCCAAGCCTAGCGGCAGCGGCTCAGTTACCGGCGGGCGGCGAAGTCGGGCTTGCGCTGCGCTGGTCAGCGGCGCTGGCCGAGTTGCTGTCCTTCAACACCGTGGCGCCGGCCGAGCAGCGGCGGATCGTCAGCGAGTTCAGCTTCAGTGTCCGCTCCGCCGTCGACGGCAATGCCGACTTGCGGCTCATCGATGCGCCCGCCCCGCACCGCGCCACGCCCCGTGTCCTTACGGACGAACTTGCCTGGAACGGACTCGACCGGGGTGGCCCCGGCTGGGATGAGTCGGCAACGGTCGTCAGCTTCGCCATGCGAGACCCCGACGGCCCCGGCTGGCTCTCGACCGCCGCGGCGCGAAACGTCCATCATTGGCTACAAAGCGATCTCGGCGTGTCGCTGCCCGAGAGGTGCGCGACCACAGAGCAGCAGCTTGCACGCCGCCGGTTCCAGGTGGGGCAGCCCGTCACTGTCCTCATGTCGGGCCATGACGTCGGTGTGCTTAGCATCGCGGCCAGCACGCGGCTCGTGTCGGCCGAACCGTCGCGTGCCGCGTCCAGCCTGGACGAACGGCTTGCGCGAGCGATCCTCGACGCGCATGCCGTGCTCGAGAAGGCATCGATTATTCTCCGGCACTGGCCCGCACTGCATGGCCGCGCACCGGATGTAGCCGCGGTCTAGCAGATAGCTAAAAAGCCCGAGGCGCAAGGCTCCAGCGCTCTGCCCTGCACCCGAAAGAGGATAGTCATCCCCTTTACCCCTTCCAGGTGTCCAGAGGGCGACTGTCCTTTGGCGGAGTGGGCGCGAGGTTCCCCTCGCCTTTCCGGGCGTTTGGAAAGCCCCACGGAGGGGAAGCGCGGCTTCTGCTTCGCAGAGGCTTCGGCAGCCTGCTAAAGATCACACGGATAGCGTCACAGCGGCCCGGATATGGACAAGTGCCGGCCGGCAACCTATTCGCATGGCAGGGAAAAACAAAAATGATAGGCCTGCGATGAACTCGTGCGTCGTCGGAAACGGCTTTCGATCCCGGGCCGCCGTCCAGCTTCACGCCAGACGCGGGCGCTGCCTCCTGCAAACGCATCAGCCGGCATGAGGGTCGATCCCCAGCGGCTGATCCGGTTGGCGGTACTGATTCGGCAGGGCACGTTCAACCGCGCCGCGAGTCACCTTGGCCTGACCCAGCCCGCCCTGTCGCAGAGCATCGCCCAGATGGAGAAGGAGGTGGGCGTCAAGCTCATCGAGCGGACGCCCCATGGGGTCGAGCCGACCATCTACGGGCAAATGCTGTACGAGCACGCCAAATCGATCGATCGCGAACTCGTTCAGGCGGCACAGCGTCTCCAGGAGCTCGCCTTTGGGCACAAAGGCGCGCTCAGGGTCGGAGCAAGCACGGGAGGAGCGGCGTCCATGGTTTCGCTCGCAGTGTGCCGGTTGTTGAAGTCCAACCCCGGCGTGGACATCCGGCTGACCGAGGAGTTCTCGATCGCCCCGCTCCTGGCGCAGTTGCGGGACCGTTCGCTGGACATGCTCATCTCCCAAAGCCCGGACGAGGTCGAGCTGAAGGGGACGCGCGCCATCCGCTTGTTCCAGGTCAAGCGCGCGGCATGGGTCCGCGGCAATCATCCGCTCAAGGACCATCCCACGCTCAAGAAGCTCTCCGCCTTCCCATTCGTATGCCCGCAGGAGGAGATCGGCACGCTGTTCGGCTTCCGGCAGATCTTCTCGACCGTCGACCTCGACCTGCCAGGTGTCCTCGTGTCGAATTCCATTCACATGGCCAAGGAGATCGTCCTGAACTCGGACGCCTTCGCACTCTTCTCCGACTTCTCGGTGATTTCCGAAAGCCGCCTGGGATTGTTGCGGCAGATAGAGCTTGACATGCCGACACAATATTGGATGCAACTGATCCTGCGCAGTGAGCAATTGCCGACCGAACTGATGCAGGCATTCCTCGCAGCCATCATCGTCGTGTGCAAGGAGCTCGGCATTGTGAACCATCCCGACTTGAGGAAGTTCTGCCGCCTGCGAACGGTCCCGACCATAAAGGAAGGCGTGCCGTCCGCATAGCCGCGCCGGTCAGGCGAAGGTGAGCATGCCGCCTTCGTAGCGGGTCAGCCGCTGGGCTCCCGCCCCGTCGATCACGTAGGTATCGGCGCGCATCAGCGAATGTAGCTCCGCATCCGCGAGCACGGGATGGAAGATGAGCGTCATGCCCTCCTCAAGCCGAAACGGCTTTGTGGGATCGTGGCGCGGCTCTTCCAACGCCATCCCGCAGAAATGGCCGAGGGAGCGCGACGCCATCTTGTGACCCCTCTCCGCCAGGAAGCCTTCGACCGAAACCGCGATCTCCGAAAGGTCCGCGCCTGGGCGCATAAGCGGTAGCGTTGCCTCCCTGGCCTGCACCAGATCTTCGTATGCGCGCAGCGCCCGCCCGTCATCGGCCCGGCTGGTCACCGGGATCGTCAACTGCGCGTAGTAGCCCTGGTATCGCGGCGACACCTCCAGCAGGTAGCGGGCATCGGCGGCGATTCGTTCGGTGTTCGCCAGCGACTGCATCTGCCGCCCCAGGAAAGGCAGCGGCAGCAGGAGGTTGAACCCGCTTTCCGCGCCGTGCAGGCGCATCAGGTGCTCGACATCGGCGATCACCTCGAAGTTGCGTCGGCCGACCCGAAGGATGTCCGGCACATGCTCCCAGACCGAGTCCGCTATCTCGCAGCTCCTGCGGATGAGTGCGAGTTCACTTACGCTTTTCCTTAGGCGCAGGCGCTCGATGTCGGTGGAGACGTCGACCAGGGCCAGCGCCGGGTCCAGACTGGACAAAGCGGCTGCAAGCGTGATCGACAGGGCATCCGGCTCCATGACGCCCAGCCGCCGCGGCGAGCGGCGGAGAACGCGCTCGGCCACAAGTCGCGGCGAGAAGCCGCTCACCGGCTCGATCGGGATCGCGTGGGACCTGTAGTATTCGGTGACGGGCTTGCCGATGCGGTCGGAGATCAGTTCGATCGGCCCGTCCCGGCCAAGCAGGGCGGCAGCGGGGCCGCCGATTGGAATGTAGCCTGTCAGCCATCGTTGGTGGCCACGAAGGATCTCGTCGCGCGACAGGTCGACGGCGAGCAGGAGGTCCAGGTCGAGCGCTGCCATGACGTCGCGGACCCGAGCCAGGCGCGTGCCCGTTTCTTCCAAGTCGAGCATCAGGCGCTGTCCCGTTGAACCATAGCGGATATCGGCTTCATCGTCACGGTTTCCACTGGCGAACGTCCTTTGCGATAAGCCGGCGTCACATGCGACCTCGTGAGATCTCAGCCGGCCGGCGCGTGCAGCCACGCGATGCCGATGGAGAACGTGTCCAGCCCGTCCAGCACCGCTACCAGGCAGCACAGTACGAAGACCGACCTTTGCAGCGGTGACACCTCGCCGGCATCGATCATGGCGCCCACGTCCATCGTGCGGGATGCGGCGGGGGCGATGCCGCTCATGCGGGTGCTCCTGCCGGGTGTTGGGTGCGGGAAGCCATGGCGGCCTGGGGCGCTGGCGTGCGGCCGGTCGCGCGCGCCAGGACGGACGCTGGATCGGCCGGCAGCATGTCGCCACGCCAGGCGACGTGCTGGTCAGGGCGGATCAAGGCATAGCGTGCGCGGTAGAGCCGCCGCAGCCGCTCGTCGGCGGGCGCCAGGATTTCGAACGGGATGCCGAGCCGGTGGGCCGCCCCGGCCATGGCGCCCGCTGCCGCGTCGTTCGCGCCATCGTCGGTCCCGGTCAGGAGCAAGGTGAGTCCCAAGCCGAAATGGTCGTACAGCGAGGAGCCGTCATGCAGCCAAAGATGCGGCGCCAGGCAACCGGGCGACGCGGAGGGGACGTAGTGCATGAAGTGCTCGGGCGGGGGTACGGTGCCATCCGGCACCAGGATGGGGGAACCGTGATAATTGGCGCCCAGGACCAGGCCGAGCGTGTGGAACTCCCGGCCCTTGCTCGCCAGGATCGCGTCGCCAACCTCCATCCGCACCGCGTCACCGGCCGGGCCGTCATCCTCGATGCCGGGACGGACCAGTTCATTACCCACGGTCGCATAGTTGATCGCGGCCTCGTCCATGGTGCGCTGGTGCACGGGCCGGCGTTCGGCCTCGTAGCTGTCGAGCAGCTGTTCTCCACCCCAGCCCTGCACGACGGCACCGAGCTTCCAGCCCAGGTCCACCGCGTCGCCCACGCCCATGTTCATTCCAAAGCCGCCGAAGGGCGGGTGGAGATGGCAGGCGTCGCCGGCCAGGAACACGCGGCCTTGACGGTAGCGGTCGGCGATGAGGCAGCGTGCCACCCAAGTGTCGCCTCGGATGATCTCGATCTGGAGGTTCGGCAGCCCGGTCCCACGGCGGATGATGTCGATGGCCTGCTCGGGCTCGGGGTCGGCCGGCAGCTTCGTCGCCATGTAGAACCACAGCCCGTGCTCATCCATGGGACCGAGCAGGCCCGGCATTTCGGGGTTCACCATCCAGTACATTACGGCGCGGCCATGGGCGTGGCGCCGGGCCAGGTCGGGCGCCCGGAAGACGATGCTGTAGTTGCGGAACACCGCCCGCTCGTCGCCACCCATCCGGGCGCCGATCGCGTCCCGCACCGTGCTGCGCGCGCCGTCGGCACCCACCAGGAACGTGCTGCGTGCCGTGCCGGTCACACCAGACCGTAGGTCCAGGAGCCGGGCCGACACGCCGTCGCCATCCTGTTCGAACCCTGCCAGTTCTGTCTCGAAGCGGATTTGGACCCCGGGCATGGCGGCAGTCCGCGTCCGCAACACCTCCTCCAGCGTGTATTGCGGAACCCATTGGCCGCCTTCGGAGTACAGCTCGCTCCGCTCGGGACCACCGCTCGATACGTTGGTGAACCGTGCCAAGGTGGGTCCGGTCATCCGTGTGGCGAACACCACGTCAAACGGGTAATTGGGTGAGATGGGCGACGCCGTCCGCAGCGCGTCGGCGATGCCGAACCGGCGCAGGTGCTCGCGCGTGCGGGCGTTGGTGGTCTTGGCCCGCGGGCTGTAGCCCACGCGGTCGTTGCGCTCCACAACGAGGCAGCGCACGCCGCGGAGCCCCAACTCGATCGCGAGTGACAGCCCGACCGGCCCGGCACCTGAAACGACGACGTCGAATGCCTCGTCTATCATCGATGCTTGCTCTGGATGCGGCTCAGATGCCGGCGGGGGCTGGCAATTCCGGCGCGATTGCCGCCGCGTGATCGCACGCGAAGTCCTTGGGCGGCTCGGAGCCCCACAAGTAGAAGCTGTTCTCGATGGGACGGGACTGCCCCTCCCAGTCCATTTCGGCCGGGATGTAGTCGATGTCGCAGGAATACTCGCTGTAGCTGCCCCACGGATCGCGGACGTAATGGAAGTTGTTGGAGCCAAGCACGTGCCGCCCGAGGCCCCAGCCCTTGCTGAAGCCGCTGTCGGCCATGTGCATGGCGCCCAAACCGATGGCTTGAACGAAGGGTACGTGCCATGAGCAATGGTGCAGGCCCGGCGCCGCCGATTTAGCGAATGCCACCATGTGGTTGTCACTTGCGCGGCCCCTCGTGGAGATGGCCCCAGAGATGGGAATGGCCAAAGTATGGAGCGCGAGACCCTGGCCGCTCTCACGCACGTCGAGACCGAAGTCGGTGTAGAAACGGCGCGCTTCCTCAGGGTCGGGGACAGACATGTTAAAGCTGTCCATGGAATGCACGCCCAAGATACCAGGGCGGCCCACAGGGGCGATGTGTGTCATGGCTTTCTCCCTGTGCAGCCGCTTATGGAGCGGCTTGTCTGGACGTAGGCGCGGCTAGGCTGTCGCGTAAGACGTGACTGGTGTCGTGATCGCGTCCTGGTCGGCTACCGGGTTGCGTAGCACGCCCAAGCCCTCCAGCTCGACCTCGCACACATCACCGGGCTTCATCCACAAGGGCGGCTTCCGAGCTAGGCCGACGCCAGCCGGGGTGCCCGTCACGACGATGTCGCCGGGCTCCAGCGTCATTGCCTGGCTGAGCACGGATATCAGTGTCGCGACACTGAAGACCAGGTCATTCGTCGAAGCATCCTGCACGACTATCCCGTTGAGCCGCGTTTGCAGACGCAATCCCGCGCAGCCCGGCGGCAGTTCATCGTCCGTGACCAAATAGGGCCCGAATGCCCCCGTCCCGTCGAAGTTCTTGCCCACCGTCCATTGCGGGGCCTTGAACTGGTAGTCGCGCACGGACGCGTCATTGAACAAGGAGTATGCCGTCACATGGTCCAGGGCTCGGTCGTGGGGGATGTCGCGGCCGCCTTGTCCGATCACGGCGACGAACTCGCCTTCATAGTCGAGCTGTTCCGACAAGCGCGGGCGGACGATGGCAGCGCCATGGCCGATCAGGCTGGACGCGAAGCGGCCGAAGATCGTGGGATAATCGGGGACGGCAAAGCCGCTTTCAGCGGAGTGGTCGGCGTAGTTGAGCCCCACGCACAGGATCTTGGGCGGCGCTGGAAGAGGTGGAAGCAATTCGACCGTGTCCAGGTCGATAGGTGCACCGGATCGCAGCAACGCCTGGCCCGCTTCCGTCAAGGCGGCGCGCCCATGTGCGACCACGCTGGACAGGCTTCCGGGAAATCGCGCACTGCCGACGTCAAAACCCAAAAAGACGCCGTCCGGCCCGGCGACTGCCAAGCCTTCGGCTCCGTTGTGTCGGTATGCTGCAAACCGCATCAAGTTCTCCCCTCGGTGACCGTCATATGCCGCTTCAGAAATGCATGCGTCAACGAAAAGTCGATTTTCGAGGTTTGTGGGTGTCCTGCCGTGCGGACGCGGCTACGATGCGGGCATGCTACGTCCCAAGTCCGCCGTTTCCGGCGCCAGCGTCACGCAGGACGCCTATGAACGCCTCCGTGCCGACTTGTTGGCATGCCGCCTGCGGCCAGGGGTCCGACTGAAGATAAACGATGTGTGCGCGGCGCTATCGGTCAATCTGAGTGCCGTACGGGAAGCCTTGTCACGCCTGACCGCCGAGGGCCTGGTCGTCTCAGAGCCGCAGCGGGGGTTTCGCGTTGCACCAATCTCGCCCGGCGAGTTGCGTGACCTCACTCAGGTGCGCGCCGAAATAGAAAGCATGTGCCTGTCCCGCTCACTTGCCGCCGGAGATGTCGGATGGGAAGCGAACCTCGTTGCTGCCTTCCACCGGTTGTCGCGCACGCCGGAACGCGAGTGCGGCGACAACGAGCGCATGAACGAAGTTTGGTCGGACGCACACGCTGCCTTTCACCAGGCCCTTGTGGCGGCCTGCGACAGCCCTTGGCTGCTTCGGCTGCGCGAAACTCTCTACGCGCAAAGCGAACGCTACCGCCGCCTGTCCGTGCCGCTGGCTGAAACCCACCGCGATCTCGGCCGTGAGCATAAGGACATGATGGATGCTGCTCTCACTCGCAACGCGTTAAGCACGGCGGAGCTTTTTTCCCGACACGTCAAGCTGACAACTCAAATTCTGTTGAAGCAATCCTGGCTGGCGAGTGCCTCATCCGGTTGCCCTGCCGAGCCCAAAGGTCTCGCTATTGCAACCCCCTATCATGCGTGATCGTCACCTGAAGATCACCGCCGAGCGCGACTGCGTGGCTTGCAGAAGGCCATCGGTTATCACTGACGAGCTCTGGTCGAAGCCTACGTCATCAAACGGGTGATGGAGAACGGGCTGCGATCCTGCACGGATCGTCGTCGAGCGACCGAGGTCGCGATTGCCGTAAACCCACTGAAACGGATGCTCGACCCCGGGCACCCGAAATACGTCCCCTCCCGTAACAGTACGGCGAAATGGCCCGACCGCAGCCGTCTTCAGAAACGTGCGACACAGCTTCATTGCTCCGGTGAGAAACCTTCAAGGGGGCATGACATAGAAGGGATACAGATATACGCTAATACCAGCGAATGAGCGCGGGCCAGACGGCCTAGAGGGTGTTATGCACTCCCGTGCGAGCTGTCGCCAGACCTTGCGCACGCCGTAGACATGGAAGTTCGTCT
>CAXTJM010000038.1:0-34933 GCA_964244585.1 uncultured Acetobacteraceae bacterium | reverse complement strand
TCGCCCTGCCGCTGCTGCTCGGCGTCGGCGTGGCGTTCAAGATCTACTACATTCTGGCCTGGCGGCGCGGTGCGACGAACCTGCTGCAATCCACGCTCACCCGGGCCGTGTTCTTCTCGGCGTTGACGACGATGACGGCGTTCGGCAGCCTTTGGCTGTCCAACGACCCTGGCATGTCGTCCATGGGCAAGCTCATGGCGATTGCGCTGGTATGCACCTTGCTGGCTGCGGTGCTGTTCCAGCCCGCGCTGATGGGGCCGCCGAGACAGACGTGACGTCAAAGCCGAGCGAAGCCGCCATGCCTGTCCCGGACCTCATCGCCCGCTTCGACCGGGCCGTGGCGGCCAATTGGCCGGCCCAACTCGCCTGGCTGTAGTCACGGGTTCGACGAGGGCGCCTACCTGCCCGCCTTGAAGAAGACGACGCTCGCGATCGCGACTTTCATCGCGGAATGGTGCGGCGTCAGACCGGCCTGACGTTCCAGAACGTGGCAAAGCCCGGATTGACGCCGCTGAGGCGATTGGTCCGGATCGCCGTCGGCTGGAAATACTGGCCGAGCGGGAAATACGGCACGTCCTCCATGGCCTGGCGCTGGATGTCCTCGCAGATCGCCTTCTGCCGGGCAGTGTCCGGCGCCATCAGCCAATCCTGCCGCAGGGCTTCGAGCTTCGGGCTGTTGGCCCAGCCAGGCCAACCGGCCTCGCCATTGCCGCGCAAGGCGATGTGACCGGCCGGGTTGGACCAATCCAGCCCGGTCCAGCCCGTCACGAAGCAGGACCAGCCGCCCTGTTCCACCGGCCCCTTGTTGTTGCGGCGTTGCAGCATGTTGCCCCAATCCGTCGCCACGTAGTCGACGTTCATGCCGACGCTCTTCATCGTGTCCGCAGCCACGTCCGCCATCGCTTTCAGCGTGACGTAGTCGGTGGGCACCAGCAGGACGACACGCTCGCCGTTATAGCCGGCGGCCTTCAGGTCGGCCTTCACCTTGTCCAGGTTGCGCGGCCCCGTCAGCGGCGCCAGCCCAGCCTCGCTGGCCATCGGCGTGCCGGGACCGAAGAACCCGAGCGGCGTATGCGACATCTTCGGATCCGGCGTGATCGCCTGCATGAAGGTCTTCTGGTCGATCGCGCTCAGCACGGCACGCCGGATCGCCGGGTTGTTGAACGGCGGCTGCAAATGGTTGGGCCGCATCATTTCCAGCAACCCGGTCGGGTCCGGCACGCTGACCTGGACGTCGCGCGCCTTTTGCAGCAGCGTTACGAGATCGAGTGCGGCGTATTCGTACCAGTCCTGCTCGCCCGAGATCAGCGCGTTCGCCGCCGTGGAATCGTCGGGGATGGTCGTCCACTCCACCCGGTCGAAATGCACGACCTTCGGACCTGCGGTCCAACTCGGGGCACCGCCGGGACGCGGCACGTACTGGTCGAACTTCTGGTAGACGTTGCGGGAGCCTTGCAGCCGCTCATCTGCCTTGTAGCGGAACGGGCCGGAACCGACCATTTCCGTGACCTGCGTGAACGCGTCTGTCTTGGCCAGCCGCTCCGGCATCATCGCCGGCAACGGGGAGCCGGCCTTGCCCAACGCGTCCGGCAACAGCGGGAACGGGTGTTTCAGCCGGAACACCAGCGTCTTGTCGTCGGGCGTGGACAGGTCGTCGGTGGCTGCCATCAGGGCGTCACCCAGCGCATCCCGCCGGGCCCAGCGGCGGATGCTCGCGGCGCAGTCGCGCGACAGCACGGGGGTGCCGTCATGCCACATCAGGCCGTCCCGCAGCGTGAGCGTCCAGCGCTTGCCGTCATCCTCGACGGTATGGCCCTGCACCATCTGCGGCTGCGCCTGGAAATCCGCAGCCGTGCCGTACAGCGTGTCGAACACCATCGCGGCATGGTTGCGCGTGACGTAGGCGGTGGTCCAATGCGGATCGAGGAACGACAGGTCGACCTGCGGGATGAAACGCAGCGTGGTGGCGTTGGCAGCCCGCACCAGCGACGGACGGGCCAATGGCGCCACGCCGAGGCCGGCCAGCAACGTGCGTCGTTTCACGGCGTTTCCCCGGAGCTTGACTGTCCCGGCTCCGACGCTAGCGCGGCAGGAGTTCCGCGGCCAGTCCCTTCATCCAAGCCGTCGCACCACCCTCATTCCGCCCCGTTCGACATCCGATCCACGTAGTGCACCGCGCTGATGAGCGCGAGGTGCGTCAGCGCCTGGGGGAAGTTGCCGAGCTGGTGGGCCTGCACGTCGAACTCCTCGGCAAACAGCCCGAGATGGTTGGCATAGCTCAGCGTACGCTCCAGCGTCGCCCGCGCCTCGTCGAGGCGGCCGGCCCGGGCAAGGCACTCGGCATACCAGAATGAACAGGCGGCGAACGAACCTTCGCTGCCGGCGCGCCCGGCGGGGGTGCGGAACACCAGCCCGTCATCCGTCAGCGTACGGGTGATCGCGTCCAGTGTGGCGAGCCAGCGCGGGTCGTTGCCGGTAATGAAGCGCACCAGCGGCATCAGGAGCAGCGCGCCGTCCACCTCGACCGACTCGGTGGATTGCACGAAATGGCCGCACTCGTCGCTCCAGAACTCCGCCCAGATACTGTCGTGGATCTCGTTGCGCGCCTCCGACCAGCGGCTGTACGGCGCCGGCAGCGAACGCTTCATCGCCATCCGCAACGCCCGGTCGACCGCCACCCAGCACATCAAGCGGGAGTGCAGGAAGTGCTGCGGCTCACCCCGTTCCTCCCAGATGCCGGCATCCGGTTCGCGCCAGTGCTCGCACACGAACTCCACGGAGCGGGTGATTTGCCGCCACGCGTCGTAGCCGGGCGGCTCGCCGTATTTCGCGTTCAGATAGACGCTATCGAGCAGCTCGCCATAGATGTCGAGCTGCATCTGGCCGGCCGCCAGGTTGCCGATACGGACCGGTTGGGCGCCACGGTATCCGGCCAGGTGGCCGAGCTCGCGCTCCTCCAGGTCGCTGCCGCCGTCCAGCCGGTACATGACGCGTAGGCTGCCGTCGCTGTCGCTCCCCCCGGCCCGCTTGGCGACCCAGCGCATGAAGTGGATCGCCTCGGCCGTGTAGCCGAGCCGCATCAACGCATACACGGAGAACGAGGCGTCGCGGATCCAGGTCGCGCGGTAGTCCCAATTCAGCGTCCCGCCGGGCTGCTCGGGCAAGCCGAACGTGGCGGCGGCGGCGATCGAGCCGTGTTCGCGCGAGGTCAGCAGCTTCAGGACCAGGGCGGAACGGGTGATCTCGGTCCGCCACCGGCCGCGATAGCTCGACCGCGCGGCCCAGCCTTGCCAATAGGCGATCGTCGCCGCGATGGCACCATCCAGGGCAGCAAGCGGCAGGGCATTGCCGCCTTCGTCCATGGGCTCGTCCGCTTCCAGCAGGAAATCCGCGCACTCGCCGGCCGCGAGGGTGAACTCGGCGGTCGCCTCCCCGTCGCCTGCCTCGATGGCATGGGTGCCGAGCAGCCGCAGCGCCGGGTCGTCCTTCTGGCCGACAAAGCAGACGCCGTCCTCCCGCGCGCCGACCGTGGCGTCGCGCAGCCCGTAGCCGTAGCGGGGGCGGCAGCGCATGCGCATGCGCACGACGCCGCGGGTGGCGCGAACCCGGCGGACCAGTCGCGGCGGATCCGGGTCGAGCCCGTCGCTGACCACCATGAGGTCCAGCACCTCGGCACTCGCCATCGGCGCCAGCCAGCGGGTGGACAGCACGTTGGTGTCCGGCAGATAGGTCTGCCGCATCCTCGCGTCTTCCAGCACGGGCGCTAGCTGGAACGCCCCGCCGCGCTGCGGGTCCACCAGGGCGGCGAACAGGCTGGGACTGTCCAGCTTGGGCCAGCACAGGAAATCGATCGTGGCATCCGTCGCGACCAGCGCCACGGTGGCCAGGTTGCCGATGACGCCGTGCTGCTCGATCAGCAGGGCGGATTCCACCGGCGGCAGGACGTCGTCAGCCATTGTCGCGAAATCCCGGGTAAAGCGTCATGCCGCCATCGACGAAGAGCGTGGTGCCGACGACGTAGTCGGCCTCGTCCGAGACCAGCCAGGCCGCAGCGCGCGCCACGTCCTCCACCTCGCCGATGCGGCCATACGGGATCAGTCGCAGCAGCCGCTCGCCGGCTGCACCCTCGGTCTGTTCGCGGTTGATGTTGGTGCGGATCGCACCCGGTGCGATGGCGTTCACCCGGATGCCCTCCGCCGCGACCTCCTGCGCCAGAGTGCGCATCATCATGGCCACGCCGCCCTTGGCCGCGGCGTAGTTCACGTGCCCGGCCCAGGGAATCACCTCATGCACCGAGCTCATGCACAGGAGCTTGCCCAGTGCGCGGGACACGCCGCGCCGTCCCTGGCGGCGGAACTGCTGGATTGCTTCGCGCGCGCAGAGGAATTGACCCGTGAGGTTCAGCGCGATAACCGTGTTCCATTGCTCCAGCGTCATCTCCGCCGCCGGCGCGTCCTGCTGCACGCCGGAATTGGCGATCATGATATCGACAGCGCCCCAGGCCGCGACGACGGCCTCCAGCATGGCGGCGACGCCCGCCTCCTGGGAGACGTCCGCCCTGATGGCACGGGCACGGCCGCCCGCCGCGACGATCTCGGCGGCAGCCTGCTCCGCGGGTTCACCATGCGAATGGTAGTTGAAAGCCACCGCAGCGCCGGACTGCGCCAGCCTGCGGGCGGTGCCCAGCCCCAGGCCGGAGCTTGCCCCCGTCACGATGGCGACCTGCCCAGCCAGATCCACGCTCATCCGCCCTGCCCCCTTCGCTGCCGATCATGCATCCCGACCATCGGCTACGGGATTTTAACCGGGGTACGTGACTATGAGGCCGAAGGTTTGGGCCTTGCCAGTGACAGTACGATCCCCACGCGCCCCGGGGCCGTCTTTTCAGTAGATCGCCATGCCGCCGTGCACGGGCAGCAAGGCGCCGGTCGTGTAGCTCGCATCGTCCGACGCCAGATATACGTAGGCGGCAGCCAACTCCGCTGGCTGGCCGGGGCGGCCCATCGGGGATTGGCTGCCGAACTGGGTGACTTGCTTGGCGTCCATTCCCGCCGGGATGAACGGGGTCCAGATCGGGCCGGGAAGCACCGCGTTCACCCGGATGCCCTGTTCCACCAGCATCTGCGCCAGGCCGATCGTGAAGTTGGCGATGGCAGCCTTGGTAGCGGAATAGGCCAGCAGGCTCGGCATCGGGTGCTTGGAGTTGACCGAGGACGTGTTGATGATCGAGGCGCCGGGCTGCAGATGGGGCAGCGCCGCCTTGCACAGGTAGAATTGCGAGTGGACGTTGGTGCGGAACGTCATGTCCCACTCCTCGTCGCTGATCTCCTCCAATTTGGTACGCGTGGTCTGGGTCGCACCATTGTTGACCAGGATGTCCAGCCGGCCGAACCGGTCGATCGCTGCCCGCACCAGGGCGCGGCAATGTGCCGGATCACCGATGTCGCCGGGCAGCTTGACCGCCTGGCGCCCGGCCTCCCGGATCGAGCGGGCCGCCGCGTCGGCATCCTCTTCCTCGTTCAGGTAGGAGAGCAACACATCGGCGCCTTCCTTGGCGAAGGCGAGCGCCACGGCGCGCCCGATGCCGGAATCCGCGCCCGTCACCAGCGCGACGCGACCTTCCAGCTTGCCCGAGCCCTTGTAGCTGTCCTCGCCATAGGACGGTTCCGGCTGCATGCGGGCGGACGAGCCAGGGTTGCTCTGCGGCTGCGGCGCGAAGGGTGGACGAGGGTAGCGGGTGCGGGGATCGATGGCCATCGGCATCTCCTGTGTCTTGGTCGGGGTGCAAGCGCCCGGCGCGGCCCGGCGTTCCTCGCCACCGGTTCACGCCCGGATGCGCCGGCGTGGCTTATCGCGGTGGCCTGCACTGCGACGGCATCTGGGCGCTGAAGAACGGGCGGGCAGCGGCGTGCGCGGATGCCCGCCGCCCTGTCCGCCGAAGGCCACGTTCAGCGTGGCTTGTTGGCACAGGAGGTCGATACTTGCCTTTTTGATGATGTCGGCGACAGTGGCGACGCACAGACGGGATGGTTCAAGGTGGCTTCCGGGTACGATCCCGCTCTCGTGACGCTGTCCGTCCTCATCGCGGCGTTTGGCGGTTACACCGCGCTTCAGCTCGCAGACAGGATCGGCGCCCCTGGCATGCCTGGCCATCGCTTGTGGCTTGCCTCAGCTGCCTTCGCAATGGGCGGCGGCATCTGGTCCATGCACTTCGTCGGCATGCTGGCCCTTCGATCGCCGGTGCCAATCACCTATGAACTGGCCCGGACTGCGCTGTCGCTCCTGGTAGCCGTGGTCGCGACCGGAGGAGCGTTCTTCTGGGTCAGCCGGTCCCGCGCACGCCGCCGCGACGTTCTCGTCGCTGGCCTGTTCATGGGCGGCGCCATTGCCGGCATGCACTACCTCGGCATGTCGGCCATGCGCATGCCTGTGCCGATGAGCTTCGTGCCGGCGCGGGTTCTGCTGTCGATCGCGATCGCCGTGGCTGCCTCCACCGCCGGCTTGTCCATCGCCCTCAGGCGCCACCGCATCCGCACCCGTTTCCTCGCAGCACTGATGCTGGGGATGGCGGTCGCCGGGATGCATTATACAGGCATGTGGGCGGCCGGGATGGGCATGGCCGCCGGACATCTGTCCATGACCGCCGCGGCGCCGGACGGGGCGGTGGGACCGGAGGGAATGGTGTTCGGCGTGGTGACGGCGACGTTCGCTGTCCTGCTGCTGGCCCTCCTAGCCGCCACGGCCAGCCAGCTCCGCGCCCAGCGGCTCTTCCAGGGCAGCGAAGCCAGGTTTCAGGCGTTTGCCCAGATCCTGCCGAACCACATCTGGACGGCCACGCCTGCGGGCGAGATCGACTGGGCCAATGATCGCGCCTATGCCTACAGCCGAACCAGCGCCATCGAGACCGTCGGAGACGGCTGGAGCGAGCGCGTTCATCCCGACGACCTTCCCCTCACGCGGGAGCGCTGGGCGGTCGCACTGGCCAATGGCACGCCGTACGAAGCCGAGTTCCGGCTGCGGCGGGCCGATGGCGCCTACCGTTGGCACCTTGCCCGCGCTCTGCCGGTCACGGATACCACGGGAACAGTTGTCCGGTGGATGGGCACCAACACCGACATCGAGGACCAGAAATCCACGGCGGCGGCACTGGCCCACCTCAACGCCACCCTGGAAGAGCGGGTGGTCGAACGCACACGGGCCCTTGAGCGCGAGCAGCAGGAACGCCTGGTCGCGGAGGAGAAGCTGCGGCAAGCGCAGAAGATGGAAGCGGTGGGACAGTTGACCGGCGGGTTGGCCCACGACTTCAACAACCTGCTGGCTGGAATCAGCGGCAACCTGGAAATGCTGGAAGCCCGCCTGACGCAGGGCCGCTATGGCGACCTCACCCGCTATCTAGGCGCGGCCCAAGGGGCCACCAGGCGCGCCGCGGCGTTGACCCACCGGCTGCTGGCGTTTTCGCGCCGGCAGACGCTCGCTCCGACGCCAACCAGGATCGATCGGCTGATCGCCGACATGGAGGAGCTCATCCGCCGCACCGTCGGACCAGAGATCACGGTCGAGGTGGTTGGCACTGCCGGCCTGTGGCTTGCGCTGGTCGATCCCAACCAGCTGGAAAACGCCCTTCTAAACCTCTGCATCAACGCTCGCGACGCCATGCCGGGCGGCGGCCGGATCACGATCGAGACCGCCAACAAATGGCTGGACGCCCGGGCCGCCGGCGAGCGCGAGCTCAGCGTCGGCCAGTATCTCGCCATCTGCGTCACCGACAGCGGGACAGGTATGACGCCCGATGTGATCGCCCACGCTTTCGACCCGTTCTTCACCACCAAACCGACCGGCCAGGGCACCGGGCTCGGCCTGTCGATGATCTATGGGTTCGCCCGCCAGTCGGGCGGCCAGGTGCGCATCTACTCCGAGCCCGGGCAGGGCACCACCGTCTGCCTCTACCTGCCGCGCCACCATGGCGCGGCAGGGGACGCCGTCGACGTCACGATCGCGCTCCCGCTGACGGCACAGACAGGGACGGGGGAAACGGTCGTGGTGGTCGACGACGAGCCGACCGTGCGGATGCTGGTGGTCGAGATGCTGGAAGACCTCGGCTACATCGCGCTGGAAGCCAGCGATGGCCCAGCCGGGCTGAAGCTGCTCCAAAGCGGTGTCCCGGTGGACCTCCTGATCACCGATGTCGGCCTTCCCGGCGGCATCAACGGCCGCCAATTGGCCGACGCGGCACGGCTGACCCGGCCCGCGTTGAAGGTGCTCTTCATCACCGGCTACGCCGAAAGCGCGATCATCGGCCATGGCCATCTCGATCCCGGCATGCACGTCGTCACCAAGCCCTTCGTCATGCGGGCCTTCGCCGAGCGCGTCAAATCGTTGATCGAGGCAGACAAAAGCATAGAAGCGGGCCGAGTGCGCCCGTTATAAGCATTCGCTGGGGTTCATGATCACAGAGTACATCCCGACCGAGGAGCGGACCGGTGCTTTGTTCCCGCTGATCCTCGCGACGGGACGAACCCTGTCGCAGTACAATGTCGGCGCGCAGACGCGCCGCACGGAGAACAGCCGCTGGCACGAGGAGGACATGCTGGAGATCCATCCGGCCGACGCCGAGAGCCGCGGCGACCTGGTGCGCCCTGGTTCGCGGTCGGGCGACGCGGCGCTGCGCGCCCGCATCAGCGAGCGGATGCAGCCCGGCGTGGTCTACACCACGTTCCCCCCCCCCAAGACCGGCGCCAACGTCATCACGACGGACTTCACAAACTGGGCCACAAATTGCCCAGAGTACAAGGTCACCGCCGTGCAGGTCCGCAAGACCAACCGGCTGTCCGACTGGCAGGCCCGGTTCTTCGACGAAAATGTTTCACTGACCCGCGTCGCTGCCCAGCTGGACGCGGCCGAGCAATGCGCCCCGAAGCTTCTGAGCACGGCGAACCAGATCGCCGGCTTTTTCCGCTCGTATCCGGAGCCGGAGGCGGTGACCGGCGTGCACCGCCATCTGCAGGCGTTCTGGACGCCGATCATGGTGTCCACCCTGCGCCAGCACCTGACGCGGGACTCGACCGGGGCGGACCACTTGGTGATGCGGGCCATGCGGCAGGACCCGGCCGAGGAGAGCCCGGCCGAGAAGGTGCTCTCGCCGGTGCAGGAGGCCGGGCAGATGGCGAGCGACGCCGGATAACCCGTTGAGCACGTCAGGTCGGGTTTGACGGTCGGTGCCTGCCACGACCGATCCGGGCGCAGACTGGCCCGCGCGGCGCCGCCGGCGGCAGCGGAACAGCTTCAATCGGCAAGCGCCCGCCGCATGAAGGCCAGGGAATGATGTGGCTGGCGACCGGCCTCGCCGACATCTCGATTCGAGCCGGCATGGCAGGCCCGGCGCTATCAATCATGCACTGGCCGGACGGCGCGGTGCCGTTTGGCACAGGCGCGCCATGAAGGCCGGTATGCGGATGCAGCTCAGACCATAATTGGCGCCATACAGCCATAGGAGCGGCATCGCGAGGCCGAAGATGGTCAAGATGGGGTCGCCACCCAAGCCGAACCAGGAGACGCCGCCGCAAACCGGCGACAGTATCATGCAGAGCAGCAGGCCGCCCGCCGTGGAGAAGTCGTATCTCAGGACATTTTCCGTCCAGTCGAATCGGATCGTGCCGCCGCCATCGACGAACGCCAGCACCGATCCGCGGCCGGGGGTGCCCTGTTCGACAACCAGCTCGTTTTCGGTCGTCGCGCGCACCTGGCACTCGCGTGCGCGCAGATCGGCCAGGATGTGGGACATCAGCGTGTTCTGGTCCGTGTCGACCGGTACGGCCACGAAGCCGCGAATGCGCGGCGCACGCAAGATGCCCGTCACAACCGAAACACCCTGTGCTCCCATGCCCTCACCTACTGTACGCTCGCCTGCCGCCGGCCAACCGGGTCTCACCATGCGACCGGCCACGGTCTGCTGCACGGGGAATGTCCGCATGGGGCAGGCAGGCCGGGCAAAGCAAGGCCGCCGACGCATCCTTTCCCGGCCCGGGCTGCGGCCGATATTAGACGTGCCGAATGCGCGATCCTGCAAAGCCTTTCGATGGACCCGGATCTCGGTCCATCCTGAGCACCGGCTCCAACGCGCCCGATGAAACAGCAGGCACGCTGGAACAGCGGACCGGCCGCCGCGAGGTGCGTGCGCTCTGGGCCGGCTCGGGTTGACCGGTGCGGAGTTGGCCCGGTCAGCGGCGATCTCCCCGGAATGTCCAAGATCGAGACGGGACAGATTTCCGCGTCGCTGGGAACGCTGGACAGCATCGCGCCTCGCAAGCAAAGGCTAAGCGTGATCGCTTCTTCTGCCTAAAGCGATCACGCTTTAGGACACCGCTCCGATGCGGTAGCCCCCTCCCCGTCAGCATCTCGCCTTCGACATAGCGGGTCATACGGGATGGCGGAATCGGCACATCCGTCGCCAGGCCCAGCATGGATTGCGCGAGCATGCAGCCGATCATGGGCGACATCTTGAAGCCATAACCGGAAAAGCCGAACGCCTGCCGGCAGTCACGGAGTTCTCGGCCAGTGCCGCGGCGGATGGGCTGGGCTGCCAGCAGCGAGCCTGCGGCCGTCGCAGTCGGCAAGCTGATCGACGGCTTCTGGCGGCTCAACGCCACGCTGCAGGTGCCCACGCCGGAACGCTACGGGATCGACAAGGGGCGCTACAACGCGCTGCGTGCCGCCATGGCAAAGCAGGCGCTGGACTCCGGCACGCCCGGCAACAATCCGCGCGTGCCGGACGCGGAGCAGATCATGGCGCTGTATGATCGGGCATGGGCCGCAGCCTAAGGCGTGCTCGCCCCAGTTAGAAGAAGCGGTCACGCTCGTCTTTCAGGGCTTCGAGCAAGCAGGCTTTCACCGGGACTCCGCGTCCCGAAGGTGCAACTCCAAACCCAGCTTTACGCCAGAACTCTCGGCGTGCATTGTGTACAAGTTTCGCGAATGAGGGCCTGACACTTGCGTTTGCGCAGTCATCGTCCACTGATTATGGGCCAGCGCGGGGCCGTAGCGAGCAACCACCCGCTCGCGAGCCAAGCGGGTCTCGATGTATTGCGGGCAGGCGGCACCGCGATGGATGCGGCAGTGGCCATCGGGTTCGCCATAGGCGTCGTCGAGCCGCACATGTCAGGAATTGGCGGCGACAGCTTCTATCAGGTTCATCTTGCGGATGGCTCGGCCCCAAGCGTGATCAACGGCACCGGTGCGGCTCCGGTGTCCAGCAGCGCCACCCTGTTCCGGCAGAGCGGTATGCCAAACGACGGCCCGCGAAGCGCCTCCACGCCGGGCACGGTCGGCGCGCTTGCTGCTATGCACGCGCATCATGGCCGCATGCCCTGGGCCGAACTGCTGAGGCCGGCGGTTGCATTCGCGCGCGACGGGTTCGCGGCGACGCACGCCTATCGGCATTTCGCCCGGCAGGAGCGCGCGCGCCTGCTGGCGGATCCGAAAAGCTGCGAGGTGTTCCTGCATGGGAACAGCGACGGAACGCCGCCATCGCTGGGCGCGGTCATACTGCAACCGGACCTGGCCCGTACCTTGGAGGAGATCGCCGCCGACGGCGCCGAAAGCTTCTACCGCGGCCCGCTCGCCCGCAGGCTGGCCGCGGCCATGCAGGCCCGCGGCGGCCTGGTGAACGAAGCCGACCTGGCAGCGTATGAGCCCGAGCTGCAGAGGCCGATCTCCGTGCGCTACCGCGGCTTTGAGATTCGCCAGACCCCGTTGAACTCGAGCGGCTTCGTGCTGCTGCGGGAGCTCAAGATCACCGAGCGCTTCGACCTCGCGCGGTTCGGCGCCGGGTCGGCCGACCTCGTCCACGTCATGGTGGAAGCCAAGAAGCGCGCCTTCGTGGACCGCGAGCGCCTCGGCGCGGACCCTCGGCACGTGGACCTGTCGCTGGACGCCATCCTGTCCGACGACCAGGCGGATCAAGCCGCGGCCGAGATCGACCTCCACCGGGCCGCGACTCCCGACCTGCCGACCTTCTCGGCCCAGGGCGACACCACCTATTTCTGCGTCGTCGACCAGGACGGCAACGGCGTCTCCGCCATCCAGAGCCTGAACCTGGCATTCGGGTCCGGCGTGCTGGCCGGCGACACCGGAATCCTGATGAACAACCGGATGGCCTACTGGCACCTCCAGCCCGGCCACCCGAACCTGCTCGTGCCCGGCAAGCGGGTGCGGCACACCATGAACGCGCCCATGATTCTACGCGACGGCAAGCTCTGGTGCGTGTTCGGCACGCCGGGCGCGGACAACCAGGTGCAGGTCAATTTCCAGGTCGCCGTGGCGATGCTGGACTTCGGCTTCGACCCGCAGGAAGCCGTGGAGGCGCCGCGCTGGTCGAGCAACCAACCCGGACAGGACTCGAACCATCCCCACGCCGGAGAGTTCGCGCTGACGCTGGAGGGCCGCTTCCCGAAGGACGTGTCCGCCGACCTGGAACGGCGGGGCCATCGCGTGCTGCGCGTCGGCGACCTGGAAGGGCCCTGCAACGTGGAGGCCATCCGCGTCCTCGACAACGGCGTCAGGATGGCGGGCTCGGACCCGCGCCGCGATGGCTGGGCGCTTGCGTATTGAACGGCGAAGCCACACGCGGCCGGGGCCACGGCAACGCCCCGTGCGACGTACGAGGGAGATGGGGCGCATGGCCGGGCGGTTGAGCTATCTACTCTGCGCGGCGTGCCATCGCCGCCGCCCCGACCGAGATTGCCGCGGCGGGCGTAGCGCTGCGTACTCGCCAAGGAACTGGCACGTTTCCTCCAGGACCAGATCGTCTACGGCGACATCGCACCGGGCATGCGGTTCATCGAGGAAGACATCGTTCGCCGCTACAACGTCAGCCGATCCCCGGTGCGGGAGGCGTTCCGGTTGCTGGAGCAGGACGGCCTGCTGGTGCGGGACCGCCGGCGCGGCGTGCGGGTGGGCGTGCTGAGCGTGAGGGACCTGGACGAGATCTATGCCTGACGCATTCCACTTAAGGGCATGGCAGCCGAAACCGCGGCAGGGTACGTCCGGACAGGCTGCGTGAGCGGGATGCGCGCCGCCGGGCAGGCCATGCTCGACCGCGCGGTGGGCGACGACCGGCAGGAATTCGGGTCGTTCTTCCTGGCACGGCTGCTGGGTATGACCGTGGCCTATGAGGCGGACGCCTGCATCGTCAGCTTCGATGCCGTGCCGCCGCTGTTCAATCCGCAGGGCACGCTGCATGGCGGCGTGCTGGCGACGGCGATGGACATCTCCATGGGGCATCTGCTGAACCACGCGGCCGGGCCGGGCGCCACGCTGGAGATCAAGGTGCAATACGTGGCCGCCGTGACGACCGGCCTCGTGCGCTGCCGCGCCAGCTTCCTCCGGCAAGGCCGCTCGGTATCGTTCCTGCAATCGCACGCGACCAGGGCGGACGGCACGCTGGTGGCCCACGCGAGCGCGACCTGGCGGCACCTGCCGAAGCCGCAAGCCGCAGCATGAGCCAGGCCGCAGCCCGGCGGATCGATGTCGCGACCAGCGCCGTGATCCGCGAACAGCTCAGTTCCTAAACGACGTGGCGGTGATCTGGCCGGTGCATGCGGACGGGCTGCCGATCTTCCACGTTGTGGTCCGCTCGCACTGAGGCGAGGTGGGCGGCATGACGCCGGGCTCGCTGAACGGTGCCGCCACCGACATTCTGCAGGAAGGCCTGCGGATGAACTACCTCAAGCTCGACAAGTCGGGCTGGTCGGAGCTGCTGCGCCTGATCCTGGACAACGTGCGCGCCACCGCGGAGGCAACGGCCGATTTCCACGCCGTGCTCGGCATCTGCCGGGTGGCGGAGCGGCGGCTGCGCGAGGCCATCGCCGCCTTGTCGCCGGGCGAGTACTGCCATGTCGGCTACCTCGACGGCAACGAGGCCCACTCCCTCGCCGAAAGCTACGTCAACCTGATCGCCGCCGCTGGTTCGACAGCACGAACCCTATACCGGCGAGGTATGGACCCGTATCCCGCAGGGCTGCCAGCAAGCCGTGGACCTGCCCGGGCAGGCTGCGGACGGGCGAGTGCTGGCGACACCGCATCCGCCCGGCCTGGCCTGATTACGTGAACGCCGGGTGCGGCTTTCCGGTCTCCGAGAACTCCTTGAGCCGGCTCATCAGCATGCCCCAGAGCGTGTTGCAGGTGGCCAGCGCTTCGTGTCCCTCCGGCCACCCGTCGTGGTCGCACTCGATCACCGTCTGGCCTTCACCCTGGCCGTTCAACAGGTAGGTGACGGTGGTGCCTTTGGCCGAACCCGGTCCCGCCAGGCACTCCCAATACACGCGCGAGGTCGGCTTGAATTGGGCCAGACGCCATTCGAACGGCTGCTTGCCGCTGAAGGACATTGTAATGTCCTGTCCCTCCCGCACGTCGCCCTCGACGTCGGACGTGAACCAGCCTTGCAGGCCGGGCTTCGTCGTCAACGCCTGGTAGACCTTGTCGGGCGCGGCCTGGACGCGGATCCTATGGGACGATTTCGCCATCGATGCTCTCCTTTATCGGGTTGCGGATGTCTTGAGCGTCGCGGCCTATCGGCCTGGCGACGAGGTCTCGCGGCGCACGGGACACCCCCTGCCACCGCGGGAACAGGTCGAGGTCCAACTCGATGTCGAGCATGTCGAGGACCCGGTTGACCGTTTGGTCCACCACCTCCGCCAACGTGGTGGGACGATGATAGAATGCCGGCATCGGCGGCATGACGACCGCGCCGATCTCGGCCGCCTGCACCAGCAGGCGAAGGTGGCCGAGGTGCAGCGGCGTTTCACGCACCAGCAGCAACAGGCGGCGGCGTTCCTTGAGCACTACGTCGGCGGCGCGCAGCAGGAGGTTGTCGGAAAACGAGGTCGCGATGCCGGACACGGTCTTCATCGAGCAGGGCGCCACGACCATGCCGGATGGGCGAAACGAGCCGGACGAGATTGCGGCCGCGATGTCGCTGGAGCGGTAGGTGCGGTCTGCCAGTGCCTCGACATCCTCGACCGCATAATCGGTTTCGAGCAGGATGGTCCGCCGGGCTGCCGGGCTCAGCACCAAGTGGGTCTCGACGTCCGATACCCCGGCCAACACCTCCAGCAGGCGGATGCCGTAGATTGTGCCGCTGGCACCCGAAATGCCGATGATGAGACGCTTCATGCGCCGGTCACGCCAGGAGCGTCCCATTGCAGGAAGGTGACCGGGACGCCGTCGGGGTCGCGCACCTGGAACAGGCGTGCGCCCCAGGAAACTGTCTCAGGCGGTGGCGTCGCGATCGCGATTCGCTGGCGTGCGAGCGCGATGTCTTCGACTTCCACCACGACGTGCACGCGATCCCCCGGGGTGCCGAGCGGCAGGGGCGATCGCTCGCGCTGGTTGTCCAGGATTTCCAAGCGCAGACCGCCGGACAGGTCGAATCGCTTGCCGCGGCCGCCGGGGCGATCCCACTCGGCCGCGACGGCGAAGCCAAGCAGCTCGCCATAGAAACGCGTCACGGCGTCGAAGGCGTCGGTCGTGAGGGCCACATAGCTCATTCCGCTGCCGCCTGCCGGGCAGGTGCGCAGGCGGGCAGCACCTCGTCGACCATCAGGCGTAGGCTGCGTTCCCAGGCGGCGCGCTCGTCGCTTGCGTCGTAGGACACCGCGAGCAGGTGCCCGAAGCCGCCCACCCGCTCCTGCAGCTCGTTGATGCGCCGAGCCACGGTTGCGGGTGAGCCGACGAGCCAGAGGTTGTCGGCAAGATAGTCGAGCGTCAGCGCGTCGTCGGGCATCGCGGGGTCGGCCTTCAGCATGGGGCCGAGACCGAGGCCGAGATAGACCGGCAACAGGAACTCCCGCCAGCAACGTCCCATGATGCCGTCGATGGCGAGACGCCGGGCCTCCGCGTCGGTCGGGGCCACGTAGACGTCGCGGATGATGCGCCATTCCGCGCGGTCGGGCGTCCGCCCGGTCGTCGCTGCGCCGGCCGCCACGGCATTCCAATGCTGCGCGGTGACCGCCGGGTCGGGGCTGACGCTGAGGCTGACCGGGATGTAGCCCTTGGCGCCCGCGAGCTTGTGGTTCGCCGAGTTCGGGGTTAGCCCAGCGATGGCGATCGGCGGGTGCGGCTGCTGGAACGGGCGCATGTGGTAGCCGAGGCCGGGCAGGTCCGAGCCGGGCGTCCTCGTGTCCCAGAACTCGCCCTGGAAGTCCGACGGGCCGTCGGTCCACAGCCGGGTGATGATGTCGAGCGACTCGAACGTCATGCGCCGGTTGCGCCCGCCGCCCCTCTGGTCGCTGGACATGTCGATGCCGAACAGGGCGTGGTCGGTCGGCAGCGCGCTGACGCCGACACCCATGGCGAAACGGCCCTGCGCCATGTGGTCGAGATAGGCAGCCCGGTGCGCCAGCTCGACCGGATGGTGGTAGGGCAGCAAGTGTCCGAGCGTGCCCAGGCGGATGCGGCGGGTGCGCGGCAGCGCCTGGGCGATCAGCAGGTCCGGTGCCGGACACGGCTCCCAGGTGGCGGTGAAGTGCTCGCCGATCCAGGCCTCCGCGAAGCCGAGGCGGTCGAGCCGCTCCAGCTCTTCCAGGTCCCAGGCCTGCCCGGCCGCCACGGCGGTTTCAGGGGGATGGGTGGGCATGAGGAAGGCACCGACCTGCATGGCAGGTTCAGCCCTTCGGGTCGTTGACGAAGTCCGTGTCGGAGAAAGTGTAGGGATAGTCCGGACGCTGGTCCGCGACGCGTCCCAGCTTCGGCCGCAACTGGCCAAAGGCGCGGTAGACGACAGGATATGGCTGCGCCGCGAACTCGCTGATGATGTCGTGCCAGTTGCGGGGCTTTTCCTTGATCATCGCCGTCATCTTCTCCACGACCTCGTCCTCGGTCATTGGCTTCGTGTTCTTGCTGGCGTCCAGCGGCTCGGATACGACGGCGGCGGCGTAGGAGAACACGTCCACACCCTTGGCGACCGGGATGGTGCAGTCGAACCCGGCCTTGAACACGCTGACCGGCGGTGCGTCCGTTCCCAGGCTCGGATCCAGCGGCAGCATGTTCATGCCTGGTAGGATCATGATCCCCTTCTCCGGATTGAACCGCCAAGCCTGCGCCCACATCACCCGCTCGGGGTTGTAGATGTCCACGTCTTCGTCGAACACGTAGGCGACCTTGGGCATCCACTGCCGCGTGCCCGACAGCATGATCGCCAGCGCCTGCTTGGCATCGCCGCCCGAGCGGCACTTGATCTGGGCGTAACCGATGTTCGAGCAGCCGCCGGGCGGCAGGTAGACATTCTGCACCAAGATGCCGGCGCGCTGCAGCGCCAGGTAAAGGTCGCCCTCGATCGCGGGCTGGAACGCCGACATGTCGGTACGCCCGGGATGCAGGCCGCCGATCGTGGCATACTGGTAGATCGCGTCCTTGCGATGGGTGATGCAATCCACGACGAACCGGTTGTTCTTCGGCAGGCCGCCGCCATACGTCCCGGTGTATTCACCGTAGGGACCCTCGTCATGCACCCAGCCTTCGCTGGTGATGACTCGGCCCTCGATGACGATCTCGGCGTTGGCCGGAATGGTAAGGTCGCTGGTCTCGCACTTCACCAGCTTGGCCGGATGCTCGTAGAAGCCGCCCATCACGTCCCAATCGTCCGTGTTGGGCCAGCTCACCATGGAGGCGATCTTGTCCAGCGTCGGCCCACCGATCAATATTGCGATCGGCATGTCCTTGCCCTTGTCGCCGAATTGCTCGGCGGCGATGCGCGCCCGGTGGGTCGCGTTGCGCATGTCGATGTTGAGTTCATTCTTGCGCCGGTACATGAAGCGGTAGATGCCCTGGTCGATGTCGCCGGTGGTCGGGTCGCGGCTCACGACGTTGGTGTCGTTGAGGTAGGCCTGGCCATCCTTGGGGTGGTGGTGGAACAGCGGGAACATCGTCAGGTCGATGTCGTCCCCCTTGATGACCACGTCCTTGCAAGGCGCGGTGTCGACCATCTCGGGTTTGAAGCGCAACTCGGAGCGCCGGGCGATCTCCAGGCCAACCTTCGTCTCGTCGCAGTCGAGCGAGAGTGCATACATCGGACGCACGCCATAGCCATTGGCGAAGAACGGGAACCTGCAGTCCTTGACATGCTCGACGTAGATCGCCGTGTCCGGATTGTCTTCCATCAGCCGCGGCAGCTCATCGACCCGTTTCTCGTCGGAGATGCGGGTCAGCAACCCCGCCTTGTCCAGCGCCTCGACATACTCTGCCAAACTTGTCTGGGGCATGATCATCCTTGAAGCTGCCAATGGGTTTCGCGACTGTATCCGGACGGAACATGTGGCCAACCTGAGCGTGCAGCACGCGAGGGCCGGGTTCACCCGGCTTGACTCCTGCCTGCAATTCGTCCCAGCGAGGATGCCCTGGAGAGCGCCCTTCTTCGGCTGCCTGAAAGCGATGCCCGAGGTCACCGGGTAGAATACTTGAATCGATCAAAGGTTCGGTCGGGTTTATATTCGCAAGAAAGCTTAAAGCACCACCTAATCCAATGCTTACGTATGAAATCATCAACATGATTCTATCTGACACGTCAATGATCATATGATATTCAGGCTCTTTACTAGTCCCAGAAAGATGTCAGCCGCATTGCCGCTTCCCCCGCCCATATCGTGTCGCCGTAGACGGGCGCTACGCTGGCTCGGCAGCGTCGTAGGCTGCCCGGCATTAGGGCGTCCGACGGCTACCTTCGTAGCGAGGCCAGCACGACGATCCCGGCGGCAGCACCTGGCAACATTGCATGGCGCCGGGGATGGAGCCGGGCGGTGCTGTCACCAAACGTTCCAGCGTGACACTCAGTCGCGCCCCGAACCGGCGCGACGTCATTAACCGGATGTTTGACATTGGCGGGTAGGCTCTCGAACCCGTTCAGGACCCAAATATGATTGGCCGTCGTCGATTTACCAAACTTGCCGCGTCCTCATGTGCTATGCCGTTGCTCGCAGGGGCCGGGGGACCGCGCCGGTTGCGTCTCGGTTTCGGTTCAGGCTTCGACAACTCGTTCGGCGTCGCATGCCAGGCACTGGCCAACCAGCTGGCCGAACGTACAGAAGGCCGCTTCGCGATCGACATCTATCCGGATGCGACGTTGGGCAACGACGAGGCGCTGCTGGCATCCGTTCAGGCCGGCACACTTGACCTGACGGCGGTATCATCCGCGTTGCTAGCCGATTACACGCCGGAAATAGGCTTGCTGGACCTGCCATTCCTGTTCCGGGACACCGCGCAGGCGCGGGTCGCCCTGGATGGCGTGGAAGGACAAGGGTTGGCCGAACTCGCCAAGGCCAAAGGGCTCACAGTCCTTGCGTGGGGCGAGAACGGCGTACGTCACCTCACGGCCCATCGTCCCGTTCGCGTCGCCGCCGACCTGCAAGGGCTGAAGCTTCGTGTCCTGCCGGCACCGCTGCTCATCAATGCATTTCGCGCGATGGGCGCCCAGGCCGAGCCATTGCCCTTCTCGCAACTCTACGAGGCATTGCTCACCGGTCGTTTCGAGGCGCAGGAGAACACGCTGCAGCTCATCCGCAGCGCTCGATTATACGAGGTTCAAAGCCACGTCACGTTGACCGCGCATACATACTCCGCGATGGCCATCGTTGCTTCATCCGACTTGATCGAGGATTTGGACCCGGCCGACCGCAAGGCCTTGGCCGAGGCAGGCCATGCGGCGGCAACGCAGTCGCGCGACTATGTAACCCGCACGGACGAGCTGACCATTGCGGCACTCCGCAAGGCCGGCATGACCATCGTGACCGACCCGGATCGCCAAAGCCTCAGGGAGGCCGCGGCCCCGGCTGAAGCCGTGGCGGCTGCCCGCCTCGGAGCAGACCGCATCTCCCGTCTGCGTCGCGCCTGAGTTCGTTGCCGGTGCCATCAATGGTGATGAGGTCGATCCAGGGACGCATCGCCACCTGCTTTGCTGTCCTCTTGCTATTGCTGGGCCTTTCGGCCGGACTGAGCTTGGTTGCCGGTCAACGCGTGTCAGTCAATTTCAGCCAGTTCGGTGTAGCCTACCGCGCTACAGCGGGCATCGCGTCCGCCATGGATGCCACGGCCCTGGTGCAGCTGCGAGTCAAGGAATACGTCGGAAGCGAGACAGGGGGAGACCGCCTGGCGGCTCTCTCCGCCATAGCCGACCTGAAGACGGTGCTCGGTAAGCTGCAAACGCGCAACGCAGATGCCGTCACCCAAGCACCCGGCACTGCGAACGACCTTGCCGGGATCGCGAACGAGATTTCCGAGGCGACCATCGCACGACATGCTGCCGGCGCCCAGATTGCGGATACGGGGGCCGCCCTCTCCGGCATCCTTGTCGGGACCGCCAGTGCCGCAGCACGGCAAGCCAGTGCCGAACTGACAGCCGGGCTCAACGTCATCGCGGCGAACGCCCAGCGGGCCAGCCTGTTCAGCACCCGGTACCTGCTTTCCAACTCGCCTTCGGACATCGCCGCCGCCAAAGCCGAGGTTGCCAACACCCTCTTGCAACTGAAGTCTCTCGCCGACTCGCTCAACCTGGAAGACGGCTCCCGCAGCGCACGGCAGATCAGACTCGCCATGACCACGGCCTTCCAGCTGAACGCCGCCATCACCGTGGTGGAACAGGCGACGACGGCCCGGAACGCAGCCATCGCTCGCCTTGACAGTGACATCCAGCGCCTCAAGACGTCCATGGAAAACATGAAGCGCGAATTTGACCTGGAAGCGCAGAGCGCGGAGCAGATGCTGGCCAGGGGCCTTCGACAGGCCAGCGTGCTGGTGGCGTCCTTCACGGTCGTCGCCGTCCTGCTCGGCATCGTCTGTACGCTCGTCATTCGCTCAACCTGTGTCAAGCCGCTCGTCGACCTCGTCGGATCGGTGCGGGCCCTGGCTGCCGGAAACCTTGCTGCCGCCATCGGTCACATCCCGCGCAATGATGAGATCGGTGAAGTGGCCCGTGCGCTGGACTCGCTCAAACAGGCCGCGCTCAATGCGCAGGCCGCGCAGCATCGGGCAGCGGCGTTCACGGCCGCTGCGATCGATGATCGTCGCCGCGTGGTCCATGCAAGTGCGGACGCCACCGAAAAGGCGCTTGGCGAACTGGCGCGCTCGGTCGGCCGCACGATGGAGCGCCTGTCGGGCGCAGCGGACGAGCTTAGTGGCATTGCCGGCCAGACCTCGGGCAGGGCTGCGGACGTCGTGGCGAGAAGCGTGGACGGACGAGTGCGGGCCGAGCAGGTCTCGGCAGAAGCAGGCAGGCTCGCTGAGCGCATCGGTGACCTGGAGGATCGGATCGCCAATGCCGCTGCCGGGACGGCGCAGGCCACGATTGATGCGCAGGAGACCGAGAGCAGCGTCCGCTCCCTTGCCGGAGCCGCAGATGGAGTGGATGCGGCCAGTCGCTTGATTGCCGAGGTGGCCCAGCGGACCAAGTTGCTGGCAATCAACGCTGCAATGGAGGCTGCGCGTTCGGGGATGGCTGGCCGCGGCTTCACTGTGGTGGCAACCGAGGTCAAGGCGCTTGCCGTGCAGACGGCCGCGGCCACCGAACAGATAACGAAGCAAGTCCAAGTCATGCGGTTGGCCGTGGGTAGCTCGGCAGGCCGCATCGACGACATCCGGAAAACCGTGGCCTCCATCAACCAGCTCACCCTCGATGTTGCGGACACGTTCCGCGAGCAACACGCCTTCATGCAGGATTTTGTCGTAGCCGCAGCCGAGTCGGCATCGAAGGCAGGCGTCATCGCGAACGCAATGCAGGCTGTGCTGCATAACACCGCGGAAGTCGTACGATCCGCTGACGACCTTCGTCAGGTCGCCGCTGAAGTGTCTTCACAGGGCAACAGCCTCGATGTGGAGCTTTGCAGGGTGGTTGGACAACTTCGCGCGGCCTAGCAGCCTGTCGGAACCGTCACTTCCAGCGTCAGTGCATGTGACGCTCTTTCATGTCCGAGGCTAGCGACCGGTCCAGGCTGGCGCGATTGGCAAAATCCATCTCCAGCAGCATGGAAACCGGGTGCCAGGATACGCGTCCTGTCGAGCCCATACTCCTGTAACGCTCAAACCCCACTGTCGCCAAACCCGTCTGCCGCATCAAACCCACCTACCGCAAACCTCGCCGTCGATTCTATCCGACAATTCGAAGCCATGGCGAAAACGTCTTGATCAGAGGTTCCTTAGAGACCGCTCCAACAACCCGTGCGAGGTTGGCGACCAGTTCGGGAAGGCCCAATCATTGACCACGCCGAAACGGATGAGGATGGTGTCAGGCCAGGCCACAAGGAGGTTCGATGTCCGGTCTCAGCCGTTACGTCCACGTCCTCCGTCTTTTCGACGAGCGGCATGGCGTGTGGACCATTCCCGACATGGCTGCCGCCATGTCTCTGCCGGCGAGTACCGTCTACAGGACGATCCGGGAGATGGTCGCCAGCGGCTTGCTGGAGGCCACCACCGAGGCGCGCTACCGGCTTGGTTGCTGTTTCATCGAGTTCGACCGCATCGTGCGGATGACCGACCCGCTGTACGAGGCTGGCGCATCCGTGCTGCGGGAGATGGTGTTGCAGGCGAGAGTGCCCTGCGCCGCGGTGCTGGCCCGGCTTTACAACGATACGGTGATGTGTGTCGCGGATGCCGCCACGACGGGAGCCACGCTCTACACCAGCTACGAGCGGGGACGGCCCCGGCCGCTGACACGCGGTGCGACATCCAAGGTCATCCTGGCGCAACTGGCGCCCCGCAAGCTGTCGCGCCTGCTGGCAAGCATGCCGGGCGACGGTCCGGCCTACACGGTGCAGCCACGGGAAGAACTGCGCGACGAACTCGCCATCATCCGCAAGCGGGGCTTCTCGATCACCAGAGGGGAAGTGGACAAGAACCGGGTCGGCATTGCCGCACCCGTCTCGCTTCCCGCACGCGGCCTGCTCGGGAGCTTGAGTCTGATCACCGAGGCCATTGGTGAGAATGCAGTGGAGCGCCGGCTCGCGATGCTTGTCGTCTCGACGGCAAGCCTGCTCACCGAACAACTCGCTACGATACCGGATGAACCGACGCTGGCCCACACAGGCCGTGTCGCACAGCGCCAAACACCATCCTGACGGACATGTGCTAATCGATGCGGTCTTCGCAGGCGTTATTCCCGTAATTCGATAATCCTGTTGACAAGTCGGTTTGGTCAGGTCGACAGTTCAGGCAACGAATGGGGAGGCGATCGGATGCCGGCGGCTGTCAGCGCGGGAACATTCCTGCATCACATTCAGCTCTGCAGCCGCGATCCTGGACGCTTGGCACGGTTCTACGAACAGGCGCTCGACATGACCGCGCAGGAGATCGGTCATGGCGATTGGCTCTGCGAAGGCCCTGGGCGACGGGTGCTGTTCACCAAGGGGGACGACCGCACGCTCGGCTTCGGCGCGTTCGGCGTACGCGACGCCGATGGCCTGGCGAATGTGCGTGATGCCGCAGCCCGGTCCGGGCTGGACATCCTGCCCTCTCCCTCGCCGCTCCTCCAGGATGGGGCGTTTGCCGTGCGCGACCCGGACGGGAACCTGGTCGTGTTCGGGCTCGGCAAGCAGGAAGCCCCGCGCAAAGGCCTGCGTGGCCCGCTGCAGCACCTTACCCTCGCCACACGCGACCCGGCAGCCATCGAGGCCTTCTACGTCGACAAGCTCGGCTTCCTCGTATCCGACTACGTGCAGGCGGAAACGGGGCAGGTCAACACGTTGTTCACGCGGTCCAACCACGAGCATCATACGCTCGCCTGCTTCCGCCATCCCGACCACGTGGGCGTCGATCATCACAGCTACGAGGCTGGCGACTGGTCGACGATCAAGGACTGGTGTGACCGGATGGGCGACTTGCAGGTGCCGATCATGTGGGGACCGGGCCGCCACGGCCCCGGCAACAACATCTTCATCTTCGTCGAGGATCCAGACAAGAACTGGATCGAAATTTCGGCCGAGCTGGAAGTCGTCTACGACCGGCCGGTCAAGCGATGGCGGCATGAGCAGCGTACGCTGAATTCCTGGGGCGCTGCGATCATGCGCATCTGACCGCAGGCTCTGCCTACATGGGGCGACGTCCGTCGCCTGTTGAACGCATTTTCCGGAGATCGAAAACATGAAGCTGGCAACGGTGCAGATCGGAACGGAGCAAGCGTGGGGGATCGTGGATGGCGAGACCCTGATCGACATGCGCAATGCCTTCCCGACCCTCCGCTCGGCCGTCGAAGCGGGCGGCCTCGAAACCCTGGCGTCGCACGCAGCGGGGGCTGCGCGGCACGCGTTGTCGACCGTGGCGTGGCTTCCCGTCATCCCGTTGCCGGACAAGATCCTCTGCGTCGGCCTGAACTACGAGACGCACCGCAACGAGACCGGGCGGTCTGTCGTTGAAAACCCGACCATCTTCGCGCGGTTCGCCAACAGTCAAATCGGTCATGGCGCCCCCATACTCAGGCCGTCCGTCTCCACCGAACTCGATTTCGAGGGGGAGCTGGCCGTGATCATCGGGCGGCCCGGGCGGCATATCAGTCGGGACCATGCCTTCGCGCACGTGGCGGGCTACGCCTGCTACAATGACGGTAGCGTCCGCGACTGGCAGCGCCATACGCACCAGTTCACCCCGGGCAAGAACTTCGTCGGCACCGGCGGTTTCGGGCCCTGGATGGTCACGCCGGACGAAGTCGGCGCCATTGGCCCCCAGCGCCTGCAGACCCGCGTCAACGGCCAGGTGGTGCAGGATGCGCTGCTGGAACAGATGATCTTCGACGTGCCGACCATCATCGCATACTGTTCGACCTTCACGCGCCTGGAACCCGGTGACGTGATCGCCACCGGGACACCCGGTGGTGTGGGCGCAAAGCGGTCGCCGCCTCTCTGGCTGAAGCCGGGTGACGAGGTCGAGGTCGAAATCGACGGCATCGGCCTGTTGTCCAACGGCGTGGCGGACGACGTCGCAGCCTGATCGGGCCGGCGCGAGAGAGGAAGAAGATGCCAGCGCCTGAGTGGGAGGTCGTCATCGTCGGCAGCGGCCCAGTCGGGCTGACGCTGGCCAACCTGCTCGGCGTGCTCGGCGTACGCACGCTGGTCGTCGAGCGCAACAGAACGACCGTGCAGGAGCCGCGAGCGGTTTCGATCGACGACGAATCGCTGCGCACGATGCAGGCAGCCGGCGTGATCGAGGAGGTGCAGCGCTCGATCGTTCCTGGGTATGGTTCACACTACTACACTCCGGGCCGGGTGCGGTTCGCCGTGGTGGAGCCGACCGGACGCCCCTACGGCTATCCACGGCGGAACGCGTTTCGCCAACCCTTGCTGGAGCAGCAGCTTCGCGATGGCTTGAGCCGGTTCGGCCAAGTGGAGACACGCTTCGGCTGGTCGCTCGAGCGGTACGACGATTCAGTCGACGGCGTCCTGCTGCACCTCGCGAACGAGAACGGACAAGCGCGGACGATCACTGCCCGGTTCCTGGTCGGCTGCGATGGTGCCGCCAGCCGGGTGCGGGACCAGCAAGGAGTCCAGTTGGCCGGCACGACTTTCGACGAGCGGTGGTTGATCGTCGATCTCGAGAACAACCGGAACGCCGTCACGCACACGGAGGTGTTCTGCGACCGCCGTCGCCCCTGCATCACCCTGCCCGGTCCGGACAGCACGCGTCGCTTCGAGTTCAAGCTGCTCCCAGGCGAATTGGACGAAGACCTGCTCGCGCCGGCGATGGTGGAGCGGCTCCTGTCGCAACATGGCGCCGACCCCGGCGCCACCATCCGTCGAAAGGTCGTCTATCGGTTCCACGCGCGGGTCGCGCCCCGGTGGTCGTTCGGCCGGGTGCTCCTTGCTGGCGATGCGGCTCACCTGACGCCGCCTTTCGCCGGGCAGGGCATGAACAGCGGCATTCGCGACGCCCACAACCTGTCCTGGAAGCTCCATGCCGTGCTGCGGGGCGTGGCCGGGCTGGGCCTGCTTTCGACATACGAGCAGGAACGCAAGAACCATATCTGGCAGATGATCAACCTGGCTCTTCGCATGGGCCGGGTGATGGCGCCTCCCTCCTGGCTCCAGGGCTGGCTGACCCAGACGGGCTTTCGGGTGCTCAATTTGGTCCCGGCCGCAAGGGACTACGTGGCGCAAATGAAATACAAGCCGCCGCCGCGCTTCCACGCCGGCTTCATCCTGCCGGATGGCCGCGGGCGGCACAGCATGGTGGGGCGCATGTTGCCCCAGCCCATGGTGCAAGCCAGCGATGGCAGCACCATGCTTCTCGACGAGCTGCTCGGCAACTGCTTCACCTTGATGCTGCGCACGACCGCCGCAACCGCGGACGTGTCACGCCTGACGCAGCCGATCTGGAGCGCCCTTGGAGTTCGGCGTGTGGTCGTGGTGCCGAAAGGCGCCGCGCTGCCGACACTTGCTGGCTGGCTCGCAGTCTCGGAGCTTGATGGCGCGTTGGGCGCCGCCCTGGCGCGCTACCACGGACACGCCCTGCTGCTTCGGCCCGACCATTACGTTGCAGCCGCGATCCCCGTCGCCGCGCCGGACCAGGCTGCACGCGCGGTCGAGGCGATGCTGGCCGCCACCTGGATACCGCAAGGCGCGACAGCGGAGGCCGGAGGCCGGGGAGAGCGCAACGTCGATCACCCTGTCATCGCGGGTGCAACCTAGACCGAACGAAAAACAAGAACGATCCAGGAGGCGATCATGAACCAGCGGCTCAATATCTCAGCTCTCATCGACCAGAATCCTGTCACGCGCTTCCAGTGGATGATCTTCTCGATCTGCGCCTTGACGATGGTTGTGGATGGGTTCGACGCCCAGGCGATCGGGTATGTGGCGCCCGACCTCGTCAAGTCGATGCATCTGGCGCCGCAGCTGCTCGGGCCGATCTTCACGGCGGGGCTGTTCGGCATGGCGCTGGGCAACCTGGCATTCGGGCTGCTGTCCGACCGGCTGGGCCGCCGCCTGGTGCTGATCCTGAGCCTGCTCCTATTCGGCTGCCTGACGATGGCAAAGGCGTTGGCGGATACCGGCACCCAGATCCTAGTGCTACAGTTCCTCGCCGGGCTGGGCATCGGCGGCGCCTACCCCAATGCCATCGCACTCGCGTCCGAATACGCGCCCGGCCCTCGCCGCAGCGTGATCGTGACCGGCACCGCCATGGGATACCTGTTGGGCACGGTGCTGGGCGGCTTTCTGGCCGCCTTCCTGTTGCCGGTCTATGGCTGGCGGGGCGTGTTCGTGATCGGTGGATCGATCCCTCTGGTCATCGCGGCCTTCGCGGCGGCGGGATTGCCGAACTCCGTGCGCCAATTGGTGCTCAAGCACGCGGCTGGTGATGAGGTCGCCCGCATCGTCCGCCGCCTCGCCCCCGATGCCCCGATCAGGCCCGGCCAGGCCTACATGGTGGACGAGCCGCCAGCAACCGGCTTCCCGGTCGCGAGCCTGTTCCGTGAGGGCCGCGGCATCTACACCATGCTCATTTGGGCGACGGTGTTCTCCATCCTGATGGCAAGCTATTTCGTGTTCAGCTGGCTGCCCACGCTGTTCAACCAGGCCGGGTTGCCCGTCCAACTCTCGGTCTTCGCGGCCACGGCCTTTCCGATCGGATCCGGACTTGGCTCGGTGGCGCTGGCGCCTTTACTGAAGCGGCCTGGCGCGTTGCTGGGGGTTGCGGCCATGTGCGCGGTGTTCACGATCTCGCTCGCCCTCATGGGCCATGCGACCTTCTCCTACCCGCTGCTGATCGCGGTCGTGTTCATATGCGGCCTCGGGAATGGCGCCCAAGGCATTACCCATGCGCTGAACGTGGCGGTCTACCCGACCCTCATCCGCTCGACCGGCGTGGGCTGGGCAAGCGGTATCGGCCGGCTCGGCTCCATGATGGGACCTCTGCTGGGCGGCATGCTGATCGCGTGGAAATGGGGTTTGATCGAGATCCTCTACGCCGCCGCTGTTCCGGCCGGGATCGCGACCCTGGCGACCGCTGCCATGTTTCTCCTGCCCAGCCCCCGCGCGTTGCTGCGATCCGCCTTCGCCCGGCAGACACCCTTACCGACCATGATGATGGAGCCGCACGCATGACCGACGAGACCAGCGAGAACCCCTGGGACTGGATGCAGCCGCATGACATCGCGCGCTTCGGCAACATCATCGGTGACGAGGCGGAACAGGCCCGGTGGTGCCGCGCCGTCATGCTGGGCGGCCTGCCCTACATGTGGCGCAAGAAGGCAGCCGTGGTCCGCGAGCTGATGTATGACCGAATGGGCCTGCGCGATGGCGACAAGGTGCTGATCCTGGGTGAGAGCATCGAGTCGTGCGGCTTCATGGACGACATCCGCACCCGTATCGGCAAGCGCGGCCACATCGACGTCATCGATTTCACCGATGAGGCCCGCGATGCATATATCGCCGGGCGGCGGGGCAAGCATGGCAAGCTGGCGACCTGGCGGTACGACTACACGCGCCAGATGGCGGACGCGTCCTACGACGTGGTCGCCGTGCTCCAGGGCGTGCAGCACACCGAGGACTGGCGCGAGACAGGAGCCGAGTTGCTGCGCGTGATGAAACCAGGCCGCACCATCATGCTGGCGGAGATCACCTTCAGCCCGGACATGGTTATGAAGGCCGGGCTGGACCTGCATATCGAATATTGGATGGACAAGTTGTTTTCCCGCATTGGCTGGCCGATCGACGCGTTCCCGTACTACAGCCCGGCGGAGCTGGTCACCGCCTTCGACGGCCTTGTCACGTCACCGTCCACGTTCTCGTGGAAGGGTGTCGAATTCTTCTGGGGAACGAAAATAACATCTGCCGCATGATCGTGTCGCAACCTCGACGATGCGAGACCGTCACCTGAAGATCATCGCCGAGCGACCGAGGTCGTGATTGCCGTGAACGCACTGAACCGGATGCTTGAGTGCGGACCTCCAAAGTACGTCCGCCTCCCGCGACAGCACGGCGAAACGACCGGACCGCAACTGCCTGCCTGACCTGTGCAACAAAGTTCCAGGAGCCACATGAACTTCCCCGCCCAGCACCGGGTGAAGATCCACAGCACCAACCCGATCGAGCGGCTGAACAAGGAGGTCAAACGCCGCGCCGATGTCGTCGGCATCTTTCCCAACGAGGGCGCCATTACGCGCCTGGTCGGCGCCATCTTGCTGGAACCGAACGACGAGTGGGCCGTGCAGCGCCGCTAGATGAGCCTTGAGACGCTCGCTCCCGTCAGCCGATGATCCCCCACCATCAGCCTGTCCGCCGTGGCAGCCCGATACCGGTAAGCCACCCTACTCGGGGCTGCCGCGGCCAACGTCATTACACCACGCGGTGGGACACGATCTCACGGGCGTGGCGGCACCAAGACCTATCATCCCGTATCCTGTCGCAAACTTGGACCTCTTATCGCGTCTATGGCGCCGTTTTAGCGCGATCTGAGAACCCAAACCGCGCTTAGGCCATCTCAGCGACTGCCCTTCTAGCGATCTCGGACGCGCGACACCGCCCTCCGGCCGCCCAGCGAGCCTGCACGCGCTGGTGCCGGTGCCGGCCGCCCTCCTCCATCTCGGCCCTGATCACCCAGACGCCTTGGCCTGGCTTGGGCAACATCGGGGCACCACGCTGGCGCTGGGCCACGTGGCGCCAGACGCGGCTCCCACCAGGATACCGGCGCCAACGCTGGCAGCGGGGGAGGGCAGGCCGCGGCTGCGCTTCGACGTGCAGCCACACTACGAAGCGGTCTGATGGACGGGCCGCCCGCTGAGACCGCCGACCAGGGCGTCCTCCCGTTTGAGAGCTGGGAGCAGCCGCCGCGGCGTCAGCCGGGTCCTGCCGCCCCCGTGCTGGCCGTCGATGGTTTCGAGGGGCCGCTCGACTGGCTGCTCGACCTCGCCCGCACCCGGCGCATCGACTTGGCCCGGCTATCCATCGTGGCCTTGGTGGAGGCGTTCGCCGAGGGCTGACGGTGGCGCTGGCGACCCCGGACCTGCGCTCCACGCTGCTGGGCGCTGGGGCGACTGGCTGGTCATGACCGCCGACCTCACCCCGGATCAAGGATCCGATTACGAGCAGCTTGAGACTCGCGATTAACGAACGAGGGTTCGCCGTCACGAGGAACGCTGTAGGCTTTCAGCGGTTACTTCACTGGCCTCAGCCGCGAGGCTGAGCTTTTCGGGCGTTTCATGCTCACCGACGCCGACGGAACGCTTGATCCCGGGCTGGACAGCAACGTGCATCGCTCGTCACCAACATACGAGGCAAGACATCATGATGACCAACGCTGCGGTCGCATCAAACCCTGCATCCCCGATCGGCCTGGTGCCGATCACGCTCACGATTAACGGGCAGGTCCGCTCCCTCACCGTCGAGTCATGGACGACGCTGCTCGACCTGTTGCGGGAGCACGAGCACCTTACCGGCACCAAGAAGGGCTGCGACCATGGGCAGTGCGGCGCGTGCACGGTGCTGGTGGACGGCAAGCGGATGAACAGTTGCCTGATCCTCGCCGTATCGAGGGATGGGGCCAACGTGACCACGATCGAGGGGCTTGCGGCCGGCGATACGTTGCACCCGTTGCAGCAGGCGTTCATGGACCATGACGCGTTCCAATGCGGCTATTGCACGCCAGGCCAGATCTGCTCGGCACAGGGTCTGATCAACGAGGGGCATGCCCGCACCCGCGACGACGTCCGGGAGATGATGAGCGGCAATCTGTGCCGATGCGGCGCCTATCCCAACATCGCCGATGCGGTGTTGTCCGTGATGGAAGCCGGCCAGTGAACCGCTTCGATTACAGCCGGGCCGGGTCGGTGGGCGAAGCAGTGCAGGCCGGCGCCAAACCTGGTGCTCGATTCCTGGCGGGGGGCACAAACCTTGTGGACCTGATGAAGGAGAATGTCGAGCAGCCAAGCGATGTCGTCGACATCAATCGGCTGGACTTGGCGAAGATCATGGAGCTTGACAGCGGTGGGTTACGGCTCGGCGCCTTGGTAAGCAACGCCGACACGGCGTATCACCCGCATGTCGAGCAGCGTTACCCGTTGCTCGCTTCGGCGATCCTGGCGGGGGCGAGCCCGCAGTTGCGGAACGCGGCGACCAATGGCGGCAACCTGAACCAGCGGACGCGCTGCTATTACTTCTACGACGTCGCGACCGACTGCAACAAGCGCTCCCCCGGGGCAGGCTGTGGTGCGATCGGTGGGGTGAACCGCATTCACGCCATCCTCGGTGCGAGCGCTAGTTGCATCGCCACGAACCCTTCGGACATGTGCGTCGCCCTGGTCGCGTTGGAGGCCACGGTCCGCGTCACGGGACCGGAGGGCGAGCGGACCATTCCCATCGCAGATTACCACCGCTTGCCCGGCGACGATCCCGGCCGTGACAACATGCTGCAACCCGGCGAACTGGTCACCGCTATCGACCTGCCTGCCGAGGAGTTCAGCGCGAACTACACCTACCTGAAGCTTCGAGACCGGCTGTCCTACGCCTTCGCTCTGGTGTCGGTTGCGGTCGCGCTGCGTATGGAGGGGGACGTGGTGGCACAGGCTCGGATGGCCCTGGGCGGTGTGGCCCACAAGCCGTGGCGCAAGCTAGAAGCCGAGGCGTTGCTAGTCGGTAAGCCAGCCTCGCAGGAGGCATTCCTCGCCGCTGCATCCGAGTTGTTGCAGGGCGCGGCTGGGCAGGGCGAGAACGACTTCAAGATTGACCTGGCTCGCAAGGCGATCGTGCGTGGCCTTCGGCAGGCCGCCGAGGGCACGCCACAGTCGCAGACTGACAAGCGCGTCGCATAGGAGAGCGCAGATGAACAGCATCACGAAGATCGGCATCGGCAGCGCCATCAACCGGGTTGACGGCCGCGAGAAGGTCACTGGCGCCGCCAAGTATGCGGCCGAATATGCGCCGGCGGGCATGGTCTACGGCTACGTCGTCTCCGCAACCATCGCCAAGGGCAGCATCGGCGCCATCGACGAGGCCGCGGCTCGCAGCGTGCCTGGCGTCGTGGAAATCCTGACCCACACCAACCGACCGCACATTGCCTGGCGTGACGGCAACTACCAGGACGAGGTGGCCCCGCCGGGCTCGCCGTTCCGGGCTTTGGCGGATGCTAAGATCATGTTCAACGGCCAGCCGGTTGCCGTCGTGCTGGCCGAGACGTTCGAGGCGGCACGCTACGCCGCCAGCCTGGTCGGCGTGACTTACGACGCGGAGCCGCACAACACCGACTTTGACACTTCGCTGGCGGAGAAGTTCCTCCCGTCCAAGAAGCGCTCCAACTTCCACCCGCCGAAGGCCCGGGGGGACGCAGATGCGGCCTTGGCTGCGGCGGCGATTTCGATCTCGGCCGACTACCATCTGGCCACCGAGCATCACAACCCGATGGAGATGCACGCGACGACCGTGGCGTGGGACGGTGACGGCCGTATCACGGTGTACGACAAGACGCAGGGATCGCAGAACGTCCAGTCCTATATCGCCAACATCTTCGGTTTCGCAAAAGACAAGGTCCGCGTGCTGAACCCGTACGTTGGCGGCGGATTCGGATCCGGGCTGCGGCCGCAATACCAGGTCTATCTCGCAGTGATGGCGGCGAAGCTGCTGGAACGCTCGGTCAGGCTGGTGCTAACCCGGCAACAGATGTTCACCCATGTGCACCGGCCGGAGGCAACGCAGTCCGTCCAGCTCGGGACGGATGGCGCAGGCAAGCTGACCGGCATGTCGCTCACCGCCACGACCTCCACCTCCCGGTTCGAGAACAACATGGAGGATGTCGTGATCTGGGGGATGATGGGCTACGACTGCCCGAACGCCGCTGGTGACTACACGATCGCACCGCGCGATACCTACACGTCCGGCGACATGCGCGCGCCGGGTGCGGCTACCGGGATGGCGCTGTTCGAGATCGCGATGGACGAGATGGCCTATGCCGCCAACGTCGATCCGCTCGACTTCCGGCTGATCAACTACAGCGACATCGACGCCATGAACGGCACGCCGTACACCAGCAAGGCGTTGCGAGAGGCGTATCACGAAGGCGCCGCAGCGTTCGGCTGGTCGAAGCGCTCCATGGCGCCACGCTCGATGCGCGACGGGTCGGAGCTGGTCGGTTGGGGCATGGCGACCGGCATGTGGGACGCGATGTTCTCCAAGACGTCGGCTAGCGCCAAGCTGAGCGCCAACGGGCACCTCGAGGTGGCGACGGCGACTTCCGATATCGGCACCGGCACCTATACGGTGATGACGCTGGTCGCCGCGGATACGCTTGGCCTGGCGCCGGAGCAGATCACGGCGAAGCTGGGCGACTCCACCCTGCCGACCTCTCCGGTGGAGGGTGGTTCGTGGGGCGCGGCCTCCGCGGGGGCCGCGGTGCAGCTGGCCTGCCAGGCAGTTGCAAAGCAGTTGCTGAAGGCGGCAACGAGCATCGAGGGAAAGCCGCTGGGCAGTGCATCGCTGGAGGATTTGGAGTTCACCGGCGGCCGCATGGTGCTCAAATCCGACCCAGCGACGAGTGTGGGCATCGTGGAAGCCATGCGGGCCGCGGGCCTGCCATCGATCGAGGTCGAGGAAACGGCCAGTGCCGGTATCATTGGCCTGATCAGCCAAATGCGGAAATCCCGTCACACGCATAGCGCGGTGTTCGTGGAGGTGAAGGTGGACGAGGAATTGGGCGTCGTACGCGTGACACGCGTGGTCAGCGCGGTGGCCGCCGGGCGGATCATCAATCCCAAGACGGCGCGCAGCCAGATCATCGGCGGCGTAGTGATGGGGATCGGCATGGCGATGCACGAGGAGACATTCACCGACCATCGGATCGGTCGCTTCATGAACCACAACTTTGCAGAGTACCATATCCCCGCACATGCCGACATTCACGACATCGAGGTGATCTTCGTCGACGAGCCGGATGCGGAAGTGACCCCGTTAGGTGTCAAGGGCTTGGGCGAGATCGGCATCGTCGGCACTGCAGGCGCCGTCGCCAATGCGATCTATCACGCGACTGGCAAGCGTGTTCGCGATCTGCCGATCACCATCGACAAGCTGCTCACGGCGGGCATGTCCTAATCTCGTTCAACAAGGAGACTCAAAAGGTCATCGCCTCGCCCGTTCGCTTTACGGATAGCGTCCAAACCTGCTGGGGACGCCGGACGAGGTGTCGACGATGCAGCGGCTTCACGAGCTGGGCGGGACAGCCCAAGGTTCCGCGTGCGCAGCACGTGGGAAAGGCTGTGGAGGGTGGGGCACGCGGCGGATTGCGGCAGAGGTCGGGTGCAATCGCGAGACGGTGAGCGGTATCTGTGCAGTTCGAGACGCCGCCGGGCCGCCAGTTGCAGATCGACTTCGGCCAGCGCCGGATCGCGATCGAGGGCGAGGACCCTGGCCGCGTGTTCCTGTTCGTGGCGACGCTGGGCCACTCGCGGCGGGTTTATGCGGCAGTCTTCCGGCACGAGCGGCAATCGGCATGGCTGGAGGGGATCGACGGCGCGCTCCGCCACTTCGGCGGACTGCCGGGCGAACTGCTGCTCGACAACGCCCGTGCCCTGGTCAAGCATCACGACGCGGCCAGGCGGGAGGTGGAGTTCACCGACCGCCTGCACGCATTCACCCGCTACTGGGACGTGCGGCCGATCGCGTGCGCACCCTACCGAGCCCGGACCAAGGGCAAGGACGAGCGCGGCGTCGGCTATGTCACGCACAACGCCATCGCCGGGCGGAGCTTTGCCTCGTGGGGCGCGCTGGAGGCGCACCTAACGTGGTGGATGCGCGAGGTGGCCGACACGCGGGTGTGGACAACGGGTGAGCCGCCGATCGTACGGTTCGAGCGCGAGGAGCGGCAGGCGCTGCGCCCGCTGGCTGGCGTCCGCCGTTCCGCCAGCTGCGCGAGTTGACCCGGCGCGTGCAGTGAACCGCCCCGGGTTTGTCGGAGGCTCCAGACCTTGAGAGGATGGAGCGATGAC
>CAXTJM010000037.1:0-35722 GCA_964244585.1 uncultured Acetobacteraceae bacterium | reverse complement strand
GCTGGTGGCCAACACGCTGCGGTTCGCGGCCGGGTTGCCCGCCAACAACGCCATGTTGTGGGGCGCCCGCGGCATGGGCAAGTCGTCGCTGGTGAAGGCCGCACACGCGGAGGCGCTGGCCCGCCACCCGGGAAGCCTGGCGCTGATCGAGATCGCACGGGAGGATATCGTCACCCTGCCCGCCTTGCTGGCCCTGTTGCGACCCAGCAAGCGCCGCTGCCTGGTGTTCTGCGACGACCTGTCGTTCGAGCGCGAGGATGCCGACTACAAGGCATTGAAATCGGTGCTGGACGGCGGCATCGAGGGGCGGCCCGGCACGGTGCTGTTCTACGCCACCTCCAACCGCCGCCACCTGATGCCGCGCGACATGATCGAGAACGAGCGCGGCAGCGCGATCAACCCCGGCGAGGCGGTGGAGGAGAAGGTTTCCCTCTCCGACCGTTTCGGCCTATGGATCGGCTTCCACAACTGCGACCAGCCCACCTACCTGGCCATGGTGCAGGGCTACGCCACGGAACAGGCCTTGCTCATTGATCCCGCGGCATTGCAGGCGGAGGCGATAGCCTGGTCGGCAGGTCGGGGCGGCCGCTCCGGCCGGGTGGCATGGCAGTTTATCCAGGACCTGGCCGGCCGGCTAGGCGTCCCTGTGAAGGAGCCTGCGTGATGATCGCGACCGAACAGATGCCGGGTGTCTACCGTCGCATGGTCGGCGAGGTGCTGGTTACGGCGCTCAGCGACGGCCACATCGTGTTCCCGCCCGGTATCCTGCAAATCGTCAGCCCGGCCGAGGCGGAGGCATTGATGCGCGCGGCCGGGCGCCGGCCGCCCTTCGCGACGGCGATCAACGCTTTCCTGCTGCAATGGCCTTCCCGGACGGTGTTGGTGGACACCGGCGCTGGCGCGACGATGGGGCCGACCTGCGGCAGGCTGATGCACAACCTGCAGGCAGCAGGCGTATCGCCAACCGACATCGACGCCGTGCTGATAACCCACCTGCATGGGGACCACACCGGCGGCTTGGTCCACGCCGACGGCAGCCCGGTCTTCCGCAACGCCGAACTGCTGGTGCCGGAGGCCGAGATGGCGTTCTGGCTCGACGACGAGCACATGGCCGCGGCACCCGAGGCGCGACGCCCTGGCTTCCTACGCGCCCGGCAGGTCACTGCCGCCTATGGCGACCGTCTGCGCCGCTTCGATGGCCAGGAGCCGCTGCCCGGGATCGAAGCCGTCGCCCTGCCCGGCCATACCCCGGGCCACACCGGCTACGCGGTCGGCACAGGCGGGGAGCGGCTGCTGATCTGGGCGGATGTCCTGCATGTGCAGGAGGTGCAATCCGCCCGGCCGGACGTGACCCTGCCCTTCGATACCGATCCGGCGCTCGCGGCGAAGACGCGGCGCGACATCCTGGACCGCGCCGCAACGGAGGACCTGCTCGTGGCGGGGATGCATCTGAACTTTCCCGGCTTCGCCCGCGTCGCGCGTGCCGGGTCCGGCTACACGATGCAGCCGGAGGTTTGGCAGGGCGCGCTTTCGCTCGCCTGACCGTCACCCGGCCAAGCAGGCCTTCAACGCTTCGTTGATCAGGGCCGGGTTGCCCTTGCCTGCCATTGCCTTCATCACCTGGCCGACGAAGAAGCCGAACAGCTTGTCCTTGCCGGACCGGTACTGCGCCACCTTTTCGGCATTGGCCGCCATCACGGCCTCGATCGCCGCGTCGATGGCGCCGGTATCGGTCACCTGCCGCAGGCCCTTCGCTTCGACGATGGCGGCCGGCCGGTCGCCGGTTTCCACCATGGCCTCGAAGACGTCCTTGGCAATGCGGCCGTTGATCGTGCCGTCCGCCATCAGGTCCAGCATCTCGCCCAGGGCAGCGGCGGAGACCGGCGAGTCCTCGATGCTGCGTCCGGTACGGTTCAGCGCGCCGAACAGGTCGCCCATCACCCAGTTCGCCGCCGCTTTCGCATCCCGCCCCCGTGCCACCGACTCGAAGAACACCGCGGTAGCCTGCTCCGCCACCAGGACGCCGGCGTCGTATGGCGAGAGCCCATACTGTGCCACGAAGCGCGCGCGCTTCGCATCCGGCAGTTCGGGCAGGTGGGCGCGCAACTCCGCCACCCACGCCTCATCCAGGACCAGCGGCAACAGGTCCGGATCGGGGAAGTAGCGGTAGTCGTGCGCATCCTCCTTCGACCGCATGGACCGCGTCTCGCCGCGTGCGCTGTCATACAGCCGGGTTTCCTGCAGCACCTCGCCGCCGCCCTCCCACACCCCGACCTGGCGGCGTGCCTCCGCCTCCACCGCCTGCATGACGAAGCGGATGGAGTTGACGTTCTTCACCTCGCACCGGGTGCGGAACGTCTCGCCATGCCTGCGTACGGAGACGTTCACGTCCGCCCGCATGGAACCCTCCTCCATGTTGCCGTCGCAGGTGCCGAGATAGCGCAGGATCGACCGCAGCTTGCGCAGATACGCGCCGGCTTCCTCCGGGGAGCGGATGTCGGGTTCGGAGACGATCTCCATCAGCGCCACGCCGGAGCGGTTCAGGTCGATGAACGACCGCGCCGGATCCTGGTCATGCAGCGACTTGCCGGCATCTTGCTCCAGGTGCAGCCGGGTGACGCCGATGCGCCGTGCGGTCCCGTCCACCTCGATCTCGACGTGGCCGGCGCCGACGATCGGGTGATAGAGCTGGCTGATCTGGTAGCCCTGCGGCAGGTCCGCGTAGAAATAGTTCTTGCGGTCGAACTGGCTGACCAGGTTGACCTGTGCGTCCAGTCCCAGGCCGGTGCGGACCGCCTGTGCCACGCACTCGGCGTTGATCACCGGCAGCATGCCGGGGAAGCCGGCATCCACGAAGCTCACCTGGCTGTTCGGCTCCGCGCCGAACCCGGTCGAGGCGCCGGAGAACAGCTTCGCCCGGCTGGTGACCTGGGCATGCACCTCCAGGCCGCAGACGATCTCCCACGCCCCTTCAGCCCCCTGCACGGTGTAGCTCACGTCAGCCGGCCTTCCTTCGCGGCCTGGAACACGGCGCGCTGCTGGGTCTGCAGGAAGGCAGCCTCGTCGCCGACCTCCAGGTCCAGGGCGCGGGCGCAGGCGCAGAACCCGGCCAGCGTCTTCGGCTCCATCTTGCCGTCGGTGACGTGCAGCTTGTTCACGACGATGGCGGAAATCATCGGCAGGCCCTTGCTGTGCGCGTGCCGGCTTACCTCCAGCAGGTGCTTGGCGATGCGGAACTGCACCCGGTTGGCCGCGGCGCCGTTGCCGTCGGCGACGTCCTTGTAGCTGATGAAGTTGCCGCGCTTGGCCGCCGCGGTGATGACCGCGAGGGTCTTCTCCAGCGTCAATTCCCCGCTGTTGCGGGTGGCAAGCTCGGCCACCGCCAGACGGTAGCGCTCGGTGTCGGTCTTGCCGATGCGCTCGTGGTTCGCGATCAAGGTCTTGAGTTCGTCCGGACTCTTGGACGCCATGTTGATTGCCATCGTTATTGGGCTCCTATCCTGATTCTGGGCCGGGCCGTGAACCCGGCTGCCTGCTCGATTGCCGCGCCGACCGCGAACACCGTCGATTCGTCGAACGGCCGCCCCATCACCTGCAAGCCGAGCGGCAGGCCGGCCAAGTCCAGCCCGACCGGGACCGACATGGCCGGGATGCCAGCCAGGTCGGCGGCGACCGTGAAGACGTCGTTCAAGTACATGGTGACGGGATCGTCCATTTTCTCGCCCTGGGCAAAGGCGGCGTTGAACGTCGTCGTGGTGAGCAAGGCATCGACCTTCGTGAAGGCTTCGGTGAAATCACGCAAGATCAGGGCGCGGACCTTCTGGGCCCGCGTGTAGTACGCCTCGTAATACCCTGCGGACAGGACATAGGTGCCGATCATGATGCGCAGCCGCACCTGGTCCCCGAACCCCTCGGCGCGCGTCCGCTCGTACAGCTCGACCAGGTCGGCCCCGTCGGCCCGTGCGCCGAACCGAACGCCATCGTACCGGGCGAGGTTGGACGACGCCTCCGCCGGCGCCACGATGTAGTAGGTAGCCAGCCCATACTTCGTATGCGGCAGCGACACATCGACCAGGACGGCCCCGGCGTCCCGCAGCCACGCCTTCGCCTGGTCCCAATGGGCCAGGATTTCCGGCGCCATGCCGTCCTGGCGGTATTCCTGCGGGATGCCGACGCGCAGGCCCTTCACGCCGCGCGTGCAGGACGCCGTGAAATCCGGCACCGGACGGTCGGCCGACGTGCTGTCCCTTGGGTCAAACCCGGCCATGGAGCGCAGCAGCGTCGCACAATCGGCGACCGAGCGGCCGAACGCCCCCGGATGGTCCAGCGAGGAGGCGAACGCCACCACGCCGTAGCGGCTGCAACGCCCATAGGTGGGCTTTATGCCGGCAATGCCGCACAGCGCGGCGGGCTGCCGGATCGAGCCACCCGTGTCCGTTCCCGTCGCCCCCATCGCCAGGCCGGCCGCCACCGCCGCCGCCGAGCCGCCTGAGGAGCCGCCCGGCACCAGCTTCGCGCCGGCAGGCGACCACGGGTTGGTCACCGGGCCGAACGCGCTGCTCATGTTGGAGGAGCCCATGGCGAACTCGTCCAAATTGGTCTTGCCCAGGAACACCGCGCCATCGCGCAACAGGTTGGCCGTGACGGTGCTTTCATAAGGCGGCACAAATGGCGCGAGGATACGGCTGCCAGCCGTCGTGCGCACGCCTGCCGTGCAGAACAGATCCTTTATTCCCAGCGGGATGCCGGTCAAAGCTGCCGCATCGCCGCGGGACAGGGCCGTGTCGGCCCGGTTGGCGGCGTCCAATGCCTGCTCGCCGGTGACGGTGATGTAGGCGTTCAACTCGCCGTCCAGCGCGGCGATCGCGTCCAGATGCGCCTGCGTCATTTCGCGCGCGCTGAACTCCCGCGCCCGCAGGCCCTTGGCGGCGGCGGCGATGCCGAGTTCGGTCAGGCTCATTCCACCACTTTCGGCACGGCAAAGAACGGCCCCGCCCGGTCCGGCGCATTGGCCAGCACCTCGCTTGCGAGACCGCCATCGGTCACCCGGTCCTCCCGCATGCGTAGCGCCATGTCGGCGGCACCGGTCAAGGGGGCGACGCCGTCCACGTCGACTTCCTGCAATTGCTCGATCCAGCCCAGGATGCCGTTGAGCTGCGCCTGGAGTGGCGCGACTTCATCATCCGTGACCCGGATGCGGGCGAGCCTGGCGATTCGGCGGACGGTCGCGGGATCAAGCGACATGACGCTCCTGTGCGGGAAATGAGGTCGGTTATTGGCGTTGTGGCAGTGGACGACCATAACGGCACCCCATGCCGCTATTCAACCTGACCGACCTGCACGCCCGGCTTTCCCGCAACCAGCGGATCATCGGGCTCGACCCGGGCAGCCGCACCATCGGCCTGGCGCTCAGCGACGTGCGCCGGGTGCTGGCCAGCCCCTACGGCTCGATCAGGCGCGGCAAGCTGGCCGAGGCGGCGCAGGCCGTCATGGCCATCGCCAAACGGGAGGACGTGGGGGCGCTCGTGGTCGGCCTGCCCTTGCAGATGGACGGCCGGCTGGGACCGGCGGCGCAGGCCGCGCGGGACTGGACCTTCGCGTTGATGGACGCGACAGGGCTGCCTGCGGCGATGTGGGATGAACGGCTGTCCTCCGCCGAGGCGAACCGGTCGCTGAGCGAGCAGGGCGCCACCCGCGCGCGCCGCGCCGCGACCGTGGACCGCATGGCGGCAACCGTGATCCTACAGGCGGCCCTCGACTCGCTGCGGCCGATGCCGGGCGAGACGGAGGATTGAGCCCGCCGACCCGCGTGCTCGGTGCGGAGGCCTCACCGATATAACGCGGGTGGGACTGCATCGGACGTCCATCCATGGTGCAAGACCTGGGATTCGGCTGTACGCCACAGCGCAAAGCCGCTGCAGAACTCGCTGCGATAATCATGTTGCAGTGCAGCATGTCCCTGGGTATATTGCACCGCACAATAAGCTGGGAACGTCCTTCCGCTTACCCCAAGGGCTACGGGCCCAGGCAGAAGGAACGATGAGATGAAGATGTTTGACCAGGCTGGCGAGGCGATCCTGCTGGCGGAGCAGGGCAAGGCCGAATTGGCCCAGGCACTCGCGAACGGCGTCAAGGCATGGCTTGAGGCGTTCCGGGACTGGCTCGGCAAGATGCCGACGACCCTTCCTCCAACTGAATCGCTGGGCCGCTAACAGGATAAAGGCCGGCCTCTGGAGCAGGACCGCCGGGCCTACCGGTCAGTAGCAGCTCTCCGCCCTGGATCGGGACGCGCAGCCGGTTCTCCGGCGGGGATAAAGGGCACTCCTGCCCTTCCGGCTCGATCGGCGATCGCGCGTGGTTGCGGAACAGCCCGTTGCGTCGCAGCCGCCAAGCAGCCCATCCGGTTCGCGGATCAGGCGAGGTTCGGACCACGCTGTACGACGCCGCCACCTGCCGGCGCCAATCCCAGGGCGCGAGGCGGGCCAGGGCTCCAGTAGGCTCAGGCATTCACCCGGAGGTCCTCCAGCGTCGCCACGACCTCGCCCGGCTCCAGCCGGCGGTGCGCCACGGGGTCGACATGCGCGCTCAGCACGCGGCCATCGCTCCCGATGACGAAGGTTGCAGGCAATGGCACGCGCCAATTCCCGGTCCTGTTCAGCCGCGGCAGGTCGTGGCCCAGGCGGCGATAAACCCGTTGCAGGACTGGCGCGAGTTCGTAGGCGACGCCGTATTCCTCTGCCACCGCATTGCCGGCGTCGGACAGCACGGGAAATGCCAGCAGGTCGCGTTCCGCGATGGCATAGCAGGTGTCGGCGGGCTGTGGCGTGATGGCGAGCAGGTCGCCGCCAGCGGCATGGATCGCCGGCAACGCCGCCTGGTAGGCGCGCAAGGTTAGCGTGCAAAACGGGCACCAGCCACCGCGCGCGAACAGCACCACCACCGGGCCGTTCGCCAATCGATCCGACAGATGGACCAGCCGGCCGTACTGGTCGGGCAGCCCGAACCCCGGCGCCGCGTCGCCCCGGTGGACGGGGTTGCGATCGGGTCCGCCGGCACGCAGATCTTCCGCCGCGGCCAGGATGGACTTGCGCTCGTTCGCCGGCAGCCGCGCCAGCCATCCGGCGCGAAACGCTTCCAACTGGCGGGTGAGGCTTTGCTGATCCATATGCATGGCTGCTTCTTGGTAACGCATGTTGACCATTCCAACCAGGGTTATGTCAGCTTGCGCGTTGCGGTTTGAAACCGCTGGCAAAACGGTATGATCAATGCAGTGGCGGTATAGGCTGTGGACCTTCTTGTTGCCTTCCGCGTGTTCGTCCGCGTGGCCGAAGCGCGATCCTTCTCCGCCGTGGCGCGCGAGATGGGCACCACCCAGCCTGCCGTCTCCCGCCAGGTCGCCGCGTTGGAGGAGCATCTCGGCGCCCGGTTGATCCAGCGCACCACGCGCAGCCTGGCGTTAACGGAGGATGGCCGGGACTTGCTGGGCCATGCCCGCCGCGTGCTGGACAGCGTGGAGGAGGCCGAGGCGGCAGTAGGCCGGCGCCATGCGCTGCCGGGCGGCCTGGTCCGCCTGGGCACCTCCTCCACCTTCGGCCGGCTCTACGTGGCGCCGCGCATCCCCCGCCTGCTGGAACGCTATCCGGAGCTCACGCTGGACCTCCGCATGTCCGACGTCGTCTCCGACCTGGTTGCCGAGGGCATCGACCTGTCGGTCCGCGTGACCAGCGTGCAGGATTCCAGCATGGTCGCACGCAAGATCGGCTCGTCCCGCCGGGTCGCCATCGCCTCGGAGGCGTGCATCGCGGCCCATGGCGAACCGCGCCATCCCTCCGAGCTAAGCCGCATGCCGTGTATCATCTTCAGCGGATCGCAGACCCCGGGCGAGTGGCATTTCGAAGGCCCGGACGGGCCGGTCACGGTCGCCGTCGCCGGCCGGTTCCGTACCGACAATGGCGAGGGCGTGCGGGAGGCGGTGTTGGCAGGGTTGGGGTTTGCCGTGCTGCCGACCTGGTTCTTCGGCACCGAGGTGACGGATGGCCGCCTGCGCCCGGTGTTGACAGGATGGGAGCCGCCGGCCACGCCCATCACGGCGGTGTACCCGTCCCGCCGCAACCTGGCGCCGCGGGTCCGCGCGGTGATCGACTTCCTGGTCGATGAATTCAGGCTCGATCCGGTGATATCGTCCTACGGCGAACTATGAACCTTGGAAACTGTTCGATTACTAACGACGTGGCGGAAAACTGCATGACCCGCCGAGTCACCGGGATTAGGATGGCCCGGTGAACGTCCTCGCCCCCCCGAAAGCTCGCCTCACGGTCGAGGTCGTGCATGATCTGGTGTGTCCCTGGTGCTATCTCGGCACCCGCCGGCTGCTGCGGACGCTGCGGCGGCGGCCGGACCTGCTGGTCGAACTGGTGTGGCGGCCATTCCTGCTGAACCCCGACATGCCGCGCGTTGGCATGGCCCGGTCCGACTACGTGGTGCGCAAGTTCGGCGGGGAGGACCGGGCTCGCCGTCTGTACAGTTCGATCGCCGAGATCGGCCGGACAGAAGGCGTGGAGTTCCGCTTCGACCGGGTGCGCCGCACGCCGTCCAGCGTCGACGCCCATCGCCTGGTGCGCTGGGCGGCGCGGTTCGGCCGCGCCAACGGGGTGGTGGAGGCGCTGTTCACGGCGCATTTCACCGATGGCCGCGACCTTGGCGAGATCGGCGTGCTCTGCGCCATCGCCGGGGCGTGCGGCCTGGACCCCACGGCCGCGCGCGCGATGCTGTCCGGCGACGCCGAGCTGGACGGCGTCCACGCCGACAACCTGCGGGCGCATCGGCTGGGTATCAACGGCGTGCCATGCTTCGTCGTGGGCGGCCGCCATGCCATCGCCGGCGCGCAGGAGCCCGAGGTGATCGAGCGGCTGTTGGACGTGGCCGCAGTGGACATGATCGAGGGCTGATCCAGCCCCGACCGGGACCGGCATGGCACAAAATCTGCACCGCCGCGCCCTATGAGCACCAATGAAAGCGAGGTCGTGGCACTCCGCCGCGACCTGCACCGGTTTCCCGAACTAGGTTTCCTGGAGTACCGCACCGCCGCGTCGGCGGCGAGCCGATTGGCGGCGCTCGGCTATGCCGTCCAGGCCGGCCCGGAGGTGATGGCGCGCGATGCGATGCTGCTGCCGCCGGGCGAGGCGGCGGTGGCCGCGGCCCAGCAAGCCGCGATCGCGGCGGGGGCGGACCCGGCCTGGATCGCCCGCATGCCGCACGGCCAGACCGGGGTGGTCGCCGAGCTGCGGCGCGGCGACGGGCCGGTGCTGGCATTCCGCTTCGACATGGACGCCCTGCCGGTGAGCGAAACTGAGAAGGGCAGCCACGCCCCCAACCAAGCGGGCCACCGCTCCGCCCGTCCCGGCGTGATGCATGCCTGCGGGCATGACGGGCACACCGCGATCGGGCTGACCGTGGCGGCCCGGCTCGCCGACCCGGCGGTGCGCTGGGCCGGCACGCTGCGGCTGATCTTCCAGCCGGCGGAGGAAGGCGGGCGCGGCGCCTGGCCCATGGTGCAGTCCGGCGCGCTGGACGGCGTGGACGAGCTGTATGTCGGCCATCTCGGCTGCATGCTGCCGAGCGGGGAGATCGCCGCCGAGGCGACCGGCTTCCTTTACTCGGTCAAGCTGGATGCGAGCTTCCACGGTGTCGCCGCCCACGCCGCCATGGGTCCGGAACAGGGACGCAACGCCTTGCTGGCGGGGGCCACGGCGGTGCTGGGCCTGTACGGCATCACCCGCCATGGCAGCGCCGCCACCCTGGTCAATGTCGGCCGCATGGTGGCGGGCAGCGGGCGCAACATCGTGGCGGATGAATGCCGGCTGCAATTGGAGGTCCGCGGCGCCACGGCAGCGGCGCTGGCGCACATGGAGGCCCGGGCCCGCGAGGTGCTGGCCGGCGCCGCCGCGATGCATGATGTCGGCCATGCCGTCGAGATCGTCGGGCGCACCGCCGGCATCGTGCAATCGCCCGAAGCCAATGCGACCGTTGCCGCGGTCGCGGCCACCCTGCCCGGCACGCGGGCGGTGCGGCAAGGCTGGCCGATCGGCGGCGGCGACGACGCCACCTTCATGATGCAGCATGTCCAGGACCAGGGCGGCAAGGCTGCCTATTTCCTGATCGGCAGCGACATCCCGGCGGTGCACCACGCCGCCGATTTCGACATCGACGAGGGCTCGCTCGCCCATGGCGTGCAGCTGTTCACCGCGCTGGCCGAACGCGTGCTCGCGCCGCGCTGAAGGAAGATCATGCCATGCTGACACGACGCGCCCTGGGTCTGGGCGGTGCTGCGATCGCCATGGTGAGCGCGGGGGCGGCCAAGGCGGCCGGGAGCGCCATCCTGGTGATCGACGCCGATCCGCCGACGCTCAACCTCGCCATGACCACGGATTACGCCGCGGGCGACGTGTCGGCCAAGATCCTGGAGGGGCTGGTCTGGATCGACCGGGAGTATCGGCCGCAGCCATCGCTCGCCACCGCCTGGCAGGTGTCGCCCGATGGCACGAGCTACAGCTTCACCCTGCGCCGGGGCGTCACATGGCACGACGGCAAGCCGTTTGGGGCCGATGACGTCGTGTTCACCTTCATTCAGGTGCTGGCGAAGTACCATCCCCGCACGGCCGCGATGCTGAAGCGCGTCGGCGCCCAGGTCGAAGCTACGGATGCGGCGACCGTGGTGATCCGGTTGGAGCATCCGTACGCGCCGTTCCTGCAGCAACTGACGGTGTTCGACGCGCCGATTCTGCCCCGCCACCTCTACGAGGGCACCGACATCCCGGCGAACCCGGCCAACCAGCGCCCGGTCGGCACCGGGCCGTTCACCTTCGAAAGCTGGGAACGGGGCGCCACGATTCATCTGGCCCGCAACCCGCACTATTGGGCTGCGCCCAGGCCGCTGCTGGACGGGCTGATCTTCCAGATCATCCCGCAGCCGGCCAACCGCGCCAATGCGGTGCAGAGCGGGGACGCGGACGAGGTGGTGGATTTCTACATGCCCAAGCCGGACGAGGTGCGCCTGTTGCGGGACAGCGCCCTGCAGCACCGCCAGGGCGTGAACATCCCGGCCATCTTCTTCCTGACGTTCAACGTCACCCGGCCGCCCTTCGAGGCGCCGGCGGCGCGCCAGGCCGTGGCCATGGCGCTCGACCGCAGCCGCATGGTCGCGCAGGCGATGAGCGGGCTGGCGAGCCCAGGCGCCGGGGCGTTCGGCGACGGCTTCGGCTGGATGGCCGACCCGGAAGGCTATGCCAAGCTGTATCCGATGGACCCGGCCAAGGCCCGCGCGCTGCTCGGCCCCGTCACGGCGACGCCGCATTTGCTATACGACGCCGCCCGGCCGCAGATGATCGCCACCGCGCAGATCGTGCGGGAAAACCTGCGGGCGATCGGGCTCGACATCGTGCTGGAGCCGCTGGAGCGCTCGGTGCTTAACGACAAGGTGTTCGCCAAGCGCGACTACGACATGACGCTGCAATCCTATTTCTCCGCCGGAGACCCGGCGATCGGCTACCACCGGCTGTACCTGACGGAGAACGGCCGCCCGCAATTGACCAATCCGTCCGGCTATTCCAACCCGGAGGTCGACCGGCTGCTCGGCGAGGCCGCGACCGCGCCCGATCGCGACAAGCGCGCCGGGCTGTATCGCCAGGCGCAGGCGATCCTGGACGTGGACCTGCCCTCCATCGTGCTGTTCGACGAGAAGACCGCGGATTTCGCCACCAGGAAGCTGGCTGGCCTGTGGCCCGCGCTGGATCCGCGGGACCAGTGGGCGGGCGTGGCGCTGACCGGCTGATGTCCAGCCTGGGCTTCGTGCTGCGGCGGCTGCTGGGCGCCGTGCCGCTACTGCTGGGTGTGGTGGTGGTGAACTTCGCGCTGATCCAGTCGGCGCCGGGCGATCCGGTGTCGCTGCTGGTCGGCGACTTCCCGGCGCCCCCGGAATACCTGGCGCAGATGCGGCACGATTTCGGGCTGGACCAGCCATTGCCGGTGCGGCTGCTGCGCTACCTGGAACAGCTCGCGCAGGGCAATCTCGGCTATTCCTTCGCCAACCGGCAGCGCGTGGGCGACCTCATCCTGGACCGGCTGGGCGCCACGCTCACCCTGACGCTGACCGCGCTGGCGCTGGCGAGCGTGCTGGGCATCGCGCTCGGCATCGCCGCGGCCCGGCGTCGCGGCGGATGGATCGACCGGGGGGTGCAGGTCACCAGCCTGGTGGGCTACTCGGTGCCCGAGTTCTGGCTCGGCCAGTTGCTGATCCTGCTGTTCGCCGTCTGGCTCGGCTGGCTGCCGGCGCAGGGCGCGCGGTCGCTGCGCGGGCCGCCGGGCCTGCTGGACCACCTGCGCTACCTGGTGCTGCCGGCCGCGGCGCTGTCGCTGCGCTACCTGGCGCTGATCTCCCGCATCACCCGCGTGGCGTTGATCGAGGTGCTGGGCGCCGACCACATCCTCGCCGCCCGTGCCCGCGGCGTGCGGGAGCGGCGGGTGCTGTTCGTCCACGCCCTGCGCAACGCCGCGGCCCCGGTGGTGACGGTGATCGGCTATAACCTTGGCTTCGTGCTGGCCGGCTCGGCGCTGATCGAGACGGTGTTCGGCTGGCCGGGCATCGGCCGGCTGCTCTACACGTCGATCTCGCAACGGGACACGCCGGTCATGCTGGCCATCCTGCTGCTGGTGTCCGCCAGCGTCGTGGTGGTGAACCTGCTGACCGACCTGCTGCACCGGGCGATCGATCCGCGGGTGCGGACGTGAGTGCTGCCCCCTTCGTCCCGCGCCCCGAGGGAGTGGCGCGGGGTGGGGGCCACGCCGTGATCCTGTCGTGAAGCGGGGCACGGCATCGGTCCTGCTGGTGGGCCTGTTGGTCGGCCTGGCCGTGTTCGCGCCGCTGCTGGCCGGGTTCGACCCGTTGCAGGGCAGTGTGGACGCGCTGGCGCCGCCGTTGAGCCCGGCGCATCTGCTCGGCACCGACGACCTCGGCCGCGACATCTGGGCCGAACTCGCCTACGGCGCGCGGGTCTCGCTGGTGGTGGGTCTGGTCTCGGCCGCGGCGGGGCTGGCGATCGGCGTCACGGTGGGGGCGCTCGCCGGCTATGTCGGCGGGTGGACGGATGCCGGTCTGATGCGGCTGGCGGAGTTCTTCCAGACCCTGCCCCGCTTCGTGCTGGCGCTGATCGTCATCGCGTTGTTCGGGCCCGGCATCGGCAAGGTCATCCTGGTCATCGCCATCCTGTCCTGGCCGCAGACGGCGCGGCTGGTGCGGTCCTCCTTCGCCACGTTGCGGCGGGCCGGGTTCGTGGATGCCGCCCGGCTGGGTGGCATGCCGGGCAGCCGGATCATGCTGCGCGAGATCCTGCCCAACGCCGCCGGGCCGATCATCGTGCTGGGCGCCCTGGACGTGGCGACGGCGATCCTGCTGGAGGCCGGCCTCGGCTTCTTCGGTCTGGGGGACCCGAACCTGCCCTCCTGGGGCGGCATGCTGAACGAGGCGCAGCAATACCTCCGCTCCGCCTGGTGGATGGCGGCGTTCCCCGGGCTGGCGATCGCGCTGGCGGTGCTCGGCTTCAACCTGCTGGGGGATGCGCTGGCGGATCGGCTCGACCCGAAGCGCGCATGACCAGGCTGCTGTCGATCGACTCGCTCCAGGTCACGCTCGATGGCCGCACCCGGCTGGTGGAGGACGTGTCGCTGCACATCGCACCGGGCGAGGCGCTCGGGCTGGTGGGGGAGTCCGGTTCCGGCAAGTCGATGACCGCCTATGCCGTGATGGGCCTGTTCCCGGCGCCCGGCATCGCGGTCACGGCCGGTTCGATCCGCCTGGATGGGCGGGAGCTGCGCGGCTTGCCGGCTGCCGCGATGCGCCGCGTGCGCGGTGGCAAGGTCGGCATCGTGTTCCAGGACCCGTCCAGCTTCCTTGACCCGCTGATGCCGGTCGGGCGGCAGGTTGCGGAGGTCGCCGCCGCGCACGGCGAGCCGAACCCGCACCCCCGTGCGGTCGAGTTGCTGGGCCTGACCGAGCTGCCCGACCCGGCTGTGTTGGCGCATCGCTACCCGCACGAGCTGTCCGGCGGCATGCGGCAGCGCGTGATGATCGCCGCCGCCCTGGCCGGGCGCCCGGCGCTGCTGATCGCCGACGAACCCACCACCGCGCTGGACGTGACGGTGCAGGCCGGCATCCTGGCGCTGCTCGACCGGTTGCGGGCGCAACTCGGGCTGGGCGTGCTGCTGATCACCCACGACATGGGCGTCGTGGCGCAACATTGCGGGCGGGTCGCAGTGATGTATGCCGGGCGTCTGATGGAGACCGGACCCGTCGGCTCGGTCTTTGCGGCGCCGGTCCACCCCTACACTGCCGGCCTGCTGCGCAGCACCCGCTCGCTCGACCATGGCGAGCTGTTCTACATCCCGGGCCAGGCCGCCTCCGCCGGGTCGCCGCCGGCCGGATGCCGCTTCCATCCCCGCTGCCCCATCATGCAGGCGGAGCCGTGTGCGACGGCGACGCCGCACTTGATGCCGCGCGATGGTGACGGTTTGCAGGCGTGCTGGCTTGCGTCGGGAGACGGCGCGTGGACGCGTTGATCGCCGCCAACCAGGTCAGCCGCGTGTTCGCGCGCCAGCCCGCGGTCGCCGGGGTGACGCTGGGCATCGCGACGGGCGAGACGGTGGCGCTGGTCGGCGAGAGCGGGTCGGGCAAATCCACGCTGGGACGCATGCTGTTGGGGCTGGAGACGCCCGACGCGGGAACCGTGACTTATCGCGGCACGGCGCTGCCCGCACTGGGCCGGACGGCGGCGAAGGCGTTCCGGCAGGAGGTGCAGGCCGTGTTCCAGGACTCCGCGGCGGCCCTGAACCCGCGGCGGAGCATCCTGGACAGCGTGGCGCTGCCGTTGCGCTACAACCTGCGCCAGCCCGCCAGGCAGGCGCGGGCGGAGGCGGCGGCATTGCTGGACCGGGTCGGCCTGCCTGCCGCCAGCTTTGCCGACCGGCTGCCGCAGGCCCTGTCCGGGGGGCAGCGGCAGCGGGTCGGGATCGCACGGGCGATCGCCTGCCGCCCGCGCTTCATCGTGGCGGATGAGCCGGTGTCCGCGCTGGACGTCTCGGTGCGCGCGCAGGTGCTGCTGCTGCTGCGGCGTCTGCAGCGGGAGCAGCAGCTCGCCTGCCTGTTCATCACGCATGATCTGGGCGTGGCGCGGGCCGTCGCCGGCCGGGTCGCGGTGATGTATCGCGGCGCGCTGGTGGAGGTCGGGGCGGCCGGGCCTTTGCTGGCCGCGCCGCGCCACCCCTACACCCAGGCCCTGCTCGCCTCGATCCCGGTGGCGGATCCGGCCGTGCGCCCCGCTTCCCGCCTGCCGCCTCCCCCGGCGGGCGACGTCGACACGGGCTGCCGGTTCCGGGCACGCTGCCCGGGCGCCGAGGCGCGGTGCGCGCAGCCGCCGCCGCTGCGCCGCACGCCGGATGGATGGAGCGCGCTGTGCCATTTCGCCGAAGGAGAGCCGTCATGAACGACGCAGACCTCAACGACGCGGCCCTGCGCGACCGCGCGGTCCTGGCCGCGACGGGCAAGGTCCCGTTTGACCTGCTGGTGGTCGGCGGCACGGTGGCGGACATGGCGACCGGGGAGTTGCGGGCCGCCGACATCGGCTTGGTCGGCCCGCTGATCGCCAGCGTGCATCCGCCGGGCAGCCGCAGCGACGCGGCAGACACGATCACGGTCGGCGGCATCGTGGCGCCCGGGCTGATCGACACCCATCTGCACATCGAAAGCTCCATGGTGACCCCGCGCCGCTACGCCGAGACGGTGTTGCCGCAGGGCACCACCACGATCTGCTGGGACCCGCACGAGGTGGGCAACGTGCTGGGGCTGGAAGGCGTGGCCTGGGCGATCCAGGCCGTGCGGGCGCTGCCGTTGCGCGTGCTGGTGCTGGCGCCCTCCTGCGTGCCGTCCGCCCCCGGGCTGGAGCGGGCGGGCGCGGTGTTCGACCCGGCGGAGATGCGGGCGATGCTGGCCATGCCCGGGATCGCCGGGATCGCCGAGGTGATGGACATGCGCGGCGTGCTGGAGCGCGGCGCCAAGATGCGCGGGATCGTCGATGCCGGCCTGGCGAGCGGCAAGCTGGTGTGCGGCCATGCCCGCGGCCTGCGCGGCCCGGCGCTGCAAGGCTTCGCCGCTGCTGGATTGCAGTCGGACCACGAAATGGAGGACGGGACCGACCTGCTGGAGAAGCTGCGGGCCGGGTTCACCGTGGAGTTGCGCGGCTCGCACGACCAGGTCCTGCCCGGCGCGGTGGCGGCGCTGGCCACCCTGCCCTGCCTGCCCCCGACGCTGACGATCTGCACGGACGACGTGTTCCCGGACGACCTGGTGGACAAGGGGGGCGTGATCGACGTGCTGCGCCGGCTGGTGCGCTACGGGATGCCGCCGCTCGACGCCTTGCGGGCGGCCACGCTGCATGCGGCGCTGCGGCTCGGCCGGCGCGACCTGGGCCTGGTGGCGCCGGGCCGGCGGGCGGACCTGCTCGTGCTGTCGGACCTGGCGGCGATGCGGGTGGAGCTGGTGCTGGCATCCGGCGCCGTGGTGGCGCGGGACGGCCGCATGGCGGTGACCCTGCCGGATGGCCCGCCGCCGCCGCGCGGCACCATGCAGGTTCCCCGCTTCACGGCCGCCGACTTCATCCTGCCGGCCGCTGGCGGGCATGCACGGTTGCGCACCGTCGACCGTCCGCGCTTCACCCGGTGGGGCGAGGCAGAGGCCACCGTCGCCGACGGCGCAGTGGTGCTGCCGGACGACGCCATCACCATGGCGGTGATCCACCGCCATGGGCTGGCGCCGGCCGCCCCGGTGATGGGGGTGTTGCGGGAATGGGGCAGCTGGCGGGGCGCCATCGCGACGACGGTGGCGCATGACAGCCACAACCTCGTGGTGTTCGGGCGGGATCCGGCGGATCTGGCGGCGGCGGCCAACGCGGTAGCCGACGCAGGCGGCGGCATGGCCGTGGCAGCCGGGGGAGATATCCGCGCCGTGCTGCCGCTGCCGATCTGCGGCCTCATCTCCGACGCCGCCACGGCCGACGTGGCGGACCAGCTGCGGACGTTGCGCGATGCCGCCGATGCGGTGGTGGACTGGCAGCCGCCTTTGCTGGGCTTCAAGGCATTGGTCGGGGCTTCGCTGGCCTGCAACCCGGGGCCGCACGTGACGGATATCGGCATCACCGACGGCACCACCGGCGTGGTGCACCCGTCCGCCCTCATCGAAGCCTGGTGAGCTTCTGGCAGGATTTCGTGCCCGCCCGTCCGCCTCCGGCTATTTGGGGCGGGAGCTTTGACGCGGTGATGCCGGATGGCTCCATGCTGGTCTTGCCGCTGCGCGACATGGGCGGCACGGCGGTGGCCGGGTTGATCGCCAACCAGGCGTCCTTCCGGGTCGTGGACCGCCTCTCCCGCTGGATGGCGGATGCCGTGACGGTCGACGCACCCGGCGTCGTGGTGGGGCTGCCGACGCTGGGCCATGTCTTCGGCCAGGGCGTCGCCCGGGCGCTGGGCCACCCTGGATGGGTCGCGCCGGGCACCACGCGCAAGCTGTGGTACACGGAGGCGCTTTCCGTTCCCACCCGATCGATCACCTCGCCGGAGCCGGGCCGCCGCATGTGGCTGGACCCGCGATTGCTGGACCGGCTGGCGGGCCAGCGCATCGTGCTGGTGGACGACGTGATCAGCACCGGCCGCTCCGCCCTGGCCGGGTTGGCGCTGCTTGCCGCGGCGGGGGTGCGGCCCGTTGCCGCTTGCGTGGCGATGGCGCAGACGGACCGGTGGCGGGAGCAATGGCCAGGCGACATCCCCCTGCGGGCTGCCTTCACCACCCCGCTGTTCGAACGGACCGCGAGTGGCTGGCGAATAGTTAACCAGCAGTAATCTCATTCACGTTCATCAACGATTGAAGTCATACTGTAAACACTTCGCGCCAGGCTTAAGTAACCATGCCGGTTTACGATGGGCTTGAACCGACGTGGACTTTGAACATGAGCCTGGTTGTAGCCTACCTCCCGGCACGCCATCCCCGGCAAGCGCAAATGCACGCCGGGGTCGGACGGTCCGGCGACGCGGCGATCCGGGATCTATGGCGGCGCAGCCTCGGGCCGAAGGCGCGCGACCCGCGCAAGAGCATCGTGCAGATCGGCGTCGGCTTGAAACGGCTCGTGCGGCTGCAAAAAGCGGTCCAGGACGAGCTCGGGGTCAAGGTCCCGGCGACGGCGCTGCTGCGCCTCGGCACGGTGGACGCCCTGATCGCCGCCGTGCGGGAGCAAAGCTGGCCGGTATCGTCCCCCAGCCTCCTGCTCAAGGACGGCGACGACCGGCCGCCGCTCTACATCCTCTCGGCAGGCAGCGGCCTCGTGCTCGAACTCTGCGAGCTCGCCCAGGTGATCGATTACCCGGGCCAGATCTGGGGCCTCCAGCTTCCCGGCCTGGACGGCGAGGCGGAGCCGCTCGCCGACCTGCGGGAGATCGGCGGCCACTTCGCCAAAGCGATCACGGCGCGACAGCCGACCGGACCATACCACCTCGTCGGGTACTCCTTCGGCGGTTCCGCGGCGGTGGAGACCGCCCGCCACCTGGCCGCCGCCGGGGGATCGATCGGGCTGCTGGGCTTGATCGACTCCAACCTGGACGAACGGCATTGGCCGAAACGTGCCTGGCTGCTCGGCGTCATGAAGCGCTGCGTCTGGCGCGTGGCGGATGCCAGGCACTTGCCGCCGAAGGAGGCGGTCCAGCACATTGCCCTGCGCGCCGTCAGCCTGGTCCGCTACGTGGCGCGCAAGCTGTCCGGGGAAACCGCCGCCACCGTGCATCGCTCCGCCTACTACATCGGCGGCTTCGATCCGGACTTCCAGAAGGTGCGGGATTGCTCCATCGCCGCATACCAAAGCTACTGGCCAAGTCCGCTGGCCCTGAAGGTGACACTGTTCCGCTCCGCGATGGGCGACCCGCGGGCCTGCGATCCCGTTCCGGTGCTGCGCCAGTTCCTCAGCCGGCTGGAGGTGGTGGAGAGTCCCGGCTCGCACACCACCATGGTGCGGCTGCCGCATGCGCGCACGCTAGCGGCGCAGATCCTGGCCCGGCTGTAGATCGTCCTTCCGGGTCTCAGGCAGCAGTAGCCAGAGCACCCCGCAGGTCAGCGTCCCGGCGGCAGCCAGAAGGAGAAAGGCGGCGGAGGCGCCGGCCCGGTCGGCCACGATGCCCGCCACCTCCGTGCTGAGGGCAGCGGCGCCGGCGATCGCCAGGCCCAGCGTGCCCATCGCCAGGTTGAACCGGCCGCTGCGATACGAGATGTCGGCCACGACCAGCGGCAGCAGCACGCCGAACACCGCGCCGCTCACGCCGTCCAGGGCCTGGATGGCCACGACCAGACCGGGCCGGTCGGTCAGCGAGAACAGGATCGCCCGCACCGGCACCGCGGCGAATCCCAGCAGCAGGACCGGGCGCCGTCCCCAGCGCTGCGCCGCCCGGCCCGCCATCGGCGACAGCAGCGCCACCAGGATCTGCGGGACGATCAGGCAGGCTGCGATCACCAGTTGGCCGACGCTGCCGGACTGCCGGGTGACCTGGACGGCGGCGATCGGGAACATCGCCGCGTTGGCGAATTGGAAGCCGCCACAGCACGCGGCGAACAGCACCAGGCGTCGGTCCAGCAGCAGGCTCGACAGCCTTTGCCGTGCCGGGCTGTCGCCGGGCGCTGCCGCAGCATCGCCGCGGATCATGCGCAGCGCCGCCACCGCCGGCAGGACCAGGATGGCGGCGAGCAGGAACACCGAGCGGTCCGACACCCAATAGCCCGCGGCTCCCATCAGCCCGGCCGCGCAGCCGCTGCCGATCGAGGCGAAGCGGGCGTTGCGCCCCAGACGCTCCCCCAGGGCGTGCCCCCTCGGGCCTGCCACGGCCAGGCTGAGCGCGGCAATCACCGGGCCCAGCACGCAACTGGCCACGCCGTGGAGGATTTCCGCCAGCGTCACCGGCAAGCGCGCCGGAAAAGCGGCGAGCATCAGCGCGGCGACCGCGATGGCGCCCACCGCGCCGACCGCGACCCCCCGCTTGTCGCGGATCGCGTCGACCATGGCCCCGGCAGGAAGCTGCATCACCATGGTGGTGACCGTCCCGATCGTCAGCGCCAGCCCGATCTGGCCCTGGGTCCACGCCTTGGAGGCGAGGTAGGCGGCGATGAACGGGCCGAACCCGGTCTGCACGTTCGCCACGAAGAAGCTCAGCCAATCCAGCCCGCGGGCGCTGCGGTCCGGCAGCATGGGGCCGCTACTGGCTGGCCTCGGGTGGCTTGTCCGGCGCCGGGTCCGACGCAGGGACGGCAGGCGGCCCGACGATCGTCGCGGGCTTGCTGCGGTCGGTGTAATCGGGCGCACTCTGGATCTGCATGTCGGTCAGGTCGATGGCGACCCGCTTTTCCGGCGCACCCGGCGGCGGGACGTGCACGGACGACCAACTGACCGCGATGCGTCGCGCGCCCAACCCCATGAAGCCGCCGACATCGACCACGATCGCGCGGGCCTGGCCGGTCGGGTCCACCACCACGTCCACGATGCGGCCGATATCGCGGCCATCGCCGTCGTGCACCATCCGTCCCAGCACGCCGGTGGCGACGGCCTCGGTGAGGGCGGGTGGAGCCGGCGCGGGCGGAGCGGGCGGCGGCTCCGCCGCCATCAGCAGCAGCACCGCCCAGACCAGCAGAATTTGTGCCCGCATGACCGCTCCACGCCCCGTCACGCGGAGTCTTGCGCTTGCATCCCATACCGGACAAGCCGCGTTGAGGGCGCATCGAACCGCGTTGGAGGATGGAATGCTGCGTGAGAACGAGGGGCGCACGGCGCTGCTGGAACTGAGCTTCGCCTTCATGGGCGTGCTGAAGCTGCTGGGGTTGGAGACCCGGATGTTCCGCCGCTGGGGCGTCTCACCGCGCTACATGCGGCGGATCGGCGCGATCGAAGCCGGTGGCGCGATGATGGTCGCCAACGAGAACACCCGCCTGCTCGGCGCCGCCGGGCTATCGGCGATCTCGGCCATGATGCTGGCGGTGGAACTGCGCAACCGCGAGGTGGAGCTGGTGCTGCCGCGGCTGGCACTGACGGGGCTCGCGGTGCTCACCGCCGTTGCCGCCCGCAACGCCCTGCGTGCGCCGGGCCGGCAGGCCTAGCGTGGCGTTCAACCGCCGGACCTTGCTCGCCGGGGGAGCGGCGTCGCTGCTGGCACGGCCCGCCCTGTTGCGGGCGCAATCCAGCGCGCCGATCCGCGTCGGCGAGATCAACAGCTATGCCTCGCAGCCGGCGGTCACCCAGCCATACCGCAAGGGCTGGGAGATGGCGGTGTCGCATCTGAACGACCTCGGCGGCCTCGATGGACGCAAGGTCGAGTTCATCACGCGCGACGATGGCGGCACACCGGACGGTGCCACGCGGGCCGCCTCCGAGCTGGTCGACGACGAGAAGGTGGACCTGCTCGCGGGCGGCAGCTCCTCCGAGGTGGGGCTGGCCATCAGCGCCTACGCGCTGCAGCACAAGAAGCTGTACGTGGCGGGCGAGCCGCTCAGCACTGCCTTGGTGTGGTCGAAGGGGAACCGCTACACCTACCGCGTCCGTCCCTCCACCTTCATGCAGGCGGCGATGCTGGTGGACGCGGCGCTGACGCTGCCGCCGAAAAGCTACGCCACCGTGGCGCCCGACGACGAAGGCGGCCGGTCGGCGGTGATGTGGTTTCGCCAGTTGCTGACCGGGCGCCGGCCGGACGTCCGCTTCGTCGCCGAGCAACGGTCGGTTCCCGGTCATATCGACGCGGCGGCAACTGTGGGAGCGCTGAACCAGGCCACGCCGGACGCGATCTTCTGCACCCTGACCGGCACCGATCTGGACGCCTTCGTCCGCGAGGGAACGGCGCGTGGGCTGTTCGAAAAGCGTCTGGTGGTCGCGATCGGCGCGGGCGACCCGGAGAACCTGGATCTGCTGAGGGGCCGGACCCCCGTCGGGTGGCTGGTGACCGGCTATCCCTGGAGCCTGTCCGACGAGCCCGAGAACAAGCAGTTCGTGTTAAACTACTCGCTGCAATACCACGAGCCGCCCACGATGGGGTCGGCGGTCGGGGTCTCGCTGGTGAACGCGATCGCCTCCGGCGTGCTGAAATCCGGCGGCACGGATGCGGAGAGGATGGCGGACGGGTTCGCCGACGCCACCTTCACCTCGCCCTTCGGGATTGTCCGGTTCCGCCCGGTCGACCATCAGAGCACGCTCGGCACCTATGTCGGACGGCTGACCAGGCAGGACGATCGGGGTGGCATGGTGGACTGGCGGTACGTGGACGGCGCGTCGGTGCTGCCACCCGACGACGTGGTGCGGCAGTTGCGGCCAGCCTGATCAGGCCTTCGCCCGGTCCTGCTTCGCCATCGCCTGTTCCGCCTTGTCTTCCAAGCGGGCTTCGTTGCGGCGGAGCAGGACGATGGCGACCACGATGACGATCGCGGCCACCCCACCCAGGCCCATGGCCACCGGGCCGGCGATCCGGGTCATCAGGTTGCCGAGCAGATACGCGCCGGACCCGTACAGCGTCGCCCAGGCAACGCCGCCCACGGCGTTCCACAGCAGGAAGCTGCGCCAATCCATCCGGTTCGCCCCGGCCAGTAGGGCCACGAAGGTGCGCAGGATGGCGATGAACCGGCCGACGAACACGACCTTGCCGCCCTGGGTCTGGAACAGGTAGCGCCCCAGGGTCAGCCGCTTGTCGTTCAGCCCGACATGCCTGCCATACCGCCGCAACAGCGGAAAGCCGGCCCAGCGGCCGATCAGATAGCCGAAATTATCCCCCATGATGGCGCCGCACGTCGCCGCCACGATCACGCCGACGATGCCGAGCCTACCGGTGGTGGCGGCATACACGGACGCGGCGATGATCAGGCTTTCACCGGGCAGCGGCACGCCCATGGCCTCCAGCCCGATGATGGTGAACACCACGCCGTAGCCATATTCGCCCAGCAGGTGGTCCAGGGCCGCCTTGCCGAACCACTCCGTCATGCGCGCAGGCTGGCGAGGCCGTGCAGCGCCGTGCCGTCGGCGCCGAAATTGGCGGGTTCCAGCCAGGCGGCCAAGGCGTCCCGGCATCGCGGCCATTCGTCGTCCAGAATGGAATAATACGCGGTGTCGCGGCGGCGGCCCTTCACCACGTTGGTGGCGCGGAGCAGGCCCTCGTACTGGAAGCCAAGCCGCAGTGCGGCACGGCGGGACGGCTCGTTGAGCGCGTTGCACTTCCACACCAGGCGGCGGTAGCCGAGCTCGTCTGCGGCCAGGCGCAGCAGCAGGAACATGGCCTCCGTCGCGGCGCGGGTGCGCTGCATGCGCGGGGCGAACCAGATGTGGCCAAGCTCGATGGCCGCGTTGGCCGGTTGGATCTCCATCAGGGTCAGCCAGCCGGACACCACGCCCGTGGCCACCGGGCGCACCGCCCAGGCCATCGGGTCGTGCGTGGCGGCGAAGGCGGCGACATGACGCCGCATCGCCGCCTCGTCCGCGAACGGGCCATAGCCGAGATAGGTCCAGGAGGCCTCGGCGCCCTGGGCCGCATCCCAAAGTTCGCCGGCGTGGCGGGCATGCAGCGGTTCCAACTCGACGTCCCGCCCGCGCAGCCGGATGCGGGCCGGCAGCGGGCGCGGCGTGGGGTCGACCACCGGACCCACGGGACGCACCGCGGCGCCTGGATCGACAATGGCCGTCGGGGCGGTCATCATGGGATGCCTGGTCCAATCGAACCCGGTGGTCCGCCGTCAGTCCCTGGAGATGATCCCACGATGAAACGCCCCGCTTTGTTGGTTGCCGCCCTGGCCACCCTGCTGTCGACCGCCGCGCACGCCGAGATGGTCAAATACCACGCCGTCATGAACGGCGCGACCGAAGTGCCCGCAAAGACCACGGACGGCAAGGGCACCGTGGATGCGACGTTAGACACTGCGACGAAGGTGCTGACCTACGACGTGACCTATTCCGGCCTGACCGGGCCGGCCACCGCCGGCCACCTGCATGGACCCGCCGATCCGGGCGCCAATGCCGGCGTCCTGGTGCCCTTTGCCGCCCCGCTGGCCAGCCCGATCCATGGCACCGCGACGTTGACCGACGCGCAGGTCACCGACCTGACCTCCGGCAAGGTGTACGCCAACATCCACACTGCGGCGAACCCGGGCGGCGAAATCCGCGGCCAGATGGTGAAGTAGCGGCGCATCGCGGACCGCCCTCTTCCCGCGGGGTGAAGGGGGCGCCCGGGCGTGATCCACCGGCTACGACAGCGTGGTCAGGTCCTGGAACCAGTGCTGGGCCTGCACATAGGTCTTCACCCGCCCGGACAAGGCATGCGGGTTGGTATCGTGGACGACCCAGACCTGCACCGCGTCGTCCACGACCTTCTCGTGGATGCGCGCGCAAAGTCGGTCCTGTTCCGCCGGGTCGAAGCTGGCGGAGACCTGGTCGCAGAGCGCATCCACCTCCGGGTTGCGATAGCCGCTCCAGTTCACGCCGACCGGGGCGATCTGCTTGCTGCTGTAGAAGCGGATCAACGCGTAGAACGGGTCGGACGTGACATAGGCGATGTTGCTTGCGGTGATCCCCCTCAGCGACGGGTCCGCGGCACCCTTGCGCCACGCCGTGTAGGCAACCTCCAGCTCGACCGGCTGGTATTCGACCTGCAGCCCGATCTCGGTCCAGCCTTGCTGGATGAACTCGTTGATCGGCATGGACAGCATCTGCCCGCTGCCGCCGGTGGGCACGATGAAGGTGGTCCGCAGCGGACTGGCCTTGCTGTAGCCAGCCTCCGCCATCAGCCTGCGCGCCGCATCCATGTCGGTGGTGATCTTGAAGCTCGGATTGCCGAACCAGGGGCTGGCCGGGTCGACCTGGCCTGTGGCGGGCTTGGCAAGGCCGCCCATCAACTGCACCACCCCGGCGCGGTCCACTGCCAGGTTCGCCGCCTTGCGCAGCCGCAAGTCCCGCCACGGGCTGCCCTCCGCCAGGGACAGGTGATAGTTCCACACATGCGGCGTGACGTTGCCGACGACGCGGGCGCCATCCGCCTGCAATTGCGCCACGGCGTCCGGCGCCGGCGTCTCGATCAGGTCGACCTGCCTGGTCAGCAAGGCATTCGCCCGCGTGAGATCTTCCGGCGCGCAGGTCAGCGTCAGGCGCTCCAGCTTGGCCAGCCGCGCCTTGTTCCAATACGCATCGTTGCGGACCAGGTCGAGCTTGGCACGCGGCACCAGCGTGGCCAGCTTGAACGGCCCGGTGCCGGACGGCGAGAAGGCGAACTTCTCCCAACTGCCCAGCTTGGCATATTGCGCGGGCGACGAGATCAGGAACCATAGCAACTGGTAGGGAAACAGCGCGTCCACCGCCTTGGTGGTGATCTGCACCGTCATCGGGTCCAGCGCGCGCCAGGAGGCGATGGAGGGAAGACGCGGGCGAACCTGCGCAGCCTGCCGGTTATCGAAATGCGGTGCCTGAGGATTGAGCACCTTCTCCAAATTCCATACCACGGCGTCTGCATCGAGCGTCGAGCCGTCATGGAACGGAACGCCATGGCGCAGGTGGAACACCCAGTTCCTTCGGTCCGTCGAGTCGCTTTCCCAGTGCGTCGCAAGCCCCGGGATCAGCTTGCCGGGGCGGTCGGCCACATCCAGCTCCCAAGCGACCAGCGGATCGTACAAGGTCAATCCGGTGAACTGGTATGCCCCGGCGCCACGATCCGGCTGCCCCGTCGTCAATGGGATGTCGGCCATCGAGATGCCGTAGTTCAGGCTGGCGACCGGCTGGGCCTCGGCGCGGCCGGCCAGCCCGGTGGCGGCAGCGGCGGCACTGCGGGCCAGCACGGCCCGGCGGGAAAGCGGAATGGTCAAGTCTTGGATACTCCCACGGTGTGCCGACCCAGGCGAGCGAGCGGGCACGCAAGTCTCGCGCCAAGCTTGACGCGCGGCGGAACGCTCGGCTAACGGCACGGCCTAGCCGCCCGGGAGTCTTGAAGCGTGGCATGACCCGGAGTTTGCGTGATAGACGACCATGACGTGATGCCGCCCACGCCACTGACAGTCCGCCGGCATCCGTCTACGATGCTGCCAGGCGAGCCGCTCCGGCCTGCTTACAAGTCGTCCAGCCGAGCGAATGGCCTGGTGGACTCGGCGGATCCATTCCGCGCGCCTTGGAGTCCGCACGACCGGTTCGCACCGCCCGGACCGGCACGCGCCTCGTTCACCGCGCCGGCGACCATCCTGGTCCTGGCCCCGCCGGCATTCCGGCTTTTGCCCCATGTGCCGGACCTCCCGGCCCTGGAGCTGGACGAGACCGGGGCGCCCGAGCCGGCCGTCGAACCAGCCGACGCCCAACCGAGCCCAGACACGGAGTTGCCTTCGGAGGCACACGGCCACGCCGGAGCCACTGACCGCTCCACGGAGCGTCCAGGCGAGCCCGGCCCGGCAACCGCGGTTGAGGACGCGGCCGGTGCTGCAACGTCCGGCGACGGTTCGACCCGGCCTGACCCGGATGCCGTGGACCTTCCGGCCGACACCGGCCAAACCGCCCCTCCGGCGCTACCGGCTACGGCGTCGTCAGCGGCATACTGGGCGACCACCGGCGCGCGAACGGCCGGGGGGGCCGAAAGCCTGGACTGGGCGCCGCCGGCCGGGGCCAAACTCAAGCCGACCGCACCCTCTCCGTTCGGCCTCTGGAACGCCGAGCCAGTGGACATGGGCCAGGAGGTCGGCCCATCGCTGCCAGGCTGGCCAAGCCGCCTGGGTGGCCGACGGATCGCCAGGACCGCGGCGGCACTGGGCGTCCTGGCAGCCGCCTGCGTCCTCGGCGTGCTATTGCTGCCCCGCTTCCTGGCACAAAGCGGCATGCCGGCCGCGACATTCAACGCGCCCATGATGGTGCTCCGCGCCGCAGTCGCCGGCCGTGTCACAAGCGTCGACGTGAAGACGGGCCAGGCGGTCGAACCATCCACCCAGCTCCTGACCATCCGCACCGAGCCGACGCCCGACCCAGGCGCGACGTTGCTGCAGGACCGGCTCGAGGCGGCGAAAGGCCGGCTCGCATCGTTGGACGATGCCCTGACGCAACCCACGCCGAGCACCGATGCCGGGCGCACCCGCTTGGCGGATCTTCGCCGCCAGCGGGCCTTGACGGCGGCCGATGTGGCGCAGTTGCAGGATGGCGTGGCAGCCATCCCGCCCGGCAAGCCGGTCGACCAGCCGGTCCGGGCCGGCACCCACGGCGTGGTCCGCTCGCTCGAAGCGCAGGCTGGAACCGCAACGGCGACGGGTCTGCCGCTGATCCGGATGCTGGATTGCGACCATGCTTTTCTCACGATCGGTCCGACCACGATGCTGCACGCGGGCCAGGCTGTTCAGGTGAAGCTGCCGAACCTGCCTCCGGTGCTGGCGACTGTCCGCAACTCAGCCGGCATTGCGGAGCCGCCGGATTCGCTGGTGATCGCTGCCACGCCAGGCGCCTTCACCGGGATATTGAGTGGCTCCTGTCCGATCGGCGCGACCGCGACGGTGACGCCGGGTACGACGGGAAGCTGAAGGCCTACTTGGCCGGGCAGGGATAGTTGGCCTTGATCATCGCGTGCAACAGCGCGATGCCGGACCCCTTCGCGTCGTCCGGGCGTTGCTGTCCGAACTTGCCCAGCGCGTCCCGCAAGACCGACAGCTTCGTGCCGGCAGGCGGGCAGATGGCGGCTTTCAGTTCGGCATTGGCCGCCACCTCGTCCAGCGCGCCGGCGATGTAGCCGTTGCAGGCGTTCTCGTCAGTGGGCGCGTGGCTGCCGCATGCCCGGGCCAACTGGGCGCCGCTGATGAAGGCCTGCGCCCGCGCCATGCCCGGGACGGCGGCAGAGGCCGCGATGACGAACGCTGCGGCAAGCACGCGACGCGATAGGGTCAAGACCCGGTCTCCCCGTTGGTGAGGCACCCTACCCCGCCACTTCGAGCGTCGTCACCTCGAAGATGCTCAGCCAAGCCGGGCCGAAGCTGGTGACCAGCGCCACGTCCGTCGCGTCGCGCCCACGGGCCATGAGGATCCGTCCGATGCGGGGGATGTTGTGCCGCGCGTCGAAGGTGTACCAGCGCCCGCCATCGGGGCCGCCGAGAAAGGCTTCGAACCAGGCGGAGAAATCCATCGGCGCGTCGGATGGTCGCACGCCGATATCGCCGAGATAGCCCGTGCAGTAGCGCGCCGGGATGTTCATGCACCGGCACAGCGTGACGGCGAGATGGGCGAAGTCTCGGCAGACGCCCTGGCGCTCGTTATAGCCGTCCCAGGCCGATTTGTCCGGACGCGCGTGGTGGTAGCCGAACGTGATGCGCTCGTGCACGAAGTCGCAGATCGCCTGCACCCGCGCCCAGCCCGGCTCCGTCCCGCCGAACAGCGACCATGCGATGTTGGACAGCTTGTCGGTCTCGCAATAGCGGCTGCCGAGGAGATAGATCAACGCGCCGTCCGGCAGGTCCTGGATCTCGAATTGCCGTGCATCCGGGACAACCGGGTCGGCCAGGCCGCTATCGGTGATATCGAACTCCGTCGTGAGCTCCACCCGCCCCTGCGGCGCCAGGACGCGATGGCACACATTGCCGAAATCGTCGGCGTAGTTGTGCACCGTCAGTTCGGGGCTGGTGTGCAGCACCGGTGTAGTCACCAGGTCGTCCTCGCGCGACGGATGCACGCTCAGCGCCAGGAGCATCGGCACGGGCTGGGAGAAATCATAGGCGATGCGGAAGCCGCAGCGAATGCGCATGGCAGGAGTCCCCCTCAGGACGCGACTTGGACAGTTGGCAGCGACTCGGAGACACGGACCGACACGGCCATCCCGAGGCAATCGGCCGCGGCGCCGGTCCAGCTGCCCGACAGGGGAACCGCCATTGCCGGATCGCGCACTACGGCAACGCGGATCAAGCCGGACGTGCCGACGATGCCGTTGGTCGGATCGAACTCGACCCAGCCAGCCCCGGGCAGATAGACCTGCAACCAGGCATGGGTGTTGCCGCCGCCATGCCGCTCGACCTCGCCAACATGGCTCCGGGCGGGCACGTGGAGGTAGCCGGAGACGAAGCGGGCGGCAAAGCCGAGGGCGCGCACGGCCTCCATCATCAGCATGGCGTAGTCGCGGCACGTGCCTGTCTCAAGCCGCAAGGTGGTGCGCGGGTCCTGGATGCCTGGCTCGTGGCGCGCCTTGTAGGTGAAACGGTGGCTGATCGCCTTCGCCATTTGCGTCAGCAGGTCGATCGTCTGGGTCGGACCCTGGCCGTTCAGGAATTGGTGCGCCCACCGATCCACCACATGCCCGGGATCAGGCAACTGGCGTTCCATCGAACGAAGCAGGTCCGGCATCTCCTCGGCATCGTAGGCGAACGGGAACAGCCGGGCATAGTCCGCCAGCAGGGCCGTCATGGGCGGCGTCTCCCCCTGGTCGACCTGGAGCGTGCTGTCGAACACGAGAGTGTCGTTGCGCCCGGCAAAGCGGGCCCGCGTCACGGAATTGCCGAAAACGTCCATGGACCAGTGCAGCGCGGCAGGGTTCGGCCTAATGACAAGATCGTGGGAGACCAGCCGTTGATCGTGGCTGTCACGCGGCCGGAACATCATCCGATGCTCACCAAACGCCACCGGATGGCGATACCGGTAGGTCGTGATGTGTCGAACCGTCAGCAAGGGCAAAGGTCACCACGCAAGGGCTGGTAACGCAGCCGGGTCGCAGCGACCCCGACTCCGAACAAGTGTCACCAGGCAGTATGCACGACTCGCGGCAGGCTTTGACAAGCCGTTTCCGGCCCGATGACGGCTTTCTGACAAGCTGTTGCACTGCGGCAGGACTCACGCGAACGGGAACGATACTTGGCGCAACCGGGATCGGCCCCGGGAGTTGGCGGGTCCGAAGGGGTTACCGCCATGCGATCAAGCACACTCGTCCTCGCCATCGGGCTGCTCGCCTCGCCATTAGCGCTGCTTGCCTCGCCCGACAACGCGGCCTCGGCGGCAGGCTTCGCCGAGTTGGTGGCGGCTCAGACCCAAGACACCGTGAACGGCCATGTGCTGACGGACGCACCGGTACCCACGGTCGGACCCGCCGGGGTGTCGCCAGCCGATCGGGTGGCAGGCGAAGGAAGCCGGACGCTTGATGCCGGCCCGACCAACAGCACACCCTTCAGCAACGAGCCATCCGGCACGTTGTCGTCCGGGGGCACCCAGACCAGCAACGCCGACCGGGTCAACTCACCCGCGGATGCGTCGGGCGTGACGCCCAATCTGGGGAAGTAGCCAGATCACGACGGCAGATGGAGCGGAGCGGCGGTCCGCTCCTGCAGGCCGGCGAAGTCCAGCCCGGCCACGATATCTAGCACCACGAACCCGCGCGCCGTGACGTCCAGGACGGCCAAATTCGTGTAGACGCGGCTGACGGCGCCCAGTGCCGTCAATGGGTAGGAGCACGCCTCCACCAGGCGGGACTCGCCGGACTTGGTGGTGTGCTCCATCACCGCCCACAGGCGCTTGGCCCCGACCGCAAGATCCATTGCGCCGCCCACCGCCGGCGCGAAATCGTTGTCCGAGCGCGACCAGTTGGCGATGTCGCCGTTTTGTGCCACCTCGAACGCCCCGAGCACGCATAGGTCGAGATGGCCGCCGCGGATAACCGCGAAGCTGTCCGCCTGGTGAACGTAGCTGCCGCCCTGCCGCAGCGTGATGTGGGTCTTCCCGGCATTGATCAGCCACGGATCGACCTTGTCCGCCCGAGGCGCCGGACCCATGCCCAGCACGCCGTTCTCCGAATGGAACACCACCTCGCGATCCAACGGGACGTGGTCGGCGACCAGGACCGGGATGCCGATCCCGAGGTTGACCCACCAGCCCTCCGGGATGTCGGCCGCCACCCGTGCCGCCATGGCGACGCGGTCACGCACCTGGATGGTCATCGGCCAGTCTCCTTCGGGCTAGGCCGCTTCATCCGTGCGGCCCGTCATGCGCAATCTGCACCAGGCGGTCTACGTAGACACCCGGGGTGACGATGCATTCCGGCGCCAGGCCGCCGAGTTCGACCACCGCCTGCACCTGCGCCACCGTGAGCTTCGCGGCCGTGGCCATGACCGGGTTGAAGTTGCGGCCGCTCTGGTTGTAGGTCAGGTTCCCCCAACGGTCGCCCTGCCATGCCTCCACCAGGGCGACGTCGCCGGCCAAGGCGTATTCAAGCACGCAGTTCCGTCCGTCGATCTCGGCGGTGGGCTTGCCCTCGGCCAACTTCGTCCCGAACGCGGTCGGGGTATAGAAGGCCGGGATGCCGGCGCCCGCCGCACGCAACCGTTCGGCCAAGGTTCCCTGCGGAACCAATTCGAGTTCTATGTTGCCGGCGCGATACAGCTCTTCGAACACGAAGGATCCCGCCGAACGCGGGAAGGAGCAGATGATGCGGCGGACGCGGCCCGCCTTCATCAGCTTGGCCAGGCCGAACTCTGCCACGCCGGAATTGTTGGCGACGATCACCAAGTCCCGGGCACCCTGCTCGATCAACCCGTCGATCAACTGGTTCGGCTGTCCGACCGCGCCGAAGCCGCCGACCAGAACCGTCGAGCCGTCGGCGATACCGTCCAGGGCCGCCGCAACCGTTGCGACACGCTTGTCGATCATTCCGGTTCGTCTTCCTCCGCCACGAGCCGACCATGCCCCCGGGTCTCCCCGGAGGCAATGCGCTTATGACTGCGCGTCGGGCGACAGCACGATGCAACTGCCGCGGCCCTTGAGCCGCTCGCAAGCCTGCGTGGCCGAGTCCCGCGACAATCCGGTCAGCCGTGCGCGATACAGAGTGCCATGCGCCTCCCGAACGCCGGCGACGGCTGGCCGGGCGCCCGACAACACGGCACCGGCCTGCTCACGCGCGTTGCCGACCGCGATATGCGCCAGGCCCTCATTGCCGAACGCACCGACCTGGATCGCCCATCCGCCGGGTGCCCCGTGATAGACCGGGGCCGGGGCAGCATAGGCCGGCGCCATCAGGTGGAAGCCCGGGTGCCGCTGCGCCTGCTCCGTGTTGGCGAACCCATAGGCCGACGCGGTTTGCACCGTCGGGGCTGGCGGGGTCGGTAGACGCGGCGGCTCGGTCATCGCCGCATATTGCGGGGCGCGGACTGGCGCCGGCGGCGTGGCAGCATAGGTCTGCCGGGCCGGAGCGTACGGCACAGGCGGCGGCTCGGCGCTCGCGGTCTCAATCCGGGCAGGCGGCGGCTCAGGTGGGGGCGGCACGTAGGCGGCAACCTCCCCGCGCGGCATGTTCTTCGGTGTCCAGCCCGGCGGTGGGTCGAAGGCACCATCCGAACTGGACGGCGGCGCATACGCGACCTCCACCGGTGCAGAGGCCGGCGCGGCCGGCGCCGGAGCAGCAGCAGCAGCAGCAGGCGGCACGTAGGCGGCCGTATCGGACGGAACGCTGTAGCGCGGTCCGGCCGGGATGCTCGCCGGCAGCGAATTCATCGCATACGTCTCGGCGGTCGAGCGGCGGTTCGGGAAGCTGTCGGTGATATACGGCCCGATCTTGGCCACGTAGCGCCGGGTTTCGTCCGGCAGGGCGCGGTTGCGCGTCAGGTAGTCGTCAAGCCGGCCAGGACCTCCGTTATAGGCCGCCAGGAAACCCGGCGAGCCGTACAGGTCATAGAGCTCGCGGATGTAGGCGGTGCCGGCGAGGATGCTGTTATGGGGATCATACGGATCGTCCTCCAGGCCATAACGGCCTTTCAGCTCGTCGTAGGTCGCCGGCATCACCTGCATCAACCCCATGGCGCCAGCCCCGGAAGTGATCGGATTGCCGTTGATCTCTGTCCGGCCGCCGGATTCGACCCGCATGACCTCGCGGATCCACCGCTCCGGCACGTCGAATTTACCAGATGCCTCGTGGATGTATGGACCCCACGGGTCCCCCGCCGGGCCAGGCGGAGCATAGGAGTGGTGCGCCCGCTGTTCGTAGCGTGCGGCCTCCTGCGAGCCGCTGATGTGCTGACCACCCGCACAGGCCGAAAGCAGCCCAACGACACCCAGGCACCCGGCAGCCCGCAGGACGGACCGAGCGGTTGAGCGGGACTGAAGCCAGTGGTGCGGGGCGTGACTCATGCGGGGCAGTTCTCCGTCTAGGCATGGCCCGAATGGGCCGGGGTTGCGGCAGCCGATTGGCGGCCGCTCAGGTCACTCGGCAGGAAGCCCGGCTAAGTCCCTATCGAAGGCCACCTTGCCGAACAAGCCAGGCGCGATGCCCGCCGTGAAGCGACGTGATTTTTGAAGTTGCTGTGACGTCAAAAGCACAGATCCGTGAGGTGGCGGGCCGGCCTGGACGGCTGCGGCGATGTTGCGGCAGGCGGCGCGATCGGCTATCGCGCCGCTGCAATGCCGAGCCCCTTCCTGTCCGCCCACCGGCGGATGCTCGATCGCTCCCTGCTGACGCGGTGGCTTCCATGACGGCAGGAATCCGTGCCGAGGGGCTGAACGTCGAGTTCCCGATCTACCATGGCGGCGGCCGAAGCCTGAAGAAGGCCGTGTTTGCCGTGGCGTCCGGCCGCCTGGGGGAAGACCAGCAACACCGCGTCGTGGTGCAGGCGCTGCGGAACGTGTCCTTCACCCTGCAGCCCGGCGACCGCCTGGGCCTGGTGGGCGGCAATGGCGCGGGCAAGACTACACTGTTGCGCACGCTGGCCGGGATTTACGAGCCGGTGGTCGGCCGCCTGCGCGTGGACGGCGTCATCGGATCCCTGCTGGACGTCAATGCGGGCATGAACCCCGACCTGTCCGGCCGGGAGAACATCATGCTGCGCGGCCTGTACAATCGCATGTCGCAGCCCGCGATCGCCGCCATGGTCGACGACGTGATGGAGTTCGCCCAACTTGGCGAGTTCATGGAATTGCCGGTGCGGCTCTACTCGTCCGGCATGGGTGTCAGGCTTGCCTTCGCCATGGCCACGGCGATCCGGCCCCAGATCCTGCTCATGGACGAGTGGTTCCTGGCCGGGGATGCCAACTTCCTGGACAAGGCCCGCGCCCGGCTGGAAGCCCTGGTGCGGACCGCGGAGATCCTGGTGCTGTCCTCCCACCTGGAGTCCATCGTGCGGGAGTGGGCGACCCGCGTGATCTGGCTCGACCATGGCCGCATCCGGGATGACGGGACACCGGACGCCGTGCTGCACAATTATCTCGGCACCCGCCCGGCAGAGCCGCTGCCAGTCTGAGCAAACTGCTGCGGGGGCAGGGCATTGCCTGGCCATGCCAAGGCTGCCCCCACGTCCGTGCACGGCAAGGAAAGTCTGACGGCCGAACGCCCGATCTGGCGGGGCATCTGCGTCTTGCCCTAGTCTCCTGCCCGGTGGCGCTGCACACGGCGCGCCGTGACACCGCGGCGCTGCACTTCCACTTCATCAACGATCCGAAGGCGCTGTACGACCGCCTCCCGGCGCTGAAGCCCGACGAGGACATGATCGGCCTGGCGACCCACCTGATCACCCGGCAAAGCGCGGCCTTCGACCTGTCCGACATGGAAGACCGCTACGAGGCACGCCTGCGCCAGGTGATCGAGGCCAAGATGGAGGGCAAGGGCCTGAAGGCCGAACCGGCCGAGAAATCCGATGGCAAGGTGGTGGACCTGATGGCGGCGCTGGGGCGAAGCTTGGGACAGAAGCACGACGCCCCGGCCGCCAAGCCGGAGAAGCCGGCAGCGAAGAAGCCTATCCGCAAACGCGCCTGACTCAGATCCGAAGATGGTCGGGGATGGTCATACCCAACCGCGTCGGCACATCCCAGACCTCCCGCACGGAGCGGAGCGGCTTGAACCCGGTGCGTAGATAGGTGGGAAGCGCCCGTTTGTGGTCCGCGGTGCAGGTGTTGACCGTGACGCCGCGGCCACTGGTGACGAATGCCTCGTCCACTGCCGCGCGGAGGAAGGCCGTTCCCAGCCCGCGGCCGACCGCATGCGGCACCAGGCCGAAATAGCTCAGGTTCACGTCCGGGCGGGACCGCCCGTCTAGCTCGAAGAACCCGGCCGGCTCGCCGCCGCGATATAGGACGTGGATGCTCACCGCGCGATCTTCCAATATGCCCGCCAAGGCTGCGTCGGGCATGGCCCGCCGCAGCCACCAGAGATGCGGCGCTCCCACGGTCTCGTACAGGTATCGGTAGAAGCTCACGCTCGGCTGGGCCAGGCGTTGCAGGCTGGTGTCGGGCGGCAGGACCGCCGCCGGGGTTTCCGGCGGACGATCCATGCGCAGGAACGTGACCACGACGGCGACGTGGGCGGCCGGCTGCACGGCTAGTCGTCGAGGAAGGAGCGCAGCTTGCGGCTGCGGCTCGGGTGCTTCAGCTTGCGTAACGCCTTTGCCTCGATCTGGCGGATCCGCTCGCGGGTGACGTTGAATTGCTGCCCCACTTCTTCCAGCGTGTGGTCGGTGTTCATGCCGATGCCGAACCGCATCCGCAACACCCGCTCCTCCCGGGGCGTCAGCGATGACAGCACCCGAGTGGTCGCTTCCCGCAAATTTGCCTGGATGGCCGCGTCGAGCGGGATGACCGCCGCCTTGTCCTCAATGAAGTCGCCGAGATGGCTGTCCTCCTCGTCGCCGATCGGCGTCTCCAGGCTGATCGGCTCCTTGGCG
>CAXTJM010000036.1:0-36701 GCA_964244585.1 uncultured Acetobacteraceae bacterium | reverse complement strand
ACACCACCACCATGAAGCTGTCGATGATGTAGCCCTGGCCGAGATTGGGGCTGACATTGTCGATCTGGCTCAGGGCGACCCCTGCCACCCCGGCGATGCCGGAGCCCAGCCCGAAGGTCAACGCGTCCACCCACGGCGTGCGGATGCCCATGGCCGCCGCCATGCGCCGGTTCTGCGTGACGGCACGCATGCGCAGGCCGAGCGACGTGAACCGCAGCACCGCCATCAGCCCGGCCACCACGGCGGCGGCGAAGACGATGATGGTCAGCCGGTTCACCGTGATGGACAGGCCGCCGATGGCGAACGCGCCGGACATCCACTCCGGCGTGCCGACATTGCGGTTGTCGGCGCCGAACAGGGACCGCACCGCCTGCTGCATCACCAGCGACAGGCCCCAGGTGGCGAGCAGCGTCTCCAGGGGCCTGCCGTACAGGAAGCGGATCAGGCAACGCTCGATGGCCACGCCCGCGGCGCCGGACACCAGGAACGCGGCCGGCACGGCGATGAACAGGCTGGCGCCGAACAGGCCAGGCGCCCCGCCGCGGATCGCCTGCTGCACCACGTAGGTGGTGTAGGCTCCCAGCATGACCATCTCGCCATGCGCCATGTTGATGACGCCCATCACCCCGAAGGTGATCGCCAGCCCCGCCGCCGCCAGAAGCAGCACGGAGCCGAGCGAGATGCCGTAGAACACCGCCTGCGCCCAACTCCATAGCCGCAGGGAGCGGTCGATCGCGCCCAGCGCCTTGGCCGACGCGCCGGCAACCACCGGCGACGGGTTCGGGATGGACGCGATGATGCCGCGCGCCTCCTCGCCGCCGCGGGCGCGGAGGACGCGTATGGCGTCCAGACGGTCGGCGTCGGAGGCGCTGGCGGAGTCCAGCAACGCCGCGGCCCGCGCCTGCTGCATGGTACGTTTGATGCCCGGCACCGCTTCCCGGGCGATGCCGCGCTCCAGCGCCGGCAAGGCCGCGGTGTTGCGCGAGTGGAACACCGCCGCCGCCGCCGCTGCCCGCTGCCCGGCATCGGGCGACAGCAGCAGAACGGTGCCCAGCGCGGCTTCCACGGCGCCGCGCACGTTGTTGTTCACCCGCACCGGCCGCAACGAGGCGGGGCTCGCCGCCTGCCCGGTCGCCGCCAAGACCGGCCCGGCGGGGCCGCGGATGTAGACCTGCCGGTCGGGGGCCACCGAAAGCTGCCCGGCCTGCAAGGCCGCCAGCACGTCCGCCGCGCGGGTGTCGCCCGACGCCGCCACCCCCTCCACCCCGCGCTGGACGTCCGCGAAGCTGGTGGAGGCGAACGGGGCGAGGTCCATATCGGCCCAGGCCGGGCCGGCGAGCAGCAGCAACAGGGTGCAGGCGGCGGCGAACCGTGTGCCGCCGTCGCGCCCGCGCGTCATGGCCTCAGCTCTTGCCGCTGCCACCGCACTTTCCGGTCTTGACGTTGAAGTTGCCGCAGCTCATCGGCGGCAGCCAGTCGCTGATCAGGTCCTTCGACCCCTCCAGGTAGGGCGACCAGGCCTCCGCCACGATCAGCCCGGGCGTCTGGCTAACGATGTTGAACTGGCCGTCGCTTTGGATTTCGCCGATCAGCACCGGCTTGGTGATGTGGTGGTTCGGCATCATCGCGGCGTCGCCGCCGGACAGGTTCGGCACCGACACGCCGATCATGGCCGGGATCACCTGGGCCGGATCGGGCGAATTGGCCTTCTCGACTCCCTTCACCCACATGTTGAAGCCGATATAGGCGGCCTCCATCGGGTCGTTGGTGACGCGCTTCGGGTTCTTGGTGAAGGTGTGCCACTGGTCGATGAACGCCTTGTTCTCGGGCGTGTCCACGCTCTCGAAGTAGTTCCACGCCGCCAGATGCCCCTGCAGCGGCTTGGTGTCCACGCCGGCCAGTTCCTCCTCGCCGACGCTGAACGCCACCACCGGGATGTCCGTCGCCTTGATGCCCTGGTTGGACAGCTCCTTGTAGAAGGGCACGTTGGCGTCGCCGTTGATAGTGGACACCACCGCCGTCTTCTTGCCGGCGGAGCCGAACTTCTTGATGTCGGCCACGATGGTCTGCCAGTCCGACTGGCCGAACGGCGTGTAGTTGATCATGATATCCGCGTCCGCCACGCCCTTGGCCTTCAGGTAGGCTTCCAGGATCTTGTTGGTGGTGCGCGGGTAGACGTAGTCGGTGCCGGCCAGCACCCAGCGGGTGATCTTGTTCTCGGCCATCAGGTAGTCCACGGCCGGGATCGCCTGCTGGTTCGGCGCGGCGCCCGTGTAGAACACGTTCCTGCTGCTCTCCTCGCCCTCGTACTGCACGGGGTAGAACAGGATGTTGTTCAGCTCCTCGAACACCGGCAGCACGGATTTGCGCGACACGCTGGTCCAGCAGCCGAACACGGCGCTCACCTTGTCCTGCGTGATGAGCTGGCGTGCCTTTTCGGCGAAGAGCGGCCAGTTGGACGCCGGGTCCACCACGACGGCCTGGATCTGCCGGCCGAGCACGCCGCCCTTCTTGTTCTGGGCGTCCACCAGCATCAGCATGACGTCCTTCAGCGTCGTCTCGCTGATCGCCATGGTGCCGGACAGGGAGTGCAGCACGCCGATCTTGATCGGCTCGCTGGTTTGCGCCCGCGCCTTGCCCGCCAGCCCGGGGATCACGCCCGCCGCCGCCAGCGCGATCGCCATGCCGCCAAGTTTCCGCCGGCCCAGTGCCATCCCGTCGTCCTGCGTCATGCCAGATCCCCTGCTAGTTCACGTGCCGGACGATAGCGGCGGCCCGTTCCGGCAAGCACCGGGTTTGCGGTATTGACAAATCGTTTCGCGCTCCGTGGATGGCTTCACGCTTCCGTCCGGAAGGACTGCCGATGACGACACGCCACCGCATCGTTCCCGAACGGCGCAGCTACAACCAGTGGGTGGCCAACCAGACGCTGGAGGATTACGCGCTGCGCTTCACGGCCAAGAGCGCCCGGCGCTGGTCGGCGGGGCGCGTCGCCAACACCGCGCTCGGCTCGTTATCGTTCCTGGCGCTGGAGGCGATCGGCGGCAGCCTGACCGTCAGCTACGGGTTCACCAACAGCGTCGCCGCCATCCTGGCCGCGAGCCTGCTGATCTTCGTCATCAGCCTGCCCATCTGCTTCTACGCCGCCCGGGACGGGGTCGACATGGACCTGCTGACCCGCGGCGCCGGGTTCGGCTACATCGGCTCGACCATCACCTCGCTGATCTACGCGACCTTCACCTTCATCTTCTTCGGCATCGAGGCGGTGATCGTCGCGTCCATGCTGCAGACCTTCTTCGGCGTGCCGCTCTGGCTGGGCTACATCGTCACGACCGCCGCCGTGCTGCCCCTGGTCACGTACGGCATCACCTTCATCAGCCGGTTCCAGACCTGGACGCAGCCAGTCTGGCTCACGCTGAACCTGGTGGCGCTGGTCGCGACGGGCGTCGCGCACCGGGACTGGCTCAGCGGCTGGACCAGCTATGCCGGCGCCGCGCCGGCCGGGGCAGCGGGGTTCGACCTGCTCCGCTTCGGCGCCTGCGCGTCCATCCTGCTGGCGCTGATCGCACAGACGGCGGAGCAGGTGGATTACCTCCGCTTCCTGCCGCCCCGTTCCGCCATCGGCGCGCGGGCGTGGTGGGCCGCGCTGCTGGCCGGCGGCCCGGGATGGATCGTCATCGACGTCTTCAAGCTGCTGGCCGGGTCGTTCCTCGCCTATTGCGCCCTGCGCAGCGGCGCCACGGCGGCGACGGCGATCCGCCCGGCGCAGATGTACCTCATGGCGTTCGGGGACGCCGTGGCGTCGCCCGGCGTTGCGCTCGCGCTTACCAGCGGCTTCGTCGTGCTGTCGCAGGTGAAGATCAACGTCACCAATGCCTATGCCGGGTCGATCGCCTGGTCCAACTTCTTCTCCCGCCTCACGCACAGCCATCCCGGGCGGGTCGTGTGGCTGGTGTTCAACATCGCCATCGCCCTGTTGCTGATGGAGCTGGGCGCCTACGACACCATTCAGCACACCCTGGTGCTGTATTCCGACGTGGCGGCCGCATGGATCGGTGCATTGGTGGCCGACCTGGTGGTCAACAAGCCGCTCGGGCTCAGCCCGCCAAGGATCGAGTTCAAGCGGGCTCACCTGTATGACGTCAATCCGGTCGGCACGGGGGCGATGCTGTTGGCCGTGGCAGCATCCCTCGCCGCCTGGTTCGGCCTGTTCGGCGCGGCCCTGGCCGCCCTGTCCACCTTCGTGGGCTTCGCCGTGGCGTTCGCCGCGGCGCCGCTGATCGCGTGGGCGACACAGGGACGCTTCTACCTGGCCCGCAAGCCGCGCCGTTCCTGGTCCACCCGGACTTCCCTGCAATGCAGCGTGTGCGAGCATGGCTTCGAGCCGGAGGACATGGCGCATTGCCCCGTGTACGCCGGGCCGATCTGCTCGCTGTGCTGCTCGCTGGATGCACGCTGCGGCGACGGCTGCAAGCCGCACGCGAGGATCGGCGCCCAATGGATGGCGGCCCTGGCGGTCATGCTGCCCAGGGCGTGGCTGCCGGCGGTGGCCAGCCGGTTCGCCCGGTTCGCCGCCGCCTACGCCGCCTTCGTCGGTGCGGCCGGGCTGGTGCTGCTGAGCATCCATGCCCGGACCGGGGCGAGTGCGGCCGACACGGCGGTGTTCTGGCAGGCTTTCGTGGTGCTGATGGTGGTGAGCGCGGTGGCCGCGTGGCTGCTGGTGCTGGCGCAGGAAAGCCGCCGCGTGGCGCAGGCGGAGACGCAACGGCAAACCACCCTGCTGCTGGCCGAGATCCGTGCCCATCGCCGCACGGACGCGGCCCTGCAGCGGGCCCGCGACGCGGCGGAAACCGCCAGCGAGGCCAAGAGCAACTTCGTCACCAGCATCAACCACGAACTGCGCAGTCCGCTCAACGCCATCCTCGGCTATGCCCAATTGCTGGAGCGCGATCCCGCCAGCCTGCAGCGCCGGCCCGATGCGCTGCGCATCATCCGCCGCAGCGGCGAGCATCTGGCGGCGCTGGTGGAAGGGCTGCTCGATATCTCCCGCATCGAGGCCAAGCGCATCGACATCCACCGCGACGAGGTGATGCTGCCGGAGTTTCTGGGCCAACTGGGCGACATGTTCCGCTTGCAGGCGGAGCAGAAGGGCGTCGGCTTCCGGTACGAAGGGGCCGGGACGCTGCCGCCGCTGGTCCACACGGACGAGCGGCGGCTGCGGCAGATCCTGATCAACCTGCTCTCCAACGCCGTGAAATTCACCCAGACCGGCACCGTGACGCTGCGGGTGCGCTGGCGGGCGGAGATCGCGGAGTTCGAGGTGGCCGACACCGGGATCGGCATCGCGCCGGAAGATCTGCGGCGGATCTTCGAGCCGTTGCAGCGCGTCAAGGGCCGTGGCGGAGAGGCGCCGGGACTCGGGCTGGGACTGACCATCGCGAAGGTGTTGACGGAGATCCTGGGCGGCGAGATCACCGTCACCAGCCAGCCCGGGGCAGGCAGTCGCTTCCGCGTGCGCCTGATGCTGTCCCGCTCCACCAGCGCGCCAAGGGCATCCGAGCCACGCGAGCCGGTGACGGGCTATGCCGGACCGCGCAGGACGGTCCTGGTGACCGATGACGACCCGGTGCATCGCACGCTGCTCGGCGACCTCCTGGTGCCGTTGGGCTTCACCGTCCTGGAGGCGGCGGACGGCCCGGCCTGCCTGGCCTTGGCGGCGGCGGCCGTGCCGGACCTGTTCCTGCTGGACCTGTCCATGCCGGGCATGGATGGCTGGCAACTCGCCCGGTCGCTGCGGTTCGCGCATGGCTGCGTACCCATCATCATCGTCTCCGCCGATGGGCAGGACCTCCATGCGCCGACGGGGCACGGGCCCTGCCACGACGGCGCGTTGACCAAGCCGGTCGACCTCCCCGCGCTGCTGGAGTTGATGGGCGAGGTGGCGGGTATCGCGTGGCAGCGTCTTGCTCCGCCGCCCGCACTCGCCCAGGGCCGGCTGCGGCCGGACCAGATCGAGCCGTTGCGGATAGCGGCGGCCATCGGCCATGTCGGTAGCCTGCGCACCCAGCTGGATGCTTTGGAGCGGGAGGCGCCCGGCACCGCCGAACTGGCCGAACTGCGCAGCCTGCTGGCCGGCTATGACCTGGACGGGTTCCGCGCGGCGTTGGAGCGGACGGCGCGGACGGCGGCGTGACACGGCGGGACACCATCCTGCTGGTCGACGACCTGCCCGGCACCGTCGCTCCGCTGATCGAGGCGATGGAGGCCGCCGGCTACACCGTTCTGCTCGCGGCATCGGCCACCTTCGCCCTGACGGTGATCGAGCGGATCACGCCTGACCTGGTACTGGTCGACGCGATCATGCCCGAGATGGACGGCTTCGAACTGTGTCGCGTGATGAAGCGCCACGCCGCGCTGAACGCGGTACCCATCATCTTCATGACGGGCCTGACCGAGACCGAGCACGTCGTCCGCGGGTTCGAGGCGGGCGGCGTGGATTACGTCACCAAGCCTGTGGTGGCCACGGAGGTGATCGCCCGCATCGGCGTGCACCTGGTCAATGCACGCCGCACGCTTGCCGCCCACACGGCGCTTGACGCGGCAGGCCGCTTCCTGATCGCGGCCAACCCGGGCGGAATCGTGCTTTGGGCCACTCCGCAGGCTGCCGCCCTGCTGCGCGAAGCGGCTGGCGCCGGCCCGTCCTCGCTCCGCGCCTGGCCAGCGGCTTGGGACATCAACCCCGCCGACCTGGAGCCGGGCCACTGCATCGCCACGCTGCCGATGGAGCATGCCCGGTTGGAAATGCGCTTCGTCGGCCGGTTCGGCCCCGAGGAGTGGCTGCTGCGCGTCGTCCGCAGGGACCTGTCCAGCAGCGAGGATCTTCTGCGCGTCCGCCTTGGCTTGACCCAGCGGGAGGCGGAGGTGCTGCTATGGATCAGCCGCGGCAAGTCCAGTCGCGACGTCGGCGAGATCCTGGCCATGCGGCCCGGCACCGTGACCAAGCACCTGGAGCAGATCTTCAACAAGCTGGGCGTCGAGAACCGGGCCTCCGCCACCGCGATGGCGGTCCGGCTGCTGGGCGAGACGTGAACGGCGCCTGGCAGCACCGCCGGCCGCCTCAACGCGAATGACCTGACACCGGATGGGCGCCGCCGGCTAGGATCGTCCCGTCATCGGAGTCGGAGACCGGCGTGGTCCGCAACCGTCGCATGAAGCTCGTCGCCTACCTCAAGACCGGTCCGACGGCGAGCCATGCCGGCGGCTGGCGTCACCCGGCGGCGGCGCTGCACGACATCTTCGACCCGCGGCGCTACGAGCAACTGGCCCGCACGCTGGAGGACGCCCGGTTCGATGCCGGCTTCTTCGCCGATACCTTCGGCATACCGGATGTCTATGGCGACAGCTTCCACACCTATGTCGAGCGGGGTGGGCAGATCAGCTACCTCGACCCCATGCTCGTCCTGCCGCTGATGGCCCGCGTGACCACCCATCTCGGGCTTGGAGCGACGCTGTCGACCACGTTCCACCCGCCCTACCTGCTTGCCCGCATGCTGGCCTCGCTCGACCTGCTGAGCGGCGGGCGGGCGGCCTGGAACGTGGTGACCTCCGCCACCGACATGGAGGCGCGCAATTTCGGCACGGCGCTCCCGTCGAAGCAGGCGCGCTACGACCAGGCGGACGAGGTGCTGGAGGCGTGCTGCGCCCTGTGGGAGTGCTGGGAGGCGGACGCGCTGGTGCTCGACCGGGAGAGCGGCGTGTTCGCCGACCCGGACAAGATCCGCTATGCCGACTACGCCGGGCAGTTCGTGCACACCCGGGGGCCGCTCGCCATGCCGCGCAGCCCGCAGGTGCGTCCGGTGTTGCTGCAAGCCGGCGCCTCGCCCCGCGGGCGCGCCTTTGCCGCGCGCTGGGCGGAGCTGATCTTCGCCAGCGGTGGCGGCAAGGCCGACAGCGTCGCCTTCGCCTCCGACATCCGGGCGCGGATGGAAGCGATCGGTCGGCCGACGGAGCAGTGTGCCGTGCTGAACTCGTTGGGCGTGGTGCTGGGCGAGACCGAGGCGCACGCCGCGGAGCGGGCGGCGCAACTGGACGCCCTGGCCGATGCCGGGCTGGTGATGGCGCACAACTCCACCATGGTGGGTGCCGACCTCGGCCGGCATCAAACGCCGGAAGCAGTGGCCGCGGCGCAGGGCAATGCCGGGATCAGCGGCGTCGATGAGGGCCTGCAGCGCCGCGCCGCCCATGCCGGCACGAGCTATGCCAGCACGGTGCGCAAGCCGCGCAGCGTGGTGGTCGGCACGCCGGCCTCGGTCGCGGACCAGATGCAGGATGTGTTCGAGGCCGGCGGCTGCGACGGTTTCGCCGTCTGGCCTACGGTGTCGCCCATCATGTTCGAGGAGTTCGGCCGGCTGCTCGTGCCGGAATTGCAGAGGCGCGGCCTGGTGCAACGGGAGTATGCGCCGGGGACGTTGCGGGAGAAGTTGCAGGTCTGAGTCGCCGCTTGGTTGCGCCTCATGCATGCAACCAGCCGCGACGGCCGATCCCCAAGCAACATTGAATTTATATGCTGTCCTGAATAGGTGTCTGCCAGGATAGCGAGAGCAGAGGCGAGCCTTTCCCGAAGACCATGCCGCTACAGCATGGTCGATGGAAAGCCGATATTGGACTGCCTCGCAATCCTGCCAGTTCATCCGGCATGACGACAGCCCCTAGGACAAGACGTGACACCTGATTCCCATGATGACGGGCCGTGGCTCGACCACCGCACGGTCTCGGCGCTGCGGCCGACGCGGTCCTATCCCGTGAACCCGAAGCTGGTGGGCGGCATCGTCGCCGCCCTCCTGGTCGCGGCGACGCTCGCCGAAAGCTTCTACACCGTGCAGCCGACCGAGATGGCAGGTGTCCGCCGGCTGGGGACCGTCGTCTCGTCCGAGCCGGTCGGACCGGGCCTGCACATGAAGCTGCCCTGGGTCGACGTGGTCGACACGATCCAAACCAGCCTCAACACCTTCAAGCTCGACAATCTGACGGTCTACACGATCGACAACCAGGCAGTGACGGTGGGGTTGGGCATTTCCTACCGCATTCCGGCGGCCGCCGTCCTGCGGCTGCTATACAGCGTCGGCCGGACCGGCAACGTCGATATCGACGAGAACATCCGGCCAGTCCTGGCCGACCGCGTGCTGCGAGTATTTTCCTCGCAAAGCACGGTGAACATCTCGGCCAACCGCGAGCAGATCCTCGGTGAGATCCGCAAGCAGGTGGTGGACGCACTCGGCAGCATCTTCGGGCTGGAGATCTCCGACCTCCAGCTCAGCAGCATCGACTACAGCCCCAGCTTCCGCGCCTCCGTCGAGGCGGCGGTGCAGGCGAAGAACGATGCGATCCGGGCGGAAAACACCGTGGTGAAAGTCCGCTACGAGGGGGAGCAGGCCAAGGTCCAGGCCGACGCGCAGGCCGCCGTCGTGGTGGCAAAGGCGAACGGCGATGCAGAGGCGGAGATCGCCCACGCCCGCGCCCAGCGTGAGGCTGCCATCCTGCGATCCCAAGGCGAGGCGCAAGCCTTGCTGGCGACGGGCGATGCCGAGGCGAAGACGATCCAGCTTATCGGCACTTCGGTGACCAACAACCCGAACGTGGTTTCCTACGAGACGGCGCGGCGCTGGAACGGCCAGATGCCGGCGACCGTGCTGGGCAGCGGCACAAGCCCGCTGGCCATGCTGACCCTGCAGCCGCCGGCGCGTTGAGGCTGCCCGACGCGACGTCGAAGCACCGGTCCGCCTTGCGCATCTCCACATTGCGGGGATGCGCCCGGCGCTCGCCCGGTCGTTCGCGTAGGTGCCGCGCATGAGTGTCGGTGGGAACCAGGCGCATTTTGTTCAGCCGGGTGTGCTTGGCAGGGGAGCGGGTTCAGCTATCTAACGCTCCCGCCCGGTGAAGCTCGGCGCCCGCTTCTCCGTGAAGGCGCGCACGCCCTCGGCGAAGTCCGGTCCGCGGCCGGCCTCCCGCTGGGAGTCGCGCTCCAGATCGAGCTGCGCATCCAGCGTGTTGGTGCCGGACACGGCGAACATGCGCTTCATCAAGCCGAGCGTCGCGGTGGGCTGGGTTGCCAGTTGCGCGGCCAAGGCACCGGCCTGCGCCAGCAGCTCCCCGTCCTCGACCACCTGCCAGATCATGCCCCAATCCAACGCCTGCTCCGCCGTCACCGGACCGCCGAGCATCGCCATGCCGCGGGCCCGCGCATCGCCGACCAGCCGCGGCAGCAGCCAGGTGCCGCCCGCATCCGGCACGAGCCCGATCTTGATGAAGGCCTGGACGAACCGGGCCGAGCGCCCTGCCAGCACGATGTCGCACGCCAGCGCCACGTTGGCCCCTGCCCCGGCCGCGACCCCGTTGACAGCGCACACCACCGGCATGCGGAGCGTCCGGATCCGCCGGATCAGCGGGTTGAAGTTCCGTTCCAGGACCACGCCCAGATCGTCGCCCATCGAACTCGCCAGGTCCGCCCCGGCACAGAAGCCGCGGCCCGCGCCGGTCAGCAATAGCGCACGACACTCCGGATCGGCATCCGCATCGTCGATCGCGACGCGCAACGCCTCGTGCAGGGCATCGTCGAAGACGTTCAGCTTGTCGGGACGGTTCAGGGACAGCGTGCGGAAGCCTGCCCCCCGTTCCACCAACACCAACTCGGCCATGTCGCTTCCCCGCGTTACCGGGCCGACTTCAAGCCGCCTTGGCCGGTTCGTCAATCGCCTCGCCCAAGCGGCGGCTGAGGAAGGCCGTCACTGCGACTTCTTCGGCCGTCAGCCCCGTCTTCTCGCTGTCCAGCACGGCGTCCGCCCGCTGCTTCAGGCCTTCCAGCAGGCTGCCGTCCAGGTAGCCGTCGAAGATCGCCGGGTGGATGTAGCATTTGCGGCAGACCGAGGGCGTGTTGCCCAGCAGGCTGGCCACCGCCTCGACCGCCTGGACCACGTTCTTCTTGTTCTTCGCCTCCGTGTCGTAGCGCTCCAACTCGTGCAGGGCCATGGCGGCCAGGTTGGTGGCAGCCCATGTGCGGAAATCCTTGGCGGTGATGTCCTCGCCGCTGATTTCGTGCAGGTACTCGTTCACGTCGTCGGAGCCGATGGCGTGGCGGACGCCGTCATGGTCCTCGAACTGGAACAGATGCTGCCCCGGCAGGTCCCGGCACCGCTTGATGATCCCGGCCAGGCGGCGGTCCTGCAGGTCGAGGTGATGCTCGATGCCGTGCTTGCCGCGGAAGTCGAACTTGATGCGGCTGCCCTCCACCCGGGCATGCCGGTTGCGCAGCGTGGTCAAGCCGAAGCTCTTGTTGTCGCGGGCATATTCCTCGTTACCGACGCGGGCCAGGGTCTTCTCCAACAGCCGGACCACGGCGGCGAGCACGCGACGTCGCGTCAACCCGTGCGTGCCCAGGTCATGGTCCACGCGGGCGCGGATGGTCGGCAGCACCCGCCCGAACAGCAGCATGCGCGTGTATTTCGCCTCGTCGCGGACGGCGCGCCAGCGTGGGTGGTAGCGGTACTGCTTGCGGCCCCGCGCGTCCCGGCCGGTGGCCTGCAGGTGCCCGTTCGGGTCGCGGCAGATCCACACGTCGCGATACGCCGGCGGCACCGCCAGCTTGCGGATGCGGGTCACCTCGTCCTCGTCCGTGATCAGGCTGCCGTCGGGCAGCCGGTATTCGACTCCGCCTTCGCTCTGCACGCGGGTGATGCCGGGCTTGCGGTCGGAGACGTAGTGCAGCTTCGCGGCCTTCGCGGCCTGCTTGGCCTCGTCGATGTCCTGGGGTGCGGTTTGGGTCGTGGCGGCCTCCACAGATCGGGCGTAGGGGGACCAAACTGCCGCCCCGTGGCCAAGTTGCAGGAGGTCCCATGCACGCCAAGCTTCGTGACACCACGTTGTTCTTCGACATCGAAGGCGCCGGGCTGGTGCCGGACGGCCCGGCCATGCGGGAGCGGCCGGTGGCGATGGTCGTCCATGGCGGCCCGGGCGGCGACCATAGCGGGTTCAAGCCGGCCATGTCGCCGTTGGCCGACGTCATGCAGCTGGTCTATTTCGACCATCGCGGCCAGGGACGCTCCGCTGCCGGAGACCCGGCGCGCTACACGCTGGACGAGAACGTCGCCGACATGGAGGCGTTGCGCCGGCATCTCGGGCTCGGGCCCGTGGTCAGCATCGGCACCAGCTATGGCGGGATGGTCGCGATGGCGCATGCCGCACGCCACCCGGGCGCGGTCGCCAAGCTGGTCCTGATCGTGACCGCCGCGCATGGCGGCTTCGTGCCGCGGGCCGAGCAATTTATCCGCGAGCACGGCACGGCGGAGCAGCAGCGTGTATGCCAGCGGCTCTGGGCCGGGACGTTCCAGGATGCGGCGCAGATGGCGGAGTACTACGCCGTCATGGGCCCGCGCTACAGCCGACGCTACGACCCGGCAGCGGCGGAGGCGGTGCGCGGCCGGGCGACCTACGCGCCGGAGCCGCTGAATCGTGCGTTCGGGCCGGGCGGCGTGCTGCGCCGCTTCGACCTGCGGGCGGAGATCGCGGGGATCACCGTGCCGACCCTCATCCTGGCCGGGCAGCACGACTGGATCTGCCCGCCGGACTTCTCGGAGGAGATACACGGACTGATCCCCGGCTCCCAGCTCCGCATCTTCGCCGGCAGCAGCCACTCGATCCGGGCAGACGAGCCGGAGGCGCTGAACGCGGCGATCAGGCACTTCGTGACGGGGTAGCGACGCGGGTCCGCACGGCGGCAGTGCGCATCAGTGCCGGCCAGCGCCCGGCGGCCGCGACGACCAGCGAGCGGACCGCGGGCGAACGGGTCCACCGGTAGGCGCGCTGGGCCAGGCGCACCGGCGGCCCGGCATCGCGGCGGATCGCCCGGTGGTAGGAGGCGGCATCCTGCCCTGCCAGCACCGCTTCGGCAGCGAGCCTGGCGCTGTGCAGGGCGATCGCCATGCCGTCGCCGCAGAAGGAGGGAATCACCGCCGCCTGGTCTCCCAGCCGGAACACGCCGGGCTGCTCCGTGCCGCGGTGCACGAAGCCATAGGGCACGCGGAAGATCGTCAGCGGCCGCTGCCAGGCGGCCCGCGCCCCGTCCAGCCGCCGGGCTAGATGGGTGTCCTCCCGCTCCAGCGCCGCCAGCAGGGCCGGCCAGTCGGCGTCGTAGCGGCGGCGGTCGACCAGCAGGCAAAGGTTGGCCACGCCGCGTTCCACCATCTGCAACCCGGCATAGCCGCCGTCGAACAGCACGATCTCGACATGGCCGGCGAGGGCGGTTTGCTGCGCCGGGTGCAGGTGCAGGTGCAGCTTGAAGCCGATCAAGTCCTCCGGCGGGTCATGCGGCGCGCGCGGCAGGCCGCGCACATCGTGCTTGCCCGTCGCCAGCAGCAGCGTGGGCGCCGGCAGGACGCCGCGATCGGTGTGCAGGCTGCCGGGCTCGGCACTGCGGACCCGCGTGCCGCGGTGCAGCTCGGCGCCGAGTGCGGCGGCCCGGCACAGCAGCGCCTCGTCCAATGCGAGCCGCGACAGGCTGGCGGCCGCGAATGGCAGGCGGCTCTCTGCGGCGCGTCCGCGATGCACCAGCCGCATCGCGGTGATCGCAACGGCGCCGTGCGCGGCCACGTCCACACCGAGGGACGCGATGTCGGCCAGCGCCTCGCCGCTGATGAACTCGCCGCAGATCTTGTGCGTGGCGGCCTTGTCCCGCTCCAGCAGGACCACGCGCTGGCCGGCCTGCGCCAGCCGGCAGGCCGCCGATGCGCCCGCCACGCCGCCGCCGGCGACCACGACCTGGCTCAGCGCAGCCGGCCGACGCACAGGCGGAACGGGAACACCCGACGCACCTCGCCGGGCACGCCCGCCTCCGCCAGCAGGCGCTGCCATTCCGCCCGGCGGAACGCCCTGGCGATCGAGACCGGGCCGTCATGCTGCACGAAGCGGTGCCAGCGCATCATCCGCGCCAGCAGGCGGAAGCCGTGGTATGGCAGGGCATGGCGATGCAGGTCGTTGACGAACCAGCCATAGGTGGCATGCCGCTCCATCCATTGCAGGAAGGCCATGGCCTGGGCGTCGCTCAGATGGTGCGTGAACAGGGAACTGACGATGTAGTCGGGCGCGGGCTGCGGCACGGCCGACAGCACGTCCCCGGTGGCCAGGTCCAACGCCAGCCCGGGTGACGCGGCCCGCGCCGTCGCGGCGGCATCGGGGTTCATGTCGATTCCGCCCAGCCGCACCGCCCGGCCGCGCCGCATGCCCCAGCGCCCGATCGTGCGCAGCATGTCGCCATGGCCAAACGCCACGTCGTAGACCGAAATGGCGTCGCCCCTGCCCCGCCGCCGCATGGCGCGGTCCAACCAGGCCAGCGTGGGACGCCGCGCCAGCGTGACGGTGTTCACCCGTGCCAGGTCGCGCAGGCAGGCCGCGTAGTCGGCCGCGTCCGTGCAGTGGGTGTCCATCAGCTCGGCCGCGGCGCTGCGGCGCGCCAAGGTCACGCGCGATGGAACCGGAACGTCTCGGCGCACAGGCCGGGACCGAACGCCATCGCCATTCCGGTCCGCGGGCCGTCGCTGCGGCGGATCATGCGGTCCAGGATGAACATGATGGTGGCGGAGGACATGTTGCCGAAATCGCGCAGCACGCCGCGCGACCAGTCCAGCGCGTCCCGGGGCAGCTGCAAGCCTTGCTCCACCCCGTCCAGCACGGTGCGCCCCCCGGCATGCACCGCCCACAGATCGATCTCCTGCGGCGCCTGGCCGCGCAGCAGCCCGTCCGGGCCGCCCCGGTCCAGCTCGCCGCGCAAGGCCGTGGCGATGCGGCCGGGCACCTTGCCGGACAGCGACATGTCGAAACCCTGGTCGCCGATCCGCCAAGTGATCAGGTCCGCCGAGTCCGGCAGGGTGAGGGAGCGGAAATCGCGCATGCCGATGCCCTCCGGCGTCGCCGTGACCAGCGCCGCGCTGGCGCCGTCGCCGAACAGCATGAAGGACAGCACCGTCTGCAAATCCGCCACCTCCTGCAAATGCAGCGTGCAGAGCTCCAGGTTCACCACCAGCACCCGTGCCCCGGGTTCGGAGCGGACGATGTGGTAGGCGGTGCGCAGCGCGGTGACGCCGGCATAGCACCCCATGAACCCGACCAGGGTCCGCTCGATGCCGGCCGACATGCCAAGCCGGGCGGCCAGCATCTGGTCCAGTCCCGGCGCAGTGAACCCGGTGCAGGATGCGACGACGATATGGGTGAAGCCGGCCGGATCCTCGCCCAACGCCGCCACGGCCTGGGCTGCCAACTCGACCGCGTGGCGTTCGTAGCGGACCATGCGGGCGGCGGTGGTGGGGAAGCGGCCACGGTGCATGAAACCCTCCGCATCCACTTGCGGGGCGCCGGGCAAATGGAGTTGCAGGACGGAGTAGCGGTGCTCGATGCCAGAACGCTCGGCCATGCGGTCGAACACCGCGACGGCCCTGTCGTCCGGCAACAAGGTGCGGGCAAACGTCACGAAGCCGGCGTGCACGTCATGCGGCGGCACAGCCGTTCCAATCCGATTGATGTGGGGAACCACGCTCATGCGAAGCGACTGCCGTCCCGCCACACCTTGTTCGGCACGCAATCCGCCAGTGCGCCTGTCATCACGACCCGGTCTCCGGAGATGATCGCCACCTTGGCGCTCGCATCGATATGGGCGGGCTCGCGGTTTTTCCATGGCATGGGAACCCGTGGCAGGGTTGCCTTGTTGGTGGCGGTGTCAGGACCTGGAGTCGAAAGCATGGACGAGAACGAGATCGAAGGCGCCGCCAAGAACATCGGCGGCAATGTCAAAAGCGCGTTCGGCAACGTGACCGGGGATTCGCAGACCCAAGCCTCCGGCATGGTCGACCAGGTGGTCGGCACGGCGCAGAAGGCCTATGGCAAGGTGAAGGATCAGGCAAGCGGCGCCGGTAGCACGCTGGTGGACCAGTTGGACGAGGCGGGCGCCTTCCTGGGCGATACGGTCGCCGAGCGCCCGCTGACATCGCTGCTGGTCGCAGGCGCTGTCGGCTACGTGCTTGCCATGCTGGTTCGCCGCTAGCACCAAACCCGGCCATCCCGTCTACCAGGCGGGATGGCCATCTTGCGCACGGCTCGCCACGATGGCTCACTGCGTCTCCTTCAGGAGCGGCGGTGAATGGCGAAAGCGAGTGCGTTGGCGTCGGTCGATCCAGCAACTACGGGCCCACGGACACTGGCGATCGATATCGGTGGCACTCGCCTCAAGGCGGGCGTGCTGGATCCGTCCGGGATCATGGTGATCGGGCCCCAGCGGGTCGATACGCCAACTCCCCGCGGCCCTGTTGAAATCCTGAAATGTCTGATCGACCTGGTGACGCCGCTCGGGCCGTTCGACCGCGTGTCCGTCGGGTTTCCCGGCGTTGTCCGCGGCGGCCGCACGTTGACCGCACCCAACTTAGGCACGGAGGCGTGGCACGGCTATCCGCTTGGACCGGACCTGTCGAGACGCCTCGGCAAGCCCGCGCGGGTGTTGAACGATGCCAGCGTGCAGGGGCTTGGCGTCATCACCGGCGTCGGATTGGAGTGCGTGATCACGCTGGGCACCGGGTTCGGCTTCGCCCTGTTCCAGGATGGCCGGCTGGCGCCGCATCTGGAAGTGGGTCAGCACCCCGTCTCCAAGAACAAGACCTACGACCAGTATCTTGGCAATGCCGCCCTGCACAAGGCCGGGCGTTCGAAATGGAACCGGCGGCTGCGAAAGGCGATCGGCTTCCTCGACACGTTGGTGACCTACGATACGTTGCTGATCGGGGGCGGCAATGCGCAGGTCATCGACTTCGCTCTTCCGGCCAACGTCCAGATCGTGCCGAATACAGCGGGGATCACCGGCGGCGTGCGCCTCTGGGGGCCGAAGATGGAGGAGGAGTTCGCCGAGCGTGCGGCGATGCACCGCCCGCCGCCGCCGGGTGTCATGCCGGCGCCGGAACTGCCCTAGCGATGCCGAGATAGGTCTCCACCACACGGCGATCCGTTGCCAGTTCCGCGCTTGGCCCCTCCAGCGTGACGCGGCCATTCTCCAGCACATAGCCGTAGCTGGATACCTGCAATGCGGCGCGGGCATTCTGCTCGACCAGCAGGACCGCGCAGGACCGTGCGCCCAGATCGGCGATGATGCTGAAAATCTCGCGTACGATCAGTGGCGCCAGGCCCAGGCTCGGCTCGTCCAGCATCAATAGGTCCGGGCGGTTCATCAAGGCCCGGCCCATCGCCAGCATCTGCCGCTCCCCGCCGGAGAGCGTGCCGGCAAGCTGCCGGCGGCGTTCGCGCAGGCGCGGAAACAGATCGAATACGTCATCCAGATGGCGCCGGGTCACCGCGGCGCCTTCGTGGCGGAAGCGGAAGCCGCCAAGGCGCAGGTTGTCCTCCACGGGCAGCGAGGCAAACAGCTCGCGCTTTTCTGGAACGAGCGACATGCCAGCCCGCACCCGCGCCTCCACCGGCAGGCGGCTCACGTCACGCCCGGCGAAGCGCAGGCTGCCATGCCCGCCATGCACACCCATGATGGCGTTCAGCAGCGTGGTCTTGCCGGCCCCGTTCGGGCCAATCACGGTGATGATCTGGCCGGCGCGAACCTGCAGGGCGACATCGTGCAGCACGGCAGCCGTGCCATAGCTGACCGCCAAGCCGTCGACCTCAAGGATCACGCCACACTGCCCAGATAGGCTTCGATCACCACCGGGTCGCGGCCGATCGCGGCGGCTGGCCCCTCTGCCAGCTTCGCGCCGAAATTCATCACCACCAGCCGGTCCGTCAGGTTCATCACGAAGTCCATGTCGTGCTCCACCAGCAGCACGGTGACGCCCTGACTGCGCAGGGTGCGCAGCAGCGCCGCCAGTTCCAGCTTCTCGGCATGGCGCAGACCGGCGGCAGGCTCGTCCAACAGCAGCAGCACCGGGTCCAGACACAGGGCGCGGGCGATCTCCACCACGCGCTGCTGCCCCAGCGCCAGGCTGCGCGCCGGCTCTCCCGCCAACGCCGCCAGCCCCACCCGGGCGAGCTGCCGGTGCGCCTCGGCGAACAGGCGGGCCTCCTCGTCGCGGTCCAGCCGCAGCATGGCGCGCACCGCGCCGGCGCGGCCGCGCAGGTGGGCGCCCAGCGCCACGTTCTCCAGCACCGACATGCTGCCCACCAGCTTGACATGCTGGAACGACCGCGCGACCCCTAGCCGCGCCGCCGCCGGGCCGCCCCGGTTGGCCAGCGGGGCGCCCATGAACCGCACGGTCCCGGCGGTCGGCGCCGCCACGCCGGTGAGCAGGTCGAACGTCGTGCTCTTGCCGGCGCCGTTCGGCCCGATCAGCCCGACGATCTCGCCGGCCCGCAACTCCAGCGACAAGTCCGCGACCGCGACCAGGCCGCCGAACACCTTCCGCAGGCCGCTCGCCTGCAGCACGGTCGTGGCGGTATCCGGCAGCGTCCGCCGCGGCAGCGCGCTGCCGCGGCCCGGATGCACGGCCCGGGTGCGGACGAAGCGGTCGGCGATCAGCGGCCAAAGCCCGGCGGGCGCGGTCTGCAGCACCAGCACCAGCAGGATGCCGAAGACGATGGTCTCGTAATTGCCCTGGCTGCCGAACAGCAGCGGCAGGATATCCTGCAGCCGGTCGTTCACCACCGTCAGCACCAGCGCGCCCAGTACGGCGCCGGGCAGCCGGGCGATGCCGCCCACGACCGCCGTCAGCAGGTATTCGATACCCTGGTTGATGCCGAATGGCGACGGGCTGACGGAACGCTGCATGTGCGCGTAGAGCCAGCCCGCCAACCCCGCCAGCACGGCCGCATAGGCGAAGGCGAGCATCCGCACACCGGCCAGCCCGACCCCGAAGGACGCCGCCGCGGCAGCCCCGCCCCGCAGCGCGCGGATCGCCCGCCCCACCCGGCTGTCGAGCAGGTTGCGCGTGAGCATCAGTGCGAGCGCCACGGCGATCCAGACCACGGGAAAGTACGACCGGCTGTCGAGCAAGGCCGTGCTGCCGATGCGCAACGGCGGAACGCCGGAAATCCCGTCATTGCGGCCGAGCACATCCAGGTTGCCGAACACGTAGAAGAACGCGACGCTCCACGCGATCGTGCCGAGCGCCAAATAGTGGCCGGACAGCCGCAGCGTCACGGCGCCGATCACCAGCGAGGCCAGGCCGCTCGCCAGCAGCGCGACCGGCAGCGACAGCCAGGGCGACCAGCCCGCCTGCGTCGTGAGCAGCGCCGTCGCATAGGCGCCGAACCCCATGAACGTCGCCTGTCCGAAGGAGGTGATGCCCCCCATGCCGGTGAGCACCACGATCCCGATCGCGACGACCGCGGAAATGCCGGCATAGTCGGCCAGGGTCAGCCAATAGGACGGCACGGCGGCGATCAGCGGCACGCAGAGCCACAGGAGCAGCAGCAGGGGGAGGAGCGCGCGGTTCAATCCTCATCCTCCGCCACCGGGCTGCGCAACGAGCGGACCAGCAGGACCGGCAGGATGACGGTGAACACGATCACTTCCTTGAACGCGCTGGCCCAAAAGGTGGAGAAGCTTTCGACCACGCCCACCAGCACCGCCGCCAAGGCAGCCAGCGGGTAGCTGACCATCCCGCCTACGATGGCCGCGACGAAGCCCTTCAGCCCGATCAGGAAGCCACTGTCGTAATAGACGGTGGTGAGCGGCGCGACCAGGATGCCGCCGAACGCACCGATCACCCCCGCCAGGCCGAACGCGACCCGGCCGGACAGGCCCGTGGCGATGCCGACCAGCCGGGCACCCAGCCGGTTGACCGCCGTGGCGTGCAGCGCCTTGCCGAACAGGGTGAAGCCGAAGAACGCATACAGCCCCGCCATGATCGCTGCCGTGCTGGCCACGACCCACACCGCCTGTCCCTGCACGCTCAGCGAACCGAGCGAGACGACCGCGTCGGAAAAGGCGCTGGCGCGGAAGCCCTCCGGCCCGAACAGCACCAGGCCAAGCCCCATCATCGCCAGGTGCACCCCGACCGCCGCGATCAGCAGGGTGAGCACGGAGGCTTCGGCCAGTGGTTCGAACGCGACCTGGTAGAGGTAGGGCGCCATGGGCGCCACGATCAGCACGGTCAGCACCGCCTCGCCCGCCACGCCGATCTGCCGCCCGGCCAGCAGCAGCGTCACGCCGATGACCACGGCCGGCAGCACGATCGTGCCCGCCAGCAACCGCAGCAAGGCGCCTGCACTGGCCTGGTGCCGCAGCGACCACAGCCCGGCCAGGCAGGCCGCGATCCCCAGCGCCGCCATAAGCCAGATGCTGCCCGGCAGCTTTCCCGCATCCAGCGCGGCATAGGTCAGCGCGCCATACGCCACCAGCTCGCCCTGCGGGATCAGGATCACGCGGGTAACCGAGAACACCAGCACGAGCGAGAGCGCCAGCAGGGCGTAGACGGCACCGTTCACGACGCCGTCTTGCAGGAGGATGAGCGCGATGTCCGCGTCCATGATCGCGGCCGGCTAGAGGCTCAGGGCAGGTATTTCCACCCGCCATCCTTGATCTCGACCATGACCCGCGCGCGGGTGTCGAAGCCGTTATGGTTGGCAGGCGTCATGTCCATGACACCCTGGGTCACCACCAGCTCATGCGCGCCCTCGAGCGCGTCCCGCAGGGCGGAGCGGAACTCCGGCGTGCCGGGCTTGGCGCCCTTCAGCGCGATCGGCAGGGCATATTCCAGCATCAACCCGGCATCGTAGGCATGCGCGGCGAAGGTCGACACGCTGCCCGCGCCGTTCGCCGCCTCGTAGTCGTGGATGAAGGCCAGGCCGACCCTCTTGGTGGGCGCGCTGTCCGGCAGTTGCGCAGCGACCAGCACCGGCCCAGCCGGCAGGATCGTGCCCTCCACGTCCTTGCCGCCGACGCGGACGAAATCGAGGTTGGCCACGCCATGCGTCTGGTAATAGGCGCCGGTATAGCCCCGCTCGTGCAGCGTCTTCTGCGGCAGGGCGGCCGGCGTGCCGGAGCCGGCGATCAGCACCGCGTCCGGCTTGGACGCCATCACCTTCAGCACCTGCCCGGTGACGCTGGTGTCCGTGCGGGCGAACCGTTCGACGTCGGTGACCTTGATGTCCTTGGCCGCCATGGCGCGCTTGGTCTCCTCCAGCCAGCCGTCGCCGTAGGCGTCGTTGAAGCCGATGAACGCCATCGACTTCACGCCGTGCGCGGCCATGTAGCCGGCGACGGCGTCCGCCATCAGGCTGTCGTTCTGCGGCGTCTTGAACGCCCAGTGCCGCGCCGCGTCCATCGGCTCGATCAGCCGGGAGGAGGCCGCCAGCGAGATCATCGGGACCTTCTGCTCGCCGGCCACGTCCACCATGGCCAGCGAGGCCGGAGTCACGGAGGAGCCGACGATCACGTCCGCCCCGCCCTCGATCATCTTACGCATATTGGCCACGGCGCGCGTCGTGTCGGAGGCGTCGTCCAGCACGGTGTACTCGACGGTGTCGCCGCCGATCTGCTTGGGCAGCAGGTTGATGCTGTTGCGTTCGGGGATGCCCAGCGAGGCGGCCGGCCCGGTCATGGACAACGTGACGCCGACATGGATGGTGTCGGCCCAGGCGACGCCCGGCGCCACTGCGACGACACCGGCCATCAAGGCCGCTCGAAGATGTCGGACCACTCTGCCCCCTTTTGGGAGGCTCGGACGCCTCCACCGTATTTCGTTGCGCGCAGTGCTACGGCCGGGCCGGAGGAGTGTCAACGCGGCTGCCCCAATGCTGCCTTGACGCCGTGCAACCTGGACCCGGCGGCCTGGACGGACTATCCCGCCCGCGGTTGCGACGACGCCCTGCCCCGTCCGGGCCGTGGCCCGAGGGGTGAAGCCGACAGTGTCCGTCCAGAATTTCCTCGCCCGCATCGTCGAGCGTTGCGTCCGTCATGCCGCCCTCGTCGTGCTCGCCGGCGTGCTGCTGGGGGGTGTCGCGACGTTGCTGGCCACCCAGCGCCTCGGCATTTCCACCGACACCGACGCGCTGTTCGCCGGCTCGCTGCCGTGGCGGCAGCACCAGATCGCATTCGACCGCGCCTTCCCGCAACTCGGCGGCGAGATCGTCGCCGTCATCGATGCGCAACTACCGGAGGAGGCGGAGGCGACCGCCGCCGGGCTGGCCAGCGCCATGGCGGCCGACACCGCCCATGTCCGCGTCGTCACCCGACCGGACGCCTCGCCCTATTTCACCGCCAACGCGCTGCTGTTCCTCTCGAAGGAGGACCTTGGCCCCTTGCTGGACCGCACGATCGACGCCCAGCCCTTCCTGGGGCAGTTGGTCGCCGACCCGAGCGCGCGCGGGCTGTTCGCCGCCCTGTCGCTGATCGGCGTCGGGGTGGAGCGCGGGCAGGCCGACACGGCCGGGTTCGCCGCCCCATTGCGGGCATTCCACGCCACGCTCGCCTCCGTCCTGGGCGGCTCGCCGCAGCCGCTCTCCTGGCAGTCGCTGCTGGGAGGGTCGCTGACCGACAAGGCCGGCCCATACCGCTTCGTGCTGGTACAGCCGAAGCTGGATTACAGCGCGCTGGAGCCGGGGGGGGCGGCCACGGACGCCCTGCGCGCCGCCGCCGCGAAGCTGGAGTTCGTCGCGTCCGGCCGGGCGCATGTGCGGATCACCGGCAGCGTCCCCCTGGCGGACGAGGAGTTCGCCACCGTGGCGCAAGGGGCGGTGGCGGGGCTGGTCGGCAGCCTCGTCCTCATCACGATCTGGCTGTTCCTGGCCGTGCGCTCCTGGCGGCTGATCGTGCCGATCCTGCTGACGCTGGTCCTGGGATTGCTGCTGACCACCGGGTTCGCCGCGCTGGCGGTCGGCACGCTGAACCTGATCTCGATCGCGTTCGCGGTGCTGTTCGTCGGCATCGCGGTGGATTTCTCCATCCAGTTCAGCGTGCGGTTCCGCGAGATGCGGCTCGCCTGGCCCGAGGCAGGCCAGGCGCTGGCGGAGACCGGGAGGCGGACGGGCGTGCAGGTGCTGATCGCCGCCGTCGCCACCGCCGCCGGGTTCCTGGCCTTCGTGCCGACCTCGTTCAGCGGGGTGGCGCAGCTCGGCCTCATCGCCGGCGTGGGCATGGTGTTCGCGTTCATCGGCACGCTGACCTTCCTGCCGGCGGCGCTAGCCTTGCTGCGGCCCGGCGCGGAACGGGGAGAGGTCGGCTTCACCAGCCTGCAGCCGATGGATGCCGCCATCACGCGGCACCGCCGGATGATCCTGGCGGTCTTCGGCGTCCTGGCGGTGATCGGGGCCGCGGGCGTGGCCTTCCTGCAATTCGATGCCGACCCGCTGCACACGAAGGACCCGACGACGGAAGCGATGGTGACGCTGCGGGACCTGATGGCAAACCCGATCACCAGCCCCTACGGCATCGATGCGCTGGAGCCGGACCTGACCCAGGCGATCGCCACGGCGCATCGCGCCGCCGGACTGCCGCTGGTGGCCCAGGCGCTCACCCTCGACAGCCTGGTGCCCGGCGACCAGGCGGCCAAGCTCGCGCTGATCGCGGACGCGGCCAACATCCTGGGACCGACCCTGGCAAACCGCACCGCGCCGGCAAGCGTCACCCCCGCGGATTTGCGCCTGGCCGCCAGCACCGCTGCCGCCAGCCTGACCCGCGCGGTGGCGAAGCTGCCGCCGGACTCGCCCCTGGCGCAGGTCGCCGCGGATCTGCGGGCGTTGCAGACGACGCCGGACGCCACGCTGCTGACCGCGAACCGGGCGCTGACCCGGTTCCTGCCGGCCCAGTTGGACACGCTGCGGATCGTGCTGGGCGCGCAACCCGTGACCTTGCAGTCGGTGCCTGCCGCGATCTCCCGCGACTGGGTGCTGCCCGACGGGCGGGCGCGGGTGCAGATCACACCGAAGCCGGCGGGGAGCGGCGGCCCGGGGCTGACCATGTTCGTCGACCAGGTGAGCGCGGCGGTGCCCGACGCCGGCGGGTCGGCCGTAACGATCATCGCGACCGCCCGCACCATCATCGCCGCGTTCCGCAACGCGGCGGTGGGCGCGATCCTGATGATCGCGGTGATCCTGTTCGCCGCCCTGCGCCGGCCACTCGACGTGTCGCTGGTGCTGGCGCCGCTGCTGCTGTCGGCCTTGTTGACCGTGGTGGTGTGCCTGGCGCTGCCGCTGAAGCTGAACTTCGCCAACATCATCGCCTTGCCGCTGCTGCTCGGCGTCGGCGTGTCGTTCAACATCTACTTCGTGATGAACTGGCGGGCCGGCGAGCATTCGCGCCTGGCCTCGCCCACCGCGCGCGCGGTGATCTTTTCCGCCCTGACGACGGGGACGGCGTTCGGTTCGCTGGCGCTGTCGCGCCATCCGGGCACGGCGAGCATGGGGGAATTGCTGCTGATCAGCCTTGGCTGCACGCTGCTGTCGACACTGGTCTTCGTGCCGGCGCTGCTGGCCACGCTGCGGAGGCCCGGCCCAGTGGCGTAGCCCCCGCCGAGGCGGCAGTCTTGATCGCTAGGTGTTCATCGCGTCGAAGAAATCCTGGTTGGTCTTGCTGTATTTCAGCTTGTCCAGCAGGAAATCCATCGAATCGGTGGTGCCCATCGGGTTCAGGATGCGGCGCAGCACCCACATCTTGGACAGCATGCCGCGCTCGACCAGCAGCTCCTCCTTGCGGGTGCCGCTCTTGGTGATGTCGATGGCGGGGAAGGTGCGTTTGTCGGACAGTTTGCGATCCAGGATGATCTCGCTGTTGCCGGTGCCCTTGAACTCCTCGAAGATCACCTCGTCCATGCGGCTGCCGGTGTCGATCAGCGCGGTGGCGATGATGGTCAGCGAGCCGCCCTCTTCGATGTTGCGCGCCGCGCCGAAGAAGCGCTTGGGCCGCTGCAAGGCATTGGCGTCCACGCCGCCGGTCAGCACCTTGCCGCTGGATGGGACGACGGTGTTGTAGGCGCGGGCCAGCCGGGTGATGCTGTCCAGCAGGATCACCACGTCGCGCTTGTGTTCGACCAGGCGCTTGGCCTTTTCCAGCACCATTTCCGTCACCTGGACGTGCCGGGTCGCCGGCTCGTCGAAGGTGGAGGCGACGACCTCGCCCTTCACGGAACGGGACATGTCCGTCACCTCCTCCGGCCGCTCGTCGATCAGCAGCACGATGAGGAAGACGTCGGGATGGTTCTCGGCGATGGCGGTGGCCATGTTCTGCAGCATCACCGTCTTGCCGGTGCGCGGGGGCGCCACGATCAGGGCGCGCTGGCCCATGCCGATCGGCGAGATCAGGTCGATCACGCGCGGGGTCAGGTCCTTGCCCGGTCCCTTGGCGACGGACTGGAAGTTCTCCACCTCCATCTTCAGCCGGCGGTCCGGATAGAGCGGGGTGAGGTTGTCGAAGTTGATCCGGTGCTTGACGGCGTCCGGCGGCTCGAAATTGATCGTGTTCGGCTTCAGCAGGGCGAAATAGCGCTCCCCGTCCTTCGGCGCGCGGATCTGCCCCTCGACGCTGTCGCCCGTCCGCAATGCGAACCGGCGCACCTGGCTCGGGCTTATGTAGATGTCGTCCGGACCGGGCAGGTAGTTCGCCTGCGCGCTGCGCAGGAAGCCGAAGCCGTCCGAGAGGATCTCGAGCGTGCCCTCGCCGTGGATGGCCTGCTCGTTATCGGCCAGGTTCTTCAGGATGGCGAACATCATGTCCTGCTTGCGCAGGCTGGACGCGTTCTCGATCTGCAACGACTCGGCAAAAGACAGGAGATCGGACGGAGACTTTGCCTTGAGTTCGGCAAGATGCATCTGGGGGAGCCTCAGGGAGGGTGGGGTTCAGCGATAAGCGACAGCCGTTTGACGGGTCCGGCGGGCGTACTAACGCGCGCGACGAGGTACCGGGGCTGGTTTGCGAAAGATGCCAAGCCTGGTCAGGCTAGCATCGGCAGCGAGGTATGCACGGTTCGCCGGGGTAGTCAATGATCGCAATACCGGCGGGCGGGAACACCCCCGTCCCACTCCGCACCGAGTCGAATTGACGGGCCGCCGCTTCCCTTTGTGATGTTTCGGCAACGCCCTGTGTCTTCTTGGGACCGACGCCGGCAATGTCCTTGTCTATGCGTAATAGAGGCTTTACGGCTGACCGGGAAGACGAGGATCATACAATGCGGTTTCGCACGATACTTATGGCGACGGCAACGTTGGGATTTCCAGCCATGCTGGGGCTTTCGAACGTCGCATCTGCCCAACCTGTTGATGGCTTGTATGTCGGCGCCGGCGCTGGCGGGAACATCCTGCAGAACGAGACGGTCCAGCGTTCGCGCGGCCCGGCGAATTTCGGCCACGGCAGCGACTACAAGTTCAATGCCGGCCCGGTCGTCGTCGGCAGTGTCGGCTACGGCCTTGGCAACGGCCTGCGCTTCGAGCTTCAGGGGGCGTTCTACGAGAACAAGATCAACCGGCTGGCCAATGGCGGGGCGACGCTGGGCGGCGCTGGCGGCCTGCGGCAGACCTCGGCGGGCGGCGATGAGTACAAGGAAGGCGTGTTCGGCAACGTCCTGTATGACATTCCGCTCAACTCGTTCGGGCTGAACGCCCCGGTGTTCCCGTATGTCGGCTTGGGCGTCGGCTATCTGCACGACCAGATCAACAATGGTCACCTGCTGGAGTCCAGCATCACCACGGGTGGCCCGGTCCAGTACCTCCGCAACACCGGGCAGAACGACAACTTCGCCGCGCAGGCCATCATCGGCGTTTCCTTCCCGGTCTACGACTACGTGCCCGGCCTGGCGTTCACGGCAGAATACCGCTTCATGGACGAGCCGTTCGACCGCACGTACAAGGAGCAGTATTACCAGCGCGCCCTGAAGATCGGCACCTCGCAAAGGGTCGCCGACGACTTCAACCACAGCTTCCTGCTGGGCGTTCGCTACGCCTTCAACACGCCGACCCCTGCCCCGGTCGTTGCGCCGGCTCCGGTGCCGGCACAGCAGCCGGCCCGCACCTACCTGGTGTTCTTCGATTGGGATCGTGCCGACCTGACCGACCGCGCCCGGCAGATCGTCTCCGAGGCGGCCCAGGCCAGCACCCGCGTGCAGTACACGCGGATCGAAGTGCAGGGCAACGCCGACCGCTCCGGCACGCCGGCCTACAACCAGCGCCTGTCGCTGCGTCGTGCGCAGACCGTTGCCGCCGAGCTGGTGCGTGACGGCGTGCCCCGCGCCGCCATCGACATCCAGGCCTTCGGTGACACGCGTCCGCTGGTCCCGACCGCGCCGGGCGTGCGGGAGCCGCAGAACCGCCGCGTCGCGATCATCCTGCGCTGATCGACTGAGCCGGCCTCACGATGGGTCCCGTCGCGAGGCCGACCTGAAGAAGCCGGCCAGTCACCTGGCCGGCTTCTTTGCGTTCGCGGGGCCGAGCGAAGCCAGATCGGCATAGGGTGTGGTGCCAGGGCCGCCGCGGCCTGGACGAACCCATGCGGAAGCCGCCAGCGCGGCCCCCCCCCCGGGGCGATCACTGGCCGTGGCAGGCCTTCCGCCGGGATCGGGTCGTGCTACGACAGGAAGCGTCACGCCTCCATCAGAAGAGACCCCCATGACCTGCGCCGTGCGGCTGACCTGTCTGGCGATCGCCCTGCTGCTTCCGGTCGGTGCGTCCGCGCAGTCGGACGCCAACATGGCGGCCCTGCTTGGGCTTGCCCCGCTTGGTCTCCTGCCGGCCTCCCCGCAAGGTCTCGCGGCCCTCTCCGCCAACTATGCCGTCACTGGCGGCATCCAGGCGGGAACCGTGACGCAGCCGATCTTGCTGCCATTCGCGCAGCAGCAGCAGCTGGCGCTCAAGGACGCGTTCATCACCAGCGGCAACGCCACCGAGCTTGCCGACGCGCTGGGAACCAGGCTCGGGTCCGCCTACCAGTCGCTTGCCCACTACGATGGGGCAGAGGATTTCACCAGCGTCTCGCCCGGCGTGGCCAACCTGTTCGCCTACACGAACGGCACCACCGGGTCGGATTCGAACGCCGCCAAATACTTCTTGGCCAACCGCACCCTGGACGGGAAGACCGCGCCATCCGCTGCTGCCATGGCACGGCTTACCGCGGCGGGCGGCGTGGACGACGTGTTCGGACGCGCCTACGGCGTTCCGGCGGGCAGCGTCGGCGCCGACCGCTATGGCAACTCCCGCCCGTTCCAGACGGAACCGGGCGTGACACCGATCACGGCCGCCGATTTCTTCGGCACACCGTCCGGCAACGCCGCCTACCTCCGTGGACCGGCGCAGGACCTGACCGACAGCCCGGCCTTCCCGAGCGGCCATACCACCTACGGCTACATGGAATCCCTGCTGCTCGCATTGCTGGTGCCGGAGCGGTATCCGCAGGAGATCACCAGGGCCGCCGAATACGGCAACGACCGGATCATCCTCGGGGCGCACTACGCCATGGATGTGATCGCCGGCCGCAGCCTGGCGTTGTACGACGTGGCCCACCTGCTCGCCAACGACCCGGCCTATATCGGCCAGCCGGTGCGCCGGGCCAGTGTGATCACCGACTACCCGGCAGCGCTAGCGGCCGCCCGGGCCGATGTCACCGCCGCGCTGGCATCCGGCTGTGGCGCCACCATCGCCGCCTGCGCCGCCGCCGACACGAGCCGGTTCAAGGATGACGCCGCGAACCAGGCCTTCTACGACGCTACCCAGACCTACGGCCTGCCGGTGGTCTATCCGGACCGCGCCGGCAAGACGGTGGATGTCGCCGTGGCCGCCCCGGAAGCCGGCTACCTGCTGACCGCCGCCTTCCCCGCCCTCACCCTGGCGCAGGCCGATGCCATCCTGACCGCGACCGAGGGGCCCGGCGGCGGGTTCCTGGACGACGGCTCGGCGTTCGGGCTGTATTCCCGCCTGAACCTCTACGCCGCCGCGAAGGCGGCATCGGCTGCCAGATAGCGCCCGCGGTCAGGCCTTATGGATCGGGTCGATCCAGGGGACCGTCTCGGGCTTCTCGACCGGCTCGATGTCCAGGTTGACGACCACCGCCTCGTTGTCGCTGCGGACCAGGACGCATTCCAGCACCTCGTCCGGGCTGGCATTGATCTCCTGGTGTGGCACGTAAGGCGGGATGAAGATGAAGTCGCCCGGGCCAGCCTCGGCGGTGAATTCCAGCGCGTCGCCCCAGCGCATCCTGGCGCGTCCGCGGACGACGTAGATCACGCTTTCCAGCGCGCCATGGTGGTGCGCCCCGGTCTTGGCGTCCGGATGGATGTGGACGGTGCCAGCCCAGATGCGTTGCGCGCCGACCCGGGCGAAGTTGATGGCGGCGGCCCGGCTCATGCCTGCCGTCTGCGCCGTGTTGGGGTCGAGGCTGTCGCCCGGGATCACCCGGACGCCGTTATCCCGCCATGCCGTCATATCGCCGTCTCCAAGGATGTCGCAGCGCCCACCTAGCGCAATGTGCCGTGCCCGGCCATGCGGCTCGGCACGGCGATGTGTCCGTTGGAGGATGACAGGCCTCACGGCCCGGCGTAGCGTCGTCGCGAGAAGGAGGAACCATCCCATGAGCGCAGCCCTGCAAGCCCCCGCCCTCAAGGTCGTCCGGTCCGTCCGCGACAGCGTCAGCCCGGAGGAATGGGAGGCGCGGGTCCAGTTGGCGGCGGCATATCGGCTGACCGAGATGTACGGCATGACGGAGATGACCGCCAACCACATCTCCTGCCGGGTGCCGGGCGAAGACGGGCACTTCCTGATCAATCCCTATGGCATGCTCTACGAGGAGGTCACGGCCTCCAGCCTGCTGAAGATCGACCTCGACGGCAACATCCTGTTCAACGCCACGGAGTATGGCGTCAACCGTGCCGGCTTCGTCATCCACAGCGCCATCCACGCGGCCCGGCATGACGTGGATTGCGTGGCGCATACCCACACCGCCGCGGGCATGGCCGTCTCGGCCATGGAATGCGGCCTGCTGCCGATTGCGCAGACCACCATGCGCTTCCTGCACGTGGCCTACCACGATTTCGAAGGCATCGCCGACGACGAGGGAGAGCGCGAGCGGCTGGTCGCGGACCTCGGCGAAGACAACGCGATGATCCTGCGCAACCATGGCCTGCTGGTGTGCGGCCGGTCCGTGGGCGACGCGTTCAACCTGCTGTGGCGCATGGAGCGGTCGTGCCAGACGCAGATCATGGCGCTGTCGTGCAACACCAAGCTGGTGTTCCCGCCCGTCGAGGTGTCGGAGAAGACATACGAGAAAATGTCCTCGCGGCGGGAGCGTAAGCCGGGCGAGATCAAGGTCGTCTCCGCCTGGCCCGCCTTGCTGCGCAAGCTGGACAAGTCGGACCCGTCCTACAAGGAATAGCGCGGCGTCCGGTTGCGAGCCCGAGTTGTCTGACGGCCCGCCTGCGATCCGGTTCGACCAGCACGCCCAAGGTCCGCTTCACGGCATGCGGGTGCTGGACTTGTCACGCCTGGTGGCTGGCAACATGCTGTCGCTGCAACTTGGCGATTTCGGCGCCGAGGTAATCAAGGTCGAACCGCCGGAAGGCGACCCGTTACGGGCCTGGCGCGACGGCGGCGAACAACTTTTCTGGAAAACCTACAGCCGCAACAAGATGTCCGTCGTGATGAACCTGCGCCAGCCCGCCGCCATGGACGCCCTGCTGCGGCTGGTGGACACGGCGGACGTGTTCATCGAGAACTACCGGCCCGGCACGCTGGAGGCGATGGGCCTGGCGCCGGCCACGCTGCTTGCCCGCAACCCGCGTTTGGTGATCGTGCGCATCTCGGGCTTCGGGCAGACCGGCCCCTACGCACGGCAACCCGGCTTCGGCACGCTGGTGGAGGCGATGAGCGGCTTCGCCGACCGCACCGGCTTCCCCGATCGCGAGCCGGTGCTGCCGCCACTGGCGCTGGCGGACATGATCGCCGGGCTGTCGGGCGCCATGGCCACGGTGACGGCGCTGCTGGCGCGCGAGCGCGGGGCGGCTGGCCAGGTGATCGACCTGTCGCTGCTGGAGCCGATCTTCTCCACACTGGGGCCGGAGGCCGCGATCCATCGGCGGACCGGCAAGATCAAGCAGCGCGTGGGCAATGGCTCCAACACCTCGGCGCCGCGCAACATCTATCGCTGTGCCGATGGCGGCTACGTGGCTTTGTCGGGGTCCACCCAGGCGATGGCGCGGCGGGTGTTCGAGGTGATCGGCCAGCCGAGCATGATCGAGGACCCACGCTTCCGCACCAATTCGGACCGGGTGCGGCATCGTCCGCTGGTGGACGAGGCCGTGGGTGGCTGGTTCGCCGCCCGGCCGCGCGACGAGGCGCTGGCCCGCATGCGGGAGGCCGGCGTCACCGCCGGCCCGGTCTACAACATCGCCGACGCGGCGGCCGATCCGCATTTCCAGGCGCGCCAGGTCCTGGTCGAGGTGGAGGACGCCGAGTTGGGCAGCCTGCCCGTCCACAACATCGTGCCGCGCCTGTCCGGCACGCCGGGCGTTTGGCGACGCCAGGCGCCGGGCTTGGGCGAGCATACCGACCAGGTGCTGGCCGCAGCCGGGTTCGACGCCGCGGCGATCGCGGCACTGCGGGCCGAAGGAAGCTGCGCGTGATCCGGTCGCTGCTGTACGTGCCGGCCAATTCCAGCCGCTTCGTCGGCCGCGCGCATGAACGCGGTGCGGATGCGGTGATCCTCGACCTGGAGGATGCTGTGGTGCCTGCCGAGAAGGAAGCGGCACGGGCCGCCTTGCGCGAGGCTGTCCCCGCCGTGGGCCGCGGCGGCGCCACCGTGTTCGTGCGGGTCAACAGCGGCGCCTCGATGGCGGCGGATGCGGTGGCCGCCTGCCGCGCCGGGGCCGCCGGGCTGATGGTGCCGAAGGTGCAATCGGCGGACACGCTGCTGCGGCTCGGCGCCGGGCTGGACGCGGTGGAGCAGGAACTCGGCCGCAGCCGGCTGTCCTTCGTCCCCCTGCTGGAGGATCCGGGCGCCATCCTGGATGCCCGCCTGATCGCGACCGCCGGCCCGCGCGTCTTCGCCCTGGTGACCGGCGGCGAAGACCTGGCCACCGAGATGGATGCGGAGCCCACCGCCGACATGCTGCGCCTGCCCAAGCTGCTGGTCCATCTGGCGGCGAAGGCAGCGGGGGTGCTGTCGTTCGGGCTCATGCGATCGATCGCGGATTTCAGCGACACCGCAGCCATCGCGGCCAGCGCGCGGGAGGCAAGGGCGCTGGGCTTCGATGGCGCATCCTGCGTGCATCCCGCCGTGGTGCCGATCCTGAACGAGGCCTTCAGCCCCGCCCCGGCTGCGCTGGACCATGCCAGCCGGCTGGTGGCGGCCTTCGAGCAGGCGGAAGCCAGCGGCAGCGGCGCGTTCACCTTCGAAGGCGCCATGGTCGACCTGCCAATCGTCGCGCGCGCGCGCCGGCTGATCGACCGCGCCCGCTAACAGGAGCCAAGTTCATGTCCGACACCCCCCTTCGACGCCCGGCCCCCCGCTCCCTGCTGTTCGTGCCGGCCACCAGCCAGCGCAAGGTGGAAAAGGCTTTCGTCAGCGCCGCCGACGGCGTGATCGTGGACCTGGAGGACGCGGTCGCCACCGCGGAAAAGGCGCAGGCCCGGCAACAGGCAGCCGAATTGCTGCAGGCACGCCGCCCTGGCCAGACCTTCCTGCGCGTCAACGCCGTTTCAACCCCGTTCTGCTACGAGGACCTGTTGGCCGCTGCCGCCGCGCAGCTCGACGGGATCGTCCTGCCGAAGGCGGAATCCGCCGCGGAGCTGGCCATGGTCGATTGGCTGCTGGCCCAGTTGGAGGCGAAGGCGGGCAAGCCGGTCGGCAGCATCGAGGTCATGCCGATCATAGAGACCGCCCGCGGCCTGGCAGCGGCGGCGGAGATCGCGACGGCCTCCAGGCGCCTGCGTCGCCTGGCCTTCGGTGCCGTCGACCTGGCGCTCGACATGGATCTGGACCTGGGCGACGACGCCGGGGCGATGGCGAACGCGCGGTTCGCCCTGTCGCTCGCGTCGCGGCAGGCCGGGCTGGAGGGTCCGCTGGACACCGTCTTCGTGGACATCAACGACCCGGACGGGCTGCGCGCCTCCACCCGGCGCGCGCGGGCCATGGGGTTCGGCGGCAAGGCCTGCATCCACCCGGCGCAGCTCGACATCGTCAACGCCGTGTTCACGCCCAGCGAGGCCGAATTGGCCCGGGCACGCGAGATCGTCGCCGCGTTCGACCAGGCGGAGGCTGCTGGCTTGGCCGCCGTGTCCGTCGGCGGCATGATGGTGGATTACCCCGTCGTGCTGAAGGCCCGCCGCGTCCTGGCGGTCGGGCAAAGCCGGTGATCGCGGCGCCGCAGCCGTTCCGTCCGGACCAGCCCTGCCCGCTGGACGGGCTGCGCGTGCTGGATTTCTCCCGCCTGGTCGCCGGCAACATGCTGACGCTGCAACTCGCCGATTTCGGCGCCGAAGTGATCAAGCTGGAACCGGAGGCCGGCGACCCGCTGCGCCACTGGCGCGAGGACGGCGTGGCCGCGTACTGGAAGGTCTACGGCCGCAACAAGAAGAGCATCCGGCTCGACCTGCGCGGCGACGACGGCAAGGCGCTGCTGGCGCGGCTGATCCCCACGGCGGACGTGCTGGTGGAAAGCTTCCGCCCCGGCAGCATGGAGGCCGCGGGCTTCGGGCCGGAGCAGGTGGCGCAGCTCAACCCGCGGCTGGTGTTCGTCCGCGTCTCCGGCTTCGGCCAGACCGGGCCCTACGCCCAGCGCCCGGGGTTCGGCAGCCTGGTGGAGGCGATGAGCGGCTTCGCGGCCAAGAACGGCTTCGCCGACAAGCCGCCCGCGCTGCCCAACCTGGCGCTGGCCGACATGGTCGCGGGCATCCAGGGCGCCTTCGCCGTGATGGTGGCGCTGCGGGAGGCGGAGCGGCCCGGCGGCAAGGGCCAGGTGATCGACCTGTCCCTGCTGGAGCCGCTGCACGCCACGCTAGGGCCGGAGGCAGCGGCCTGGCGGATCACCGGGCGCATCCCGCCCCGCTCCGGCAACCGCGCCTCCATCACCGCGCCGCGCAACATCTATGCGACGTCGGATGGCGGCTGGGTGGCGCTATCCGCCTCCACCCAGGCGATGACGGAGCGGCTGTTCCGCGCCATCGGCCGGCCGGAGCTGATCGACGACGCGCGGTTCCGCACCAATTCCGACCGATTGGCGCATGTGGGGGAGATCGACGCCATCATCGGCGATTTCGTCGGCGGCCGCACGCTGGCGGAGAACCTGGCGTTCTTCGGGGCGGCGCAGACCACGGTCGGCCCGGTCTACGACGCCGCCGGGTTCGAGGGCGACCCGCATGTGCAGGGCCGCGGCGTGCTGGTGGAGATGGAGGACGCGGAGCTTGGCAGCATCCCGATGCAAGCCGTGGTGCCGCGTTTGTCCGGCACACCCGGCGCATTGCGGCGCCCGGCACCGATGCTGGGCGAGCACGAGGACGAGATCCTGCGCTCCTTGGAAGGATGACCGTTGGCCTACAGGTGCTGGGCGAAGTCCATGCGCGCAAGCAGCACGCGCACGATCAGAACACCGCTCTCGATGCTGCGGTAGAAGATGGCGAGGCTGGCGAAATCCATCTGCCAATAACCGGACCGTATATTATTAGCGTGGCGGCCGATGTCCGGGAACTCTGCAAGCCGATCGAATGCTCGGTGCAACTCGATCATGTAGCGCTCTGCCCGGGCCGTTCTTCATCGACTCAGCGAACAGCGGGCAATGTCCACCAGATCGTCGGCGGCCTTCCGCGAAAGGGTATACCTACCCATTTGGCGCGCATGATGGCGATCGCCAATGCGCTGGAGGGCATGACGCGGGCGGAGGCAGCGCGCCTGGCTGGCATGGAGCGGCAGGCGTTGCGCGATGCCGTGCTGCGCTACAATGCCGAAGGGCTGGACGGCTTGCACGACCGTCCCCGGTCCGGCGCCAAGCCGCGGCTGGGGGCGTCCCTCACCAGCTACCCCTATCTCAACCAAGTCAAATTCTAGGCAGACCGGTATCACTGCTGCAGGAAGTGGATGCGCAGCATCCGCTCCAGTCCCACTGGGACCCGGCCCTCGCCCACCTTGGGGTAGACCGGTGCAATCAACGCGCACAGTTCAGTCCACGGCACCACGCGATCATCTCGTCCAAAAGGCCGCACGGCGGGTCGGCTTGCTGTAACGCTGGATGTTGAAGTCATTCTGACCGGATCCCGGAGCGCATGCCCGTCAAAGTTGGGTTTACGCCGATGCTGCCGGGTTTGTCACCGGTGGGCGGCAAGACGATCGAGGCGCGCTTCGATGGTGCTTGCATGTCGTCCGATGGCGGATTGCTGGCGCTGCGTGAGGTCGAGCAGCGGCTTGCCATCGCCTCGCGCCTGGCGGGCTGCATCCGTGAGCCGCGTGATCCGAGCCGGGATGTCCATGGCTGGACGAGATCATCCGCACGCGCATGCTGATGATCGCGGCGGGCTACGAGGACGGCAACGACGCCGATACGCTGCGCCGTGACCCGATGTTCAAGCTGGTGATGGGGCGCCTGCCGGACGATGGCGAGTTGTGCTCACAGCCGACCATCTCACGACTGGAGAACCTGCCCGACGCCCGTGCCCTGCTGCGCATGGGGCGAGCCATGGTCGAGCTTTACTGCCACAGCTTCCGCCAGGTGCCGCGTGGCATCGTGCTCGACATCGACGACACGTTCGACGCCGTGCATGGCGGCCAGCAGTTGCGGCTGTTCAACGCGCACCACGACGAATACGGCTTGCAGCCAATCGTGGTGTTCGATGGCGACGGTCGCATGATCGCCGCCGTGCTGCGTCCGGCCAGCAGGCCCCCAGGCAAGCAGATCGTGCGCTGGCTGTACCGCCTGATCATCGCGATCCGCGGCCACTGGCCGCGGGTCAAGATCATGCTTCGCGCCGACAGCCATTACCGCACGCCGAAGGTGCTGCGCTCCTGCCGGGCCAGAAGGCTGGATTACACGCTCGGCGTGGCCCCTCCGCAGCTATTCCACGTGCTAACGCACATGGAACCTTCGGCTGCTCCGCCCACGTCGACGCTGGCGCAAACACGTCTCAGCCTCGAGCAGAGCACCGCCGCTCGTGCTGCCACGGCTGGGGATGGCACGAAGCTGCGCCGGTTCAAGGAATTCTACGATGGCGCCGCGAGTTGAGACCGCGTGAAACGCATTTCGCCGACTTGCACCAATGGTGCGCCGAGCAGCGCACAAGGCTGTCTCGCGGCAACGATATCGCCCGCGCCATCGACGACCTGCTGAAGCGTTGGACAGCGTTCACCCGGTTCCTGAACGATGGGTTGATCTGCATCAGCAATAACGCCGCCGAACGTGCCCTGAGGGGCGTCGCCTCAGGCGTTAGTCATGGTTCTGCGGTTCGGATCGTGGCGGGCAGCGCGCCACGGTGATATACAGCCTGATCGTTACAACCAAGATGAACGACGTCGACCCGCAGGCCTGGCTCGCCGAACGTGCTGGCCCGCATCGCGGACCATCCAGCACAGCGCCTCCACGAACTCCTACCCTGGCACTGGGCCGCAGCCAAAGTCAGCGGTGTCGATCAAACCGCCTGATTACAATCAGCTCAATGTTCGGCCCGCCTGCGGTGCTCAGCGGATGCTTAGCTTCTTGCGCATGTATATGCAAGTTGAGATGGTTGCGGGGACAGGATTTGAACCTGTGACCTTCAGGTTATGAGCCTGACGA
>CAXTJM010000035.1:0-40132 GCA_964244585.1 uncultured Acetobacteraceae bacterium | reverse complement strand
CCTTGAAGGCGGCGATGGTGTCCTCCACGAAGCCGCTCTCGTTCAGCGTGTCGGTATGGATCATCACCGGAACGTCGAACCGGTCCGCCACCGACAGGCAGCAATCAATCGCGGCCGGCGTGGTGCCCCAATCCTCGTGCAGCTTCATCGACGACGCGCCAGCCCGCAGCATCTCCTCCAGCGCGGCCGGGCGGGAGGCGTTGCCCTTGGCGGAGAACGCCAGGTTGACCGGCAATCCCTCCGCTGCCTGCAGCATGCGCGCGAGGTGCCACGGCCCGGGCGTGCAGGTGGTGGCCGAGGTGCCGCTGGCCGGGCCAGTGCCGCCGCCGCACATGGTGGTGATGCCGGAGGCCAGCGCCTCCTCGACCTGTTGCGGGCAGATGAAGTGGATGTGGGCGTCCACGCCGCCGGCGGTGAGGATCTTGCCCTCGCCGGCGATTACCTCGGTGCCTGGGCCGATGACGATGGTGACGCCGGGCTGCACGTCCGGGTTGCCGGCCTTGCCGATGGCGGCGACGCGGCCGTTGGCAATGGCCACGTCCGCCTTTACAATGCCCCAATGGTCCAGGACGAGCGCGTTGGTGATCACCGTGTCGACGGCGCCCTCCGCCTGGCTGCGCTGGGATTGTCCCATGCCGTCGCGGATCACCTTGCCGCCGCCGAACTTCACCTCCTCGCCATACAGGGTGAGGTCGCGCTCCACCTCGATGAACAACTCGGTGTCGGCCAGGCGGACGCGGTCCCCGGTGGTGGGGCCATACATGTCCGCATAGGCACGCCGGGTGATGCGGGTCACAGCGCACCCATGATGTCGCCGCGGAACCCGTACACGGTGCGGGCGCCGCGGAACGGCACCAGCGTCACCTCGCGGGACTGCCCCGGCTCGAACCGCACGGCGGTTCCCGCGGCGATATCCAGGCGCCTGCCACGGGCCGCGGCCCGGTCGAACCGCAATGCGGCGTTCGCCTCGGCAAAGTGGTAGTGGCTGCCAACCTGGATCGGCCGGTCGCCGGTATTCGCCACGGCCAGGGTCGTGCGCGGCTGGCCCGCGTTGAGTTCGATGTCGCCATCGCGGGTGATGACTTCGCCCGGGATCATTTCAGGATCGCCAAGCCACCAAGGCCGCACGCGAACGCCGCGACCATCGCCGTCATGATGCCCCGCATGTAGGTGCGGGACGGCTTGTCGGCCAAGGCGACCCGTATGTCGGCAATATTGTTCCTGGCCTCCGCCCGTACCAGGGCCGTTTCACTCTTCAATTCGGATCGCAGCCCGGCCATCTCACTTTTCAGCTCCATCCGCAATTCGGCCGTCTCGCTTTTCAATTCCAGCCGCAGCCCGGCCATCTCGCCTTTCAGCTCTGTCCGGAGCCCGGCCATCTCGCCCTTCAGCTCCGTCCGGAGCCCAGCCATGTCCTCCTTCAACTCGGAGCGAACGCCCATCAGGTCGGCCTTCGTCACCATCTCCAGCAGCCTCGTATCCGTCCGGACGATCATCGGCTCCAACCGCCGCAGGATCGCCTTGATCTCGCCGACATCCTCCTCAAGCCGGGTGACGCGTGCGTCCATCCAGGGATCGTGCCCCGGTTCGCCCGGCGTTGCGACCCCGTCCGGGCTCATCGGATCGGTTCGTGCACGGTCACCAGCTTGGTGCCGTCGGGGAACGTCGCCTCCACCTGCACGTCGGCGATCATCTCCGGGATGCCGTCCATCACCTGGTCGCGCGTCAAAACGTGGGCGCCATGCTCCATCAGGTCCGCCACGGAGCGGCCGTCGCGCGCGCCCTCCACCACGAAATCGCTGATCAGCGCCACCGCCTCCGGATGGTTCAGCTTCACGCCGCGGGCCAGGCGCCTGCGCGCGACGTCCGCCGCCATGGCGACCAGCAGCTTGTCCTTCTCGCGCGGGGTCAGGTTCATCGGGTCAGCAGCTCCAAACACGCGGCAACGGGCGGCCATCCCGCAGCACGGCCAATCCTGCCATGACGGCGGCCCGCGCACAGGCCCCATCCTGCGCGACCACGCGGGCAACCAGCAACCCGTCCATGACGGAAGCGCCCGCATGCCACGGCGAAAGCGCCGCGCGCAGCCCCTCGAGCCGCTCCGGCCCGTCCGCCGCCACGTGGATGAGGGTCGCGACCGCCCGCCCGCCGCCAGCCACGGCCGGACGGTCCATAACCCCCTGCACCCGGCCATCCAGCCGGATCGCATCGTGCAGCAGCAGGGCGCCGTCGCGGCAAACCCGGATCCTGTCGCGCAGCATGGCGCTTTGCACCGTCTCCCCCATCAGCGCGCGGCCGAAGACGAGGGTCTCCACGCCGAGGAACCAGCTCCCCGGCGCGAGGTCGACCTCCAGGCGCCGGTCGAGCGCGCAGCCATCGAATAAAATGGTTTCCTGCGGCAGCCATTCCATCGCCGCACCGGGCGCCACCGAGAGGGACGTGCGCACCGTCGCAGGGCCGCCGCCGGGCGAGCGGTAGAAACGCTCCGCAGCCTGGCTCGCCACGGTCAGCCGAGTCGCTGCGGTCGCCGCGATCCCGATGTCGAGCCGGTCGCCCTGCGCCACGCCGCCGGCACTGTTCAGGGTCACCATACTCGTCCACGCGCCCCGTTCCGGCCGCGGCCAACGCGCCTTCAGGCATCCTTCCTGTCGCATGCGGTCCAGGACGGTGTCACCCGCCCTGTCCTTGACGGCGATGCGCAGCACGCCGCGTGACCGTTGCAGCACGACCGGCGGGATCGCGGTCACACCACGTGCTGCCGCCTTACCGGCCCAGGCCGCGCTGCTGCTGCGCGACGCTGCTGTTGTAGCCCTGGTTGAGTTGGGCGACCCCGGCATCCAATTGCTGCCGGCTCAGCCGCCCGGCATTGAATTGCTGCTGCAGCGACAGGACGCTCTGGTTGTGCTGCTGCTGCAACGCCGTGACGGACTGGTTGTATTGCTGCTCCCGCGCCCGTGCCTCGGCATTGCCGTTGCTGCGGTCGTTGCCCCGGTTGTCGTTGCCGCGGTTGTCGAACGCGCGGTTGTCGTTGCCCCGGTTGTCATCACCGAAGCGACGATCCTGGTCATACGGTCCCCCGGGCCGGCGCTCATCATAGGGGGGCGGCGGCGGCGGGCGGCCATAATCGTAGCCGTAGCCCGGCCCGCGATCATACCCCTGCGCCCGACATAGCGTCGGGACGATGCCCATTGCCGCCAGGACCACCAAGCCGCCCAGCGAAACCCTGTGTGTTGTCATTGCCGCCACCTCCGATTCCCGTATACCGGATTGTAACAGTCGAAACGGGGCGGTTTCAGGGCAGCGCCGCGGCATCGAAGCCGTCTGGAACCACCCCGCGGGGGCGTATGGCCGCGTAGGCGGGCACCGGCAGGTATCGGCCACTGCCCGGCTCCGCCAGCACCACTCCGTCGCGCATCACCACGCGCCCGCGCAACACGGTCGCGACCGGCCAGCCGGTGACCTCCCTGCCCTCGTAGGGCGTGTAATCGATCGCCTGCTGCATCAGCGCATTGGTGATCGTCACCCGCTTCGCCGGATCCCACAGCACCAGGTCGGCATCCGCACCCGGCGCGATGCGGCCCTTCGCGCGCAGCCCGAACAGCCAGGCGGGCTGCGTTGCCGTCAGCCGCACGAAGTCGCTGGCCGTGATGCGGCCGGTGGCCACGCCCTCGCTCCACAGCAGCGGCAGGCGCGCGGCCAGGCCGGGCACGCCGTTCGGGATGGCCGTGAAGGGGGCGTCCGCGCCATTAACCCGCTTGCCGCGCGGGCCGTCATAGGACCAGCCGCTATGGTCGGAGCTGACCACCGACAGCGTGCCCAGGCGCATCGCGTCCCACAGCGCGGCCGTGGCCGCGGCATCCCGCGGGGCGGGGCTGCACATGAACTTGGCGCCCTCGAAGCCCGGGCGGTCCATGTCGGCGGCCTGGAGCACCAGGTATTGCGGGCAGGTCTCGCCCCAGACCTTGAGGCCGCGGCGTTGCGCGCGGGCGATCTCCCCGGCGGCCTGCGGGCCGGACACGTGGAACACCTCGATCGGCTGGTCCACCAGCTCGGCCAGGGCGATGGCACGGTGCGTGGCCTCCCGCTCGACAATCTCCGGCCGCGACCAGGCGTGGTATTTCGGCGCCGTCCGGCCATCGGCCAACAGCGCCGCGGAGCGCCAGGCGATGGCGTCGTAATTCTCGCAATGCACCGTGACCAGGCAGCCCAGCCGGCGGGCGGCGGACAGCACCTCGAGATATTGGCGGTCATCCAGCCGCAGCGGATCGTAGGTGAGGAATACCTTGAGGCTGCGGACGCCGCCAGCCACCAGGTCGGGCAGTTCCATGCGGATCACGGCGTCGGTCGGGTCGGTGATGATCTGGTGGAAGGCATGGTCCACCATCGCCCCGGCCGCCGCCCGGCGCCGGTACTCCGCCAGCGGCTCCAGCACGCCGCCCCCCTTGAACTGCGTGGAGAAGGTGACGACGCTGGTGGTGCCGCCGGCCAGCGCCGCGGTGCTGCCGGTGGCGAAGCTTTCCTCGTCGGCGCCGCCGCCCTCCTGCAACTGCTCGATATGGCAATGGCTGTCGACGCCGCCGGGCAGCACGAGCAAGCCGTGCGCGTCGATCGCCGCCGCCCCGTCCAGCCGGTCCGCGATGGCGGCGATGCGGCCGGACCGGATGCCGATGTCGGCGGCGAACTGGTCGCAGGCCGTCACGACCGTTCCGCCGCGCACGATCAGGTCGAATTCCGCCATGCCGGGTTGCCTCGCTGGACAAATGGACCGCCACGTAAGAAGGACACGGCGCTACTGTCCAGCCATGATGACGGCCCGGCGCGCAGCCAGGCCCAACCCCGGTGGGTGTGCCATGCTTCCGTCGCAACGCCACTTGTTCGAGATCCCAAGGGACGTGGCCTACCTCAACAACGGCTCCTTCACGCCCCTGCCCCGCAGCGTCCGGGCGGCCGGCCAGGCAGGAGTGGCGACCAAGAGCCAGCCATGGCTGATGGATCATGAGGCGATCGCCCACCAGGTGGAGGCGGTGCGGACCGCCGCCGCCGGGTTCATCGGCGCAACGGCGGACGACATGGCGATCGTGCACTCCGCCGCCTATGGCATCGCCACCGCCGCGGCGAACCTGGCGATCACCGCCGCCACCCGCATCCTGCTGATCGAGGGCGAGTTTCCCTCCCAATCGCTGGAATGGGCCCGGCAGGCCGAACGGACCGGCGCCATGCTGGACGTGGTGCGGCGCCCGGCGGACGGGAATTGGACCGCCGCCCTGCTGCATCGCATCCAGCAGCCTGGGCTGCCCCCCGTCGGCATCGCGGCGCTGACGCCGCTGAACTGGATGGATGGCACGCTGATCGACCTGGAACGCCTGGCGCCGGCGCTGCGCCAGCAGGGCGCCGCGATCGTGGTGGACGCGACCCAGGCGGCCGGCATCCTGCCCGTCGACGTCGGTCGGCTCGGCGCCGATTACCTGGTGTTCCCGACGTACAAATGGCTGCTCGGCCCCTACACCCAGGCCTTTCTCTACGTCGCGCCCCGGCGGCAGGATGGCACGCCGCTGGAGCAGTATGGCGCCAACCGCGTCGACGGGACGGAACCGTTCACCGGCCGGCTCGGCCCGCCGATCGCCAGCGCGCGGCGGTTCGACATGGGACAGCGGAACAATCCGGTGAACCTGCCGATGGCGCTCGCCGGCATGGCGTTGCTGCGGTCATGGGACCAGGCGGCCTTGATCGCGCGTCTGCGCAGCCTCACCGACAGCCTGGCCCGCCATGCCGAGGCCAGCGGGTTCCAGCCGGCGCCGCGGCCGCAGCGAAGCCCGCACCTCCTGGGACTGCGGACGCCACCACATCTGAATACGACCGCGATCGTGGCCGCCTTGGCCGGCAGCGGCGTCCACGTCGCCGAGCGTGGCGGGCAAATCCGCATTGGCGCCCACGTGTTCAACGACGAGGAGGATGTCGCATCGTTCGCGTCCGCCCTGCAACACGCCGCCGCGGGTCGTTAGGCCAGTCCAAAATCCCCGACAAGCACCGCCTGTCGGGGCCGTGCGGACTCAGTTCGGAACCAGGACCGAGCTGACGACGTGGATCACGCCGTTGGATTGCATCACGTTCGGGATCGTGACTTCCGCCACGCCGCTCTTGGCGCCTTGGAGATAGATCTTGCCGCCATCCTGGGTGAGCGTCAGCGGCTCGCCCTGGACGGTCTTCAGCATGGCCTTGCCGTGCCCAGCCTTGATCATCTTCATGAGGTCGGCCGCGGTCAGCCGGCCGGGCACCACGTGGTAGGTGAGCACGGCGACGAGCATCGCCTTGTTCTCCGGCTTCAGCAGCGTGTCGACCGTGCCCGGCGGCAGCTTGGCAAACGCTTCGTTGGTCGGGGCGAACACGGTGAACGGACCCGGGCCCATCAGCGTGTCGACCAGGCCGGCGGCCTTCACGGCCGCCACCAAGGTGGTGTGGTCCTTCGAATTGACGGCGTTCTCGACGATGTTCTTCGACGGATACATCGCGGCGCCGCCTACCATCACGGTGCCGGCAGGCGCGGGCTGCGCCATGACCGGCACGACGGAAGCCGACGCGAGCAAGGTTGCAAGAAGCAGGGCGGTTGTACGGGAATGGCGCATGACTAGGTCCCTTGTCAGGTCTCACGCTCTCACGAAGCATGTGCACCTCATACGGCGCTGTCGATGCGGCAGATGCGGACGGCGCGAACAAAGGTGACTGACGGTCACGGGCGCGACAGCGCCGGCCCGACGGTGCGGCTCTTTGCAAAACCGGCCATGGAGGCTAGAGCTTCGCCGCATGGAGGGGTGCCGGAGTGGCCGATCGGGGCAGTCTCGAAAACTGTTGTGCGTGCAAGCGTACCGTGGGTTCGAATCCCACCCCCTCCGCCGGAATGGCCGCCGAAGCGCCACGCAGGCGATGGCCTGACCGCTGGCAGGACATGCGCACGCATTGACGCACCCTTTTTCGTCGCCTGGCTCCTAGCCCGTGTCGGATTCGGGTGCGGGCAATCAGGGCCGGGCCGCCGATGAGGCAAGACGATCTGCGATGACAGCCTCCGCCGCAGCTTTGCCTCTCCTGCGGACTTGCGGCGACATCGTCGCTCTGCGGAACGGGCAGCCGCTCCCGACCGCCGGCTTCCTCGCCGAGATCGAGGCGATGGCTCGCCTGTTGCCCGACGGCCTGCACGTCATCAATCTCTGTGCCGACCGCTACCGCTTCGTCGTGGCATGGGCGGCGGCGATGCTCCGTGGCCAGGTGACCCTGCTGCCCAACAGCCGGGATCCCGGAACGCTGGCGTCATTGGCGGCGGAGTATCCGACGCTCTACGCCGTGACCGACACGGAGCCGGCAAGCGACGTACCCGTGCCGCAACTCTGCTATCCGACGCTTGATGTCGCACCCGGGGCCGTGGCAGGCATCCCCGCCTTTCCCGCCGACTTGCTGGCCGCGATCCTGTTCACGTCGGGCTCGACCGGCCGGCCAACCCCGGTGCCGCGCCGCTGGAGACGCCTGGTGGCAAGCAGCATCGCCGCCGGAACTGCCCTCGCCATGCATCGCCATGCCGGTGCGTCGCTGGTCGCAACCGTTCCGCATGGTCATAGCTACGGCCTCGAGTCGGCGATCATGTTGCCGCTTCAGCATGGCTTGCTGCTCACCGCCGACAGTCCGATGTTTCCCGCCGATATCCGATCGGCCTTGGCCGGCCCGGCCGCCAAGGTGTTCGTCACCACCCCGGTGCACCTGCGCGCGGTCCTGATGGATACGCAGTCGAAGCAGCCCGGCACCCTGGGTCATGCCGGGCTCGTGCTATCGGCAACCGCACCTCTCTCGATCGATCTCGCCAGGCGGGCCGAAGACGCATTCCATGCGCCGCTATGCGAGATCTACGGGTGCTCCGAGGCGGGCCAGCTCGCCACCCGCCGCACGGTCGACGGGCCGGTTTGGCATTGCCTCAGTGGCTTCAGCCTAAAGCCGTCGGCGGCCGGCTGCCTCGTCTCTGCACCAGGCGAGGACGACGTGCTGCTGGCCGACGATATCGGCCTGCGCGGCGACGGGGGCTTCGTCCTGCGAGGCCGGATGGCCGACATGGTCGACGTTGCCGGCAAGCGCAGTTCGCTCGCCTACCTCACCCACCAGCTGCTCTCGATCGATGGCGTGGACGATGGCGTTTTCATCCTGCCGGATGGCGACGATGCCGGCGCTCCCCGCCGCCTTGTCGCGGTTGCGGTGGCGCCCGGACTGGATGCGACAACCCTGCGTGCTGCGTTGCGCGCGCGCATCGACCCGGTTTTCCTGCCACGGCCGCTGCACATCGTGGATGCCCTGCCGCGCAATGCGACCGGCAAGCTGCCGCGGGCAGAGCTGCTCCGCCTGGCCAGGCTCGTGCAAGCCCCGACCCTGCTGCATTTCGCACCCGGTCACCCCGCCAGCGCCGGCCATTTCCCCGGCGACCCGCTCATCCCTGGCGCCGCAGTGCTCGATGCCGTGATCGCGGCGCTGTTTGCGGATGATTGGTGCGGGACCATCGACGCCGTGAAGTTCAGCCACCCGGTTCGCCCCGGCGACAGCCTGGCGCTCGACTGGCAAGCCGGGGCGCGTTCGGCCCGCTTCCAAGGGCGCCTCCCGTCCGGCGACGTGGCCATCTCCGGGACGCTTGCCTTGACGATGCCATGACCGGCTTGGACGTGACGGCCGGGCCGTGCTGATCGACCGGCCAGGCATCGCCAGACTGATCCCCCATGCCGGCACGATGTGCCTGCTGGACGGGGTGGTGAGCTGGGATGAAACACAGATCCAATGTCACGCCGAAAGCCACGGATCGCCATCGAACCCGCTGCGCAGCCGGGGGCGGCTCGGTATCCTGTGCGGGATCGAATATGCCGGCCAGGCGATGGCCGTGCATGGACGCCTCGTGGCAGGACCAGGCGAGCCGCGCGTCGGCTATCTGGCCGCCCTGCGCGCGATAGAATGCCACGAGCGCTACCTGGACCATCTATCCGGCGTGCTCGCCGTGGGCGCGACCCGGCTGAACGGGGACGCCACGACCGTCATCTACGGCTTCGCGCTGCATCATGATGAACGGCTGCTCCTGCAAGGACGGGCGACGGTGGTCATGCGTCCGGGACCGGCCTCTGCCGCCAACCCGGCTGGATGAGCCCCTGCCCGGCAGGCCCCGCCTCACGCGGATGGCATAGAGCCTTCGACGGCCTGGTGCGTTTCGCTCCCCCAACGCATGAGGAGCCGACATGGACGACGAGGACCGGGCCAACACCGCACGCGAGTTCAAGCGGGTCGTGAACATGACCCCGGCGGCGTTGAAGCAGTGGCTGGAGAGTACGGAAAGCCAATCCGTCGGCATGAGCCATGACGGGGAAAAGGTGACCCACGAGGGCGGCAAGGAGGCGGTCGGCCACGAGATGGGGCGGCGCATCCTGGACCTGCTGCACAAGAAGGCCGACCTCACCGAGGATGATTACAAGGCCATGCAGAAGGTGGTCGGCTACGTCCACCGGCACGGCAAGCAAAGGCCGGACGGCGATATCACGGACACGCGCTGGCGCAAGTCGCTCATGAATTGGGGCCACGACCCGGCGAAATGATCACGGGTCGCCAGCATCCCGCCGATCCCGGCCTGGACCAGGCCGGGATCCTGTCGGACACTCGGACCCTCATTATGTCGCAGTCGTCTGCCGGAGGGTTGGCCCGTGATGCACCTGTTCACCATTCCGAACCTGGGCGGGGCGCATCTCGGCGCGTGGCGTCATCCGGACGCCTATCGCGACATCGTCATGAACCTGCCGCAGACTATCGAGGTCGCCCAGCTTGCGGAGCGGGGCAAGATGGACGGGCTGTTCCTGGCCGATGGCAACGGCGTGCGCGACATGGACAAGCCCGACCTGTTCGCTGCCAACTTCCCCTCCGCCCGGCCGGGCGTGTTCGACCCGGTGGTGCTGATGACCGCATTGGCCTCGCACACCAGCCGCGTCGGCCTGGTTTCGACCGCGACCACCACCTTCGACGAGCCCTGGTTCGTGGCCCGGCGGTTCGCCTCGCTGGACCATGTCAGCGCCGGGCGTGCCGGGTGGAACCTGGTCACCGCATCCAACCCGCTGGACGCGCTGAACTTCAACCACACCGAGCCGGTCGGCCGCGACGAGCGGTATGCGCGGGCCGAGGAGTTCATCGAGGTGGTGAAAGGCCTGTGGGATAGCTGGGCCGAGGACGCCTTCGTGCAGGACCGCGGCGCCGGCCGCTTCCTGGACCCCTCGCGGGTGCGGCGGCTCGACCATGCGGGCGCGCATTTCCGGGTGGCCGGCCCGCTCAACGTGCCGCGCGCGCCGCAAGGCCACCCCGTCGTGTTCATGGCCGGGCAATCCGACCGCGGCAAGGAACTGGCGGCTCGGCACGCCGACGCGATGTTCGGCGCCGGGGATTCCAAGGAATCCTGCCAGGCGGACTACGCCGACATCAAGGGCCGCATGGCACGCTACGGCCGCGCTCCGGACGCGCTGCGCTTCATCCCCGGCGTCAGCATCTTCACGGGCGAGACCAGTGCGGCGGCCGACGACCTCTACGAGTCCTTGAACGAGCTGATCTCCCCGGCGCTCGGGGTGAACTACCTGTCCAAGATCGTCACCAAGGATCTGAGCGGCTTCCCGGTGGACGGCCCGATGCCGGAATTGGACGATGTCGTCATCGGCGGCAGCAGCGTGCGCAGCTTCGTGGTGAAGATGGTCCGGCGCGAGAACCTGACCATCCGCCAGGCCTATCAGCGCGTGGTGCCGGGCTTCGGCAGCCCGGTCATCAAGGGCACGCCGCGCCAGGTCGCGGACGAGCTGGAGGATTGGTACAGCAGCCAGGCGTGCGACGGGTTCATGGTCTCCAACCCGATCATGCCCGTGGCGCTGCGCCGGTTCGTCGACCTCGTCGTGCCGGAGCTGCAGCGGCGTGGCCTGTTCCGCACCGAGTATGCCGGGCCGACGCTGCGTGACCACATGGGCCTGCCGAAGCCGGCCAACCCGCATTTTTCCGCCATCGACCTGGCCGCGGACTGACGCGTGGCGCGCTCCCGCAAGATGCACCTGGTCGCCTACTTGAAGACCGGGCCGACCGCGAGCTTCGCGCCGGGATGGCGGCACCCGGCGGCGCCGCTGGGCGATATCTGGACGCCGGAGCGCTACGAACACCTGGCCCGCGTGCTGGAGGACGCGCGCTTCACCGCCGCCTTCTTTGCCGACGGGCTGGGCGTGCCGGACATCTACAAGAACAGCTTCGCCGACTATCTCGGCCGCGGCGGCCAGGTCAGCCTGCTGGACCCGATGATGGTGCTGCCGCTGATGGCGCGCGTCACCCGCCGGCTCGGCCTCGCCTCCACCATCTCCACCACCTTCAACCAGCCCTACCAGGTCGCACGCAGCCTCGGCACGCTGGATCTGCTGAGCGGCGGCAGGGCGGCCTGGAACGTCGTGACCTCCGCGACCGAGTTCGAGGCGCGCAATGCCGGACTGGCCACCCTGCCGCCGAAGGAGGAACGCTACGACCGCGCCGACGAGGTGCTGGAGGCCTGCTTCGCGCTGTGGGACGGCTGGGATGCGGATGCCGTCGTGGGGGACAAGGAGCGCGGCGTCCTGGTCGATGCCGGCAAGGTGCGCTACGCCGACTACCAAGGACGCTACGTCAGCGTGCGCGGACCGTTGTCGATCCCGCGCAGCCCGCAGGGCCGGCCGGTGATCCTGCAGGCCGGCGCCTCCCCGCGCGGCCGCCAATTCGCCGTGCGCTGGGCGGAGATGATCTTCTGCTCGCACGCGACCAAGGCGGACGCGCTGGCCTACATGGCCGACCTTCACGCCCGGCTGGCGCAGGCCGGGCGCAGGCCGGATGCGTGCGCGATCCTGCCGTCCTTCTCCGTGGTGGTGGGGGAGACCGACTCGATCGCGCAGGAAAAGGCGGCATTCCTGGAGTCGCTGACCGATCCGGAGCTGGTGCTGGCATCGAGCTCCGAGTTGCTGGGCGTAGACCTCAGCGCGGTCCGCACCGCCGAGCAGGCGGCGGCCGAAGCAGGCAACCAGGGCATCCAGGGCTCCCGCGACCGGATGAGCCAGGTCGCCGCGTCCCAGGGCATCAGCTTCGCCGAAGCGGTGCGCAAGCCGCGCGCGCTGATCGCCGGGTCGCCCAAGACCATCGCCGACATCATGGAGGATTGGTTCACCAGCGGCGCCTGCGACGGCTTCGTCCTGCCGCCGACGGTGTTCCCCACCACCTTCGAGGAGTTCGGCCGCATGGTGGTGCCGGAACTGCAGCGCCGCGGCCTGCTGCGGACCGAGTATGCGGGGCGGACGCTGCGGGAGAACGTGGAAAACCCGGGCTAGGCCGGCACCGCTTCCAACGCCAGCAACGCCGCCGCCGGGATGTGGCAGCGCGCCTGGTGGCCGCCGCCCAGCTCGCGCCAGGGCGGCGGCTGTTCCAGGCAGATGGCGCCCAGTTGCCGGTGGCAGCGCAGCGCGAAGCGGCAGCCCGATCCGGCATGCACCGCCCCCGGCTCGCCCGGCAGCCGCACGCGGCGAGCCCCTGTGCCATCCACGGCGGGCACGGCGGAGAGCAGCGCCTCGGTATAGGGATGGAACGGGGTGTTGAGCACGGCGTCGGTCGGCCCGACCTCCATCAGCGCCCCGCCATACATCACCGCCAGCCGGTCGGAAATGTGGCCGACCACGCCGATATCGTGGCCGATGAACAGCAGGGCCAGGCCGAGGGATTGGCGCAATTCCGCCAGCAGGTTCAGCACCGCCGCCTGCACCGACACGTCCAACGCCGATACGGCCTCGTCGCAGACGATGAAGTCCGGCCGGCTGGCCAGCGCACGGGCGATGCCGACCCGCTGCTTCTCCCCGCCGGATAGCTGGTGCGGATAGCGGTCCGCATACGCCGCCGGCAGGCGGACCAACTCCAGCAGGCGGATGGTTTCGGCCGTCGCTGCCCGGCCTTTCGCCAGCCCGAAATGCGCCAGCGGCCGGCGCAGGATGGCCCCCACGGTCTGGCGCGGGTTCAGCGCCGTGTCCGGGTTCTGCAGCACGATCTGCCCGCGGCGGCGGAACGCCAGCGGTGGATGATCCGGCACGGCGCCGCCGTCGAGGTGCAGCGTCCCGGCATCGGCCGGGACCAGCCGCAGCAGCAGCCGCCCCAGCGTGGACTTGCCGCAGCCGGATTCACCGACCAGCCCCAGCACCTCGCCCGGCGCGAGCGTGAGCGAGACCGCATCCACCGCCCGCAACGGGCCGAAATTGCGGCTCAGCCCCTCCGCGGCCAGGAGCGTGCCAGCGGGCGCCGGGCGGGACGGCAGCGGCGGTGGCGCCGGCCAAACCGCGCCGACCAGCGTGTCCGCCCGGTGGCAGCGCACCGGATGGGGGACGGCCGCCAGGATCTGCGGCCGTTCGCACCCGGGCGCGGCCCAGGCACAGCGTGGCTGGAAGTTGCAACCCGACGCGGGGACAACCAGGTCCGGCAGCCCGCCCGGGATCGGCGCCAGCCTGCCGTGATGCCCCGGCCTTGGCAGGGCTGCGAGCAGCCCGCGCGTATAGGGATGGCGTGGCACACCGAGCAGGTCGCCGACCGGCCCGCTCTCCACCACCCGGCCGGCATACAGCACCGTCGCCTGGTCGCAGAGGCGCCGGACGACGCCAAGATTGTGGCTGACCAGGAGCATCGACAGCCCGCGCCGCGCCTGCAACTGCGCCAGCAGGTCCAGGATCCCCGCCTCGACCGTGACGTCCAGCGCCGTGGTCGGCTCGTCCAGCAGCAAAAGCTCCGGCCGGCTGGCCAGCGCCATGGCGATCGCCGCACGCTGCTTCATCCCGCCCGAAAGCTGGTGCGGGTAGGCATCCATCAGGCTGGCCGGGCGGGGCAGGCCGACCTCGGCCAGGGTTGCCACTGCTTCGGCGCGGGCCGCCCTGCGCGATAGGCCCTGGTGCACGGCGAGCGGCTCCGCCACCTGGGCGCCCACGGGCAAGGCCGGGTTGAGCGAGGAGGACGGGTCCTGGAACACGACGGCGATGCGGCGGCCGCGCAGGCTGGCGACGCGGCCCAGCAGGTCGGCGCCGTCGAAGCTCAGGTGCCGGGCAGTGACCCGGGCGCGGCCGAGCAGCCCGAGCAGGGCCAGCACCACGGTGGATTTGCCGGACCCGGATTCACCCACCAGCGCCAGCGCCCCACCGGATGGCAAGGCGAGGTCGACATCCTGCAGGGCGTGCAACGGCCCGCGCGCGGTGGCGAAGGCGACGCTGAGCCCCTGCACCGCCAGCAGGGCATCAGCCATGCGACGGATCGAGCCGGGCGCGCAGCCCCTCACCCACGAAGTTCACCGTCACCAGCAGCACGCAGAGGCACAGGCCCGGCGCCAGGCCGATCCACGGCGCCTGGTCCAGGAACTGGCGGCTTTCGGCGATCATCAGGCCCCATTCGCTGGCGGGCGGCTGCGGCCCCAGCCCCAGGAAGGACAAGGCGGAGCCGAGCAGGATGGCGAAGGTGACCCGCAACCCGCATTCGACGATGATGGCCGGCCAGGCGTTCGGCAGGATCTCCCGCAGCAGGATGGAGGCGCCGCCCTCGCCGCGCGCCCGCGCCGCCTCGACGAAATCCTCCTGCAGCAGGCCCAGCGACACCGCCCGCACCAGGCGCACCATGATGGGAATGTAGACCAGCCCCACCGCGATGATCGTCTTGACCAGGCTGGGCGGCGTCACCGCCAGGATCAGCAGGCCGAGCAGGATGGGCGGCAGCGAGAGCAGCAGGTCGGCGGCACGCAGCACGGCCGTGGCGGCCCAACCCCGGCTGTAGGCGGTGAACAGGCCGAGCGGCACGCCCGCCACCAGGCTGAGCGCCATCGCGCCGAAGCCGATCAGCATCGACAGATGTGCCCCGGCCAGCACGCGGGACAGCACGTCCCGCCCGAACTCGTCCGTCCCGAACGGGTGCAGCAGTTCGGGCGCGTGGAACCGCACGCGAACCGCGAAGGCGGTTGGGTCATACGGCGTCACCCAGGTGCCCAGCGCCGCCACCAGCAGCCACAGGCCCAGCCCGGCGACACCCAGCCACAGCGACCTCATGCCGCGCCGGCATGCCGGATGCGGGGGTTCAGGAGGGCGTAGCTGAGATCCGCCACCAGGTTGGCCAGGGCATAGACCGTGGTCAGGATCAGCATGCCCGCCTGGAGCAGCGGCAGGTCATGGTTCTGGATGGCGAACACCAGCAGCCGGCCCAGGCCGGGATAGGCGAACACAGTCTCGATCACTACGACGCCGCCGAGTAGCAGGCCGAAATCGATCGCCAGGATGGTGATGGCGGGCAGCATGGCGTTGGGTGCCGCATGCCGCCACAGCACGCGGCGGTCCGACAGGCCCTTCGCCCGCGCCATCAGGACGTAGCGGCTGCGCAATGCCTCCAGCATCGCCGCGCGGGTCAGCCGGGACACGTGCGCCACCAGCCCGACCGACAGCACCAGCACGGGCAGCACCAGATGGCCGATCCAGGACAGGACGCCATCGGAGAGCGGGGCGTAGCCGGTCGCCGGCAGCCAGCCCAGCATGGAGGCGAACACCAGCACCCCCAGCACCGCCCAGAGGAAATCCGGCACTGCGATGAACACCAGTTGCACCAGCGTCATCGCGTGGTCCGCCGCCCTCCCGGCATGCCGCGCCCCCAGCACGCCGAACGCCACGCCCAGCACGGCCACGAGGGCGAAGGCCAGCCCGGCCAGGATCGCCGACCGGCCCAGCGCTTCGGCGATCACCGGGCCGGCGGGACGGTCCATGGTCAAGGAACGGCCGAGATCGCCGTGCAGCAGCCCGGACAGCCAGCGCCAGTACTGCAGCCAAAGCGGATCGTGCAGCCCGAGCTTGGCCTCCAGCGCGGCCACCGAGGCGGGCGTGGCGTATTCGCCGAGGATGGCGTAGGCGACGTTGCCCGGCAGCAGGTGGATGATCGCGAAGATCAGCACCGTGGTCGCCGCGACCACCAGCAGCACGCCGGCAAGCCGCCGCAGGATGTATCCGCGCACCTGGCCCGGGCGCCGCTAGGTCATCCGGGCGGTACGCAGGTCGAACCAGCGCATCGGATGGGTCTTCACCCCGGCGATGCCCTTGCGATAGGCGCAGGCGAAGTTCACCGAATAGGCGAAGAAGCTTGCCGGGTCGGCGTTCAGGGCCGCCTGCATGGCGACGTACTGCGTACGCTGGACCGAGGCCTCCCCGCTCAGCCGCGCGGCCAGCAGCGCGGCGTCCACGGCCGGGTTGTCGTAGTGCCACAGCCGCTCGTTCCAGGTGCCTTTGCTGTGCAGGAAGGGGTAGGTGCCGCTGTCGATGGTCGGGCGCGCGAAGAAGCCGTCGATGTATAGCGGCGCCTTGCCGGACACCTCGGCATCGAAGCTGCTGTACGGCACGCGTTGCACCTGCAGGTCGAACCCGGCGGGCTTGGCCAATTGCTGCAGGGTCACGCCGAGCCGTTCGCGCACCGCCCGGCCCACCGGCACGATGATCGGCAATTGCACGCCGTTCGGGTAGCCGGCCTGGGCCAGCAGCTTGCGCGCGGCGGCCGGGTCGGCGGCGGCGATCTTGACGTCGTGGGCGTAGAACGGGTGGGTGGGCGGGATGGGGCTGATGGTGGGCGCGCCCTGCCCGAACAGGGCCAGTTCCACCACGTCCGCCTTGTCCACCGCCAGTTGGAAGGCCATGCGGACCTGCGGGTTGTTGAATGGCGGGATGAGGTTGTTCATCACCGCCGCGTCCCACGACCCGCTGGACACGCTTTCCACCCGCAGGTCGCTGCGGCCGGAAAGCGGCTTCACCTGGTCCAGCGGCAGGTCCCACACCACGTCCAGCTCGCCGGATTGCAGGGCGGCCAGCTTGGCGCTCATCTCGGGGATGATGCGCAGTTCCACGCCGTCCAGCGCCGGCATGCCGGGTTCGAAATAGTCGGGGTTCCTGGCCAGCACCAGGCGGTCGCCCGGCGTGTAGGACACGAACTTGAACGGGCCGGTGCCGATCGGCTGCGTCGCAAGCTGGGCCACCTTGCCGCGCGGCACGATCTTGACCTGCCGGTCGGACATGATGTCGGCAAACCCGCCATAGGCGGAGCCGAGCGTGAACACCACCGTGTAGCTGTCCGGCGCCGACACGGCGGACACCATGTCGTAGCCGCTGCGCGAGGGCGCGTTGGTCGCCGGGTCCAGCAGGCGCTGGAACAACGCGACCACGTCGGCGGCAACCATCTCCGTCCCGTCATGGAACTTGACGCCGCGGCGCAGGTGGAAGGTCCAGGATTTCAGGTCGCTGCCGTACTCCCAGCGTTCGGCCAGGTCGGGCTGGACCGTAAGGTCTTCCGCCATCCGCGTCAGCCCGTTGAACACCAGGTTGTCGTAGATGTACTCGTCGCCGATCGTGGTCAGCAACGGGTCCAGCCGGTTCAGCGAGTTGCCGACGCCGACGCGCAGCACGTTGGACGCGGCCGATGCGCCCCGCAGCGCCGGCGCCGCCAGCGCGCCTGCAAGGACCGTCCCCAGGGCGGCTCGTCGTGTCAGCGTCATGGCGAACTCCCGATCGGTTCCACCATCACGCAAACGCCATGCCAACTACCGGCTTGTCCGGCCGATGTGTGCTGTATACATTTTCGGCGCGGCAGGACGATCGGGCGAGCCATGGGATTGATGACCGGAGGAGACTATCGCGCCAGCCTGGCCGATGGCAGGCAAGTCTGGATCGGCGGCGAACGCGTCGGTTCCGTCGCGGCCCATCCGGCCTTCGCGCCGATGGTCGACGCGGTGGCGCGGATCTACGATCTGCACGCCGCCCCCGAACTCCGCGACGTCATGACCTTCACGCTGCCGGACGGCACGCGCGGCTCGCGTTTCTACAAGATGCCTGACAGCGTGGAGGATCTCCGCCAACGCCGGCTGATGACCAAGGCGATCCTCGACCGGGTGGGGCCGACGATGGACCGGTTCGGTGACGAGACGGTGACGCCGCTCTTCGTCGTCGCCGACCGGGCCGATCTGTTCGACCGGTTCGACCCGCGCTATGCCGCGGCGGCACGGACCTGGCTCGACCGTCTGCAACGCACCAACCTGTTCATGTCCAGCGGCAACACCGACCCGAAGGGCGACCGCTCGCGCCAGCCGCACGAGCAGGCCGACCCCGACCTCAACCTGCGGGTCGTGCGCGAGACGGAGGCCGGCATCGTCATCCGTGGCGCCAAGTTCGAGACAGGCTCCCCCTACGCTCATGTCGCGTTCATCAAGCCCACGGTCGGCACCTGGACCGAGGCGAACCGCGACTACGCCGTTGCCTGCATCGTGCCGTTGAACAGCCCGGGCGTGCGCCATCTGTGCCGCATGCCGTTCAACGCCCGCCCGCCCGGCCCGGCGATCGAGCAGCCGCTGACCCGGAATTACGAGGAGGTCGACGCCCTGCTGGTGTTCGACGACGTGCTGGTGCCGTGGGACAACGTGATCTTCTCGCGCCAGCCCAAGCTCGCGCAGATGATCCGCAGCAATTTCGCGCGCTGGTCGGCGCAGGCTTTCCTGATCCGCACCCTGGCCAAGGCGGAGCTGCTGGTCGGCACCGCATTGCTGGCGGCCGAGCATGCCGGCACCATGGCGCTGCCGCCGGTCCGCTCCGCGATCAGCCAGCTCATGGCGTTCAAGTCCACGGTGGAGGCGTTCCTGCTGGCGGGCGAGGCCGCGCCGGAGCTGACGGAAGGCGGCCACACCATGCCGGCCCAGGCGATCCAACACGCCGGACGGATCTACTGCACGCAGAACTACCACCTGATGGTGCAGTTGCTCACCAACCTGGTCGGGGGCCAGGCGGTCATGCTGCCGGACCAGGCGATGCTGGACAGTCCGGAGGTCGGCGCCGACGTGCGCAAGTACTTCTCCACGGGCCGCGTCGATCCGGAGCTGCGGCTGCGCGTATTGCACCTGGCGCAGGATCTGACGGCGTCCTCCTATGCCGGCCGCACCCGCGCCTACCAGCAATTCGCCGAGACGCCGCTGTACGCGCAGGAGGCCGCGCTGTTCGAGACCTTCGACAAGGCGTCGGCCACCCGCCTGGCATGGCGCATGGCGCATGGCGACGCGGTGCCGCGCGCAGCCCTGCCAGCCGTGGCGGCATGACCTTCTCCATCGCGGCCCGGTGCGCCGCGACCGGCATGTTGGGCGCGGCCGTGACCACCTCCAGCTCGGCGGTGGGCGCGCGCTGCATCCATGCCAGGGCCCGGGTGGGCGTGGTGCTGACGCAGTTCTGGACCGACCCGCGGCTTGGCCCACGCGGCCTGGCGCTGCTGGGCGAGGGCCTCGCCGCGGCCGAGGTGCGCGACGCGGTGATGGCCAGCACGCCGGACCGGGATTGGCGGCAGCTCGGGGTGCTCGGCGCCGACGGCAGCGCCGCGCATGCGACGGGACCGCGGACCAAGCCGGCCCAGGCGGCGGTGACCGGACGGGACTGCGTGGCGCTTGGCAACATCCTGCGCAACGAGCACGTGCCGGCCGCCATGGTGGCGGCGTTCGAAGCCTCGGCGCATGCAGCGCTGGCCGAGCGCCTCCTGGCCGCCTTGGACGCGGGCTTGGCTGCCGGCGGGGAGGAAAATCCGCTGGTGTCGGCTGCGTTGCTGGTGGTCCGGGACGAGCCGTTTCCCTTCGCCGACCTGCGGGTCGACGCCAGCGACGATCCGCTCGGCGAGTTGCGCCGCGTCTGGACCGTCTATGCCCCGGTCGCCGAAACCTACGTTGCCCGCGCCCTCACGCCGCGTCATGTCGACACGGCCCCTTAAGGATTGCCCGTCATGCTGCAGACCGCCGGCGAGTTGAAGGACAGGACGCCAGACTCCTACGTGCCGCGCACGGAGTGGGACATGCGGGTGCAGCTCGCCGCGTGCTACCGGCTGATCGCGCATTTCGGCATGGACGACACCATCTTCGGCCACATCACCGCCCGCGTGCCGGGCCAGCCCGACCATTTCCTGATCAACCCGTTCGGGCTGATGTTCGGGGAGGTCACCGCCTCCAGCCTGGTCGCCATCGACCATGACGGGCGGGCGCTGGATGGCGGCCCCGCGGTCAACGCGGCAGGCTTCGTGATCCACAGCGCGATTCATCGGGCACGGCCGGAGGTCGGCTGCGTGCTGCACACCCACACGCGGGCGGGGGTCGCGGTGTCCTGCCTGGCCGAGGGGCTGCTGCCGATCAACCAGTTCACGCTGGAGTTCGCCGGCCGCGTCGCCTACCACGAGTACGAGGGCATCGCGCTGGACCTGGCCGAGCGGGAGCGGCTGGTGGCCGATCTGGGCGACAGCCCCGTCATGGTGCTGCGCAACCATGGGCTGCTCACCGCCGCGCACACGGTGCCCGGCGCATTCTACCTCACCTACTATCTGGAACAGGCGGCCCGGGTGCAGATGGACGTCATGGCCTCCGGCGGCCGCATCATGACGCCGGCCGTGGCGACGCAGCAGCACACGGCAAGCCAGTTCACCAGCGCGCACGCGCCGGAAATGACCGGCATGCGCGCGTGGCCGGCCATGCTGCGGCTGCTCGACCGCAGCAATCCGGGCTATGACGAGTGAGGCCGGCTGGCGGCCGGCTGGCATAGTTGCTGCATCGTCGCAACGACTGACCAATCCCATCGGAGCTGTGCATGTTTACCAGCCTGGACCGCCGCCGGTTCCTGTCCGCGGCCGCGGCGGCCGCCATTGCCGGGGCACCCAGCGCCCGCGCGCAGGGCAAGTCCATCACCGTGCTGATCTGGGGCACGACCTGGCAGCTCGTCATGCAGGGGATCGCCGCGGAGTTCACCAAGCAGACGGGCTGCGCCGTGGAGCTGATGACACAGACCACCAGCGGCGAATCGCTGGCCAAGCTGCAGGCGATGCAAGCCAATCCCGTGGTCGACGTGTGGTTCACCACGTCCTCGGTCGCGGACCGCGCCGTCAAGGATGACGGCCTGTTCGTCGACCTGCCGGCCGCCGCCATGCCGAACCTGCAACAACTCATTCCCGGCGCGGCGACCCCGCGCTGGGCTGCCGCATATGCCTACCCGCTCGGGATCATCTGGCGTCCGGACATGGTGAAGCAGCCGATCTCGTCCTGGAACGACCTGTGGGACCCGCGCTTCAAGAACCAGATCGGCGTGCCCGCCCCCAGCTCCTATCAGGCCCGCATGCTGTTGGTCGCCGCCATACTCGGTGGCGGCGGCATCGAGAATATCGACCCGGGTTTCGACAGGCTGAAGGCGCTGAGCCCGAACGTCGCGTTCTGGTACACATCCGACGCGCAGGCCCGCAAGGCGCTGGCGCAGGGCGACATCTCCGTTCTGGTCGGGCCGCCCTCCGGCGCCAAGGCGGTGCGCGACCAGGGTGCGGCGGTGACGATGATCTCCCCCAAGCCGGCGCCGCTGCTGTTCGACGTCATGACGATGGTGAAGGGCGCCAAGCAGGACCTCGCTGCGTCGTTCATCGACTTCGTCCTGAACACGGCGTCGCAGGAAGCCATCGTCACCAAGATGCAGAACGAGCCGGTGAACAAGGCGACGGCGGTCCCGGCCGAGTTGAAGTCCGAATACCCGGCCCCGGGCGACGGGGTGTCCTTCGACGAGGACGTCGTCAACAGGAACATCGACGCCTGGAGCGACCGCTTCAAGCAGGTCGTCGCGCAATAGCCAGCGGGGCGGAGACGGCGGCGCTCTCGCTGGAGGCGCTGGAGAAGAGCTATGGCGCCACACCGGCCGTCGCCGGCGTGTCGCTGTCCGTGCCCCGCGGCAGCATCCTGGCGCTGCTCGGCCCGTCGGGTTGCGGCAAGACCACGGTGCTGCGCGCCATCGCCGGCTTCGTGCAACTCGATGGCGGTATCGTGCGCCTGCATGGGCGCGACGTCACCGGGCTGGCGCCCGAGGCGCGCAACACCGCCATGGTGTTCCAAAGCTACGCCCTGTTCCCGCACATGACAGTCGCCGAGAACGTCGCCTTCGGCCTGCGCATGCGCCGGGTCGAACGGCAGGACCGGACGCGCCGGGTGGCCGACGCATTGGCCCTGGTGCGGCTGGATGGCTTCGCCGCACGCTACCCCAGCGAATTGTCGGGCGGCCAGCAGCAGCGCGCCGCCTTGGCCCGCGCCGTCGTGACCCGGCCCGACCTGCTGCTGCTGGACGAACCGTTCGGCGCGCTGGACCAGAACCTGCGCGAGACCATGCAGATCGAGCTGCGCAAGTTGCAACAGGAGCTTGGCCTGGCCACCGTCATCGTCACCCACGACCAGCAGGAGGCGATGATCCTGGCCGACCGGATCGCGGTCCTGCGCGCCGGGTCGGTGGAGCAGGTCGCTAGCCCGGCGGCACTCTACGACCATCCGTCCAGCCGGTTCGTCGCGGCTTTCATGGGCGTGGACAACATCGTCGAAGGCCGGCTCGAAGGCGGCGGCCTGCGGCTGGGACGCCATCTGCTGGACATGCCCCCGGCGCCGGGTGGCCTGCCTGCCGGTCCCGCGGTTGCGGTCGCCATCCGGGCGGAGGCGGTGGCGATCGCGCCTTTGGACGATCCCAAGCTGCCGCACGGCCGGATCGGCTACGTCACCAATCTGGGCAGCCGGGCGCTGTACGAGATCGACGTGGAGGGACTCGGCATGCTGAAAGTGGCCGAGCCACGCGCCTCCGGCCGGCCGGCGCGCCAGGTCGGCGACTGCGCCGGCATCCGGCTCGACGCCCGCAGCTGCACCGTGCTGCGGGACTGACCCATGCGCCGCACCCCCGTGCTGTGGCTGCTGGCGCCGATGCTGGCCGTGCTGCTGCTGTTCTTCGCCGCCTTCGCCCGCTTCGTCGCCGACAGCGTGCTGCACCAGGTCCCCGGCACGGCCATGACGGCGGGCCCGCCTTCCCTGGTCAACTACGCCGCCGCCCTGCAATCGCCGCTGGCGCAGCGCACGCTGCTGCAGACGCTGGTGATGTCCTGCGAGGTGACCGGCATCGCCACCCTGCTGGGCTATCCGCTGGCCTACCTCATGGCACGTTCGCCATCCACGCGGACGCGCAACGCCGTGCTGTTCGTGCTGACCGTGACCTTCCTGTCCGGCGGGATCACCCGGGCCTATGCCTGGATGCTCATCCTGGGCAGTAACGGCCCGCTCAACCGCATGCTGCGCGGCCTCGGCTGGGGCAGCCTGCAACTGATCAACCACGAGCCCGGCGTGGTGATCAGCCTGGTGCACTTCGTCCTGCCCTATTTCGTGCTGACGCTGTTCGGCGCGATCAACGCCATCCCGGTCGCGCTGGAAGAGGCCGCCCGCAACCATGGCGGCACGCGCTGGCGCGCCTTCACCGCCGTGACGCTGCCGCTCAGCGTGCCAGGCCTGGTCGGCGCCGTGCTGCTGACCTTCACCATCACGCTCAGCTCGTTCCTGTTCCCCTTGCTGCTGGGCGGCGGGCGGGTGGAGATGGTCGCCACGCTGATCTACGACAAGATGCAGACCTCGTTCGACATGCCGTCGGCCGCGGCGCTTTCGCTGCTGTTCCTGGCACTGTCCCTCGTTCCGCTCTCCGGCCTGTCGCTGCTGCGCGCCGGGCTGGGCCGGCGCTTCGGCGGCAGCCGCCGATGAACACGCGGCCCTACGCCGCGGCACTGCCGATCGCGGCGACCGCCATCCTGCTGGTCATGGCCCTACCGGTGATCGTGGTCGTGTACTACGCCTTCAGCCCCACCGGCCTGGTGCGCTTCCCGCCGAGTGGCGTGACGCTGCATTGGTTCGTCAACGGGTTCGCCAACGACCGCCTGCGCCACGCCCTGTTCAGCAGCCTGCTGATCGCCGCCATCGTGACCCCGGTCACCCTGGCGGTGGCGGTGCCGACCAGCATCGCCCTGGTTCGGCGGCGGTTTCCCGGACGGACCGTGCTCAACGCGCTGGCGCTCTCACCCCTGGTCATCCCCGGCGTGGTGAGCGGCGTCGCCTTCCTCAACTTCTTCACCTGGGCCGGACTTGCCAGCGGCTTCTGGCGCATCGCCGTGGCGCTGGTGTGCGTCACGCTGCCCTTCGCCATCCGGGCGCTGGCCGCGACGCTGGAGGGGCTGGACCCGGCGCTGGAGGAGGCGGCGCGCAACCTCGGCAGCCGCGGCTTCGGCACGTTCCTGTGGATCACCCTGCCACAGCTCTGGCCCGGCCTGCTCGCCGGCGGCATCTTCGTCTTCGTGGAATCGGTCGATAATTTCTCCGTCGTGGTGTTCCTGACCGATCTGCGCACCAGCGTGCTGCCGGTGGAAATCTACGGCTACATCCGCGACTTCGACGATCCGACGGTCGCGGCCATGGCAAGCGTGCTGATCGTGCAGAGCGTGCTGCTGGTCTGGGTCATGCAGCGCTTCGTCGGCGTGGCCCGCGTGCTTGACCTGCGGCGCTAGGGCGTGCGACCCGCTCCGGCAGGGCGCGGGGGGCAATGAAGCACGACAAGTTCGACTGGCGGCTGGAGGCGCCGAGGAGCAACTCCAAACAGGCGTACGACCGCCTGCGCGCGGGGATCATGTCCGGCCGGTTCACCTCCGGCGAGCGGGTGACCGAGACGGGTGTCGCCGCCCTGCTCGGCGTCAGCCGTACGCCGGTGCGCGAGGCGTTCGCCCGGCTGCTGGCCGACGGGCTGCTGCGCACCGGCAGCACGGGCGCCACGGAGGTGGTGGACCCGCGGGAGGAGGCGGCGGACATCCGGTACCTGCGCGAGGCCATTGAGGGCTGTGCCGCACGGCTGGCCGCGGCGCGGGCGTCGGCGGCCGAGCGCGCGCAGATCGAGGTGCTCGCCCATATCGTGCAGGGCGAAGTGTTCGCCGACTTTGCCGAGCGCGCTCGCACCAACGAACGCTTCCACCTGGCGATCGCCCAGGCGGCGCATGCACCGCGGGTGGCCCGGCTGGTCGGCGACTACCGGACGCTCTTCGTCAGCGGGGAATGGCTGGAACATGCACCCGACGCCCAGGGCCGCCACTTGGTTGCGCAGCACAAGGCGATCGCGGCGGCGATCCGGCTGGGCAACGCGGATGAGGCCGAGCGGGCGATGCGGCTGCACCTGCGCTACTTCCACGACGCGGACGCGCCATCGGGTCGGTAGGCCACTCCTAACCCAGCCGCGCCACGGCGGCCAGCAGCGCCTGGGTGTATGGATGCCGATCGGCCATGGCGAAACGGGTGGCGTCGAACACGTCCACCAGCCGCCCGCGATACATCACCGCGATCCGGTGGGCGATCTGGCGCACCAGGTTCAGATCGTGCGTGATGAACAGGAAGGCGGTGCCATGCCGCGCCTGGAGCGCCACCAGTAGCCGGGCGATCTCCGCCTGGACGACGACGTCCAGCGCGGACGTCACCTCGTCGCAGATCACCAGCTTCGGGGCGGCGGCGAAGGCACGCGCGATCGCGACGCGCTGTTTCTCGCCGCCGGACAGTTCGTGCGGGTGGCGGGAAGCGTAGGACGCGGGCAGGCCCACCTCCTCCAGCAACCGGGACACGCCGGCGCCGACCAGGTCGCTGCCGTACAGGCGCAGCGGCCGCCCGAGGATGGTGCCGATACGATGACGCGGGTTGAGCGAGGCGTCCGGGTTCTGGAAGATGATCTGCACGTCGCGGTGCCAGGCGCGGTCCATCCGGTCCTGTCCGGTCAGCCTGATGCCTTCGAAGGTGACGGCGCCGGTGAACGAAGCGATGCCGCACAAGGCCCGCGCCAGGGTCGACTTGCCGGAGCCGGATTCGCCCACGATCCCCAGGATCTCGCCTTGGCCCAGCGCCAGCGACACCTCGGTCGCAGCCTGCACCGGCGCCGGTGCGCCCAGCAGCCGGCCAAGCCGGCCGGCGCGGCCGTAGCTCACGCTCACGGCGTCCAAGGCCAGCAGCCCCGAGGTCGCGACCGATGCGGCATCCGGGACGAGGCGGTGCGCTGGATCGGGGATGGCGTCCAGCAGCCGCCTGGTTTGCGCGGCCCGTGGCGTTCGCAGCACGTCCCCGGCGGCGCCCTGCTCCACGATGCGGCCCGCATCCAGCACCGCCACCCGGTCGGCGACCCGCGCCACCAGGGCAAGGTCGTGGGAGATGTAGAGGCAGGCCACCGGTGTCTGCGCCCGCAGCTCCGCGAACAGGTCCAGGATGCGGGCGCCGGTGATCACGTCGAGCGCGGTGGTCGGCTCGTCGAGGATGATCAGCTCCGGCCGGCAGGCAAAGGCGGCGGCGATCACCACGCGCTGCTTCTCGCCGCCCGAGGCCTGGTGCGGATAGCGGCGCATGATGGCGCGCGGGTCCGGCAACCCGGTGCGGGCGAGCCAGCGCTCGGCCTCCGCGGCGGCCCCGCGCGCGCTCATGCGGCGATGGCGGACCAGCACCTCCACTACCTGCCGGCCGAGCGGCATGGACGGGTTGAGCGCGGTGGAGGGGTCTTGGAACACCATGCCAATGCGCCGGCCGCGCACCGCGGCAAGCTGGCGCCGGGTCATGGCCCGTAAATCCGTACCCGCGAGCGCGATGGCCCCGCCGCCCTCCCGCGCATTGCCCGGCAGCATGCGCAGGATCGACCAGGCCAGCGAGGTCTTGCCCGAGCCGGACGCCCCGACCAGGCCGAGCGTCTCGCCGGTGGCGATCTCGACATCGATGCCGGCCAGTGCCGGGCGAAGGCCGCCGGCGGTGCGGTATGCCAGGTCGTAGCCGGCGATGCGCAACGCCGGGCTCACATGCGGCCGCGCGGGTCCAGCCGGTCGCGCAGGGCGTCGCCGACCAGGTTGAAGCCCAGCGCAACCATGGCGATGGCGACGCTGGGCACCAGGACGGTCCAGATGTTGCGGGCCATGAACTGCCGCGCGCTGGCGATCATCAGGCCCCACTCGGTGGAGGGCGGTTGCGCGCCCAGGCCGAGGAAGCCGAGCGTGGCGCCGATCATCACCGCGAAGGCGACGCGGATCGTCGCCTCGATGATCACCGGCCCGACGGCGTTCGGCAGCACCTCGCACAGGATGATCCAGGCCCGCCTCTCGCCCCGTGCCGTGGCGGCGAGCACGTAGTCCCGCGACCGCAGCGAGAGCACGGTGCTGCGGGCGATCCGGGCCAGGCCGGGGGTGAAGGCGATGGCCACCGCCAGCAGGGCATTGCCCATGCCGTTGCCGAGCACGGTGACGATCAGCAGGGCGAAGATCAGATCTGGCACGGCGATCAGCCCGTCCAGCACGCGCATGGTCACGGCGTCCACCACGCCGCCGCAGGCGCCGGCCAGCAGGCCGATCAGCCCGCCGGCGGCGACGCCCAGCACGGTGGCGCCCAGGCCGAACAGGACGGTCGGGCGCGCGCCCGTCAGCAGGCGGGACAGCAGGTCGCGGCCGAACTGGTCCGTGCCGAGCAGGAAGGCGGCGGAGGGTGGCTGCAGCCGCGCATGGGGGTGAAACACCTGCGGGTCGTATGGCGCCAGCCACGGCCCGAGCACCACCGCGCACCCCACCAGCGCCAGCAGGATGCAGCCCGCGACGAGATTGGGCTGCCGCAGCAGGTCACGCATACTGCACGCGCGGGTCCAGGCCCGCGATGACGATGTCCGCCACCAGGTTGGACAGCGCGTAGGTTGCGGCCATCACCAGCGTCGCGGCCTGGATCACCGCCAGGTCGCGGTTCTGCACCGCATAGATCAGCAACCGGCCCAGGCCTGGCCAGGCGAACACCTCCTCCACCACCAGGATGCCGCCCAGCAGGTAGCCGACGTCGAGCGACAGCACCGCGACGGCCGGGGCAAGCGCGTTGCGCAGCGCATGGACCAGCACCACGCGCGACGCCGACAGCCCCTTCACCCGCGCGGCCCGCACGTAGTCCGACCCGAGCACCTCCCCCATCTCGCTGCGGACCTGGCGCGAAAGATGCGCCACCAGGATGACGGACAAGGTGGCGACCGGCAGGATCATGTGCAGCACCCAGGCGCCGACCCCGTCCGACACGGGGGTGAAGCCGCCTGCCGGCAGCCAGCCGCCATCGCCGGCAACCAGCACCAGCAGCAGCGTCGCCGTGACGAATTCGGGCACGGATGCGCCGATATAGGCGAACAGCCCGATCACCAGATCGAACACCGTCCCGCGCAGCAGCGCCCCGGCGACGCCGATCGGGACCGCCACCAGGCAGACCACCGCCAACGTGGTTGCCGCGAGGATGCCGGACCGGCCGAGCGCGTCGCCCACCAGCGCGGCGACCGGCCGCGACAGGCCCGACGACATGCCCCAATCGCCATGCAGGATAGCGTTCAGCCAGTGCAGGTATTGCTGCCACCACGGGTCATTGAGGCCGAGCGTCAGTTCCAGCGCCTTCAGCTGGTCTGGCGTGGCGAACTCGCCCAGGATCATGACGGCGGCATTGCCCGGGAGGAGCTGGGTGACGGCGAACACCGTGAACGAGATGATCAGCAGCACGAGCACGATCGCGCCCAGCCGGCGCAACAGCCAGCCGGCTGTCACGTGACCACGGTCAGGTCATGCGGCAGCCCGGTGAGCAGCTCCGGCGCGCCCTCCGTCACCAGGAGCGTATGGCCCACACCGGCGGCGTAGCCCGTGTCCGAATCGCCGATCATGACGTGGAAGAACAGCACCATCCCGGGCACGCACACCGTCGGGTTGCCGGCATAGATCATCGGCGGCACGTCCATGCTGGTCGGCGCATAGGTCAACCCGACCGAGTAGCCGGTGGCGCCGAACCGGTGGGCGGCATAGCCCGCGCCGTCCAGGCCGTGCGCGTGCGCGTCGAAGATCTCGCCCAACGTCGTGCCCGGGCGCGTGATCTCCGTCATGCGGTCCAGCGTGCCGCGCACGGTGTCGAACATGTGGCGCTGCCGGTCGGTCGCCTGGCCAAGCAGGATGGTCCACTCGGTCTTCACGTTGTAGCGGCGGACGGCCACCGGGTATTCCACGATCACCTGGTCCACCGCCTCCAGCCGCCGCGGTTGGCTGACCCCGCGGCCATACACCGCCCGTGCGCCGGAATTGAACAAGGGTGCGTTGGGCGGCATGTCGCCGCCACCGCCGAGCACGACCGACAGGTAGGTCGCCGTCAGCGTGGAATCCATCACGCCGGGCCGCGCCGCGGCGATCACCGCCGCCAGCGATTCATCCAGCAGGCGGCCGGCGCGACGCATCACCTCGATCTCGGCCGGCGACTTCACCAGGCGCAGCAGGCGGATCAGGTGGCCGTCGAATTCCAGGGTGCAGAACCCGGCCATGGCCTGCTGGATGCGGTACAGGTTCCAGCCGGTCAGGCCATGGGTGTTCATCTCCACCGCGACCCGCCTGCCCTGCAGCCCCTTCTCGCGCAGGATCTCCCGCAGGGCGCCTGCGGGATCGGCCTCCTCGGCATCCCACCACAGGCGGATATCCTCGATCGTGCTGGTCTGCCGCGCCTGCAGCAGGTCGGGCCGTCGGGTGAGCAGGGTGATCGGCGTGTCCTCCGCCGTCACCACCGCCGATTGGAAGAACACGAAGCCGCCAGTGTCGTAGCCGGTCAGCCAGAAGTGGCTTTCCTGCGCGAAGACCAGGATGGCGTCGAAGCCGCGCTCCGCCAGGGCGGCGCGCAGCCGGGCCTGCCGGGCCATATGCTCCTCCCGCGCGAAGGGAAGCGTCGGTGTGCCGGTGAACATGCCTGGGATCCTAACGAAACGGCGGCGCCATGGCGGAAGACAGCGCCGCCACACGGTCGCCATCGGCGAAGGCTATTCCTAACCCGGTCTGCTCCGGCACCGGCTGCTAGGCCAGCCAAACCCGCTCGATGAAGTAGTTGCGGCTCAACGGGCTCACCGTCCAGTCCCTCACCCGGTCCCGGCTGGCGGCCAGCACGTCCTGGAAGAACGGCACCAGCGAGGGTTTGTCGTGTGCCATCAGCATCTGGGCCTTGCCGTAGAGCGTCCGCCGCGCCGCGTCGTCCTGCGTGGCGGCGGCTTCGGCGACCAGCGAATCGAACTCCGCATTGTTCCATGCCGTGTCGGCGAAGGCTGCCTTCGAGGTGAAGAGCAACGTGAAGGCCGCGTCCTCCGTCGCCTGCATGCCCCAGTAGCCGATGTAGAAATTGCCCTTCATCCACACGTTGGCGAGGTAGGTGTCGTGCGGCATGATCTGCACGTCGATGTCGAACCCGGCGGGTCGTGTCATCTCCTTCAAGGCGACGCCCACCGCGGAGCGGATCGCCGGACGGTTGGAACAGACCAGCGGGATCTTCAGCCCGTTGGGGTAGCCAGCCTCCGCCAGCAGCTTCTTCGCCGCCACCGGGTCGTATGGAACCTCCGGCGTCTCGGCGTAGTAGCGGTATTGCGGGGAGATCACGCTGTCGCGGCCGATCTGCCCCAGCCCTTCCAGCACCAGGTCGAGCAAGGTGTTGCGGTCGATCGCCATCGCCAGGGCGGTGCGGACGCGAATGTCGTCGAACGGCTTGGTGTCCATGCGGGTGACGATGTTGGCGAACCGGCCGGCCTTCACCCGCTGGCCCACCACGCCGGGGGCGCTGGAGATGCGCTTGAAGTCGGCCTGCTGCACTTCCGACATGACGTCGGTCGTGCCGGACAGCAGGTTCTGCACCTCTGCCGTCAGATCGGGGAACAGCGGCAGCTCCACCGCATCCACGTAGGGGTATTGCGGCGCGTAATAGGACGGGTTGCGAACCACGCGCAGCATCCGGGTGGAATCGAAGCTGTCCTGCTTGAAGGGGCCGGTGCCGTTCGCCCGCGTGGCCATGCCCGGCAGGTCGCGCAACGCCGCCTCCGACACGATCCGCGCGTTGGCGTGTGCGGTCGCCACGGGGAAGTCGGCGAAGGACCGCGCGCAGGTGAACCGCACCGTCATCGGGTCTACCGCCTCGATCTCCTGCAACGAGCCGAGAGCGGCCCGTGCCGGGGCGGCGGTCTTGGGGTCCAGGATGGCCCGGTAGGTGGCAACGACATCCGCGGCGGTGAACGGCGTCCCGTCATGGAACGTCACGCCGGGCCGCAGCCGGTAGGTGAAGACCTTGGCGGCGGCGTCACCGCTGTACTCCAGCGCCAGGTCCGGCGCGGGCTTCATGTCCAGTCCCATGCGGAGCAGGTTGGAGAACAGCATGTCGGCCGCGATGTACTCGGACGGGCCTGATATCTGCAGCGGGTTGAGCGAGGCCGTGCGGTTCGACACGGAAATGCGCAGCACGCCGCCGCGCTTCGGCGCCCCCTGCGCCCCGGAGACCGCCGGCATGGCGACGGACGCCGCGATGCCCGCGATGACGGCGCGGCGTGATGGTTGCAAAGCGTTCATGTCCGGGATCCCGCACCGTGTTCAGGACAGCGACGAAGCCAGCGCTGGCGGCCGTCGCGCGCCCGCGACGATGTTGCAAATGGCATGCCAGCCTGCATGTCGCGCGGCGGTGGTTCAGCCCACCACCGGCAACGAATGGTCGAGCGCCGAAAGCCGCTCCGGCTCGGCGTCCGTGACGATGAAGGTCTCGCCGAGGCTCATCGCCAAGCCGGCTGTGTCGTCCAGCAGGATCATGTGCAGGAACACGACCATGCCCGGCAGCACCTGCGCCGGGTTGCCGGCATAGGCCATCGGCCATTCCATCCAGGTCGGCGGGTAGGCGGCTCCGAGGCTGTAGCCGCACGCATTCAGCCGGGCATGGCGGAACCCGCGCCCGTCGAGCACGGCCGCATGGGCATCGAACAGGTCGCCGAAGGTGAAGCCGGGCCGCAGCCTGTCCCGGCAGGCCGCCAAGGCAGCGATGTTGGCGTCGTTCATGCGGTGCTGCGCCGGACTGGCGCGGCCGGTCACCACCGTGCGCATCAGCGCGGCGTGGTAGTGCCGGTAGGCCGCGGCGAACTCGACCGTGACCTGGTCGGACGGGCCGATCTCGCCCTTGCCGGTGAAGTAGCGGCACATCAGGGCATTGTCGCCCGCGCCGCAGACGAAGCGGCCGGCCGCCGGGTCGCCGCCGCCACGCAGCACCGCGCTGTACATCGCCGCCAGGATGTCCGACTCCGAGCCTCCCGGTCGGCAGGCAAGCGCGCCGTCGTGCCAGGCGGCGTCGGCCAGGCGGCCGGCCTTGCGCACATAGGCCAGCTCGCCAGGCGATTTGACGACCCTCAGCTCGGCGATGAAGTCCGACATGTCCTCCAGGCCGACATCGGCTAAGACCGCATCCAGCAGCTTGCCACGCTGTGCGTTCAGCGTCGCGGAGGCATATTCGACGCCCAGGCGCATTCCGGCTGCCACCTGGCCCGCCAGCGCCTGCCGCAGCACCGCCGCCGGGTTGGCGCCGGCAGCATCGACCCACAACCGCACGTCGGGGATGATGGAGGTCGCCCGTGCCTGGCGGATGTCGGCGGACCGGGTCAGCAGCATCATCTCCCCGGACGCCGCCAGCCACAGGCATTGGAACTGCGAGTACCCCGCAGTGTCATAGCCGGTCAGCCAGTACATGCTCTCCTGCCGAAACAGCAGCATGCCGTGCAGGCCCAACTCCCGCAGGCGGCGGGTGGTGCGTGCGATGCGGTCCTGAAGCTCCGCCACCGGGAAATGCAGCGCCATGGCGCGAGGAGCCTCCTAAGCCTGCCGCAGCATCGCCCTGCCTCGCCCTGCTGGCAACAACGCTCCGCGGGTATTTGCCAGCGACCCCGCCCTGGGCGAGATTGCGGCGGCCGCGATCCATGCCGCGTCCGCACCAGCCATGAAGGAGACCCGATGTCACGCCGGCTGTTGTTCCTGTCCAACGGTCCGCACCGCGTGTCCGTGGCACGGCTCGACAGCCGTTTCGCGGCGCTCGGGTTGGAGGTCGATATCCAATGGGCTTACCAGGGCGAGTTTCCGGACACGCTGGCGCCCTATGCCGGCATCTTCCTTTCGGGCAGCCCGCATGGCGCCTACGAGGACATCCCGTTCATCCACCGCGAGCATGGTTTGATCCGCGATGCGGCGACGCTCGGCATTCCCATGCTGGGAATTTGCTTCGGCAGCCAGATCCTGGCCTCCGCCCTGTGCGGCCCGGACCAGGTGTTCCGGCGGCCAAGTTGCGAGGTCGGCCATGAATGGCTGGACGTCCATGCCGACGCGGCGCGCGACCCGGTCGCCTTCGGCCTGGTGCCCCGCGTACGCATGTTCGTCTGGCACAATGACGAGGTGCGGGCCGGACATCCGGACATGGTCGTGCTCGCATCGACGGATGCGTGCCCCAACCAGGTCTGGCGCCACCGCACGGCGCCGGCCTGGGGCATACAGGGCCATCCCGAATTCACCCGCGCGCAGTTCCTCCGCTGGACGGAGGGGAACAGGGATCGGATGGAGCAGGATGGCGCCGACATCGCCGTCCTGAACCGGGATGCGGACGAGGCCGAGCAGGCGAAGACCATGCTGGCGAACTTCGCCGGCCTCTGCCTGCCGGATGGCGCGCCGGAACGCTGATGTCCATCGCGGCGCCCTGGTTCGATCCGTCCGAATACCGTCTCCGGATCGGGCGCGTGCAGGCGGCCCTGGCCGTGGCCGGACAGGATGCGCTGCTGGCGTTCCTGCCGGAATCCGTGACCTGGCTGACCGGCTACTTCACGCGCGGCTACGGCTCGTTCCAATTTGCCATCGTTCCGGCGAGCGGCGATCCGGTGGTGGTCTGCCGCGATGTCGAGGAATACTACCTCGATGCCACCTGCGTCTTCCGGGGCCGCGTGCTGTGGACAGATTCGGATGACCGCCTCGCCGTGGCCGCCCACGCCATCCTCCACCACGCCGGCGCCCGGTGCCGCCTGGCGGTGGAGATGGACGCATGGGTGCTGACCGCCGCCCGCCAGATCGCGTTGGCCGAACACCTGCCCGGCTGCACCTGGCAGGACGCGAGCGGCCTGGTTTCCCAGATGCGGCTGATCAAGTCGGCGGCGGAGATCGCCTACCAGCGCCAGGCGGCGGTGGCGGCCGAGGCGGGGATGCAAGCCGCCGCGGCCAGCGGCACGGCAGGCAGCAGCGAGCGGGAGATGGCAGCCGAGATCTGCGCCGCCATGATCCGCGCCGGCAGCGACCTGCCGGGGCCGGGCGTGCTGTCGTCCGGGGAGCGGGCGTTCCACCTGCATGGCGGCTACACCGACCGGGTGCTGGCGCGCGGCGATGTGGTCCAGGTGGAATGCACGCCGAACGTCCGCCATTACCACGCCCGTTTCATGCGCCCGATGAAGGTGGGAGTGGCGACCGACGAGGACCATCGCCTGGCGGAAACGCTGATCGCCATCCAGGACGCCGCGCTGGCGGCCGTGAAGCCCGGCGTCGCCGCCGCCGTGCCGGACGCCCTCTATCGCGATGGGGTGCTCGATGCCGGGTTGCGCGACATCTACACCAACAAGACATTCTATTCGATCGGCCTGCTGCTTGCGCCGAATGGCGGCGAGCCGCTCGAGGCGGCACGGGGGTCCAGCTGGTGCTTCGCGCCGGGCATGGTGTTCCACACCTACGTCCTGGCCCGCGGCTTCGGCATGTCGGAGACGATCGCGATCAACGGGTCGGGCTACGAAAGGCTGACGAACGCCCCGCGTCGCCTGCTGGTGACGTAGCAGGAGAGCGGCGAAGGCCCTTCCGCAGGCCGGACACGCTCTCGCGCAAGATCGCCGATCGCTGGTGCCCCGTACGGGATTCGAACCCGTGTTACAGCCTTGAAAGGGCCGTGTCCTAGGCCTCTAGACGAACGGGACCGCAGGCAGCGTCATGTGCCCGCGCGGACACGCGCGGTCAAGCCGTGGCGGCGTCGCTCACCACGAAGCAGGCGGTCACCGTTCCGTTCCACTCCTCGGCCCGCAAATGGCCGGCCAGGTGCAGCGGGGCGCCCGGCGTGGCCAGCGCCTGGCCCAGCCTGGTGTCCGCCGCGCGGAACGCCATCGCCTTCAACCGGCCGCCATCCTCTCCCTCCACGAAGGCCCGCAAGGTCGCGCCATCGCGTCCGAGCCAGTCGGCGCGGACCACGCGGGCGCGCTGCAGGGCGACCACCGGTTCCTCGTTGCCCGGCCCGAACGGCGCCAGGCGCGCGATCTGCTCCGCCAGCGGCACCGTCGCGCCGCAGACCGTCACCGTCGCCTCGATGGCGAGGTCCGGCACGCGGGGATGGGAGGCAGCGTGGGCGAGCCGGTCCTCCAGGAAGGCGTGGAACGCCTCCAGCCGATCGACGGCCAGGCTGAACCCCGCCGCCATCGCATGCCCGCCGCCCGTGGCCAGCAGGCCCTCCCGCCGCGCCTCCAGCACTGCGGCGCCAAGATCGATGCCCGCGATCGAGCGGCCGGACCCCTTGACCACGCCATCCGCCAGCGCACCGGCCAATGCCGGCCGGTTCTGCCGCTGCTTGATCCGCCCGGCGATGATGCCAACCACGCCCGGATGCCAACCCAGCCCGTGCACCAACAGCACGGGACGCCCGGCATCCGCCTGCGCGTGGGCCGCGTCGTGCGCCGCCTGCATCACCGACGCCTCTAGCTCCTGCCGGTCGCGGTTCACCTGGTCCAGGCGGGTGGCGAGCGCGCGAGCCTCCACCGGGTCCTCGCTCAGCAGCAGCCGCAACCCCAGGCCAGCCTCGTCGATGCGGCCGGCGGCGTTGATGCGCGGACCCAGCGCCCAACCCAACGTGCCGGCATTGGGCTGGTCCTTGGCGGCGGCAACCTCCAGCAGGGCCGCGATGCCGGGGCGGTCGCGCCGGGCCATGACCTTCAGCCCCTGCGCCACTAGCGCACGGTTGACGCCGACCAGCGGCATGACGTCACACACGGTCGCAAGCGCCACCAGGTCGAGCAGGCAACGCAAATCCGGCTCCGGCCGGGCCGCGAACCATCCCGAGCGCCGCAACGCGCGCATCGTCGCCACCGCCGCCAGGAACGCGACGCCGGCGGCGCACAGCCCCCGCAGCCCGGAGCGGTCGTCGAGCCGGTTCGGGTTCACCGTGGCCAGCACGGGCGGCGGCGGCCCCTCCGCCTTGTGATGGTCCAGCACCAGGATCTCCGCCGACCCGGCGAGTGCCCCGAGCGGCTCGGCTGCCGCGGTGCCGCAATCCACGCAGACCACCAGCGTGGCACCCTGTGCCGCCAGGGCGCGCAGGGCGGGGGCGTTCGGCCCGTAACCCTCCAAGATGCGGTCGGGCACATGGGTCAGCACCCGGCACCCGAGGCCGCGCAGCAGCAGCGTGACGATGGCGGCCGAGCTCGCCCCGTCCACGTCGTAATCGCCGAACACGCCGACCGTCTCGCCGGTCCGGATCGCATGCGCCAGGCGCTCGGCGGCGATGTCCATGTCGGCCAGCACGGAGGGATCCGGCAACAGCGCCCGCAGCGTGGGCGCCAGGAAATCGGCCACACCCTCGACCGGGACGCCGCGCGCGGCCAGCAGGCTGCCCACGATCTCCGGCACCCCCGCACGCTGCGCGAGCAGCAGCCCGGCCCGCTCGTTGCCGCCGCGCCAGGTCCAGCGACGCCCGGTGAGGCTGCTGGCGACGCCAAGGGCGGGGGGGATGATCGGGATGGCGTTCACGTGAGGGTCCCCTTACCCCGGCCCACTCCCAAGGGCGGGAAGAGCAGAGGATGGGGTGAGAGCGGTGTGACCCTCAGTTGGGCTGCCAGGTCTTGGTCGCGAAATTATGGTGCGCCTCGACGTAGCGTACGGTGCCGGATTTCGACCGCATGACGAGGGAGTGCGTCACCGCGCCCGTGCCGAACCGGCGCACCCCGCGCAGCATCGGCCCGGTGGTGACGCCGGTGGCGGCGAACATCACGTCGCCTTTCGCCATGTCCATCAGCCCGTATTTCTGCTTCGGGTCCGCCACCCCCATCTCCAACGCGCGGGCGACCTGTGCGTCGTCGTCGAACAGAAGCCGGCCCTGCATCTGGCCGCCCAGGCAGCGCAGCGCCGCCGCCGCCAACACGCCCTCCGGCGCACCGCCGGAACCGACGAAGATGTCGACGCCGCTCTCGGCCTGGGCCGCCATGATGACGCCGGACACGTCGCCGTCGCCGATCAGCATGATGCGTGCGCCGGCTTCGCGGGCCTTGGCGATCATCTCGGCATGGCGGTCGCGGTCCAGCGTGCACAGCACCAGCTCGCCGATGTCGATCTTCTTGGCGGCGGCGAGGTTGCGGAGGTTCTCGCCGACCGCGGCGTCCAGGTCCACCACGCCGGGCGGCAGGCCGGGTCCCACGGCGATCTTGTCCATGTAGATGTCCGGCGCGTGCAGGAAATTGCCCCGTTCAGCCAGCGCCACGGTGGCCATGGCGTTCGGGCCGCCCTTGGCGGTGATGGTGGTGCCTTCCAGCGGGTCGACCGCGATGTCCATCGCCGGGCCGCCGCAGCCGACCTTCTCGCCGATATACAGCATCGGCGCCTCGTCCATCTCGCCCTCGCCGATCACGACCGTGCCGTCGATCGCCACGCTGTCGAAGGCGAGCCGCATGGCCTCCACCGCCGCGCCATCCGCCTCGTTCTTCTTGCCGCGGCCCATCCAGCGGCTGGCGGCCAGCGCGCCCGCCTCGCTGACACGCACGAGTTCAAGCGCCAGGTTGCGGTCGTAATTCACGTCTGCAGGCCGGGTCATGGTGTGTCCTTCTCAGCCAAGCTCGATTCGGATCAAGGCGGGTGATTGCAGCACGGCGTCCAGCGCCGCGATACGTTCCAGCGCCGCCTGCATCGCGCGCTCCCGCACCTCGTGGGTCACCAGCACGACGGCCACGGAGTCGGAGGGGCTGCGCCCGTGTTGCAGCATCGATTCCAGCGACACGCCATGGTCGCGCAGGATGGCCGTCACGTCCGCAATCACGCCGGGGCGGTCCATCACCATCAAGCGCAGGTAATATGCGCCCAGATGCTCGCCGATGGGCACGATGGCGTCGTCGGACGGCGCGTCCTGGCCCCAGATCGGCGTCAGGCGGTTGCGGGCGAGGTCGATCAGGTCGGCGACCACGGCGGAAGCGGTGGGCCCGGCGCCCGCTCCCCTGCCCTCCAGCATGATGCGGCCGACCGCGTCGCCCTCTGCCACCACGGCGTTGAACACGCCATCCACCCGCGCGATCGGCGCATCGGCGCGGACCATGCACGGGTGCACCCTGGCCTCCACGCCGCCGGCGACGCGCCGGGCGATGCCCAGCAGCTTGATGCGGTAGCCAAGCTCCTCCGCGAAGGCGATGTCGAGCGCGCTGACCCGGCGTATCCCCTCCACGTGGACGGCGTCGAAGCGGACAGGATGGCCGAAGGCGAGCGCGGCCAGGATGGCGAGCTTGTGCGCGGCGTCGATCCCGTCGATGTCGGTGGCCGGATCGGCCTCCGCATAGCCGAGCGCCTGCGCCTCCGCCAGCACGTCCGCGAACTCCCGCTTCTGCTCGCGCATGGCGGTCAGGATGTAGTTGCAGGTGCCGTTCAGGATGCCGGCGACGCGCGTGACCCGGTTGGCCGACAGCCCCTCGCGCAGGGCCTTGATGACGGGGATGCCGCCGGCCACCGCAGCCTCGAACGCCAGCGGCGCGATGCGGGGCAGCGTGGCGCCGTGCATGGCGATCAGCGCCTTGTTGGCGGTCACCACCGGGCGGCCGTTTTGCAGCGCGGCCGCCACCAGGTTCCGCGCCGGCCCCTCGGCGCCACCGATGAGTTCCACCACCACGTCGATGTCGGGATGGGTCGCGAGCTCCTGCGGATCGTCCGCCCAGTGGACGCCGTCCAGCGGGGCGCCCCGGTCGCGCGCCCGGTCGCGGGCGGAGACGGCGGCGACGGTGATCGGTTGGCCGGCACGGGCGGCGATCAATTCGGCATTGCGGTGCAGCAGGTGCAGCAGGCCAGCACCCACCGTGCCGAGGCCGGCGATGGCTATGCGCATGGTGAGAAGCCTGTCCATCCGTGCGACGCCCGTAGCGTGAGATCATGACCGTCAGCCGCCGGACAAACCCACATACCCCGAAGCTCCGCGCGGACATGACCACCGCCGAACGCACGCTCTGGTTCGCGATCCGCGACCGTCGCCTGGGTGGGTTCAAGATCCGCAGGCAAGTCTCGCTCGGCCCTTACCTGGTGGACTTCCTGTGCGTCGAAGCCCGGCTGGTCATCGAGTTGGACGGCGGACAGCACGACCCGGAACTCGACGCCGTTCGGACGGCTGCAATAGCTGCGGCGGGCTACGACGTCCTGCGTTTCTGGAACAACGAGGTGCTCGCCAACCTGCCCGGCGTGCCTACCGTACTGCTGGACATGGTGCGGCAGCGTGCCCTCACCCAGCCCTCTCCCGGAAGGAGAGGGCTTTAGGGAGCGGTGGGGGAATCTCACACCGCCACCTCTTCCACCGCGCCCGCATTCGTCCCCGTCGTCAGGAACCCCTTGATGCTGCGCACCGCCTGCCGCAGGCGCTGTGTGTTCTCCACCAGCGCGATCCGTACGTGGCCGTCGCCCTGCTCGCCGAAGCCGATGCCGGGCGCCACCGCGACCTTGGCCCGCGCCAGCAGCAGCTTGGCGAACTCGACACTGCCCAGATGCGCATAGGCCGGTGGGATCGGCGCCCAGGCGAACATGGAGGCCTCCGGGTTGGGGATCGCCCACCCGGCCGCGTTCAGGCCGCGCACCAGCACGTCCCGCCGCTCCCTGTACAGCGCCCGCATTTCGGCCACGCAATCCTGCGGGCCGTTCAGCGCCGCGGTGGCCGCCACCTGGATGGGGGTGAAGGCGCCGTAATCCAGGTACGACTTCATTCGCGCCAGCGCCGAGATCAGCCGGGCATTGCCGGCGGCGAACCCCATCCGCCAGCCGGGCATGGAATAGGTCTTGGACAGGGAGGTGAACTCCACCGTGATATCGCGGGCGCCGGGCACCTGCAGCATGGACGGCGGGACCTCCGAGCCGAAATAGATCTCGGCATAGGCCAGGTCCGACAGGATCCAGATGTCGTGCTTGCGGCAGAACGCCACGATCTCGCGGTAGAAATCCAGCGAGGCGACATAGGCAGTCGGGTTGGACGGGAAATTCACGATCAGCGCCGTCGGCTTCGGCACGGAATGGCGCACCGCCTGGTCCAGCGCGCGCAGCATCGCCTCGTCGGGCGTGGCAGGGATGGAGCGGACCGAGGCGCCGGCGATGATGAAGCCGAACTGGTGGATCGGATAGGACGGGTTCG
>CAXTJM010000034.1:0-41814 GCA_964244585.1 uncultured Acetobacteraceae bacterium | reverse complement strand
GCCTTCACCTACACCGCGACGGCCGAGGTGCCGCTGGTGCTGGGCGCCACGCCGGTGTTCGTCGACGTCGACCCGGCAACCTTCCAAATCGACCCGCGCCATTTGGCGGAGCGCGTAGCCGCCGTCCGCGCCGCAGGCGCGCTGCGACCGCGGGCTTTGATCGGCGTCGATCTGTTCGGGCAGCCTGCCGATTGGGCCGCCCTGCGGTCAATCGCCGAGGCGGCGGAGCTGTTCACCCTGGACGATTGCGCGCAGAGCTTCGGCGCCAGCCTCTCGGGCCGCAAGCTGGGCCGGGAGGCCGATGCGACCGCCGTCAGCTTCTTCCCGTCCAAGCCGCTGGGCGGCTACGGCGATGGCGGCGCCCTGTTGACCGAATCGGCGGAACGGGCGGCGCTCTACCGGTCGCTGCGCACCCATGGCGAGGGCACCACGCGCTACGAGGTGCTGCGCACCGGCATGAACGGCCGGCTGGACACGCTGCAGGCCGCGGTGCTGCTGGCCAAGCTGGACGTGTTCGATGCCGAACTGGCCATGCGCGAACGGGTCGCCGCGATCTATGACCGCCGCCTCGGCAACGTGCTGGCCACGCCGGCGCGGGTGGCCGGTTCCGCCAGTGCCTGGGCGGTGTATGCGGTGCTGCTGCCCGACGCCACGACCCGGGACCGGCTGCAGGCAGTCCTGCGGGCCGAGGGGGTGCCGAGCGCTGTCTACTACCCGCGTCCGCTGCATCATCAGCCTGCCTACGCCGGCTCGCATGATGGCGTCGCGCTGCCGGTCGCGGAGGATCTGGCGACCCGCATCCTGGCCCTGCCGATCCACCCCGACCTGAGCGATGCCGACGCCAACCGCGTGTGCGACGTCGTCGCCGCTGCACTCGGCTGAGCAACCCCGTCCATACCAGAGCGTAGACACGAAATGGAACAGAACCCGGATTACCCAGACCAGGACGCTCCCCGTCCGGACGCGGATCGCGGCGAGGTTGGAAAAGCGGAGAAGCCGAACCCGTCGAATGCCACGGCAGCGGAGGCGACCGGCCTGCCGACCAGCGACCGGCAGCACAGCGAAGTCGATCCGACCGAAGACGAGTAGCGCCACTGCGGGCGCAGCTTGCGGGAGCCGTCAGGCGGCTGTCACGCTGTCAGGCTCGCGCACAGGCAGCCCGGGTGCGGTGCTGCAACGTCACCGACACGGCGAAGACCGCCAGTCCTGCAACGGTGAGCACACTGCCGGCCAGGCCGGTGGAGGTCCATCCGTAGCCAGCTGCGATGATGAATCCGCCCAGCCACGCCCCCAGTGCATTGGCGAGGTTGAAGGCCGAGTGGTTCAAGGATGCGGCCAGCATCTGGGCGTCGGGAGCGACGTCCATCAGGCGGGTTTGCAACGCCGGGGCAAGCCCCATGCTGGTCGCGCCGATTACTCCGATGTTGATGGTGACAGCGGTCAGGCTCGCCGGCGTGAAGAAGAACAGGAACTGCGCGATGGTGCTCAAGCCCAGCATGAGTCCGATCGCCCGCATGACGCCCTTGTCCGCCAGCCAGCCGCCGAGTTGGCTGCCGAGGATCATGCCGATGCCGAACACGGCAAGCAGGATCGGAACGGCGCCGTCGGCCACCCGGGTCACCTGCGTCAGCGTGGGCGTGATGTAGCTGTAGATGGCGAACATGCCGCCGAACCCCACGGCGGCCGTGCCAAGCGCAAGCAACACCTGCGGCTGGATGATGGCATGCAGCTCGCGCCGGATGCCGATGGCGGGGCTGGGACCAATCACCGGCAGGAAGCGGCGGACCAGCGCGGCGCTGGTCAGGCCAAGCACGGCGACCAGGCCGAACACGACCCGCCAGCTCGCGAGTTGCCCGATCCACGTGGCCAGTGGGACGCCCAGGACGTTGGCGATGCTCAACCCGAGGATGACGCGCGCGACGGCGCTGGCCCGTTGGTTCGGGGCGACCAGGGAGGCCGCCACCATGGCTGCCGTGCCCAGATACGCCCCGTGCGGCAGTCCCGCCACGAACCGGGCCGCGGTGACGCCGAGAAAGCTCGGCGCCATGGCGGTGGCGAGGTTGCCGGCGGCGATCAGCACGGCCAGGCTGACCAGGAGCAGCCGGCGGGGACAATTCGTGAAGCTGAGGGCGATGACCGGCGCCCCGACAACCACCCCGACCGCATAGGCGCTGATGGCCAGCCCGGCGGTCGGGATCGACACCGTCGTCTCGGAGGCGATTTGCGGCAGCAGGCCCATGGCCGAGAATTCGCTGATGCCAAGGGTGAGCGCCCCTAAGCACAAGGCCAACTCGGCTGCGCGTATCCCATAGGGCGGGACAGGGTGCTCGGCTACGGCGTTCAAAGCCATTGGCGTCCTTTGCGAAAGCGGACGCTTCCTCTCCATGCACAGATCCTAGCTGTGTTCCGGCCCTTCGAAAAGCATGACCGTCCATGACGATCGCCCTTGAATTCTACAAGATGACCGGTCATCTAACGGTGTATGGTTCGAGACGCGGATACCGTGCGCGACCGCCTGCTCCACGCGGGCGTGGCTGTGTTCAGCAGAACCGGCTTCAATGGCTCCAGCGTGCAGGACATCACCGACGCAGCCGGCGTGCCCAAGGGGTCGTTCTACAATCACTTCGACAGCAAGGAATCGCTAGGCGCGGCGGCGGTCGAGCATTTTTGGGATGAGAAGGCCAGTAAGCTTCTGGCGCAGCTCGATCACGAGGCCGTCGAGCCCCTGACGCGGCTGCGGCGGTATTTCGAGCAGGTCGTCGTCGAACTTGCGGCGAACAACTACACCTGCGGGTGTTTCATCGGCAACATGACGGCGGAGCTGTCCGACCATAGCCCGGTCGTCGCCGACCAGATTTCCGCCGTGTTCGCCAAATGGACCCGCCGCATCGCCAGCTGCATCAAGCAAGCCCAGGACGCCGGCGACATATCGTCCAATGCTGATCCCGACGTCCTGGCGACGTTTGCGTTGAACGCCTGGGAGGGCGCGTTGCTGCGGGCGCGGATCGAAAAGACCGGCCGTCCGCTCCAGCAGTTTGTCGACACCCTGTTCACCCAGCTTCTACGTTAATTTTTTGACGGAGACTAAGATGACCGGTCATTCAGAGCCGATCGACCTGGCGCCATTTACCCGGGATGCATCCTCGGCGCGTCGCGGCGGCGGTGTCCGCGTCATCGGCGGCGTGGTCGTACTGCTTGCCCTGGCCGGGGGCGCCTTCTGGGTGGTGAACGGGCGCGGCGGCAGCCCGGCGCCGGCGGTCGGGGCGCCGCCACCCCCCGCGGTCACGGTCAGCCCGCCCTTGCAGCGCAACCTGGCGCAGACCACCGACTTCACCGGGCAGTTCTCCGCCATCGACCAGGTGGATCTGCGCGCCCAGGTCAGCGGCTACCTGACGGAGATCCACTTCACCGATGGCCAGATCGTCCACAAGGGCGACCTGTTGTTCGTGGTCGACCCGCGCCCTTATGCGATCCAGTTGCAGCAGGCGACGGCGCAATACCAGACCGCGGTGGCCGGGCTGGACCTGGCCAACAAGGAGGTCAACCGCTCTGCCGTCCTGCACCGCAACGACTTCGAGTCGGGCGAGACGCTGGACCAGCGCACCCAGGTGCAGCAGGCGGCTTTGGCCACGATAGAGCAGGCGAAGGCGGCGATCCGCTCCGCCCAGCTCAACCTCGACTTCACCCGCATCACCGCTCCGTTCACCGGGCGGATCGGTGCGCGCCAGGTCTCCCTCGGCAGCTTGATCAGCGGCGGCGTCGGTGCCGCGACCAGCACCAACCTGGCCAGCATCGTGTCGCTCGACCCGATCCACCTGGATTTCGACATGAGCGAGAGCGACTCGCTCGCCTACCAGCGCTTCCTGGCCACCGGGCAGCCGGGTCGCGACCCGTCCGTGAAGATCAGCCTCAGCGACGAGGCCGGGTGGCAGCATACGGGCGTGCTGGACTTCATGGACAACCAGGTCGATCGCGGCAGCGGCACCATGCATGCCCGTGCGACCATGGCGAACCCGGATTTGCTGATCGCGCCGGGCCAGTTCGCCCGGCTGCAACTGCCCATGTCCGCGCCGCATCCGGTGCTGCTGGTGCCGGACGCCGCGCTGGTGACGGACCAGTCGCGCAAGCTGGTGATGACGGTGCTGCCGGACGGCACGGTGGTGCCGAAGCCGGTCGAGATCGGCGCACTGGCCGGCGACCTGCGCGTGGTCACCAAGGGCCTCGCCCCGGCGGACCAGGTCGTCGTCAACGGCCTGATGCGCATCCGGCCGGGCGCCAAGGTCGCGCCGCATCCCGGCAAGATCGACGTGGCATCCGAGTAGGGCAGCCGGGCCATGCGCATCTCGCACTTCTTCATCGACCATCCGATCTTCGCGTCGGTGCTGTCGCTGTTCATCACCATCGTCGGCGGCGTCGCCTATTTCACGCTGCCGGTGTCGCAATACCCGTCCATCGCGCCGCCGATCGTCCAGGTGCAGGCGACCTATCCCGGCGCCTCGGCGGAGGTGCTGAGCCAGACCGTGGCGACGCCGATCGAGCAGCAGATCAACGGCGTGGAGAACATGCTGTACCTGAGCAGCCAGGCCACCGGCGACGGCAAGCTCACCATCTCGGTCACGTTCAAGCTCGGCACCAACCTGGACACCGCCCAGGTGCTGACGCAGAACCGCGTCGCCGTGGCGCTGCCGCGGCTGCCCGACGCCGTGCAGCGGCTCGGCGTCACGGTGATCAAGAGTTCGCCGGACCTGATGATGGTGATCCATCTGTCATCGCCGGACCATTCGCGCGACCAGCTCTATATGTCGAACTACGCGACGCTGCACGTGAAGGACACGCTGGCGCGGCAGGACGGCGTCGGCGACGTGCAGGTGTTCGGCGGCCGCGACTACTCGATGCGCATCTGGCTCGACCCGGACAAGGTGGCGGCGCACAACCTGACGGCGGGCGAGGTCGTCGCGGCGTTGCAGTCGCAGAACGTGCAGGTCTCCTCCGGCGTGCTGGGCCAGCCGCCCGTGCCGCAGCCCGGCGCCTTCCAGTTGAACGTGCAGACGCTCGGGCGCCTGGTCGACCCGGCGCAGTTCGGCGACGTCATCATCAAGTCGGACGGCGCCGGCCGCGTGACCCGCGTCAGCGATATCGGCCGCGTGGAGCTGGGCGCGCAGGACTACGGATCGAACGGCTATCTGGACGTGCTGGATGCCGTGCCGCTGCTGGTCTACCAGCAGCCCGGATCGAACGCGCTGTCCACGGCCGAGCATGTCCATGCCGCAATGGCCGAGCTGTCGAAGACCTTCCCCGAGGGGCTGCGCTACGACATCGTCTACGACACCACCGGGTTCATCGCGCAATCCGTGCACGAGGTGCTGGTGACGATCCTGGAGGCGGTTGCCCTGGTCGTCGTCGTGGTCATCCTGTTCCTGCAGACCTGGCGCGCCTCCGTCATCCCGATCGTGGCCATCCCGGTCTCGCTGGTCGGCACCTTCGCCATCCTGGCGGCGCTCGGCTTCTCGCTGAACAACCTCTCGCTGTTCGGGCTGGTGCTGGCGGTGGGCATCGTGGTCGACGACGCGATCGTCGTGGTGGAGAACGTCGAGCGCAACCTGCATCTCGGCATGTCTCCGCGCCAGGCCGCGCACAAGACGATGGACGAGGTGGGCGGCGCGCTGATCGCCATCGCGCTGACCTTGTGCGCGGTGTTCATCCCGTCCGCCTTCATCTCCGGCATATCCGGCCAGTTCTTCCGCCAGTTCGCGGTGACGATCGCCGCCTCCACGGTGATTTCCTGCTTCGTCTCGCTGACGCTGAGCCCGGCCTTGTGTGCCATCCTGTTCAAGCCGCACGCGGCGCATGCCGGCACCGCGCGGCGGCCCCTGCTGGTGCGTCCGGTGGTGGCGTTCTTCAACGGCTTCAACCGGGGGTTCGAGTGGCTGTCGGAGCGGTTCGGCCGCCTCACCGTACGGTTCATCCGCATGAGCGCGCCGATGCTGGTGGCGTATGCCGCCCTGATCGGGCTGACCGGGTTCCAGTTCAGTCGCGCTCCCACCGGCTTCATTCCGGAGCTTGACCAGGGCTACCTGATCACGGTGCTGCAACTGCCGCCCGGCTCGTCCCTGGCGCGGACCGACGCGGTGGTGCGGGAGGCGACGAAGATCATCCTGGCGACGCCCGGGGTGGACCATGCCGTGGCGTTCTCCGGCCTGGACGGCGCCACGCTGACCAACGCGCCCAATGCCGGCGCGATCTTCACGCCAATGAAGCCGTTCGCCGAACGCGACGCGCAAGGCCTGACGGCGAACGTCATCCTCGCCTCCCTGCGGCAGCGGCTCTCGGTGATCGAGGACGCCTTCGTCATCACCATCGCCCCGCCGCCGGTGGCCGGCATCGGCAATGCCGGCGGGTTCAAGATGATGCTGCAGGACCAGCAGGGCGTCGGCCCGGCGGCCATGCAGGCGGCCGCGCAGGCCCTGGCGGCGGCGGCCAACCGGACGCCGGGGCTGGCCGGCGTGTTCAGCCCGTTCAGCGCCGGCACGCCGACGATCTTCGCCGACATCGACCGGGTGAAGGCGGAGAAGCTGGGCGTGTCGCCGGACAAGGTGTCGGAGGCGCTGCAGGTGTTCCTGGGCTCCGCCTACATCAACGACTTCAACTATCTGGGCCGTACCTACCAGGTCATTGCCCAGGCGGATGGCCGCTTCCGCACCACCACCGCCGACATCGCCCGGCTGAAGACGCGCAACGCGGCCGGCGCGATGGTGCCGATCGGCTCGGTCGCCAGCTTCCGCGACGTCACCGGGCCGTACCGGGTGCCGCGCTATGACCTCTACCCGGCGGCGGAAGTGCAGGGCGGCGTGATGCCGGGTGTCTCGTCCGGCTACGGGTTGACCGCGATGGAGGCGGTGGCGAAGGCCACGCTGCCGGCCGGGATCGGGTTCGAGTGGACCGACCTGGCGTTCCAGCAGCGCCAGACCGGCAACACAACGATCCTGATCTTCGGGGCGTCCGTGCTGTTCGTGTTCATGGTGCTGGCGGCGCAATACGAGAGCTGGAGCCTGCCGCTGTCGGTGGTGCTGATCGTGCCGATGTGCCTGCTGGCCGCGGTGTCCGGGCTGCTGCTGCGCGGCATGAGCGTGGACATATTGGGGCAGATCGGCTTCGTGGTGCTGGTGGGCCTGGCGTCGAAGAACGCCATCCTGATCGTGGAATTCGCCAAGCAGGCGCAGGATGCGGGCGCCACCGCGGCCGAGGCCGCCGTGCAGGCGGCGCGCACGCGGCTGCGGCCGATCCTGATGACGTCCTTCGCCTTCGTGCTGGGCGTGGTGCCGCTGGTGACGGCGACCGGCGCGGGTGCGGAGCTGCGGCAGTCGCTCGGCACGGCGGTGTTCTTCGGCATGCTGGGCGTCACGGGGTTCGGCCTGGTGTTCACGCCGGTATTCTACTCGGTGATCCAACGGCTGTTCCGCAGCCGGCGTGCGGTCGAGCGCCATGCCGTGCCGGCCGCAGAATAACGCCGGCCGATGCGCAGGAGGTGACGGCGCCGGCCGGGTGTGTATCAGTTGCCGGGCGCCGGTCCCGATCGGCAGGAGGGCATGATGCAGAACCCGGCTGCGACCGACATCGCGATCATCGGCGCGGGCAATATCGGCATCGCCGTCGCCTACTACCTGGTGGTCCATCACGGGCTGACGCGGATCGTGCTGGTCGAACCGGGCGACGCGATGGCGCTGACCTCCGCCCAGTCGGGCGAGAACTACCGCAACTGGTGGCCGCATCCGGTGATGACGTCCTACACCGACCACGCGATCGACCTGTTGGAAGGCATCGCGCGCGCCAGCGGCAACCGCATCCACATGACACGGCGCGGCTACGCGCTGGTGACCCGGCGCAGCGCCCCGGACGACCTGATCGCCGAGTTGCACCGGGGCTACGGCGACAGCGCTTCGACCCGCATCCGCATGCATGGCATGCGATCCGCGGCAAGCTACCAGCCGGCCCTGTCGCCCGGATGGGAGACCGCTCCGGACGGCGTGGATGTGTTGATGGACCGCGCGTCGATCCGGGCGCATTTCCCCAGCCTTGCGCCGGACGCCGCGACGATCCTGCATATCCGGCGCGCCGGCGACATCAGCGGCCAACAGCTTGGCCAATTCATGCTGGAGGCCATCCGCGCAGCGGGTGGCACGCTGCGTCGCGCCCGGGTCATGGGCGTGCGGGCAGGCCCGCCATTCGCGCTCGACCTCGCAGAGGGCGACGGCACCGCGATGTTGCATGCCGACCGGGTGGTGAACGCGGCGGGACCCTTCTTCGCGCAGATCGGCGCCATGCTGGGCGAGGACTTGCCCGTACGCTGCGTCTACCAGCAGAAGATCGCCTTCGAGGACCGCAAGGGCGCGATACCCCGCACCCTGCCGTTCACGATCGACCTGGATGGCCAGGAACTGGGCTGGACGGAGGAGGAGAGGGTGGAACTCGCCTCCGATCCCGCGGGCGCCGCGCTGCTCCGCCCGATGCCGGGCGGCGTTCACCGCCGTCCGGAGGGCGGGGATGGCGGCCGGTGGGTCAAGCTGGGCTGGGCCTACAACACCGCCGGCAGCGACCCGGGTGGGGACCCGCCCATCGACCCCAATTTTCCGGATATCGTGCTCCGCGCCGCCAGCCGTCTGAGCCCGGCGTTGCAGGCCTATCTGGGGCGGCTGCCGCGCGGTGCCCGGCATTACGGCGGCTACTACGCCATGACGCCGGAGAACTGGCCGCTGATCGGGCCGATGCGCACGCCGGGCGCGTTCATGGCAGGCGCCTTGTCCGGCTTCGGAACCATGACAGCGACGGCGACAGGGGCGGTCTGCGCCGCCTGGATCGCCGATGCGGCGCTGCCCGCCTATGCGCGATCACTCAGCCTGGGGCGCTATGACGACCATAGGCTGATGGCGCAGTTGCGCGACAGCGCAAGCAAGGGTGTCCTGTGAAGCGTGATCGCTCGAGGCAGAGCGCGATCAGCCGGATTATCGGGGGAGTCCTTCGGCGTCACAGGCGGCGTTGATGATGGCGCGGTCCAACGTTCCGAAGCGGCTGTCCCGGCCGGCGAGGAACCGACGGAACACCGCAAAGCGTTCCAGGCTGGCACGGTGCAGCCGGCGGAGTTCGGCCAACGGGTCCGGGTGGTCGTCGGCGCGGATGTCCAGGTCGGGGTAGGGATCGGCGCTGCATAGCTTGAGCCCGGCGGATTGCCTGCCCCGCTTGTCGCCGCCCGCCGCCTCGCCGGCCTGCATCGCCGCCAGCAGCCGCTCCGCCATGGAGCCGGTGGCGGCGAGATAGCCCTGCATCGTCGCCTCCACCACCGCCGGGCCGGCCAGCATGTTGCCGGCGACCGAGATATCCGGCCCGCCGACATGGCCGGCCCAGGGAACGCAGTCCGGCCCGGTGTGCTGCGCCATCCTGCCGCCCGTATCCAGGATGTGGAACTGGCGCTGCGACGCCCCGGGATCGGGCACCACCAGGTCGCCCAGGATCACCATCGGGTCGCCGCCGGCGCGCAGGCGCGGCATCGCGTCCACGGCATACATCGGGTTCACCATGGCCTGGGTGGCCAGGGCGCCGACCTGTCCCTCGACATGGATGCACAGCGCGCCGACGGCGAAGAACTTCGACGCCACGGCCGCGCCGAGCGCCCCTGTCGCGGGATCCCGCACCAAGATGGACCAGGTCATCCAGCAGCCCTCCGCATCCTCGTCACGGTCCCGGCCGATGCAATCACAGTGCCGCGGTGACTAGCCACGCGTCGCCACCGCCCACACGATGCAGCCCGCCAGCAACACCAGCAGCAGCGCCAGCAGCGGGGACGCCATCCTTGGTTGGCGCGTCGCGCCCGGCAGGCGCTTGCGCCCCGTGACCATGGGCCGCAGCAGGTCGTGCCGCTTGATCGCGGCGTAGGCCGCCACCGCAAGCACATGCAGCGCGACCAACACCAGGATGACGTTGAAATTGGCCGCGTGCACCGAAGTGAGCCAGTACGCGGTCTTCTCGCTGACCATCCCCCCGAGCGGCCCTTCGGGAACGTCGTCGAAGGTGAACAGGCCGGTGACCGCCTGCACCCCCAACGTCACCAGCAGCACTAGGACCATCCAGCCCCCCGCGGCGTTGTGGCCCACCTGATCGTCCGGTTCCCGGCGGCCAAAATGGCGTAGGTGCTGCAAGCCTTCCAGCGGGCTGCGGAGGAACTGGCCGAAGCGGGACGTCTCGCTGCCGACGAAGCCCCAGGCCAGGCGGAACAGCAGCAGCGTGAGCATGGTGTAGCCGGACAGCTTGTGCAGCGTCGTCAGCAGCTCCACGTTGGCGCCGGACGCGTACTTGATCGTGACATAGCTCGACGCGATCAACAGCACGATGGCCCAGTGGAACAGTCGCGTCGGCGCGTCCCACACCTTCATCGATAACCGCAGCACCGTCTGCCGCCCGCCTGGCCGTCGTATTCCACTCATGGTGTCCTGGTCCTTTTCCGGCTTGCCCCGCCCTCGCCTCCACTTGCGCCAGCCTGGCCACTCAAGGGGCCTGTCCGTCGAAGGCAACGGATTTGACCAGGGCCCAAACCGCGCGACCGGGCGTGAGGCCCAGGCGTTCCACGGCGTCGCGGGTCACGCGCGCCAGGATCCGGCTCGGCCCGATCTGCAACGTCAGGTGCGCCTCGTGACCGCCGGGCAGCGCCGTCAGCGCGACCACCTGTGCCGGCAGGATGTTCTGGATGGACAGGCCACCGGGCTTCCCGATGCCGACCGACACGTCGCGGGCCTGCAAGCGAAGCCGCACCGGTGTCCCGATCGCCAGGCCGTTAAGCGGCACGAACAGCCTTCCTCCGGCAAAGCCGAGCCTGGTCAGGCCACGTGCCGGATCGTGGTCCAGCACGATGCAGGGCAGGACGGCCCCGGCGTCGCGGCGGGTCGCGAGCGGAAGGTCCGGACGCACCGACAGCGCTGGAAGGTTGCCAGCCGCGACGACCTTGCCCGCGTCCATCAGCACCAGCGTGTCGGCAAGCCGGTCGACCTCGTCCAGCGCGTGCGTGACATAAAGCATGGGTATGGTGAGCACGTCCCGCAGCTTGGCCAGGAAGGGCAGGATCTCCGACTTCCGGGTGTCGTCCAGCGCGGCCAGCGGCTCGTCCATCAGCAACAGGCGCGGCCGCGACAGCAATGCCCGGCCCAGGGCCACGCGCTGGCGCTCGCCGCCCGACAGGCCGGCCGGCCGCCGCCGCAGCAAGGGGGCGAGCCCGAGCAGATCCGTGATCTCCTGCAAAGCTGGCCCGGCGGCGTCCCGTGGCGCGCGTCGAAGGCCGAAGCGCAGGTTGGCCTCCACGGAGAGGTGCGGGAACAATCGCGCATCTTGGAACACCATGCCGCAACGCCGTTGCTCTGCCGGCACGTCCACGCCGGCCCCGGTGTTCAGCAGCACCGCGCCGTTCAACGCCACCGTGCCGTGCCGGGGCCGGAGCAGACCGGCGATCACGGCCAGCACGGTGGACTTGCCGCAGCCGGACGGCCCGAACAGCACAGTCACCCCGCTCGAGGGCGCCGAGAAGCCGACATGCAGGCCGAAGCCGGGAAAGCCGTGTTCGACTGCCACCGCGAGTGTCACGGCAGGGTTCGGCCCAGCAGACGGTTCAAGCGCCGCCCCAGGAACTCCGCCAGCAGCAGTCCGGCGACAGCCAGCACCAGCGACACGAGGGCGAGCTTGCCCGCGACCACCTCCCCGCCCGGGATCTGGATGGCCGAGTAGATCGCCAGCGGCAGGGTTTGCGTCCGGCCCGGGATGTTCGAGACGAAGGTGATCACCGCGCCGAACTCGCGGAGTCCGGCCGCAAAGCCCGTGATGGCCCCGGCCAGGATGCCCGGTGCGATCAGCGGCAAGGTGACGTTGACGAAGCGGTCGAGCGGCCGGGCGCCCAAGGTCCGCGCCGCGTCCTCCAATCCCGGGTCGAGCGTGCCGAATGACAAGCGGATCGCGCGGACCATCAGCGGGAAGGACATGACCGCCGTCGCGAGCACGGCCCCGGCCGTGGTGAACACCAGCCGCACGCCGAACCAGTGCAGCAGCAGGGCGCCGGCCGGCCCCCGCACCCCGAACATGACGAGCAGCAGCCAGCCCACCACCACCGGCGGCATCACGAGCGGCAGGTGCACGGCGGCGTCCAGGGCCCACTTGCCGGGCAGGCGCGGACGGGTCAGCAGCCAAGCGGCAAGCACGGCAGCCGGCGTGCTGTACGCGACGCTGCGCGCTGCCACGGTCAGGCTGAGCCAGACCGCCTGCCATTCGTCCGGTGTCAGCCAACCCAGTGTCACGGATCAGGGCTGGCCGAACCCGAACCGGCGATAGGCCGGCATGGCGTCCGGCCCGGCCAGGAACGCCAGCAAGGCCCTGGCCTGCGGGGCATCGGCGTCCCGTCGGACCAGCGCGAAAGGATAGCGCACCGGCGGATGGCTTTCCGCAGGGAAGGTGCCCACGACCCGCACGCCGGGCGCCACGGCTGCGTCGGTACCGTAGACGATCCCGTACGGCGCCTCGCCGCGCTCCACCAGCAGCAGCGCGGACCGCACGCTGTCGGCGCGGGCGAGGCGGGGTGCCACGGCATCCCACTGTCCCATCCATGCCAACGCCTGCTGGGCGTAGATGCCGACCGGCACATGGGCCGGGTCACCGGTCGCCAGCCGCCCATCAGCGCCCAGCAGTCGCAGGAAGTCGGTGGAGCGATCGAGTGGCACCGCATCGGCCGCCGCCGCAGGGGCCACCAGCACCAGCGTGTTGCCGATCGGGCTGATGCGGCTCGCGTCGATGATCAGGCTGCGTTGCTGCAGATAGTCCATCCAGGCCTCGTCCGCCGAGGCGAAGATGTCGGCCGGAGCCCCCTGCTCGATCTGCCGGGCCAGGGTGGAGGAGGCCGCGAAGGAAAACCGGACGGCCGCGCCGTTGCGGGCCTGCCACTGCTCGCCAAGCGTCTTGAACACGTCGGTGAGGCTCGCGGCGGCGAAGACCGTTAGGTCGGCGGTTGCCTGCGCCCGCGCCGTGCTGGCCAGTGCGGGCACGGCGAGGCCGCCGAGCATGGTCTTGAGAAGCCTGCGCCGTTCCATGTCGTCATCCTCCGACGTGCGCGACCATGCTATATGACAAGCGGCCCATGCGCAGCCGGTTGACCCACGAACCCCCGCGCCGCAGGCTGCCAGGCCCCGTAGCTTGGAGGTTGGCCGATGGCCAGGGTGCGTTCGACGCTGGCACGGCGGCGGCTGTTGGTGATGGCCGCGAGCCTGGCCGCATTCGCCGCTTCTGCCCAGGCCGCGCCCGTCCAGGTCTACGCCGCGCCAACGTTCCGGGCCGGGCTGGACGATGTGCTGGCCGCCTATCGGCAGGCGGGCGGCGCCGCCGTCGCGATCTATGCCCCGACGCCCGTCCTGGTGCGGCAGATGCATCAGCCACGAGGCGGCGCTCGCGATCAAACGCGTGTGCCGCGGCAGCGGCAAGCGCTTCGTGCCGCTGCGGTCGGCCGGGCAGGGTGCCTTTCTCTCGGCCCTGCCCGGGCTGTCGCAATAACAAAGGGAACTGCCATGGAAAACGCGCGCAAATTCCACATCGACGGCGCCTGGGTCGATCCGGTCACCCCGGCCTTCCTGGCGGTCATCGATCCGTCGACGGAGGAAGCCTTCGAGGAGATCGCCATGGGGTCCGCGGCGGACGTGGACCGGGCGGTGGCCGCCGCCTGATCGCACGTGTCAAGCCGGGCCTGGCGTCGATCCCCCTGCCGGACGACCTCGAGGTCGGGCCGGTCTACGCCCTCGCCGTGATGTCCGAGCGGCCGGAGGCGGCCAGACTGGCGCTGTCCATGCTGTCCGGACCGGGGCAGGCGGTCCTGCGCATGGCGGGCTCCTGCCCCTGGTGGCCGCACGGCCGTGACTGCCGGCCGGCACTGCAAGACAATGGCGCCTCGCCCTTCGCCGCAGGGCGAGGCGCCGCTCCGCCTCAGCGCTGCAGGGTCGCCGGTGCAAGCGACTGCGAGCGCATCCTGCCATACTCCCCTGCCGGCACGGGCACGGCGTGCCGGTGGCCGAGGTCGTGAACGTGGACGCGGTAGGTTTCCCGCGCACTGAACGCCGCGACAGCGGCGATAGCCGTGATCCCGAACGTGATCGCCCCGATCGTCAGCGGGATGTTGCCGGCCCCGGGCGGGGCGACCGCCGCGAACAGCGCCGGCAGCAGCGCCGTGATGGTCGTCCCGATGTTCTGGGCGATCGCCATGGCCGTTACCCGCACCCGAGTCTGGAACAGCTCCGGGTAGAAGGACGGGAAGGTGGCGTTGTAGCCCTGGTAGACCACACCCCACATGAGCAGCGACATCAGCACGGCCAGGGGAATGCTGTGGATGCTGATGGCGTAGAGGTAGCCGAACGAGAGCAGGCCGGACAGCAAGGTGCCGACGATGATGGGTGGCCGGCGCCCGATCCGGTCGGACAGGTTGCCCACCATCGGGATCACGACCACGGCGACGACGTTGCCGAGCACCGGGATCCAGAGATAGACGTCCGTGGCGAAGCCGATGCCGTAGGCGGCCTGCACGGCGTAGGCTGCGCCGAACACCGTCGTGACGACCGGAATGACGTTCATCAGCGACATGCACACCACGCGCAGCATGTCGTCCCACCCCAGGCGGAATGCCTCTGGTATCGGCGCCCGCGGCACGCTGCCCTGTGCCCCCTCTTCGGTGAAGGCCGGCGTTTCCTCGACGCCGCGGCGGATCACGTACCCCGCGATGATGACCAGCACGCTGAGCAGGAACGGCACGCGCCAGCCCCACGACAGGAACGCGTCGCGCGGCATGAAGCGGGCGAGCGGGATGAAGACGGCAGCGGCGAAGATCTGTCCTGCTTGCACCCCCTGGAGCGTGAACGACGAAAAGAAGCCGCGGCGTCCGAACGGCGCGTGTTCCAGGATCATCGACGCTGACCCGGAGATCTCTCCGGCGACCGCAAACCCCTGGATCAGTCGCAGCACCACGAGCAGGATCGGAGCGAAGACCCCGATCTGGCCGTAGGTGGGCAGCAATCCCACCAGCATCGTCGAGATGCCCATCATGAACATGCACGTCAACAGCACGTTCTTTCGCCCGTGCGTGTCGCCCAGATGTCCCAGAATGAAGGCGCCGATCGGCCGCGCCACGTAGCCGACCCCGTACGTCGCCAGCGACGCGATGATGGCGGTGGTCGGATCGTTCGACGGAAAGAAAAGCTGCGGGAACACCAGCGAGGCGGCGGTCGCATAGATGAAGAAGTCATAGTATTCCAAGGCCGAGCCGATCCAGCCACTCGCCGCGGCCTTTTTCGACTGATGCCGGCCGGCCGGTTCGCGATCTTGGGCTCTGTCGATCTTGCTTGATAGGTCGCTCAATGGTTCCTCCCGTTCTTTATGGTTATACGTCACCCGGCCAGTGTGCCCGGTGCAGCCGATACGACGAAAGCAGTCCCGTCAATATTGCAGCCGGGCCGTCGCACGCAGTTCGTCGGCCGTGCTCGTGCCGAAGCCGAAGAACTCGAGGTAGGCGGGAATCATCTCGAATAGCATGTCCGTCCCCACCTGCACCGTGCATCCCTTCGCCCGTGCTGCCAGCAGCAACGGCGTGAACTCCTCCTTCATTACCACCTCGCCCACGAAGGCATCCGGCGCGATCCGGTCCACATCCACCGGGACCGGGTCGCCCGCCTTCATGCCCAGCGGGGTGGCATTGACCACGATGTCGTAGCCTCCCGGGTCGTTGGACCCGGTGGCGACCGCCAAGGCCGGGTAGTGCTGCCGCAAGCGGCCGCCCAGCGCGTCGGCCGAGGCAGGGGCCGCGTCGTAGAGCCCCAGCCCGGACACGCCGGCCGCCGCCAGCGAGGCTGCGATGGCGGAGCCGACCCCGCCCGAGCCCACCACCAGGGCGCGCGCGCCGGCAATAGGCTTGCCCTTGCGCTCCACACCGCGCACGAACCCCGCGCCGTCGAACATGTCGCCGAGCAGCGAGCCATCCGGCTGCTTCACCACCGCATTGCAGGCGCCGGCGATGCTCGCGGTGGTGGTCACCCGATCCACCAGCTGCACCGTCGTCACCTTGTGCGGCATCGTGACCAGCGCGCCGTGCACGTTGGTGGTGCGGAACAATGCCCGCAGCACGTCCTGGTAGTCCGCCGGCTTGACCCCGATCGGGACCACGACGGCATCGATGCCCTTTGCCTCGAACCAGGGGTTGTAGATCATCGGCGCTTTGAAGCTGGCGGTGGGATAGCCCAGATGCGCGATGACCGTGGTGGTGCCGGTGATCATGCCGCGGCCAGGCCCAGCGCGGCGCGCGCCTCCGCCGGCGTCGCCGGACGGCCGCCATGCCGGGCGATTGCGGCGGCCGCGTGCCGCACCAGTTCGGCGTTGCTGGCGGCCAGGCGATCCTTGCCGATACGGATGTTGTCCTCCAGCCCGGTCCGCACGCCGTCGGCGCCGCGGGCCAGCACCCATTCCATTACCCGAGCCTGGTTCACGCCGATCCCGGCGCCCGTCCAGGTCGCCTGCGGCAGCACGCGGCGGATCTCGCCCAGCATCAGGTCCAGCAGATGCTCCTCCGCCGGCAGCGCGTTCTTCACCCCCATGACGACCTGCACGTGCGGGCGCTCATCCATCAGCCCGGCGTCGATCAGCCGGCGCGCGCCATGGATGTGGCTCAGGTCGAACAGCTCGATCTCCGGCCGCACGCGGTTGGCCTGCATCTTGGTGGCCAGGTCGGTCACCAGGGCCGCGCCGTTCTCGTAGACGATGGTGGGGAAGTTCACCGAGCCCGTGGACAGGGATGCCATGTCCGGCCGCAGCTCCAGCGCGTTGCCGCGCGCCGCCGGGTCGCGCCCGCGTCCGCCGGTGGAGAATTGCACGATCATGCCGGGGCAGTGCTTGCGCACGCCCTCCTGCACTTGGCCGAACAGGGCCGGGTCGCTGGATGCGCTCTCGTCGGGGTTGCGGACGTGGATGTGGACCAGGGTGGCGCCGGCCTCGAACGCGGCATGCGTGCTCTCGACCTGCTCGGCCGGCGTGGTCGGGACCGCCGGATTGTCCTTCTTGCGGGGAACGGAGCCGGTGATGGCGACCGCGATGACAACAGGTTTCATGCTGCTCTCCGTGCTAGGGGCGGACATAATGCTGGCGGGACTGGGCTGCCATGCGGACCGGGGCGTTGGGTGCGCCGAACCCGGCATAGCCGTGCCGTTCGGCGATCTCGAAGAAAAACCGGTTGCGGAACGGGGCGGTGTAGCCGTGGCGGAACTCGCCGCCACCATCGCGGTCGAACAGCAGGCCGTGCCGCTCCAGCCCCGCAAGGGTGGCGTCGTCCAGGTCCAGCCTGGCGGCGATGTCCTCGTAGTAGTTCGGCGGGATCGCCAGCAGCGCCATGCCGTGCTGCGCGGCGTACTGCAGGGCGGCGCCAGCGTCGGCCGCCGTCAGCGCCACATGGTGCACCGCAGCACCGTCCAGGGCCGAGACGAAGCGGTTGGTCGCCGTGTCGCGGGCCTGGGATTCGTTGAAGGTCAGCCGCATCGTGCCCGCATGGTTGACCATCGCCCGGCTCTGCACCAGGCCCTGCGGGTCCGGCACGTCCAGCATCGCCTGCGGTTCCAGGCCGAACAGGCCGCGCCAGAACAGCACGAACGAGTCCATCTGGCCTGGCGGCAGCGCCACCGCCAAATGGTCGACGGCGTCCAGCCCCGCCCCGCCTGCCTCGGCCGGCACCAGGTGGAAATCGTCCTGCCAGAAATCCGGTTCGTCCGGGCCGCCCTGCACGAGGAGGATCAGCGTGCCGTCCGGGCTGCGCACGGCGGGGATCGCACGTTCGCCCGCCCCGGTAGGTTCGCTCCAATCCGGCACCAGCAGCGCCCGAGCCCGCGCCACCACCTGCGCCGGGTCGTCCACCCGCACTGCCATGGCGCAGACCGAGGGGCCGTGCAATTGGAAGTGCTCGGCGGCCGCGCTGTCCTGCTCCGCGTTCAGCACCAGCTTCAGCCGGCCCTGGCGATACAGCGTGACCGCCTTGGACCGGTGACGGCCGGCCAGTTGGAACCCCAGCTGCTGCAGCCAGCGGGCCAACTCGGCGCCGCTCTCCTCGTCCACCGCAAATTCCAGGAACTCGATCCCATGCGTCGCGCACACCGGCGGCAGCGCCTCCGCTCCCCCGGCCTGCGCCTCCGCCAGGATCAGCGAGCGCAACCCGTCTTGCGCGATCCGGCGCGGCGGCGCGGCCCGGAAATTATCGTTGAACACCTCCAGCGACAGCGGCCCGCGATAGCCGCTGGCGAGCACGGCGCGGACGAAGCCATCGACGGGGAGGTCACCCTGGCCGGGAAAGTTGCGGTAGTGGCGGCTCCACGACAGCACGTCCATGTCGCGCAGCGGCGCATCGGCCAGCTGGACGAAGAAGATGCGGTCGCCGGGCACATCAGCCAGGCCGGATGGGTCGTCGCGGAGCGCCAGGGTGTGGAAGCTGTCCACGATCAGCCCCAGCGCCGGGTGTGCCGCCTGCTGCACGATACGCCAGGCATGGCGCCACAGCCGGATATGGCGGCTCCAGCTCAGCGCCTCGAACCCGACCCGCAGGCCGCGCCGGGCCGCGCGCACGGCCATGGCATGCAGGTCCGCGGCGGCGCGGGCATCGTCGTCCAACGCCGCGGCCAGCGTGTTGCTGCACACCAGCACCAGCTCGGTGCCGAGCGCCTGCATGATGTCGAACTTGCGTTCCGCGCGCTCCAGGTTGCGGCCGCGCTGCGGCTCGGGCATCGCCTCGAAATCGCGGAATGGCTGGTAGAGGTCGATGGTCAAGCCCAGATCGCCCGCAATGTTGCGCAGTTCGGCCGGCGATCCGTCGTATGCCAGCAGGTCCGCCTCCATGACCTCGACGCCGTCGAAGCCGACCTTTGCCGCGGCCTCCAGCTTTTCGGGCAGGCTGCCGCTCAGCGCGACGGTGGCGATGCATTTGCGGAGCATGTCAGCTGATCCAGCCGGGCATGCTACGCTGCCTTCTGGTCGATCAAGGTCGCGACGCGGCGAAGCGCCAACTGGTAGCCCTGTGTGCCGAACCCGGCGATCACACCCTCCGCCCGGGTCGACACGAAGGAATGGTGGCGGAATTCCTCACGCTTGTGGACGTTCGATATGTGCACTTCGATCACCGGCGGCTCGAAGGCGTTCAGCGCGTCGAGGATTGCCACGGAATAATGCGTGAAGGCGGCGGGGTTGATGACGATGCCGCCCGCGACCTCCCGCGCCTCGTGGATCCAGTCCACGATCTCATACTCGCGGTTGCTTTGATGGAAGCGCAGGTCAAGCGTCAGCTCGGCGGCGAGCGAGCGGCAGTCCCGCTCAACGTCGGCCAGCGTCTCGTGCCCGTATATGTGCGGCTGCCGCTTGCCGAGCAGGTTCAGGTTCGGCCCATTCAGGATGAACACGAGCCGGCTCACCGCGCGAACTCGCATGAATGGTGGTGGAAAAGACGGCTGGCAGTGAGAGCATATGTCATGTGCCACCCTGCTTCCTTGTTCTTATTGTCCCTTGCCGGGGCCTCGACAGGCTTATGAAGTAAGTGCTTACATCAAGTCAACAACGGCATTGCCGAGGGGGAAAGGTCGCTTCATGCCCGATGCCGTCATGGCCGACATGCCGGCGGGCCGCCGCCGCGACAGCGATGCCAGGCGGCGCGCCATCCTCGACGCGGCGTTCGTGGAATTCTCCGACCACGGGCTCGCCGGCGCACGGGTCGACGCGATCACGGCGCGGACCGGCTCCAACGTCCGCATGATCTACTACTATTTCGGCAGCAAGGTCGGCCTTTACGCCGCCGTGCTGGAAGAAGCCTATGGCAACATGCGGGCGGCCGAGGGCCGGCTGAAACTGGACGTGCTGCATCCTGCCGCCGCGATCGAGGCGCTGTGCGGCTTCGTGTTCGACTACCATGAGGCCAATCCCCGCTTCTCCCGCCTGGTCAGCATCGAGAACATCCATCGCGCCGAACAGATCGGACGATCCGGGAATATTCAAGCGCTGAACCAGACCATCCTGGCCTCGCTGGCCGGCATCCTCCGCAAGGGGCGTGCGAGCGGATTGTTCCGGCCGGATGCCACGCCCTGGAACGTCCACCTGCTCATGACGTCCGTCTGTTTCTTTCGGGTGGCCAACCGCCACACGCTCAAGGCGATTTTCGGCAAGGACACGCTTGATACCCGGGCCCGCAAGCACCAGCGCCGCATGGTCATGGACGCGGTGCTGGGCTACCTGCGGCCGGCGTGACGCAAGCCAGCGCCTGAGCCCGGCATCGGCGATGAGTGCGTGGGCACGCTGATGAGGTAAAACCTAAGCCACGTCCCTCAGCAAGGTCTCGATCTGCAAGTCGTCGCTCCACGCGAGGGACACGCCGACGACCCGGACCGCCTCCCGCCACTCGGGCGGCAGCCGGACGGCATCCTTGGGCGTCGTCACCAGCACCGCCCCCAACTTAGCGGCCCGGCGATGCAGCCGCCGCAACTCGGCCGGGTGGAAGACATGATGGTCCGGAAAGGCGCGCTGCCAGGCAATCTCCGCCCCCGCCTCCACCAGCGTGGCGAAGAACTTGGAGGGACGGCCGATGCCGGCGAAGGCCAGCATGCGGCAGCCTGCCAGCCCTGGCGCCTCCGGCCGCAGCGCTGCGCGCAGCACTGGAAGTGCCGCCGGCAAGGCGGCGCCGATCCCGGGGTGTTCGGCGCCGATGACGATGGCAGCGTGGCACCGCGCGGCACACGCGGCCACCGGCTCCCGCAGCGGGCCCGCGGGCAGCACGCGGCCATTGCCGAAGCCGACGGCCCCATCGACCACCAGGAACGACAAATCCTTGACCAGGCCCGGGTTCTGCAGCCCGTCATCCATAACCAGGACGGTGGCGCCGGCCTCCACCGCGGCCCTGGCGCTGGCGGCCCGGTCCGCGCCCACGAAGGTCGGCGCCACGGCCGCCAGCAGCAGCGCTTCATCCCCGACATCGCGTGCCTCGTGCCCCAGCGTCACGCGTGCCGCCTTCTGCATGCGCCCGCCATAGCCGCGGGTGAGGAAAGCCACGCGCGCGCCACGCCGGGTGAGCCGGGCGCCCAAATCCAGCGCCAGCGTCGTCTTGCCCGCGCCGCCGACGCCGGCATTGCCGCAGCACACCACCGGGATCGGTGGGCGCCAGCCCGGCTGCCCCATGCGGCGCGCCGTGAAGTCCGCCACGGGCCGGCTCAACGGGGCCAGCAGCCGTGCCATGAGGCCGTCATGCTGCCAGAAGCGTGGTGGCCGCATCAGCCGGCCATCGCCAGCAACGCGTCGGCCGCGCGGCGAGGCAGGTCGGCATCCGCGCTGGCGACCGCCCGGGCGGCCCGTCCCGCAGCCTGCCGCGCCGCCGGGTCGCGCAGCATCGCGTCGACCCATTCGGCCAGGGCCGCTTCGTTCCCCACGGTCGCCAAACCTCCCGCCCGCGTCATGACCGCCGTCGCGTTGGCATGGTAGGCCATGGCCGGGCCGGTCGCCAGCGCGCAGCCGAACCGTGCCGGCTCCAGCGGGTTGTGGCCGCCGCCCTCGGCATCCAGGCTCTTGCCCATGAACACGGCCGGGAATAGGCGATACAGCAGCCCCATCTCGCCCAGACCATCCGCCACCCACAGCCCGCCCGGCGGCGGATCGTCCCCCGCGCCGCGGCGGCCCGCCCCAAGCTCGGCCGCCACGGCGGGGCCGCGATCGGGGTGGCGCGGCGCGATAGCGGTGAGCAGCCCGGGATGCGACGGCGCCAGCCGGTGGTGGACGGCGGCGGCGATGGCTTCCTCCCCCGGATGGGTGCAGGCAGCCAGCCAGCGCGGACGGTCGCCGAGTTGGGCGCCGAGCCGGGCGAGGGCAGCCGGATCGACCGGCAGCGGAGCGGCCGCGAATTTGAGGTCGCCTGGTGAGCGGACGCAGCGTGCGCCCAATGCCTGCAACCGAGCCGCATCCGCGTCCGACTGCGCCCAGACGACATCAAACGCGCCCACCACGCGGCGGCCAAAGCCGGGCGCGCGCGCCCACCCGGCCTGGCTGCGGGTGGATAGGCGCCCGTTCAGCAGCATCAGGCGCACCCCGCGTGCCTGGCTGGCGGCCAGCAGGTTCGGCCACATCTCGCTTTCCAGGAACGCCGCCGCGTCCGGCCGCCAGTGATCCAGGAAGCGGCCCACCCAGCGCGGTACGTCCAGCGGCACGAAGCGGTGCATCACGCCGGGGCAGCGCTGCGCCAGCAGGCCGGCGGCGGCGACGGTGCCGGTGGTGACCAGGATCGTGGCCGCACCCGCCTGCAGGGCCTCTATCACCGGCAGGGCGGACATCGTTTCACCCACGCTTGCCGCATGCAGCCAGATCAGCCGGCCCGGCGGCCGCGGCGTGGGATCGATGCCGCGGCGTTCGGCCAGGCGGCCCGGTAATTCCTTGCCCCGCACGAGGCGACGCCGCAGCATCACCCGCAGCCCGGGGGCAAGCAACGTCGCCGCGCCGTGCCAGAGCGCACCCGGCAGCCATCCCCCATGTCCCGCGGACGGAGGGGCTGCCATCATCGCGGGCACAGCGAGTCCGCCGCATCGGCCGCATGGCTCAAGGCGGCTTCGATGGTGGGCGCGAAGGCTTCCCAGCCGTCGCGCGGCACCAGGATCGGCTCGCCGCACACGATCACGCCGCGGCCGAACGGCAGCGGCACGCACATGCGGTCCCAGGTCGGTAGGGTCCGGCGCCGGCTGGTCTGCGCGCCGATTGGCAACACCGGCGCCCCGGACAGCCCGGCGATCTGCGCAACCCCTGGGGCCGCCCGGCGCCGCGGCCCGCGCGGCCCGTCGGGCGTGATAAGCACGTGCTCGCCGGATTGCAGCTCCGCCAGCAGCACCCGCACGCTGGTCACGCCGCCCTTCTCCGACACGTCGCGCGCCGATCCGTCCTTGGAGGAGGAGCCGTGCACCACCCGCACCCCGAAGCGCCGGACCACGGCGCCGATGAACCGCCCGTCGCGATGCTTGCTGACCAGCACGCGTGGCATGCCCCGCGCGCCCTGCCGCCGCATGATGAACCAAAGTGCCGGCAACAGCGGCAGCCGTTCGTGCCAGAACGCGGCGATGCTGGCCTGGCCGGCGGTGGCCGCCGCAGCATGCTCCGCCCCCACCAGCGTCCACCGCGTGGTGCGCAACGCCAGGTCCAGGTACAGCCCGACCAGCCGCGCCGTGACCGCCTGCACCGCCGCGCTCCGGAGCAGCCTTCTCAACACGGGAAGCATCCGGCCATGCGGGCGGGCGGTAGCATGCCAGCGCCGCTCCTGCCAACTCGCCGGGAACAGCCGGCCACGCCGGTGCAGCACCTCCGGAACCAGGCCCGGGCAACCCCGGCCAGGGCCTGGCGTTCGCCGTATCGATGGTGACACATGCAGATGCTGCGACCGCGCTCCTGCTCAGCCGGGTCGAGGCCCTGCTGCCAGCGATGCAGCAGCGTGCCATGGCCTTGGACGCGGCGGCCACCTTTCCCCTGGACGATCTGGACGCCCTGCGATCCGCCGGCGCGCTATCGGCCCCCGTATCCCGAAGGCATGGCGGGCTGGGGCTGGGCACGGAGCCCGCTGCGGCGGATGCGGCGTTCGGGCTGTTCCGCCTGCTGGGGCGCGGCAACCTCGCGGTCGGGCGCCTGGTAGAGGCGCATGTCAACGCCCTGCGCCTGGTGGTCCGCTGGGGCGACGACGCCATGCAGGTCCGGGCGGCGGGGGATTGTGCCGAGGGGCATTTGTTCGGCCTCTGGGTCACCGATCCGCCAGGCGGCGGGCTGCGGGTGCAGCAAGACGGCCTGCTGCAGGGCGCCAAGCAATTCTGTTCAGGCGCCGGCCACGTCACCCGCGCCGTGGTCACCGCACTCGACGCCGCAGGTGAGACGCGGCTGGTCTATGCTGACACCGGCGCCGGTGTCAGCACCAGCCCGCTACCCGGCAGTTTGGCCGGCATGCGGGCCGCCACGACCGGCCAGGTTCGCTACGACGCCGCGGCGGGCGTCGTCTTCGGCACGGGCGGCGACTACCTGCGAGAGCCGGATTTCTCCTGCGGCGCGTGGCGCACCTCTGCCGTGACGCTGGGCGGCGTCGAGGCACTCGCGGACCAGCTGCGACGCCAGCTGGTCGCCCGCGGCCGTGCCGCGGACCCGCACCAGCAGGCCCGGGTCGGGCAGGTGCTGATCGCGACCGAGACTGCCCGTCTCTGGATGGCCGAGGCCGCGGCGCGTGCGGAGGCAGCTGACGCCGGCGCTGCCGCCATACCCTATGTCGGCCTCGCCCGGCTCGCCGTGGAACGCGCGGCCTTGGACGTCATTGAGCTGACGCAACGCTCGCTCGGCGTCGCCGCGCTGATGCGGGGCAATCCGGTCGAATTGCTATGCCGGGACCTCGCCACCTATTTGCGTCAGCCCGCCGCCGACATGGTCCTGACCGAGGCTGCCGCGCAGGCGTTGCTGGCGTGACCACGGCCGGCGCCTTGTTCTCCGGGGTGGATCGGTGGCCGGTGGTGGGCCTCGATGCGATCACCGGGGGATGCGCCCTGATCCTGGCGCCACATCCCGATGACGAGAGCCTGGGCTGCGGCGGCTTGATCGCGCAAAGCTGCGCGCAGGGCCAGCCGCCGCTCGTCGTGATGCTGACGGATGGCGCGGGCTCCCATCCCGGCTCGCGCTCGCACCCCCCCGAGCGTCTGCGCGCCCTTCGCGAGGCCGAGACGAAAGCGGCGACCGCCGGTTTGGGCCTGCCCGACTCCCGGCTCGTGTTCCTCGGCCTGCCGGACACGTCGGCTCCGACGCATGGCCCGGCGTTCGACGCCGCAGTCGGGTCGGTGGCGGGCCTGGCGCGTCACCATCGCTGCCGTTCGGTGCTGGCAAGCTGGCGGTGCGACCCGCATTGCGACCACGAAGCGGCCGCGCTGGTTGCGACGGCGGTTGCCCGCGCGCTCGGCCTGCCGCATCGCGCCTATCCGGTGTGGGGCCGCACCTTGCCGCCCGACACGCCGGTGGGCGAGCCGGTCGGGATGCGGCTGGACGTCAGGCCCTGGCAGGAAGCCAAGCGGCGGGCGGTACGATGCCACCGGTCGCAATGGGCGGGGCTGATCACCGACGACCCGACGGGATTCCAGATGCAGCCCGGGTTCATGGCGCTGTTCGACACACCCTACGAACTGTTCCTGGAGCAATCATGAGCCGTCGCACCGGCACTATCCCGCCCGACTACTTCGACGCGCTCTACGCGAGCGATCCCGATCCATGGAAGTTCGCCAGCAGCGATTACGAGCGGGAAAAATACGCAGCCACGCTGGCGGCGCTGCCGGACCGGCGCTTTCCTGCGGGATTAGAGGTAGGATGCTCCATCGGCATCCTCACGCGCCAGCTCGCCGACCGGTGCGACCGGCTGCTCGCGCTGGATGTCGCGGATGCGGCATTGGACCAGGCGCGGACGCGCTGCCCCGGTGTAGTGTTCGAGCGCCGTGTCATCCCCGGTGAATGGCCGCCCGGCCGGTTCGACCTCATCGTGTTTTCGGAAATGCTCTACTACCTGGACGATGCGGCGGTGCGGACGAGCGCGGCCCGCGCCCTGGCGGCGCTGCAACCCGGCGGGTCGGTGTTGATGGTGCACTACCTAGGCGAGACGGACTATCCCATTTCCGGCGATGATGCGGCCGAGGGGTTCATCGCGGCGAGCGGCCTGCAGCCCAGCTTCCAGCGTCGGGCAAATGGCTACCGGATCGACCGCCTCGACCTCACGCCCGCTCCACGAACCGGTCCAGCACCCGCTTAGGGCCGGCCTTGTCGAAGGCGACGTCTAGCCGATCGTCGCTGACCGCGTTCACGACGCCGTAGCCGAATTTCTGGTGGAACACCCGCGTGCCCACCGACAGCGCATCCTCCCGCGCCGGGCGCGGCTTCTGCTCCCACACCTCGGTCACCTTCGGGCGCCGCGCCATGAGCGGGAACTGCCCGGTGAACACCGTCGGCGCCACCAGCCGCGCCTCCCGCCCCATCGCCGCGGAGCCGGCACGCTGCACATGGTCTTCCGGCAGCTCGTCGATGAACCGCGACGGGATGGAGCTTTGCCAGTTGGCGTAGATGCGCCGGTTGGCGGCGTGGCTGATGATCGCCCGGCGGCGCGCCCGGGTGATGCCGACATAGGCGAGCCGCCGCTCCTCCTCCAGCCCCTTGTTGCCGCTCTCGTCCAGCGTGCGCTGCGAGGGGAACACGCCTTCCTCCCAGCCGGGCAGGAACACGGTGTCGAACTCCAGTCCTTTCGCCCCATGCAGCGTCATCAGGCTCAGGCGGTCGGTCTCACCCTCCTGCTCGTTCTCCATCACCAGGCTCACGTGGTCGAGGAAGCCGGCGATCGTGTCGAAATCGTTCAGCGCGCGCAGCAGCTCCTTCAGGTTCTCGAGCCGGCCCGGCGCCTCGGGCGATTTGTCGCGCTTCCACATCTCGGTGTAGCCGCTTTCGTCCAGCACGGTCGCGGCCGTCACCACGTGGCCGTCGCGGCCCAGCATCTCCCGCCAACGGTCGAAGCCGTGCAGGAACTCGCGTAGCGCGTGGCACACCCGGCCCTTCAGCGTGCCGTCCTGCGTCGCACGTTGCGTTGCGGCGTAGAGCGACATCGCACCGGCCCGCGCCACCATGTGGATCGACCGCAGGGCCGCATCCCCCACGCCCCGGCGCGGCAGGTTGACGATGCGCTCGAACGCCAGGTCGTCCGCCGGCGAGTGCATCACCCGCAGATAGGCGATGGCGTCGCGAATCTCCTGGCGTTCGTAGAACCGCAGGCCGCCAACCACCCGGTAGGGCAGGCCCAGCGTGATCATCCGCTCCTCGAACGCGCGGGTCTGGAACGAGGCGCGGACCAGCACCGCCATCTCCGCCAGCGCGTGGCCGTCGCGGCGCAGCGACTCCGCCTTGTCGCCGACCATGCGGGCTTCCTCGTCGGAATCCCACAGGCTCACCACGCTGACCGGCTCGCCTGCGGAATCGTTGCGGCCGGAGCGCAGGGTCTTGCCCAGCCGGCCTTCGTTATGCGCGATCAGGCCGGAGGCGGCGGCCAGGATCGGCGCGGTGGAGCGATAGTTGCTTTCCAGGCGCACGATGCCCGCGCCGGGGAAATCCTTCTCGAAGCGCAGGATGTTCTCCACTTCCGCCCCGCGCCACGAATAGATCGACTGGTCGTCGTCGCCGACGCAGCAGATGTTCTTGTGCTCCTGCGCCAGCAGCCGCAGCCACAGGTATTGCACCAGGTTGGTGTCCTGGTATTCGTCCACCAGGATGTAGCGGAACATGCGGTGGTACTGCGCCAGCACTTCCGGATGGCGACGCAGGATTTCCGTCATGTGCAGCAGCAGGTCGCCGAAATCCGCTGTGTTCAGCGCCGCGAGCCGCGCTTGGTAGGCAGCGTACAGCGCCTTGGCGTGGCCGTTGGCGAAGTCGGTGTCCTCCGCCGGAGTGATGCGGTCCGGCGTGAGGCCGCGATCCTTCCAGCGCTGGATCACCGCCATCAGCGCCGCCGGCACCCAACGCTTGGTGTCGACCCGCCCGGCCTCCATGACCTGCTTCAGCAGGCGCATCTGGTCGTCCATGTCCAGGATGGTGAAGTTGGATTGCAGCCCCACCAGCTGCGCGTGCCGGCGCAGCATGCGGGCGCACAACGCATGGAAGGTGCCGAGCCACAGCCCTTCCGCCGGCTGGCCCAGGATCGCGCCTACCCGCTCCCGCATCTCGCGCGCGGCCTTGTTGGTGAAGGTGACGGCCAGCACCTGGTTGGGAAAGGCGCGCCGGGTCAGCAGGATGTGGGCGAAGCGGGTGGTCAGGACGCGGGTCTTGCCGGTGCCGGCGCCGGCCAGCACCAGCAACGGGCCGTCCACTGTCTCCACGGCGGCACGCTGCTCGGGGTTCAGCCGGGTGAGGTAGTCGGTCATGACAGGTGAAATGGGTCTTTCGGCGGCGGAGGGAATGGCCTGGCGTCATCGCCGGGCGATGTCGGCGATCAGTGCCTCGTAATGCCGGATGTAGTCGTCCAAGGCGAGGTGGCGTTCGGCCCAGGCCCGGGCATTGGCGCGCATCTGCGTTATGGCGGGGCCGCCCTCCAGCATTTCGGCGATGCGCTCGGCCAACGCGGGCGGGTCGAAGAACGGCGTCAGCAGCCCGGTCTGCCCGTGGGTGATGAACTCGCGCACCGGCGCCGTGTCGCTGCCAACGATGGCGCAGCCGCATGCCATGGCCTCCCGCAGCGACCAGGACACCACGAACGGGTAGGTGAAGTACACGTGCGCGTCCGACCGCTGCAGCAGGCGGATGTAGCTGGCATGGTCGATCCTGCCCGCGAAATGCACCCGGCTGGTGTCCAGCGTGCCCCGCACCTCCGCCAGCATGTGCTCGCGCCAGGTGGTGTCGGCCAGCCGGCTGCCGTAGCTCACGCCGTCGCCGCCCACCAGGACCACCCTGGCATCCGGCCTGGCGCGCAGCAGCGCCGGTAAGGACCGCATGACCTGGTGGAAGCCGCGATACGGCTCCAGGTCGCGGGCGACGTAGGTCACCAGCCGGTCCTCCGCCGAGACCGCCATGCCGGCGAGCTGCGTGGCCCCACGCGTCCGCCTCGGCTGGCATTTGGCCAGGTCGACGCCCTCGTTCAGCACGTGGATGTTGCGCCGGGACCAGGCCGGGTAGGTGCCGAGCTGGAACTGCGTGGGAGTCTGTCCGAAGCCTGGATTGGTCAGCGCCAGCAGGTTGACGGCGTTCTTGGCGCGGATATGGGCGTACGATTGGACATCGACCTTGAACTCCGGATCGAAGCCCACGTCCGCGCCGTGCACGGCGTAGTAGAACTCGTGATAGCCGAGCAGGGGCACGTCGGGCCAGACGTCGTGCAGGTTGAGCAATTCGCCCCAGCCGTGATGGCCGATGATGATGTCCGGCCGGAAGCCGAGCGTCTTCAGCTCGGTCGCGGTGCGGGCCACCGCCTCGGCCCGGGCCATGGCGAGCGCGAAGTCGCGGGCATCGTTGTGGGTGGGCGCCTCGGGGCGCTGCTGCGGCTTGTAGTTGATGCGCCGCACGCCGGGCATGGTGTTGGCGTTGGGTTCGCAGAGGAACACCACGTCGTGCGCCGCCTGCGCCAGGAGATGACGCACGATGTGGACGAATTGGGCCGGGTAGTTCTGGTGGACGAAAAGGTATCTCATCGCCGGGGCACGGTCCTATCCGGGCGCCGCCGCGATCTCGATCCGGAAGGCCTCCAGCGGCGCCAGGCTGGCGGCTTCGCAGCTTTCCGCCGGCCCCACCGCCGTCCCGTCGGTGAACGTGGCATGGACCCGCACGGCATGGGTCGTTGCCGCCGCGCCGCGCAGCCGCACGCGAAGGCCGAGGATCGCCAGCCCCAAGCCCCGGCTGCCGCAATACTGCGCCCCGCTGGCCCAGGGGGAGAGCCAGTCCCGACCGAGTACGGCCTGGTATTCCAGGTCATCCGCGGCTACCCCGCTCCCGCCGGGCGACACGGAAAAACCTTCGATCCACCGTTGGCTGCCGCGTTCGCCCACCCATTCGCCCAATTCGGCCAGCACGTCGCCGCGATGCTGGATGTGGGCCGTGATGTCCGCCTCGCCTGCCGGGATGGCCGGCTCCGCCGCGGCCCGCGGCACGTCCTTGGCCACGGCGGGGGCGCCCTCGGCCAGCTTGGTCACTTGCAGGCGCGGCGGCTGGTTTGCGCCGGCGGCCTGGTAGATCGTCATCAAGACCTGGGCCGGACCGTGCGCCACCCGGATCAGTGCCGCCGAGTCGAGTGCTCCAAGCCAGCCATCGTCGCGAAACCCGACGATGCAGACGTTGCCGGACGCCGGCCCGGGCGGCAGCGACAGGCGGGCGCCGGGCAGGCCGGTCTGCAGGTCGGGCGGGGTCGACCCGGGGGAGTGGAAGACGCAGTACGTGCCCGTGTCCAACTGCATCAGGTGCGCCGACACCTGGAGTTCCGTCACGCGGTGGGACAAAGGCGGCCTCGCCTCGGACATCTCTGACGCCTTTTCATCGCTGGCGGAACGCGGCGCGGGCCGGGTCTACCCCGTCGCGCAGCAGCCAATCATTGATCGCCGCGGGGGACAATCCCAGCGGCAGGACATGCCCCCAGCCGCTGCGGCGCACACGCTCTGCCGGCGCGCCCAGGTCGAAGACAATCGCCCGCAGCCCGGCGCGCCAGGCCTCGCCCAGCGCGAAGCACCAGGTTTCCGGCCAGATGGAGGGGATGAACGCCATGTCCGCATCCTGCTGCCGGATCAGCGCCTCGGCCTGCCCCGCCGCGAACCGGCCGGTCACGAAGACCGGCCCGGCCTCCAGCAGCCGCCCGTCGTCGGAGGTGAACCCCACCACGGTGAAGCGGAGCGGCAGCCGGCGCAGCGCTGCATCGCGCACGCAGCCCAGCAGGACCTCGTAGCCCTTCTCGACGCCGATCGCACCGACGATGCAGAGATGGCGGATCGGCTGGCGGGCGGGCGGAGGTGTCGGGATGGCGGAATCGTCCTCCAGCGCTTCGATCACCGGGCGGACGTCCGGAAAATGCCGGTGGATCCGGATTGCCGCATCGGCGGCCGGCACGATGACCCGCGCTGCGCCGGCGAGAAGCGACGTCGATCGGGCGACCAGCGCGGTGGGAGGGATGGGATCCGGCAAGTTGCTGCCATGCTCGGCCACGCACGCCTCGCAGCCGGCGATCGGCGGCTCGCCGCAATAGCGATGCTGCGGCACGAGGTTGATGCGCGGGCAGAAGCTCGCGTAGTCGTGGACGAACACGTCCTGCCGTGCGCCCAGGCGCTCCGCCAGGTCCAGCAGGGCTGGGGAATGGCCCAGCGCATGGTGCAGCTCCACGCGCCCGATGCGATCGCCGCGCAGCAGATGCAGCAGGCCGTCCCATTCGTCCGGCAGGCGGAAGCGCAGGTTCGGCGTGTCCCCGTCGCCGACCGCCGCGCTGTCGCCGTCCGGCCGGATCAGCACCGGGCGGATGCCGGCGGCCCGCAAGGCGGCAGCCCGTTCCGTCACCACGCGATCAACGCCGCCGCCGCCGGAATGCGTCACCAGCGCCACGGCGGATGCCTGGCCTCCGGCACGCCAGCGCAGCGCGTCGATCCGCTGCCGGGATGGCCCGAGCGGATCGCGCGCGATCCAGGCCGCGATCGCGGCGTCGTAGCCGGGATGCAGCCGGTTCACCACCGCGGCATTGCGTGCCTGCAAATGACGGCGCGCGCTGCCGAAAGACGCGCCGCCCCGGTGCGCCACGAAGCAGCCGGGCACCGCCACGTGCCGCCAGCCGCCCCGTGCGGCGCGGAGGCACCAATCCACTTCCTCGCCGTAGCCCTGCGCGAACACGTCCTCGCGCAACGGCCCAGCGGCCTCCGCGCAATCGTGCCGGATGAACATGCAGAAGCCGACCGCCACCGGGATGTCGACCGTCGCCTTGCCGTTGGCCCGATGCGCCAGTGCCGCCAGGGGCGCCGGATCCGGCATCGGATTGCCGCCCGCCGGATCCGGATAGCTGAGGATGCTGGCGTCGTTGGAGAGCGGGCAGGCGGTGCCAATGCTGGCGGCGCTGTAGGCGGCGTCCGCCAGCGCAGCCAGCCAGCCGGGCGGCACGATCGTGTCGTTGTTCAGCAACACCACGTCGTGGCCGGCGCATGCCCGCAGGCCGGTGTTCGCCGCGTGCGGAAAGCCGCGGTTTTCCGGCAGCCGATGCAGCACGATCTGCCCGGCGGCTTCCATCCGGTCCAATGCCGCCGCCAAGGCCGGGTCCGGCCCGGCATCGTCGACGACGTGGACCCGTCCGTCCCGTGGCAAGCTGGGCAGGACGGAGCGCAGGCAGGCGAGCGTCACGTCCAGCCCGCCATGCACCGGGATAACCACATCCACTGGCCGCCTCGCGGGGATGGTGGACGCAGCCGCCCCGGCGGTGGCCCCGCCGCGCTGCTCCGCATCGGGATGCAGCGGGCTGCCCAGCAGCATCCGTCCATCGGCGGTGGTGACCAGGACCGGCCCCGCCCGCCCGGTGGCGATGCGGATCTGCCGCGGCCGGGCAAGCGGCCGGTCGGTATCTGGGTCTTCGGCCTGCCGTCGCGCCACGATCCGCATGCCGCCCACAAGCAGGACAGGGTCACGTTCGGGATTGCGCGGGTGCCAGGCCCAGCCGGTGACGACACCATCTTGCATGGCAACGAATCCCTCAACCTCGTCCACCATTCGCCTGTCGATCGGGCTGCCCAGCAGGGGCTTGCCAGCCCTGGCCACCGCGATGCAGCGGCCGGGCGGCAGGCGGCAAGACGTGCCCTGCCATCTCGGGACCACGCGGCATCCGTCGACGCTCACCTCGGCGGCGGCGTCCGCGTGCAACGTGCCCGCACCGTCCAGCGCGCACCAGCCCGGCTGCGCGGTCGCCTGCGCCACCGAGGCAGCGAGCGCGCGCGCCACGCCGGATGCCGCGTGCCGGGACAGGACGGCCTGCATGGCCGCGACCGCGGCCGGTCCGTCGCCCAGGCGCAGGGCGCTTGCGGCAAGGCCCAGCCAGGCCTCGGCCAAGTCATGCCGGGCCGCCAGGGTCGAGAACAAGATCCTGGCCTGCGCTGCCTCGCCACCGCGCAGGCATGCCAGCGCCAGACCGAGCGCGATGGTGTCATTCCCCGGCGCCAGACGGTTCGCCCGCTCCAGCCAGCGCCGCGCCTCCTGCGGGTCAGCCTCTGCCTCGCCCCGGCGCCACGCATCCTTTGCCAGCGCCGACCACTGCCGGTCGGCACGATCAGCCGCTGTGTCCGCGCCGGATTGCGGGCCGCGCGGACGGGACGGGACCCGGGCCGTGCCGGTCAGCCCGCCGTCATTTCGGCCGACGCATCCTGTGCAGACGAAAGCGCGGCCAGGTCCTGGGCGACCTCCACCACGCCCTGGCGCTGCGCGGCCTCCATCCAGTGCCGGGCGGCGGCGATATCCTGCTCGCCGGCCAGGCCGCGGGCCAGATATCGACCCAGCATCATCTGCGCGTAGCCATGGTTCCGCTCGGCCGCCATGCGGAACCAGCGCTGCGCCAGCGTCCGGTCGGGCTGGATGCTGTGCCCGCCGCCATACAGCGCGCCCACGGCGAACATGGCGCCGATATGCCCCTCCGCCGCCGCGCCCTCGAACAGCGCCAGCGCCTGGGCATGGTCGGCCTCGCCGCCGCGGCCGTTGACGAGCATCTCGGCCAGGGCGACCCGGGCGTCCAGCAGGCCGGCGGCGGCGGCACGCGTGACCCAGGCGCGGCCCTCGACCTCGTCCCGCTCCACCCCGCGGCCCTCCGCCAGCATGCGGCCGTACCAATGCTGCGCCGTTACCACGCCCTCGGCCGCCCGGCGCAGCCATTGCGCCGCCCGGCGGTCGTCGCGTTCCACGCCGACGCCTTCGGCCAGGCAGACGCCGAAATTGAATGCGGCCACTAGGTCGCCACGCCCGGCCGCTTCCTCGAACCATTCGCGGGTGCGGATCCGGTCGGTCTCCTCCCCGGCGCCCTGGAGCAGCAGGTTCGCCAGGTCGCTTTGCGATGCCTGGTTGCCGGCCTCCGCCGAGCGGCGGAACCACCGCGCGGCTTCGTCCGGATCACGCGCCACCCCTGCGCCGGTGAGGTGCAGCAGCCCCAGCGCCCGTGCCGCGGCGGCGTGGCCCAGTTCGGCAGCGCGGCTGAACCACAGCGACGCTTCGGCGTAGTTCGGCGGTAGCTCGCCGCCTTTGGCATACAGGTCGCCAACCAAGGCCGCGGCCTCCGCATCGCCCGCCAGGGCGGCCCGGCGCAGCCAGGACTCGCCCGATATGCGGTCCTGCCGGGTGGCGCGGCCCTCCAACTGGGCGAGCCCCCAGCGTGCCTGGCCAGGACGCACCCCGGCCTCGGCCGACTGGCGGTAAAGCCGGACCGCCTGCTCCGCATCGCGTTCGGTCCCGAGGGCGAAATCGTGCATCACCCCGAGCAGGTAGACCGCCATCGGCAACCCGGCCTCCGCGGCCTTCCGCATGAGGCGCGCTGCTTCCTGCCTGGCGCCGGCCTCCGCCTGGTCTCCGGCCAGGAGCAGGGCCAGTTCCAACTGGCCCTGGGCGCTGCCCGCGTCGGCAGCCCGGCGATACATCGCATGGGCGGCTGGGAGGTCACGAAGCTCCTCCGGGCCGTAAGACAGGATCTTGGCCAGCACGGCCATCCCGTCGCCCGATCCCGCCTCGGCGGCACGGTGTGCCCACATCATCGCGCGCGCAAAGTCCGGGCCGGTCCTGGACGCCGCCCCGAACAGCGCGCCCGAGCCTGGGGCGCCGGACTGGCCGTGTGCCAGGATCGCGGCCAGGCGCGCCTGCGCCTCCGCATGGCCGGCAGTGGCGGCCCTCTCGAACCAGCTTGCGGCGTCAGGCAGGGAAGGCGGCACCCCGGCCGCCTCCAGATAGGCGACCCCGACGCGGAACTGCGCCTCGACGCTGCCGCCTACGGCCGCGGCCGACAGGTGTTGGAAGGCGCCTGCCGGGTTTCCGGCTGCCAGCAGGCGGTTCGCGCGGCGGAGGGCGCCGTTCGGCCGCGGCGCGAACATGCGGGAGACAAGGCCCTTCACCGACGCCATCGTAGCCCTCCCATCGCCAAGGCATCCACTCCGATGGCCGCCGAGCCCGGTTCGGACGCGTCCGGCCTCGTATCCCGCGCGGCCAGTGTCGCGCCGGCACTAGCATCGACTGGGGAAAAATCCCCTTAACGACCTTGCCGTCAAAATCCGGACTTTCCAATCGCCCTCCGCCGACGCAGGCTATGTTAACAAAGGAGATTCCGGCATGGACATCCGCCCCGCGACCTCGGCCGACTTGCCGGACATCCAGGCGATCTATTCCCACCATGTGCTGAACGGGACCGGCACGTTTGAGGAAGTGCCGCCCTCGCTGGAGGACATGGCCGAGCGCATGGCGGGGGGCGCCGGCCGGGGCTGGGCCTGGCTGGTGGCCACGGACGCCACCGGGGTGCTGGGCTATGCCTATTACGCGCAGATCCGCGACCGCACCGCCTACCGCTTCACCGCGGAAGACAGCATCTACGTCCGCGAGGACGTGCGGGGACAGGGCGTCGGCAAGGCGCTGGTGCTGCGGTTGCTGGTGGAGGCGGAGGGCGCGGGCTTCCGCCAGATGGTCGCCGTGATCGGGGACAGCGAAAACGTGGGGTCGGTGGGGATGCACGCCTCGCTCGGCTTCCACCATGTCGGCACGCTGAAGGCGGTGGGGCTGAAATTCGGCCGCTGGCTCGACACCGTCTACATGCAGCGCGCGCTCGGCGTCGGGGACGACACGTTGCCCCCGACCTGAAGCCTAATGCGCCGCCGCCCAGCTCCGGCCCTTGCCGGTTTCCACCACCAGGGGCACGGACAGGGTCGCCGCCCGCTGCATCACGTCGCGGACCAGCCCGGCCAGGGCGTCGGCTTCCTCCTCCGGCGCCTCGAACAGCAATTCGTCGTGCACTTGCAGCAGCATGCGCCCGCGTAGGCCGCCGGCGGCGAGTGCGGCGGGCAGACGCACCATGGCACGCTTGATGATGTCGGCGGCGCCACCTTGCAGGGGCGCGTTGCTGGCCTGGCGCTCGGCATAGGCGCGCTTGGCCGGGTTGCGGTCCGCGATGCCGGGCACCCAGCAACGCCGGCCGAACGGAGTGAGCACGAAGCCGCGGATCCGGGCCTCCTCCCGCGTGGCCTCCATGTAGGCGCGGATGCCGGGGTAGCGCAGGAAATATGCGTCGATATAGGCCTTCGCCTCGCCCGGCTCGATCTGGAGCTGGCGCGCCAGGCCGAACGCGCTGATGCCGTAGATGATGCCGAAATTGATCGCCTTCGCCCGGCGCCGCACCAGCCCCGTCATCTCCGCCATCGGCACGCCGAATACCTCGCTGGCGGTTCGGCTGTGGATGTCCTGCCCTGTCGCGAACGCCTCGCTCAGCGCCGGCACGTCGGCCACGTGTGCCAGCAGGCGCAGCTCGATCTGCGAATAGTCCGCGCTCACCAGCAGGTGGCCGGGGGCGGCGACGAAGGCCTGGCGGATGCGGCCGCCCTCCTCCGTGCGGATGGGGATGTTCTGCAGGTTCGGATCGTTGGACGACAGCCGGCCCGTGGTGGTGGCCGCCATGGTGTAGGTGGTGTGGACCCGGCGCGTGCCGGGATCGATCTCTGTCACCAGCGCGTCGGCATAGGTGGATTTCAGCTTGGCAAGCTGGCGCCATTCCAGGATGCGGCCCGGCAACTCGGCCCCGCTTTCCGCCAGCGATTGCAGCACGGCCGCGTCCGTGCCCCAGGCGCCGCTGCTGGTGCGCCGGCCGCCGGGCAGCTTCATCTCGTCGAACAGGATCTCGCCCAGCACCTTCGGGCTGCCCAGGTTGAACGGCCGGCCGGCGAGCTTGTGGATCTCGGCCTCCCCGACGGCCATGCGTTCGCCAAAATCCGCGGACAGCCGCCGCAATTCCATCTCGTCGATCGTGATGCCCGCCTGCTCCATCTCGGCCAGCACGGGGATCAGGCGGCGCTCCAATTGTTCGTAGAGCGCCGTGGCTCGGGCATCGGCCAGCCGCACGCGCAGCGCACGGCGCAGCCGCAGGGCGCAATCCGCTGCCTCGGCAACGTGGCTAGCCGCCCGCTCGGTCGACAGCTCCGCCAGGGCAAGGCGGGCGCGTCCGGTGCCGGTGACCGCGTCCAGCGCGGTGACGCCGTGACCCAGATGCAGCCGGGAGAGATCCTCCAATGTGTGGCCATGCGCCCCGGCATCCTGCGCGTAGGACAGCAGCATGGCGTCGTCCACCGCGATGGCTGGGCCGAACCCGGCGCGGGCGAGCGCCCGGAGCCCCGCCTTCGCATCGTGGAACACCTTCAGCACCGCCGCATCTGCCAGCACCGGGTCGAGCGCCGCCTGCAGCTCGGCGAGGCCGATCTGCTGCACCTGGCGGTCCAGATCCCCGGTGTGGTTGACCGGCACGTAACAGGCGCCCCCCGGCGTCGCGGCCAGGCCTAGCCCGACCAGGCCGGAGCTTCCCACGGCAGCGTGGATCGCCAGCACGCCGCTGCGCCGGACGTCGTCGAGCACACCCGCCAGGGCGGGCAGATCCGCGACCACGCCGTATGGTCCGAAGGCTGCGCCTTCCTCCTGCGGCGGGGGCGGCGGCGCGTCCTCGCCCACGGGGCCGTCCAGCCCCAGCCGGGTCACGGTCGAGCGGAACCCCATCCCGTGTAGCCAACCCGCCAGGGTGGACCGTTCCGGCTCACGCGTGACCAGCGTGTCCAATGGCAACGGCAGCGGCGCGTCGTCCCGCAGGATCACCAATTGGCGAGACAGCCGGGCCTGGTCGGCATGGGTGATGAGCAACTCGCGCCGCTTCGATGGCTTCATAGCCGGGGCGGCGGCCAGCACGCCTTCCAGGTCCCCGAACTCGGACAGCAACTGGCAGGCCGTCTTGGGGCCGATGCCGGGGACGCCGGGCACGTTGTCGACGCTGTCGCCCATCAGCGCCAGCAGGTCGATCATATGCTCCGGTCCGCAGCCGAACTTCTCCCGCACCTCATCCGGACCGATGGATTTCTGCTTGATCGGGTCTTGCATCAGCACGCCGGGGCGGATGAGCTGCATCAAATCCTTGTCGGAGGACACGACCGTCACCTGGCCCCCAGCCTCCAGCGCGGCTTTGGTGTAGGCCGCGATCAGATCGTCCGCCTCCCAATCGGCCAGTTCGATGGCCGGCACGTTGAAGGCGGCCGTGGCATCCCGCACCAGCGCGAATTGCGGCAGCAGCTCGGCCGGCGGGTCCGGTCGCTGCGCCTTGTAGGCGTCATAGATACGGTTGCGGAACGTCGTGCGGCCGGCATCGAAGATCACGGCCAGGTGGGTGCCGACATGGTCCTTCAGCAGCCGGGCCAGCATGTTGGTGAAGCCGAACACCGCGTTGACCGGGGTGCCGTCCGGCCGTGTCATCGGCGGCAGCGCGTGGAAAGCGCGGAAGATGAAGCCCGAGCCGTCCACCAACACCAGGTGCAGCTTGTCGCCCGTGCTCAGTGGTCCGAATCCTGGGCGCCGGCGTTCAGGACGAAAACGCGCGAGCAGTATGGGCAGAACGTCTGGTCGTGCACGATTCGCAACCAAACCCGGGGATGGCCCAACCCGCCGCTGCCGCCATCGCAGGCGACCACGCGGTCGTCCACATGGATGATCTCCTGCTCGCCGGGGGGCATACCGGGTGGCGTATCAGGTGTGGATGCGCCAAACGGCATGTGAACCTCGACTGGTATGGAGTGCCCGGCGATGATAGCCATGCTGGCCATGAGTTCAACCGCACGTGCCGCCGCCTTGGCCTGCCTCATGACGCTGGCAGGCTGTGCCGCCCGGTTGCCGCCCTACGGCACGCCTGGCGCGCCGCTCGCGGTGCATCCGGTGCCGGACGACACGTTCACCCTGCCGGATGGCACCCGCCTGCCGGCGCGGGTGTGGCTGCCGCCGGACGGGCAGGCGCCCGCCGCGGTGATCCTCGCATTGCATGGCTTCAACGACAGCCGCGATCAATGGGCCCTGCCGGCGCCGGTTCTCGCTGCGGCCGGCGACGCCGTCTACGCGCCGGATCAGCGCGGCTTCGGCGACACCGCCGCCCGCCAGACCTGGCCCGGCGTGGACAACTTGGTCCGCGACGCGGATGCCATGGCCCGTGACCTGCATCGCCGCTATCCCACCACGCCGTTGTTCGTGATGGGAGAAAGCATGGGCGGCGCCATCGCCCTGGACCTGGCGGCAAGCCCGAACCCGCCGCCGATCACGGGGACGATCATGCTGTCCCCCGCGGTGTGGGGCCGCCCGGAGCAGGGCCTGGTGCTGGCGAGTGCCCTATGGGCCGCCAACGGGTTGATCCCCGGCTACCGGATCACGTCGGGGGACGTGCCGGTGCAGGTCCATGCCAGCGACAACCGGGCGGCGCTGATCGCCCTCGCGCGGGACCCGCTCACCATCCGGAGCACCCAGGTTTCCGTGCTGAAGGGCCTGGTGGACCTGATGGATTCGGCCCAGTTGGCTGCGCCGCAGGTCCATGGCCGCAGCCTCATCGCGTATGGCGGCCATGATGACCTGGTGCCGGCGAGCGCCATGGGCGTGGCCTGGGCGCATTTGCCGGCCGATACAAGGCGTGCCGTCTATCCCAACGGCTACCATCTGCTGATGCGGGACTTGGACCGGCAGGCCGTGATCGGCGACGTGATCGCCTGGATCCGCCAGCCCGACGCGTCGCTTCCATCCGGGGCGGACATCGCGGCCGCAGCCTGGGCGACGCGGTATCATCCTGGGGGTGGCATTGAATTCTAGGGTGGGCTAAGAAGTGGCGCTAAGGACCCGTAGCTCAGCTGGATAGAGCGTCGCCCTCCGAAGGCGAAGGTCGCACGTTCGAATCGTGTCGGGTCCGCCAATAATATCAACAAGTCGCGGCGGCAAGCATTCGGTGCCATCCAAGGTTAGCTACCGTATAGCTACCTCGCGGCTTGTAAGTGCGCGTCGTGGACCAATCGCTTGACACCAGTGCATTGTCTGGATGCCGGGATATCCAGTGAAGCAGGTGCCCGCAGTCTACCTGGCCGGCCCAGACGTGTTCGAGCCGAACGCGGCGGCGATCGGCCGCGAAAAGGTTGCTCTGTGCGCACGCTACGGCTTCACCGGCCTATTGCCCCTGGCTGACGAACCCGCAGGCAGCCGCCGACCAGCGCCAGCATCTACCAGCACTGCATCGACCTGATGCGCCGGGCGGGCCTCGGCATCTTCAACCTGTCGCCCTTCCGTGGGCCAGGCGCCGATCCCGGTCATAAGTCTCGTTGAGGACCTTCTCATACATCCTGAGAGTGAAGAAGTGATCTTGTAGGTGCTCAAGCGCCCGTCGCAGTCGGACTTTACTTGGAAGCCGGTTCGGATCGGGCGGCGGTGCTGCGCATCGTCCAGACCGGAGAGGGTGGGCGTGATCGCCCGCTCAACCGGGACACCGTGCGGGCCGTTGTCATGGCTGGTGCCGTGATCCTGGCTGCAGCCCGGCAGGGCGGCCGGGACCGTGGCTGGTGCCGCCGGTTGCGGACAGGCAGTGACGTGGCCAGCTTGCACCCGGCTTCGCTCGGCTGCTGGTGCGGCTGCCGATCGCCGCCGGGATTGCCCTTCATACTGTGAGGGGAGGGGGCGGTGCTCCTCACTTGGTTCACACAACGCCAGCGCAAACTTTGCGCCCGCATTTGCCCGGTGGGGATTGCTGTTACAACGATACCTTCGCCTTCTTCAGCCAAGCCAATGAGTTGCTACAAGCTGGATGTGTCGGACGCGGGTGAGTTGACCGCGAAGGTGACGATGGTGAAGAGCAGCACGCCTTGGGGGCTTGCAACCTCTAGGCGAAAATCGTGGCCATGAAGCAGATAATCGGGCTGCGAAGCCAAAATGCGACCGGTGAGCTTGATAGCGTTCATCCTGGCAGCGTGATGGTTCTTTAGCTCTGTTCCAGTCGTATCCCGTGCGCGAACGCCGTCGATTGTATCAAAAAAGTATTTGGCCACAATGATTGCTACCCGAAATCTCTATCAACAAGTCTAAGTGGGGTAGATCGTTAGCCCAGTCACCATCACGTTGATGGCATCATGGTTCGTTTCAGACAGTGTAGGAGGTAATAGCCTCCGCAATCTAAAGTTTAATACAAATTACCACGCAAAGCATTATGAATATCGAAGCACACAACCCAGCGATAGTTCTAGCTCGCGCAAGCGTGCTTCCCGCATATAAACCTTTACGGACGCTGCCGACTTAACAGCCGTCAGAACGGCGGCTGGAGGTGGATGTATGTGTGTGCTGTTCGTGGATGACGAGTCCGTCATATCGATGGTGGTAGAAGACGCCTTAAAGGACGCCGGCCGAGATGTGATGACTGCGGAGCATGCTTCCGCTGCGGTCGATCTAATGCGTCAACATCCTGGACGCTTCAGTGCCTTAGTCAGCGACTATCACATGCCCGGCACGCTAAACGGCGTCGATCTCATTGAGCACACTCGCAAGACCTACCCGACCATTCCCGTCATTATCGCCACTGGTCGGCCAGACGTGATCAAAGCCGAGTGGCTGACCCGATATGGCGTCCATTTGCTTGCAAAGCCGTATAGCATCGGCGGACTCATCGCCATGTTGGACGAAGCCTAACTGGTAGCATCGATGCTGTCGCACCTTGCGGCGCTGGCTGAGGCCACGTCCCGAAGTTAAGGAGGTGGGCGCCGTCCCGGCATGGGGGTGGCGGTTTGCGTAACGCTCTTTCTGCCGAACCCTGGGAATAGGGCCATCCACTCGCAAACGTCTCCTCCCCCCGTTACTCCATGTTCCAGCAACACATGTCGGGAGCTGGGTAACACCGATCGGAACGGTGTCGGCAAAGCCGTGAAACACAAATCCCGTGGTCGAGGATCACATTTCGACCGCTGCGATCACGCCGGGTTCTGCCCTGCTGGCGCATCGCTCGGCAGCGGCGCGGCTGGATCGTCGATCCGGTCGAGCAGATCAGCGCCATTGTTCCGCACGCTGTTGATCGCCTTGGACACCGGCCACAGGCGCAGCACGTCGTCGGCCGCTGGACGCATCAGCGCCGCAGGGTCGCTCGCCTCCTCACCCAGCCAGGTCGACCATGCATCCGTCTCCAGGATCACCGGCATACGTTCGTGCAACTGGCTCATGGTGCCGTTGGCGCTG
>CAXTJM010000033.1:0-42564 GCA_964244585.1 uncultured Acetobacteraceae bacterium | reverse complement strand
AGTTTTGGACGCCGATCACCCCACTCAGGGGGTCAATTTTCCACGCTGTTCCACAAATAAGAAAAGGAGTGGCCGAGGGGCGGCATGCTCCTCGTCCCCGGTAACTGGCTGCTTAGATGTCTCCTGCCGTGACGCTACATAGGCCTGCAAAATTGCAAACGTCAGCGATCGCTTTATACCGTCACCTTTGTTGTCGATGAGATCGCGAGAACCGTCATCAATAAAGAGCTGCGGGCCATTTAGGATGGTACGCAGTTCGGGCGGCGGAACAGAGAGTTCAAGCTTAATTGCGGGGAAGTTGCTTCGAAGATAGCCTTCTATACGTCGTTCTAGATCCTGGACGCGGTGGTGGCGTTGATCAGTGATCTCTCCATCAATCTCCACGCGATTTAACATGCGCTCAAGTTCCGCTAGGGAACTCTTTATTTTGTCTAGGTCCGGACGCATACCATCCAGAAGTAGACCTAGTAATCGCCCGAACGACGTGGACTGCGCGGTTTTCAAATCATCATGTAAGTTCTTCACTGCAGGGATGTATATCGGCTCTGGAAGTAATTCGGTGTTCGATGCAGAAATTCCCGTCGGAAGAGGACCTTCCGCCAATGCGAAAGCGGCTGGACCAAGTTGCGCAATCGAGTTGCCTATGTGCTGCGTGGCCGCGGAGATATTCGCCTTTGTGTCCAACCCACCAGCAAACTCCGGGTAACTCTCCACTACGGCAGCATGCACTGCCGGAGGTCTCTTGCCCGCCAGGGCACTGGCTATTTTTTCTACTTGGTATCGAATCTCGATAGGAGTTCGTTTTAGAACCAGCGTTTCACACTTCAAACCAGGCCGGTAACGCACCACGAGGGTGAGTTTACCGCTGTAAATCACGTCAGAAATCTTTGAACGATGTTCACCTGTCAGACGGAGGAGGTCTGCTTCTTCGATCTCTCCGAAGACGCAACGGAATTCCACTGGCTCCAGCGCATCATAATGAAGAGCAGTACCAAGTTGCTGTTCGCGCTTTAGAGCAACGACTATCGCCTGAAGAACAGACGACTTTACCGCGTTATTTTCACCTACAAGGCAGCCGAAGTTCTCAGGACGGAACTCGACTTGACGTAGCCCCTTGAAGTTCGAAACCGATATCCATTCAAGTTTCACTTTGAACACTCACGGTTCCGCGGGTATTTAGCTCCGTAGGATGTCCTCAGAAGGATACTCGTATGGTTGGGTACGTTAGAGCATTGATGAGCTCTTCGAAAGGGCTGAGTTTCCTACGCTCCGCATCCGAGGTGCCACTAATAGGAATCAAAGCCTGATCCGTTCGACCTCATCTTGAGTAAGACGCTCCTTGGTTCGATCATAGAGTTTCGTCGTTCTTGGGCTTTCGTGCGCTGCCATCTCCTGCGCGTGCTCCAATGCGCCGCCATTGGCAAGGTAGGCGGTGATGCCAGTCGCCCGCATGGTATGGTTGCCGATCGGTGCCGAAATGCCGGCAGCCCGCGCCCGCCGTGTGATCATCCGCCAGGCATCGGCTTGGTCCATCGGCTTTTCTGCCAGCACCGACCCAAGGCGTCCCTTTGCTGTGCGGAACAGCCAGCCCTTGCGGTCTTTGGCGATACCCGCCGCCTCGATATAGATGTGCAGCGCCTCGGCCAGCGCATGGTGACAGGGCATCGCATGCTCTTTCCCGCCCTTCTCGTGCAGCCGAACGGTCCAGGCGGCACCCCGCGGCCGAAGATCCTCTACCTTCATCTTCAACGCCGCACCCACTCGGGCAAACGAGTAGGTGAGAGTGGCGATCAAGGCCCGGTCGCGCAGATCCCGAACTGTGTCGGTCGGGATGGCATCCAGCAGCCGGCGCCATTCGTCAGCCTCTAGCACGGGGGTTTTGCCGACCTTCACGACGTGCTTTGGTCCGCGCACCGCTGCCGCCGGGTTGGTTTGGGTGATTTGACCGATGACGAGCCAGTCGAACAGCATGCGTATCGCCGCGAGCTGTTGTTTTACGTCCGGGGCCGAATGGGTCTGCTGCCGAGCATCTATATACGTGGAAACGTCGTAGGGCCGGATGGTAGAGAGCGCGAGTCCACGCTCATCGCACCAGGCAAAGAAGCCTTTGCAAGCCCGGGCGTAGGCGCGACGGGTGTTTGGGTTGCGGATGTTGGCGGTGAAGAAGTCGACGTAGCGCCATGCTGCTTGCTCGCCGGCATCCGCGATGAGCGCCGGGATCAGAGCACCGCCTAGTAGAGAGGTTAAACCAGTCGGTTGGACGGTCGCCGGAAGCTGCACGGTCATTCTCCGGCGGCCCTTCGACCATCAACGATCCGCAACAGGTGGTTTGCGAGCATGATGATTTCAGCCGCCTCATCGGCATCATCAAGAGCCACGCTGCGATGCGACTGCGGGTTCTTGTAAGACCCAATTACTCCCGCGAAGAGATGGGCCCGAGCTTCTCGCTCGGCCTCTTCAACGGAATTGTCTGTCAGAGGCCCGGTTTTTGGATCGAAAGCCTTCCGCATGAGCGGCACTCCGATATCTCTTGCCTGCAAACCCGCGGCAGTCCGGACCGCCACCTCCACGGCCTTAGTGGCTTCGAAAACGGCCGTGTCGTACTTCTCCCGATGATAGAGAGCCCAGACGTCTTCCCGAATAGCCGGGTGCAGAATCTCTTTTGGAAGGCGCCTGCCCGCTAGTGCCTTTCGTGGCTCGGTAGCCTGTGCGAACTGGTGTGCCTGTCGGCTGAGACGGCGGACATCTCTCGTGTGCCCATTTGTAGCTTCAACAAGCAGAGCCGCCCCCTCCAGCCAGGCCCATGCTTCGCGAACTGCTTCCTCGATCCAGCCGCTTTTCTGCCGAGGATACTCGCCGTCGTAGCGGCCGTCGCCGATCCAGGCATTGAGAACTGCCGGCAGCGAAAGGGGAGTCATCTGATTGCTCCGCCAGGCTGCGAGGGCCGGAAGCATCCTTAGGCCGAGTTCATCTGGCTCAAGGGCATACAGGACGTCGGGATCGGGGATGAGGTCAACAAGTCTCATCGCTTCTTCCTAGCACACTCATCACCCATGATAAAGGACGTTATCATGGGTGATGACTGAAGTTTTGAGTGCGGCTGCAGCAGCGTCTTGGCAAGATGGACGTGTCCCTGGTCAGGTAACGGGGTGTTACCATCTGCAGGCAGTCTGTCCCCAGGCGGCGTTGACGTGGCCAACGCCACGGGCGCTTCCTCGCAAGCGGCAATGTTGGCTCAGGTATCGTCCTCGTACAGGATGGCTCCTAAACCGAACATCTCTGCGTCTGCAGTAATCGCCCTGAATTGGTCAGATTTAGCGAACTTGCCTGGGTCCTTCATGACAGCAGCCTGGATTTTCTGTTTCTGACCAGCGGAAACGCGAGCCATAGCTTGCTTCGCCATTCCGGCCTTTTGCTTGAATAGATCTAATAACCCATACGGGATTGTGAATTCACCTGGCTGCAGGACGCCGTGTTTCACATGAACTTTGGTGTTAGCCCATTGATCCGGTCCTTTTTGAACCACTCCGAAGATCATAAATCGACCAAGTTTTGCGAACGTAAGGAGGGTCTTGTCGGAACCTATCAGGTCAAATGTGACAGCTCCTGTCATAAACCTGTTGAAATTATCTGGAAGATCTTCGGCTGTTGTGTTTTCAACTACATCAAATATCAGGATATGTTGCTCAAAACAGCCTGGATGGGCAACTTCGTCGTTGATAAATTTCTTCCAAGTGTCTTTTGCCAGCTCAACGAGCCGTATCTGGGCGTCACTGTAGTCACTGTCAACATTGCGGCCGTAGGCATACTTAATTACACGCCATGATATAGAGACGCAGAATTTAAGAAGCCGTTCGTCATATAATGTATAAGATTTTCCATTGTTCCACGGATAGAAGATGTTAGTAGAAAAGGCCGTTTCATAACGGCTGAATTTACTTTCACAGTCGCCGCAGAGCCAGGGCAACTTCAGACCATCCTGTACCCGTCGGTTGGGGTTATCAGTTTGGCGGATATAACCAGTGCCTGAACGTGCGCGAAGCCAGCGATACACAAAGGCAGGGAGAACGTGGCTCTCCCTTAATTCTCTCTCCTGTTCACAAAAGGCGCAGATCCCAACCATGCTTTAGCCTATACCCACGCAGGCCAGAAGAGTATGCACGTGGCCGAGGATATGAAGGTGTCAGCTCAGCCCTCAACTGCCTCAAGCTCGCGGGCCTTTCCAGAATATGCAGGCGGCGCTTATCATGAGTGACTGGATGGACGACGAGCCGGACGATTTCTCCGGCTATCGCCACGCGACAGAAATAGCCGAGATCGAATCACCCCGGGCGGGTGACGCGAGCCAAACAACTTCGAAAAGTGCGGCAAAACCCGGCTATGGTGGATTAGATCAAGACTGATCTTCGCCTGACCCACATTCCGTTTCATCGCCTCGAACATATCCGCATCGCCTTGGCAAAACACGAGGTGAGCGGAAACAAAAAATCGGTTGCATATGCTCCAGGATATGGCCGGATTGATCGTTGGTCAGGATCAATTCAGTTTCAAATGGAAAACGGCATGATCATATTGGGTGAAATTGGCCGGCGAGATGTAGCGGATTCTCTGCGCGCTCTTGCAGACCGAAGTGCAATCCCCTCGGATGCGGAGCTTGCAGGGTTCGACGAGCTCATGAAGCAGAAGCATCTTCCGACGGAACTGGGTAGCAAGCCGTGATAGCGACCATGCCCTCGAGCGAACCCGTCTCCGAGCGATCCTACGCGGAGATGACACAGACGGACTTGATCCAGGTCACTAAGGTTGCATTGGCTCGATTGGAAAGGGTGTTCCGCGAGGCTCCCGTAGCTGGGCTCTACAGAGATCGCCTGCTCATACTGACCCTCTGTCAGGGGAGTGCCCTCCATTATATTGACCGGAAAAATGGGGTGAAGGACATCGATGTCTGGGCCTTTTTCGAAGCCGGTCCGGCCCAGCCATTCCCGTTCCGCACGGTGTGGACGGCAGACTTTGGCACATCTCATCACGGAAGAAATCCCGACGATCATGGCTATGTCGGGCGGCGTCTCGACCTTATCGGCCGATCCATAATCTGCTCGCCCGGCGGCGACCCGGTCGCGTCTGTCGGTGATTGGGTGCGGGGTGGCGGCAGTAGCCCAAGCCAGATCGGCAAGCGACCTGTAATCGGGTTGCATCCAGCTAATTACCTTGGCCAAGTAGTCTGGATGCCAGAGTGATGACTGAACAACCTTGGTTTGCAGCGGACTTCACCCGTCTCCATCAGGCACCGTCTCAAGAGACCTGGATGAGCTGATCTTTCAGCAGCCACGAGCCGCCCTCACTGCTGGGAATGAACTGGCACCAGGGGGAAGTTGATCGTGACGATCGAGGGAGATCCCGGAGATTTCCCTTTGGCGGCAGCGTCCAAGGAATTGTCGTCCGATGGCGCCGTCCTTACGAGGAACTTCAGAGCTGTACTGATCTTCTCATCGCCCTGAAATGGCTTCGCCATATTGTACAATACATATGTTACGTTGACTGCCGTAATGTCACCCGGTTCAAGGCGCGTCATAGCAGCAACTTGAAACTCCTTCATACAGTTCTCGAGTGCTGTCCCGATGGAGCTATTATGGCCATCGCATGGTGCGGCGCCGGAGATCGTCTGTTGTACATATACGACACCGTTTGTCGTCGTTGCTGCCATGGACGGGTTGCTAGCCATGATGACCGGGCTGAAGAGCAAAGGTGTTGTCCGGTCATTGCGGATGACAAGCTGGAATTCGACACCGAATTGGGTAAAATTTAGCCCTGAGATGGCAGCGCTCATGCCCCCCGACTTGAAGATGCGGCTGGCCGACTCCGTCGTCTCAGATTTCGGCTGGGCCCGTGTCTGGGAGGCGGTGAAAGCCATAACCAAGCTTGTCGCTCCGGCCATCAGCACGCGCTTTGCCGACATAAGATCGCTCCAGTACACCTCGTGAGGATAGGGGTTTATGCTGGATTCGACCAGCACCCCCTCGCTTCTCGTTCTGGCTCCATACTGCTCTACTTCTGCGGCAGCAATGATGATGATGCTCAAGCTTCATTATCTGGGCTGCCGATGATCATCAGCTCCAAGGCTTGCCGCCACTCGCAGCCGGGCATTAGCTTTCTGGGCATGGATAACCTCGGCGCTACCGCAAAAAGGCTCTGGGGAACGGCCCCTTACTGGCGCTACTCACTGTTGGCAGCGGGGCTGTTCAGCATTCTGTTCGGAGTGCACCTGGCGGATGAGCCGTCGACGGCAGGCTCGAGCGGCCCAAGCCGCTACACACCAGCGATGTCATCTCTGCCAGTAGCTCCCTCAGACCCGGCGAGCGATGCGCGCCTGGCAGATTATCAGAGCGCCCATGATGAGGCACTAAAGGTTCCCAGGTTTGGCGAACGTTGCGAGAAGATGCTGGCGGCGCTTGAGATGCTAACACCCGATGATGCCAGACGCGGACGCAATCCCCGGACATCTCCGCCTACGCTTTTCAGGGCCCTAGCCGATGGTGAGGGCTGCCGAACCAGCCTTACGGCCAGCGATAAGCATTTCGAGGTGCTAAGCGGGGCCGCCGCCGCGGCGCAGGCAGCCCGCAGCTCAGCCACTGTATCAGCGGCGGTTAGGGCGCTGCACGGTCTTGATGGCTTCGATCAATCGAGAACGCGGTTTGGCGACATGGGACCGACCTTGGCCGCTGTTCAAACCCTCGAGAAAGACGAAGCTGCGAGCGTGAGCCGCCTCGCCGATATTACGAACCGTGTCGCCACGTACCGGCAGGACCCAGCCGCTCCCAACGCGCTTGCTGTCAAGGAGGCTCTGGACCGGTTGACGCCATCTGATCGTGAGAGGCTGGCCAACCAGCAACCGTCGATTCTGCAGGCAGCCATTGAGACCTCGACTGCGGTTGGAGACAGCAAGGCGCGCCTTGCCCGCATTCCCAACCTATTGGCCAACGCCGGCCCCGGTTCGACGCCTGCTGCCCGGCGGGCGCTGGTCGATGCCGTGACCGCCTTGATCCCGTTTGATGAGGCGATGGCGACGCTGGAGGAGAAGAAGGCCGTTGCCGAGGCACAACGTATCGCCCGCGCCGATTTGTGGGATTTGGCTCGCCAACGCTTGCAGGATCTCGACCGCCAGTCCAGCCCGGAGAATTATAATCGGGTTGCGGGTCTCGGCCCCGCTTTGGACAAGCTCTCAGCAGCTGCTGCCCCAACCGCCGACGAGCAACCTGTCCTTGATCGGGTTCATGCCGCGGCTGACAAACTGGCGCGCAGCAATGACCATCTTGCGGCACTGGTTGCGGCCGCGGCGGCTTGGAAGAAAAGCGGGCTAAACGCAGCCCCCGAGATCGGTCCCGCAGTGGCTTCGATCGATGATCAACTAGATCGTCCCCGCTTTCATCAAGCGGAGATCGATGCCTGGAAAACTCTGCAGGGGGCGCAGGCCGTAATTCACGGGCCAGATATCGGGTTGAATCCCAAAACGAAAGGCCGCATCACCATTGCGGTTCTGCCTGCGGGCAACGACGATTTCGACGCAGATGTGGCGCGGCGACTTGGTCGGGAACTCGGCGGCTTTGGGTTTCAGATCGTCGCTGATAGACAGGTCGCGGCATTGTGGGCTTCAACAGCTATTCGCCGCAGACCGCCTCCTCAGCAGGATTGGAGTGACCTCCAAGCCCAATCGACCGCCGAAGCCGACGTTTCAGCCATATTCGCCTGGCAGTATGGCAAGACCCTGCTCCTGTCATGCGACAAGGTCGGTCATTCGCGCGGAAAGGACGACAGAGGGTTGAGCGCCCTCGCTGTGCTGGATGCCGTTGGGCAGCTTGCGGCCTGTCTCAATGACTATACCGCAGCTCAGCCCTCCCCCTGAATGATCGAGATCAGTGGCACGCCGATCGAGATGAGCCGCACCCTAGTTGCTGCACGGCTTCGTGGAGTCAGAGCATCAGCGTCGGCACTAGCCTCCTGCGCGACGACGCCAAGCGTCATCGACAAGGAAAGCTTCTTCCCCTTGTTGGGCTGACCACTACTTAAAAACATGCTGACCGGGATCACGACCGAGTTGCCTTTGTCGATCTCAGTATAACTCGATATCGCGTCTGCTTTAACGCAATCCTTGATGGCATTGTCGCGTGGGCTGTTTGAGAGACAATGCGAGAAACTGCTTACCTGCCGTCCCAAGTAGCTGCCGCCGGCATCATCGACCCCCTCGATAAAGCCAATAATCGACGCGAGAACATCGGTCTGGCCCTCGTTACTGAGCACGAGGCTGATTGTCACCGCGCGACCGTCGGCCGAGGCGGCAACGCTGCCAACCGTCAATTTGAGACCGGCCGAGGTGAAACTGGGCTGCCGGACGCCGGGCGCTTGTGAGGCCGCCGGCCCCGGCTGCGCTGCCACGTCCGTTTGACTGCAGAGACCGAGTAGCAAGCCAAGGCCGATGGCCGCAATCCCGACACGGTTGGTCATCGTGGCTCTCCTGCAATCCTGATCATTCCGCCAGCATTTTGGGAAGCAATCGTCGATCTGACAACCGGTGCGGGTTTCTACCTGGACGCGATCCAAAATTTCATTGCTAATCACGCGGTGCTGCCGCGGCACCGGGAGGAGCAGGAACGCCGCATGCTGTCGTCCCGTACCGGGGCTTTCTGGTCTAAGCTGCCGGTCCCGCTGGCTCTCGTCGCCTTCCCACTCTTCGGTATTTTTGCCGTTCTCGTCGCTCGGTGGCTAGCGAGCTGGCTGGGTGGTACATCGCTTCTGCTTGCTATCGTCTGCTGGCTCGCTGTCATAGTGGGGCTAATGCATGCTGGGGGCAGACTTCCCTGGCTGAACAGCCAGCCTTGGGCCGTCGACGCGTTGAATATTTACGCCCCGCGCGTGCGAGCCAGCGGTCCCGGAAGGGGGACAAGAGCCCCCTCCACATCGACGGCCGACGTGCCGTCCGCTCTCACGCCAGACGTCTCTCAGTTCGCTGGGTTGGATAGCGTGAGAACCCGCCTGCACCATCTGATCGAAGGACGAGACATTCTCGCCAACAAAGTCGCTGACGCCCCGCTTCTCCTGCTGCTGGGCCCGCGCGGGGTCGGCAAAACGTCCTTCGCCCAGACCCTGCCGGCCCGCTTGCTTCAGGCCGGCATAACGGGGGCGGACAATGTCGTGGCCATTTCGACCAAAGAGCTGCCCGGTCTCTCTGACCGGCATGGTCCGGATACACAGACCCTGCATGAGCTGTCAGAGCGCCTGGCTGCGGCCGTCGACGGCGTCGTCCTCCTAGATAATCTCGACCAGCTGGTAGCCCTGGCAGGCGGCGACGTCATGCACGAGATCGGCGGTCGGCTGCGCGAACTTGTGCAAGGCCATCGCCGGCGCGTGGTCGTCATCGGCACGGGTTCGATTGGTGTCATCGACCAGCTTGATCCTCGACGGGACTGGATCAGCCATTTCGACCAACTAGCGGTGCCGTTTCCAGCACTGGAAATCACTGCACTCGAAGCCATTGCTAACCGCCTTTTGGCAGAGCACAACCTGTCTTGCACCCCCGCTGCAGCAACCAAGCTAAGCCTCGAGCTCGACTGGCTCACCGAGGATGCCAACTTTATCAACGCTCATGCCGTTCGTACGCTTGTCGGCCAGATCCTGAACGCCAGGGCCGCACGGCTACGATCAACGCCAACTACCGACCCGCTTTCTGCAAAGCAAGTCGTCGAGTCTGACATCCCCAACAAATCAGGAACTTAGATCGATGGCAACGGCACCAAACAGGCTCGACGTGGGTGGCAATGCGGCGGAGCCGACGATCGATAGCGTGATGCAGGAGATCAATGGCTTTATCGGCATGCGTAACATCAAGGAGGAGTTGAACAAGCTCATCTCCTATGGAGAGTTGATGAAGGAGCTGCGGCGGCGCAAGATCGCGTCGGCCAGCAAGATGAGCCTGCACATGGTCTTCAAAGGCCCACCCGGCACCGGCAAGACCGCCCTGGCCCGTGAGTTCGGCAAGCTGTTCAAGGCAATCGGCTTGCTGCGCCAGGGCCAGGTCATCGAAGTCGATCGCTCGACGCTCGTCGGCGCCGTCGTTGGCGAAACTGAGAAGATCATGCGCGATGCGTTCGAACGCGCGAAGAACGGCGTGCTGTTCATCGACGAGGCTTACTCCCTCGCCGGGATCAGCGCCCAGGGCATCAGCGAGGACCAAAGCGACCAGTATGGCAAAAGCGCCATCGACAGCCTACTCAAACTAATGGAAGACAATCGATCCTCGGTGATGGTGATTGTCGCAGGATATCCGGAGCCGATGGACCGTTTCCTCAAACGAAACGCGGGTCTGCGGTCTCGCTTCACGCGAACCATCGAGTTCCACGCCTACACCCAGGAGGAGTTGTTACAAATCCTCAGCGCCTTTGCCGCCGAGTGGGGCTACACGCTGGACGATGCTGCGCTGGAGGAAGCGCAGGAGTTCATCAACGACATGCCGATCAGAGACCATGACTTCGGCAATGCGCGCGCCGTGCGGAACTTCTTCGAGGCGATCTTACCGGTTCATGCAGACCGTGTGGCGGCCATCCCGGACTTCAGGACGAAGTCCGACGAGGAACTGCTGCAGATCACCGCCGACGACGTCCGGCTGGCAGCCAAAGCCTATAGGGCCTAGCTCCGCGCCCCGATCAGGCTGACGGACAGCCAGTGATGGCCGGGTAGAGACTCTTCAGGATGTGCCCGTCATAGGTGACGTATTGGCCGCCGCCGCTGCGCGGCAGCGCCTGCATGAACGGGTGAGCGCCGGAACCGGTATCGACTAGCGACACCAATGCACCCGGGAGCTTATCTTTGAAAGCGGCGGCGGTCGCCAATACGGTCTGTTCGTCTTCTGGATGAGCGGGCGCGTCGGCGATCACCACAATCGAGGCTGGGACGCCGCTCCGCCAGGCCATCGAGGTCGCGGTGGCCAGTGCCGCATCCATCTTCTCGGGCCAGTCACACCCGCCGCCTGCGGACATGCCGTTGATGAAACCCGTCACCTGGGCAAGACCAGGCTCGTCGAGCACCTGCAACGGCAAAGACTGCACGACATTTGAGTCGCATAGGTCTTTGTACGATACCACTCCAACCCGCACCCCGGCGCCCACGCCGCGCAGGCTGGCGACCAGTTGGGTGAGATTGAGCTTCACGTCGGTGAGCACGCCACCCATGCTGCCTGTCGTGTCGACCGCCAGCACCAGGTCGAGGTCGGTAAGCCCCCCTGCTCCGGACCCGGAACAGATCGACCAGGCTTGTCCCGAACTCGGCATCGTCTTGGTCGGCGCAGCCTGATTCTTCAAAGTGGCGAGGAGGTATTCCGGCCCGACGGCCTGCCCGACCGGTATCGGCAGTGATGGTGACGTAGAGGCGGTAGCACGCGTCCATGGCCAGAATTCATAGCCAAGTCCGACACCGGCACCGGCGGCCATCAACCCGAACAATGATCGTCGCGAGAGAGGCAACGGTGACGCGGCTTTCCCGGCACTGTCTATCCCGGCAACATCAGGCCTCCGGCGGCGGCGTTCCTGGGTCGCGGCCTTCAGCTGTGCTTTGTAGCGCTCGTCAGCCATGGCAAAACCGTATCGCTGTGGTCGTGTCGACCGGCCCGACCTGGACGAAGCCGCCTTTCATCAGCCTATCTCCGCTGGCTGCCATCCCGTGCTTGCAGGCTGGCATGGGTTCGGCAAAATACATAGGATTGATAGTGTCGCCGATGGCGCGCCAGGCACAGAGCGACGGTCGCGCAGCATCCCACTGAGGTCCACGATGGGTATTCTCGCCGACCGTCCTCAAACCCTGACCAGCTTCCGCGCCGCGCGGGCGCAGCTCCTCTCCTACCTGATCGGCAGCGTGGTCCTGCTATCGGCGATCCTGGTAGTGCCGAAGGACCCAAGCTGGGGTTCGCTGCGGCTGGGCTTGGCGCTTGGCCTCTTCGGCGCTGTGGCGCTGCTACTGTGGATACCCGTCGATCCGCTGCCGGAGTTTCTCCGTCGCTGGCTTGACCTGTCGCTCGAGGACATGGGGGACGAACATCATCACCTCGGTGATGCAGCGGTATCGTCACTCGGTCGCTGGGCTGGCATGATCGCCACGCCGCTCCTCATCGCCGACGGTTTTGCGGCGTTGTGGGTCACCGCAGCCTGGCCATTTGGAGCGCCCCTGCGTCCAATAAGCTGGCTTCTACACCTTGGCATGTGGGCGGGCTGTCTCGCCTTCCCTTACCTCCTCCTGAAAACAACACAGCGTTTGACCGAGACCATCGTGATTTGGCGGTCCTTCAACCGCCAAATCGGGCAGTCGGGTTACCGCACCATCACGATCGCCGAAGCAGCCCGCCAGGAGGCTCAGCTGAGCGGTCCGGCAGCCGTTGTAACCGGACCTTACCGCTTCAGTGCCGGTGGCTTTGAGTGGTCGTGGAGCGACTTCCAGAAAAACAGCATCGTTTTTGGCCAGCCTGGCAGCGGTAAAACCATCACAGTGCTGAACAGCCTGCTTGAAGGCCTGTTGTCCTCTGCAGACGGCGCCAACGGCACGGAACCGGCTGCAGCGCTGATTCTCGATCCGAAAGGCGGTTACCGGGACAAGATCGAGCGGCTTTGCGCCAGGATCGGACGATCGCAGGACCTCATCATCCTGGACCCCGACAACCCTGCAGTCTCAAAACGCTGGAATCCGCTGGACAACACCGAAGCTGCCATCGACGTCAGCGGCCGCTTTGCCATGGTCATGAAGCTGCTGGGGATGGAGAGCGGGGCAGACTCGTTCTGGATCGATTCGGCAAAGGTTTTTCTCGAGCATGCCATCAGCCTCTTACGAGCAACCCTGCCTGCCTCGGCAGCTCCGTCGTTCGCCTTGGTAAACAGCCTGGCCACGCAGCCTCTCGCTGTCGAAGCCCGTCTGTTTTTCATGTTTGCCAGCCGCCTCCTGGAGGGGGAAACCACGGCTTTCGTAACGGTCTCTGATCTTGCCTCGGACGTCGATCCTGCGGATCTGCTGGCCTCGATTGCAGAGACCGATCCCGCGGCCGACGGGCTGCTTACCTTCTTTCAGCGCTGGGCGGGTAAGACCCAAGTGCAGCGAAGTGCCATTCATCGCGCGCTTGTCAGCTCGGCGGCTGAAATGGCGTACGATCCTGACACGACGTTGACGCCCGGCAGTTCTGCACTCGTGGGCGCCGATCATCTCATGAACATCTGGCTCACCATGCCCGAGAAGACCCGGACCTCGGTCATGCCCCACCTCAACAACATGCTGAACCCCTTCTTGTCCGAGCCCTATCGAAGTGCGTTTTCCGGCAGATCGGAGTTTTACCTCGGTGAAGCACTCGACACCGGCAAGCTGATCTACGTCGCGATGCCGGCCGAGAAGAGGTCGACTATGTCGCGGACGATCAACACGCTGATCAAGATCGAGTATCAGCGCGAGGTTTTGCTAAGGCTTAATAAATCGCGTTTCAGCCTCTTTTTTTGCGATGAATTCCAGAACTTCGTGACGATCGCACGCGATGCCGGTGATGCAGCATTTTTCAGCAAGTCGCGGGAGAGCAGGCACGCAAACGTCGTGGCGACCCAGAACGTCAGCGGCCTCCTGCTTCAGGTGGATAAGCCAGAGATGGCCGAATCGCTGCTAGGTAACTGCGCCGTGAAAATCTTTCTGCGCAACGACGACAAGAAAACGCTCGAGTTTGCCTCGGAAGCCGTGTTCGGCTCCTATACGGCGACGATATCGACCGTGGGGCGGTCTGGCAGCGCCCAGGGCGGTCGCCTCGGCTTCAGTGAGAGCATCAGTCTGAACGAAAGCGTGCAGACCCTGCCCCGAGTCAGCCCGCAACGGCTACGCCGCTTGACGATTGCCGATCTGGAAGCCGGCAATACCCATTCGGAAGCTTTTGTAAATGTCGGCAGCCGCAGCGCCAACAACATCGAACGGCTACTTTTCCAAGTCAATCCGCTATAATGATCCGCTTACCGAGAATATTCGGTCAGCTGCGAGGATGGCCTAAATACATCATCATTGTACTTGCATTAGCCTTTCTCTCTGACTTATACTCGACAGTCAACAATTACTTTTATGGGTGGTTTTCCTGGATGTTGCCGTGACTAAAATAGGAGATCTGTTTTTACTGCGACGATCATACAAGATCGACCACGTCAAGATTGCTGGTTTGCACCGGACGACTGACGGCCGGCGCTTCCTTATCTACGCGACGATCATCGACAGCTTCAACAATCACCCAGGTGTCTTTTGGGCACCGCGAGCCGATGGATTAGGTCTCTATTTTCTCCACCAGCCCGTCGAACAACCTATGCTCAATCGCCCCGATGTGCACCCGGCCTACTGGTTGTCTGATTGGGAGAAGGTGGTCGGTCGTGAGTTCGAGGCACCGCCTTATGCCGTTGGCCAAATAGCCCAATTTACCGAGGTGCCGGTCGACGGGCGTCTCTTCGTCACCGCTTTCGGGGGCGCGTCTCGGGAGATCGATGGCAGTGGGCGACAAGCAAGTGACGCTGGGAATACACACCAGCACTAGAGACGGCACTCTCACCGATAAGGCAAGCCTCGGACATGCATGGATCACGGTAGAAAAGAGGGGCTTACTGTAACTTACGGCTTGTGGCCGCAGTCTCACTCACTAATCGATAGGGATACACTTGGCCAGAGGCAGGGTTGGAACGCTTCCGGCACCCATATCCGGTCTGGTCTGGAAGCCGGCTTCTTCGAGCCTGCCTGCTCGCGCTTCTACTCCTTAACTGCCGATCAACAGGAAAAACTAGCCAGTGCTCTCGATCGGCCAAGTCTTTGGTCGGAGCGAAACAATTGCTCCGCCTGGGCAACACGCACGGTTCAGGAGGTCACCGGAGAAAAGCTCGTCGCCCGCGATCCCCTGGCCGGCTTTCTCGTCCAGACGCCTTCGTCTCTCGGGGACACGCTTCAGAGACTCGAGCGCTTGAATGCCACTAGCCCGGAGGCTCCCGCCGTCCGACCCATGACGACCGCCGACATGCGTGCGACTAAGCTGGCCGACGGGCCAGACCGCTCATCGACACGATCCGCCGTCGGGCACTCCTCTGCAGCAGAACTCACCCAGCCGGATCTGGAAAACGACCGGGAGCATGAGCGCTGAGTACTATTTCTCTCGTCCCATCTCACCGCCGTCTCGTCCGGGCTCATGAGTCTGCTGAGCCATATGCTCGTGCTTCCCTGCTTCTGGGGCCCTGCCCCCTGGCTCTTTGTTCGCTGAGGTCGCGGCCCGCCCGTGCCAGGACGCCAGCCGTCTCTCCCGGTCACTGGTCGGCTCGCTGGCAACCTTGCTACCAGCTTCAAGCCCGCTTTTCTGGCCTGCGTCTCGCTCCGGCTCGGGCGCTGCCTTGCCCAATCCCTGTGTTTCTCGCCGTAACTCGACACGGGCTCGCATCTGCTCGTTGAGAGGTGGATAGAGGGCTGGATTTTCGAGACAACGCCGTTCCCACTCTTGCCGATCTTCGCGGGCTGCAGCCTGAAAATCGCCCGCCTTACCTTTATCGGCCAGTACGTCCGGATGGTCGGATCGGCCGGTCACAGCCTTGGATGTGCCGGCGATCCTCTCCCAGCTTTGACCCATATGGTCGTTGTGCTCGATCGACCTGCGCATGATCAGCATGTCGCGACGAGCTGGATCCGCTTCGATCGCGATTTGCCGGTTGAGTTCGTGCTGCTCCCGTTTGAACGCGGCCGCCTCGGCAAGGCCGGCCTGTGCGAGCGTTGCATAGGGGTCCCTGCCATCATAGTGACGAGCGAGGGCCTCCGAATATCGGACCGAGGCCGAAGCCGGGAAGGCGTCCGGATCGCCTGACGGCATTTCACGGGCGCGAGCCGCGCCCTCCGGCCCCATAATGCCGGTCTCCTGCCTGGCCTTGGCAGCGCGGCGGTCTGTGAACTGGGTGAACTGGTTATGGAGGGGTGGGGGCGCTTGCTGGGCCTGGCGCAACTGCGCCTGCTCCCGTTCCAACGCCAGCCGTGCTTCCTCCGCCTGGCGAGCCTGACGTTCTGCCTCTTCCTTCGCAAAGCGCTCCCGTTTTGCCTCTTCCTCCTGCTGAAAAGCAACGGCAGCTCGCTCGCTCTCGATCGCCGCAGCCTCTTGCCGGTCCGCGATTTCAGCGCCGGCCAGATCACGTCGGTACTGGTCCTCATGGTCAATCTGTCGTCCCGGCGCGGAGTTTTGCTCGCCTCGTGGCATCCCCTGATCTTCGAGCCGACGCCGCCTGTTCTGGGGTTCTTGCATCACACTGCTCCGGTCTGTGCGGACGGGCGCGGCGACATTTGCTACCTCAGCCGCGGTGAAATCGGCAAAGCTCGCCTCGCCGACAGTCTCTGACACGTAGAGCGTCACACTGTCGCAGTGCCGGACCAGTGCTGTAGACGCTGCATGCGCAGCCCCTAACGAATGAACCGCGACCGTCGTGTAGCGTCCGGTGAAGGTGCCGTCGGTCGGACCATGCAGAGCGATCACTTCGGGCTGTGCAAGAACAGCAGCTCTTAAAACAGCCCGCTCGCGAGCATCGCCGATCGCCTGTCTCAGCTGCCGTTCGACGTCCAGTTCGGTGAAGGTGGCTGAGCGACGGCTGACGGCGGCGAGCACCTGCTGTGGGTCGCGGGTTGCACTATCGTTTGCGATCCGGGTCGCTCTTGCCCGCGCCCTAGCAGCGGCTGGGGCAACGCGGAGCCGGATCGGTCCCTCGTGCCGTTGCGGCACAATGCCGTTTTCATTGACCCGGATGCCGAGGCCAAGCTTCTCAAAATATCGGTTCTGGTGGTCCCGCCAAAGCGCGCCCCAAGCTTCACCTTCCGCCACCATCGGCCGACCGCCCTGCCCGCGGCGGACGATGGGATCGAGATCGCGGGCCTTGGTGGACGCAAACTGCCGACCCTCAAGTCTTCTGGTCGAGATCAGCAGATGCGCATGGACGTTGCGATCGCCTTCATGCGGCGCGTGGATGTCGATCTGGACCGCCACTCCCTTGGTGACGAACTGCTCGGTTCCAAATTCCCGTGTCAACGTTTGCCAGTCACCGAGCCCCAGCCCCTCATCGCTCGGCAAGGCAAGCAGGAGTTCACGGGCTTCTTGCGCATCCTTGCGCCGCTCGGCCGCCTGGGCCGCGTTCCAGACCTGTTGACACGTCGGTGCGAACTCCTGAGCTCCCGCCGGTAAAAGCAGCTGGTGGTCGAGCAAGCCGTCTCGGCGTGAGAAGGAGAACTGTTCGCCGGTCCGCTGTGAGCGAAGATCGGTCCGCGCGTTGTAGGCGGCGCTGCGACAGACGTTGCCGCCGTCGCTCCGCTTCACATATCGCACCCGGGCAAATTCGATTGCCATGCGCAATAGATTGACCGTCCCCCTGCCCTTCTGCAAGCTCGCGTTGGTCCAACGCATATTGCGTCTGTTCCCGTTCTGCCTGCCCCTAGCTCGTGAGAGAGCCGGTTTATGGCTAAGCTGTCGGTTGCCGAGCGTCTGGAGAGGATCGCCCAACGCAAGCTGAAGGATGAGCAGCTCGAAGCGCGGCTGCGGCTGATCCAGAAGAAAGCCGATAGCCGCTCGGCAGCCGAGATGGGGCGTCTGGCGGCCAAGGCCGGACTCGGTCAGCTGTCGCCGGCCGCCTTGTTTGGTTGTTTCCTGCAGGCGGTCGCCCAGGCTGGTGACGCTGCCCAGGTGGCGGCGTGGGAGGAGCTGGGAGCGACGGCGCTGAGCCCGACCGACCAGACCGACCGGCGCGTGGTGGCGGTTGCCCACTTTGCCGCCAAACCGCCCGCCGACGTGGTCACGGCATTGCGGCAGCACGGTTTCCGCTGGAACCGCATCCTCGACCAATTCGAGGGCCGGGTGATCTTCGCGGCGGCGGCGGCGGCGGCGGCGGTCGTGACCAATGCCGGCGGCACGATTACCCGGGTCGGGGGAGATCAGGACACTGAAGTTCCCGACTTGGCGGCGATCGATCGTCCCACCCCGCTCGCCTGACTCCTGGAAGGTCGCTCGGGCGTGGATCGATGATCAGGTGGTGCTGGACAAAGCCCCGTTGTACCGCTCGCTGCGCACCCTATGTCAGGGTGATGGCTGGTCACAGTATCAAACTATCGGCGGAAACGTATGCGCATGTCGTGCTGGCGGCGAGTGCGCGCCGGCAGACCCTGGCGCAATGGCTGGAAGAGGCCGCACACGCCGCCCTGAAGGATCAGGATTATCAGGAGCGGTTGACGAGATACCGGCAGGCCGAACGCCATGCCGCGCAGAACCGACAGGGCGCCCCCTTGGCCCGCGACTACGGTCTGTCGCCCCACCAACTATAGGCGGCGGGCGTGCTGCCCGTCAGCCTGGCAGGTCGTACGCGGCCGTGACCACCTCACCATCGACCACATCGACCTCCAGAACCTGGTTGAGCGGCTCACCCATCGCCTGCAACCAGGCAAGCGCGACCGAGAAGCAGCTTTGCTGCTGCCGGCCGCCCAGGTTCGGGACGATGATGACGAGGCCGGCATGGAGCGGCTCGGTGGCATAGAGCCGGCGAAAGTCGCTGCGGTTGTTGGTGACCAGAACGAACTCGCCGGCTCGGGCGTAGCCGAGGACGTTCCAGTCCTGCCAACCGGCCTTGCCGACTCTGGCAACATGCTCGGCATGGAAGCCGGCCTGGTTGGCGATGGTGACCAGCTCGATCGTCAGGCACTCGTCGACCAGGAACTTCATGTCACCGCGATGTCGAGCTTCCGGCGAGTGGTCGAGCGCGGCGCCTGGCCGTGCCAGGGTTGGACGGGCGGGCGCCCGCGCCGGGGATAGGCCGCGGCGTAAAGCGGCGCCAGTTGGATCATCTCTGCCGAAAGGCGTGGATATCCCGCCAGGATCTCCGTTTCGCCGGCTCCCTGCGCCAGCTGCTCGGCGACCACATGCACCGGCACGCGCGTGCCGCGGAACACCGGATCACCGCCGTAGATCCCGGGATCGCTGACGACAAGCCGCCGGACGCGGCGCAGCTGGCGCAGCGACGTCGCCAGTTCGCGCCGGGGCTGACGCAGATCGATCTTGAGGAAGCCGTCGTCGAGCACCACCGTGCCGCGGGCGGTCGGGAGAGCCCCGAACACCGCGCGGCGCAATGCTGGTGGAAAGCGGGACGCCAAGCGCCGTTCGAGCGTCAGCGCCATCAGCGCCGTAACGTCGAGCAGCCGGGTGGCCTGCCCTGCCCGATCGCCGGTGACTGCGGCGACGGTCTTCTTGTCGATCGCGTTGTTGACGGCTTTGACCGACAGTTGGGTCAGCACGGCCGCTTCGGCCGGCGTGAACAACACGGGTTCAGGGGATTGAACAGCTACCATAATCATTCTCCACGCGGAGATGATATACGGTTTGCCGCTTTGACGCAATATGTTGCGCAAGCGGGACCACGAGGCAGACGAGCGGGGCGCTACAAGATGCGCCCCGCTCAATGGAACGGGGTGGAGATAACCATCGTCGCAGCCAAGCTCGCTCCCATCGCCCAGACGGTTTCGAAGAAATGGGCAATGATCGACACAGACTTAGACCTCAGACACTTGACCTTGCAGGCATTGGACTTCGACTTCCAAAGCTTTTTATTCATGATGCACCTCCTCAGCTGCTGGCCGCCGAAGCGAAAGCGGTAAGAAGGGCGACAAGAACGAGCACGGCTGCGGGATTTGAACCCGCCCCGGTCCCCGAAGATGAAACCAGCGATCATGATGTGGGTGTCACCCGCCATCATACAAGCCGGCCACCGCAGAATAGCCATCCTCGCCGTTTCGAAGACACGGACCGAAGCTTACCGACGTGCTGCCGGTCTCTACGGCGTGGCCGGGGCTGAGTGACCCTGCTGGGCGGCATGGCGCAGCTTCCAGATGGTCCGGTCGAGGTTGAGCTCGTGGGCTTTGGCTTTGGTCAGCATCCCATGGAAGTAGCCGCCAGGTGTCGTCTGGAAGTAGCTCTTGTCCTTGGTGGAGACGACGGCGAGCGCCGTCGCTGCCCCTTCGCGGCCGAGCAGCAGGCAGGCCTCGCCCCAGAGTGGCTTGGAGATGTCGAGTTCGTCGCGGAGCCAGTCGGCAGCATCGACGATGTCGCGCCAGCTGGGATCCGGCCCCCGCAGGTAGGGCTTGAGGCGGGGTGCCAGCCTGACCAGTTCATGCGGCGCGAGTTTAAGGCCGGGTCGTTCTGGTCGATTTGCTGCGGCACGTGCCGAAGACGGTGGTGGTGCCAGATGGGTCTGAGGAGACGGGGCTGCGCTACTACTTGTCTGGGAAGCATCTACCGTATCTGAAAGATTAATCATTTCGTTTGTAGTTGTAGTGTGGGGTCGGTTTTTCGCCTCCAAGGGGTCGGAATCCACAACTCCCAACATCTGCTCCAACGCTTCTCGCGCCTGCATTTGCCGCCGTTCGAGGTTCTCGGTGCCGACGGCCAGAATGTGGACGTTCTCCACCGCTTTCAGGCTGCGCACCAGCTGTCGCGTTTCATCGGCGAGGCGCGGCCAGCTGTCGCCGGCGATGCCGTACTCGCGGACCGTTTCGAGGATCTGGGCGATGCTCTTGCGGGCGATGGTGACGCGGCGGCGCAGCTGGCCGAGTTGCTGCCGCTCCAGACGGTCGGCCTCGGCGAGGGCGGTGAACTCTGCATGGCGGGCGGCGAGTGGCGCGAGGTCGAACCCGTAGGCCTCGACCACCCTGCCCCGCCGGTCACGGGTGCCATAGCGCTTGCCGTTGGGGCTGTCGCGCATGGTGAGCAGCCCGGCCTCGATGAGCCGCCGGTTGATCGCCTTGACCTGGGTGACGGAGAGACCGAGGCCTTGCCGCTGGGTTTCGGCCGAGGGCCAGACGATCGGCCGCCCGTCGGCATCCCAGTCCTGGGGCTGCGTGAAGCGGAACAGCCAGTCGATGGCATGCACCAGCCGGATCGACAGGCCGAGACGGGGTGCCGCGGCCTTGAACGTCGCCAGGATCTGCCCGGGCGCAGTGACGCCATCCGGCAGGCCCTGGAAGGCCCGGGCGGCCTCGTCGGCGCGCAGCAGACCAGGGGTCAGGCGTCTGAAACCTGTGGCGCGCCCCGGTTTGGGGGCGGCCTGTGGCGCATGCGTCGCGCCGTACTCTCTACTCATACGATCCTCCATTCGGGTGGATCGCGATGGGCAAGCCTCTCCTGTTAGCGAAAACGGCAATTTTCGCTTGCAATCGAGGCGTCTGCTGACTAGGTTGGGGGTGTTGATTGGCCCTCGGACTTAGTCATAGGCCCATAGCGATTTTCAAAAGCCCGCCCGGCAAGGCGGGCTTTTGTGTTTCTAGGCTTCGGCTCGGGTGGCTTCCCTCCCCTTTTCGATCAGCTGCAACAGCACCTGGTTGCGATTGCGCAAACCATGTTGCTTCTTGAACTCGTCGAGGAACGCGATGGTCTCCTGCGGCAACGCGACGACAAGCTCGCGCCGGCCGGTCTCGGCCAGGGTGCGGCGATAGGCCCGCATCGAGTCAGCTTGTGGTGTCATGTCCGCTCCATCCTTGAGCTCTCCGACGTGTAACTAGTTTTGGAGGGTATGAAGGCCGCTCGGGGTTGTCTAGGATTCTTCTCAAAGAGGCTTTGCTATGGCCTGAAGAATCTCGCAATTGCCGAGTCGACCATTGGGATTCCGAGTCGAAATCTGGAAACGTCCGCGCGGATCAGCTCCGAATCGAACAGCGTGCTGGAGCAATACCGATCATGGAATGCGCTATTCATGATTTCATGCTGTGAACGGCTCAAGGAGCTCGCCCATATCGCGGCGGATCTGGACACAATCGTCACACAAACGCAGCGAAGGCACGCCCGGCATGGCCGCGGCGGCATTCATCAGCCAGTAATCGTGTGCGGGGTGATCCTTACATGACGAGCAAACGTCCACCCTACCGGCCTGCGCTATGGAGAGGCGCGCGATAGCGCCGAGGCTGGGCTCCACCCGGTCCACTATCTGAAACCAATGCTGCGAATGCGGCACGATGCGTTCCACATGCCGGCCGACATCCTCGGGAAAGTGCCGCCGCAACCAGCTGACGGCGGCGTCGAACCGCAACTGATCATTGTCGACCAGCCGCTGATAGAGGCTGACGAGCAAAGCCGTTGTTTCGCGTTCCTCGCCCGCGTTGGCCGCCGAGTAGTAATGCAGCATGACGGCGTAGCGGTTCAAGCCTGAGTAGGCCTCGCGGAGCGTTGCGACGCAGTGCTCCCGCAGGGTTTCGGCGTCGATCCCCGCCATCTCCATCAAGGCGGCATCATAGTGCCAAGGGTTGGCTTCGACATCAACCTTCCAGATGTCGAGATAGCCCGAGCTCTGGTAAATCTCGGCGATTTGGCTATCCCATTCGGGATGCTGGCGGACGAGCCGATGCAGATCTTCGAAGGTCTCAATCGTGGAGTCCAGCTGGCGGGCGGCCTCCAGAATGATGTTCTGGCTCGTTTGCATCATCAGCACCGGATTTGGTCGCTGGCGACCTGCCGCGACCTCAGCATCGGGCACCATCTCGGTGAGGTCGCCGAGTTCGTCCAGCAGCGGGCTGGTGCGCAGTTCCTCCGGGGTGCAGTAATCCTCATCATCGACCAGCTGCACGCCGACGCTCGCATAGGCGCGGGCGACCAGGCGCGAGCAGAACTGCTGGGTGGTCCGAGGCCGAGAGCCGCCGATCAGCGACTTTACGGCTTCCGACCTGGAGTAGCGCGTGCCGATTTGTGAGCGGGCGAAGTCAATGATGCTTGTTAGTTGTGCCGCGCTCAAAGGGGTTCGCAGCCGGAACGCGAACACCTGCTCGTCGAGCTCGAAAAGCTCGCGCTGGAGGTTCCGCGCCTGCACGCCATCGCTCGTGGAGTCGATGATCGAGCTGTGCTGCACGTAGATCATCGCGTGCGACACCAGGCCCCTGGTCGACAGCCGAATGCCCTTCCCGAGCTTGGTCCGGCGGGCCGTGAGGATGATATCACCCGCTTGCAGACGGTCGGACCTGATCCTTTTCATTGTCACGCCTCCCATCCCACGGTCGGGCTGATCCGCCGGCCTGCTCCGCGACTAAATTGCTTAGTTCATGTTCTCATGAATTTCAGTAATTCTTGCGCCCGCGCTTGCCGGCGATGTCGGCAGCGCTGACTTCGATGCCGAGGCTGCGGATCGCCTGCAGCATAACGGAGCGGAGGCTTTCGCCCTGCTCGGCGCAGTGGAATGCGAGTTGGCGGCGCACTTTGACCGGGATCAGCACCTGGAGCGGCACCTCCCGCTCGGGAACGGCGCCCCTGCCCTGCCCTGTCGCCCCCACTAGGCTGGCCTCCGCGGGGAGCACCACCGTTGATTGCGGCTGTGCCGGCAGCGAGGCCGGTTGCGACGCTGGTCGTTCAACGTGCGGCGATGCGATCTCCGGCTCGTCGGCCGCGCCTGCCGTCGCTGGCGGTACGGAGCGCAACAGGGCGCCAAGTTTCTTGCTAGGCATGGTGCTTTCCTTGTTTGCGCAATTCATGAGTTGCGGCTTTCATCAATTCCTTGGCAATGGCGGCGATATCGCGGGCGGCAGCACCATCCGGATCAAGGGTGCTGGGGCTTAGTCCTTCGATGCCCGCCTCCGGATAGGCGACCCGGTTCTGCATCTCCGCGACGAGCAGCGGGTAACCGGCGTCGAGCAGCTGGTCGCGCACGTGCCGCGCGATGACGGTGCCGCGCATCGTCATCGTCAGCACCATAGCGATCTTGATCGGTCGATCGCGACGCTCGTCGGTTTCGTTGATCTCGCGGATGAGGTCGAAGGTCGCCAGTGCCGCGTCGACGTCCTCGCTGGAGGGTTTTAGAGGGATTATGGCGAGGTCGGTCGCCACCAGCGCACTGATCGTAGTGCGGTTACGAAAGCCGGCGGTATCGACGATGACCGGCCGGTGCTTGGCCCGCAGCTCGTCAATGACCTCGCCGACCCGCTCTTCGGGCTCGGCGACGACGGGCACCCCGCCGAGCTTGCCAGCCGGATCGTAGCGATTGGCAAGGGAGCGCTGTGGATCGGCGTCGATGAGCGCTGGCTTATGGCCAAGTTCAAACCAGAAGGCGGCCAGGCTGCGGGCGAGGGTGGATTTACCGGCGCCGCCTTTTGAAGTGGCGAGGGTCACGACGTCGAACATCGGCGGTCTTTCTCAAGCCAGAAGCGCAAATACGCTATTCATGAATTGCGCGATTGCTAGCAGCAAAACAGGATCAGCGCAATCGCTAATCCTGTTTTCATGAATTCACTGAGTTATGAATTGAGGCATCGCGGCTATGTCGGTTGGAGGGCATGGAGGAAATCGGCGGCGCGCTGCGCGTGGGAGGCGGCGGTGAAGATGAGGCGCTTGTCGTCCTTCAAGGCCTTTAGCCAACTGCCAATATAGTCGGCGTGGCTTGGCCTCACTTCAGGGGTCAGGACGAGGTCGGCGGACAGGAAGGCACTTCCGAGCTCCGCGACCAGTTCTTCGATGGCATAGCCTTTGTCGCCGAAGCGTTTGCGTCCAAAATCGCGATCGAGGCGGCTTGGATGCCGGGTCCAGTGGGCGAGCTCGTGGGCGAGGGTGGCGGCGTGGCTCTCGGCATCCCGGAAGGTCTCGAAGGGTGGCATCTGGATGTGGTCGGGGCCGCTTGCGTAGTAGGCCTGCGTGCCGCCGGTGCGGATGGTGGCGCCGGTCTGCGCGAAGAAGCGGTCGGCGTGGGCGAGGCGCGCCAGTGGGGAAAGGGCAGGGGGCTCGGCCGGGGCAGTGAACCGATCCGGCAAGCCGTCGCATTGCTCGGCGTTGAACACGGTATATCCTTTGAGGAAGGGGATTTCCCGTTCGCTTTCCTCGCCCTGATCGTCGGTGTCGGTGCGGGTGATCTTGTTGGCATAGACCACCAGCTCGCCGGTTTCGCCCTTGCGCACCGCCCCGCCAAGCTCAAGAGCCTGTTTGAAGGTCAGCCAGAGCGGAGAGCCATAACCCTTCGTGGTCGCGGCCGACCATAGCATGATGACGTTGATGCCTTGATACGGGATAGCGTTGTGACGCAAGGGACGCGTGATCCGGCCCGCGGCATGCCCGGTGTTCCAAGGCTTCAGCCAGGGCCGCACGCCTTGCTCAAGGTCGGCAATGATCCTGTTGGTCACCCGGCTGTAGACATCCTGTCGGTCGGTTGTGGGCCCCATCGTTCTCTCCTTTTGTGGATGCGAAGCAGCGCGCCTCGCTGCTTCCCGGGGCCGCGTGAGCGGTGGAGATGGAGGGGGAAAACAGGCTTCGCGGGGACCCGGCTGCACGGAGCCGGAGCGGAGCGGAGGTGGAGGAAGCTGGGCGGAAGCCTGTTTGGGGGAGAGAAGAGGCAAAGCCTCTCGGCCCCCGCTTAAGCCGTGTCCACGGCGCCAGGACGTGCTTCGCGCAAGGGATCGTCGCCGTGAGGCCAGGACCGGCAAGGGCCTGGTGGCCAGGGGCCATAGAGCCCGACCCGCTGGCGGGGTGCGCCCGGCATTTGGTCAATCAGCCTCAAGCGTCGAAGTGGTGTTCGCACCAATATACTTTATAGTAGCCAAAGGCGCCGCTTGAGCATATTGACTGGAATGTCCCGTCTACGTAATCGACAGCAGCAAGGCGGTCCGTAGCAAGCGCCGTATGGATCGGTTGTTGCCCAAGGTAATCACGCAGGCTTATAACCACAAAGAGCAGATCGATGCATTTCATCGGCTAGCACAACCGCAAAGCACGAATTCCCTGTACAGCGCAACTGGTTCAGTTAATATACGAAGGCTTTTCTCCGTGTAACCATTCGGAAGATTTGATGATCAATGCTATCACGGGTCTCAGCAGACCATCGACGCGACTCATCAAATCTTGCCTGTCGTTATGCTTCTCCGTTCAGAAGATAGCTGCCCTGTCTATGGCCGTGGATACCTACGCGAACCATGGCAGGCTATTCACCCTCATGGTTACTGGCAATTTGCTGCCACTGACTCTCGCCATTCCCCTCGGTGGCTTACTCGCCTACCGAAGTCGTCAGGCGGGCGGTTCTCCGGCGGGTGGTTGCGCCACCCCTATACGAATCCATCCATAGCTGCTGTAGGCTGATCTGGCATACTCGGATGTCAGAATGTCTCCACAAGGCGAGAAAATATCCTCCAAGGTCTACGACTTACTAGCTCTCTCAATTGAGCGAATTATTGGTTATACCTTCTCGGGCATATTGTTGCTCTTCCTGTTTGTCTATAACAGTGAGAACCCGGAGCTCTACATACGAGAGATTGCCGGTAGAACCACCTTAACCATCATCGCCTGTCTTGTGATTGGCCTAGGATCATACACGATCTATTTCAGGCTCCTGGGGAATTTCCTGCTTTTCCCCATTCAGCATTTGTTACATGGATTAAAAGATATCGTTTTCAACGAGCGTGGTGACAATCATACGTCGACAATTTTCTTGCTCCATCATTACGGAGTAAACATCCTCCGGTGCCGAGATGCCTATGAGGCAGTGAAGGATCATATCTTCTCTGGCGATAATGCAATCAGCGTTCAGTTGGCTCACGGTGAACTTCACGTTCTCTACCTGATGTCTGTTACGGCGTTTCTTCAAGTATACATAGACTTCCTACGCTTTAGGACAGTTGGCGTTGCATATTATGCCACTGCGGCATTTCTGTACTTCTGCGCTGTTTTAGGCGACACCGCCCAGCACTCAAAAGAAGCCTTCCGAATAAAAGCTCATAGAGCTAGTGTGATCAACTTCCTGTTGGAGGAAGGCTTCATACCAAGCTCAAGCGAGCTCAGGAATGACAAGCAATTTGGAGCCGAGAAGGCCATACCCGATGCTGGTCCGGAGCCGCACGGCTTCTGATTGGCTTGTGCTGCTATCAGGCTAGCGCCTCACATGTACGTGGGATTTGGAGAAGATCCGGCAGACACTCCATCAGTCATCGCGCTGGTAGCAGCATCGCTGCCAGAGGGAGTTTACCGCATGACACCTGGGCAGCAGAGTGCTATCGCAGTCGCGGCCGCCGAGTGATCGGCGGCCAACGTCCCTTACGTCTCCGGCGGCTCAACGAGGGCAGGTGCTGACTGTTCTGATTCGGTCTCGGCCATCTTTGCTGAGGCCGGATTGACCTTGGTCGCCTCAACAGCAGCGCCTTTGGCCGCGACCTATAGTTTGTCAGGGTGGTGGGGGCGCCTTAGGGTGGGATGTTGGCTGGTATCCCGGCCACGTGGCGATTTTCGGCGGCCGGACCGCGCCCGGCATAGACATCTGGAGCGCCAGTCACACCGGCGGACCGGTGTTCGGACCAGCCTGCAGCACTTGGTATTCAGCAACCTCAATTACCTGCGCAAGCTCCGCGCTGTGCGGAGACGACGGCGGACCAGACTACCGGTCGCACGGCGGCGGGGTGTAACGCCCGGCCGCCAGTTCCAGCAACCAGGCGCGGACCTCGGCATGAGGAACGCCGTGGCCAGCGGCAATCGAGGCCTCGGCCTCGTTCTGCTGCCGCTCACGCTCGGCTGGGTCGGTCGGCTCCATCAGGTAGGCGGGGACGGGGTAGTCCTCGTCGTCGTGCTGGATCGCCTGGCTGCTCATTCCGATGAATGATAGCACGTCTAGGCTTAAGTTCCACCTAAGTCGCGGAAGGTTAAGCCGTTAAGGAACATTCGGCCAATAGGTTGCTGCCGTTAACTGAACATATCAAGAACATTGTCCTGTTCAAACGGGGGTGCGGCGGCGCAGGATAGGACGCCATGCCTAGCCAACCTTCCCCCAACACCCTGCCTCGTGCCTTCCGGCAGGTGGCGCTTGCTGCGCACCTGCGGATGTTCCCCGACACCTGGTGGCTGCTGCGGGACTGTGGCGGCTGCGGGGCCATCGTGCATGTACCGCATGAGATCGTCGGCCGGCTGCGCTGCCGGCGCTGCCAGGCCGTGCCGGCCTCGGTGCTGCTAACGGACGACGCGCAGGCGAATGGCCTCGGCGGCCCGCCGCCCACCTGGCGCCTGCCGTTGCTGGCGGACGCGGGCGGCTGAGGTGGCCTTGCCGCCGGCCAACCTCGGCAAGCTGCTGGCCGCCCTGCGGCGGGCGGCTCTGGCGGCCCCGGTCAGCGCCCTGGATGGCTGGTGGCTGCATCTGCGCTGCCCGCAATGCCGGGAGTCCTCATCTTACCCGCTGCGCCTCCTGGTGGAGCGGCACGGGCGGGGGAGCCTGCAACAGGTGGTCGAGCGGCTATGCTGCAAGCGGTGCCGGCGGCCGCCGCTGTCGGTCGTGCTGACGGACGATCCCACGGCGGGATCGATCGGGGCGCTGCCGCCCTCGTGGCGGGTCGAATTGCTGCCGCTCGCGCTGCCCGGCTACCCCGAAAAACACCCGTGCGGAAGCAGATAGTCCCATGGTGCACCCCAGAACCAGGTGTTGGTGTATCGCTTGCCCGTGGCAGGCTAGGGGAGATTGTCGATCAGCTTGATCCCCCGGGCTAGCGGAATGGGCGTGGTCAGCCCGAGCAGCTTTTTGGCCACGGCAACGAGCGCCGCTTTCTCGCTTTGCGAGACTGCCAGGCGATGGCCGCCAAGCCGGATCACGCCGGGAAGCACAATGTTCAAGTCGGACTCATCTTCTATAGGCAGGCTGAGACCAACCACTCGAGAACAACCGGCAAACCTCGCCGGTTTCTTGCCGCGGCAATCGAGACCGACGAGCCAAGCCCCTTCGGGAAGAGGATCGGTCTGATAGCCTTGCGCTCGACGGAAGTCTGTCTCGGTAAGACCTGGTTTCGGTGGTTTGGCACTTTGTTTTACCGTTGCCAGCTTTTTCTTTGCGATGTCGCTGAGGTCCTCGTCATAGGGCACGACATAGACCGACGCGAAGGCCTTTGGGTTCTCGCGGCAGGCCGCTAGCAGCGTCTTGCTGCGTAGCGGTGGGGCAGGCGGGGGAGGGCGGTTGGCAAGCGCCGCCTTGATATCCGCGGCAGTGACCGGCCGTGTCTCGGGGGAAGACCAGATTTCCTTGAAAAGAGCCTGGACGGCGGCGACAAACGCAGGATCCGTGTCGGCAACGTTCGCCTCGATCCAACCCTGCGCGGCTTTTCCCTCAAGGGTCATCCCGTTGCTCGACACGTTGGAGGAGCCAACGATCGCGAGGGTAGGGGTGGCGTAGATCTTGGCGTGCAGCCGGGGGTGGGTTCGCACCTTGATGCCGAGGCGGCGGATTTCGGCGATGACGAGGGGATTGCAGCCTGGTTGATCGAGGTTACAGACGATGCGGATGGGCTGGCCCTTGGTGAGACCAAGCGCCGCGACCGCGCCCTTGCCCCAGAAGGGGGCCGCCACAACGGCCGCTGCGCCGTTCTTGGCGGCCTGGCGGAACGCCGCTGCCACTTTGGTCTCGCGAAGGATTTCGACCATTTCTGTTTGTCTCCTGGGCAGTGCTGTCGGCGGGAAGAGCACCTGCTCACTGCTGTGCCGTTACGATCAGGATATCACTCTGGTTGAATAGGGGCATCCAGCGTCGGCATCTGGTCGCCGAACAGCAAACGCAGGGCGGCGACCGTCTTGTCATAGCGGAGGGAGCCAGGGCGTCCGTCGATCATGCTCCTGACGAGTTGGGTGTACCGCTCTGCCCTGGCTAGTGCGTTCGCCGTCTCCTCATTGGCGATGCTCGCGGGCGTGCTGCTGACCTGGCCGTCCGGGGCCACCCGCACATAGAGGGCGTCCTGTTTGCGACGATCCTGTTCTCCGTCAGCCACCGCGAGCGCTACAGGATCGTAAGCAGGGTCTTCGGTCCAACCCCAGCCTTTAGATCGCCAGCCGTCGATCTTCTCGTAGCGCAGTAACTCCATGGCGCTGCCAGCCCCGTTAGGCAGGCGATAACCGAGACTGACATCCTCCGCCACCATGGCTTCCAGCTGGTCGAGATCGTCCCAGTGCATGATGACGTAGTCCATCACCATGCCGACCAGCTGCTTGCATGCGTGATCCTTGAGCACACGCAGAATATCGTTCGTGAAAGGGAGCACACCCTCTTTCACCAGAGACAGGATAAAAGCTTTCGCCAACTCTTCCTGGGCAATTAATAACAGGTAAAAACGTGAGGACGAGGGCGATCGAAACTCCAGGTCGTAGCTCTCCTCAATCAGGCGGCCAGCATTCGCAACGCACGCCGCGATCGTTTTGACGAGCGTCTCTGGTCGAGGAATGATCTGCTTGGGCATGACTGCATCATAGATCCTTATCGGCGCTGCGGATACTTGAGTTAAGCCACGACGTGACGAAGCAGGTGCTATCCTGATCGCCAAGCGGCTCGACCACGCCAGCTGAGCCGCCCAGGCGTCAGGCCTCCTCTGGTAACAGCAGGGTGGTCGTGCGGCGATCGCCGCTGGTGATGATCCATAGCGCATTGGCGCCATAACCATCACAAGGCCGGTCAGGATCGATGGGGTAGGCGGAGAGCAGACGGCCGGCCTCGAACAAAGCGGTGAAGTTGGTTCTGGTATCTTCCGCGTCGACGACACCCCAGTGGCCGGAAAGATGTTCGGTCATGCACTGCCTTCGAAACGCGGTTGTGGTGGCGTGTAGAACGCCGCTGGTAGCGCTGATCTGGCCGTGGTCGAAGAGCTGGGTGGGGATGCGAATGACTCGCTTGTCCATGATGGTTCTCCTGGTCGAGACCGCCCAGCGGGGTCTCGTCGGAAGAGCGGCCACGGCCGGCGCAAGCAGGGAGGGCAAGGCGGTTTTTGCCTCGCGAGGAATGGCCGCAGGGCAGGGGACAAAGCGCCTCGCCGGCGCTGCGGCCGGCTGTAGCCTTCCTGGATCGAGACCTGACGGCGGTGCCGGCATGGGAACTTGGACATGCTGCAGGGAACATCAAAGCTGCCAAGCGCGGCCGACACGCAGTAATGGCTTCCGTTTCAACCGCGCCCATTTTCATGAAAGATGCAAATCATGAAATCATGGTCTTGCAGCTGTGCATGGTGACGTGCAGTCGATCGCCTCATCAATTTCCAGCTGCGTCTGCGTGCTCCTGTTGAGGAGTGGCAGTGGGCGCCTTGTGTTTCGGCTTCTTGCCTCTGACACCGAGGGGTATCCGTTGCACCGAGATCTCGGCCGCGGTCGCTCCTGGTTTGCGACCAAGCCCGAGCGTTTTCGCCAGACCCGAACGGTGCGCCGCATAATTCGGGGCGACCATAGGGTAGCTGGCCGGCAACTCCCATTTGGCACGATACTGATCAGGGGTCATTCCGTAGGATGCTTGGAGGTGCCGCTTCATCGTTTTCAGCTTCTTCCCATCCTCTAGGCAGATGAGGTAGTCGGCAAACACGGACTTCTTGATCGGCACCGCTGGCTCCTGCCGGACGGCAGCTGCACTATCAGGTCGGCCTGGCTTGCTGAGTGCTCCATATGTCGCGCGAATGAGGCTTGGCAGCTGATCGGTGGGAACAGCGTTTCGGAGATATGGGCCGAGACAATGTCCGCCGTAAGCCGCAGCATTTTAATGTTTAGAGCCCGGTTGCCCATCCGCGTCCATCCAATTGGGAGGTTGTTCCTACAAAGCGGTCGCGCAGTCAGGCAAGAGCACAGGCTCAAACTTGGCTTGCTTATGAATTCATGAAACACTCAATGAACGTTGCGGGCAACGATCTGGGTCAGCAACAGGGTGCTTCATGGCTCCGCAAAACGGCCGTCAATGTCACTTCCACAGCGACAGCCCAGTAGGAGCATCAGATTTAATCAATAGTAGGCGTCCCATGCCCCGGAGATGTTGATTTCGTTAGTCAACACCTTACCGTCAATCACTTCGCCAGAAGCTCGATCTATCTCGGCAAATACTTGTATCTCGACTTCTTCGTCTATTGTAATAGAGGCATCTTCCGCACCGTAATAATGATCATCCTCGCGGTCATAGACAGCATCGTCGCGGTTTTCGTATTGGACCTCCACCTGCACCTCCGCTGTGACATCAAGAACGACACTAACCCGCTGCTCGGTCAAACTTATCACTGACCAATGCCCCACCTGCTGAATGCTGAGAAGTTTGCCTTCGTAAGCTTCCCCTTCAGGTAGTTCGCCTGTGTAGGTGAACGTTGCCTCTGGAATCTCCTGCTTCAGTAGTTGCTCGAAAGTTGCGTCAAAGGCAGAGCGATCGAGAACCGCTTCGGCGATCATCTCGGCGTCTGGCCCCATTTCCGCAGTGGCTCTAGCCAAGACGTCTTGGATTGAATCTAAAATGAGCAGACGAGGATCGTCATCTACTGCACGCCGCATCGCTGCATCACGTGTAACGACGTAGAGGAAATCACGGTGAGTGCCAGCCCATCTAGTCAGCGCCTCCAACATGAACCCGTCAGGGAATTCCTTGCTGTCCTTCCCGTCGAACGGCGGTTTTCGTTGAAAGTACTTGGTAAACACCGATGCTGGATCAATATCCAGAGCGTTATGGACAACTGCGTTGCAGCGATAGCGTATGAACATCTCAAACGTGTGGTAAAGTTCAGCTGCAACAGCGTCGGCATCGAACTCGATCTTATGCTTGGGAGCAGCTGTAGGGGCCTGTTTGCGCCAGCGGCGGAGGTGCTTCTCGGTTGCGACAGCTTCTCGCTGAGTGCTGAGAACTTGTTCACGGAGCTGCCGCTTAATTTCTGCAAGGGTAATGTCAGTTACATGCAGGACAATTCGATGCGCTGCGATACTTTCCTCCAGCGCCTTGAGCGCTGGATTTTCTGGATTGTGGCCAACTTCGCGATACACCTGGGTGTCAAGGAAGATGTGACGGGTTGATAAAGGCTCGGCTGGGCGATGTTGTTTGGATGAGAGACCGTTCATTTCAGTCTGCTCGGTGCTACGCCTTCAAGACTAAGCATTGCCATCGGAGACGGCACGCCTGCGAGTAGCCCAGCATTGAGCGCCTTACCCCCAAGCTCCTCGACAAGGCGACATAAAGAGCTGTCGCTACTGACCAGCACAGCACCCGTCTTAATCGTGGTTTCGGCGATAAGCACGTCGCGTTCTTGATTAAGTACATGCTTCCGTCGCAGCTTTCGGCCATCGAGTTCTTGCAGCCGTGCTCGCAGCCGCGCGACCATACCAATGTCATCGTTCCAACTCGCTTGATCCCAGCCCGCTCCTTCAATACCGAAAGCGAAGCTGGAGGTAATTACAACGGCTGGGTTAATCGTATCGAATAGCTGCAGGAGAGCGGCGCGCCTAATTTCATTTGGTGTGCTACCGAGTTCATCACGCTGTATTCCGGTTACCAGCAGACGGCACTCTCCGAGGCTTGTCAGAGCAAATCTCTCGTCTAACAAGTTGTTGAAGATGTTGGTATCAAGCATGAAACCGGGAAAGTCGCTCATGGCGTCAGATACTATCTGATCCTCGATGAACATCCACCTGGTTCATTCTCGCCTAACAAGGCGACGGTCCGCCGGAAAGCCGCATCTTACCGGTCGCAGTAAGACCAAGTTCCAGGTAGGCGCCCGTAATGATTGCGGTCAGGTGAGCGAGTTCCGGCACGACGTAGGCGCCGGTCTCGCAGCTATAGGCGATCAGCTTGCGCTTCTGCTCCATTGCCCACATGACCAGCTCGTAGGGCGGATCCACCCCAAGAGCCCGCGCCAGGTTGAGAACAGGGCGATCCGGGGTTGCGACCGGCTTCCGGACTGGCGGCGAGGCTGACGGTGCGACGGCCAGCGGCCGCTCGGCTAAAGGCTCCTTGAGGATGAGAGACGGCGAGCGGGGCAGGGAAACAGGCCCTGGTCGCCCGGCACTCCCGATCGAGCGGATGCGGCCGGAAAGCACCCGTGTTTCAGGTGGCACGGGCACTGGCTTGGCATCGGGCGGCGGAGAGGGTGTTATTACCCGCGCATCAGGCCTGAACAGGCGCAACACAGGCCCGCAGAGGGTGCTGGCAGGTCGCCGGTGGCTGGCTCGGCCTGTGACCCCGTCCAGCCCCCTTGTAGCTGCTCTGGAAGGGTTTTGGCGGGCACTTGCCGCGGTCATCGCCGGGCTGACCTCAGCCTGAAGGGCAGCCTGGTTTGCCGACCGGCAGGAAAGGCGGGCCGCCTTGATGCCAGGCAACGTATCTGGATCGACGTCCCGCAGCTTGTGGCGGACGTCGGCCGCCCGTAACCCCGTCAAACGACGCGCGAGGCTATGGACGCCGCCCGTCCGGTCGACCAGGCAGAAATCACGGCGATCACCGCGAACCAGCTGGAAGCCAGCCGCCTCGATCGCAGTCTTGAAGGCCTGGCCGGTGGCGGCGCTGTGCCACAGCTGCGTTACAAGGCGAGCGATCTCACGGGGATCGATGCCGGTGCGCTCCGCTTGCTGGGTCTCGGCGGTAGTCGGCCGTGGCGACCGCGATAGCTTTGGCTCTTCGACAGGCTTACCCCGGGTGCCCGGCACGACGCGATGCCCGAATAACGCCTCCAGGTGACGCGCCACCCGCTCGTGCGTTCTGTAACTATGACCGTCATGCACCGCCTTCATCGTCGCCTGGTCGATCCGCGACCAGACGACGTGCAGGTGCCGCCGGCCATTCTTGACGTGCGCCACCACCAGCCGCGGATGACCGGTGAGGCGGAGACCGCGCTCGAGCGCCTCGACGGCCCCACGCTGTTGCGCCAGCGTCAGAGCGGGAGCATCGGGATCGGGGTCGATGTTGGCGTGATAGAGCGATTTGCGGCAGCGCGTGCCGGCGGCGATACCCTCCATCTGGCGCAGGCCCTCGCGCAGCTCCCGCGTCGCCACACCGCGTAGTTCCAGGAGTTCGACCATCTCGTTGGTGTCGGTGCGGCAAAGATGGGCGGCGAGTTCGACGGCTCCGGCGCGAGAGCCGCCGTTAATGATCACGGCCGAGGGCTTTCATGATCCCACTGGCGGCGCGCTCGACGGCGAGAACTGCCGTTTTGAGCTCTGCCAGAGCGGGTGACACGCCACAGTTGGCGGCCCGCGCCAGCTGATTGAGGTTCGAGCCGACCTTTCCCAGCTCGCCGAGCAGCCGGGCGAGCTCGACTTTCTCAACCACGGGCCGGCGTGCGGCGCGGGGCCTTGTGCTGCCCAGCGCGACGGCGCGCAGATAGGCACCTCGCGAGAGACCGGCGCGCTCGGCCTTGGCGGCCAGAATGGTGAGTTCAGCGGGAGTACAGCGAACCGCCACATAGTGAGTGCGCTGGCGCTTGTTGGAACCGCTGGGCGAACGGCGCATCTCGTCGATCATGTCCGCCTCCCGGGTTCGCTGCAGGGACCGGGACCGCTCGACACGCTTTTCCTGCCGGGGTGCACGGGGCAGCGCCCCTGCGTCTTCCAGCGGGTTCAAAGCAGCGTTTAGAGAGTGAGACCGGTGACAAGTGCGCGGTGCTACCGCGCATGGCTTGCCTTCCTGCTTAGTGCCATAATCGGGTCGGAACATTGCAAGAACAATGGCTGATTTGCTGGACAAAACCCAGTAGTCACGCGGTCAATGCGGACTTCGGATTTGGCTGGCAGTCGGGTTTTGCGGCTTGATAATTAGCGGATGCGAGGCCGCTCTCGACTGTTTTCGAGAGCTATTGCTCCTTCAAGAGCCTCAGCCATCGGCTCATAGCGACCATGATGGGCTTCCCGCGATGCCTGCAGCCATTGGTCTGGCTGCAGCTTTGTCAGATCAAGCGGGTGGCCGGCCTTCGCCGCGAGCTGATCGAGATATTGCAGCTGGGTTCGGCCATTGCCCTCGCGGAAAGGGTGAACGTAGTTGATGTCCCCGATGATCTGGGCAGCCTTGGTGGCGAAGTCAGAAGAGGACAATCCCCGCAGATAGTCGTCGGCCCGAACCCGCCGGTGCACGTCGGCCATGCCGATCTCGATGTAGGTGTGAAACTGGAACTGGTTGCCGCCCTTGGCGATTTCGAGGGTGCGGATCTGCCCCGCCCAGTCATAGACGTCTTGGAACAGGTGGTGGTGGATGGCCTTTAGGTGACCGAGATCGAAATCGCCGGTCGGCGGCCCTTGCCGAACGCGAAACGCAGCGAATTCACGCTCCCAATATTCTAAATTCCCCGCGTCGACGAGACCGAGCTTGTTCCGGAGAACAGCCGTGCCAGGGTAGCAGTAAGGGTCTTCACTCACCCTTGCCAGCCGGTGCTCTACCGGCTTCGCTGCGCACTCGCGCACGGATGTATTCTAAGCACTTCTCATGCGGCCAGCGCTCGCGGTCGAACATCTCGAACATGGCAATCTGCTCGGCATCAAGCGGGTTGCCCTCAATCTCCTGCAGATGCAATGCGCCCTTAAAGCGATGCTGCGCCTCGGCGAGCTCTGTATCGGATAATCTGTTCATTGCTGCTCCCGAAGTTTGAAGCGCCCTTCGCCTATTCACCATATCAATTTATGCAGACAAATTCAACAGATTAAGATGCCACGGTGATTGGAGGAACCCTCTCAAAGCGCCAATCAAGCAAGCCACTCCTTCATCCCTTGTTGCAGGAACTGCGCAATTCATGAGTGATCGCCAATATGGTTCGAAACGAGCACTGTACTGACCAGTGGCTTCTACGCTATGCCAGGTCTTGTCATTGACGCGTGCTCACGCGAGGGAACCGTCTGGCCGAGTACAGCGGTTGAGAAAGGAAGTTAGTAGCGGATGCCCACCCTCAACTGGATCGGCAAAAAGGCCGTGGTGAACCACCATCGGGAGGTGCCTTACCGCCTATTGAACTGCGATAAGTCGCTATCCGCCGGTGACCCTGAAGCGGGCAATCTGCTCGTCCAAGGTGACAACCTCGAAGCTTTAAAGGCTTTGCTTCCCTACTACGCGGGCAAGGTACGATGCATCTACATCGACCCTCCCTATAACACTGGAAGCGAAAGCTGGGTGTACAATGACAATGTAAACTCGCCTGAGATAAAGGTTTGGCTCGGCGTGACTGTTGGTAAGGAAGCGGAAGACCTGTCACGGCATGACAAATGGCTATGCATGATGTATCCCAGGCTGCGACTTCTTCGCGAGTTTTTAACGGACGATGGTGTCATACTTGTCAGTATAGATGATAACGAATCGTCATACTGTGATCTATTGATGGAACTCATCTTTGGATCAAACAACTTTGTTAGTCGATTGATTTGGGAGAAAGGTAGGAAAAATGATGCTAAACTCTTCTCTTCCGGCCACGATTACATATTGGTTTACGCTCGAAACAAACTAGCGCTTTCACACACCGAGTGGCGAGCGCCGAAATCCGGTATTACCGAAATTGCCACCGAGTATCATCGCCTTAAGGAAGAGTTTGCTAACGACTGGAGTGCAGTCTCGGAGGGTTTAGCAAGTTTTTACAAGGCCTTACCGAAAGACCATCCGTCTAAAAAATATCAACGAGCGAAATATGCTGACTCTCGAGGCGTGTGGCGCGACAACAACATCAGCTGGCATGGTGGTGGAGGTCCTAAATACGAAATAAGGCATGATGTAACCGGAAAGCCCTGCAAAATTCCAACAGACGGCTGGCGCTTCATCGAGACTACAATGAGAGAGAAAATTGCAAAAGGCTACGTGATATTCAGAGAGGATCACAGGAAGCCGCCGATCTACAAATCGTATGTTTACGTTTCCAATCCTGCTTTGGTAGACGCCGAAGAAGTGGACCTAGAAGGACAGCGCGAGGTCTTGGCCAGCGTATTTTATCGCCATTCGCAGCCATCAAACGACCTGCAGAGGTCCATTTTTGGGGGCAAAGTTTTTCCCAATCCAAAAGACCACGAGGTTCTCGCTCGGCTAATTCGCTACGTGACTACTGATGACCCTAACTGCACGGTGCTAGACTCCTTTTCTGGTTCGGGCAGCACGGCTCATGCGATTTTGGAGCTGAACGCCACTGACAATGGCAACCGCAAATTTCTCGCAGTTGAGATGGACAAGACCATTGCATCGGAAATTACGGCAAAGCGCATATCATTAGTCCAGGCCGGATACACACCCATTAGCGAGCCGGAGGAGATTGCTCTTGCTCCCGTTCCCGGTTTGGGAGGAGGCTTCCGGTATTGCACCCTGGGTGAGCCCCTCTTCGATGCCGATGGCAGCATCAACCCGGCTGTGACCTTTCCAGACCTCGCGGCGCACGTTTTCTTCTGCGAGACCGGATCGCCCATTCCGCGGCGAGCGGATGCCGCATCGCCGTTGATCGGCCAGTTTCAGGGTCGTGCGATCTACCTGCTGCACGCGTCCAGCAGTGTTGGCGTGGCAAGTGCGACAGCCGGAAACGTTTTGACGCTTAGTCGTCTTGAAACGCTGCCGCTGCCGGCGTCAAACTTCGAAGGCTCGTGCGTCGTCTATGCCGAAGGCTGCACTGTGCCCGATGATCGCCTGAACGAGCAGGGCATCACGTTCAAGCAAATCCCTTATCAGATCGAAGGGCTGTAACTTGACGGCTCCTTTTGTTCTGAAGCCATACCAGCTCCAATCGCTGGCGACGCTGCGCGGTTTTCTCGAAAAGACGGTCGAGCTAAACGATGCCGACACTGCCTTTTACAGCCTGACCAGGCGGCCATTCATCCCGCCGCCGGCCTTGCCGGGCCTGCCCTATGTCTGCCTGCGCGTCCCAACGGGTGGCGGGAAGACCGTCCTTGCCGCTCACTCTATTGCGGTCACCGCCGACAGCTATCTGCGGTCCGACACGCCAACTGTGATCTGGTTTGTGCCGTCGCAGATCATCCGCGACCAGACCCTGGCTAGCCTGGAAGACCGGACCCATCCGAACCGCCGCGCCCTGTCCGAGCGATTTGGCGAGAATGTGCGGGTGCTTAGTGTTGCGGACGCGCTGTATGCCAAGCGGGCCGACTATGATGGCGGGTTGGTGGTCATCATCGCGACCATCCAGGCCTTCCGGATCGAGGAGACCGAGGGCCGCAAGGTCTACGAAGCCAACGGCGAGCTTATGGACCACTTCACGGGCTTGGCGACGGTATTGCGCAACGAGCTGGAGCCAGGCCCATCCGGAGACCCCGTTCCCTCCCTGGCCAATGTGCTGCGGCTGCACCGGCCGATCGTGATCGTTGACGAAGCGCACAACGTCCGGAGCAGCCTGTCGTTCGACACACTGGCCCGGCTCAATCCGTCGCTGATCCTCGAGTTCACGGCCACCCCGGTCACACCGGAAGAGCACCGGCCCGAGAAGGGCATTTACGCCTCCAACGTCCTTCATCACGTGTCCGCAGCTGAGCTGAAAGCGGCAGACATGATCAAACTGCCGGTCATCCTGCGGGGCCGCTCGGAACCGCGCGAGACGATTGGGGACGCCATTGCCTGGCTCGATGAACTGACGGCAATCGCCGGCGCCGAGGAAAAGGAAACCGGCGAGTACATCCGCCCGGTCATGCTGGTACAGGCCGAAGCCAAATCCAAGGACCGCCAGACCCTGCACGCGGAAGAAGTCCGGAAAATGCTGGTCGAGCACTTCCGCGTCCCGTCTGAACACATCGCCTTGGCGACCGGCAGCGATCGCGAGATCGATGGAGTCGATCTGTTCGACCGTGACTGCCCACTACGGTTCATCGTCACCCAGCAGGCCCTGCGGGAGGGCTGGGATTGCTCCTTCGCCTACGTCTTGTGCTCGGTCGCCGAACAGAAATCGGCGCGGGCGGTCGAACAGCTGCTGGGCCGCGTCTTGCGGCTGCCCTCCGCCCGCCGCAAGCGCCGCGACGAGCTGAACCGGGCCTACGCCTTTGCGACCACTACCAGCTTCCAGACTGCGGCCAACACGTTGCGTGAGGGGTTGGTCAATAACGGCTTCGAACGGGTCGAAGCTGAGACCCTCGTCAGAGTGTCCGCCAACCCTCTACCCGGACTGGGTGACGATCGTTCGGCCTTCGTGGTGGACGAGACCTTGCCGGACGGCCTGGATGCGGCAGCCTTCAAGCGGAACGTCGAAACTGTCACTGGTGGCCGGGTAGAGGTCGACCTGGCCAGCGGTCGATTGAAGGCAAGGGGCGCTCTCAGCGACTACGACAAGACGGCGATGCTACTCGCCATGCCGGCGGCTGCGGCTAGGACCGTCGAAGCGCTGGTGCATCGATCACGCGGTGCCCGCCTGAACTCGGTCGAAGCCACGTCGGAACCAATTCGCTTTGCCGTGCCGCGATTGGGGGTGAGGCGAGCCGACGGTCTGCAGCTGTTCGATCGCGCTCATTTCCTTGATATCCCGTGGAAGCTCGAGGAGTGCGATGGAGCTGCCATCCTCGACTTCTTCGTGCCACCCAAACCGGCGGGAGACGAGGCACACCTCGATGTCGATATCGGCGGCAAGATCACCATCGATTTCGTGACCGATTTGCATGAGCAACTCGACCTTGCCTTGGCGGAGCGCGGCTGGACGAAGCCCGCCCTCATCAATTGGCTCGATCGTCGCCTTCCCACCAGCAGCCGGCGCGACATCACCAGGGTGTCGTCGACCCTCTTCATCTCCCAGGCACTGGATGCCATCGATGGACGCACCGGCCTGGGCCTTGATGGCCTGGCCCGGGCCAAATTCCAGCTGGTTGAGGCGCTCACGCGAGTGATCGGCCGCTACCGTGACGCCCGCGAGGCGACGGCCTTCGAACGCGCCCTATTCCCGCAGAGTGGGCTGGAGTTCGAGACCAGTGCCGACCTTGAGCTGGTCTTTGATGAAAGCAGGTATGGCTACCGGCAGCCCTATAAGGGCGGTACCACCTTTCGCAAGCATCTGTTCCCGGTGATCGGCGACCTGGAACCAAGCGGCGAGGAATACGAGTGCGCGGTCTACCTGGAGCGCCTCGCCTCGGTGAAAGCGTGGGTGCGAAACACCGCGCAGCAGCCACATTCCTTCTGGCTGCAGACCTCTTCCGACAAGTTCTACCCGGATTTCATCGCATTGCTGAACGACGGCAGGATCTTAGTCGTGGAATACAAGGGCGCATTCCTGGCAACAGCTGACGATGCCAGAGAAAAGCGACTCATTGGCGATCTCTGGGCAGACCGGTCGGAACGCCAAGGATTATTTTTGATGCTCGATGACAAGGAGTTCAAGAAGATTGACGGGCTTGTTGGGTCCGCATGATGTGGAGTAACCCCTTCAAGGCCGCGACGCCTTAGCATGATCTCTCCAACGTTTCCTCTGCACAAGGTCGGCTGGAAGGCCTTCCAGGATCTCTGCGTTGCTCTCGTCGAGGAGCGGCTTGGGCGCCCTGTGCAAACGTTTCTCCCGACCAGCGACGCAGGGCGAGATGGCGGCTTCCGGGGTGTCTGGGATGCCGAGTCGTACGGGGAGTCAACGATCCAATGTAAATTTACCTCGAAGGAAGATGAAACACTCGGGCTTTCAGATCTCTCGGACGAGCTTGATAAAGCTCGACTACTAGCCGGCAAAAGGTTAGCTGACGACTACATCATCCTGACAAATTTCCGGGTCACTGGTCAAAGCGATATTTCGATAAAAGACGCGTTCCGAGCCCATGGGGTTGGTAATTGCCGCGTGTTTCATCGTGACTGGATTACGGAACGCATCCACCGATCTCCGAAGCTACGGATGATGGTTCCACGGCTGTATGGCCTCCTTGACCTAGCCGGACTCCTCGATGAGCGTGCCGATCGTCAAGCGCAACTTATCCTCAGTGAGATGGGTGATAACGTGCAAAAGCTTGTGGTCACAGATGCGCATCGAAAGAGCGTCGCTGCCATAAGCCAGCATAGCTTAGTGTTGCTCCTTGGCTCACCCGCCGCTGGTAAGTCGACCATTGGCGCGAGCCTAGCACTGGGCGCCAGCGACACATGGAATTCTTCGACGATAAAATCCACTTCACCCGAGCACTTAGCTCAGCACATCGATCCAGCTGGCGGCCAATTCTTCTGGATTGACGATGCTTGGGGAAGTACCCAGTATCAAAGAGACAGAACCGAAGCTTGGAACCAAGTCTTTCCTCTCATGCGTGGCGCAGTACGCGCAGGAAGTCGATTCCTAATAACGTCTCGAGATTATATTTGGAAAGCTGCAAAGCCTGAACTGAAACTAGCGGCTCTACCCCTGTTAGGAAAAAGTCAGGTAGTGATAAACGTTCAAGATTTGACCAATTCTGAGAAGTCTCTGATCCTATATAATCATCTGAAATTCGGGGATCAAAATGAGGAATTTAGATCTTCTGTAAAATCTCTCGGAGTTCTTCCGGAGCTTGCAAAAATGCCGGACTTCTTGCCAGAAACGGCTCGGAGGCTTGGAACCAGCCTATTTACAGAACATCTTTCTCTCCGCTCAGCCGACCTTGCGGCTTTCTTTGCACGGCCAAAGGATTTTTTAGAGCAAACCATTGAAGGGCTTGCGGCAGAATGTCGTAGCGCAATTGCACTTATATTCCTCAACGGCGGTCAAGTGCGCTCCCCCGTTCCTGTAGAGGTATTTCATAAGCCCGCCGAGGCCTTCGGCAGCGCTCTCGCGGGCGTACGAGAGCAGCTCGAGGCTCTGAACGGAAGTTTGCTAAACCTAGTGCAAGACGAGGAAGGATCTTATACCGGCCTGCCTAGAACCTGACTTGGTCGAGATACGTGTAGCTGGTGAGGG
>CAXTJM010000032.1:0-42570 GCA_964244585.1 uncultured Acetobacteraceae bacterium | reverse complement strand
GGCCGGCGCTCTAACCAACTGAGCTACACCCGCAGCAGGCCGCAGCGTTTAGAGGCGCTTCGAAAGGCCGTCAACCCGTGCGGCGGACGCCGGAATGGTGGGCGGTGACGGTTTCGAACCGCCGACCCTCTCGGTGTAAACGAGACGCTCTACCGCTGAGCTAACCGCCCCAAGGTCACATAGCGGGCCCTGCGTAGCCAATCCAGCACGGTCAGCCGTTCACGGCATCCTTGAGACCCTTGCCGGGCTTGAAGCGCACCGAGGCGGAGGCCGGGATGTCGATCTCTTCGCCGGTACGGGGATTGCGGCCCTTCGTCGCCTTGCGGTCGGAGACGGCGAAGCTGCCGAAGCCGCTCACCCGAACCTCGGCCTTGTCCTTCAACGCCTTGGCCATCGCCAGGAACACGGCATCAACCGCCTTCGTCGCCTCGGCCTTGGCTAAACGTGCCTCCTCGGACACGGCCGCGATGAGGTCCAGCTTGTTCACGGTCGTACTCACGGAATGCGTCTCCCCTGTCGGATTATGGTTGCGGCTTTTGACGCAGAACCAGGACCGGGTCGACTCTAGGCACCGTCATTGCAGATGGTCAACGAATTGCCCGGCCGACATCGATCGGCCGGGCATCCCGTCAGTGCGGCAGGGACGCAACCGTGCCGGACACGGGCGGGACGACCGGCTCCGGCGGTTCCTGCCACTCGATCGCTTCCGGCTTGCGGGACAACGCACGGGCAATGACGTCGTCCACATGCGCCACCGCAATGACCTTGATGTGCTTCTTCACACTGTCCGGGATGTCGGCCAGGTCCTTCTCGTTGTCCTTTGGGATGAACACTGTGGTGATACCGGACCGCAGCGCCGCCAAGAGCTTCTCCTTCAGGCCGCCGATCGGCAGTACCCGGCCGCGCAACGTGATCTCGCCCGTCATCGCCACGTCGCGGCGGATCGGGATGCCCGTCATGACGCTCACCAGGCTGGTGGCCATGGCCACGCCGGCAGACGGGCCGTCCTTCGGGGTCGCGCCCTCGGGGACGTGGACATGGATGTCGCGCTTCTCGAACAAGGTAGGCTTGATGCCGAAGCTGGTGGAGCGGCTGCGCACGTAGCTGAGCGCCGCCGAGACGCTCTCCTGCATAACGTCTCCAAGTTTGCCGGTGTATTTCAGGTTGCCCTTGCCCGGCAGCAGCACGCTCTCGATGGTCAGGATCTCCCCGCCGACCTCGGTCCAGGCCAGGCCGGTGACGACACCGACCATGTCCTCCTCCTCGGTCTCGCCATAGCGGAACACGCGGACGCCGGCGAACTTGTCGAGGTTCTTGCGGGTGAAATTGACCTTCTTCGCCTTCTTGGTGACGATCTCCATCACCGCCTTGCGCGCCAGCTTGGCGATTTCCCGCTCCAGCGACCGCACGCCGGCTTCCCGGGTGTAGTAGCGGATCAGGTCATGCAGCGCCTCGTCATGGATCGACCACTCCTCCGGCTTCAACCCGTTGGCCTCGCCCTGCTTGGCCACCAGGTGGCGTTTGGCGATCTCCACCTTCTCGTCTTCAGTGTAGCCGGGGATGCGGATGATCTCCATGCGGTCCAGCAGCGGCTGCGGCATGCGCAGGCTGTTGGCCGTGGTGATGAACATCACGTCCGACAGGTCGTAATCGACCTCCAGGTAGTGGTCCGCAAACGTCGCATTCTGCTCGGGATCCAGCACCTCCAGCAAGGCGGAGGACGGGTCGCCGCGCCAATCCGCACCCAGCTTGTCGATCTCGTCCAGCAGGAACAACGGGTTGGACGACTTGGCCTTCTTCATGCCCTGGATGACCTTGCCGGGCATCGAGCCGATATAGGTCCGGCGGTGGCCGCGCACCTCTGCCTCGTCGCGCACGCCACCCAGTGACATGCGTACGAAATTGCGCCCGGTCGCCTTGGCGATCGACTTGCCGAGGGAGGTCTTGCCCACGCCGGGCGGCCCGACCAGGCACAGGATCGGCCCGCGGATCTTGGGGGAGCGGCCCTGCACGGCCAGGTATTCGAGGATACGCTCCTTGACCTTCTCCAAGCCATAATGGTCGTCGTCGAGCACCTTCTTGGCAATTTCGACGTCGTTGCGGCTCTTGGAACGCTTCTTCCAGGGAATGGACAACATCCAATCCAGGTAGTTGCGCACCACGGTCGCCTCGGCGCTCATCGGGCTCATGGTACGGAGCTTCTTCAGCTCCGCCAGCGCCTTCTCGCGCGCCTCCTTGGTAAACTTGGTCTTCTTGATGCGGTCTTCGAGCTCGGCCGTCTCGTCCTTGCCGTCCTCGCCCTCGCCCAGCTCCTTCTGTATCGCCTTGAGCTGCTCGTTCAGGTAGTACTCGCGCTGCGTCTTTTCCATCTGCCGCTTGACGCGGTTGCGGATGCGCTTCTCCACCTGCAGCACGCCGATTTCAGACTCCATGTGCCCGAACACGCGTTCCAGCCGCTCGCCCACCGGGGCGGTTTCCAGCAGCTCCTGCTTCTCGGCAATCTTCAGGTTGAGGTGGCTGGCGATCGTGTCGGCAAGCTTGGTGGGCTCGTCAATGCCGTTCAGCGAGACGAGCACTTCCGGAGCGATCTTCTTGTTCAGCTTGATGTATTGCTCGAACTGGCTGATCACGGTGCGGCCGAGCGCCTCCAGTTCCGCCTTATCGGTCTCCTGGTCCGGCATCGCCTCCGTGAACGCCTCGAAATAGGCGTCCGTCTCCTTGAACGAGGTGATCCGGGCGCGGCGCCCGCCCTCCACCAGCACCTTTACCGTGCCATCCGGCAGCTTCAGCAGCTGCAGAATCGTGGACACCGTGCCGATGCGGAAGATATCGTCAGCGGTCGGCTCGTCCTGCGCGGCATTCTTCTGCGCCACCAGGAGGATCTGCTTGTCCTCCTTCATCACGGCCTCCAACGCACGGACCGACTTCTCCCGCCCGACGAAGAGCGGCACGATCATGTGCGGGAACACCACGATATCGCGCAGCGGCAGCACTGCCAGCGCCTCGCCACGCCCCACTGGGCGCGTCCTCTCCGATTCGGACATGCAGACCTCCTGTTGGACAGTCAGAAGAAGCGCGCCCAGTTTGGCACGCGCGATCCTCAAGAACGGTAAAGACCTCTTGCCTGACCGATATCGGGATCAGGAGAGACCACGCCAAGGACTTGAAAGCGCCGGCTCAAGCGCCTTCGGCGCGTTCCTTGCCGTAGGTGTAGAGCGGATTGGCCCGGCCTTCGGCGACCTCCCGATTCACCATCACCTCGTCCACGCCGTCCAACCCGGGCAAGTCGAACATGGTGGAGAGCAGGATCGCCTCCATGATCGAACGCAAGCCGCGGGCGCCGGTCTTGCGGGCGATGGCGCGGGTCGCCACCGAACGAAGCGCGTCGTCGGTGAAGCCGAGCTTCACGCCCTCCATCTCGAACAAGCGGCCATATTGCTTCACCAGGGCGTTCTTGGGCTTGGTCAGGATTTCGATCAGCGCCGCCTCGTCCAAATCCTCCAAAGTCGCGACCACGGGAAGGCGGCCGATGAATTCCGGGATCAGCCCGAACCTGAGCAGATCCTCCGGTTCGACTTCGCGCAGGATCGCGCCGGTCCGGCGTTCATCCGGAGACCGCACGTCCGATCCATAGCCAATACCGCTGCCCTTGCCGCGGGCGCCGATGATCTTCTCCAACCCAGCAAAGGCGCCGCCGCAGATGAACAGGATGTTGGTCGTGTCAACCTGTAGGAATTCCTGCTGCGGATGCTTGCGTCCACCCTGCGGCGGCACGGACGCAACCGTGCCCTCCATGATCTTGAGCAGCGCCTGCTGCACGCCCTCGCCACTGACGTCCCGAGTGATGGACGGGTTGTCCGACTTGCGGCTGATCTTGTCGACCTCGTCGATATAGACGATGCCGCGCTGCGCCCGCTCCACGTTGTAATCCGCCGCCTGCAACAGCTTGAGGATGATGTTCTCCACATCCTCACCCACGTAGCCTGCCTCCGTCAGCGTCGTGGCGTCCGCCATGGTGAACGGCACATCCAGGATGCGGGCCAAGGTCTGCGCCAGCAACGTCTTGCCCGAGCCCGTCGGGCCGAGCAGGAGGATGTTGGACTTGGCGATCTCGATGTCGTTGTTCTTGGCGCCATGCGCCAACCGCTTGTAATGGTTATGGACCGCGACGGAGAGAACCTTCTTGGCATGCGACTGGCCGATGACGTAGTCGTCCAGGACCTTGCATATCTCCTTCGGAGTGGGCACCCCGTCGCGCGACTTCACGAGATGGGTCTTGTGCTCCTCGCGGATGATATCCATGCACAATTCGACGCATTCGTCGCAGATGAACACGGTCGGGCCAGCGATCAGCTTGCGCACCTCGTGCTGCGACTTGCCGCAGAACGAGCAGTACAGGGTGTTCTTTGAATCGCTGCTCTTGCTCATGAACACTCCATCCCCGGGGTCAACCGGGGTACGTCTGGAAGCTTAAACCCCCCGCGCGCGGGGAAACAAGGGCGGCCAGGCGGGCGCCGCACCTCACCGGGTTACTGTTTGGCAAGAACCACGCCCTAGCCCTTGCTGGGGTCCACCGGAACGGGGCGGTTCTCGACCACGGTGTCGACGAGGCCGAAATCGCGCGCTTCCTCGGCAGACATGAAGCTGTCGCGCTCCAGCTTGCGCTCGATCACCTCCAGGGCCTGCCCAGTGTGACGCACGTAGATCTCGTTCAGCCGGTGCCGCAGGGCCAGGATTTCGCGCGCCTGGATCTCGATATCGGCGGCTTGGCCCTGGGCGCCGCCGGAGGGCTGATGGACCATGATGCGTGCGTTCGGCAACGCATACCGCTTGTCCTTGGCGCCGGCGCACAGCAACAGGCTGCCCATTGAAGCCGCCTGCCCGATACACACCGTGCTGACCGGACTGCGCACATATTGCATCGTATCGTAGATCGCCAGCCCGGCCGACACCACGCCGCCCGGGCTGTTGATGTAGAACGAGATGTCCTTGCCGGGATTCTCGCTTTCCAGGAACAGCAGCTGGGCGCAGACCAGGGCGCTCATCTCGTCATAGACCGGACCGGTCAGGAAGATGATGCGTTCCTTCAGCAGGCGGGAGTAGATGTCGAACGCCCGCTCACCCCGCGCCGACTGCTCCACCACCATGGGCACGAGCGAATTATAGGTCTCGACGGGATGACGATCCCTCATGGACTAACTTCCTCAATCAGCGGGAGGTGCACCAGATCGTATGGTGACAGCCGAATGTAAATAGAGCGTCAGCGGCCAGCTTCCAGTCTTGGCAGCAGCCCATGCGGCGCCGTTCTACGGGCTTCGGCGCCGCACAAGGCTTCAGCAGGGCGTGAGTCAGGCCGCGGCAGCCGGTTCGGAGGGTTCGGCCGCAAGCTCCTCCGGGGTGACGACGCGGTCTTCGACCTGGGCCTGGTCCAGGATGTAGTCCACCACCTTGTCCTCGAAGATCGGTCCGCGCAGGTTCTCGGCGGCTTGCGGAGTCTTGCGGAAGAACTCCATCACCATCGCTTCCTGCCCGCCGTACTTGGCCGCCTCCGCCCGCATGGCGCGCGTCATCTCGTCGGCCGACACCTGCACGCCCTGGCTGCGGCCCACCTCGGACAACAGCAGACCCAGACGCACCCGGCGCTCCGCGATGGCGCGGTACTCCGCCTTCAGCGTGTCCTCGTCCTTGCCCTTGTCCTCGTCATCCTGCTTGCCAGCCTTGATATCGGCCTCCACGCGCGTCCAGATCTGGGTGAACTCGCCTTCGACCATGCTGGGCGGGACCGGGAAGTCGGCTTCCTTCGACAGGCGGTCCAGCAGGTCGCGCTTGATCCGCATGCGGCTCATCTGGTCCAATTCGCGCTGCATCTGGCGGGACACGGCGCTGCGCAGCTCCTCCAGCGTGTCGAAGCCGATCTTTTCCGCCAGGGCGTCGTCCACCGGGGCCACGATGGCCGACTTCAGCGCCTTGGACACGATCTCGAACTGGGCCGTCTTGCCGGCCAGGTCGCGGCTGCCGTAATCCTCGGGGAAGGTCACGTCGATGGTCTTGGTCTCCCCGGGGCTCATGCCTTCCAACTGCTCGGTGAAGCCGGGGATGAAATTCGGGCCGGCGACCTCGATGTCCACGTCCGTGCCGGCGCCGCCGGGAAATGCCACGCCGTCGATCCGGCCGGTATAGTCCACGCTCAGCGTCTCCCCCTTGGCGGCCGGACGCGCCTCCGCCACCGGTTCGAAGGTGCGCTGCCGATTGGCGATGTCGGCCAGCGCCTTGTCGACCGCCTCGGCCTCGGGTTCGGCCGTCAGCCGGGTCAGTGCCAGGGCGGCGAAATCCGGCGGCGTGATCTCGGGCAGCAATTCGACCTCGACGGTGAACTCCAGGTCCTTCGCCGCGTCCGCCGGCTCCGGCATGCTCTTGAGATCGACCTTCGGCTGGGTCGCGGCGCGCAGGCCGCGATCGGACAGCACCTGCTGCGTCGCCTCGTTGACGCTGTCTTCCAGCACCTCGGCCATGACGGCGGTGCCATAGCGCTGCCGCACCACCTTGTCCGGCACCTTCCCCGGCCGGAAACCCGGCAGCTTGAGCTGGCGGCCGATCTCGACCAGCTTGGCGGAGCGTCGGTCCTCGATGGCGTTGGAGGGAACGACCACGGTAAAGCCGCGCATCAGCCCTTCGGCAAGGGTCTCGGTAACCTGCATGGGGACGGGAGTTCCTCAAAGTCCGGACGGGGATATCCAGCCGGGGTGTCCAATGGCGTCAGGCCCCGGACGGCGGCTGCGGGCGGAGGGACTTGAACCCCCATGGCTTGCGCCACCAGAACCTAAATCTGGCGTGTCTACCAATTTCACCACGCCCGCCGACCGCGCGGCCATGAGGGCGGGGTGTTACCCCACCCGTCCGGCCCCGACAAGCCGGTGATTCCCGGCGGCCGTCCCATCATCGGTCCGGTTAACGGAAGCTGCCGGATTTACCGCGCCTTAATCCCGCCGGGCCATAACGCCGGGCATTCGCGCGACGCAGCCTGGTCCTCGGCCGGGCGTCGTTCTCATGAAGGCCACTCCGGGAGCATGGCATGCGGGGGTCTCGACGGAACCTCGGACGGGATGGAACCGCCTTGACGCGCTACAGCCTCCGCATGGGCCAGTTGGTCGAACGCCATTTGGCCCAGGCCGCCCTCGTCGCCGCCCGCCAGGAGGCGGAGCGGGAGGCGGCCGAGGCAAGGGAGGCCAAGCTGGCCATCGAGATCGCCAGCAGCGCCCTGCGGGAGGAGATGGAGGTCCGGTTGGGCACGCAGTCCCGCCTGGCCTACCTGGCCAGCCACGATCCGCTGACGGCGCTGCCGAACCGCACGCTGTTCAGCGGCCGGCTCAGCGCCGAGATCGAGGACTCCCGGGTCCACGGCCACCGTCTGGCGCTGCTGTACATCGACCTCGACAACTTCAAGGACGTGAACGACACGCTGGGCCACGCCGTCGGCGATTCCCTGCTGCAGCAGGTCTCGATCCGGATCGCAGGCGAGTTGCGTTCGGGCGACATGGTGGCGCGGCTGGGCGGCGACGAGTTCGCCGTGCTCCAGGTGGGGCCGAGCGGTGCGGCGCAGGCCAGCGCGCTCGGCGAACGGGTGATTGCCGCCTTGGGCCAGCCCTTCGACATCGACGGCCGCACCATCTTCATCGGCGCCTCCGTCGGCGTCACCATGTTCCCCGATGACGCCGACGCCGTCGACCTGCTGCACCGCAACGCCGACCTGGCGATGTACCGGGCCAAGGCCGAGGGACGGAATTGCTGCCATTTCTACAACGAGTCGCTCAACGCCGAGGTGCATCGCCGCGCCTTCCTGGAACAGGCGCTGCGTGAACCATCCGTGCTGTCGCAGATGCAGTTGGCGTTCCAGCCGCAGGTGGAGCTGAAGACGCTTCGCATCACCGGGGTGGAGGCGCTGCTGCGCTGGCACCATCCGGAGCAGGGGCTGATCCCGCCGGAGGAATTCATCCCGCTCGCTGAGCGGACCGGGATGATCATCGACATCGGCGCCTGGGTGCTGCGGCAGAGCTGCCGCCACGCGATGCGCTGGCAGAACGCCGGGCTGCCGCCCTTGACCATGGCGGTCAACGTCGCCGCGGCGCAGTTCCGGTTCGGCAACGTGCCCCGCCTGGTGGCCGACGTGCTGGCGGAGACCGGCCTGCCCGCCGCCATGCTGGAACTGGAGATCACCGAGACCGGCATCATGCACGACATGCACGTCGCCGCGGAGACGCTGGTGAGCCTGCACCAGCAGGGCGTGAGGCTGGCGATCGACGATTTCGGGACCGGGTATTCCTCGCTGAGCTACCTGCGCAAGCTCCCGGTGGACCGGCTCAAGATCGACCGCAGCTTCGTCAACGACGTCACCGCGAGCGAGGATGCCGCCATCATCGCCACGACGATCGTCGAGCTTGCCCATGCCCTGCGACTCCAGGTCGTGGCGGAAGGCGTCGAAACGGCCGAGCAGGCGCGGTTCGTTCGCGAAACCGGCTGCGCCTTCGCACAGGGCCATCACTACGGCCGGCCGATCGCGGCCGACGACCTGGTCGACCATCTGGCCCGCGCCTGGGATTTGGAGCGAATCGAATGAACGCGTTTACCGCCCTGGACCAGCCAGTTGCCGGACCGGATGCAATGCAGCGCGGCGGCATGCGGGCCGGTCGCGTGGTGTCCACGGCCGGCGCGCAGATCATCGTCCTGCTCGACCAGGACCTGCGCGCGATGGACCGGATCCAGATGGGCACCCTGGTCACCGTCCGCAGCCCGCACGGCACGGTCTACGGCCTGGTCGAGGGCCTCAGCACCCCGCTGCCGTTGCAACCCGGCGAGGGAGACGAGTTGAAGATGGCCGAGATCGGACTGCTCGGCGAGATGACCGATCGATCGGTGGCATGGGCCGGCGGCTTCCGGCGCGGCGTCTCGCGCCTGCCGTCGCTGGATGCCACGGTCTACGTCGCCGACCAGGAGGAAGTCTCGATCGTCTACGCCCTGCCGAACCGCAAGGCGGTGTGCGTGGGCCATGTCCACCAGGATCCGAGGGTGCAGGCACGGGTCAGCATCGACGACCTGCTATGCAAGCACTTCGCCCTGCTCGGCACCACCGGCACTGGCAAATCCTGTGCGCTGACCCTGGTCCTGAAGCGCATCCTGGAACAGAGCCCGAATGGCCACGTCCTGCTGCTCGACCCGCACGGCGAATACGGCCTGGCCTTCGGAGACCGCGCGGAACACCTGACGGTGGAGAACTTCCGCCTGCCCTACTGGCTGTTCAACTTCGAGGAACTGAGCGAAATCGTCTTCGGCCACGAAAAATCCGAGGCCGTCGCGGAGGTCATGCACCTGCGCGAACTGGTGCTCGCCGCCAAGCAGAACTTCCTGGGCGGAACCCGCGACGTCAACTGGGTCACGGTGGACAGCCCGGTGCCCTATACCATGGGCGATTTGAACCGCCTGCTGGAGACGGCGATCGGTAGCCTGGACAACCGCACCAACCTGCCCGCCTACCTGCGGCTGAAGGCACGGCTGGCCGCCCTGCAGAACGACCGCCGCCACGCCTTCATCTTCGACACCGGCTTCTTCGTCAGCGACACCCTCAGCGCCTTGCTGGGCCGCCTGTTCCGGGTGCCGGCGGACGGCAAGCCGCTCGCCATCCTCGACCTGGCCAGCATCCCGTCCGAGGTGCTGAACGTCGTGGTGGCGGTGATCTGCCGCCTAGCCTTCGACTTCGCGGTGTTGGCCGGGCAGCAATTCCCGCTGCTGCTGGTCTGCGAGGAGGCGCACCGCTACGCACCGCAGGCCTCGGCGCTTGGCTTCGAGCCGGCCAAGCGGTCGCTGTCGCGCATCGCCAAGGAGGGCCGCAAATACGGCATCAGCCTGGGCGTCATCAGCCAGCGACCGTCCGAACTGGACGCCACCATCCTGTCCCAGTGCAACACGGTGTTCGCCTTCCGCATGTCGAACGAGCGCGACCAGGACATCATCCAGGTGGCCTTGTCGGACGCCTCGCCCGCGATGGTCTCCGCCCTGCCCTTCCTCGGCAATTCCGAGGCGATCGCGATCGGGGAGGGCGTGCCGGTGCCGATGCGGCTGCGCTTCGCCGACCTGCCGGCGGGTGAGCGTCCACGCAGCAGCTCCGCCCCGTTTTCCGAGCGGTGGCAGACCGCGGACCGCGATTCGGCGCGGGAATTGGACCGGGTGGTGGAGGCGATGCGGGGACGGACGGCCGCCTGAAGCAGCGGCGGTCCACGCTGAGGTCAGGCAACCTCAAGCGATCGCGCTCGGCGCCGCCCGGTCACTGCCAGCCGCGCGACAGGCGGCGGACGGCCGTGGTCGCGTTGCGCTTGCCCTCGCCCACATATTCCTCGTGGTAGTCCTCGATCTTCGCCGGGTCGTAGACGTAGTTCACCATCATCGTGGCGCTTTCCTTCACTCCCTTTTCCGAGGTGTCGGCCAGCATGGCGAGGCGTTCGACCCGCGCGCCGTTGCTGAGGTGGAAATGAGCCACGGGGTCCAGCGCCCGCTTGCCCCGCGTCTCGACCAGCAGGTAGCGCGCTGCCAGCCGGGTCAGGATGGGCTCGACGACCTTTACCGTAGCGCCCTCGCGCGACCAGCCCCGGCGCGCCATCACCATCGACAGCGCCTGCGCGCCCGTGGTGGATTTCGGCTCCTCCGGCAGCAATCCCAGCAAGGCCGTCGTCTCGTCGCCGGACAGGAGCTTGGGCTCGTCCGCCTGCAACTGCGGCGTGAGCCAGCGGCTGAAGCCAGGCATGGGGGACAGCGTCGCGAAGGTCTTGAGGTTGCGGTACTCCTCGTCCAGCACCGCCACCACCTTCTTAATCAGGAAGTTGCCGAAGCTGATGCCGGCAAGGCCACGCTGGCAGTTGCTGATGGAATAGAAGATCGCGGTGTCCGCCTCCTTCGGGTCCAGCAGCGGCGCGCGGCGGTCCAGCAGGCGCTGGACGCTGCTGGCCAGGCCGCGGACCAGCGCCACTTCCACGAAGATCAACGGTTCCGCCGGCATGCGGGGGTGGAACAGCGCATAGCAGCGGCGGTCGCTGTCCAGCCGGTTCTTCAGGTCGGACCAGGAGCGGATTTCGTGCACCGCCTCGTAGCCGACCAGCCGTTCCAGCAAGACGGCCGGGCTGCCCCAATCGATGCGCTGCAGCTCCAGGAAGCCGACATCGAACCAGCTTGCCAACAATGTGCGCAGGTCGCTGTCGAGCGCCGCGAGGTATGGGTCCTCCTTGACCCGCTCCAGCAAGGTGGCGCGAAGGTCGACGACGAACTTCATCCCATCCGGGATCGTGGTGAACTGGGTCAACAGCCGCACCCGCGGCGGTTCCAGCGCCCGGCGCAGGGCAGCGGTCGCCGTGGTGCGCCCCGCCGGATCCTCGGTCGATTGCAGGCGCTGGTAGGCGGCGGCGATCGCCGCCGGGTCGCTGTCGAATTGCGCCAGCGTGTGCAGAAAGGCCGTGCGGTCCGTCTCGGACAGTTGGAGGTAGGTCCGCGCCAGCTTGGCGGCGCGGTTGCGGGCGCTCATCTCCCCGCCGCGGCCATCCAGGCAGGCCCGCATCTGGGCGGCGATGCTCTGGTCGCCCTCCACGGCCACGCCGGCCGCCATGTCGCGCCAGACCTCGGTGATGCGCCGGATCGCACGGTCGAACAGGCCGATGGGGGCGGTCGTCTCACTCATGCGGCGGGCTTCCCTGGACGCCGGGTCACTGTACGCGAAGCGTGCGGATCGCGCGAGCGATGGCGACGGGTAAATCCTCCGCAACGAGGCCGACGCCCAGCATTTCACCCGCCCTGCCGTGCAGCCAGGCGCCGGCGCAGGCGGCCTCCCACGCAGGCATGCCACCCGCCAGCAGCGCGGCGATCAATCCGGACAGCACGTCGCCCGCCCCCGCCGTCGCCAAGGCCGGCGTGCCGGTGCCGTTGATCGCGGCGCGGCCATCCGGTGCGGCGATCACCGTGTCGGACCCTTTCAGCAGCACGACCGCACCCACGCGACGCGCCGCCGCACGGGCCGCGCCGAGGCGGTCAGGACCGGAGGACCCGAACAGCTTGGCGAACTCGCCCTCGTGCGGGGTAAGCACGGCGGCGCCGCGCAGCGCCTCGGGGTGCCCGGCATGGGCGCCGAGCGCATCCGCATCCGCCACCACCTGCCGTCCCGCAGCCAGCAAGGCCGGCAACGCCGCGCGAGCCGCATCCTGGCCCAGCCCGGGTCCGCAGACCCAGGTGGTCCGGCGTGGATCCGCCAGCAGCCCGGCCAGGGGGGCGTCGTCGACGATCAGCCCGGCCGGGACGTGGCCGTAGCGGTCGGCATGCCCCGGCGCCACGATGGTCACCATGCCGGCGCCGCCATGCCGCGCCGCCGCTGCCGCCAGCTGCGCCGCCCCGGTCATGCGCCGGCCGCCGAGCACGGACACGAAGCCGCGGGCGTATTTATGGGTGGAGGCCGGCAGCACCGGCAGCGTCCACAGGGCCAGGCCATTGGCCATGGTCTGCGGCCGGATGTCCGCCAGCACCTGTGCGGGCAGGCCGATATCGGCGAGCACGATATCGCCGCACAAATCCCGTCCGGGCAGCAGGCAATGTCCGGGCTTGCGTCGGAAGAACGTCACGGTGCACTCCGCGCGTGCCGCCCTGCCGCGGACCGCGCCGGTGCCGCCGTCCACCCCGCTGGGCATGTCGACCGCCAGGATGCGGCGCGCGGCGGCCAGCGTGTCGGCCACGCGGCCATCCACGTCGCGGGCCAGCCCGGCGCCGAACACCGCGTCGATCACCAGTTCCGCCTGCGCCGCCTCTCCAGGGGTGAACTCCGCGGCGGGACCGGACCATCCGGCCGCCGCCAGGGCGGCATCGCCGCCCGGCCGCGGCGGCGCCAGGGCGGCGACGCGCACCGGCCAGCCGGCCGCGTCCAGCAACCGGGCCGCCACATAGCCGTCGCCGCCATTGTTGCCCGGCCCGCACAGCACCAGCGTCCGGCACGGGCCGAAGCGCCGCGCGGCGCGCGCTACCGCCCACCCGGCACGCTGCATCAAGGCCAAGCCTGACACGCCGCCTGCGATGGCCAGCGCATCCGCCCGGCCCATCTCCGCCGGCGTGAGAAGCTCGTTCATCCTGGTAACATCCCGTGCAGGGCGACGAACACCGCCGCACCGCACACCATCAACACCACGGGGTTCACCTGCGTTGCCATCAGCACGGCCGTGGCGGCGACGGCGATGCAGCGCGCGAGCCAACCACCCTCCAACGCCTCGATCAGCACCACGCCGGAGGCAAGGATCATGCCCGCCGCGACCGGCCGCAGCCCGGCCTCCAGCGCAAGCTGCCATCGCGCGCCGCGGGTGCGGGCCCAGAGCCGCGCCAGCCCATAGACCAGCAGCGCCGTAGGGGTGAAGATCGCCACCGAGGCGACGAACGCCCCCCAGGCCCCCGCCACCTGCCAGCCGATCAGCGTCACCAGCAGCGTGCCCGGTCCGGGCGCCATGCGCGAAATGGCAAACGCATCGACGAACTGGCTCTCCGTCAGCCAATGGTGGTTCGACACCACTTGCCGGTGGATGTCCGCCACCAGCGTCTGGCCACCCCCGACCGAGGCCAGCGACAGCGGGGCGAACAGGGTGAGCAGCGCCAGGGTGATGCTACGCACGCGCGAGCCTCCAATAGGCCAGCGCCACGCTGATCGAGCCTAGCACCAGCACGACCAGCGGCAACGACAGATGCAGCACCCCCACCGCGACGAACGCCGCCGTCATGATGACGATCGGCACCACTCCCTTGGCGGCGGCCCGCCGTGCCGCGATCAACCCCATCTGCAGCGACAAGCCGACCGCGGCGGCCCCCACCCCGTCCAGCACCAGGTGCGTCAGGGGATAGCCGGCCAGCGCAGCGAGCACGGCGGCGATCACCACCACCAGGATCGCGGGCGGCACGATGATGCCGCAGGCGCCCGCCAGCGCGCCCGGCGTGCCGCGCAGGCGATAGCCGATCCAGATCGCCAAATTCACCACGTTCACCCCTGGAAATGCCTGCGCCAGGGCCAGGCCGGACAGGAACTCCTCCTCCCCCAGCCAGGCCCGGCGCTGCACGAACTCCCGCAACAGCCAGCCGGACAGGCCGCCGCCGAAGCTGGTGAGCCCGATCCGGGCGAAGACGCCGAACAACTGCGCTGTCGTGGGAATCTCGGGTGGCCGTTCCGCCGCTGCCGCCATACGCCATCGCCTCCTGCTCGCATCGCATCGCCCGATCCGTCATGGTGCGGCTTCAAAGGAGTCGCCGGATGGCGGTGGTGATCGCGATTGCGCAGCAGAAAGGCGGCGCGGGCAAGACCATGCTCGCCGCCAACCTGGCTGCCTGCCTCGCGGGCCGCAGCCGGGTCGCCATCCTGGACATCGACCCGCAGCGCAGCCTGGCCCGCTGGCACGCCATCCGCCGCGCGCAGGCGGGCCTGCCGGCCATCGCGTTCTCCGAAGTGTCAGGCTGGCGGCTGGCGGCCGAGCTGGACCGGCTGCGGCATGACCACGACATCCTGGTGGTCGACACCCCGCCGCAGCTGGACGTGGATGCCCGCCGGGCGATCCGGGGCGCCGACCTGGTGGTGGTGCCGGTGCAGCCCTCCGCCCCGGACCTATGGGCCGCCGAGGGCACGATCGCGCTGGCCGCGGCCGAGAAGCGCCGCACCGTGCTGGTGGTCAACCGCGCGCCCACCACGCCGAAGCTGCGGGACCGGGCGCTTGCCGCGGTGCAGGCGTCCGGCCATACCGTGCTGGCGGAGATGCTGGGCAACCGCGCCGGCTTCGCACAGGCGTTCGAGCGGGGCCTGGGGGTGGCGGAAGCCGCTCCCCGCACCGCGGCCGCGGCGGAGATGGCGGCGCTGATGCTGTCGCTTGGGGAGATGATGCGATGACGGTCTGGAGCCTGGTGCTGGCGGTGCACATCCTGGCGATGGCGGCCTGGACGGGCGGCATGGCCTACGCCCTGCTGGTGCTGCGGCCCAGCCTTTTGGCCCTGTCGCCGCAGGACCGCCTGGCCGTGCATGGGCAGGCGTTCCGCCGCTTTTTCCTGATCGTCTGGCACGCGATGCCGCTGGTGCTGATCACCGGCTGGGCGATGGTGTTCGGGGTCTATGGCGGCTTCGCCACGCTGCCGGTCGCGGTCAACATCATGCAAACCCTCGGCCTGGTGATGGCGATCGTGTTCGTGGTGATCGTCTTCGGGCCGTGGAAACGCTTCCGGGTCCAGCCGAGCGCCGAGGCGGCCGGGTCGATCCGGCGACTGATCACGGTCAACCTGGTGCTGGGCGCGATCGTGATCGTCGCGGCGTCATTCGCCCATTGGGGCTAGGCGCGCGGGCTGGCGCAGGTGGCAGGCGACCCAATGCCCGTCCCCGCCCTGCACCAGCGGCGGCGCGGTCTCCCGGCATCGCGGCTCCGCGATTGGGCAGCGCGTGTGGAAGTGGCAGCCTGACGGCGGGTGGATGGGGTTCGGCACGTCGCCCTGCAGCACGATGCGCCTGCGCTTGACCGTCGGGTCGGGGATCGGCACGGCGGAGAGCAGCGCCTCGGTATAGGGATGCCGGGGATTGTCGTACAGCGCACGCGCCGTCGCGATCTCCACGACGCGGCCGAGGTACATCACCGCCACCCGGTCGCTGATATGCTCGACCACTGAGAGGTCGTGCGCGATGAACAGGTAGGTGAGTCCGAACTCCGCCTGCAAATCCTCCAGCAGGTTGATCACCTGGGCCTGGATCGACACGTCGAGTGCCGAGACCGGCTCGTCGCAGACGACCAGCTTCGGCCGCACCGCCAGGGCGCGCGCGATGCCGATCCGCTGGCGCTGGCCGCCGGAGAACTCGTGCGCGAAGCGGTGCATGTGGTCCGCCTGCAAACCCACCGTCTCCAGCAGCCGTACCACCTGCTCTGTCAGATCGCGCCGGCTGGACGCCAGGCCGTGGATGACCAGCGCCTCCCCGATGATGCCGCGGACGGTGTGGCGTGGATTGAGCGAGGCGAACGGGTCCTGGAAGATGATCTGCATCTGCCGCCGCAAGCCGCGCAACGCCGTGCCTTGCAGCCCGGTGATGTCGCGCCCTTCAAACTGGATGTCGCCCGCGCTCGGCTCGATCAACCGCATGATGCAGCGGCCCGTGGTGGACTTGCCGCAGCCGGACTCGCCCACCAGGCCCAGCGTCTCGCCGGCGGCGATGTCGAAGCTGACGCCGTCGACCGCGTGCACGCGGTCGGTCTCGCGCCCGAACACCCCGCCCTTGATCGGGAAGTGCTTCTTGAGGCCGCGCACCGACAGCAACGGCTCAGGCACGGATGCAGGCTGCCTTGTGGCCGGGCACCACGGCCCGCAGCGCCGGTTCCGCCTGGCGGCAGGCATCGACGACGAACGGGCAGCGCGGCGAAAAACGACATCCGGGCGGGGGATCGATCAGGCTCGGCACCATGCCGGGGATCTGTTCCAGCCGGGTGCGGCCATGGGCACTGCCATCGACGCGCGGGATCGAGCGGATCAGCCCCTGGGTGTAGGGGTGGCGCGGATTGGCGAACAGCGCCTCCACGGGCGCCTCCTCGACGATCTTGCCGGCGTACATCACCACGACGCGCTGGGCGTTCTCCGCCACCACGCCCATCGCGTGGGTGATCAGCATGATCGCCATGCCAAACCGGGCTTTCATGTCGGCCAGCAGGTCCAGGATCTGCGCCTGGATCGTCACGTCCAGCGCGGTGGTGGGCTCGTCCGCGATCAGCAATTGCGGCCGGCAGGCCAGGGCCATGGCGATCATCACCCGCTGGCGCATGCCGCCGGAGAATTGGTGCGGGTAGTCGTGCACGCGCCGCGCCGGGTTGGGGATCTGCACCAGGCGCAGCATGGCCACCGCGGCCTCGGTAGCCGCCTTGCGGGACAGGTTTTCATGCGCGCGCAGCGCTTCGACGATCTGCGACCCAACGGTGTACACCGGGTTGAGCGAGGTCATCGGCTCCTGGAACACCATGCCGATCTCGCGGGCGCGGATCGTGTCCATCTCGCGGGCGCCGAGCGGAACGAGGTCGCGCCCGCGCCACAGGATCTGCCCGGCCATGAAGCGCCCCGGCGGCATGTCGATCAGCTTCAGCACGCTGCGCGCGGTGACCGTCTTGCCGGAGCCCGATTCCCCCACCACCGCCAGCGTCTCGCCGCGGCTGATCGACAGGCTGACCCCGTCCACCGCACGGACCATGCCGTCATCGGTCCCAAACCATGTCTTGAGATCCCGGATCTCCAGCAGAGCGTCGTCCACCGCTAGGCCACGCGCCGGGCGTCGAGCGCGTCGCGCAGGCCGTCGCCAATGAAGTTGATCGACAGCACCGCGAGGAAGATGGCGGCGCCCGGGAACAGCGCCCAATGCGGGTTGCTGTCGAGGTTGTCCTTGGCATTGAACAGGATGCGCCCCCAGGTCGGCGTGTCGGGCGGAAAGCCCAGGCCCAGGAACGACAGGGTCGATTCCGCGATGATGGCGGCCGCGACCTCCACCGTGCCGGCCACGATCACCGGCCCAAGGGCGTTGGGCAGGATATGCCGGACCACCAGCCGCAGCCGGGACGCGCCCAGCGCCCGCGCCGCCTCCACGAACTCCTTCTCCCGCAGGGAGAGGAACTGCGCGCGCACCAGCCGGGCCACCGGCATCCAGCGCAGCCCGCCGATGACCAGCACGATCAGCAGGAAAAGGCCGCCCTCCAGGCCGAGCGCCTGGGCGAGCGCGGCGCGGAACAGGTAGATGATCAGCAGCAGCAGCGGCAGTTGCGGCAGGGAGAGGAAGAGGTCGGTCATCCACATCAGCAGCGCATCCACCCGCCCGGTCGCCATGCCGGACACGGCGCCGACCACCAGCCCGAACAGCACGGCCACCCCCATGGCCGCCACGCCCACCGCTAGTGAGATGCGGCCGCCATAGATCATCTGCGCCAGCAGGTCCTGCCCTAGATCATCGGTCCCGAACGGGTGGGCCCAGGACGGGCCGGCGAGTTGCGCCCCGAAGTCGATGTCGTCGATCGGCACCCGCCATAGGAATGGGCCGGCCGTGATGCCCAGCACCAACAGCAGGAGGACGACGAGGCTCACCGCCGCCAGTCGGTGCTTGCGGAACCGGCGCCATGCCTCCCGCGCCGGCGACGGCACAGCGCGCGGCCGACCCGGCTTGACACCGGCCAGGTCAGCGGAAAGCGATGCGGGGGTCGAGCCAGCCATACAATATGTCTGCAATCAGGTTGAAGAGGATGACAAGGCCGGCGAACACGAAGGTCACGCCCATGACCACGGGCGTGTCGTTGGTCAGGATCGAGTCGATCAGCAGCGAGCCGATCCCGGGTATGCGGAAAATCTGCTCCGTGATGATGGCGCCGCCGAACACGACCGGCATCTGCAACGCTACCAAGGTCACCACGGGGATCAGGGCATTGCGCACCACGTGCCGCAGGAGCACCCGGCGCGCGCCGATGCCCTTGGACCGCGCAGTGGTGACGTAGTCCAGCTTGATCACGTCCATCACGGAGGAGCGGACGAACCGCACCAGCGAGGCGCCCTGGAACAGCCCCAGCACGGTGACCGGCATGATCGACTGGAGCAGTTCCTCCCACCACCAGCGCCAGCCGCCGGCGTCGAGGTCGGAGCGGTAGACGAAAGGCAGCCAATGCAGCGTGATGCTGAACACCAGGATCATCAGCAGCCCGGTGAAGAAGGTCGGCAGCGAGAAACCGATGAAGGCCACGGTGTTGGCAAGCTGGTCGAACGGCGAGTACGGCCGCGCCGCCGCCAATACGCCGACCGGGACGGCGATTGCGATGGCGAGGAGCTGGGAGGCGCCGATCACCGCGATCGTCGTCGGCAGCCGTTGCAGGATCAACCGGTCGACGTCGACCCGGCTGACGAAGGAGAACCCCCAATCGCCGCGCAGCATGGCGAACAGCCAGTGGAAATAGCGCTGCCACACCGGGTCATCCAGGCCGAATTTGGCTCGTAGCGCGGCCTGGACCGAGGCCGGCACGTTCGGGTTGCTCGCCAGTTCCGAAAACGGGTCGCCCGGCGCGAGCGACAGCACCGTGAACAGCACGATGCTGATCCCCAGCAGGCTCGGGATCGCCAGCAGCAGGCGCCGCAGCAGGTGGGATCGCGACATCGCGAATGGGCGTCCGCTAGGCGTCCTTGTACCAGTTGGCGTAGTCCCAGATGTAGCTGTCGAACCCGCTCAATTCCGCCTGCAGCGGCTTGACGACGGCGGCGACGCTGGGGCGGGTGACGATGGGGATCACCACCACCTCCTTGATCACCACGTCGTTCATCTTGATGATCAGCCCGGCCCGCTTCATCGGGTCCAGCTCGGCGGAAGCCTGCTTGTACAGGTCGTCGAACGCCGCGTTCTGCCAGCGGGGAATGTTGCGGCCCTGCCACTTGTTGGATTTCTGCGCCGCCTCGGTCGACAGGAAGAGCTGCATCCAGAGTTGCGGGTCGGGCAGCGTCGGGCCGGTCGTGTACATCTGCAGGTCGGCGTAGAAATGCGGGTAGGTGTCCGGGTTGGCGACGTCGGACGAGAAGAACACGGAGGCGATGACCGACTTCAGCTCCACGTCAATGCCGGCCTTGCGGAAGGCCTGCTTGATGATCTGCTGCGTCTTCTGGCGCGGTCCGTTGGTGGACGTCTGGAACAGGTATTTGAGCGGCTTGCCGTCCTTGGCGCGGATGCCGTCGGCGCCGGGCTTCCATCCGGCCTGGTCCAGCAGCGCGACCGCCTTGTCGACGTTGAACTCGAACGACGTGTTGGGCGAGTCGAACTGCTTGGGGTTGTAGACGGTGTTCGGGGTCGTGGGGCCGCCGCGGCCATAGATGTATTTGTGCACCGACTCCCGGTCGACCAGCAGCGAGATGGCCTGCCGCACCGCCAGGTCGGAGAAGCTCGGGTGCTTCGTCTTCAGGCTGGACCGCTCGCCATCGACCTCCGCATTGGGGTCGGTGAAGTTGAGCTGGATCATCTCCAGGTTGCCGCCGGGCGTGATGCGGACAGCGCCCTTGCCGGCGGCCTCCAGGCGCGTCAGCACCTCGTCCTCGACCTGGAGGTTCCAGGCGAGGTCGTATTCGCCGGTTTGCAGCACCGCCCGCGCGGCGGAGGTGGCGTCGCCGCCGCCCTTCATCTCCACGGCATCGAAATACGGCCGGTTGGGCTGGTGGTAGTTCGGGTTGATCACCCCGGTGACGATATCGCCGGGACGGAACTCCTTGAACAGGTATGGGCCGGTGCCGACCGGCTTCAGGTTGGTCGGCGCCTCCCGCGACTTGGACCCGCTGAAGTCCTGGAACAGGTGCTTCGGGATGATCATGCCGAAATAGCCGCAGAAGGCGTCGGCCCAGAACACCAGCGGCGTCTCGGAGGACACGCGGACGGTGTAGTCGTCAACCTTCTCGACCGTAACGTTGTTGTAGCTGCCGACCGTGACGGTCGCGGTGGCGGGGTCGCGGGCGTACGCCCAGTTGAACACCACGTCGTCGGCGGTGAAGGGCTCCCCATCATGCCACTTCACGCCCTGCTTCAGCTTCCAGACGACGGACTTGCCGTCCGCGGCCAGGCCGCCATTGTCACGGCTGGGCAACTCGGCCGCCAGCACCGGCTGCAGCTGCGCCTGCGAATCCCAGGACGCCAGCGGCTCGTAGAACATGCGCGAGCCGTCCTGGTCCTTGGTGCCGACGGCGAAATGCGGGTTGAGCAAGGTGGGGCCTTGCCACCACAGCAGCTTCAACGTGCCGCCGCCGCCGGCCTTGGTAGGCTTGTAACGGGACGCGGACTGGGCATGCGCCACGCCGCCCAACGCCAACAACTGCGTCGCCGCCGGCGCCGTGAGGCCGAATGCCGCCATGCGGCTGATGAAGCCGCGTCGGGAGAGGCGGTGGTGCCTCACCTCGTCGATCAGCCCCTGTAGCTCGTGACCGTCCATAAACCCTCCGGCAGCATCGTGGCGTTGCCGACCGGCAACGGAGCCTGGCCGGCGATGCAAGTCCCATACCGGCAGTGTCCCCGCAGGGAGTTTGATAAACGCCCCGCGCGCCCTACACTCCGTCCAGGCACGCGGGCAGGGGCGGCATGTCTCGACATACTGGCGGCTTGCTGTTGCGGGCTGGTTTGCTGCGCCTCGCGATGGCGGGGACGGCAAGCCTGGTGGCGACCTGGGCAGTCACCGTGGCCTCGGGTGCGGCACTCGTGGCACCCTCCCCCACGGCGTTCATCACGGATCGCGACGGCGGCTTCCTCACCCAGGCCGGACATGAAACCCGCCGGGTGGATGGCAGCCGGCAGGTGGAGTACGGCTATTGGCCGGTCGATCCGCCGCCACGCATCGTCGCTGCAACGCTGGCGCTGGAGGACCGGCGGTTCTGGTCCCACCCCGGCATCGATCCGGCCGCGGTGCTGCGGGCTTTGTGGCAGCACGTCCGCGGCGGCCATGGCTCTGGCGCATCCACGCTGGCCATGCAGGTCGCGCGCATGCAGCACCCCCGCCCGCGCACGCTGTGGGCCAAGGCCGTGGAGGCCGGCACGGCGGTGGCGCTGACGGTGCGCTACGGCCATGCAGCGGTCCTGGCGCAATACCTCCGCCTTGCCCCATATGGCGAGAACAGCCACGGGATCGCCCACGCCGCGCGATGGTATTTCGACCGGCCTGCCGCCGACCTGGACGCTGCACAGGCCGCGCTGCTCTGCTCGATCCCGCAGGCGCCCGGGCGCCTGGCGCTGCATCGGCATCGCATCGACGCCATCCTGCGCGCGCGGCAGGCCCTGGCGGCGATGGGATTGACGCAAGCCGAACGCGATGCTGCGGCTGTCGAACTGCCCTTGCTGGTCCCGGCGCCCGCGCCTCGACGCCCGCCCTATTTCCAGGTCGCATTGCGGCTGCAGCGGCTGGTGCAGGAAGGCGGCATCGTGCGCGCCACCCTGGACGCGCCGATGCAACGCTGGGTGACGGCGGCCGCCCGCGCCCATCTGGACGCCTGGCGCCATGACGGGGCGCAGCAGGTCGCGGTCATGGTGGTGCGCCGCGGCAGCCGGGAGGTGCTGGCGGACGTCGCATCCGCCGGGTTCGCCAGCCGGCCCGGCGGCGCGATCGACTATTCCGCCGCGTTGCGCTCGCCCGGCAGCACGTTGAAGCCGTTCCTCTACGCGCTCGGGCTGGACCGCCGGCTGGTCGCCCCGCAGGACGTGCTGGCCGACCTGCCGGAGGGCGCAGCCGGCATCAGCAACGCCGACCACGACTTCCTCGGGCCGCTGCTGCCGCGCCAGGCCCTGGCGAACTCCCGCAACGTGCCCGCCACCAACCTGCTGCGGCGGATCGGCCTGGCCGACGGCTTCGGCTTCCTGCGCGCGCTTGGCCTGCACCAGCTGGACAGCCCGGCGCAGCGCTTCGGCCTCGCCATGGCGATCGGCGCGCTGCCGACCTCGCTGGACCGGCTGATGGGAGCCTACGCGACCCTGGCCGAGGACGGCATGGCGGGGGATCTGCGATGGTTCGTGGCGGCGCCGCGGGAGACCCGCCGGCTGATCTCGACGGACGCGGCGCGGCTGGTCGCCCGGTTCCTCAGCGACCCGCTGGCGCGCCTGCCCTCCTTCCCGCGCTACGGCTCGTCCGAATTTCCGTTTGCCGTCGCACTGAAGACCGGCACGTCGCAGGGCTACCGCGATGCCTGGACGCTGGAATGGTCCCGCGACTACCTGGTCGGCGTGTGGGTGGGACGGGCCGATGCCGGGCCCATGACCCAGCTCAGCGGCGGCCGGGCCGCGGCGCGACTGGCGCAATCGATCATGCTGGGGCTGCACGGGCTGGGCCGCGCCGACCTGGTGGCGGGGGAGTTCGCCGCCCCGCCCGGCCGCGAACAGGCCGAGCTCTGCACCGGCACGGGCGCCGTGGCCGGACCGGGCTGCGACCAGCGGTTGGCGGAATGGGTCCGGCCGGGCGCCTCGCCGCCCGCGCCGCCCCCGGCCCCCCGCCTGTCCATCGTGCAGCCCGATCCGGACACGCATGTCTGGCGCAACCCGGAGGCGCCAGCGGCTTTGAACCGCCTGGTGCTGCGCGCCACGGCGGAGCCGCCCGTGCCGCAGCTGGTGTGGCTGGTGGATGGCAGGCCGGTGGCAACCATGGCGGCGGACCAGCCCCTGCTTTGGACGATGACGCCTGGGCACCACCGCTTCCAGGTGCGCCTGCCACTGGCAGCGGGCGTGTCGCGACCTGTCGGAGTCACGGTCGAGTAGCGGCGCGACGACAGTCAGCGCAGGTAAACCTATGTTATACTGCGTGGTTTCGTCGGCCACACCGTTCCGGTGCGACTGAAACTGCTCTAATCAGCGCGCATGAGTGGCGCCACACAGCAGGCTCGCCTGCCCGGTCCGACCCGTCTCGTCATCATCACGGGGGGATCGTCCGGGATCGGACGCTGCACGGCAGCCTTGTTCGCCCGCCACGGCTGGCATGTCGGTTTGATCGCCCGCGGCGCCGCGGGGCTCGACGCGGCTGCCGAGGACGTCCGGGCAAGCCGTGTCCATGCCGTGACGGCCGTCGCCGACGTGAGCGACAGCGATGCGTTGCAGCGGGCGGCGGAGACGATCGTGGCGGCGCTTGGACCACCGGATGTCTGGATCAACTGTGCCGGCAACGGCGTATACGGCCGGTTCGGCGACGTGCCGCAGGCCGAGTTCGACCATGTGACGGCCGTCACCTATGGCGGGACGGTCAACGGGTGCCGCGTGGCGCTGGCGCTGATGCAGGAGCGCGGGGCTGGTACGATCGTGAACGTCTGTTCCGCCACGGCCTTCCACGGCCTGCCGATGATGAGTTCCTACGCCGGAGCCAAGGCGGCGGTGCGCGGCTTTGGACAGTCCCTCCAGGCGGAACTGGCCATCCAGCGCAGCGGCATCCGCATCAGCACGGTTTTCCCGCCGGCCGCGAACACGCCGTTCTTCTCCCATGCCGTGTCCCATATGGGCTGGCCAGCACGGCCCGCGCCGCCGGTCTATCAGCCGGAGGTGGTTGCGGCCGGCGTGCACCTGGCCGCGATGACCGGGCGGCCTGAAGTGACCGTAAGCGGCACGGCGGTGGCGTTCTCCCTGGTCAGCCGCATTTCGCCTCGCCTGACCGCCTTCCTGATGTCCAGGATCGGGTTCGAAGGTCAGTTGACACGTGATCCGCTTGCGGCGCGCCTGGAGCAGCCGACCCTGTTCGCGCCATCCGACCAGGCGCACCCGGTGCATGGCCCATTCACCCGGCGCGCGCGGCGGCACAGCATCCAGCTTTGGCTCAGCAGCCGCTGGGCACGCTCGTAGGAGGTTGCGGCGCCAGGGCGGCCGAAATCCGTGCCGTCACCCGCCCGCCAGCGCCTCCGTGACGCTCCAGACCTGCTCGGCCAGGGCATTGTCGCGCGCACGGCGGTTCGGCCGGACCACCCGGCGGCGCTTCACATACGCCCCGGTGATCGTGCCGAATTCCGGTGCCAGGCAGACATGCAGCGGCGTATCCGCCCCCTGCTCGGCCGTCAGCAGGAAAGGCGACATGGCCCGCCAGGCCAATCCCACCGGGCCCCGCGCGCGCACCAGGTTGGTCGCCACCATGCCGGGATGCACGACGTTGGCCACGACGCCCGTGCCCTGCAACCGCTCCGCCCAGCGAAAACTGGTCATCATCGACGCCAGCTTGGATTGGCTGTAGGCCCGCACGCTGCTCCAGCGTCGCCTGCCCTCCAGGTCCGCCGGGTCGATGCGCGCATGATCGGCAGTGGAGGAGCCGACGGTGACGATGCGCGCTTGCCCGTGCGTTTTCGCCGCGGCGCGCAAGCCGGGCACCAGCCCGCGGGTCATGACGAACGCCGAAAGATGGTTGGTGGCGAGCACCCGCTCATGACCCTCCTCGGTCTCTTCCCGCCGTGTGGCGAACACGCCGACATTGTTCACCAGCAGGTCGATCTGCGGGAAGCGGGCGTCGATCAGCATCGCCGCCTGCCGCGTGGCGGCGAGCGAGGAGAGGTCGGCGACCAGCAGGTCCAGCCGCGCGCCAGGCGCCCGCTCGACGATCCACTGCATGGTGTTCTCCCCGGCTTCCCGGTTTCGCACGACGAGCACGACGACATGTCCGGCACGGGCCAGCCCCAGTGCGATCCAGCGGCCGATCCCGCCGCTGGCACCCGTAACGACGCTGACCGCCATCGCAGAGACGTTCCAAGATATGTGACAGCCCATTGTGACATGCAGGATGTCCCGGTGCGAGGCTTGACCGCGGGGCGCGGATGCCGGAAGTCCAACAGCAACGGGATGCGGGGCAGGAACGATGACCGAAGGTGCCAAGTCGCCGCTGCCGATCCGCCTGGACGGCTTGCGCGTGGCGATTTCGGCCGGGGCAGGCGGCATCGGCCGTGTGATGGCCGACAGCTTCGCCGCAGCGGGGGCGAGGCTGTTCGTCTCCGACATCGACGCGGTGGCGCTTGCCGACTGCCCGCATCCGTCGATCTGCGCGGATGCCGGCAAGGCAGGCGATCTGGACAAGTTCATGGATGCCGCGTTGGCCGAGCTCGGCGGGTTGGACGTGCTGATCAACAATGTCGGCATCGCCGGCCCCACCAAGAGAGTGGAGGACATCGAACCGGCCGAACTGGACGCCACACTGCAAATCTGCCTCGCCAGCCAGTTCCACTGCGCCCGGCGGGCGGTGCCGGCGTTGCGAGAAGCCGGCGGCGGATCGATCATCAATCTCAGCTCCGCCGCGGGCAAGTTCGGCTTTGCACTCCGTTCGCCCTATGCTGCGGCGAAATGGGGCGTGATCGGCTTCACCCGCACGCTGGCGATCGAACTCGGCCGCGACGGCATCCGCGTCAACGCCCTGCTGCCGGGCCTGGTCGAAGGACCGCGCATCCGCAGCGTCATCCGCAACAAGGCGCATGCCGCCGGCATCGGCGACAACGAGCAAACGGAGCGTGCGCTCGCGCCGGTAAGCCTGGGCTGCTTCGTGACGCAGCAGGACATCGCCAACATGGCCCTCTATCTTGCCAGCCCGTTCGGCGCGACGATCAGCGGCCAGGCGCTCAGCATCGATGGCGGCGCCGAAAGCCTGGCCTAGCAGGCCGGCTGGTTACAGGGCGTTGTAGAAGTCGATTGCCTCCGGCACGCTGCTGCACATCGTCAACACGCTGTCATGGATCACGCAGGCGCTGTCGCACACGTCCCGGATGAAGGCGAGATCATGCGAGACGAGGATCATGGCCCGGTTGTTGCGTTTCGAGAAGAGTTCGTCCTTGCTGCGCTCCAGGAACCTGGCGTCGCCGACCATGATGACCTCGTCGATGAGATAGCACTCGAACTCGATGGCGATGGACAACGCGAACGCCAGCCTGGCTCGCATGCCGGAGGAGTAGGTCTTCACCGGCTCCCGCATCTGGTGGCCAAGCTCGGCGAAGTCGTCGACGAAACGCCGCGTCGTCAGGTAGTCGAGCCCGTAGATGCGGCAGATGAAGCGAAGATTGTCGATCCCGCTGAGGCTGCCCTGGAAAGCGCCGCTGAAGGCGAGCGGCCATGACACTGACATGTCACGCTCGATCCGACCGGAGGTCGCCATCTCCACACCCCCGATGATCTTGATCAATGTGGACTTGCCCGCGCCGTTCCGGCCCAAGACGCCCAACTTCTGGCCCCGTTGGACTTCGAAGTTGATGTGATTGAGGACGCGACGATACCCCTTATGGACCCGGTAGTCCTTCACGATATCGACGCAACGGATCATCCGATGGCTCCAGGGCGCATCATGGCCAGCGAACGGCCGGTCAAGTAATCCGGTGTTCGCGCGCGCCGCTGATCAGCAAGGCAGCCATCAGATACAGGCCGAACAGGCTTGCGAACACCACTGCGATTGAAGCGAAGCGCTTGGGATAGGCAGGATAGTCGGAGACGTTTGGCTGGACGATCGTCTCGAGGTAGAGCTGCTGCCGCTCCGCTTGGATCCGCGCCGTCTCCAGCGAGGTGGTCGCAGAGGCAAGTTGCTTGTCGGCGAACTCGCGTTGCAGTTCCAGCATGTCGAACGCCGTCATCTTGGGCACCAGCGACGAATCGGTGCCGGTGATCTTCGCCCGTGCATCGGTGATCTGGCTCTGGAGCGCATCCACCCGGCGATGCAGGTCCGGGATCAACGGGCTGCGCGGCGTGGAGGTGATGAGCTGCGAAAGCTGGAGGTTGGTACGGGACAGCATCGTCTGAAGATCGTTGATGCCAGCCAGCATGGGGACGGATTGCTTGTTGGGATCGAGCAATGCCTCACGATTGCGGAATTGTGCGATGTCGGCTGCCACGGCCTGGACACGCGCCTCGGCGACGCCGACCTCCTTGCGCGCGTCGCCCATCGCGTTTTCCCGCTCGCGATCGTTCATGCGGTTCACCAGCCCCTCACCTGCGACCAGCAGGGCGGCGGCTACGTGCTCGGAATCCTCCGGGCGGAACGTCTTTACCGTCAGCGTCGACACGCCCGTGGTGGAGTCCAGCAGCACATCCACGTGATTTTGGTAATAGGTGTAGAAATGCTCGAACGTGGCCCGCCAGGAGAAAATCGGAAAGCGCGAAAGCGCGTCAGCCTCGGGCCGCTCGAACACGGCCTTCAGGTTCTGCGTCCGTATCAACTCGGTGAGTGCGTCGCGGGACATGATGTAGTCCTGCACCGCGTAGGTGTCTTCTTCGGAAGAATGCGTCATTCCGGTGCTTTGCAGCAAGGAAGACACCATGCTTTGTGACTGGGCCGCCGGACCGCGAACCACGAACTTTGCCTCAGATACATACTGGTCGGAAGCGAAGGCGAAATAGTATATACTGACAATGAGTGTCGGGATCAGCACGAATAGTGTGAAAGACACCAACTTCGCATGCCGCTTCAACCACGAAGGGCGTTTACGTGATGGCAGCTCCAGCCTATACCGCGTCGAGCGGGTCGCAGAGTCTGGCGTCGTAACGTCGATCCCGTCCATGCCGTGACGATTGCCTCAATATCCGGCCGAACGCAAACCCAATGATGTTTCAGGCTGTTTCACCACCTTCGACCGGCCGGTTACGGCGGGCACATCCTCATGGCCGCGGCATAGTTCATGCACCTGGACAGGGATGCCACAGGCTGACAAGACACTGGGCATGATGTCCGGGACTGGTGCCCCGGTGGAGACCGAGCCCAGCTACGCCGCGACGCGGAGCCGCAAGCTGCGGTTGCTGATCCCGTTGATCGTCGCCTTCGCGTTCCTGATGGAGCAGCTGGACGCGACCATCGTGACGACCGCCATCCCCGACATGGCGCGCAGCCTCCACGTCCTGCCCCTGCAACTCAACCTGGCAATCACCGCCTACGTGCTCAGCCTCGCCGTCTTCATGCCCGTCAGCGGCTGGATCGCCGACCGGTACGGCGCCCGGCGGGTGTTCGCGGCCTCGCTGGTGATCTTCACCGCTGCGTCGGCCCTGTGCGGCCTGTCCGACTCGCTGGGCGAACTGATCCTGACCCGCGTGCTGCAGGGCTTCGGCGGCGCGATGATGACGCCGGTCGGACGCCTGGTGCTGATCCGCGCCTTTCCCCGCAACCAGCTTGTCACCGCCATGACCTACATGACGATCCCGGCCGTGATCGGGCCGGCGATGGGGCCGATCCTGGGTGGGCTGCTGACCACCTATGCCAATTGGCGCTGGGTCTTCTACGTCAACATACCGGTCGGTGTGGTCGGCGTGTTGCTGGCGCTGCGCTTCGTGGAGGATGGCCGGCTCGAGGCGCCGCCGCGTTTCGACGTGCTCGGCTTCTTGCTTTGCGGCAGCGGCCTCGGGCTGGTGCAGTTCGGGCTGGAGAATGCCGGGCATGCGCTGCTGCCGCTGCCCGCCGTGCTGGGGATGACGGCGCTGGGCGTGGCGCTGCTGGCGGCCTACGTGCCGCATGCCCGCTACCGCGCCGATGCGGCGCTCGACCTCACCTTGTTCAGGATACGGACGTTCCGGGTGAGCACCCTGGCCGGCGGCCTCAGCCGGGTCGGCGTCAACACCGTGCCCTTCATGCTGCCATTGCTGTTCCAGATCGGCTTCGGCCTGGATCCGGTGCAATCCGGCTCACTCACCTTCGTCTCCAGCATCGGCACGCTCGTGGTGCGCCCGGTCTCGGCCAGGTTGATGCGGCAGGTCGGCTACCGCGGGCTGCTGATGGGCAACGGCATGCTCTGCGCCGCGATCATCGCCAGCTTCGCCCTGGTGGGCCCGCGGACGCCGCACTGGCAGGTCTTCCTCCTGGTGCTGGCCTTCGGGGTCGTGCGCAGCACCCAGTTCATGACGTCCAACACGCTGACCTATGCCGACACGCCGGCCAACAAGCTCAGCCGCAGCACGAGCCTCGGCGGCGTCATCCAGCAACTCACGGTATCGTTCGGGGTGTCGATCGCCGCGGCCCTGCTCGGCCTGATCGCCGGGCCGGGAAAGCTGCCGGACGTGCGGGATTTCCACCTCGCCTTCATCAGCGTGGCGCTGATCACCCTGGCATCGGTGCCCGGCTTCCTGCCGCTCCGGCCGGAGGATGGCGCCGTCGTCAGCGGGTATCGGCCGAGGCGCCGGTGAGGCTCAGTTGAACAGGTCGAACAGCCGGCGCGTGAAGCCCGGTGTCAGCGCAGACAGCGGGTTGACGGCCACCTTGGGGTCCAGCAGCGGGCCGTGCAGCGCGTAATTGGCGGCGAACACGCCGCTGCCCTTTTCCGGGCTGAACAGCCGGCCGATCAGCGGCACCCGGCCAGGCAAGGCGTTGAAGAAATACGCTGGCACGATCGTGCCCTTCAGATCCACCTGCTTGCGGCCGAAATCCAGCCGCCCCGTCGCAGTGACCCCCAAGGAGGAACTGTAGGCGCGGCCATCCTCCACATCGAGCACCGAGCCGTCCAGGCGGAACGGCGAGGCGAGGCGATCGAACACGAGTCCAGGTCCGGTGAGCGCATCGACCAGGCCGTACAAGGTCAGCCCCTGCAACACCTTGCCGACCACGGGGGCGCCATGAACCTGGAAGTTGCGCAGGTCGACCGTGCCGCTGAACGGGCTGCTGGCGAGCCGGTCATCGAAGCTGCCATCCAGGATGAGGACGCCGCCGCCGATCTCGTCCGCCAAATCCGTCTCGCGCAGCAACCGGCCCAAATCCGCCGTGGTGAGCGAGAGCGTCCGTTCGGCACCGGCGGAGACCAGGTTGGCCTGCACGTGCTCCGGACCATCCGTCACCAGCCGTGCCGTGGCCACATGGCGCCCGCGGCCGCTGGCGGTGAGGCTTACCGGGCCCAGGGAGTGGCCGCGGCCGAATATCACCTGCTGGAACCGGAGGTCGACGACATAGGGGGTGCCCGGTCCCGCCTGTGCCGCACTCGGCTCAGTGGATGAGGCTGGCGGGTCTGCCGTGCCCATGCGGCCTGCCAAATCCAGCCTGGGGCCGGCCAGCGACACGCGATACGCGTCACCATCGTGTTGCGGCAGGGCGACCGTGCCGGTTGCGCTGGTGCGGCCGATGTCGCCGCGTTCGATATGGAAGATCGCCGGCACGCCGCCCACGAGATCGCTGCGGCCCTGGACCGCCAGCCCGGGCGCCTCGGCGCGCAACCCCTCCAACCCGACCAGCCGTCCGTTCGAGAGCAGCGCCTGCCCGGCGAAGCTGCCGGGGGATCCCACCGCCTTGGACCAGCCGAGCGACGTCTTGAACCCGGCCTGCCGCAGGTCGCCGTTCACGCGGATGGTGGCGCCGCCATCCCGCCGCTCCGCATAGTCCAGGCTGGCGGCCATGGTGCCGGCATCCAGGCCGATCGCGGCCAGCCCGGCTGCCCGGGCGTCCCGCTCCCCGATATGCAGCGTCGCCGCGACGTGCTGCACGATCTGGCCCGGGGGGCCGGCACGAAAATCCATGTTGACCGAGAGGGTCCCCGGAATGTGGTCCACCTGCGCCATGCCGGACACAGCCAAGCCGTCATTGGTCACGTCGAGCGTCAACTGCCCCCGGTCGAGGTCGCGACCCGCGGCAATCGCGCCCAGATGGGTGTCGGCCACCTGCCCGGCGGCATGGATCGCCACCTGGTCGATCGAAACCTTGGCATCCAGCGGCAACTGCACCGTCAGATGCGCCGTGACGGTGCCCGCGGGCGCGGTGATCGGGACCGGATGCTTGCTCAGCAACTGCAGGCGCGGATGGCGCAGCAGCGTGATAAGGTCGGCGAGCGGACCGGCGATGTCGGTGGCGATTGCGGCGACCTGGTCACGGCCAGTCAGGCCCGTGATGCGGACGCTGCCCCCGTTCACCGCGAGCAGCCCCTGCTTGCCGCCGGTCACCGCGATGAGGACGGCGTCGGGCCCCTGCCAGGTGACGACGACGTGGCCGTGCTCGAGCGGCGGCACCGGGCGCAGCCACCAGGCGGTCACGTCATCGCCGGTCAGGGAGCCGCTTGCGTCGGTGAGCGCCACATCGTCCCCGGTCTCGGCCCCGGCCAGGGTGAAGCTGGCGTGCCCGTCATGCGCCGTTCCCGCGGTGAGGTTCTCGGTCAGCCAGGCACGCGCGTTACCGCCCACATGGTCCGGCCACAAGGTCGGCAGGTCGGCGAAGGCGGCATGGTCCAGGTCGACCGCGAGACGCGCCTGGAACCGGCCGCCGGCCCGATCCGCGGTGCCCGACAGCACCAGCGTCGTGGGCGAGGCGCCCGAAGGCGATGGCAGCACGAGGCGCAGCGCCTGCAAGGTGGCGTGGGAGGGCGATCCCTCGATGTCCAGCGCCATCGAGTCGAATTTCGCCGGGCTCACGCCGCCGTCCGGGGTCGGGAGCCTGGCCGCGCCCGGTCCGGCCTCCGCGTGCACCGCCACGTGCAGGGGGGTCATGGCCGGGCCGAACGTCGCATCCACCCGCAGCCCCACTGCGGCATCCAGCGCCTGCAACGCGGCGAGCTGCGGCACCGCGCCGGCCAATGCGGCCGGCGAGAATGGCGACGCCGTCAACCGCACCTGCGACGCGTCCGGCGCGTAGTCTCCCTGCGCCGCCACCTGCACGGACACGGGGCCGACCGACGCCGTCGCCTGGGCATGGCCGGCGAGATGGCCATCGGCCCGACGCCGCAGGTCGACCGAAGTGTCCGCCAGCTGCCAGGTCCGTCCTGCCGCGCCAGCCGCCACCCAGATCTGCGCGTCCGACACCGCAACGCGGCGCAGGCCGGACAGTACCCTCGCGATGCCGGCGTCCGGCCTGCCTGGTTCGCTGGCTGCCGCGCGCCGCACATGCAGGCGCACGCCGCTGGCGACGACATCCCGCGGCGATATCCGGCCCACCAGCAGGGCGGGGAGCGCAAGCCCCACCGCGGCAGTGCGGATGGTGTCGGCCGGCTGCTCCGCCTCCGCGGCGCGCTCGGCATCAACGACGCCGACGCGCAGGACACGCTCGTTGCCGGACCGCTCCAGCGCCAGCGTGACGTGGGCCGCCGAGACGGCCGGATCGAAGAGGGGCAGGACGTGGCGCGCCAGTGCTGTCACCTCCAACGGCCCCTGGTCCAGCCGCCAGACCAGGCCGCCCAGCAGCAGCAGCACGAGGACGACGACGCCCAGGACGATCGCCAGCAGCCAGGTGAGCAGGGATGACGCGGCCCTCAGCAACGGTTGACCCGGGCGGTCCCGCCGGCTGAGGCTGTGGCATGGATGTGTCCACCTCTTGGGCAGGCACTTGGCCCGGTCCGGCAGACCCCGACGCGGCTGGTCGCCTGTTGCACCGCTTTGCGGCGCTCGGCTCGGCCGAAGCGCGGCTGCTCCGCCGGCCGGAGGTCACGGCGATGCTGCGGGCGCTGGGCGGCAACAGCCCGTTCCTCTCCGACCTGGCGATCCGCGAGGCCGCGACGGTGCGGCGGATCTTCGCCGACGGTCCCGACGCGGTGGTCGCAACCGCCTTGCGGGAGGTGACGCGCAGCCCGGTGCTTGCCGGCCAGGCGGCCCTGGCCGCAACGCTGCGTCGGGCAAAGCGGCGGGTGGGGCTGGCCAGCGCGATCGCCGATATCGGCGGCGCCTGGCCGCTGGAGCGGGTCACGGCCACGTTGTCCACCCTGGCGGAGGTGGCGCTGGACGCCGCCGTCGCATTCGCGTTGCGCGCCGCCCAGGCCCGCGGTGCGCTGCAGCTGGCCGCCGGCCGGCGCATGCTGGCGGCGTGCGGCTTCACGGTGCTCGGCATGGGCAAGCTGGGTGCGCGCGAGCTGAACTATTCCAGCGATGTCGACCTCGTCCTGATCTACGACCCCGATCGCCATGCCGGGCGCCGGGACGGGCTGGGCGCCGTTTTCACCCGGGTGGCGCGGGATGTCTGCACCCTTATGGAGGCACGCGACGCGGACGGCTACGTCTTCCGCACGGATCTGCGGTTGCGGCCGTATCCCGCCGCCACGCCACCCGCCATGGCCCTGCCCGCAGCCCTCGCCTACTACGAAAGCATGGGGGAGAACTGGGAGCGAGCCGCCATGATCAAGGCGCGCCCAGTCGCCGGGGATCGTGCGCTGGGCGAGCATTTCCTGCGCGAGATCCGCCCCTTCATCTGGCGCCGCCACCTGGATTTCGCCGCCGTGGCGGATATCCGCGCGATGAAGCGCCGCATGGACGACCATCATGCCACCGCGCTCGGCGACGCCGCGGACCCGGTGGCGCGCGTGGCCGGGCACGACGTCAAACTGGGCCAGGGTGGCATACGCGGCGTGGAGTTCGCGGTGCAGACCATGCAGCTCGTCTGGGGCGGCAGGAACCCGGCCTTGCGCGTGCCGACCACCAAAGGGGCGTTGGAGGCGCTGGTCGAAGCCGGTCACCTGGACGGCAAGGCCGCCGAGGCGCTCCAGGCCGCCTATCGTTTTCTCCGCACTGTCGAGCACCGGCTGCAAATGGTGGCCGACCGCCAGACGCACACCCTGCCGGCAGACCTGGCGGGGATGGAGCGGTTCGCGCGCTTCATGGGCTTCGACACCGGGCTCGCCTTCGCCACTGCCCTGCTGAGCCGGATGGAGCAGGTGCGCCGCCAGGATGCCGCCCTGTTCGACAGCCAGGACGCGGCAGCACCGGCTGCCCTCAGCCTGGACAGCCTCCGGTCGCTCGGGTTCACCGAGCCCGAGCGGATCCTTGCCACGATCGGTGGCTGGCGGGCCGGGACCATGCGCGCGTTCCGCTCCGAACGTGCCCGGCAGCTTCTGGAGAGGATCCTGCCTGGCCTGGTGCACGCGCTGGCGGAGCAGCGGCAGCCGGAGGTGGCGTTCATGCGGGCCGACACCTTGCTGGGGCGGTTGAACGGCGGGGTGCACCTGCTTTCCCTGCTGCAACGCCAGCCGGTGCTGCTCGGGCGGATCGCCTCGGTGCTCGGGGCCGCGCCCTCCTTGGCGGACCATCTGGCGCAGGTGCCCGCCGCGCTGGACGGCTTGCTGTCCCCGGCGGACGGCCTGGCAGACCCCGTGGCCCTGCTCGGGGCCCAGCTTGCCGATGCCCGTGCGCCGGACGATGCCGTCGCCATCGTACGCCGCACCGTGCGCGGCGAGGAATTCTGCCTGGCGGTGGCACAGATGGAAGGCCGGCTGGACGCCGATGCCGCCGGGTTGCGGCGCACCGCCCTGGCGGACGCCGCGCTGACGGTGTTGCTGCCGCTTGTGCTGGCCGCCCATGAACAGCGCTACGGCGTGGTGGCGGGCGGCGGGCTGGCCATCGTGCTGCTCGGCAAGGCAGGCGGGCGGGAGATGATGTCAGGGTCCGACCTCGACCTGATGCTGGTGTACGACCATGCGCCGGATGCGGCCGAGAGCGACGGGCCGCGACGGCTACCGCCCAGCCAGTACTACATCCGGGCCGCCCATGCGGTGGTCGGCGCGCTCACGGCGCCCGGGGTCGACGGCGCACTCTATGCCGTCGACATGCGGCTGCGGCCGTCGGGGAACAAGGGACCGGTCGCGGTCAGCTTCTCCGCCTTCCGCCGCTACCATGCGACGGATGCCTGGACGTGGGAGCGGATGGCGTTGACCCGGGCCCGGGTGGTGACCGGCTCCCCCGCGCTCTGCCGGGCCTTGGAGGATGCGATCGCGGCGGCACTGGAGGGCTCGGACCCTGCCAAGCTGCGCGCGGACGCCGCTGCGATGCGGATCCGCATGCTGCGCGACCTGCCGCCGCATGGGCCATGGGACGTGAAGCTGATGCCCGGCGGGCAGATCGAGGTCGAGTTCATCGTCCAGACGGCGCTGCTGCTGACCCCGGCGGCGCGCCCGGCGTCCACCATCCGCGTCGCGATCGACCGCCTGGAAGCGGCGGGAGCGCTCGACGCGGCGGATGCGGCCGTCCTGCGCGCGGCGGACCGGCTATGGCGCACCGTGCAGGGATTGCTGCGGATCACGGTGGGCGCCAGGCCGCCCGATCTCCTGCCCGACCCGGCCGCCGATGCCTTGCACCGGGCCACCGGAGACGTTGACGCCGACCGGTTCCATGCCAGGGTGCGGGACACCAGCGCCCAGGTGCGGGGCCTGTTCAATTCTCATGTGGGAGCGATCGGATGAGCGTAGCGGAAGGCGACAACGCCCCGGATTTTACCATGGAGGCGACCGGTGGCCGGACGGTGAGCCTGGCCGCGATGAAGGGCAAACCCTTCGTGCTGTACTTCTACCCGAAAGCGGACACGCCCGGCTGCACCAAGCAGGCCTGCGCCTTCCAGGAGGCGTTGCCGGCGCTGGGCAAGATCGGCATCGAGGTGATCGGCGTGTCCAAGGATTCCATGAAGCCGATCGAGAGATTCGCCGGGAAGTTCTCGCTGAGTTTTCCGCTGGCCTCCGACACGTCGGGCGTGGCGGAAGCCTTCGGCTCCTGGGGCGAGAAATCCATGTACGGGAAGACCTACATGGGCATCGACCGCTCGACCTTCCTGATCGACAGGAAAGGCAAGGTCGCCCGGATCTGGCGCAAGGTGAAGGTGCCGGGACATGCTGCGGACGTGATGGAGGCCGCCAAGGCCTTGGGCTAGCCGCGCCTGGACGGAAGCGGGGGGAGAGGAGCTCGTCGGGACCGCGGAGCGGGGCTGCACCATTGAGGACGCGGCCCCGGAGCCGTATTTGTGCGGTGCAGTGGAACGCGCGGCGGGTCGTGGACGGCGCAGGCCCGGTCCAAAGCTGCGATGTCCCGCCCCTGAAGGAGACGCCTGTGACCCCGACCCTTTCGCCTCCGGCGGCTGCACAGGAGGCTACCGGGCTTCCGGCCTGGCTGACCTTGCTGATCGCGACGGCCTGCGGCCTCATCGCGGCCAACATCTACTATGCCCAGCCGCTGGTCGGTCCGATCAGCGCCTCCCTCGGCCTGGCGCCGCAGGCGGCGGGGCTCATCGTCACCATGACCCAGATCGGCTACGGCGCAGGCCTGCTGCTGGTCGTGCCGCTGGGCGACCTGTTCGAGAACAGAAGCCTGGTGGTCGCCATCGTCTGCGTCGCCATCGTGGCGCTATTGGGGGCGGCCTTGTCCACGCATGCCGCGCCCTTCCTGCTTGCCGCCCTGGTGATCGGCGTGGGTTCGGTCGCGGTGCAGGTGCTCGTACCCTATGCCGCGCACCTGGCGCCCGATGCCATGCGGGGCCGCGTGGTCGGCAACGTCATGAGCGGGCTGATGTTCGGCATCATGCTAGCCCGCCCGGCGGCGAGCTTCATCACCGAAGCCCTGTCGTGGCATGCCGTGTTCGTCATCTCGGCCATGGTGATGGCGGTCCTCGCCGTCGTGCTCCGGCTCGCCCTGCCCCGCCGGCAGCCGGCACCCGGCCTGCATTATGGCGCCCTGCTGGCATCCATGGGGCGGCTGGCGCGGCGCACCCCCGTGCTGCAACGCCGCGCCGTGTACCAGGTGTTCCTGTTCGGGAGCTTCAGCCTGTTCTGGACCACCGTGCCGCTGCTGCTGGCCCAGACCTATCACCTCTCCCAGAACGGGATCGCGCTGTTCGCCTTGGCCGGCGTGGCCGGCGCAGTGTCCGCCCCGTTGGCCGGGCGGGCCGCGGATCGCGGCTGGAGCAAGCCGGCGACCGGACTCACCATGCTGGCGGTGGCGATATCCTTCCTGCTCAGCCGGGTCAGCCTGTCAGGGTCTCCGACCGGACTCGCCGTCCTGGTGTTTGCCGCGATCCTGCTGGATTTCGGCGTGACGGCGAACGTCGTGCTCGGACAACGCGCCATCTTCTCCCTGGGGGCCGAGTTCCGCAGCCGGCTGAACGGGCTGTACATGGCATTCTTCTTCATGGGCGGCGCGATCGGCTCCGCGCTCGGTGGCTGGGCCTTCGCCGAGGGAGGATGGTCGTTGTCGACCTGGTTTGGCCTGGCCTTGCCGCTGCTGGCGCTGGCCTGTTTCCTCACGGAACAAAGACGCTCGCATCCGTGACGACGCGTCTCGGTGCCCTGCGGCGATCGCACTGGCCGTGCGGGCGCTGGCCCGCGATCAGGCCGATGCGAGCCGCCGGATCGCTGCCGCCAGGGGGCGTTCCGACTCGCAGTATTCCGCCCATGCCTTTGTCTTCGACAGCAGCGCCGGCACGCTGCGGACGGTATAGCGTTGCGGGTCGAGCCCGGATTTCACCTGCGCCCAGGTCAACGGCATCGACACGGTGGCCCCGGGCCGGGCGCGCGGGGAGAGCGGGGCCACGGCCGTCGCAAGCCGGTCGTTGCGGAGGTAGTCCAGGAAGATGCGTCCGGTGCGGAGCTTCTTGGCCATGTTGATGACGTAGCGGTCCGGTGCGGCGTCGGCCATCGAGCGGCACACGGCCTGGGCAAATGCCTTCGTTTCGGCCCAGCTCGGGTCGTCCGTCCCGGTGCGGGCCAGCGGGGTGACGACATGCAGCCCCTTGCCGCCGGTCGTCTTGCAGAAGCTGACCAGGCCGAGCGACGTCAAAAGGTCGCGCACCTCCTTGGCCGCGTCGATCACGGCGGTGAACGGCACGTCCGGACCGGGATCCAGGTCGAACACCAGCCGGCCCGGAACATCCGGATGGAACGGGTCGCAGTTCCAGGGGTGCAACTCCAACGCGGCGGTCTGCGCCACGGCGGCCAGGCCCTCCACGCGGTCGATCTCCAGATACGGCTTGTGGTCGCCCGTGACGGTCACGAGCTCCAGCAGGTTGGACGAACCCGGCATCGCATGGCGCTGGAAGAAGGTCGGGCCGTCGAACCCGTCAGGCGCCCGGATGATGGAGCACGGGCGCCCCCTCAGGTGGCGCAGCAGCCATGGCCCGACCGCCTGGTAGTATGCCGCCAGGTCGAGCTTGGTGACGGGCTGGCCGTCATCGCCGGCCTGCGGCCACATGACCTTGTCCGGGCGCGAGATCGTGACGCCCATGATCTGGCCCGTCCCCGCCCTCCCGGTCAGCGGCTTCGGGGCCGGCGCGGCGATGGCGGTGTCCTTCGCCGGGGCAGGCGCCTCCGCCACCACCTCCGCGGCGGGCTTGTCGTCCCGCAATCCCTTGAACGAGGCCTGGCGAACCTGGCCGGCGGCGGTCCAGCCGGCGAACTCCACTTCCGCCACCAGTTCGGGGCGGACCCAGTGGATGTTCGCCGCCGGACGCGGCGCGCCGGGCCCGGTGAACGGGCTCTTGCCGGCGTCGACCGCCTTCAGCCTGGGCAGCAGGCGGCTTGCCACCGCTGCGCCGAAGCCGGTGCCAACCCGGCCCACATGGATGAAATGGTCGCCTCGGTTCACGCCCACCATCAGCGAGCGCAACTGGCCACCGGTGTCGGTCCAGGCGCCAATGACCATCTCGTGCCCGCTGCGGCATTTGGCCTTGGTCCACGTCTCGCTGCGGCCGGACTGATAGGGCGCATTGGCCTGCTTGGACACGATGCCCTCCAGGGAGAGCCGGCAGGCCGAATGCAGGATGGCATCGCCCCCCGTGTCGAAATGGGCGACGTAGCGCAGCAACGGGCCGTCCTGCCCCAGCAACGCCTGCAGCCGCTCCTTGCGGTCGGACAGCTTGAGCGGGCGCAGATCCTCGCTCCCCTGGCAGAGCAGGTCGAAGGCGAACAGCACCAACTGGTCGGTGCGCTGTTCCGCCAGCGCCGCCTGGAGCGCCGCGAAGTCCGGCGCCCCGCCATCGTCCAGCGCCACGATCTCCCCGTCGATCACTGCATCGGGCAGGCCGGCACAGGCCGTCGCGATCGCACCGAAGCGGTCGGTCCAGTCCAGTCCCTTGCGGGTCCGCACGACCGCCTTGCCGCCTTCGACGCGGACCTGCACGCGATAGCCGTCGAACTTGATCTCGTGCAGCCAGCCCTCGCCCGATGGCGGCCGCTCGACCGAGTGGCAGAGTTGCGGATCGATGAAGTCCGGCATGGCTGCATCCGCCGGCTTCTTTCGCGCGGCCGGCTTGCGCGTGGTCTTGCCCGCTGCGCGCAGGCTGGGGGCCAATCCCACGGACGAATCCCACACCGCATCCTTGGCAACGACCGCCGACGCATCGCTCATGAACGGCGTGGGCGCCCTGCCCGCTCCGGCGGCGATGTCCGCCATCGACCGGCCGGAGGCGACGGAGCGGTCATCCGCCAGCAGCGCATCGGCATCGCCCTCCTTGGCATGGTCGTCGCGATGCTTGATCAGCAGCCAGTTCACCCGCTTGCCGGACCAGCCCTTCATGCGGACCAGCACCCAGCTGCCATGCAGATGCTTCCCCTCCAGCGTGAACTTCAGGTCGCCGGAGGCAAGCCCGGCCTCCGCCGTCATGCCCTGCGGCGCCCAGGTGCCGCGATCCCAGAGCTGCACGGTGCCGCCGCCATACTGGCCTTTCGGGATGGTGCCCTCGAAATCGCCATAGTCCAGCGGGTGGTCCTCCACCTCGACGGCCAGGCGCTTGTCATGCGGGTCGAGCGAGGGGCCGCGCGTGATCGCCCAGGACTTGAAGACGCCGTCCAATTCCAGCCGCAGGTCGTAGTGCAGCCGGGTGGCGTCATGCTTCTGGACGACGAAGCGCAGGCTGCCGGAGGCGGCCGCCGCCCCCCCGCGCGGCTCGGCGGTCCGGGTGAAATCCCGCTTGGACTGGTAGGCCGCCAGCTTGTCTGCCATCGCTTGTCTCCGACCGCGCAAGATGCCGGTGCCGCACTTGATAATCACGTTTGATGGAACGGGTTTCGGAACGGTGATGAAGCCGGGCCGTTCCACCGGCTCCCCGTTGGAACATGAGCCTCGATGAGCCAGACGATCGACGAGCGCCCCAGCCTGCTAACCCGCCTCACGGGCGCCTGCGTCCGCCATGCGCGGCCCGTCATCCTGGCCGCGGGGGTGCTGGTCGTCGCATCCGGCGTGTTCGCCGCGACGCATTTCGCCATCACGACGAACACGGACCAGTTGATGCCCGCCTCGCTGCCATGGGTGCAGCGGGCGCATGCCTACCAGGCCGCCTTCCCACCGAAGCAGGTGCTGGCCGTGGTGCAGGCGCCGACGCCCGAGCTGGCGGGCGATGCGGCGGCCAGGCTCGTGGATCGGTTGCGGGCGCATCGGGACGCGATCAAGTCGGTGGACATGCCACAGGGTGGGGCGTTCGCCGTCCGCAACGGGCTGCTGTTCCTGCCGCCCCAGCAGGTCGAGCAGGTCACGGGCGAGCTGACGCAGGCGCGCCCCCTGCTCGGGCAGTTGGCCGCCGATCCCAGCCTGCGGGGCGTCATGCAGGCCCTGGCAGGCAGCGTGCGGTCGCAGCCGCCATCCGCGCGGGCCGCGGCCATGCTGGCCGACACGCTGGATGCGGCGTTCGCCGGGCGGTTCGCCAGCTTCTCCTGGGTGTCCCTGCTGCGGGGGCATGACCCGTCCGCCGGCGACTTACGGCAATTGCTGCCGATCGAGCCGGTGCTCGACTACAAGGCGCTGCAACCGGGCCGGGCCTCCACACTGGCCATCCGGGCTGCGGCGGACGATGCGAGGATCGGTGCCGATGACGATGCCACGGTCCACCTCACCGGGCAGTCCCCGATCAATGACGAGCAGTTCGCGACCTTGTCGAACGGTGCGGCGCTGAACGGCATCGGGACGGCGGCGGCCGTGCTGCTGATCCTGTGGCTGGCGCTGCGATCCAGCCGCATCGTGCTGGCGGTCGTGCTGAACCTGGTCGCGGGACTGGTCATCACCGCGGCGGCCGGGTTGCTGATCGTGGGGGCGTTCAACCTGATCTCCGTCGCCTTCGCCGTCTTGTTCGTGGGGCTCGGGGCGGATTTCGGCATCCAGTTTGGCGTCCGCTACCGGGCCGAGCGGCATGATCTGGACGAGGTCGGGGCAGCCTTGCGCGGGGCCGCCACCAAGGCCGGCGGCGCGTTGGCCTTGGCCGCCTGCGGGGTGACGGCGGGCTTCTACTCCTTCCTTCCCACCGATTACCGCGGCATATCCGAACTGGGCCAGATTGCGGGCACCGGCATGATCATCGCCTTCGCCACCACGCTCACCTTGCTGCCGGCGCTGCTCAGCGTGCTGCGGCCGCCGGGCGAGCCGGAACGTTTGGGCTACGTGTTCCTGGCACCGGTCGACGCGTTCCTCGGCCGACACCGCATTGCCGTCGTCGTCTGCACGATCGGGGTCGTGCTCGCCGGCACGCCGCTGCTGGCGCGGCTCCGCTTCGATTTCGACCCGATCCACCTGCAGGACCCGAACGGCGAGGCGGTGCGGACGTACCGCGAGCTGGGCCAAGACCCGGCGACCGGCGTGGCAGCCGTCGACGCGGCGGCGCCATCGATCGACGCGGCACGGGACCTGGCCCGCCGGCTGGACGCCCTGCCGCAAGTGCAGGGCACGCGCACCGTGGACATGCTGGTCCCCACCGACCAGCCTGCCAAGCTGGCAACGATCCGCCGCGCGGCTGCCGCGCTGGAGCCGGTGCTGAACCCGCCGCAGACCCGCGGGACGCCCACGGAAGCCGAGACGGTAGCTGCGATCCAGCAGGCTGCCGCGGCATTGCCCGCCGGACCGGCTTCGGACCGGCTGAGGCCGCTGCTGCAGCGGCTGGCCGGATCGGATGGGGCGATGCGGGACAAGGTGGCGACCGCCCTGGTTGTCCCGCTGACGCTCGATTTGCAGCGGCTGCGCGCCATGCTGCAGCCGGAACCGGTCACGGCGGCGAGCTTGCCGGACGACCTGCGTACCGACTGGCTGCGGCCCGACGGCTCGGCCCGGGTGCAGATCCTTCCGAAGGGGGACCCGAACGACAGCTCGGCGATGGCGGATTTCGCCCGCGCCGTCCTGACGGTGGCGCCGGATGCGAGCGGCACCGCCATCACCCTGCTGGAATCCGAGCGGACCGTGGTGCGCGCGTTCATCGAGGCCGGGCTCTACGCCATCCTCGCGATCGCCATCATCCTATGGATCGCCTTGCGCAAGATCGGCGACGTGCTGCTGACGCTGGTGCCGCTGCTGGTGGCTGCGGCGGTGACGCTGGAGGTGACGGTGCTGATCGGCCAGCCGATGAACTTCGCCAACATCATCGCCCTGCCGCTGCTGCTCGGCGTCGGCGTGGCGTTCAAGATCTACTACATTCT
>CAXTJM010000031.1:0-43141 GCA_964244585.1 uncultured Acetobacteraceae bacterium | reverse complement strand
CATGGCGTTGTTGGCGGGCAACCCGGCCGCGAACCGCAGCGTGTTGGCCACCAGCCGCTCGCGCTGCGGCGCCACGCCCTGCAGCAGCTCCAGCTTGACATGCGCCACGTGCGGCACCGCTTGCAGCCTTGCGCCCTCCGGATGCCAGACGAACGCATCCGCGTCGTCCAACGCGACCGCGGCGGGTGGCAGGGGGGCGAGCCGGTCCAAGGCGTCGGCGATACGGGCGAGCAGGGGGGCTAGGCTTGGGTCCAACATGGCCTCGGCTTGACGGGAAGGCCGGGCAAACTATGGTCCGCCGCCATCCACCGCAACCCGGACCGTTCATGTTCATCACCCCCGCCCACGCCCAGGGTTTCGATCTTGGCGGCGCATTGGCGCAGTACTCGCAGTTCCTGCCGATCGTCCTGATCTTCGGGGTGTTCTACTTCCTGCTCATCCGTCCGCAGCAGACCGCCCAGAAGAAGTTGAAGGCCCGCCTGTCCAATCTGCGCCGCGGCGACAAGGTGGTCACCGGCGGCGGCCTGATAGGCATCGTGCAGCGGGTCAAGGAAGGCAGCAACGAGGTCGAGATCGAACTGGCGCCGAACGTGCGCGTGTCCGCGGTGCGCGAGACGATCAATACAGTGATCGACCCGGTGGCGGCGAACGACACGAAGAAGTAATGGTCGCGCTCATCACCGGGTGGGAAGAAGATCGCATATGGGAATGAAGGCGGGATGGCTGCTATTGGCCCTGGCCGGCTCCGGCTGCGCCGGCGTCCAGGGCAACCTGCCGCCCGGGGTGCAGGGCGCGGCGGCCAACTACCCGCCCATGATCCTGGGCGGCACCGTCCATGCCACCGATGGCAGCGATATCCCGCTCGCCTGTGCGGCGCCGGGCGCCAGGGTGGAGCAGAAGGGCGGACCGACCTTCGAGTTCGGGGGCGCCGACCCGTCCGATCCGAACCTGTGCGTGATGAAGGTCAACGGCGAGGCCGTGAAGGCCTGGTACGACATCTGGCTGACCGACTGGCCAGGCGCCGCCGATGCCCGCCCGGCGCTGCGCCAGGTGATCCGCGGTCCGAGCGGGACGGTCGCCGGCTTCGACACGCACATGCTCACGGGGCTGCAATGGCACGACCTGGTGCGCAACGAGGGTATCGAGGACCTCGTGGTGCTTGGCACGACCTACCGCACGATGAAGATCAGCCACTACCGCGAAGGCTTCGCCGGCAATAACTATCGTTCCGTCAGCACGGTCTGGAAGGACATCCCCACCGGGATGCTCGTCTATGGAACCTACCAGCACATCTCCGGCAAGCCCGAGATCGACGATCCGCTGATCCCCACCGCGATCCGCGCCGCGAAGTAAGCCGCCGCAAGGCTCGCGTCCCGGGCGGTTTCACGCATATCCAAGGTCATCCAGCGCCCGGTGCGCGGCCCGGGTGAGCGCGGCCTCGATCACGGCGAGGAAGTCGCCCCCCTCGGTTTCCGTCGTCCAAGGGTCCATCGTGGTGGAAATCAGGAAGTCCACGCCCAACTCGGCCTGCGGCACCACACCCAGCCTGCGGCAGAACGCGTCGACGAACTGGTGGCCATACACGCCGGGCTCGAAGCGCGAGGAGGTGAGCACCAGGTCCAGATCGCTCACATCCGCCCTGGGTTCGATGAGGCTGCAATAGTGGAAGACCCGGTCGTTGAAGGCGTTCGCCTTCGACAGGTCATCGTTCATGCGCCCGTCGGCCGTGCGGAAATTCAGCGAAAAGGCCAGGATCACCTGGTCCGAGCCGAGCGAGGTGAACAGCCGCTTGGCCGCTGCATCAGCCTCCAGCATGGCTTCCAGCCCGGCATTGTCGGTTTGGACAAACCGGCGGATGGCCTGCCGTTCGACCAGCAACTCGTCGTCCGGCCGCCGGGCGCGCTCGGCCGGGGTCGCGTTGAACAACGTGACCCGGAACCGCCGATCGTCCAGCGTGTGCAACCGGCAGAACAGCCGCTTGGACGTCCACATGCACTGCCCGAGGATGTGGCCGTAGCCGGACCGGTCCGGCCGGATCACCCGGTGGGCCAGCCAAACGGCGGCGGCGGCGGAACCCGGCTTGGATCCCTCCACCCCGTAAATGCCGATCGTCGGTTCCGCCTGGCTGTGGAACACCACGGGCGCCTGAAGTGAGATCACGTCGCGCATCGCGGCATTGCGGTAGCACAGCGCCCCGGCGGGATAGGGGATGTAGCCGCCCTTGTGCGGGTCCACCGTGATGCTGTCTGCCTTGCCCAGCACCCGGTATTGGCGCTGCACGTACTCGCTCATGGCCAGGGTCGGCACGCCCGCCTCCTCGCCCTCCGCGCCGGCCTCGCGCAGCATGGTGCGGAAATACCCGCCCCAGGCGGCATCGGCGTGGATGGCGAAGTTCAGCCCGCGCTGCCGCATCCGCTCCCGCAGGGCCAGCAATCCCGCCAACGGGTCCACCGCGCTTTCTTCGGTGCTGCCGATCACGGCGACCGTGCACAGCACCGGCACGCGGCGGCGCAGCATGTCGGTCAGCGTGGTTTCCACGTGCTCCAGGTCGAGCCTGGCGTCCCGGTCGACCCGCTGGATCGCCACGGCATTCTGCCCGAGGCCCAGCAACGTCGCGGCCTTCGGCCAGGAGTAATGGCTCGTGGCCGGCGCCAGGAACACCGGCGATTCCTGCACGTCGCGCATGAACGAGCGGTAGAAATTCACCAGCCCGACATTCTGCACCGCATAGCCACCCAGCATCCGGGTCAACCGGTCCGGCGCGATGCCGAGCGCGGTGATGGCCCCGGGTAGGGCGGCCACCGTGTCGATATCCAGGTTGAGCAGGGTCCAGGTATCCAGCTCCACCAGCCGTCCCGTCCCGCCCTGCCACAGGGGCACCTCCAGGCCTCTCGCGTCGCTCAGCGCGGGCACTTCCCGGATCGCCTGGCGGATCGACACCGCCGCATATTTCAGGTTCCGCGCCGCCCACAGCGCTTCCACGTTCGCGACCGTGCCGCCGCTGGTGATGTGGCCCCATGGCAGCGGCTTGCCCGGTGCGGGCGCCTGGCCATCCGGCGGCACGTAGTAGCCGAGCATGCGGCACAGATCGTTGCCCACCTCGATCTCCAGCCGCGTCGTGACCGGGGAGGCTTCCGCCGCAACGTTGTTCTGGTTGTAGAGCATGCCGGCGAACAGGCCGACCGTGGCCGGCAACACCTGGTCCCACAGCATGTGGCCCTGATACCGCATGGAGGCGAAGGGGGCGGAAAGACGCAAATTGTCCAGCAGCTCCGCCACGTCGGCGCGGAGCCGTGCCACCCCTTCCTGGAACCCGGCCGAGGCCCGCATCGCCGATGTGATGTGGCTTGGGTCCTTCGGGTGGAAGCCGCGGCGGAACTCGGCGTGGCTGTCGATCGCCGCCAGGACCAGCTCCTTCAGCAACTCGATGTTTTCCGCCTTCGGGCCCAGGAACCACGCCTCGGGGATGCCGCGCGTCGAGCCTTCGAGCGCCAGCCGGCCGCTCAGTTCCTGGTCCCAGGCCTGGCGCGCGCGCTGGTGGCGGGCCGGCACCAACGCCTCGGGCACGTCGGAGGGCAGGTGCGGCGAGACGGCAGCGTTGGCTTCGTCGGTCATGGCCCCAGCAACTGCCCGCCATCGACGACGATGCTCTGCCCGGTCACCCAGCGCGCCCGCTCCGATGCGAGGAACACCACGACCTCGGCGACTTCCTCCGGCGTGCCCATGCGGCCGAACGGGATCTGCGCGAGCGTGCCGTCGTAGAGCGCCGGCTCGCTGGTGCGGCGCCGCTCCCAGGTGCCGCCGGGGAACTCGATCGATCCCGGTGCGACGCAATTCACCCGCACGCCCTCGGCTGCGAGCATCTTCGCCTGGCTGGCGGTGTAGTGCATCACGGCTGCCTTGATGGCCCCGTACGGCGGATTGCGCTTGGTGGCGCGAAGGGCGGAGATGGAGGAAATATTGACGATGCTGCCGCCCCGTTGCGCCCGCAGGAACGGCAGGGCGCTTTGGCTGGCCCGGACGATCGCCATCAGATCCACCGCGACCGAGGCGGCCCAGCCGGCCTCGTCATCCGCGGAGCCGAAGCCGGAGGCGTTGTTCACCAGCACGTCGAGGCCGCCGAGCGCCGCCGCAGCTTCCGGCACGAAACGGGCGATCGCGTCGGCATCCGCGAGGTCGACCTGGCCGGCGAAGGCTGCGCTCCCCAGCTCTGCCCGGGTTCGGCCCACGCTTCGGCGCCGCGGGCGCAAATCGCCACGGCCGCCCCTCCGGCCGCGAACATCAACGCGATGGCGCGGCCGATTCCGCGGCTGCCGCCCATCACCACGACCCGCTTGCCCGTCCATTCCACCGTTGCCGTACTCCCGTCACAGAACTGCCATATAGGAGATGGCGCGTTGCGCGGGAGCAAGAGTGTGCGGACAGATCAGATTTAACCTGCTCCCGACCTTGAATTCGGATAGATGATCGTCAACAACATAAGCCGAGATCGATGCGATACGCTCCGCGGCCTTGGAAGGCGGGGTGCGGCCAGGCTTAGCGCGAGATTTAGGGCAGAGGATCGAGTACTTGAGACCCCCGAAGGACAGCCGCCAGCGGCAACCGCGTCGTCGCGGATTCGACGACGATAATTTCTATGGCAACACGCCGTCGCCCCCGACGTTTCCGTCGTTCGCCCCACCGGCCTCCTCGGCGCCGCAGCTTCAGGCGACGGTGAAGTGGTACAACCCGGAGAAGGGGTTCGGCTTCGTCGAACTGGCGGACGGATCCGGCGACGTGTTCCTGCACGCCAATGCCCTGCAGGCGTCGGGCATCCAGCAGGTCAGCCAAGGCGCCACCTTGCAGGTCCGCGTCGGGCAGGGCCAGAAGGGTCGGCAGGTGGAACAGGTCATCTCCGTCGACGAGAGCACGGCGTCCAGCACGCCGAGCCGGTCGCCCGGCTCGCGTCCGGCAGGTGGTGGGTATGGCGGCGGCGGGGATGGTGGCTTCCGCTCTCCCAGGCCGCCCCGGCCGCAGATGGAGTCCGGCCCCGGCGTCGAGATGACCGGCACGGTCAAATGGTACGACCCGAACAAGGGGTTCGGCTTCATCTCCCCGCAGGATGGTGGCAAGGACGTCTTCGTCCACGCCACCGCGCTGGAACGCGCAGGCAAGCCGCCTTTGACCGAGGGTCAATCCGTCCGCGTCGTGGTCGGGCAAGGCCAGAAGGGTCCAGAGGTGCGGTCCATCCTGAGCGACTAACTCCCACGTCGATGTTTGTAGCCGAGAGGGGCGGTTCGGCGACGGACCGCCCCTTCTCGTTCAGCACTCTCTTGCAGGCTGCTCATCACGCGATTGCGGCCGATCAGCGGGGCCGCACGGTCACGGCAGTCCGGCCCCGCAGCCGGCCCGTCATCACCAGCGCTCCGATCCCTGCCACCAGCAACGCCTCCAGCCACTCCATGCGCGTCGCATCGCGCCCGGCCAGCCACAGGAACACCGTCGGAACCAGCACCAGCGCCAGGCGGCCCCGCTGTCCGGCGCGGATCGACAGCACGGCGAGCGGCACGAACGCGACGAGGGCGCCGATTGCCAAGGCGGGAATGAGGTCCGCCGCAAGGGTGGGCAAGCGAAGTAGCGCGGCATCCATCCATTCCGCGGCCTCGGTGACGAAGGCCCAGAAGGCAGCCAACGCGTAGGTGGCGCCGAACAGGTAGGCCACGAGGGCCGCCAGGATACCGATCAGCCATATCGACGCGACAGGATTGGGGCGCACGGCAATGTCCTCGTTGTACGGGCCAGTATGCCAGCCCGGCGCCGCTCGCCAACCGTCCCGTGCAGGAGGGCTATGCGGCGCGCAAGCCGGCCTTGGTCAGCAATGGCAGCACCTCGGTCAGGAAATACGGCAGTTCGTCCGCGAAGTTCACGAAGGACAGCGTGGTCCCCGCGAAGCCGGCTTCGCACATCCGCACCATCTCCGCCGCGATATGCTGCGGGGTGCCCACCAGTGGATAGGTCCCGGCGCCGGCGGCGAAGCGCTTGCGGTACAGCCGGTAGGCCTCCGGATCGTGCGAGTTGGAGTTGGCCGCCTTGGCTGCCGTGTAGATGTCGACGCTAGCGGTGTCGGCCATCGTCACGGCGTAATGCTCGTAATAATCCTCCGCCTCGGCCTGGCTCGGGCGGCACACCACGTGGCAGGTTGCCACCACCCCGATCGGGCGCCCCGCTGCCTCCGCGCGGGCTTGCATGTCCAGCACGTGGGGCCGCCCCGCCTCGATCTCGGAGACCGTCGTCAGCAGGAAATCCGCCGCCTTCGCCGCGAAGGCCCGGCCAGGCGGGGAGAACGCCGCGTTCAGCGTGACCGGCCGGGGCCGCTGCACCGGCAGCGGCTTTCCCGACACGTTCCTCAGTTCGTAGAACTGGCCGTGAAAGTCGAACGGCGCCGGTTCGGTGTAGATCCGCTCGATGATTTCCGCCCATTCCAGGCCCTGGGCATAGCGGTCCTCAATCATCGGCAGCCCGAACAATGCGAACTCTTCCGGGTTCCAACCACAGACGATGTTCAGCCCGGCGCGGCCGCCGCTGGCCTGGTCCACCGTGGCCAGCGCCTTGGCGGCGAAGACCGGGTGAACCATCGGCACGTGGACGGTGGAGAAGATGGCGATCCGCTCGGTGATGCCGGCCAGCGCCGCGGCGAAGGTCAGCGTTTCCATGCTGCACTCGCGGCTGTTCAACTCGCCGCCGAACCCTTTCCAGCGGGCGATCGGCAGGATGAACTCCAGGCCCGCGCGATCCGCCATGCGGGTGCTGGCGGCGATGCCTTCCCATGTCGCGGGCCACCGCTCCGGCACCTTGGTGAGCGCCAGGCCGCCATCGGCGTTGGTGGAGAACAAGCCGAGCTTGAACCGGTTCGGGCCGCGCATTGGGTGGATCATGTGGGTCTCCCTGCGCGGAATAGTTTAGGTTTAAACGATTGACGGGTCAAAGACCGCCCGGCAGGATCGTGCGCGGTGGGGGATGAGCGATGCAGGGGCGCAGGGCGCTGGTGACGGGCGGGGCCAAGGGCATTGGCCGCGCCATCGCCGACCGGCTGGCCGCCGAGGGTGCCACGGTGTGCGTGCTTGGGCGGGACGAGGCGGCGTTGGCCGGTTCCGGCCATGACTACGCGGTGGCCGATGTGACGGACGATGCGACGCTGGGCGCTGCCTTCCAGCGCCTCGGCCCGTTCGACATCCTGGTGAACAATGCCGGCGCCGCGATATCGGCGCCGTTCGGCCGCCACAGCCGCGCCGATTGGGACAGGATGCTGGCGGTGAACCTCACCGGTTGCTTCGTCGCCACCCAGATCGCGCTGCCTGCCATGGTGGCGCGCGGCTGGGGCCGCATCGTCTCCGTCGCCAGCACCGCCAGCCTGAAAGGCTACGCCTACACCGCGGCCTATTGCGCGGCCAAGCACGGGCTGCTGGGGATGACGCGGGCCCTTGCGGTGGAAACCGCGCGCACCGGGGTGACGGTGAACGCGGTCTGCCCGGGCTTCACCGACACGGCGCTGGTGGATCGTGCGGTCGAGACGATCGTGGCCAAGACCGGCCAGACGGCGGAGGCTGCGGTGGCCGCGCTGGCCCGCGGCAATCCGCAGGGTCGGCTGGTGCAGCCCGACGAGGTGGCGGCCGCGGTCGCGTTCCTGTGCCGCGACGAAGCGGCATCGCTGACCGGCCAGTCGGTCGTGGTGGCAGGTGGGGAGGTGATGTGACGCCCAAGCATTTCATGTGGCAGCTGGACGGCGCGGTCGCGACCGTCATGCTGAACCGGCCGGAGCGGAAGAACCCGCTGACCTTCGACAGCTATGCCGAGCTGCGGGACACCTTCCGCGCGCTGGTCTACGACAAGACTGTCAAGGCCGTGGTGCTGACCGGGGCAGGCGGCAATTTCTGCTCGGGTGGCGACGTGTTCGAGATCATCGAGCCGCTGACCAAGATGCGCATGCCGGAGTTGCTGGCCTTCACCCGCATGACCGGAGACTTGGTCAAGGCGATGCGCGCCTGCCCGCAACCCATCGTGGCGGCGGTGGAAGGGGTCTGTGCCGGCGCAGGCGCGATCCTGGCGATGGCGGCGGACCTGCGCTACGGCACCGTCGCCAGCCGCACGGCCTTCCTGTTCACCCGCGTGGGCCTGGCAGGCTGCGACATGGGGGCCTGCGCCATCCTGCCGCGGCTGATCGGGCAGAGCCGGGCCAGCGAGTTGCTGTTCACCGGCCGCGCGATGACGGGGGAGGAGGGTGCGGCCTGGGGGTTCTTCAACACGCTGCACGAACCCGGCACGGTGCTGGCCCACGCGCAGGATGTGGCGGCCAAGCTGGCGGCCGGGCCGAGTTTCGCGCATGGCATCACCAAGACGATGCTGCACCGGGAATGGTCGATGGACATCGACACCGCCATCGAGGCGGAGGCGCAGGCGCAGGCCATTTGCATGGCGACGCAGGATTTCACCCGCGCGTTCGAGGCGTTCGCCAACAAGCGGCAACCGGAGTTCAAGGGTGACTGACACCAGCTACTTGCAATGGCCGTTCCTGTCCGACGAGCAGCGCGCGCTGTCGGAGGAGGTCGAAGCCTGGGCCGCCCCCGAACTCGCCCACCCCCACGCGAACGACACGGATGTCGATGCCGCCTGCCGCGACCTGGCGCGGCGCATGGGGGCGGCCGGCCTGTTCCGCCACTGCGTGCCGGAGGATGGCCGGCTGGAGGTGCGTTCGCTGTGCCTGATGCGGGAGACGCTGGCCCGGCACGATGCCCTCGCCGATTTCGTCTACGCCATGCAGGGGCTCGGCACCGGGTCGATCACCCTGTTCGGCACGCCGTCGCAGAAGCGGCGCTTCCTGCCGCCCGTCCGCAGCGGGGAGGCGCTGGCCGCCTTCGCCCTGTCCGAGCCGGAGGCCGGGTCCGACGTTGCGGCGATGGGCACCACCGCAACGGCGGTTCCGGGGGGCTGGCGGCTAGACGGCACCAAGACCTGGATCAGCAATGGCGGCATCGCGGCGCATTACGTGGTGTTCGCCCGCACCGACGAGGCGCCGGGCACGCGCGGCATCTCAGCCTTCATCGTGCCGGCCGATGCGCCGGGCCTGGTGGTCGCCGAGCGGATCGACGTGATCGCGCCGCATCCGCTGGCCACGCTGCGCTTCGATGGCTGCCTGGTGGGGGAGGACGCGCTGCTCGGCCGGGCCGGGGAGGGGTTCAAGGTCGCGATGGCGACGCTGGACATCTTCCGCCCGACGGTGGGCGCCGCGGCCCTCGGCATGGCGCGGCGCGCGATGGACGAGGCGGTGGCCCGCGCGCGGAGCCGCAAGTTCGGCGCCGGCACGCTGGCCGACCTGCCGGTGACGCAATCCAAGCTGGGCGACATGGCGACCGAGATCGACGCCGCGGCACTGCTGGTCTACCGCGCCGCCTGGGCGCGGGACACCTCCGGCGCCCGCATCACGCGGGAGGCGGCCATGGCCAAGATGTTCGCCACCGAGGCGGCGCAGCGGGTGATCGACGCGGCGGTGCAGATCTTCGGCGGGCTGGGGGTGCGGCGCGGCAGCGTGGTCGAGTCGCTGTATCGCGACGTCCGGGCCTTGCGCATCTATGAGGGAGCCACCGAGGTGCAGAAGATGATCATCGCCCGCCAGGTGCTCGCGGCATGACGCTGCGCTTTCTGCAGCCGCCGGGCTGGCCCGCCCCCCGCGGCTACGCCAACGGCGTGGCGGCACGGGGGGAGATGGTGTTCGTGGGCGGCCAGATCGGCTGGGATGCCGAGGGCCGGTTCGCGGAAGGCCTGGCGGCGCAGGTGGGGCAGGCGCTGCGCAACATCGCGGCCGTGCTGGAGGCCGGGGGCGGATCGCCCGCCGACATCGTGCGGCTGACCTGGTTCGTCTGCGACGTCGACGCGTACAATGCGCAGCTGTCGGCCATCGGTCAGGCCTACCGGTCCGTCATGGGCAGGCATTTCCCTGCCATGTCCGTCATCGGCGTTAGCCGCCTGGTGGAACCGCAGGCCGTGGTCGAGATCGAAGCCACCGCCGTGCTGCAGGATGCCGGCGCATGAACCGCACCATCCCCGTCGTCATCCTGCTGTGCTGGGCGGGCATCCTGTCCGAGGGATACGATATTGGGGTGATGGGTGCGATCCTGCCGGCCCTGGCCACCGACCCCAACTGGCATCTGTCGCCGCTGCAATTGGGCGCGCTGGGGTCCTGGGCCATCGCCGGCATGTTCGTGGGCGGCATCGCCATCGGCACGCTGTCCGACCTGTACGGCCGCAAGGGCATGTTCGCGGCGTCGCTGGTGCTGTTCTCGGCGGCCATGGCGGCGCTGGCCTGGTCGCCGTCGCCGGAGCTGTTCGCCCTGTTCCGCTTCGTGGGCGGCATCGGCCTGGGCGGCATCATCCCGGTGGCTGCGGCGCTAACGGTGGAATACTCGGCGCCGGCGCGGCAAAGCGCCAATTACGGCCTGATGTACTCCGGCTACACCCTCGGCATCCTGGTTGCCGCACTGGTGGCGAACGCGGTGCTGGCGCAGCTCGGCTGGCGCGCGGTCGTGATCGTCGGCGTGGCGCCGCTGTTGCTGGTGCCCGTGGTGCTGGCCTGGTTGCCGGAATCCCTGGATTACCTGGTCGCCTCCGGCCAGGACGCCCGTGCCGCCACGCTCGCCGCCCGGCTGGGCCGCCCCGTGCCGATGCGCCGGCTGGCGGAAGCGCGGCCGGGCTGGCTAAGCTCGTTGGCGGCGCTTTGGACCGGGGAGCGGCGGGCGGCGACGGCGTGCTTCTGGGTGGCGATGTTCATGGGGCTGCTGCTGGTCTACGGGCTCGGCACATGGCTGCCGCAAATCATGCGCCGCAACGGCTACGAGCTTGGCCCGGCGCTGCTGTTCCTGGCGGTGTTCGCCCTGTCCTCTGCGGTCGGCGGCATCGTGATGGGGGAGGCAGCCGACCGGCGCGGCACGAAAGGCATCGTCGCCGCGTCCTTCGCCTTGGGCGGCCTGGCCATCGCGGCCTTGGCGTTCAAGGGCTCCATGCTGCTCACCTACCTGCTGGTGGCCGTGGCGGGGTATGGCACGGTCTCCACATCGCTGATCCTGACCGGATACCTGGCCGCCTATTACCCGGCGGCGATCCGGTCCACCGCGACGGGATGGGCGATGAGTGCGGCGCGTCTGGGTGCGGTGTGCGGGCCGTTGCTGGTGGGCGTGGTGCAGCAGTTGGGCGCCGCGCCGGAATGGAGTTTCTACGTGTTCGCCGGCTGCGCGGCCGTCGCGGCGCTTGCGACGCTGCTGGTACCGCGGACGCGACCAATGCTTCAAGCGGTAGCCGCCGAATAGCCGCTGGTCAGTGCGCTAGCCTTGCTGCGATCCGAGTCGTTCCGATACCGAGCGCAGCCTGCGATCCCGCGTCCATAGCGTTGCATCGCGCGTCAGCAGCGTAGATACGAGAAGGTGGACGTCGATATAGCCGACACCCAGGCCGTAAAAACCTTCGGCTTCGATGGAGTGGGCGATTCGTTGAGCGATGCGATGATGGCCATTGGCATATTTGCCAGCATCGCGAGTGTGTTTCGGCGATTGCATTCTCTACATGCATAATGCAGCGCATCACATGGTGCGGCAAGTCGTGCGCCTATCTCTGCGGCGAAAGCGCCAAATACTTGACATCCGAACTATCTCCTTTCCAGATGATCCATCGTTTCTGAGGGGGAGTTCCTGCCCATGCGCCGTTCGACCGTCCTGCTTGCGGCCACCTGCCTCCTGCCGTTGGCTGCACCGGCCCGGGCCGAGATCAAGATCGGCGCCATCATCAGCATCACCGGGCCGACCGCCGCCCAAGGGGTTGGCTACAAGAACGCCTTCGACCTGCTACCGACCGAGATCGACGGGCAGAAGGTCACCTACCTGATCCGGGATGACGGGGCGGATCCGACGGCCGCGGCCACCATCGCGCGCAAGCTGATCACCGAGGACCATGTCGACGCCTTCATCGGCCCGGCCACCTCGGCCCCCGTGCTGGCGGTGCTGCCGATCGCCAACGACGCCCATGTGCCGATGATCGCGATGTCCCCCTACGTGGTGGACACCAAGCAATATCCCTACGCCTTCGATAACGCGCAGCCGATCAAGCTGATGATGGAGGGCGTGGTCGCCCACATGAAGGCGCACGGCGTGAAGACCACCGGCTATATCGGCTATAGCGACGGCTGGGGCGATTTCGTGCTGGATGCGTTGCAGACCGACACCGCGGGCACCGACATCAAGGTCCTGGACGACGAACGCTATGCCCGCACCGACACCTCCGTGCAGCCGCAGGTGCTGAAGGCGCTATCGCACCATCCGGACGTGATGGTGCTGGGCGGGTCCGCCGCACCGGGCGCGTTGCCGAACATCGCGCTCACCCAGCGTGGGTTCAAAGGTCAGGTCTACAACAATCACGGCGTCGTCAGCCCGGCCTACATCCAACTCGGGGGCGCCGCGGTGGATGGCTGCATCGCGCCGACCGGGCCGCTGGTGGTGTATGACCAGTTGCCGGACAGCAACCCGGTCAAGACGGTCGCGACCGACTTCATGACCAAGTATATAGCCAAGTTCGGGCCGCAGAGCCGCAACGCCTTTGCAGGCTACACCTACGACGCCGGGCTGCTGATCGCGGCCGGCATCCCCGCCGCCCTCAAGGCCGGCCAGCCTGGCACGCCGGAGTTCCGCGAGGCGCTGAAGGGGGGGATCGAGCATGTCCACGAACTGGTCGGCACGCACGGCGTCTATGACATGTCGCCCACCGACCATACCGGCATGGATTCCCGCGCCCGCGTGATGGTGCAGATCCGGGATGGCGCCTGGAAGCTGATCCAGTAGCGGATCGCCGGCCTTGGACGGATCGATCTTCCTCCTGCTGCTGCAGGACGGACTGACCAGCGGGGCTATCTACCTGCTCCTGGCCGTCGGGCTGTTGATCGTGTTCTCGGTGACGGGCGTGATCTTCATCCCGCAGGGCGACTTCGTCTCCTTCGCGGCGCTCGGCTTCGCGGGCATGTTGCATGGCCAGGTGCCAGGCACGCTGTGGCTGCTGGACGCCGCCTCGCTGGTCTGTGCGCTGCTCGCGCTGCGGACGCGACGGCCGTGGCGCGGCGTCGCCTGGGCCGTGCTGCCGGCCGCCGGCATGACGTTGGCCATGTTGGCCGCGATCCGGTGGGGCGCTCCGGCCTGGCTGCTCGGCGGGCTTGCCATCGCCGGCACGGCGTTGCTCGGTCCGCCGATCTACCGGTTGGTGTTCCGCCCGCTTGCCGGATCCTCGGTGTTGACGCTGCTGATCGTGGCGATGGCGCTGCACTACGTGCTGGTGGGCGCCGGGCTGGTGCTGTTCGGGCCGGAGGCGTCCCGCACCCCTGCCTTCTCGGACGCCGACTTCACCCTCGGGCCGGTGGACGTGTCGGGCCAGTCGCTCTGGGTGTTCGGGTGCTGCGTGCTGCTGGTGGTGGCGCTGCGCTGGCTGTTCCGCTTCACCCTGTTGGGCAAGGCGCTGCGGGCCACCGCCTCCAACCCGCTGGGCGCGCGGCTGATGGGGATCGAGCAGGAGCGCACCGGTGGTCTCGCCTTCCTGCTGGCTGCGGCGATCGGCGGCTTGGCCGGGCTGCTGATCGCGCCCATCTCGCCCATCTCGTACGATAGCGGCTTCCTGACGGGCTTGAAGGGTTTCATCGCCGCGGTGCTCGGTGGCCTGGCCAGCTATCCGGTTGCCGCATTGGGCGCGTTGGGTGTTGGCGTGATCGAATCGCTGTCCTCGTTCTGGGTCAGTGCCTATTCCGCCTCCATCGTGTTCGGCCTGTTGCTGCCGGCCCTGGCAGTGCTGTCCCTGCGGCACCGGTCGACGGACGAGTGAGCCTTCGGATCGTGCTGGGCGGGGCAGTGCCCTTGCTGGTGGTGCTCGCCGCACCCGCCATCCTGCCCGATTTCTACGTCACCCTGTTCTCCTACGTTGCCCTGGCGGCGCTGGTCGCGGTTGGGCTTGTGCTGATGACGGGTATCGCTGGGCAAACTTCCTTCGGGCAGGCGGCGTTTGCCGGCATCGCGGCCTATGCCACCGGCGTGCTGACCCGGACGTACGGGTGGTCGCCTTGGCTCAGCCTTCCCGTGGCGCTGGCGCTGGTCGCGGCCGCGGCGCTGGTGGTCGGCTTGGTGACGGTGCGGCTGTCGGGCCATTTCCTCCCGCTCGGCACCATCGCGTGGGGTAGCGCCGCCTTCTACCTGTTCGGCACGCTGCCGGGATTGGGCGGCTATAACGGCCTCGGCGACGTGCCCGGCCTGCCGCCGTTCGACCCGCCGGACGGACGCTGGATGCTGCGCTTCATCGGCGTGCTGCTGCTGCTGGTGCTGCTGGTGTCGCGAAACCTGCTGGACAGCCGGCAGGGCCGGGCGATCCGTGCCCTGGCTGGCGGCCGCGCCATGGCGGAGAGCATGGGGGTGGACACGGCGCGATTGGCGCTGTGGGTGTTCCTGATCGCGGCGTTGTACGCCGGGCTGTCCGGCTGGCTCTACGCCCATCTCCAGCATTTGGTCAGCCCGACGCCGTTCAGCCTGACCGCGGGCATCGAATACCTGTTCATGGTGATCATCGGTGGCGCCGGGTCGCTGTGGGGCGGCGTGCTGGGGGCGGGCGTGGTGACGGTGCTGCGCGACCAGTTGAACGACTGGCTGCCGCGGCTGTTCGGCCGTCCCGGCAATTTCGAGGGCATGGCCTTCGCCGCCATCATCATCCTGGTGATGCAGCGCATGCCGCAGGGCCTGGTGCCGTTCGCCCTCCGCCTGCTCCCCCCCGCGCGGCCGCCTGTCGTGCCGGACGCGCCGCCCCTCGAACCCTCCTGCTTCGGGAGAGGGCAGGGTGGGGACGGCCGCGCCACCGATGCGATCGAGGCCGTGCCAGGCGGGCGCCGCCACCCTCGTCCCGGCCTTCCCCCGCCAGCGGGAGCGGGAGATCGGCAGGGCATGGTCGTGCTGGCGCTTGAGGGCGTCACCAAGCGGTTCGGCGGGTTGGTGGCCAACGAGGCGATCGGGTTCACCGTCCGGGCGGGTCGGATCGTGGCGCTGATCGGGCCGAACGGCGCGGGAAAGAGCACGCTGTTCAACCAGGTGAGCGGCCTGTTGCGGCCGGATGGCGGCAGCGTGCATCTGTTCGGACAGGCCGTGACCGGCCTGCCGTCCCGTCGCATGGCCCGGCGCGGCCTGGGACGCACCTTCCAGCACGTCCGCCTGCTGCCCACGCGGCCGGTCTTGGAGAACGTGGCGCTCGGCGCGCACATCCGCGGCCAGGCCGGGATCGTGGCGGCCATGCTGCGACTGGACCGGCGCGAAGAGCGCGGCCTGTTGGCCGAGGCGGCGCGGCAATGCGAGCGGCTGGGACTGGGTCCTGTCCTGCACCGTCCGGCGGGCGATCTTTCGCTGGGCCAGCAGCGCATCGTGGAGATCGCCCGCGCGCTGTGCCTCGACCCGGCCATCCTCCTGCTGGACGAGCCCGCCGCCGGCCTGCGCCTGGGCGAGAAGCAGGAGCTTGCCACGCGGCTGCGTGCCTTGCGGGCGGAGGGCGTGGCGGTGCTGCTGGTCGAGCACGACATGGACTTCGTCATGGGCCTGGTCGACCACGTCGTCGTCATGGAGTACGGGCGCAAGATCGCCGAGGGCCGGCCGGAGGACATCCAGTCCGATCCTCGCGTGCTCGACGCCTATCTGGGCGGGGTCGAGTGACGCCGCTGCTCGCCATCGGCGGCCTGCATGCCGGTTACGGGCGGGCGGAAGTGCTGCATGGCATCGACCTCACCGTAATGCCGCGCCAGATCGTGACGGTGATCGGGCCGAACGGGGCGGGCAAGACCACGGCGATGCATGCCATCATGGGCTTGCTGCCCGCCACCGGGAGGCTGACGTTCGACGGCGCGGATATCGCCCGCACCGCAACGGAGGAGCTGGTCGCCCGCGGCCTGCTGCTGGTGCCGGAAACCCGGGCGCTGTTCGCGGACATGTCGGTGGCGGAGAATCTGGAGTTGGGGGCGTATGCGCGGCGCGGCGCCGACATGCGGTCGGTGTTCGCGATCTTTCCGCGGCTGGAGGAGCGTCGGCGGCAGGCAGCAGGCACGCTGTCGGGCGGCGAACGCCAGATGCTGGCGCTGGGGCGCGCGCTGATGGGCAAGCCGCGCCTGCTGTTGCTGGACGAACCCAGCCTGGGCCTGGCGCCGCGGATCGTGCGCGATATCTTCCACGTGCTGGGCGGGCTGCGCCGCGACGGGCTGGCGATGGTGCTGGTGGAGCAGAACGCCCGGGCCGCCCTGGCGCTGGCGGATGAAGGCGCGGTGCTGGAGATGGGCCGCATCTCCGCCGCCGGTTCGGCCGGGTCGCTGCTGGCGGATGAGCGCGTGCTTGCCACCTATCTCGGCCAGAAACGGGCCAGCCATGACGCCGGGTGACCGCTTTGCCGGCGCCGACCGGGAGGCGGCGGCCGGCGAGGGCGATGGGCTGACCCTGCGCGTGTGGCTGCGGGTGCTGACATGCATGCAGCTGATCGAGACCGCGGTGCGCGCCCGGCTGCGCGCCGAATACGACACCACGCTGCCCCGGTTCGACGTGCTGGCGCAGCTGGATGCCGCGAGGCGCGGGCTCAGCATGGGGGAGTTGTCGGCCCGGTTGATGGTGACCAGCGGCAGCGTGACGGGGCTGGTGGACGCCATGGAGGGGGATGGGCTGGTCACCCGGCAAGTGCATCCGGCTGACCGTCGCAGCACCCTGATCGAGATGACGCAAGCCGGCCGCGCCTTGTTCGCGCGGATGGCGCCGGCGCATGCGGGCTGGATCGAGGAATTGATGGCCGGGCTGACGCCCGGCGAGGCAGCGACGCTGTATCATCTGCTGGGCAGGCTGAAGCGTTCCGCCCGCGCGGCGGGATAGCGGCTGCCGCAAGCTGGGAAGGAGCCTGTCACGATGGACCCCGCAGACCTCACCGCCACCATGGCCCGGGCCCGGATCGCCGCCGGGCAGCTCACGCCGGCGGCGCTGATGGAGGCGTGCCTCGCGCGGATCGCGGCGCGCGAGCCGGTCATCCAGGCTATGGCGTTCCTCGACCCGGCGCTGGCCCGCCGGGCCGCGGCCGCGGCGGGGCCGGGCGCGCTGCATGGCCTGCCCTTGGGCGTGAAGGACGTGCTGGACACGGCGGACATGCCGACCGGCTACAACTCGCCCATCTGGCACGGCCACCAGCCGCGCGCGGATGCCGGCGCCGTGGCGTGGGCGCGGGCAGCGGGCGCCGTGGTGCTCGGGAAGACGGTCACCACCGAATTTGCCACCCGCCTTCCCGGACCGACCACGAACCCGCATGATCCCGGGCATACGCCGGGCGGGTCGAGCAGCGGGTCCGCGGCCGGGGTGGCCGCCGGGTACTTTCCCTTCGCCTATGGCACCCAGACCGCAGGTAGCGTGATCCGCCCGGCCGCCTATTGCGGCGTGGTGGGCTACAAGCCGAGCTACGGGCTGATCGAACGGCATGGCATGAAGCTGATGGCGTTTTCCCTGGACACGATCGGGGTCATGGCGCGCAGCGTGGCCGACTGCGCCCTGCTGGCTGGCGCCGTGTCCGGGCGCGACCTTGGCGATCCCGACCAGGCCGCGTCGCGGAGCTGGCGGATCGGGCTATGCCGGTCTCCGGCCTGGGCGAATGCGGATGAGCCGACCCGGGCGCTGTTCCACGACGCCGCGAAACGACTGGGCCTGGCGGGGGCGAGCGTCGTGGATCTCGACCTGCCGCCATCCTATGCCGCGGCCGCCGAGCTCCACCCCATGGTCATGCAGGCGGAGAGCGCCCGCGCCATGGCGTGGGAGATGACGGCCGCGCGCGATCGGTTGAGCAGCGGCCTGCGCGAACGCCTCGAATGGGGCTTGTCTCACCCGCCGGAGGTGGTGGACGCCGCGCGCAGCACATGGGACGCCGCGCGCCGGGGGTTTGCCGCGGCGACTGACGCGGTCGACGTGCTGCTGACGCCATCGGCCCCCGGAGAGGCGCCGGCCAGTCTCGAATGGACAGGCGATCCCGCGTTCAACTCGCTTTGGACCGCCCTGCACGTCCCGTGCGTCACGGTTCCAGCCGGGAGCGGACCGGCCGGCCTGCCACTGGGATTGCAGCTCGTCGGCCGGTTCGGCGAGGACAGGACGGTCCTTGCCGCCGCAGCCTGGATCGGCGCGATGCTCGCCTCCCGTTAGAAGATAAATCGCCGGGCCCTCTCTTAACCGGTTCTTTAGCGAAATCACGTCATCCTGATCCTGTCGTCGGCCGCACATGCGCGGGTCGAGCAACGGGGATGGCGAGATGGAGCAACCAAGCGACGACCTGGCGATCGCGTCCCTTCCGCCGGTCCTGGACCTGACGGCCGCCGGACCGCTTGCGGCCGAGTTCCTGGCCCATCGCGGCACCCCGATGATGGTGGACGGGTCGGGCGTGGAGCGGATGGGCGCACAATGCCTTCAGGTCCTGCTCGCAGCCCGCAATGCCTGGGCTGCCGACGGCAATGCCTTCTCGATCGAATCACCCTCCGGGCCATTTGCCGAAACCGTCACGGCGTTGGGCGCCGCAGATCTTCTAACCCCATCGAGTGAGGAGAGCCGTGCATGACCAAGACCGTACTGACCGTGGATGACTCGCGGACGATGCGAGACATGCTGCATCTGGCGTTGTCCGAGGCGGGCTACCGCGTCGTGCAGGCCGTGGACGGGTTGGACGGTCTGGAGGTATTGAAGGGTGAGAAGCCGGACGTGATCGTCACCGACATCAACATGCCTCGCATGGACGGCTTCGGCTTCATCGAGGGCGTGCGCAGTGACAGCGCCAACCGTGCGATCCCCATCTTGGTGCTGACCACGGAGAGCGACGCGGCGAAGAAGACCCGGGCACGCGAAGCCGGGGCGACCGGCTGGATCATCAAGCCGTTCAACCCGACCAAGCTCGTCGACGCCCTGCGCCGCGTCGCGGCCTGAGGGACCCCGCCATGGATCCGATGGACGCCATCCGCCAGACGTTCTTCCAGGAATGCGAAGAGCAGCTGGCCGAATTGGAGAGCGGCCTGCTGGCCATGCAGGCGGGCGCGCTTGATTCGGAGACGGTGAACGCCGTCTTCCGGGCCGTCCACTCGGTCAAGGGAGGTGCCGGGGCGTTCGGCCTGGACGACCTCGTCCGCTTCGCCCATGTGTTCGAGACCACGCTGGAGGCCGTCCGTTCGGACAAGCTGGCGGCCGATGCCCACGTCATCAAGGTCATGCTGCGCGCCGCCGACGTGCTGGCGGATCTGGTACGCGCCTCGCGCGACGGCCGCAGCCTGGACGACTCGCACACCAGCGCGTCCGCCGCCGAGCTGGGCTCCCTGGGTGCGGGGTCCGGCGGTCCTGCCGCGTCGCACGGGGAGCCCGATCCGGACGGGATGGGGGCGTTCGTGTTCCAGCCCTTGCAGGTGGCGCCGCCGCCCGAACCCGATGCATGGACCGTATGGTTCCGCCCGCATGCCGGCATGTACGCCAAGGCCAATGATGCCGTCATGCTGTTGCGCGAGTTGGCCCGGCTTGGCCCGATCACGGTCAGCCTGGATGCGAGCGGCCTGCCGGACCTCGCCATGCTTGACCCGGAAGGCGCCTATCTGGCGTGGACCGTCGCGTTGCGGACCGACCAGCCGCAATCCGCCATCCAGGAGGTGTTCGAGTTCGTCGATTGCGATTGCGACCTCGACATACGGATTGCCGCACCGCCAGTCGCCGAAGCCGCGCCGGCGCCCGGCCTCGACGTCATGGCGCTGATCCGCAGCCTGCAGGCCGAGGCCGAGCCGGCACCAAGCAGCGGGCCGGTCCCGGCCCCCCAGCCGGAGCCCGTCGCCGCACCCGTTCCCGCCAAGCCGCCAGCCGCGTCGTCCGCGCCGGCGCCGAGCCGGGAGGAAGCCGTAGCCGGACCCAAGCCCACCATCCGGGTCGACCTGGACCGTGTCGACCGGCTGATCGATCTGGTCGGCGAGCTGGTGATCAACGGCGCGATGTTGACGCAGCGCGTGGACGAGGCGGGGATCAGCCGCGCCTCCGCCGTGACCGTGGCGCTTGACGAGCTGGAGCACCTGACGCGTGAGATCCAGGACAGCGTCATGGCGATCCGGGCGCAGCCGGTGAAGTCCGTGTTCGCACGCATGCCCCGGCTGGCCCGCGAGGTTGCCGCGATGACCGGCAAGCAGGTCCGCCTGACCTCCGAAGGCGAGGCGACGGAGGTCGACAAGACGGTGATCGAGCACCTGGCAGATCCGTTGACGCACATGATCCGCAACGCGATCGACCATGGCCTGGAGACGCCGGAGATCCGCCGCTCGGTCGGCAAGCCGGAGGAAGGCACGGTGAAGCTGCAGGCGCTGCATCGCTCGGGCCGCATCGTCATCGAGGTGTCCGACGACGGCGCCGGCATCAACCGGGCGAAAGTCCGCGAGAGCGCCGTGGCGAAGGGCCTGGTGCCGGCAGAGGCGGTGCTGAGCGACGAGGAAACCGACAACCTGATCTTCCTGCCGGGCTTCTCCACGGCGGACAAGGTGTCGGACATCTCCGGCCGTGGCGTCGGCATGGATGTCGTGCGCCGGTCCATCCAGGCCCTGGGCGGGCGCATCGCGATAACCTCGCGGCCGGGCAAAGGCTCCACCTTCACGCTTAGCCTGCCCCTGACGCTGGCCGTGCTGGATGGCATGGTGGTGACTGTGGCCGACCAGACGCTGATCGTCCCGCTGACCGCCATCATCGAGACGCTGCAACCGCGTGCGGCGGATATCTACGAGATGGGCGACGACACGCGCGTCATGTCGATCCGCGGGACCTACGTTCCGCTGATCGCCGTCGGCGACGCGCTGGGTTGGGCCAGCACGGACCAGTCGATGGCCGGCGGGGTCGCCCTGCTGGTGGAGGGGGAGGATGGCAGCCGCGCCGTCCTGCTGGTGGACGCCATCCAGGGCCAGCGCCAGGTGGTGATCAAGAGCCTGGAGGCGAACTACCGCCGGGTGCCGGGTGTCGCCGCGGCCACCATCCTCGGCGACGGACGCGTCGCGCTGATCCTGGATGTCGACAGCATCGTGTCCGACGCACGGGGCGACGTTCCCCTGGTCGAAACCCGCGTAGAGGTAGGAATGGCCTATGCTTGATACGACTATGGCGAGCATGGCGGAGCGCGAGCTGATCGCATTCCGCATCGGCGAGCAGGAATTCTGCGTCGACATCATGGCCGTGCGGGAGATCCGTGGATGGGCGCCGGTGACCCCGCTGCCGCACTCCCCATCCTTCCTGCGCGGCGTGCTGAACCTGCGCGGGGCGGTGCTGCCGATCGTGGACCTGGCCGGGCGCCTGGGACTGCCGCCATCCGAACCCTCAGCACGCCACGTCATTATCGTGGCGCAGGTCAATGGCCAGGTGATCGGCCTGCTGGTCGAGGCGGTGTCCGATATCCTGACCATCGGCGACGGCACGATCCAGCCGCCGCCGGAGGTCGCGTCGGAGCGGGTACGCACCTTCGTCCAGGGGCTGCTCGCGATCGAGGGACGCATGGTCAGCCTGATCTCGCTCGACCGCATCCTGCCGCGCCCGGAGGCGGAGGCAGCATGACGATATCCGCCGAAACGCGACGGACTGCCGGCATGGTGGATGGCGAGTTCCTGCTGACCGCGGCCGACTTCCACTCCATCGCACGCCTGCTGCACGACGAGACCGGCATCACCATGCACGAGGGCAAGGCGACGCTGCTGTATTCGCGGCTGGGCAAGCGGCTGCGCGCGCTGGGCATGACCGACTTCCGCAGCTACTGCGAATTGGTGGCCCAGCCCGCCGAGTTGGAGGAGCGCGGCCGGATGATCCGCGCGTTGACCACGAACGTGACGCGCTTCTTCCGCGAGCCGCATCATTTCGACCATCTGCGGACCGTGGTGCTGCCGCCGCTGCTGCAGGCGGCGGAGCGCGGCAACCGCGTTCGGATCTGGTCGGCGGCCTGTTCCACCGGGCAGGAGCCGTATTCGTTGGCGCTGACGATCCTCCGGGTGCTGCCGAACGCGGCCAAGTTGGACGTGCGCATACTCGCGACGGACATCGACACGACCGTGCTGGAACAGGCCAACGCCGGGCAGTATAGCGCCGAGGCATTGTCGGCCGTCCCCACCGAGCTGCGGACCCGATGGTTCGAGCGTCGCGATGCGGAGTGGCAGGCGGGCGAGACGCTTCGCCGGATGATCAGCTTCCGTCCGCTGAACCTCATCGGCACCTGGCCGATGCGGGGCACGTTCGACGTGATCATGTGCCGCAACGTCGTGATCTACTTCGCGGAGGACACCCAGGCGGAGGTCTGGAAGCGGTTCACCCCGCTACTGTCGCAAGGCGGCTACCTGTACATAGGACATTCCGAACGGGTGTCCGGGCCGGCCGCCACATCCTATGTCAGCGCCGGCATCACCACTTATCAGCGGCGGGTGACCTCATGACTCGTGTCCTGGTCGTCGATGATTCCGCGACGATGCGCGCGCTGATCCGGCGCGGCCTGGAAGGCCACAGCGACCTGGACGTCGTCGGCGAGGCCTGCGACCCGATCCAGGCGCGCGAGGCCATCAAGCTGCTCAATCCCGACGTCATCACGTTGGACATCGAGATGCCGCAGATGAACGGCCTCGACTTTCTGGAGCGGCTGATGCGGCTGCGGCCGATGCCGGTCGTGATGGTGTCGACGCTGACCAGCCGGGGCGCGGAGGCGACGCTGCGGGCGCTCGAACTCGGCGCCGTCGATTGCGTGGCCAAGCCGCGGGTGGATGACCGCGTAGGATTCGACCGGCTGGCGGAGATCGTGCGGACGGCAGCCGGCGCGCGCCTGCGGCCCACCTCCAACGCCCCGCCGGCGGCGGTGCATGCGGATTTCACCCCCAGCGACCGCGTGTTGGCGATCGGCGCATCCACCGGCGGCGTGGAGGCCCTGTTGGCGATCCTGTCGAGCTTCCCGGCCAATTGTCCGCCGACCGTCATCACCCAGCACATGCCGGCGACCTTCACGCCATCCTTCGCCCAGCGCCTGAACCGGTCCTGCGCCGCAACGGTGACGGAGGCGACCGACGGCGCCAGGCTGGCGACCGGCCAGGTGTACCTGGCGCCGGGCGGCGCCACCCATCTGGAGATCGCCGGGCCGGCAGCCGGGCCATGGCGGTGCCGCCTGATCGCGACGGACGCCGTGAACGGCCACCGCCCCTCGGTGGATGTCCTGTTCCACTCGGTCGCCGCGACTGCCCGGTCCAGGGCGGTCGGCGTGATCCTGACGGGGATGGGAAAGGACGGCGCACGCGGCCTGCTGGCCATGCACGAGGCGGGCGCGCGAACCATCGGACAGGACGAACACAGTTCGGTCGTCTACGGCATGCCAAAGGCTGCCTTCGAGCTGGGTGGCGTCGACCGGCAAGTCTCGCTGCACGCCGCGGCGACGACCATGCTTGCCGCCTGCAACGCAAAAACTGGAGATCGCGCATGCCGTCCGCTGCTGCACTCAAGGTCCTGATCGTCGATGATCAGCAGTCGATGCGATTGCTGATCCGGGGCGGCCTGCAACAGCTCGGGTTCCGGGACTTCGACGAAGCCCCTGACGGGGAGGCCGGGTTGCGCACGTTGATCGCCAGCCCGGCGCAACTCGTCATCAGCGATTTCAACATGCCCAAGCTCGACGGGCTGGAATTGCTGCGCGCGGTGCGGGTCTATCCGCCGACGGCGAAGGTCGCGTACATCATGCTGACCGGGCGCGGCGACATGGAACTGGTGCAGCGCGCCGTGCAGTTCGGCGTCAACAACTTCCTGGTCAAGCCTTTCACGGTGGCGACACTGCGTGAGAAGATCGAGGCCGTGTTCGGGCCCCTGACATGATGGATACGGCGCTGTCCACCCGCCGCGTCAACATCGTGCAAGGCGAGTATCACACCACGAACGACCCGGAAATCGTGTTGACCACGATCCTCGGCTCCTGCGTGGCGGCGTGCCTGCACGATCCGATCGCACGGCTTGGAGGAATGAACCACTTCCTGCTGCCGGGGAGCGACGATCCAGGCGGGTACTCCGACGGACATGGCGTGCATGCTATGGAGCTGCTGGTGAACGACATGCTCAAGCGCGGTGCCCGGCGGGACCGGCTGGAGGCCAAGCTGTTCGGCGGCGCCCGCATGCTGAGCGGGCTAACGGATGTCGGCACCCTGAACGCCGACTTCGCCGAACGCTTCACCCGGCGCGAGCGCATCACCGTCACCGGCGGCAGCCTGCGGGGCGACCGCGGCCGGCGCATCCAGTTCTGGCCCGTGGCGGGGCGTGCGCGCCAGATGGTCATGGCCGGGTCCGACGCGGATGTCTTCGCCGCCGAGCGGGCTCGCCCGGCGCCCATGCCGGATAATGGCGGGTTGGAGCTGTTTTGATGGACATGTCTGCGATGCCTGACGAACCGCCACGGCTCGGCCTGCCAGCCGTGCTGCAAGCCGCGGCCGCCGAACTGGTGCAGTTGGCGGTCATCGCGGACGGGCTTGGCGTATGCCAGGCCGGGAACGCCGAGCAGTGGCAATCGCTGGACCGGATGAGCCAGCACCTCGGCGAACTGGCCAATTTCCTGACCGCAACGTCGCTGGTGATCCCGGATTTCCGCCCCGACCTCACCGAAGCCCTCGCCGCGGTTCGCGTAGGCAAGCTTGTCAACCGGCTGACCGCGGATCCGATGGCGGAGGAGGAGGAGGAGTCCGGTGAGCTCGAGTTGTTCGGCGCGTGAGCGCCGCCGCCAGCAGCGAAGTCGATAGCCGCGTCTACTTCGGCGCTCTGACGGTGCTGCTGGTCGAAGCGAACGATCTGGAGGCAGATATCCTTGCCCAGGTGCTGATCGGCTTCAAGGTTCGCAGCGTCGCCCGCTTCCGCGGCGCCGCCGAGGCGGAGGAGCATCTTTGCCGTGACACGGCGGACCTGCTGGTGATCGGATCTGCGCGCGGCCGGGCCGACGATATCGATGAATTCGACCTTATTCGCCGCATCCGGTTCAGCAAGGGTGGCGGTGCACGGACCGCGCCGGTGATCCTGGTGGCGGGCCATACATCCCAGGCCAACGTCCTGCGAGCGCGTGATTGCGGCGCCAATTTCGTGATCGCCAAGCCGATCACGCCGCAAGTGCTGTATGGGCGCATCATGTGGCTGGCCAAGGATGCGCGTCCCTTTGTTGCAGGTGACTCCTATGCCGGCCCGGACCGGCGCTTCCAAAAGCTCGGACCGCCCGCCGGTACGGAGGGGCGGCGCAAGGATGATCTTTCGCTGAAGGTAGGCGAAGCGACGATGCCGAACCTCTCGCAATCCGAGATCGATGCCATGCTGAACGGTAAAGGACTTCCACGCTGATGTCAGTGAACCTTCCGCTCCACACGCGCCGGATGGCGGGGTTGGTCAACCGGCCTGGCGGGATCACCGTGTCGGAAGCCGTGACGGCCGCCGAGGCCAACCTGGAGACGTTGCGGAGCCGCGGGCTCGAGGAAATGGCGGCCGCGATGGCACGCATGCAAGCGATCGGTGAGGGATTGAAGGCTGGCCCTGATCCCGCCGAGCAGGCGGAACTCTATAACTTGAGCAACTTCCTGGTGGGTGTCTCGGGCGTGTTCGGGTTCGGCGGTCTTGGCGAGGTCGCGTTCAGCCTGTGCACCTTGCTGGATCGCATGCGCATGTCGGCGACGTGGAGCATGCCGTCCATTCAAATCCACCTGGACAGCCTGCGGCTCGCCTATGCGGGCAACCTGCAAGGCGCCGAGATGGCGGCGGTCGGCGCTGCATTGCGCCAGGTCGTGGACCGCGTGCCGGCCGGATAGCACGATGCGTTTATACGCCGGTGGCCGCACGTCATGCCGGGAGCCATACCGTCATCGGCTGCCGCACCACATGCGCCGGGTCGCCGCGCACGACTTCGAACCCGGTGTGCTCCCCCTCCCGGGTGAAGCGGATGTCGAAGACTTGCTGGCCGACGCGTAGATCGCGCAGCAGCAGGTCCGGCATCCACTCGGGCAAGGATGGGTCGATCATCAGCCGGCCGTTCGGCGCGTCCGGCTGGAAGCCGGTGATCGCCTGGACCAGCGAGAACACGCTGCCGGCGGCCCAGGCCTGCGGCACGTTGGCGCCCAGATACTGCACGGGGAAGCTGTAGGTCTCGCGTTCCACGCCGGCATACAGCTCCGGCAACTGGTTCAGCATGAAGAAGCTGGCGGCGCCCATCACGTCGCGCGCCACCGCGTTCGCCTCGGCCGCGTAGCCGTAGCGCTTGAAGCCTTGGGCGATAAGGCCGTTATCGTGCGGCCAGACGGACCCGTTCTGGTAGGAATATGGATTGTACGAGGGATGCAGGGCGGACAGGGTGCGGATGCCCCAGCCGCTCCACATGTCTGGCTGCATCAACCGTGCAACGACGCGTTGCGCGCGATCCGGCGGCACTATTCCGGACCAAAGCAGGTGGCCCGGGTTGGATGCGACGCTCAGGATAGGCCTTTTCTCGCCATCCAACCCGTAGGCGTAGAAGCCTTCGGCCTCGTTCCAGAACAGCTCGTTGAAGCGTTGGTAGAGCCTGGCCGCCTTTGCCCGCAACTCGGCCGCACGATCGTCCCGGCCAAGCGCGTCGTAGATCTCCGCCATGCGCATCCAGGCGTCGAAGACGTAGCCCTGCAACTCGCAGAGCGCTTTCGGACCCACCACCTTGCTGCCATCCGCGTGCATCACGGAGTCGCCGGCATCCTTCCAGGCCATGTTCTCGTAGCCTTTGGACGAGCGGGTCTGGTACTCCTGCAAGCCGTCACCGTCCCGGTCGCCCCATTGGTCGATCCAGTCCAGGCAGCGCTCGGCGACCGGCAGTTGCCGCTCCACCATGGCCCGATCCCCGGTGCATCGCCACGCCGTGTGCAACGTGACCAGGTACAGCGGCGTGGCATCCGCCGTCCCGTAATAGGGCGTGTGCGGGATCAGCTTGAAATGCGCCAGCTCACCCCGGCGCAGTTCGTGCAGGATCTTGCCGGGCTCGGCGTCGCGGTAGTCGTCGCGCTCGGTGGCCTGCCACCTGCCGAGGATGTCCAGCGCGCCGCGGGCGAAATCCGGGTACACCAGGGCGCATTGCAGCGAAACGACCAGGCTGTCGCGGCCGAACAAGGCGATGAACCACGGAAGTCCGGCGGCCGGAACGAACTCCTTCTCGTTCGACAACTCGAACGGCAGGCGCAGCGCCGCCATGTCGTCCAACGCCTGGGAATACAGCCGCTCGAACAGGTCGTTGGTCGTCTCCAGCTTGGTCACGCTGGCCCGCCATTCCTCCATGATCCTGCTCGGGCCGCTCGAATGCGCGTGGTCGCCGCATTCCATCGGCGCAGCATAGCCGGTATCGCCATCCTGCAGTTCGTAGGATAGGCAGGTGTGCCACCGCTCGCCCGGCTCCAGCGCCACCTCGAAGCTGATGCGGCCATTGGCATACACCGCTTCGGTAGGGCTGCCGGCGGCGTGGATGCTGAGTGCCCGGTGGAAATCCTGGTTGCCATAGGTGTTCACCAGGCGTTGCTCCGAATCGTGCCATTCGCTGGTGATCCGGCCGCGCCGCACGATTGCGTCGCTCTTTACTTCGAACACGTCGGCAAAATCGCTCCGCACGACGATTTCCAGGTTGAAGCGGACGGGCTTGGCACCGTGGTTCGTGAGGTCGAAATCCTCGTGGATGCCACCCTCGATCTGCCGGTTGAGCACCAGGCTGAGCGTCCGCGGCTCGATCGTGCCCGTTTCGGTCGCGATCGCACGGTTGGTGAGATAGATGCGCGCAAGCGAGTAGGTGGGGGTGCCGCTGTTGAGCAGGTCCCACTCGACGCCGTTGGCGTAGAGCGACCAGGCGCTGATCATCCGCGTGTCGAAGAAATACAACCCCATCGCGGTCGGCCAGGTGATCTGGCCGTCCGGTTGGGTAATCAGAACCGAGTTGCCCTGGTGGATGGCGAGTTGCGGTGGGCCAACCTTGATTTCTAACGCCATTTCGCTCCCGAACGCAGCATGAAGCCGAACCATCGACGCCCGCCGGGGTGAGTGCAAGGGCAGGCTCGCCGCCGCTGCCGGTCCCCTGAAGCGTGGGAGATTTATCTTCGACGTGAAGCGACCGCAAATGACCGCGCTTCAACGTCCGATGGAGATGCGCGACCCCCCCGTGCTCCCGGTCACGCCCAATTGGTATAGCATCTCCGCCGTAGCGGGCGGCTGGGTGAAGCTGCCGGGCGTGGTCGCGCGCAACCGCGCGCGCAGGGTGTACGTGCCAGGGGGAAGCCGCAGCCATACCGCGACGACCTCGTCATCCCCGTAGGAGGCGTAGGACGGCGCCAGCGTCGGTCCGGCGGAGGGTTGTGCCTCGGCGGTCGCCGTCGCAAGGGCTGGATTCAACGGCTCCAGCCCTGCAGGCAGCGGCAGGCGGAGGGCGACCTGGGCGCGCTCCTCCGGGTTGACCACCTCGTCCACTTCCTCGACCACGTCGCCGACGGCAAGGTGGATGGCGCCGTCCGCTGCCGCCGCCAGCCTTGTCATCGGCGGCTGGACGGCGCCCTCGGCGGGCGGCACGCGCATCAGCATCCGCGTCAGCACGAAGCCATGCTGGTCCGGCCGCGCCTGGGCGCCGGGCTGCACCGGCACGTAATCCGTCGCCGCCAGGGCGACGATGCCGGGTGCGGCCTGGACGTGCACGGGGCCGGAAGCGGCGGTGGCGGCCTGCAACAGCGGATGGTCGCGGTCCAGCGTTCCCCCGGCCGGCTTGTCCGGAAGCGTGACCGTCGCCTGTACCGGGGAGGATGGCGCCTGCCAGGATGCGGCCAGCGCCTGCAAGGCCGCAGCCGTGGCATCGCTGCTGCCCCAGCCCTGGCCGGTCGCCATGCCGATCAGCGCCGCCCGCACCACGGCACCGCGCGGGTCACTGGGCGCCGCGGTCGCAGCGGCCTGGGTCACTTCGGCCAGGCTGCGCGCCTCGGAGGGCAGGATGGCCGGCGTGGCTGGCTGGTCCTGCAGCCCGGCATAGACCGGCTTGCCGTCGCGGCTCAGCAAGTTGACCCGGCTCCACATCGTTTCCAGCACCGGCCCCAAGCGTTCGCGATCTCCCGCCGGCAGGCGTGCCAGCACCGTGGCGAGGTCTGCCACGCCGCCGGTGGTAAGCTGGCTCGCGCGCTGCGCCAGTTCGTTGGCGTAATCGGCCGGAAGCTGGCCACCATCGGCCAGGGCCAGCAGCGCGGTCACCCGCTCGAACAGTTCCACGCCGCGGATCAGATGCGGGTAATCGCTGCGCAGAGAGGCTTGCAGCACCTTGGCCATGCGATCAGCCGTCGGCTTGTCCACGGGCAGCCCGGCCCGGCCGGCCGCCGCCAGCACGCGGTAGGCCTGCGCGGTCAGCCAGACGGAGCCGTCCGTATGTGGGAAGAACGCGACCAACCCGTCGTCATCCGTGCTCAGCTTCGTTGACGCGATCGCTCCGGCCACGTCCGACGCCACCCGGGTCTGCAGCCCGGCGGCGTCCAGCAGCGGGGTGAATGGCAGCAGCGACAACTCTGCCCGGGCCAGGGCGAGGCGCTGCGCCGTCCCGTTCACCGCCGGCCGGGTCAGGAAACCGGCCGCGCCGACCAGCCGCACCACGGCCGGGTCGGTCGCTAGGGTGATGGTGCGCAGATAGCTGGCGGGCCGCGCCGGCTCCGCCAAGGCCGGGATGTCGAGCCTGCCGTCCGGCCCGGCTGCCAGCAGGTCGCGCATGTGCAACACCGGGCGGTCCGGCTTGATTGGCAGGTCAACCTGAACGGCGTCGCTGGCCCGGTCGGCAGTGCGTTGCAACAGGAACCGGACGCGGGCCACGGCCGTGCCGGCAGCCGCATCCGGCACGGTGACGGCGAAATCCATACGGGCTGGACGCTGGCCGTCCCAGCTCACTGGCTGCTGCCTGGCGCCCGTGACATCGAGGTTGTCCGTTGAAATCGCCGCCTGGCCGGCGCCGCCGGGTCCCTCGACGATGCGCCCGATCAACCCGGCGGTGAACATGTCGCCGGGGCGCGCGAAGCGGGGCAGGGCAGGCTGCGCCACCACGGGCTGCCGCACGCGCATCTGCCCGGTGCCGAAGCCGAACCGGTCCGGCCCGCTGACCGCCTCGGCCCGCAGCATGAAGACGGTGAGCGTATCGGGCAGCTTCACGTGCACCCGCGCCGTCCCGTCGGGCCCGATCTTCACCCGTGGCTCGTACAGCGGCACCGGCGTGAAGTTCTTGCGGACGGAGATGTTCTCCATGCCGAAATCACCGGCCTCATCGCCGCCGGGCGTCTCCTGCAACGGGATCACGCCGAACGCCATGTTGCGGGTGTCGCGCGCCGCCATCATGCTGGGACGGTCGACGATGAAGGCGGGCAGGGGGTCCAGCGGCGCCTCCTTCGCCAGCGACAGCACGGCCTGGTCAACCATCCACACCGTCGCCTCGCCTGCCGCCGGCCGGCCGCGCGCATCCGCCAGGCGCAGCACCAGGTCGAACTCCTGTGCCGGGCGGGTCTCCGCCGGCGCTTCGAACGTGACGTTGACGCGGTTGTCGACGGGATTGACGGTCACCCACTTGGTGGCGGCCAGCGTCGTGGGCTTGCCCTGGTCAAACGGGCTGGTCGCCGGCATCGGGGTCGGCAACCGGCCCCGCATCAGCAGGAAATGCACGGTCAGATGCGGCATCTGCTCCTTGCGGATCGGCACGGCGTAGCGGCCGAACCCGTTGGTGATGTCCACCCAATCGTAGCGGAACCGGCCTTCCGGCTCCTCGACGACCGCCAGGGCGCGGGCGGTCTGGAACGGGCTCTGGATCACCAGCGTCGCAGTCTCGCCGGGGTCATACTGGTCCTTGTCGGTGCTCACCGTCACCGTCTGGGCCGGCGGCCGTTGCCAGGTGACGGGGGTGCTGCCAGCCATGAACAGGTCGACCTTCACGGTCTGCGTCCGGCCGACCTTGTCGGCGGCCGTCACCTCCACCAGGTAGACCCCCGCCTCGGTGACGCCAAAATGCACTGGCTGAGCCGCGTTGCCGCTGGTCACCTGCCGCTCGGCGACCGTCTCGTCCAGCACCTGCGTCTGGTACTTGGCCGAGCCCTGGGCGAAATCGCTCGCCTCCAGCACCGAGTTCCACTGCCGGTGGATCAGCTTGACGGTCATGGCCAGGCCGGACACCTCATGTCCGTCGCCATCCAGCGCCACCACCTCCGGATCCAGCGCGCCCAGGTGATCGACGTAGCGCGGCACCTTCACGCCCAGCACGAAGGGCGGCAGCGCCGTCACCCGCTGCACCCCGCGCACCTGCAGGTCGTCATCCCCGGTGACGGTCGCCTCCACCAGGTATTGCCGCGGCTGCGCGGTCGGCTCGATCGTCGGGTCGAGCGTGAGCTGGGCCGAGCCGCCCGCATCCGTCTTCGCCTCCCGGTTGAGCACCGGCGTGGACCGGAACGTCGCATCGCCGGAGAACCGGCTGTCGGACGAGAACAGGAAGCCGTCCCGTCCCGGCGGGGTCCAGACATACGGCGTCTGGGTCACCCGCCAAGTGATCGGCCGGTCCGACAGCAATCCACCGGCGAAGAACCGCGCAACCAGGTCCACGGCGAACGGTGCATCCAGCGGCGTGCGCTGCGGTCCGGTCAGCACGACCTCGAAGGTCGGCAGGCGATAGGCCTCCTTCTTCACGGTGATGGCTCCGCAGGGCTCGCCGTCCTTCGGCTGGTATTGGATGGAGTAGTCGCCGGTTGCGTCGGTCTTCTGGACGAATCTGAGGTGGAAGCCGCCGACCTCGTCCAACTGGGTCGGCAGGTGCCATTGCTGGTCGCCGGGGCCAGTCACCAGCACCTCCCCGCCGCCGGTCGCGTAGGACAGGCTGCCGCGGTCATAGCGCCGGATCATGCCGGCGATCAGGATCGGTTCTTCCGGGCGGTAGATCGGCCGTTCGGTGAACACATGGCAGAGCGTCTGCGCCGCCGGGCGACGGTCGCTGATGTCGCTCGTGGTCCAACTCAGCCACGACGTGTCGGGTTTGCTCCAATTGCCGTCAACATAGACCTGCGGCCCGCGCGCCGGCTCGATCACCAGCGTGTCGGCCGCCTTGGTGACGACGATGCGCCGGATCTCGGCGTCGTTGCCGTCGCGGCCGCGGGCCAGCGGGGCGGGCATGGTCCAGCTGCCATCCGCCGCGGTGGTGCCCTGCGCCAGGGTGACGAACCGGCCGTCGCGCAGCCCGTCCATGTGGATGTCCGCACCGGGCACCGGCTGGGCCGAGGCGAGCGAGGTGACGGAGAAGCGCACGCGGTCCGCCTCCTCCACGCCGGTCAGCGAGAGGTCGGTCACCTGGAGCCGCGCCCATTGCCGGGCGCTGCCATCCACGGCGCGCACCCCGACGAGGTAGGTTCCCGCCTGCCGCGGCCCGGCGATCTTCGCCAGCACGGGGGCGAGGTCCAGGCCGAACTTCGCGTCCACCCCGCCGCGTCGGATCGGCAGGTCCATCAACTCGCTGGCGGCCGGGGAGCCGAGCGCCACGATGCGCTGCGCCATGGCGTCCCCGCTGATCGGCGTGGGCTGCACGTAATGCGCCGGCTCGTTGCCCGGCAAGGGCGGCGGCCGATCGTCGCTGGTGGTCAACCCGCCGCGCGGGAACGGCCAGAAATCGCGGCTGAGCGGATCGATGGCGTAGACCCGGACATCCGCCCGGTCATAGCCATGGCCGCGCAACGGCACCATCTGCGGGCCGAGCCGTTCCACGATCCCTTGCGGCACGTCCCAGGCGAGCGCCGGAGCGCCGGCGTTGAACGAGGCGCTGACATGGACCGGGTCGGCCAGCGACCGCTTGCGCGTGTCCTGGATCGCGCCCGCGTCGACCTGCACGTCGTAGACCTGGCCGGCGACGAATTTGCCGCCGATGCGCATTTCGTTGCTGTTGCCCGTCGTGACATTCAGATCGTCCAGCGGCGGCGTGATGTGCAGCACGTTGCGGGCCTGCACGATATCCAGCGCCTGCGGGGTCGAGGAAAATTGCAGCACCAGCCGGCGCGGCCTGGCGGCCTCGTCGCCGGACGGGTCGCAAACGGTCACGCCGTCCTTGACGGAGTGGTTGTAGCTTTCGCCGCAATAGGTGTCGGTCATGCGGAACGGCGTGGCGGAACGCAGCGCCAACTCGAAGATCGGGTCGTCCAATCCTGGTTCGTCGGACAGGCGCAGCCGCAGCGTGGCGAGGCGGCCATCGCCCACCGGGCGCTTCAGCACGACCAGCACCGTCTGTGCGTCGCCGCGGCTGGCGCGCTCAACCGGGCGCAGGTCGAAATCCTCCGCCCGCAGGGTTTCCGTGCCGCCCGACGTCACGCCTGGCTGCGGCTTCAACTCGATCGTCAGCAGCCGGGCGAGCACGGCCAGGTCAACCGGCTGGTCGAAGCTCAGCGCGATGGTGTCCAAATCGGGCGTGCCGTTGGCGTCGTCCGAACTCGGTCCCGTGGAGGATGGCACCGGCAGCAGCGGCACCAGCGTGGTCGTGGTGCCGCCCACCGTGACCGTCTCGCGCCGCAATGGCTGCCATGGCTCGGTCGGGCGGAACTGCAGCGTCGTCGGCGTCAGCCAGGTCCAGGCACCGGGCTTTGCCGGGACCAACGCGGCGTAGCGTTCCGGATGATCCTCCGCGCCGCCTTCCGCCGGGCCGGTCGTGGTGGGGAACAGCACGGTCACGGGGTCCCAGCGCCGCAGAAAACGGTCGGGCACGACGCGGGCGCCATCGGCCCGCTGCAGGCGGTCAAGTTGCGGCGGCGCCTGCGCGCCGGACATGGCCGGCAAGACGAACAGGCCAAGCCCGACCAACATGCCGGGGAGAGGGTTGGTCCAGCGCATCAGGGTGTCCCTTGCGGCTCCATGCCGACGAGTTCGAGGTAGTCTTGCACGACGTCCGGCGGCGGTCCGTTCGGGCGCGGCGTGAGGCCGATCAAGGCCGGGCGCAGCACGGTGGGGGTGGCGTCCGGCGGCACGCGCGCCTCCAGCACATAGGCGCCGGCGGGCAGCGGCCGAAGCTGCGCCACGCCCTCGCCGACCACCTTGCCTGCCGCGTCGAGCAACCGGGCAGAGACGCGGTCCGGCTGGGCGCGGACGCCGATGCCGATCGTGGCGGCCTTCGCGAGCGTGAAGCCGAAGGCGGCGGCACTGCCCGGCGCCACCGCGACCTGGTCGCCCAGGCCTTCCGCCATGGGCGCTATCGTCTCCGCCCACACGGCCACCGTGCCGCTCAGCGGCCCGTCATCCGCCGAGAACAGGCGCAGCGTCACCGGACCGGCCGCGACGACGCGGTGCAGTTCGGCGCCGGCGGCGAACAAGGCCGGCATGTCGGTGCGCCCCGCCTGCTGCAATCCGGCGAGCACGGGCGCCGTCGTGCTGACATGCAGCAGCATGGGCGCATCCGCCGTGAACGACATCGCCATCGCCGCCGCCGAAAGCGGCATGCGCAGCGGAAGGGTCACGGCCTGGGCCGAAGGGGCAGGCCAGGGGGATTGTCCGGCACCGTCGATCCAGACGGCCAAGGCGCCCGCCCCGTGCTGCACGATCGCACGCCCGGCGCCCGAAACCGGCACGGCCGTGCCACGGGTGATCCCGCTTGCCGTCACCGCCGTCAGGCTCGCGTCGCCGGTCGCGGCCAAGTGCGCTCCCGCCGGTGCGTCGAACGGCAGGTCGAACGAACCCGCAGCGCCGAAGAACCGCTTCAGCACAGTGCCGGGACGCAAGGCCACCGCTTCCGGGCCTGGCTGCACGGCCACGCGGGCCGGTGCGGCATCCGCGCCGAGGTTGACCAGCAGCAGCTCGGTCCAGCTCCCCGCCAAGCTGCGGCTGACCGTGGCGCCGGCCCCCCACACGGCCACCGGCACCGGGTCGTGCCAGCCAGCGAAGGCGGCGACGTTCGGCGCGAGGTCCAGCTGCAGGGTCTTGCTCCCGGACGGCAGCGCGAGTGGCTGCGCCGCCCCGGGAGGCAAAGAAAGTTGCGCGGCGCTGTCCAAGGTCTTCACCGCCGCCACGGCCGCCACGATGCGGCCCAGACGCAGCCGCGCCGCATCGCCGCCGCTCCGCAGGCTGATGGGCGACGTCGCCAACGCGACGGCGCTGCCTGCGGCGACGCCTGCGCCGGCACCGAGATCCGGCTGGCCCGACCCGCTTTCCGCCCGCCAGAGTTGCACTTGGCCGCCCTGCGACGATGGGGACGGCAGCGCCGCGGCCAGGCCGGGCGCGAGCGCCAGCGACACCTGGCCCCCCGCGGGTACCGAGAGCGGCGCCGTCGTGACCATGGCCGGCTGCCGTGCGACCAGCCACAAATCGTTGCCGCTGACGACGGCGCTGGCGCCGGCCGGCTCGGCGGCGTGCCCGGGCCAACCCGCGGCAAGAACGCCAGGCGCCGCGCCCAGCGCGACGATGCCGGGAGCGTCGACGCGAAGACGGGCGGCCGCGAGCGGCGCGGGCATGCCATCCAGGGCTGCGAGCGCCACCTGGCCGCTACCTTGCGCCGCAGCGGTGACGGCGCGTGCCGCAAGCCGGATCGGGTCCGCGCCGCCATCCACCGTCCATGCCTCCACACGCCACGCCGCTGGGTCGGCATCGGCCAGGGCGGCGGCCATCGGCACATGCCCGGTGTCGATGGCGACGGTCCGCCAGCCCGCCGCATCCTGGCGTTCCAGCGCCAGCACGGTCGTGGCGGTGGCGCTGGCCTGGGCCAGCACCAGGCTGCCTGGCGCGGGCTGCGGCAGCGTGAGGGTGTGGACGCCGGCGCCGGATAATTCCGCCGCCTGTGCCGGGGCCGCCGCGGCAGGCAGCGCGGACGGAAGGTCCAGCCGCACGTCCACCCGGGGGCCGGCATCCGAATCGCTCGCATCGGTGTTCGAGGAATCTGCGGTCGCGTCATTCTGGGCAGGGGCGTCCTGGGAGGAGGCGTCCTGCGCGGGCTTGGGCGGGCTTGCCCCCTGCGTCGCGGCGGTCTGCGCCACCTGGTCGTCGTTGTCGGGAGCGTCGCTGCTGGCGGCGCTGCCATCGCTGCCGTCGTCGTTGCTGCTGTCGCTGCTGCCGCTCGAAACAGCGGCGGATGATGGCGTCATGCTCGGCGGGGCCGTCGATTGCAGGTCCAGCGTATAGCGTCCCGCCGGCAGCAGGCGCGACGCGGCGACGTTCCAGTCATCGGGCCGGGAGCCGTCGCGGGCGACGACGGTGCCGTCCTCCCGCCGCAGCGTCGCCTTCACCGGCGTGCTGCCCCAACTCGTCAGGCTGGCCACCCTTGCTTCGCCGAGGCTGAACGGCACGCTGGCGGGAAGCGTGACCGAACGAACCGACCCGGGCTGCAGGGCCGGGCTGCCGAGCGCGACGGTATAGCCCAGCCGGTCGTTGCGGCCCAGGCTGGTGACGTCCAACTGGTAGTCGCCGGGCGGCAAGGTCCCGGTCCAGCCCTGGACGATCCGCGCCACACGCTCGGATGCATCCTTGCGATGCAGATCACCCGTCATTCCGTCGCCGAGCGTCAGCGTCACTTGCGCCGGACCGGCCAGGCTGAACGTCCAGACATCGGGATCGCGCGGGCGGTCCTTGCCGTCCGGCTCGCGCCAGGTGGCATTCTGCTTGGCCTCGAACGGGAGGGGGTGGGGGCCGTGGCCGGTGATCCCGACCGGGTTCGCCACGGCGCGCAGCCGGGCCACCACTTGCCGCCCAACGGTGTCCGGCGTCACGACCAGCCGGTAGCGGCCAGGCCGCAACACGGTCTCCAAGCCGTCGAGCGTGCCGGGCGCCACCACCGGCCAACCTTCGGCATCCTCCAGCCGGCCGGTCCAGGCGCTGCCGAGCGACAGCACGTCGAAATGGTAGCGGTCGTCCGGGCCGCCCGAGACCTGCACCGGAAACGCCACGCCGCTGCCACCCGGCAGTGTCGCCCGCACGCTGCCGCCGGGCAGCAGCGTGCCGCCGCTGAGCAGCGGCGCCGCGCTGGCGAGCAGGCCGAGATGGCCGGCGGAGTCGATCGCCCGCACATCCACCCGGTAGCGACCGGCGCGCAGGGCGGATTGGATCAGCATGTTCTGCCCGGCGCCGTTGCCATCCGCCTTTGCCAGGCCGGGGATGAACGGCGTCGCCAGCCGTGCCGCCGTGTGCAGCCGCCCGAGCGTCTCCACCCGGAACAGCCCGCCTTCGGGTACCGTCAGGGCGAACCCGCGCTCCTCGCCGCGACGCAGGTCCAGGAAGGCGGGCGTACCCGCCTGCACGGCCGCGACCTGGCCCTGTGGCGGCGGTGCGGGCACCGGGGGCAGCGCGGTTTCCGTGCGGCGCCAGGCCAACGCCACCGTCCGGGGGCGGTCGGCCACGGGGATCACCACCGTCATGCGTCCCGCCGGGCCGGTGTCTTGCTGGCCATACGGGATCGGGCCGGCGCCAAGTTCCGTCACGGCTAGGGTGCCGCCCGGCGCGATCTGCACCGGAACGGCAAGGGTGTTGCCGGCGGCGATGGTCGCCAGCAACGGCTCCTCGACCAATGCCACCGGGCTTGCCCGGACCGCCAGCCCGGCAGTGGCGTCGGGCGCGGAGCCGGCCTCGAGCTCCAGGAACTGGCCCGGATTGATCGTCTGCACTCCGAACGGGATCACCGGGTCCGGCGGCAACGGACGCGCCAACGGCGGGGGCGTCGGCCCGGGCGACCCCACCACCAGGTCGACGGCGCCCGATGCGCCGCCCTGCGGTTCCAGCGTCAGGTCGTAGAGGTCGGCCGGCTGGTTGCGGAGTTGACCACGCCGATGCAACACCGGAACTCCGGTGCTGCTGAATGCCAGATCGCCGCCCGAGGGCGCCTGGAACATCAGGTCCGTCGGGCCGCGCACGTTGAACCTGCCGTGCCAGGCCGCGCCGGCGCCGATGCGGGGCGCCGTGTTCGCCACCATGCGCAGCGGCTGGTCGCGCTGATCCGAGCGCTGCAGGGCGAATGTCGGAGGCACCTCGTCGCCCCCCATGCCAGTGGTGACGGCGGAGACCCACCATGTGCCGGGACGCGACACCGTCTGTGCCGTGGGCATCTCCGACGCGCGCAGCGTGAAGGCCTGTCCGGCCGCGGCCCGCACCTCCACCACATCCTGCCCCTTCGGCCGGTCCAGCTTGACGACCGGCTCGCGGCTGTTCTTCTCGATCGTGGCCGTTTCGGACCCGACATGCAGCTCGGCCGGCGCCGGGGCAGGCACGTCCAACCGCACCATCCGGGCTGCCGGGGGGACCGCGTAGACCTCGCTGCCGAACGGACCCATCACGCCGCCGGCCCAACCCTCCGCCAGCGCGTCGGATGTCCCGCTGCGGAGGTGGAGCGGCTGGTCGGTGCCGCCATCCGTCCATGGCACCGGCGGGCCGCCATACACGATCGCGAGGTAGCTGCCAGGCTCCACCCGGCCCGCCAGCCGCAAATCGTCCAGCGGATGCCCGGGCGTCGGCTCTACGGCCTGCCGCAGCGGCTCCAGCGCCGTCAGCTCCCGCCCGTCGCGCCACAGCCGCAAATCCCCCAGGGAGCGGCCCGCGGCTTCGATCCGGACGTTGGCACCGCTCCCCGGCGGCACGAAGACCCAGAAGCCACGTTGCTCCGCATCCTTCAGCGTCGTCGCGAGCGGGTGCCCCGGCCGCGGCAGCGCTGCGGGAGGGGCGGCATCATGGAACAGGGTGACCGACAGGCTGACGCTTCCGGTTGCCGCCGGGGCGGAGAAGACGCGCACCTTGTAGGTGCCCACATCCAGCAAGCGGTCCAACCGGCCGTCCTGCGTGCCCGCTGCCCCGGCGATGTCGGAAGGGCCGGTCAACATGTCGACCAATTGCAGTCCTGCGCCGGACGCGCTGTGCGCCGCGATGGCGAAGCGACCCGGCGAGGTGACGTGCAGCAGCGTGTCCGCCTCGGACGACGCGGGCAGGCTGGCGGCATCCAGGGTCGCGAGCGGCGCCGGCGGGGTGTCGCCTGCGGGGGGGACCGCCTGGTCCGGGATTGCGGCCTGAACTGCCGGGATGGCCGGGGTGACCGGGCCTGGCGGGGCCGCCGCGGCCGCCGATGCCGGCGCGGACGCGGGCGTCAACGCGGCGAGCCGCGCGGTCAGTTGCCCCGTGAGGCAACGCTCCATCGCGGCAGCCGGCACGTTGCAGGCCGTGTCCCGCTGCCGCAGCCAGCGCAGCAGGTCCGTCCGCATGGCGTCCCGCTGGTCCGGCTTGCGGGCGAGCGCGTCGCCATAGGCGACAGCCACCTGATGATCGAGCGAAAGCAGCGCGGGGGAGGCGCAGATCGCCTTTTCGGTGGCAGACCGGGCGCGGCTGCAATCGATGCCCTGTGCGCTCGCGACGCCGGCAAACAGCAGGATGGCGGCGAACAGGCCAGCCGGCGCCAGTCGATGTCGCATCGTCATCTCCCCGTGATGCGATGATGCCATGCAGCCCCCTGGTCGAGAAGACGTGTTGCATGGAAAATACCTCCCGGTAGAACTGTCGCGATGCAGTTCCCGACGGAAAGCGCGCTGGTGATGTTCAGCGGCGGGCAGGACAGCGCCACCTGCCTGGCCTGGGCGCTGGACCGGTTCGCCCGGGTCGAAACCGTCGGCTTCGACTATGGCCAGCGCCACGTCGTGGAGTTGCAGGTGCGCGGCGCGGTGCGCGACGGGCTGGCGGCGATCGATCCCGGCTGGGCGGCGCGGCTGGGCGAGGACCATGTGCTCACGCTCGCCACGCTCGGCGCGCTGTCGGAGACGGCGCTGACGCGGGACCAGGCCATCACCTTGGCAGCGGACGGCCTGCCGTCCACCTTCGTGCCCGGGCGCAACCTGCTGTTCTTCACCTATGCGGCGGCGCTGGGCTACCGCCGCGGGCTGCGGCACATCGTCGGCGGCATGTGCGAGACGGATTACTCCGGCTACCCAGATTGCCGCGACGACACGATCAAGGCGCTGCAAGTGGCGCTGAGCCTGGGCATGGAGCGGCGGATGGTGCTGCACACGCCGCTGATGTGGCGCGACAAGGCAGCAACCTGGCGCCTGGCGGAGTCGCTGGGCGGCGAGGCGCTGGTCTCGCTGATCCGGGACGAGACGCATAGCTGCTACCTCGGCGACCGCACGCATCGGCACGAATGGGGCTATGGCTGCGGCACGTGCCCGGCCTGCGCGTTGCGCGCCGCCGGTTGGGAGCGGTTCAGCCGATCGAGTCGATCGCCCTCGCCAGGGTGACGTCCCGGTCCGTGAGGCCACCGGCATCGTGGCTGCTCAGCGCGATCGCGACCTTGCCGTAGCTGTTGGACCAATCCGGATGGTGGCCGTGCTTCTCCGCCAGCAACGCCACGCGCGCCATGAACGCCCAGGCAGCGCTGAAATCGGCGAAGCGGAAGTCCCGGCGGATCGCACCGCGCTCGACCCGCCAACGAGGCAGCCCGCTGGCCAGCGCCGCGACCTGCGGCGGCGTCAGCAGGGTGGATGGCATGCCGCGCTCCTGCCTGTTCGACACGGCAGGGTGGGCATGCCGCGGCGGGTTGTCCAGAGCGAGGTCGCTCGCTCGACCTCAAACGTGAATCACCCTCGCAGGCAAAGGCCAAGGCATGATCGCTGCTTCTGCCTGGAGCGATCATGCCTTAGCATCGGCCATGGCCCAGACCCCACCGACCGTCGACGATATCATCGTCCTTGCCGAACGCGCATTGGCCGCGATCCCGGACCGTTTCACCCGGCACGCCCGTCGCATCGGCATCGTGGTGGAGGAGATGGCGGACGACAAGACGCTCGACGACCTGGGCATCGAGAGCGGCTACGACCTGACGGGCCTCTATCGCGGCACCCCCATGCACCTGGCCAGCGACTCCGCCCCGGCGCACGAGCCCGACATGATCCTGCTCTACCGCGAACCGATCCTGCTCGAATGGATCGAGACCGGGGAGGATCTATACGGGCTGATCAACAACGTGCTGGTCCACGAACTCGCGCATCATTTCGGCTTCAGCGACGCCGATATCGCGGCGCTGGAGCAGGAATGAGGCGTCACTCCGCAGCGGCGGCCTGCGGCGCCGGCAAGGGCGGAATGTCCAGTCGCCACCCGAACCGGGACATCGCCGTCAGCAGGTAGTAGACGGCCTTGAACGCCAGCACCGGCAGGCGCAGCCGGCGGTCGATGCGCAGGTTGCCGGCCAGCATCGCCACCAGCCCGTCCCGCATGCGCAGCTTGTTGGATGGCGACATGAACATCGCGCGCAGCACCGGCGTGTTGATGCGGTAGACCAGCCAGCCAAGGCTATCCATCGCCTGGCACATCTGCCGTTCCGCCCGGCGTGCCAGGGCGCGGCTGGCGGCCGGGTTGCGCAGCCATGTCTCCGCCACCGCCACGCTCAGCTCCGCGCTGGTCATCGCCAGCAGCACGCCGGAGGAGAAGACCGGGTCCAGGAAGGCGAAGGCATCGCCGATCGCCATCCAGCCATCGCCGTGCGCGGTGGTGGCGCGGTAGGAATAGTTGCCGGTGGCGGTCGTCTCGCTGATCCGTTCCGCGCCCGCCATGCGCGCGGCGACGGTGGGCGAGCGGCGCAGGCGGTCCAAGTACAGGTCCTGCGCCGTGCCACGCCGGCCCTTGAACACGTCGGCATTGCCGACGAAGCCGATGCTCATGACGCCGTCCGGCAGCGGGATCATCCAGAACCAGCCATCGGCCGCCAGGTGCACGGTGATGAAGCCGGGCTGTTCGTTCAGCTGCATCTGCACGCCGCGCCAATGGGCATACACCGCGGCGGTTGAATTGTGCTTGTTCGACCGTTTCAGGCCGAGCTTGCCCGCCATCAGCGTGTCCCGCCCGGTCGCGTCCAGGATGAAGCGGGGTGCATAGTCCTCGGTCGCCCCGTCGCGTTCGGCGACGACGCGGGCCCGGCCACCGGGCGGGGCCAGGTTGACCTGCGTCACCCTGGTCCGCTCGACCGTGCGGGCGCCGCGCCGGGCGGCGTTGCGGAACAGGATCGCGTCGAACGGGGCGCGCGGCACCTGGTAGGCGGACGTCGTCGCCTGGTTCAGCGAGAGGTTGAACGCGAACGCGCTGCGATGCCCTGTCTCGTCGTCCACGAACTCCGCGCCCGGCTTGAACACGCCGGCCGCAGCGACCTCCTGCATCACGCCCAGCCGTTCCAGCAACGACATGTTGGCGGGCAGCAGCGACTCGCCGATATGGAAGCGTGGATGCTCGGCCTGCTCCAGCAGCACCACGTCCCGGCCGCGCTCGGCCAGCAGGGCGGCGGCCGTGCTGCCGGCGGGACCGCCGCCGATGACGAGGATGTCGCACTCATGGGCCATGCTCAGATCATCCCGCCATTGATGGAAATTACCTGGCCGGTGATGTAGCCGGCTTGATCGGAACAGAGGAAGCCCACGAGGTCGGCCACTTCCCGGGGCTGGCCGGCGCGCCGCATCGGCACGATCTCCGCGATCCGGCCGGCATCCATCGCCGCGTCCACGGCGGCGGAGGCGATCACGCCGGGCGCCACCGCGTTGGCGGTGATGCCGCGCGACGCGACCTCGCGCGAGAGGGAGCGGACGGCGCCGACCAGCCCGGCCTTGGCGGCGGCGTAGTTCACCTGGCCGCGGTTGCCCATCAGCGCCGCGACGGAGGAGACGGCGACGACCCGGCCCCAGCGCGTTCCCATCATCGGCAGGATGACCGGCCGCAGGCAGGCGAAGAAGCCGGTCAGCGAGACGTCCAGCACGCCGCGCCACTGCGCCTCGCTCATGCCAGCCAACGGCACGTCCTCGTGCGAGCCGGCATTGTGCACCAGCACCTGCAACGCCCCGCCAGCGAGGATCGGTGCGACGGCAGCTGCCATAGCAGCGACATCGGTGATATCGCACGTGATCGCCTCGCCACCGATCTCGGCCGCCAGCGCGGCGGCCTTCGCCGCGCTGGCATGGGCATGAACCACGACATGGCACCCATCGGCGGCCAAGCGGCGGCAGATCGCCTCGCCCAGGGGCGACGCACCCCCGCTGACCAGGGCGCGCCGCCTCACTGGTGCACCTTCGGGTTGGCGGATGCGAAGCTGCGTAGCGGCGGAGCGT
>CAXTJM010000030.1:0-48742 GCA_964244585.1 uncultured Acetobacteraceae bacterium | reverse complement strand
ATGTGCAGGATGCACGTGGGCAGATCTGGCAAGCCATGCCGCCCTTCGCGGACCTCCTATGAGGGCGATTTGCTCCTCGCCCGCGACATTGATCGGTACGTCGGCAAAGCGGCCTTGTATCTTGAGCCACTCGTCGCGCACCTCGCGCGCAAGCCGGTGCGCGTAATCGTCGAACGCCTGATGCAGAATGCCGATGACGATGAGCCGGCGCTGACTGCGTGATGCGGCTTCGGCGAGCTGCTGGAAGAAATAGACGTCCGCGTCACCAGAGGCTGCATGTTCAAGGAACTTACCCATTTCATCGATGATCACGATGAGCCCGGCACCTGGCGCTTCATCGGCGGCGGTCTTGAGCTTCTCGATCAACTCCGTGCCGGCGATGCTCATTCGCTTCCGGCCGCGTCGCGGACCGTCAAGTGCCGCGGCGATCGCCAGCGCCGCATCCGTACGGCTGCCGACGATTGGCAGGGTCGTTATGTTGCGTACGATGGCGTCGCCGATGCTGCCGTTGACAGTGTCCGCTTTCGGAAAGATCCCAGGCCCTTACCGCCTCAACCAGCCGACGCTCTCTCTCGTGTGAAGCCGGAGATTTCATGCAAGGGGCCAGCCTTGATCACGCCGACGCAGCGTGGGCTCAGACTGGACTAAGCGTCCCAGAAACCAAAACCGGCTCGACACCCTGGGGCTCGGTGGACACCACACTGTAGGAGGAAGTCGCCGCCCCTCTCGGCGCGGCCAATAAGCCTTTGTTCTAAAATGGCAAACTGGAGCGGGCGAAGGGATTCGAACCCTCGACCCCAACCTTGGCAAGGTTGTGCTCTACCCCTGAGCTACGCCCGCGACCGGACGGACTACTAGCGGACCTTGTAAAGAATTGCAATTGGAGAAATCGCCGCCGTCGAAGGCATCAATGGGGTGCGAGGCCCTGCGGCTCGCCACCCCGGCGGCCTGACGTTCGTCCCATCTAGAAAGCGATGGTCAACGTGATACCTTGCTGTGACATTGCGTGACTGATTTGGCCGCCGCGCGTTGGAATAATGCCATCTGGGGAGACGACCATGAAGCTCTACTATACTCCGGGCGCTTGCAGCCTGGCCGACCACATCGCGTTGCACGAGGCGGGTCTGTCGTTTGACCACGAAAAGGTCGATCTCAAGGCCAAGCGCACGGAAGCCGGAGTCGATTTCTCGACGATCAATCCGAAGGGCTACGTGCCAGCGCTAACGCTTGATTCGGGCGAGACGCTCAGTGAGAATGTCGCGATCCTGGATTGGATCGCGCATCAGAACAGCAAGCTCGCGCCGTCGGGACCGATGGGCCACACGCACTTGCTGGAAGCGCTCGCGTTCATCTCGACCGAGATCCACAAGAGCTTCAAGCCCTTCTTCGCGGGAGCAGGCGACAGCGACAAGGCAAAAGCCGGCGAAATGATCGGCAAGCGCATGAGGTATTTGGCCGACACCATGAAGGGCGATTACCTGTTTGGCTCCTCCGTCAGCGTGGCTGATTTCTATCTGTTCGTCATGCTGCTCTGGGCGAGGAAATTCGAGGTCGAGCCGCCTGCACAGTTGGTCGCGTTCCGCGACCGCATGATGACGCTCCCATCCGTGCAAAAGGCGATGAAGCACGAGGGGCTTGGCTGACACGTCTAAGACAGGCTCGACTGCATGGCTGTAACTGCTTCCTGTCGGAAAGGCACATCGTGCTGGATCGAACAACATAGGCTACCGGGGCGATCCAGGAACGAGTTGCCTTGGATGGAGTCGTATACCGGGCTGCAGCGAAAATGCCGCAGGACAGGACCGCTCCGTCGCTCCAGCCGCGCGTCTCGACGATTTGTTGGCAGCATGGCAGCACGGCAGCAGCAAGCCGCTCGCCTATGGGGCAGCGACCGGGGCTAGCTTCTCCATGTGCCTGCCGATGACGAGCTTCTGGCGGCGGACGGCGTCAAGACTTGCGAAATCGACTCCTACAAGGCGTTGCTGACCCTAGTGGGGGTTGCAGGCGCCAATGCCGACCACGCCGTGCTGGAGCAGTCCATGACGGAGAGCAGGCGACCAGCGTAGAAGCCATTTGCCCGGCACCGTCCAGGCATACCCCTCGATGCCTGCACGCCTGAGAACATGGCGGGACTTCCAACGAGGCGATATCGGGAGACCTGCACGGGCCTCGTCACTTAATCGCCCGCGCCACCAGTTGCTGGGCCAGACGAAAGCCGACACCGCTGCCGATTCCGATGATGAAGACTTTCATTTCGCTCGCTCCGACCTGCTCTTCCGCACAACGTCGGCGCTCTCCGGCGGATGGTTGATCTCGGTGACCGGGCGGAAACAGCCGGGCCAGGTTCCGTCGATGTTACGGCCATAGGCGAACATCGGGACGGCAGCCTCGATGTCGTCGGGGTAGGTCTTCGCCTTGTAGAACTCAGATCTGTTCTCCACCGGACCGACCGTGACCTCGGGGTCGAGCCCGATCGGTCAGGTCAGAAGCTTGTCCATAACGACAGGCAGGTCACGGATACGTTTGCCGGTCGCGTGATACACGGCGTTCGCAACGGCCGCGGCCGTGCCGACGATGCCGAGTTCGCCGATGCCCTTGACGCCCAAGGGATTGACCTCATGATCCTCCTCCGGGATCATGATCACGTCGATCTCGGGAACATCTGCATTGACGGCCATAAGGTACTCGCCGAGGCTGTTGTTGATGTATCGACCCCGTTTTTCATCGATTTCCGTCGCCTCAAGAAGGGCGGACGACATGCCCCAGATCATCGCGCCCATATACTGGCTCCGAGCCGTACGTGGATTGACGATGCGTCCCGCCGCGAATGCCCCCGTCATACGGGGAACCCGGATCTCGCGTGTCAGGCGATGGATGCGAACCTCCACAAACTCGGCGCCGAAGGCGAACATCAACGGCTTGCCCACCTTGGACTCGTCGCCCCGCGCTTGGTTGGCAAACGGCACCTGGCCCTTGCGGAGCTTATCGAGGGTCTCAGGCTTCTTACCAAACGGCAGAAACTCGCCGAGCTCGCTGATTTGGGTGACGCCCAATCGTGCAAAGGCCGCCGCGCGCGCCGGGCCGGCGGGCATCGCATTTCCGAGACGCGCGCGGATCTTGTCGGTTGCCAGCTTCACCGCCGAGCCAATCGACGCCGTGCTGAAGGAGTTGCTCGAAGCCGGAGCCGCCGGCAGCCTTGAGTCGCCCAGAACCACCCGAACCCGCTGCGGCATGATCTGCAACTCCCGGGCGGCAATCTGGCCCAGTATGGTATAGGTCCCCTGGCCGGAATCCTGCCCTGCCACTTCGACCACAGCGTCTCCGTTGGCGTCTAGCGTCACCCGTGCGGTCGCTGGGGCCATGTGGGTTGGGTAACTCGCAGTGGCACAGCCGTAGCCGATCAGCCAGTCGCCGTCCCGCATCGACCCCGGTTTCGGATCGCGCTTGCTCCAGCCGAAGCTGGCGGCGGCCGCGTCGTAGCACTGCATCAAGGATCGGCTGGTGAACCGCGCGCCGTCGACCGGGCTCTCGCGTATGTCGTTGACCCGGCGCAACTCGACCGGATCCATGGCGAGCGCCACCGCGAGCTCGTCCATGGCACTTTCCAGGGCATACATGTAGGGCATCTCGATCGGCGCCCGCATGAAACCCGACGTTTGCCGGTCGGCTTTGACCAGGTTTACGCGGGTCTGGATCGCGGGCTTGCCGTACATGGCCGTTGTGACGCCAAAGCCAGCGAGCGGGTAGTCGTCCTGCCGGGACTGCATCTCCCAACTCTCATGCCCATAGGCCAGCAAACGGCCGTCGCGATCCGCCGCGAGCTGGATGTGGTGCCTCGTCTCGGCGCGATACGTTGCCAGCGTGAAGCCCTGGCTACGCGTGACGACGTTGCGGACGGGACGCGCTAGGTCGCGCGCAGCGCCGGCGATCAGCGCGGTCCGTTGCGTCATGAAGCCTTTGCCGCCGAACGCTCCGCCTATATACGGATTGACCACCCGTACCGCCGACGGGTCGATCCCCATCATCGCCGCCGCTCCGCTGGCGAGTTCGACGACGAACTGGCTCGGCTCGTAAATCGTCAGCTCGCCGCCGACCCAGGAGGCCGTCGTCGAGTACAGTTCGATTGCGTTCTGGTGCTGAGCCGGCGTGCTGTATTCGCCCTTGATCGTCACCGGCGCGGCGGCGAACGCCGTGGCGAAATCCCCGGCCGTCTTTTCCTTTTCGGCCAGTGCCTCGGGATGGATGACATCTACGCCGGGACTGTCCATCGTCGCCGCGGGCGGCGTGGCCGCGTAGCGCGCGACGAGCCGATGCGCCGCGTCACGCGCCACCTCGTAGGTTTCGGCAATCACCATTGCGATGATCTGGCCGTCGTTACGGATCTCGGCCCCGGTCAGCGGCATATTGGTGTCGGAGGCGTAGCCGCCCTTCTGCGTGTAGGCCGTTGCGATCCGGTGCGGTGCGTCGAGGTGGGTATAGACCTTGACGACCCCCGCCAGCGCTTCCGCGGGTCCGGTATCGATCGACAGAACGCGGCCACGCGCGATGCCGCTGGTCAGGAAATAGGCCTGCAGCGGCGTCTCGCCCGCCGTGTCGGCGGCATAGACCAGCCTGCCGGTCACCTTGGCCACTGACTCCGAGCGGCGGATCGGTTCCCCCATGTTGGCAAGCGGCGGTGGGGGTGCGGCGGCGTCGATCTGGGCCATCAGGCAATCTCCATCGCTTGTGCGTCCAGGAGCGCGCGCACCATTGTCGCTTGACCTAGCGTGACCTTGTAGCCGTTGTGCTCGCGCGTTCGGGCGTCAGTGAACTCGGCTTCCGCCGCGGCGCGGGCACTCGCCTCTGTCAGTTTCTCGCCGCGCAGCAGCGCCTCGGCGCGGTGTGCGCGCCACGGAATTGTGGCCACGCCGCCCAGCCCGATCCGGACATCGCGTAAGACGCCGCCATCGAGATCGATTGCCACGGCCGCGCTGGCGTTGGCGAAGGCGTAGCTCTCGCGGTCGCGGACTTTACGGTACAACGACCGTCGCCTGGGGCCGCCGGGAATGATGAAGGCAGTGATGAGTTCGCCGGGCGTGAGGCTGGTCTCAATATGCGGCGTCGTCCCGGGCAGCCGGTGCAGATCCGCGAAGGCGAGCGTGCGCTTGCCGGACGTGCCCAACACCTCCACCCGAGCGTCGAGTGCCACGAGGGCGGGAGCCCAGTCGCCAGGGTAAAGCGCGATGCACTCGTCACTGGCGCCGAGCACCGCATGGCCCCGGTTGGCGCCGTCCAGAGCGGCGCAGCCTGAACCCGGCACACGCTTGTTGCACTGGTCATAGCTGGGGTCGCGGAAATAAGTACAGCGGGTGCGCTGAAGCACATTGCCACCGAGGCGGGCCATGTTACGCAGCTGTTGCGACGCCGCCTGCCATAGGCTTTCGGTCAAGATCGGGTAATCGCGGACTACCGTTGGGTCGGCCTGCAGCTTCGCCATCGAGACTAGCGAGCCGATCCGCAACTCCCCGTCCGCGCGAACGATCCGGTGCATCGCCTCGTCGCGAACCGCCGTGATGTCGACGACCGTGGTCGGCTGCATGACGTCGAGTTTCATTAGATCGACCAATGTCGTGCCGCCGGCCTTGTATTGAACGGTCGCCGTCGTATGCGCGCTGGCTGGGACGGAGGCGAGCGCCACGGCCGTTATGGCCTCACTCGGCGCTTCATACTCGAAAGGTCGCATCAGACTTTTTCCATCACGGTCTTGGCTTGGTTCACGGCCGCGACGATGTTTGGATAGGCCGCGCACCGACACAGATTGCCGCTCATGTACTCCCGGATGTCCCCGTCCGACCCAGCATGCCCTTCTTGCACGCAGGCGATCGCGGACATGATCTGGCCCGACGTGCAATAACCGCACTGGAACGCGTCATGATCGATAAACGCCTGCTGCATGGGATGCAGGCGTTCACCTTTGGCAAGTCCTTCGATCGTGGTAATCCGCAGACCCTGCGCCGCGACGGTCAGGGTTAAGCACGCCAGATGACGTTCGCCGTCGATGTGGATCGTGCACGCGCCGCACTGCCCCTGATCGCAGCCCTTTTTCGATCCGATAAGGTCGAGCTTGTCGCGGAGAGCGTCGAGCAGCGTCATACGGGTGTCCACCTGGATTGCGTGCTCAACGCCATTTACCGATAGGACGATATCGCGCGTCAGAGGTGATGTCCTCATGTCAAGAGAACCTTGTGCGGCGGCCGGAGCCGGATGAAGGGAGAAGTGTGTAGCCAGCGCGGCGCCCGTGGCTAGGACGGTACGGCGGCTGACGGCGCGCTGGGTCTTCTCGAGCCTGTTCACAAGCAACATCTCCAATCTTTGCGTGATTGAGGTAGAGGAACGCGGGATACGCCGGCGAGCGTAGCGGGCTCGTCAAAGGCGACCGCCTGCCTGAGCAATCATCAGTGCAGTCCGGACTTCAGGTTGGATACCTCTGAGCCGACCTGCTCGACGATGCCGCCGATCTGATGGCCGAGCGTGATCGGCAACGGAAGATTGAGCCTCGCCCAAGTCCAGCCACCGTTCCAGGCATGCCAACCCGTTCCGCAGGCGCCTAACAACTGTCACTCGTAAGAGCGTGTGGTGGTCATCGATTTCAGGTACGGCAGCGTTGATCAACACCATCGGACGCCGGATGGGATCGGCCTGTATAGCGCGCGTCGGAGCCATAATCGTTTCCTTAAAAACAGTCGTGAGAACGCTATGCTTGGTGAGCTTTGCCACCAGTGCTTTGTCAATCGACCGCTTTGCTCGCCCGAAAAGCATTAACCACCCGACCTCGGCAGAGGCCGGTAACGCGCCAGCGCATCATTTAAGCTGGGTGTAGCGAACCATGCATGTGCTTGGACAATCTGTTATCGGTGAGTCACTATGCAAACATGCACTGGTCGCCGTTAGTAACGTGATTCTACATGCAGACTTCGGTCTTGCATTCTGGAACGTTTGGTTTGGCCGAAACTTTCGCGCCTACGGAACACTGAATCCGCTACTCGGTGAGCAAGGCATGGGACAAACCGGTGATACGATGTAGGATTGGGATGTTGAACCACTCCCATCGGATCCCGGAGCGCGTGCCCGTCAAACTGGAACCTACCCCGATGTTGCCGGGCTTGTCACCGGCGGGCGGCAAGACGATCGAGGCGCGTTTTGATGGTTCCTGCATGTCCTCCAATGGTGGACTGCTGGCGTTGCGTGGAGTCGAGCAGCGATTGCCATCGCCTCGCGCCTGGCGGGCTGCATCCGAGACCCGCGTGATCCCAGCCGGGTGGTCCATGGCCTGGACGAGATCATCCGCACGCGCTTGCTGATGATCGCAGCGGGTTATGAGGACGGCAACGACGCCGAGCGCCTGCGTCGCGACCCGATGTTCAAGCTGGCAGTGAGGCGCTGCCAGACAATGGCGACCTTTGCTCGCAGCCGACCATCTCGCGACTGGAGAACCGATCAACTGGCTGCGGGTGGAGCCTATGCTGCGCGCGGACAGCCATTACTGCACGCCGAGGTGCTGCGGTTCTGCCGCGCCCGGCGGCTGGATTACACCCTTGGTGTCGCCCCCACGTCGACGCTGCGCAAACACGTCCTCAGCCTTGAGCAAAGCACTGCCTCACGTGCTGTCGCGATTGCGGACGGGACGAAGCTGCGACGTTCAAGGATTTCTTTGACGGCGCGGCAAGCTGGATCGAGTAAAGCGCATCGTCGCTCGCGTCGAGGCCGGGCCGCAAGGCGTTGACACGCGCTTCATGGTCACCGGTCTTACCGGCCCGTCCGGCCGCACGGTCTACCAGGACATCTACAGCGCCCGAGGACAGGTGGAAAATCACATCAAGGCATGGAAGACGCGCCTCACTGCCGACCGGACCTCGTGCTGCCGAGCGAGCGCCAACGAGCTATGGCCGAACCTGGGTGCTGGCGGATTGAGAGAGGCGGCGTATCGAGGTGGGTGGAAGCCTGCCTGAACCTCCCGACGGAGCGATACGCCACGTTGAGCGATAGCACTGTTGCCTCCGTCAGCCCGATACGATTGACGACCCGCTGACGGCGGTTCTGCGCAATGGCGCCCGCCGACTTCTGGCCCAGGCCATTCAGGCAAAGGCGGATGCGTTTCTTGCCGCCATGAAGGATCTTCGGCTTCCAGATTACTCGGCCGTGGGCAGCCGGACGGGGCAGGGGTCTTGCGAACTGGGCGAACCCGGGACGTCACCGCCTTGCTGCGGGCGTGCCTGACTGCCATCCGGCTACCCGCCGCGGCCGGTGCGCTCTACCGGGTGCCCGGGCTGCCGTTCTGGAGCGTGGCCGACGCGGCCGCGCGGATCCGGGCAATGCTGCCGCTGCTCGGGGAGGAGGGGGCGGTGCTGGAGGCCTTCCTGCCGGAGATCCCCACCGATGCACCGGAACGGGCGCTGCGGTGCCGGGTCGCGGTGGCGGGTACCTTCCTGGCTGGGCTCGAACTGACGCGGAACGGTAAGGCCGAGCTGACCCAATTCGTTAGTTGGGAGTCGGTTCGGGTTGAAAGAACCGAGTTCCGTCAAGCTGTCGCAAAGTGAACCCTGCCGTCGCGGCGACACCTCCGGCGCTGCCCGGAGGCTGCACTGGCGGCGCTGGACCGGGGTCGATACGCTATGGCTCGACCAATTGGTCAACGAACCGCTGGGCGGCGGCCGAACATGTTGGTCATCACGCGGTGGAGCGGGCCTATCTGTCAGCAAGCGACAATGAAAAGTTTTGCAAGCCGGAGCTGGGACCGGATACTCTGGCTGCTCGGTTGGCCGCTATCATCACCTTGCGTTCCCACCCGCATGACGGCGCACGACGTTTCGCTGCTTGCCCTGGTGGTCGCCGCAAAGGCGGGAGTCTCATTCAACGCGATGGCTCCGCGTGCCTATCAAATTGCGGGACGGCTAGTTTGGCGGGTCGACAGCGCCACGGTCGGGAACGGCTGGCGCGTCGAAGTCGACGACGCCACGGGCGCGGCCGGGCCGGTCACCTGGTGGGGCCTTTGAACGTGACGCACGACACGACTTGCGGCTTGGCAGGCCAGGCCCAACACTGGGTCATGCTGTGCGCCCGTACCGCCTTCGCGGCCGTCCTGTTGATCTTCCCCGTTGCTGTGGTCCGCGCCCAACCGGTCTCAGCAGCCTCGTGTCACGACCTTCTCGCCTCCGCGCCGCTGCTGTCGGACGGTCCTGCGACGGCGGAGCCCGACGGTCCTGACGGGTGTCGTTTCACAGCACCACGGTTCGGGTTCGGGCAGCGCTTCGGCTACCGAATTGGCACGCTGGTCGAACACGGCATCCCGTTAGGTGCATTGGACATCCCACAGCGGCAGGTCGACGTGCGGGTCGAGGCTCGCGGCGTCGTCTTCGAGCTGCACAGCGGCCAGGCGAAGACGGATTGGCTTAACCGGCAGTCGCAAATCCCGTTCGACGTTACCGTAAGCGGCAGCTACGACCCGGCGACGCAGGACCTTATTTTGCGTGAATTGAGCATCGGGGGGCCGGCAATCGGACGCACGACGCTGGCCTTTGCGGCGACGGACGCGAACGGTGCCGACCCCGCCTCCGCTGGCTTGAGGTCGCTGGCGCTGAAGGTCGACAGCCGCCGCTTCCTCGTCGCCTTCGTGCTGCCGTCGCTGCTGTCCTTCCTGCCCGACGACGACCCGGGCGGCGCGGTGGACCGGGCCAAGGCGCGAGCCGAGATCGCCGCGCGATTGTATCTTCCCCAGGCCGGCGCCACGGCGGACACGGTCGCGGCCGTAACCGGGTTCATCAGCGACTTCCCCCATCCGCAGCACGTGTTCGACCTGCACATGACGGGGTCGCGGCCGGTGACTGGGGCCGCACTGGAGCGATCGACGGGCAACCCGGCGGCTGCCGCAGCCGTTGCACAGACCCTGACGGTGACCGCCAGCTACGCCGGCGAGGCGCGGTGAGGGCTAAGCCCAGGGTTCAACTTGCGCATGACCTTGTCGCACGGATCAGGCTGCGTTGGCTGGGTATGATGCGACGGGGGTCGTCCCCCGTCACTTGCCGAGGTGTGATGTCGTGCCGTCCGAAGCCTCTCGCGTCGCCACCAAATGGTTTGGTCCAGGCGTTGCGGACTCCGGGCCTGGCAACAAGTTAATCTGGCCGGAGGACGCAGCCATTTCCTCCAGCAGCCAACGGCGAAACGCTGCAACGCGCGGTTTGTCGTTCGCACCGGGAGGATAAATCAGGTAATACGCCCCTTCGCCGCGCGCAACCTGCGGAAACGGCCGGATCAGCCGTCCGGATGACAGTTCAGAATAAATCATGATCGGATCGACCACCGCGACACCCAACCCCTCCAATGTGGCCTGGATTATCATGTTGCGCGTGGCTAGCATTAAGCGGCGGCTATCTGCCGGCATTGCCTGACCGGTGGCTGCGAACCAGCAGGCCCAGTCGTTGGGACGAGGCTTGGCCACCAGCAAGGTGTAGCGCGCTAAATCCGCCGCCGTCCGCAGCGGACAATCTGCCGTGATCGCGGCGGGGGAACACACAAGGATCAGGGGTTCAATACGCAGGAAATCGCTGGCGACACCCGGCCAATGGCCGTCGCCATAGGCGATCGCGCAATCCAGCGTATCCCGCTCGAAGTTAACGTCCGCCGTCGAGACACGGATTTCCGCGTCGCGGAACTGTTTCTGGACGGAGGCAAACCGCGGCAGCAGCCAGCGCATGGTAAAGGTCGGCGGCGCATTAAGGATGAGGGACGGGTCGTCCTGTTTGGCGGAAACCCGCTCGACTGCCGTCCATAGCTGGTTTAGGCAGCCGTCGATTTCCTGATGCATCATGCGTCCCGCTTCGGTGAAGGCCAGCCCGCGTCCGGTCCGCTTGAACAATTTTGCTCCAATCTGCCCTTCCAGGATCCCGAGCTGATAGCTCAGCGCCGACGGCGTAAGGAAAAGCTCCTGAGCTGCCTGTGCGAGGTTCAGGTGGTGGCCGATGACCTGAAAGGTGCGCAGATGATTGATCGTTGGCAGAACGCGCATGGCTGGGTTCCAGTCCGCCGGAGCATACCCAGATCGTAAACCCAACCCGTCCGCCGCGGTAGAGCCTGACGCGCCTTGTCGGCTACTCCCGGGTCAAAGGTCAAGAACGAGTTCCGCCGACTTAGCGCGCGAGCAGCAAGGCGTGAACTGGTCACCCCGCTCCCGCTCGGCATTCGTCAGAAAGTAGTCATGATGCTCCGGCACGCCGGCCAGGATCCGGGTTACGCAGGTTCCACAGATCCCCTGCTCGCATGATACCGGGACCACCACCTCGTGCGCCGCCAAAGCTGCCACGACCGACTGCTGCGGTCCTACCTCTATAGTCCGGCCGCTTCGCGCCAGCTTTACCCGAAATCCACCCGCCGCGATATCTTGCGCTGGCGTCGCGGCAAAGTACTCTCGGTGCAGGTTTTCCTCGGCCCATCCGGCCTGCCGGGCAGTGCTCAACGCGGCGTCCATGAAGCCGCTTGGTCCGCAGACGTAAAGGTGCTTGCCTTCGGCGGGCGCACGGCATACGGCGGCAAAATCGATCGCCCCGGACGGCCCGGCATCATCGCAATGCAAGGCGAACCGGCCACTTGGGACGGCCAGTTGCAGCCGGTCGAGGAAGGCTGCCGCAGGGCGGCTACGCACGCAGTAATGCAGCTCGAAGGAGTGGTCAGCTGCCGCCAGATGCTCCGCCATCGCCAGCAACGGCGTGATACCGATGCCGCCCGCGATCAGCATCGAGTGTGCGGCCGTCTCGGCCAAGGCAAAGTGGTTGTGCGGGCCATCGATGACCAGACGGTCGCCCACCTGCAGTTCATGCAGGGCGTGTGACCCACCCCGCGATTTCGCCGCTTTCAGCACCGCGATCACGTAGGCGTTCGTCCAGCCGGGTTTGCCGCACAGCGAGTATTGTCTCGTCATCGCGCCCGGCAGGTGGACGTTGATATGCGACCCCGGCCCGAACGGCGGCAGGCTGCCGCCATCTGCCGGTGCCAGCTCGAACGAGCGAATACCGGACGCGACGTCGTGGATGCCGCGGATGACGACGTCGATCATCACCCTTCCTCACGCACGCCGCGGCTCTCCGGCCACGACCGGAACGGAGCGTCGCGCCAGACCCAGTATCAGCAGGGCGCCGACCGCCGGTAGCAGCGCGACCCCTAGCAGGATGGCGTCGGGCCGCCAGCCATAGGCGAGCAACCCTCCCACCAGCATGGGCGAGGAAATTTTGCCGACCTGCCCCGCCGTCCCGCCAAGGCCAAGCGCGGTCGACCGGACCCGGGTAGGATACACCTCCGCGAACAATGCCAGAGGCGCGCACTGCCCGATGCCGCCGGCGAACCCAATCACGAACCCGCTGGGCAGCAAAACCGAGAAGCTGGTGAGCTGATAGGCCATTAGGACAATGGCCGTCCCTAGCAGCAGGAACGCCGGCAGCAGCGAGCGTGTCGGCCCGAACTTGCCGATGACGTAACCGGCAGACCCAAGTCCGAGCATGGAGCCGATATCCAGCCCCGACAGAACGGAGGATGTTTGCATGACAGGAACACCCGCCGACTGCAGCAACGGCGTCAGCCAAACCGTCATCACCTTCACCGTCGCGTAGCTGACGAGTAGAACGGCCAGCAGGATAACGGTGATGGTAGCCCGCCCCTCCGTAAATATCGCACTGACCGGTATGCGCTCCGTTCGCGCCGTGCTTGCCGATCCCTCGGCACGCAACTCGGCCGGGTCAAATCGATCTTTCGGATACAACCTGCCGAAGATGGCGCGCAGCTTGTCCGTCTGACCATGCATGGTCAGGTAGTCGAGCGATTCCGGCAGCCACACCAGAATCGCCAGGGCGACGGCGATCGAGAGCACGCCCCCAACCCCGAACACGGCACGCCAGCCAAACGTGGACAGCACGTAGCCATTGAGCATAGCCCCCACGGCGGCGCCAAGCGAGTAGTTGGCGAAAAGGAGCCCCACCGCCAATCCCCGATGCCTCCGCGACACGTATTCCGAACCGAGCGCCAGCACGCAGGGGAAAATGCCGCCGAGGCCGATACCGCCGAGGAACCGCACGAGCAACAGCTCGGTATAATTGTCAACCACCGCCGTCCCGAGGGTCAGGGCCGCAATCAGGAAGGCTGAAACCACCACCAGCGGCCGTCTTCCCAGCCGGTCCGCCAGGTAGCCGAACGACACCGTCCCGATCAGCCCGCCCAGTTGCAAGGCAGAAAAGATCACGCCGAAATCGGACAAGGGGATGCCGAGCGCCATTGACATGGACTTGGTCGCGACGCTGATGGACTGCGTGTCCAGGCCGTCGAGAAAGATGACTGATCCACACAGCGCAAGAATAAGGCGTTGATACCCGGAAAATGGCCGAGCCTCGATCAGCGCCAACGCCCCATGGGCGGGAAGCTGTGCTTTCATTCCGTTTCCCCCTCGAGGCGGTGATTTTTACCCGCCGTTATGAAGCCATCTTCCCGACCGTCCCGGGCATCGGATCGGCGCTGGACCTACTCCGCCGCGACGCGCATCGGATCCTGGGCCTGCTCGTCCGTGATCATCGCCTTCAGCATACGTCGCACGCGGATCGCTGCCGCATCGGTGGTCAGCAGGATCGGCTTGTGGGCCAACAGGTCGCTGCTGCCCATCCGGGTCTGCACGGCTTCGATCATCGGCTTGTCCTGCTCGTGGAAGCCGATTTGCTGCCAGCGGGTGGTTTCCTCGTCCGCCAGGGGATCGTCGAGCCGGTAGTTGCGGGAACTGGCGTAGAAATACGTCGCCCGCGTTTCGGTATTGGGCGTGACGATGTGGGTGCCGATGCGGACCACGCCTTCCTCCCGCGGCCGCCCGACCGGCACGACGCCCGTCTCAAGCTGGCAGCAGCTCGGCGCACGCCAGGTGATATCGAGCCAATAATCCACCGCACCATCGGGATCATCGAGGAAGGGGCGGAAGGATTGCGGCGCACGCGTGTTGGACAGGGTGCGCCGGCTGGCGACCGACATCCCATCCTGTTCGATCTCGTGCTTCGCGGTCAGGAAGCCGTCGATCTTCTGGTAGGGCGTATGCAGGTAGTTTACGTGCGACAGGTCCATCAGGTTGTCGATGATCAGCTCGTAATGCGCGTCCTGCGCCATCTCGCCGCCGATGGTCTTCAACTTGGGGGAGGTCAAGTGCCTGAAATCCGGGATCGTCCCGGGATCGGCACGGTTCTCGTCGCCACCCCAGATCCAGATCAGGCCATGTCGGTCGGCGACGGGAAACCGCCTCACCTTGGCCGCTGCGGGAATACGCTTGTCGCCATGCGGGTTCTCGATGCAGCTGCCCACGCAATCGAACTTCAGTCCGTGATAGAGACATTCGACGTCGTCGCCGACCCGATTGCCCATGGATAGCGGCGCGAAACGATGCGGGCACCTATCAAGCAACGCTACCGGTTCTCCGCTGATCCTGCGATAGAACATGATAGGCTGGCCAAGCACAGTCCGGCTGATGAAATCCTGTCCGATGTCCTGGCTCCACCCGGCAGCGTACCAGGCATTCCTGAGAATTTCCATTCGCTTTTCCCCTTATACTGCCTAGCTGGTGCAGCAGCCCAGCAGACTTGGACGCTTTATTACCTTGTAAATGGTGCCGGAGACCGGGGGGAGACAAACGAAATATTTACAACTCTGCTTCTCGAAACTTTGAACTCTGTTATCGAGTTTGGTCGCTCAAACCTCTCAAAATCCGCTCGCCTCTTAAACTCATACTGCAGGCGACCGGGGACATCCGGAAGGTGTCGCAATGGCTGGGCCTCGCCACATTGACGACCACCGACGTCTAGACGCGTGGTGATCCGACCGAGAAGCTCGATGCGACGGAGGCGATCGTGCTGCCACACCTGCGTCGTGGCGTCTTCCAGCCCCCTGACGAGTTAATCGCTGCTTCCCGGCGGCGGCGTGATGGTGGCGGAGATGCTGCGCATCCTCGAGCAGTTCGACCTCATGGCGCTGGGCCACAACAGCCCCGAGTATATCCGCGTCGTAGCCGAGGCGATGAAGATCGCGACGCGCGACAAGGACGCCTGTATCAGCGACCCCCGCTTCGTGGCACCGCCGCTCGACCGGCGGCTGTCGGATGCCTACGCCCGATCATGCGCCGCAGCGATCGTTACCCGTGTTGGTGAAGCCGCGGAAGATCCAAGTTGGCACGCTCACCACGTCGCCGGCGCGGCCGGTGATCTCGCCATCCTTGCCGTCCGGCCCCCGGCGGAAAGGTCCACTCGCCCTTGTAGATCATGAACACTTCGGCTGTGTAGTGGACGTGCAGGGTTGTTGACCGTGCCCGGCGCCATGGCCGCAACGCCCAGGCTGAAGCCGTGCGGCTCCACCAAGTTCACCACCTGGTCCGCGGACCGGGTCACGCCGGCGTCGATCAGCGAGTAGTTCTCCTTATCGGTGGAACCAGGCATCTTGCAATCGACGAAGGCGACCTTGCAGGCCACCATGTCGGACCGCTTGACCAAGCGCTCGCGGGCCATCGCTTCGGTCATTGTCGCGTCGGTCAGAGCGTGCTCCGTCATTCGCCGGGCACGAGTTCCGGCAACGGTTGCGTGAGCGGCTGCAGGCGCAGGCCGCTCTCGGCGTCGAACAGATGCAGCCGGCGCCGGTCTGCCTTCAGCCCCACATTGGCGCCGTAAGAGGCGTCGAACCCCCGCTCCGTGCGGGCGATCACCCTCGTCCCGCCGACTTGCGCCGTGACCAGCACGGCCTCGCCGGTGAGTTCGGTGGTGAACACGGTGCCGGTGATGTTGCCTTCGCCGGGCTGCGTGATGGCCATGCATTCGGGGCGCACGCCGAGCACCACCCCGTCCCGCGTGCCCTCACCGGCGCCGGTCAAGCGCACGCCGGGTGCCACAAAGTCACCTGCCACCAAGGCGCCCGGGATCAGGTTCATCGGCGGTGACCCGATGAACCCGGCGACGAACAGGTTGGCAGGGTTATCGTACACCTCGGCTGGCGGCGCGATCTGTTGCACCACGCCGTTCTTCATCACCGCGACACGGTGCGCCAGCGTCATCGCCTCGATCTGGTCGTGGGTGACGTAGATCGTGGTGATGCCCAACTCGTGCTGCAGATGCTTGATCTCGGCGCGCATGGTCACGCGCAGCTTGGCATCCAGGTTGGACAGCGGCTCGTCCATCAGGAACACGGCCGGCGTGCGGACGATGGCGCGGGCCAGCGCCACGCGCTGCCGCTGCCCGCCCGACAGCTCCCGCGGGCGGCGGTGCAGCAGCGCGCCCAGCTCAACCTTGCGCGCCGCCTCCGCTACGCGCGCTTCCCGCTCGGCGCGGCCAACGCCGCGGACGCGCAGCGGATAGGCGATGTTCTCGCCCACCGACAAATGCGGATACAGGCCGTAGTTCTGGAACACCATGGCGATGTCCCGATCCTTTGGCATCACGTCATTCACGCAGCGCCCGCCGATCCAAATCTCGCCGGCGCTCGGCTCCTCCAGCCCCGCCACCATGCGCATCGTGGTGGTCTTGCCGCAGCCGGACGGGCCGAGCAGCACGAGGAACTCGCCATCCGCCACTGTCAGCGACTGCCGGGCGACCGCGACGAAGCTGGCCCAGCGCTTCTCGACATCCTTGAGAATGAGTTGTGCCATTCAGCGCACCGCCCCCATGGTCATCCCCTGGACGAAATGCTTCTGCACCAGCAGCGCCAGCACGATCATCGGCGCCATGATCAGCAGCCCGGCGGCGGAGAGCAGGTTCCACTGCATCCCTTCCTGCCCGTTGAACAGCTGTAGGCCCACCGGCAGCGTCACCGCGTCCCGCCGGGTTAGGATCAGCGCGAACAGGAACTCGTTCCACGAGATGATGAAGGCGAAGATCGCGGCGGTGACGATGCCGGGGGCCGCCATCGGCAGCACGACCCGGCGCAGCACCTGCAGCCGGGTGGAGCCATCGACCAGCGCGGCCTCCTCCGTCTCGAGCGGGATGCCGTCCACGAAGCCTTTGATCATCCACACCGCGAACGGCATGACGATGGCGGTGTCCACGAGGATCAGCGCCGGGCGGGTATCCAGCATACCGAGCGAGCGGAACATCAGGAAGAACGGCAGCACGATCACGACGGCCGGCACGAACTGCGTGGCCAGGATGGTCACCAGCATCGCCCACTCCCCCACCATGCGGAAGCGCGAGAACGCATAGGCGGCGCAGGTCGCCAGCGGGATGGAGATGGCGACCACGCAAACCGAGACGATGGCGCTGTTCAGCAGCTTCTGGTGGATCAGGTAGGGCGGCTGGAAGATGGTGGCGAAGTTCTCCAGCGTGGGCGTGAAGAACAGCTTGAGCTGGAACACGTCCACACCGCTCTTGAACGCCGCCAGAGCGATCCACAGGATCGGCAACAGCACCAGCCCGCCGGCCAGGATTACCAGCGCGTCCTGCACCAGGCGCCAGGGTCCCCGGGTTTTCATGCCGCCCTCCGGAACACATATCTGATGTAAAGGAAGGTCAGGCCCAGCATGGGCACCACCATAAGCCACGAGACCGCGGCGGCATAACCCATGTCGTAGTATTTGAAGCCGTTGAGATAGGCGTAGTACACCAGCGTCTGTGTCGCATGGCCAGGCCCGCCCTGGGTTAGCATGAAGATCACGTCGAACTGCTTGAGGGCGAAGATTGTCTTGAGAATGATCACGACCGTCAGCACCGGGCGAAGCTGGGGGATGATGATGCCGAACAGGATCCGCCAGGCAGGCGAGCCATCCATCTGCGCCGCCTCGATGGTTTCCTGCGGGAGGGAGGCCAAACCGCCGATCAGGATCAGCGTCATGAACGGGGTCCAGGCCCAGACGTCCGCCATCACCATGGCGGCGAAGGCCAGCGACGGCGTCGACAGCCAGTTGATGTCGGCCAGCGGCGGGATCAGCGTTCCGAACAGTGCGGCGAACAGGCCGAACTCCGGGTTGAACAGGAAGCGCCAGGAGATGCCGACCAGCGCCGGGCTCATGGCGAAAGGCAGGATGAGCAGCGTCTGCACCGCCCGGCGCAGCAGCCCGCCGCTGACCAGTAGTAGTGCCAGGCCGAGCGCCAGCACCGTGGTGAACGTGACCGACAACAGCACGAACAGCGTGCTGTTGCCGACCGAGAGCCAGAACTCGCCCGTGCCGAAGGCCTGGGCGTAGTTGGCGACCCCCACGAACGGCCCGGGCGCCGGGGAGCGCGCCAGCCGCCAGATGCGGAACGACAGCATTAGCGAATAGACCAGCGGCCACAGCGCCGTGCCAGCCACCACCACCATCGCCGGCAGGACTAGCAGGTATTTGACGTGGCGGTCCCGCAGCTCCGGCAGGCGTAATCGGCGGCACGGTGGCGCGGTGATCGCCAGCGCCGCCAGTGCCGCGTCCGCCAGCATGCCCATCAGTCGTAGCCGGCTTGCTTCAACACGTCCGCGGCGTCCGCGGCGGCCTTGGTCATCAGCGCCCGGACGTCGCCGCCGCCTGCCGCCTGCTCGATCGCGTTGGCCAGCAGGTCACCCACCTGCGGCCATTCCGGGATCATCGGCAGCGTGTCCGACTCCTTCAGGCTCTCCAGGCAGGCCATCGGCACGCCGGCATTGGCGGCGTTCACCTCGGGATCGGTGAAGTTGGCCGTCTCGTTGACCACGTTGTTGATGATCTTGAAGCCGCCCACGTCGCGCTGGATGGCGTTGGCCTTGTCCATCACCGGGTTGGACAGCCACTTCAGGAACTCCCACGCCGCATCCTGCCTGCGCGAGAAGCTGTTCAGCGAGAACGGCAGGGTGGAGGCGCAGGTGACGGCGCGGCCCTCGTAGGTCGGCCACTTGGTGAACCCCACCTGCGCCGCGTTCAACGCGGACTGGCCAGGCGTAATCATTGGCGAGTATGCCCACTCCCAGATCGGGATCATCGCCGACTTGCCCTGCTGGAACGACACCCGCGAGTCCTGCTCCACGAAGGAGATGGATGCGGGATTGGCGACCTTTTCCTTGGTCAGCAGCCCGACATAGAAGTCGGTGGCCCTGATCGCGCCATCCGTAGTCCAGGCCGGGCGCATCCTGGCGTCCAGGATCTGGTTGCCGGACGACCAAATGAAGTCGCACCAGTGGAACAGCGCCTGGCGCGTGCCGTCATTGTGGTAGGACAGCGCCAGCGGTTCGATGTCTGTGCGCTTGGCGCGGATCGCACGGCCGGCGGCAACCACGTCGTCCCATGTCTGCGGCGCCGCCAGGCCGAGCGCGTCGAAGATGTCCTTGCGGTAGTAGAACAGCTGGCCGTGGCTGCGCAGCGGCAACCCCGTGACGGCGCCCTTGAACGAGGACGCCTTCACGAAGCCCGCGGGGTAGCGGTCCATCGACAGGCCGTCCCGCTTCAGCAGGGGGTCGAGCGGCACGAACCATTGCGCATTGGGTGGCCCCCAGCCATCGAGATAGTTCACGACGTCATACGTGTCGTCCGACCCGACGCCGATCGCGGTGATCTTGTCCTGCAACGCCTGGAACGGCACGAAATCCCAGGTGGCGGTGATCCCCGTCAGGCTCGTGAACTCGTCCTGCCGCTTCTGCAGTGCCTGGAATTGCGGGGTGACCACCGCGAGGATGTTGAGCTTGGCCCCGGCAAATGGCTTGCCCGGCTTCAACCCATAGGGAGAGCTGGCCTGAGCCGCCGCCGGGAGCGCCACGGCCGCGCCACTCGACGCAAGGAGCGATCGACGAGTGAGTTCCAAGGCTTGCTCCCTTTCGGCCGCACGGGCGACTCGACAACACGATTGCCATAGACAGTCGAACCAGGATACCGCGTCTGGATTGCACACCTGCGACGTTTGAGTAGAACAAGGGCGTCATGCCGGTAAGTAAGGATTCGAATGCTGGCCAGCAGCGATCGCGACCCGGTAGGACGCCGCAGCGGCATCAGTTTGTCAGTTGGCATCATCCCGATGCCGAACTTCACGCTGACGACATTCGCGGGCTTCGTGGACATGTTGCGCCTGGCCGCCGACGAAGGCGACCGGTCCCGCCCGCATGCCTGCAGCTGGACCGTGCTGGCCCCCGATTTGCGCCCCATACGCTCCTCTTGCGGGGTGGAAATCACCCCACAGGAGACGTTCGGTGCGCCGGAGCGGTTTGACATCCTGGTGGTCGCGGGCGGCTTGTTGCCGCCGCTCGGCGACATCATGCTGGATGGCCGCACCCGGGCCTTCGTGCGCAAGGCCTATCGCGCCAACCTGGAGCTGGTCGGCATCTGCACGGGCAGCCTGGCGCTGGTGGAAGGCGGTTTGCTGCGCCGCGGCGCTCGATGCTGCGTGTCATGGTACCATTATCCAGACTTGCTCGAGCGGTTCCCGGACGTGACGCCCGTCGCCGACCGGCTCTGGGTCCGGGAGGGCAGGATCGTGACCTGCGCCGGCGGCCTGGCGGCGATCGACTTGGCGGCGGCGCTGATCCAGGAGCGCCTGGGCCGCGCCGCGGCGCAGAAAAGCCTGCATATCCTGCTCTCCGACGGCCCGCGCGCGGCCGATGCCGCCCAGCCGCAGCCGCCGAACACGGTCGTGGTGCGCGACCCCAGGGTGCGCCGGGCCATGCTGTTGATGGAGCAGAACCTGTCCGCGCCCCCGCAAGCCGACCAGTTGGCGGCGGAGATCGCGATATCCAAGCGTCAACTGGAGCGGCTGTTCCGCAAGGAACTCGGCGTCAGCCCGCAGACCTTCGGCCGGGATATGCGGCTGTCCTATGCTGTCTGGCTGATGTCCCAATCCGCTAGCCGGATCAGCGACGTGGCAGCTCAATGCGGCTTCTCGGACGCAGCGCATTTCAGCCGAACCTTCCGCACGGCCTTCGGCGCCTCGCCCGTCGAGATGCAGCGGCAAGGCGCCCAGGTGTTGCAACAGATGTTGGGACGGTGGTGGCCGCATGGCCCATTGCAAGACACTATGATCCCGGCGGGGCGGCCCCATCCAACGCCGGCCTCGGCGGACCGGCGGCCCTATTTATAGCTGTCAGGCCGCTTCGGTGTGCCCCTCGGCATGGGCCATGATCTGCTTCCAAAGCACCACCTCGTCGATCGCGATCCACTCCATGGTGATGCGGCCGTCCACGATGTAGGCGTGGCTGATGCCCATGATGTACACCGGCGCGCCCGTCGGCGTGCCAAACTGCCCAAAGCCGGTATGGGTGCCGCGCACCGACCAACGCAATGCGACACGGATCGGCTGCCCGGCGTCGCGGTTGATCGTGGCGCTCTCCACGCAGAAGGCCGCATCCGGGAAGGCGGCGAGGTAGCCCAGGTAGAAACGGTCGATGTCGGAATGGCCGTGGTAGCTGTCGCCGCCGGGTCCCTCGATCGTGGCCCCATGGAAATACAGCTCCTTGATCGCAGCCGCCTCTTTCTCGCCCCACAGGCGGCGGTAGCCGTCCGCGTAGATCTCGACCTCGCGGCCCTCCTGCACCACCGGCTTGTACACGCCCGGCCGGTCGTGCTCGGGCAGGTAGTAGGCGACGCGGCCGCGGATGCGCAGATCGTCCTCCATCATCTGCCGCGCCAGCGTCTTCGGCTCCAGGCCGAGGCAGCGGGCAAAGGCGGCCTGGTCGCGCACCAGCCACTCCTCCGTCACCACCTGGTTCACCACCCAGCAATCCGCGATGATGCGGGTCTTGAGCATCCGATTGGTGGCACGGCCATAGCTGCCATCCCCGGTATGCCGCATGACGGAGATCAGCCGGTGCGAGGACAGGAACGAGCCATCCTCGTACCCCGTCCAGATCACGTCCTCGCCCACGAGCTGACGGTCCGGAAACTGGTGCAACGTCGCCAGTGTCTGCGCTGTGACGTCCTTGTTGTCGGCGGCGAGCCCGGTGGCGGCGCGGACCAGGCAGTTGGCGCCGTAATAGCGCTGCAACTTGCCGCCGATACCGCGGTCCTCCCAGATCTCCCGCGTGATGCCGTAGATGAAGTCTGGAACGTCCTTGTAGTCACCGATTGCGGGTTGCATGGGCGCCCTTCCTGCCTGGTGTGAGGACAAGTCTCACGCCGGCAGCCTAGGGCAGTTCGCGCGCTTGCGACATTCCTCTGGTAGCTGGGCGACGCCGATGCCGCGCCCGTGCTTGCTTGATGTCGCATGGACGCAAGCCAGCGCTGCGCTGCGTGGCAGATTGTAGCTGGAAAGGGTATGCGATGCGGTTCTTCGATGTCATCGTCGTGGGCGGCATGGGCAGGTGCGACGTGCTGGCAGCTCGCTGGTCACGACCGGCAAGTTCTGCAGCGTCGTCGGCGAGGTCCTGGCCGATCTCACAACGGGCGATGGCCGCACCCGGCACGACATCGGCTTCTTCCGGCTTACCCGGCCAGCGCTCGCTGGCTTGGTCGTATCCAGCCGGGGATAGCCGTCCGGCGGGAATTGCCCATCGCAGCTGAGTGGCCAACCTTGGGGTGGCGGGGGGATGCGGCCGTGATCAACCGCTCGATGCGCCTTGGGTGTTGACGTAAACGGCGTAGAGCGAATGGCTTGCCGCCATGAAAAGGCGGTTCCGTTTGGCGCCGCCGAAACACAAATTGGCGCACCGCTCCGGCAGGTCGATGTGGCCGATCGGCTCGCCGTCTGGATTGAAAACCCGCACGCCGTCCAACTCCGGATCACCCATCCCCCAACCGCACCAGAGGTTGCCGTCCACGTCGCATCGCAGGCCGTCCGGCGTGCCCGGCCCGGCGTCGATCAGGATGCGTCCGTTGGCAAGCCTCACGCCATCCACGACGTCGAACACCCGGATCTTGCGGCTCGGCACGCCTCGGGATTCAACCACGTAGAGCTTGGATTCATCCGGGGAGAAGCACAGCCCATTCGGTCCCAGCACGGCATCCTGCACGATCGCTGCCTGGCCCGTGGCCGGGTCCAGGCGATAGACGTGGGCAGGAATTTCCTGTTCGGCCACGTCGCCTTCATAGGCGGAGTGGATACCGAATGGCGGGTCGGTGAACCAGATGCTGTCGTCACTTTTAACCACGACGTCGTTCGGCGAGTTCAGCCGCTTGCCGTCCCATGAGTCCATCAAGACCGTAACCGTGCCGCCGTATTCCGTACGGGTGACGCGGCGTCCGCCATGCTCGCAGGTGATCAGCCGGCCCTGGCGGTCCCGGGTGTTGCCGTTGGCGTAGCTGGATTGGTGGCGGAACACACCGACGGTCCCGGTCTCCTCATCCCAGCGCATGATGCGGTTATTGGGAATGTCGCTCCACAGCACGTGCCGCGAATCACCGAACCAGACCGGCCCCTCGCCCCAGCGGCATCCCGTGGCAAGCCGCTCGACCGTGGCGTTGAACGGGCGATAGGGCAGGAACGATGGATGCAGCACGCGCCACGCCGGGTCGGGGTAGCGCTGGTTCGGTTGCCACATGGTGAGATCCTCCTCTTGGCAGATCAATCGGCCGTCCATCCGCCATCGATCACCATGGCGGACCCCGTCATCAGCGCCGACGCGTCCGAGGCCAGGAACACGATGGCGCCCATCAGGTCCTCGCACTGCCCGAGCCGGCCAAGCTTGATCTTCGTCAACACGCTGGCGCGGAACGTCGGATCGGTGAGGAACGGCCGCGTCATCGGCGTCTCGATGAAGGTCGGACAGATCGTGTTGACGCGGATGCGGTGGGGCGCCAGGTCCAGCGCCATCGCCTTGGTCAGCCCCTCGATGGCGAATTTGGACGCGCAGTAAATCGTGCGGCCGGCACCGCCGACATGGCCCATCTGCGAGGACATGTTGATGATGGATCCAGGCCGCCCCGCCGCGATCAGGCCACGCGCCGCGGCCTGCGCGACGAAGAAGGCAGCCCGGACGTTCAGCGCCATCACCGCGTCGTAATCGGCTTCGGACACGTCGGTGAACGGTTTCGGCCGGTTGGTGCCGGCATTGTTCACCAACACGTCGAACGGTGGCCGCCCGGCAAGCGCGGCCACGGTCGCCGCCTGGTCGGTGACGTCGAGCGGGAGCGCCTCGGCCTGGTCGCCGCGTGCCCGCAGGGCGGCTGCCACCGCCTCGATATCAATGGCCGAGCGAGCGACGAGCGTCACCGCCGCGCCGGCCGCCGCCAGTGCCGCCGCAGCCGCCAGCCCGATGCCGCGCCCGGCGCCCGTCACCAGCGCCCGCCGCCCTGCCAGGCTGAACGACGGGCAGACCGGCAACGCCGCCGGCGTCATTCCGCCGCTTCGCCATACGGCACATTGCGTCCGCCATAGCGACGCACGCGGATATTGGCCTGCTCGGCATGGCCCACGAAGCCCTCCAGCAGGCAAAGGCGCGAACACACCTCTCCGATACGGGCAGACGCCTCGTCGGTCAGCACGCGCTGGTAGGTGCAGGTCTTCAGGAACTTGCCCACCCACAGCCCGCCCGTGTAGCGCGCGGCCTTCTTGGTCGGCAATGTGTGGTTGGTGCCGATGACCTTGTCCCCGAAGCTGACATTGGTTCGAGTGCCCAGGAACAGCGCGCCGTAATTCGTCATGTTGGCGAGGAAGTAGTCCGGATCCTGCGTCATGACCTGCACGTGCTCGGAGGCTATGCGGTCCGCTTCCGCCACCATCTCCTCCGCGCTGCCGCAAACGATAACCTCGCCGTAATCCTCCCATGCCTTCGCGGCAATCGCCGCCGTGGGCAGGATAGCCAGCAGGCGTCCGATCTCGGCCATCGTCTGGCGCGCCAGCCTCTCGCTGTCGGTCAGCAGCACGGCGGGAGAATTAGGTCCGTGTTCCGCCTGGCCCAGCAGGTCGGTCGCACACATCTCGGCGTCGACGCTGTCATCGGCGATCACCAGCGTCTCGGTCGGGCCGGCGAACAGGTCGATGCCGACGCGACCGAACAGCTGGCGCTTGGCTTCGGCGACGTAGGCGTTGCCGGGGCCGACCAGCATGTCGACCCCCGCGATGCTTTCGGTGCCGAGCGCCATCGCGGCCACCGCCTGCACGCCGCCCAGGCACAGAATTTCGTCTGCGCCGGCCAGATGCTGGGCGGCCACAATCGCAGGCGCCGGCCGCCCGCCGAAGGGCGGCGCACAGGTGATGACGCGCTGCACGCCGGCAACCCGGGCGGTGACGACGGACATGTGGGCGGAGGCGAGCAGCGGATATTTGCCGCCCGGCACGTAGCAGCCCACCGAGTTCACCGGGATGTTCTTGTGCCCTAGCACGACGCCGGGCAGCGTCTCCACTTCGATGTCGCGCATCGACTCGCGTTGGTGCTGGGCGAAATTGCGCACCTGCGCCTGAGCGAACTTGATGTCCTCGATCGCGCGGGCCGGCAATTCCGCCAGGCAGTCGCGGATTTCCTGGTCGGTGAGCCGGAAATCCGCACGGTCCAGCCCGTCGAAGCGGATGGACAGCTCGCGCACCGCCGCGTCTCCGCGGTCCTGCACGTCGGCGAGGATCGTCTCCACCACCGTGCGGACCTGCTTGTCGTCGGCCGCCGCGGTGTCCGGGTTGCGTCCGTGCTTCAGGTATCTTGCCATGGTTCTCTCCTGCCGGCAGCGCCGGCGCTATTGCGGTGCCGTCATCAGGCCTGCACACCCCAACGGCCGATGGTACGCCGCTCGATGGTGCGGAAGACGAGGTTCTCCACCACCAGGCCGATGGCGATGACCGTTAGCAGCCCGGCGAACACGGCGGGGATGTCGAGCACGTTCCGGTTCTCGAAGATGAACCAGCCCAGCCCGCCCTGGCCGGACGATACGCCGAACACCAGCTCGGCGGCGATCAGGGTGCGCCAGGCAAAGGCCCAGCCGACCTTCAGCCCGGTCAGGATCGATGGAAACGCCGCCGGGATCAGGATCAGGAAGACGTAGCGCAGCCCGCGCAGCCCATAATTGCGCCCGACCATGCGCTGCGTCTGCGAGACCCCGAGGAAGCCGGCATGCGTGTTGAGCGCCACCGCCCAGAGCACCGAATGCGTCAGCACGAAGACCAGGCTGCCGATACCAAGCCCGAACCAGATCAGCGCCAGCGGCAGCAAGGCGATCGCCGGCAGCGGGTTGAACATGGCCGTTAGCGTTTCGAGGATGTCCGTCCCGATCCGCGTGTTGATCGCCACGATGGTCAGGATAGCGGCTAGCCCCACCCCGCTGCCATATCCCAGCACCAGGACCCGCAGAGAGGTCCATGTCCGTGCGGGCAGGGTGCCATCCTGGATGTGGTCCACCATCGCGCCCAGCGTGTCGGTGAGCGTCGGGAACAGCAGCGGGTTGTCCAGCACCCGCGCATAGGCCTCCCAGACCACGGCCAGCAGCACGATGATGGCCGTCTTGCGCAGCGTTGCGCTATCCCACAGGCGCCGTCCCAGCGTGACCGGGCGGCTGACCTCCGGCGCCGCGGCGCCGGAGGGGGCGTAGGTCACCACCCGCGGCTCAGGCAAGGTCGGCACTGGCCGGCACGAGGTTGATGTCCACGGCCGGGGCGAACAGCAGGTCGTGGATGTGCCGCTCCAGCTTCACGGCGGCTTCGGGCGTGGTGTGGGCGACGTCTTCCACATCTGCCTTAACCTGGCCGGGATGCGGCGACAGCAGCAGGATGCGGGAGCCGATCTTGATGGCCTCGCCGATCGAGTGGGTGACGAACAGCACGGTGAAGCGCGTGTCGTCCCACAACCGCAGCAATTCATCCTGCATCTGGCGCCGGGTCAGCGCGTCCAGGGCGGCAAAGGGCTCGTCCATCAGCAGGATGTCGGGCTCCATCGCCATGCCGCGGGCGATCGCGACCCGCTGCTTCATGCCGCCGGACAAGGTATGCGGATGGCTGTGCGCGACGCGAGTCAGATGCACCTTCTCGATATACTGCATCGCCTTCTCGGTCGCGGCGCGTGCGCCCATGCGTCGCGCCACCCGCAACGGGAACGCCACATTCTCCAGAACCGTCTTCCACGGCAGCAGCTGGTCGAACTCCTGGAACACCATCATGCGGTCCGCCCCGGCGCCGCGCACCGGCTGGCCCTTGATGCGGATGGCGCCCTCGTCGGGCTTGATGTAGCCGCCGACGGCTTTCAGCAGCGTCGATTTGCCGCAGCCCGACGGGCCCAGCAGCACGTAGCGGTCGCCCTGCCCTACATGGAAGCTGACCTGGTGGGTCGCCGTCACCACCGTGCGGCCGGTGCGGTAGCGCAGCGTGCAGTTCTCGACTTCCAGCAGCGGCGGCACCTCAGTTGCCGTCCAGATCCTGCGCGATCGGCAGGAAGTAATCGACCCATGCCTTCGGCATCGTCTTCAGCAGGCCGACCTCGTGCATGTGTTCGGCGAAGCGCATCGTGCCCTGCGGCTTCGTGCTGAAATCCATCATGCCGGGCTGTTTCAGCATGGTGAGTAGGTCGTCCTGGGAGATCGGGTCCTTCGACGCCTGGCGGTAGACGGCGACCGCGTCGGCCGTGTGGGCCTGCAGGTATTCCAGGGCATCCGCGGACGCCTCCTTCACCGCCTGGACCAGCTTCGGATTGGCATTTGCGAAGCGGGTCGTCGTGAACATCACCGCGACCGTCAGCGGCGTGCCCATGATCTGCTGCGAGTCCGTCACGACGTGGGCGCCGGGCACGCGGCGCAGTTCCTCAAACACGAAGGGCGGCGCGGAGAAATGGCTGGTGATCTCACCATGCGGGTCCAGCATCGCGCCGGTTGCGTCCGGATGGCCGAGCTGCACCGTGTTGGTGTCGAGCTTAGCGCCTTGGCCGGGGCCGAACACCTCCTCGCACGCGATCTGCAGCAGGATTGCCTGGGTGGAGATCCGCACCGTCGGCAAGGCGATCTTGTCCTGCGGCGTGTAGTCGCGCAGCGTCTTGATGGCAGGATTGCGCGTGATCAGGATTAGCGGCTCGGCCGAGGTGGCGACGATACCCTTCACGCCGCCATGGGTGCGGTCCCACAGCAGCAGCATGTTGCCGACGCCGGTGTTCACCACGTCGATCGAGTTCGACAGCAGCGCATCCGTCGCGTTGCCGCCACCGTTGAAATTGATCCAATCGACTTTCAGGTCCGGAATGCCGAGTGCGGCCGCCCGGGATTCGATCAGGTGGTTCGCCTCCATGATGTAGGTCGGCATGTAGATGATGCTGGGTTGGCGGGTGATCTTGATCACCGCCTTCTCCTGCGCCTGCCCTGATGACGAGAGCAATACGCCGGCCGCCAGGCACAAACCCAAGAACCGGCTCCGCATCATCGTCCCTTCCAAATGCGCCGTCGCTGCGGCCCATGTCCATTATTGTCAGGCCAGAGTGCCTGAATACGCATTCCAATGACGCTAGCGCGGAGTTTGCCCCGACGCAAACACCAATGCCGGGTCATTCCATCGCAAGTAAAACCCTTCGCACATGCAGCAAAGGCGCGCTACCAAGGCCGCGACTGGACTCAACCCGAACAACTGTTCAAGCATGCGTATTCAGCGGGGCGACCACGACCCTGTCGGCGGAGGCGTCCATGACCACCATCATGCTGACCGAGGCGATCGACCAGGCGGGTATCGACCTGCTGACGGCGCGTGCCGACATCCGCCTTGTCGTGGCTGCACCCGGCGATCCGGCGTTCGAGGCGGCATTGCCGGACGCCCTCGCCATCGGCGTCCGCGTGGCGCGGCTCGATCGCAGCCTGCTTTCCCGGGCACCGAACCTGCGCGTCGTGGCCAAGCACGGAGTTGGCTTCGACAACATCGACGTGGGCTATCTCGCCGGGCGGGGCGTTCCCGTCACGATCACCGCCGATGCCAACAGCATCTCGGTCGCCGAGCACACGATGACCTTGATGCTGGCCACGGCTAAACATGTTCGCGCGTATGACAATGCGGTCCGCCGGGGCGATTGGGATTTCCGCAAGTCGGCGCGGGCCATCGAGCTGGCGGGCCGCCGGGTCCTGGTGGTCGGCTTCGGCCGCATCGGCCGCCGCGTTGCTGCGCTATGCCAGGCGTTCGGCCTCCACGTGCTGGTGCACGACATCTCGGCCGCGGCCATCGAGCAGGCTGCGGCGGCCCACTACGCGTGCGTTGCCGAACTCGACGCCGGGCTCGCGCAGGCCGACGTGTTGACGCTGCACATCCCGCTCACGACCCGCAGCGCCATGCTGATCGATGCCCCGCGCCTGGGCCGCCTGCCCCGGGGCGCGATCGTCGTGAACTGCGCCCGCGGCGGCATCCTGGACGAGGCCGCCTTGGCGCAGGCACTGGCCGACGGGGCCGTCGGGGCGGCGGCGCTGGACGTGTTCGGGCAGGAGCCCATCGTGCCGGCGCACCCCTTGGCCGGTTTCGACAACGTCGTGCTGACCCCGCATAGCGCCGCGACGACGCGCGAGGGCGCGCGCGCCATGGCAGTGGCGATGGCGCAGAACATCCTCGACGGTATCGATGGCCGGCTTGACCCATCCTGCATCGTCGAGCCGGCCATTGCCGCATGAGCATCCGCCCGGCATCAGCGCCGGCGAACCGTCTCCCGCCACACGATCTCGGGCGCCACGCGGATCGTGACTTGCGGCCCGGCGCCGGCACCGGCCCGTTCGGTCAGCACCTGCACCGCGTTGCGGACCATCGCATGGATGTCCTGCCGGATCGTCGTCAGGCGGTAGTTCGGCCATGTCGCGAGCGCGATGTCGTCGAAACCAAGCACCGAGACCGTCTGGCCCGGAACCAGGCCGCCCTGCCGCGCTGCGTCGATCGCGCCGAGCGCGATGATGTCGTTGGCGCAGAACACTCCGTCGGGTGGGTTGCCGGAGTCCATCGCCCGGACCATGGCGGCGAACCCGGCCTCATGCGTATAGGCGCCCGGCTCCACGCGGGGCGCGGGCAAACCAAGCTCGCCGCACCGCTCGGTGAATCCGGTCAGGCGTTCGATGTTGGTGGATGTGTCCGCCGTGCCGGCCAGGAAGGTCAGCCGGCGATCCCCGGCCTGCGCGAGCACATCGGCGGCCAGCCGCCCGCCAGCCCGGTTCTCGCAGCATACCGACGACACCTCGGCGTCCTTGCTGACGCGGTTGAACAGCACCACCGGCGTGCCGAGGGCGGCGCAGCTGCGCGCCATCCCGGACGACAGGTTGGCGGAGGCGATCACCACGCCGTCCACCTGATACTGCAACAGCTCGGGCAGCAGGTCGTCCACGATCTCGCCATCGCGCACGGTGAACAGCAAGACCTGGCGCCCGGTGCGGCGCAGCAAGTCGCTGAACAGTTCCAGCACCTGCGGGTAGAATGGGTTGCGCATGTTACCCATGACGATGCCGATCATGCCGGACCGTTGCGACGCAAGGCTGCGGGCGATGGCGTTCGGCCGGTAGCCCAGCGCCACCGCAGCCGCCAGGACCTTCTCGCGCATCGGACCGGCGATGCGCGAGTCCGGGGCAAACACGCGCGAGACCGTTGCCTGGGACACACCGGCTGCGCGCGCGACATCGATCGACGTCATCGGCCGGACGATCTGGCTTGCCGTATCCGTGGCCGGAACCGGGTTGCGGGGTGCGGCGCCTTCGATCTTCATGGCGATCCCTGGCGCACCTTCCTATCCGGGTCGTCAAGCCAAATTGAACCGGGCACGGCGCCATGACCAGTCGCCCACAAAAGGAGAACCCATGCCCATACCCCAGCGTGGCCTGAAGCAGCACCTTGCCTCGGGTGGCAAGGCCATCAATGGCTGGTGCTCGATCCCGTCGACAATCACGGCGGAGATCGTGGCGCGCGCCGGTTACGACACCGTCACGGTCGATCTGCAACACGGGCTGATCGACTATCAAATGGCCCTGGCGATGCTGCAGGCAGTGGATGGCCAGGGCATGCCGACGCTGTGCCGGGTGCCGTGGAACGAGCCGGGCATCATCATGAAGGCGTTGGACGCCGGATTCACCGGCATCATCTGCCCGATGATCAACACGCGCGAGGAAGCGGAGCGCTTCGCCGCATCCTGCCGCTACGCTCCGGCCGGTGCGCGGTCGTTCGGGCCCACCCGGGCCATGCAGGTGCACGGCGCCGACTATGCCCGCACGGCCAACCAGTTCATCGCCACCTTCGCGATGATCGAGACCGCGCAGGCGATGGACAACCTCGACGCGATCCTGGCGGTAGACGGTATCGACGCCGTCTATATCGGCCCGGCCGATCTCGGATTGTCGCTCGGCTTCGCACCGACCCTGCTGCCGGAGCCGACCGTGCGGGACGCTATCGCCACCATCCGGGACAGGGCGGTCCAGGCCGGAAAGCTCGCCGGCATCCACTGCGGCTCGCCCGAGATGGTGCGCCAGATGCTGGCGGAAGGTTTCGATTTGGCGACGTTGCTGACCGACGCGCGCATGTTCACGAACACCTTGGCCGTCGCGCTCGGCGAGGCCCGCGATATCCGCCCATCCCTCACGAAGGGGCAATACTAAGGACATGGCGGACACGGAGCACGGCCGCGCAATCATCCGCAAAGTCGCGTGGCGGCTGATCCCGATCCTGGGTCTGTGCTACTTCGCGGCGTTCCTGGACCGGGTCAACATCGGCTTCGCCGCCCTGACGATGTCGGACGACCTTGGCCTAACACCGGCGGCATTCGGGTTCGGCGCAGGCATCTTCTTCCTTGGCTATATCCTCTGCGAAGTGCCGAGCAACATCGTCATGGGGCATGTGGGCGCACGGCTGTGGATCGCCCGCATCATGATCACTTGGGGCATCCTGTCCGCGCTGACCGCGTTCGTCGTGGGCGAGCGGAGCTTCTACGCCATCCGCATCCTGCTCGGCATCGCGGAGGCCGGGTTCTTCCCGGGCATGGTCGTCTACCTGACCCTGTGGTTCCCCCGCGCCGACCGTGCGCGCATGTTTGCCCTGTTCAACATGGCCGTCCCGCTGTCATCGGTCATCGGCTCGCCGATTTCGGTGCTGATCCTTACCTACCTTGACCGGGCCGGTGGGTTGGCAGGCTGGCGATGGCTTTTCGTCCTCGAGGCGCTGCCGGCGATCATCATGGGGGTGGTGGTGCTGACGATGCTGCCCGACCGGCCTGACCGTGCGGAATGGCTCGCGCCGGCAGAGCGGACCTGGCTCGCCGCGACCTTGATCCGGGAGCAGGCAGAGCGCGAAGCCGACGAGCGCTTCACCGTGCTGGGCGCGTTGACGGACCGGCGCGTCCTGTTGATGTGCCTGGTCGCCGTGGGGCTGGTGATCGGCACGACGGGCGTCGCGGTGTGGATGCCGCAGATCGTCAAGGCGTTCGGCTTGACCACGATGCAGACCGGCTTCGTCGCGGCGATCCCCTCGCTCGCCATGGCGGTCGCAATGGTGGTATCCGGGCGGCACGCCGACCGCACGGGGGAGCGGGTCTGGCACATCGCCGCCCCCTTCCTGGCCAGTGCCGCCGGATTTCTGCTGGCTGCGTCGACTGCTTCCCCCGTCGTGGGCCTGATCGGCCTGACGGTCGGGGCCGCAGGCGTGGGCGCCGCCACCCCGAACATCTGGGTGTTCCCCACGACCCTGCTGACGGGCGGCGCGGCGGCGGCCGGCGTCGCGCTGATCAACTCGGTCGGCAGCACGGGCGGGTTCTTCGGCCCGGCCGTGATCGGCTGGATCCGACAGGTCAGCGGGTCTTTCTCGGGGTCGCTGGTCTTCCTGGCCGCCATGTGCGTGATGGCTGCCTTGGTCGCCTTGCTGCTGGGGGGCATGATGCGGCATTTGCTCACGACAGGCGCGCCGGCCCGGCCCGGGCGCGCATTCCCGGAGACCGCGCGATGAAGATCACCGAAATTCGCGGCTATCATCTGCGCTGCACGCTGGCGGAGCCGATCGGCAACGCCGTGACGTTCTTTGACAAGAAGGAAGCCTTGCTGGTCGAGGTCGTGACCGATGCGGGTGTAGCCGGCTGGGGCGAGGCCTGGTCGTCGCCCATCACCGCCGCCGCCTATATCCGCCAGCGTCTCGCGCCGTTAGTCCTCGGGCAGGATCCGACCGCCACGGGCCGGCTCTGGCGGCTGATGGCGGGCACGGCAGGCTATGATCGCCGGGGCAGCGCCATGATGGCGACCGCGGCCATGGACATCGCGCTGCACGACATTGCGGGCCAGGTTCGCAGCGTGCCGGTCTCGGCCCTGTTGGGCGGGACCCTGCGTGACCGGGCAACGGCCTATGCGAGCGGGCCGTTCATGAAGCCCGGCGGCCATCCTTACCGGACGGTCCTCACCCAGGTCGAGGCATGGGCCCGCGAGGGGTTCCGCGCCTTCAAGCCGCGTGGCGGGTTCAGCCCGCACGAGGACGGCGCGATGATGCTGAGCCTACGCCGCCAGCTCGGCCCGGACGCGGCGCTGATGCTGGATTTCAACCAGGGTTACACGGCACGCGCCGCGATCCAAGCGGCCCGGCATCTACAGGATGCGGAGCTGCTGTGGCTGGAGGAGCCGGTCGGTCCGGAGGACGTCGCGGGCTACCGGGCCGTCGCGCAGGTGGCCTCGATGGCGGTTGCAGGCGGCGAGGCGCTGGCGAGCCTTGCCGGGTTCCGCGACTTCGTCACCGCGGGTGCGATGGATGTGCTGCAACCCGACCTTGCGGTATGCGGCGGCTTCACCGGCGTGATGCGCGTCGTGGCGTTGGCAGAGGCGTTTGACCTTCCCGTCGTGCCGCATGTCTGGGGCGCCGTGGTCAACTACCACGCAGCGCTTCAATTGGTGTCCGTGCTGCCGGCCTGCCGTGCCGGCGGCGCTGCGAGCCTGCCGTTCATCGAAGTCGACGTGACTGAAAACCCGTTGCTTGAAATCCTCGGGAAGCCGCGGCCGGATGACGCTGGCACGATCGCCATCCCGGACCGCCCTGGCCTCGGGCTCGACCTGTCCGCCGACCGGTTGGCGCCATGGGTTATCGACCGTTGGACGATAAAGCCGTGACCGGCTCCACGAGGCCGGCGTGTGCGCCGATCGCGGGCAGAAGCACGAAAGGGGCGCGGCAACTTCCTTAACAGGCGCGTATGGGACAGCTACGACGACATGGTCGACGCCTGCTGCAAAGCTTGGAACGCATTCATCAATGACGTCGAACGCGTCGCCTCAGTGACCCGACGAGAATGGGCGTCGGTCAGGAGCTAGGGCCGCTGGTATAAGAGCAAAGGCCGATCAATCCCGCTGCCATGCACATTAAACAACCCGCTTGGCGATCCCTCTTCGCTGGTGCAGCATGTCGCCGTGCCGACCAGACCACCCTTCCCGACGCCCACTTTCGACCACGTCGTGGTCAACGCGCGTGACCGGCTCGACGAAGCGCACGCCGCCTACCAGCGGCTGGGTTTCACGCTTACGCCCCGTGGCTATCACTCCCTCGGGTCGGCCAATCACCTTGCCATTTTTGGGACGGACTACCTCGAGCTCATCGCCATTGCCGATGCGCAGACCGGACGGCAGGATATCATGGCCGATCCACACGGGTTGAACGGCCTCGTGTTCGGCACCGAGGACGCGGCGGCCACCTTCGACGCTCTGGCCGCCCACGGCGTGCCCGCCACGCCTCCGAACGAGTTTACCCGCCCGGTGGAATTGCCGGACGGGGCGATGGCGGATGCGCGGTTCCGCACCGTCCACATCCAGCCGGCGTCGGGCCGTCCCGGTCGGCTGTATTTCTGCCACCACTTTACCCGCGATCTGGTCTGGCGCGACGCGTGGCGCCATCACGCAAACGGTGCGGTGGGCATCGTGCGCGCCGTCATCGCCTCGGACGACCCGGCCATCCTCGGCCGCCTGTTCGCGACCATGTTCGGCGATGCGACGCTGCGCCCGATCGAGGGCGGCGTGGCACTTGCCGTGGGCGTGTCGCGCATCGAGATCCTGCGTCACGACACCGTCGCCGCACAACTGGGGACGGCCATGGGCGACGGTGCCGGGCGGGCCCACTACATGGCGGCACTCACCCTGCGCACCCTGAGCCTCGATATGGTGCGCGCTGCCTTGTCCGCGGGCAGGCTCACCGGCATCGAGCAGCCCGGCCGCATCCTGGTGCCAGCCGTGCACGCCACCAATTGCCCGATCGAGTTCGTTCCTTGACCACGTGGTCGAACCTCGGCGCCGCCCTGCATGCCGGCACCCCCGATCGCCTGGCCTTGGTCGATCTCGGCGGCGAGTCGCCGCCGCGCCGGTTCAGCTTCGCGGATATCGATCGCCAGTCCGGTGCCGTCGCGCACACCTTGCGCCAGCGCGGCCTGCAACCGGGCGAGCGCGTCGCGATCCTCTCCGCCAACCGGGCGGAGTTCCTGTTCGCCTTCCTCGGGACCATGCGCGCTGGCTTGGTGAGCGTGCCAGTCAACACCAAGCTTCCCGCCGCCACGGTCCGCGTGGTGTTGGACGACTGTGACGCACGCCTCGTCTTCACCGACGCCGCGCATCGCGCACTTGTGCCGAGCGACCTGCCCTCAATCGCCCTGGAGGAGTGGGACGGCTTTGTGGCCGCGGGGCTCGCCGCCGGCCCGTTCCAGACCATCGTGCCGCAGCCGAATGACCCGGCGATGTTCCTTTACACTTCTGGTTCCACGGGGAGGCCGAAAGGGGTGGTGCTCTCCCACCGCAGCCATCTCTGGGTGCTGGGCGTCCGCACCAGCCGCCCCGACCTCGACCAGGAGCGCGTGCAGGTTGCCGCCCCGCTGTACCACATGAACGGCCTGGCCATGGCGCAACTCACCTTGGCCTCGGGCGGGCTGCTGGTGCTGCTGCCCGGCTTCACCGCCCGCAGCTACATCGAGGCCGCGGCCGAATGGGGCACAACTGCGCTCACCTCCGTGCCGCCAATGGTCGCGATGATGCTGCAGGAGCCGGACCTGCTCGCCATCAGGGACCTGTCCGGTGTCCGCTCCATCCGCATGGGTTCCGCGCCCATCACCCAGAGCCTGATCGACCGGGTGCGCCGCGTGTTCCCGCGCGCCGCGATCTCCAACGGCTACGGCACGACCGAGGCAGGCCCCGTGGTGTTCGCCCCCCACCCGGATGGGCGCCCGACACCCGATACCAGCCTGGGCGTGGGCCACCCGGCCGTTGACCTGCGCTTGATGCGGGACGGCGAGGCCGTGACCGACGAGGGCGTGCTCGAGATGCGGTGCCCGGCGCAGATGAACACCTACCACAAGCTTCCCGAAGCCACGGCGAAGGCCATCACGCCGGACGGCTTCTACATCACCGGGGATGTGTTCCATCGCGACGGGGACGGCTTCTTCTCCTTCGTCGGACGCGCGGACGACATGTTCGTGTCCGGTGGCGAGAACATCTATCCGGGCGAGGTCGAGACCATCCTCGAAGCCCACCCGGCGATCGCCCAGGCCTCCGTCATCGCGCTGCCGGACGAGATCAAGGGCACCAAGCCCGCCGCCTTCGTCGTGCTGCGGCCCGGGGCCGAAGCGACCGAAGACGAGCTCCGTCGATACGTCCTCGCCCGCGCGCCCGCCTACGCCCATCCACGCCGGGTTTGGTTTGTCCCCTCGCTCCCGCTCGCCGGAACGAACAAGGTGGACCGCAAGGCACTGCTGCAACGAGCGCTGGACCAAGTCTGAAGGATGGATCGAGCATGAAGGCGTTGGTACTGCGCGAGCACGGCGGCAACGACGCCTTGCGGATCGAGAGCGGTTTCCCCGACCCCACGCCTGGCGACGGCGACGTGGTGCTTCGGGTGCGCGCCACCTCGCTGAACTACCACGACGTGTTCACCCGCCGCGGCATGCCCGGCATCAAGATCGCCATGCCCGCCATCATGGGCCTGGACGTCGCCGGCGAGATCGTGGCCGTCGGTCCCGGGGTCGAGGGCTGGGCGGCCGGCGACCGCGTGGTGGTGGATCCGATCAACCGCGTTGAAGGTGGGCTGATGGGCGAGACGGTGCATGGCGGCCTGGCCGAACTGTGCCGCGCCCGCGCCCACCAGCTCATCCGCATCCCCGACGGCGTCCCCTATCTCGATGCCGCCGCCCTGCCGTGCGCCTATGGAACCGCGCTGCGCATGATGTACACGGTCGGCCAGGTGAAGGCGGGCGAGAAGGTGCTCATCCTCGGCGCCAGCGGCGGTGTCGGCGTTTGCTGCCTGCAACTCGCCAAGCTCGCCGGCGCCGAGGTGGTCGCCTGTGCCGGCACGGACGCCAAGGCCCGGCGCCTGCGCGAGCTCGGCGCCGACCACGTGATCAACTACGTCGAGACAGACTTCATGAAGGCGGTGTATGCCCAGTTCGGCAAGCCGGTGCGCCGTGGCGCGGGCACCGACAACGGCATGGACGTGGTGGTGAACTACACCGGTGGGGACACCTGGGTGAAGTCCCTCCGCGTGCTGAAGGTGGGGGGGCGCCTGCTCACCTGCGGCGCCACGGCCGGTTACGACCCGGCCGAGGACATCCGCTTCATCTGGACGTTCGAGCTGCAGATCAAGGGCTCCAATGGCTGGATGCGGGATGACGTGCTCACGCTGCTGGACATGGTGCAGGCGGGCAAGCTGAAGGTGGTCCAGGAAGATGCCGTTCCACTCGAGCGAGCAGCCGAAGCCCTGGGGCGCATCGAGAACCGCAGCGTGTTCGGCAAGATGATGGTGCAACCGTGAGCGACAAACCCGCCCCGCTCACCGCCGAACAGATCCAGGACCGTCTCGCGCAGTCCACCTTCATCGACTTCATGGGCCTCGAGGTGCTCTCCGCCGACCCGGCGGCCGAAACCGTCTCGATGCGCCTCGCCATGCGCCCGGAGTTCGAGCGGGGCAGGGGCACTGGGCAGTGGCATGGCGGCCCGATTGCGGCCGTGATCGATACGGTGGGCGACTACGCCCTGATCATGCTCATCGGCCGCGCCCTGCCCACGATCAACTTCCGCGTCGACTACCTTCGCCCGGCCGTCAACACCGCGCTGACCGCCACCGCGACGGTTCGCCGCAACGGCCGCACGGTCGGCGTGGTGGACGTGGACGTCACCAACGAGGCAGGGGTGCTGGTCGCCGTCGGCCGCGCCGCCTATGCCACGGCCGGCGGGTAGGTGGCCGGGACACTGCTCTCCGTCGAAGGCGTCAGCCGGCGATATGGCGGCGTGCTCGCCGTGGACGGCGTCGATCTCCAGGTCGAGCCTGGCGAGCTGCTCGGCATCATCGGGCCGAACGGGGCGGGCAAGACCACGCTGTTCAACCTGATCAGCGGTTTCGCCCGCCCCAGCGCTGGCCGCATCCGCCTGCGCGGCCAGCGCATCGACCGCCTGCCGGCCTACCGCATCGCCCGGCTCGGCTTGTGCCGCACCTTCCAGAACCTGCGCCTATCGCCGGCGCTCTCCGTGCTCGACAACGTCTCCGCCGGGGCGATCGGCGCGGTCGGCTTCCCCGCCTGGCGAGCCGTGCTGCCTGGCGCCGGCGCCGGACGCAGCCGCACCATCGCCGCCCGCTCGTGGGCCGCGCTGGAGCGGGTGGGCCTGGCCCACCGTGCCGAGGCCACCGCCTCCACCCTGTCCTACGGTCAGCGGAAATACCTCGAGATCGCGCGGGCCTTGGCCACCGGGCCCGAACTGCTGATCCTGGACGAACCCGCCGCCGGCCTGAACGAGACCGAGACCGCGGCGCTGGCCGGCTTCATCACCTCCCTCAACCAGGGTGGCACCACCGTGCTGCTGGTGGAGCACGACATGGGCCTGGTGATGGGCACCTGCCGCCGCGTCGTCGTGCTGGCCGCCGGCCGCAAGATCGCCGACGGCGCCCCTGCCGCCGTGCGCGCCGACCCGGCCGTGCAGCTCGCCTATCTCGGCGCCGACGATGAGTGAGGCCGCCCTGCTCGAGATCGGCCGCCTGCAGGTTGCGATCGGTGCGCAAACGGTGCTGCGCGGCCTCGACCTGCGGGTGAGGGCGGGCGGCATCGTCTGCGTGCTGGGCAGCAACGGCGTCGGTAAGACCACGCTGATGCGCACGATCAGCGGCATCTACCGCAACGCCACCGGGTCCGTCCGCTTCGCCGGGCAGGACATCCTGAACCGCTCCCCGCACGAGATCGTCGCCGCCGGGATCAGCCAGGCGCCCGAGGGCCGCCACATCTTCCCCACCATGACGGTGGCCGAGAACCTGCGCGTCGGCGCCCGGCGGCACACCGCCACCCAGCAAGCCGAGGATAGCGAGCGGATCTTCGCCCTGTTCCCCGTGCTGCGGCAGAAGCTGCGGCAATGGGCCGGGTCGTTGTCCGGCGGCGAGCAGCAGATGCTGTGCATCGGCCGCGCCATGATGGCCCGCCCCCGGCTTCTCCTGCTGGATGAGCCGTCGCTCGGCCTGGCACCCAAGCTGGTCCGGCTGATCTTCGACCTCATTGCCCGCATCCGCGAGGGCGGCACCGCCATCCTGCTGGTGGAGCAGAACGCGCGCGCGGCCCTGCGCGTGTCCGACCATGCCTATGTCATGGAGGGGGGCCGCATCGCCCTCGAAGGCCCGGCTGCGGACATCGCCGGCGAGCAGCGGGTCGCCGAAGCCTACCTGGGCGGCACCTCCGCCGAGCACTGACGATGCCAGCACTTGGGAGCACCCTCATGACACGCCACGCCGCCATCCTGGCCTTCGCCGCCGCCCTGGCCTGCGGTACCGCCCACGCCCAAGATAAGACCCTGGTGGTCGGCTGCTCCCTGCCGCTGTCCGGCCCGATGGTGGGCTTCGGCGGCCCCATCCAGCAGGGCGCGGCGCTCGCGGTGGACCAGTTCAACGCCACCAAGGCACTCCCTGGTGTCGCGTTTCGGCTCGATTGCGCCGACAGCAAGGGCGACGCCAAGGAGACGGTGAACATCGCCGAGAAGCTGGTGGACGATGCGCACGTCATCGCCTCCATAAGCGATTTCACCTCGACCGCGACCATGGCCGCCGCCGACACCTACAGCCATGGCGGCCTAGTGGAACTGACTCCCTCAGCCTCGCACCCCGACCTGGTCAAGATGAACAAGTGGATGTTCCGCACCAGCGAGACCATCCCCACCTACATCGATCCGCTCGCCGACTTCACGACACAGACGCTGGGCAAGAAGCGCATCGCCGTCGTCCAGGTGCAGACCGACTGGGGGCAGAGCGTCGGTGAGACTTTCGTGGCGCAGGCCAAGAAGGACGGCGCCGAGATCGTGGACGACGCCATCTACAACCAGGGCACCACGGATTTCCGGTCCATCCTCACCCGCATGCGCCGCGAGAAGCCGGACGCGATCTTTCTCGCCATGCTGGAGGAGGAAGCCGCTACCTTCATGAAGCAACGCAAGCAGCTCGGCCTGACCGACATCCCCGTGGTCGATTCCGGCGTGGGGTTGACCGAGCGGTCCCTGGGCCTCGCGGGCGACGCGTTCGAGGGCATGTGGTCCTCCCGCCTGTACAACCCGGAGAACCCGAGCCCGGTGGTGCAAACCTTCATCCAGACCTTCACGGCCAAATACGGCAAGGCGCCCGACATCTGGTCCGCCTACGGCTTCGACGCCGCCAACATCATCATGGAAGCGGCCAAGCGCGCCGGCCCCGGTGTCACCCGCGCCCAGGAGCAGGAGCAGCTTGCCAAGTTCGGGCCCGGCGACGGCGCCAACGGCCGCTTCGCCATCGACCCGCAAACCCGCGACATCGACCGCTTCGGCCTGAGCACAGTGCGTGTGGCGAACGGCAAGATCGACTACAACCCCAAGCCGTAGGCCGCCCCGATGCAAGCCGCGATCCTGCAGGACTTGGTGAACGGCGTCAGCGCCGGGCTGTGCTACGCACTGGTTGCGATCGGCTTCACCCTGATCTTCGGGGTGCTGAGCGCCGTGAACTTCGCCCATAGCGAGGTTTACATGCTGGGCGCCTTCGCCGGGCTGTTCATCGCGCTGGCTACGTCGCCGCCGCTGATCGTGCTTCTACTCATCGTGGCGGCGATCGGCGCGGCCCTCGGCGTGGGGCTGGACCGCATTGCCTTCCGCCCGCTGCGCCGGGCCAGGGACGAGGCGTCGCTCAAATCCCGGGCCCTGCGGGAGGCGACGCTGCTCTCCTCGCTCGCAATCGGCATCATCGTGCGCGAGGTGACCGAGATCGTCTTTGGTGGCGACATGCAGCCGGTGCCCGATCGGATGATGATCAACGACCCCATTCCGTGGGGTGACGTGGTGTTCGTCCGGGGCGACTTCATCATCTTCGCCACTGCCTGCGCTACCCTGATCGGCCTGCAATGGCTGCTGCGCCGCACCCGCATCGGGCTGGGGGTGCGCGCCGTGTCCGACGACCTGCTGGGCGCGCTGTATTCTGGCGTGAACGCCAATAGCGTCATCCTATGGACCTTCGCGGTCGGCTCCGCGATCGGTGCCATCTCCGGCTTGCTGGTCGGGCTCTATTACGGCGTCATCAACCCCTACATGGGCTTCACCCCCACGCTCAAGGCGTTCGTCGCCATGCTGATGGGCGGCCTGACCAGCATCCCCGGCGCCGTCGCCTGTGCGATCCTGATCGGGCTATGCGAGAGCTTCACCACTGAATTTGTGTCCTCCCGCTGGGTCGGCATGGTGCCCTACGTGCTATTGCTGGTGACCCTGGTGTTCTTTCCCAGCGGGCTGTTCGGGCGGCGCGCCGAGCGTGTCTGACCGGCTGCGGCAGCTCACCGTTGCGGCCGGCCTCGGCCTCGTCTTGCTACTGCTGCCGGCGGGGCTGGTGGCGCTGAACCAATCCTATCTGTTCCGCCTCGCCGAGCTGTCCATGCTGTTCGTGATCCTGGCCGCGAGCCTCAACCTGGTGACCGGCACGGCCGGCCTCGTCTCGCTCGGCCACGCCGCGTTTTACGCCGTCGGCGCCTACACCGCCGCCATCCTCGCCGCCCGCACCGGGCTGGGGCTAGAGGCGACCTTGCCGGCGAGCGTGCTGGTTGCCGGCACCGTCGCCTTCGTCGTGGCGATTCCGGCGATCCGCCTGGTGCGGATCTTCTTCACCGTGGCGACGCTGAGCGTGGGGGAGATCATCAACATCACCATCCTGAACTGGGACGCCCTCACCCGCGGGCCGATGGGGCTGCGCGGCGTCCCCTCGCTCAGCCTGTTCGGCTGGCCGCTTGGGTCGCGGCTTGCCACATACTTCACGATTGCCGCCGTGACGGTGCTGGTGCTGTGTATCGTGCATCGCCTAACCAATTCGGCCTATGGCAACGCACTGCGGGCGCTGCGGGAGGACGACCAGAGCGCCGGCGGCATGGGGATCAACACCGCCCTCATGAAGGTCGGCGCCTTCGCCCTTAGCGGCGGCCTCGCCGGTGCGGCGGGCTGTCTGCTGGCGCACAGCACGGGCTACATCAGTCCCGACATGTTCGGGCTGGACCAGTCGATCCTGATCCTCACCATGGTCGTGGTCGGCGGGCTCGGCAGCCTGCCCGGCGCCGTCGTCGGCGCCTGCGTGCTGATCCTGGTGCCCGAACTCGCCCGCAGCGCCGGCCATCTGCGCACCGTTATGGTGGGGCTGGTACTATACTTCTCGATCCTGCTGCTGCCAAAAGGCCTGTTGGCCGAGGCATGGGCACTCCGCGTCAGCCGTACCGTCCGCAGGTAAGTGCGCCGGAGAGGCTGGTGAGTCTTACAGCATGTTCGGATCATGTTGAAGCCATGACGGCCGCTTCCTGCCCGGTGCGGGCTCTGGAAGAGTGGCTGCGCAGCTCGGACACCGCGTTCGGGCCGGTGTTCCGCAAGGTCGACCGCTGAGGCAACGTCGAACACGGGCGGCTCGGGCCCGATGCCTGGCATCGTATTCTCGCCCGCAGAGCGGACACGGGCGGCCGACGCGCTCGACGCCTTCTTGCGCGATTGGCCCGCCGCAACCCCCAGCGCCGGTCCGGGTCAGGCGGCAGTGCCGTCACAGGAGGGCGACGGGGCGCTCGGTGCAGTTTTCAAATTGTGCTGGTGTGAGCCGCCCGGATTTGTCAAATTGCTGTTCATGGTCCGTTCCAGGAACCAACTGACGTTTGATGGAGAAGGGTGGGCGATGGCGCGCATTGGCAAACAAGAGCATCCCCGTATCTTGCACATGGTCGACATCGAGCATCGCAAGGTGGCCGAGGTCGCTGCCGAGTATGGCTGCACCCCGGCCAATATCTACGCCCTTTTGGGCAAGCTGCGGCGGGAAGCGTCCCGCAGCGTGGAGACGGTCGGCGCCATCCAGAACGCAGCGGAGAAAGCGAGCCCGCTCAACCTGGAAGAACAGCTTCTACCGGACCCGGCGGCACCCGCAGCAATCGCAGCTGTTCAGGACCTCTTTGCCAGCGGTTCAGGATCCGGAGAGAGCCCCGCTCTCGAACCGAAGGGTAGCAGGCTGCACACCCCGTCGACCGTGGACGCGGCAAGCAGCAAGGACGTTGGAGTGTCGCAAAAACGGCCGACACCGTACCTGGCCACCGTGCCACGACAGGAGCTGCCGGCAGGTGCCCCGTCTACGCCTCGCGCCGTCGTCGAGCGTCTACCAGCGCCGGGCACCACCAGGAAGGCGGCTGGCGTCGGCGCCGCGTTGTCCAAGCCAGGCATGGCGCTGGTGATGCGCACGGCAGAAGGCGAGGAAAACCTGACTCCGTTCCGCTCCCTCGACGACCTGCTCTCGGCGGTCAAGCCGATCCTGCGGGCTGCGGCGCGCAGTCCCGATGCGGTGTGGTTCTCCATCCAGCCGGTCGACCTGGCCTCGTTGGACAGCGACGCGGCTTGACCGAACGGCGCTCAACACGGACGGGACCGGGACGACTCCCTCGGTGACGAGCAGCGCTGGTGTCGCCGACTGCTCGGTTCGGCGGATCATCCACATCGACATGGACGCCTTCTACGCGTCCGTCGAGCAACGCGACGACCCGGGCCTGCGCGGCAGACCGGTGGCGGTCGGCGGCAGCCGGGAGCGCGGGGTGGTGGCGGCGGCGAGCTACGAGGCGCGCAGGTTCGGCGTGCGCTCGGCCATGCCATCCGTCACGGCCAGGCGTCAGTGCCCGGACCTGGTGTTCGTCCCGCCACGTTTCGACGTCTACAAGGCGGTGTCGGCGCAGATCCACGCCGTGTTCGCGCGTTACACCGCGCTGATCCAGCCGCTGTCGCTGGATGAGGCCTACCTGGACGTGACCGCGCCCTTGCTCGACCGCGGCTCGGCCACCGCGATCGCCGCCGAGATCCGGGCGGCGATCCGAGCGGAAACCGGCCTGACCGCGTCGGCGGGCGTGTCGTACAACAAGTTCCTGGCCAAGCTCGCCTCCGATCACCGCAAGCCGGACGGGCTGTTCGTCATCACCCCGAAGATGGGGCCGGCCTTCGTGGAGGCGCTGCCAGTTGGCAAGTTCCACGGCGTGGGCCCGGTGACCGCGGCCAAGATGAACCGCCTCGGCATCCACACCGGTCTTGACCTGCGGGCACAATCGCTCGACTTCCTGGCCGGGCACTTCGGCAAGGCAGCGCACTACTACCACAGCGTGGCACGTGGCTACGACGAGCGACCGGTCGAGGCAGATCGGGTGCGCAAGTCCGTTGGTGCGGAGAACACCTTTGCCCGTGACCTGACGCAGTGGGACGAGGTCGGCCCAATGCTGGAGCCGGTGTTCGCCAAGGTGTGGGCGGCTTGCGCTCGCGGCGGGCATGCCGGGCGGACGGTGACGGTGAAGGTCAAATACGCCGATTTTCGGCAGATCACCCGCAGCCGGTCCGGTGTGCACCCAGTTGCCTCGCGCGAGGCGTTGGAACGAACCAGCCTGGAGCTGCTGCGGCCGTGTTTCCCGCCACCACGTGGCATCCGCCTGCTCGGTGTCACGATTTCCAATCTCACCGCCGACGCGCCGGAGACTCGGCCGCTATTGGATTTCATGCTCGACACCGCAGCTGAGGCGTTTGATGCGGGTCCGGCGCCTGGTCACGTCGCTTAGCCGCCCGAGTCATCCTGCTGCTGCCGATCACGCAGCGGCCGCACTGGCGGCCGCAGTGCACCCCGGGGCTTGCCATCGGAGCGGCCGACCGGCGGCGTCCAGTCCTGGCGCTGTCGCACGGTCCAGCCGTAACGCGGGTCGTCCTTCAGCACGGCTGCGTGGTCCGACAACCGGTTGCGTTCCAGCCAGCTCACCGCCGCTTCCAGTTCGGATAGGCTCATCTGCGCCCGCGGCTTGTCGCCGGTGCAGCGCTTCAGGATGGCGTTGTAGCGGTGATACAGACCCTCGCCGCGCGGCGCTTGCGCGGCACCCTCGTCCTCGACCGCCTGTTGGGCCACCATCTCGCCGACGCGCTGGCGCAGGCGGCGCTCCAGCACCGAGGGCGGGTCGAGCATCTCCGTCTGCGCCGCGTCTTGCTCGGGGCGGTGCAGTACGTAGTCAGGGCCGGGTCGCAGCAGGCCGTAGCGCAGGCCGAGCGCATTGCTTTCCAGGGGGACAATGCCGTCCTCTCGCTCATGCCCGGCGAGTTGATCCAGCAGCCAGTCGGGCAGTTTGGATCGCGCCCGCGTCTGCTTGCGCCTGGCCAAAGTGCCCTGCTCGGTCTCGACGCTGTGGCGGAAGCGGGCGAAGAGCGGGTCGTCCGGGTGAAACACCAGCGCCCGCTGTGCGGCGTAAGGGCCAGCATGCGGATCGACGCGGGTGGCGCGGGCGATCATCTGCTCCAGCCAGGCGCGGGCGCGGATATGCGTCAGGGCTGCCACCACGGCGACTTCGGGGGCGTCCAGTCCCTCGTAGGCCATCGCCACGGTCACGAGCACGCTGGGCTCGGCCGTCAGGCGGAAGCGTGCCAGCGTCTCGTGCGCGTCGCGTTCGTCGGAGGTGGCGAGTTGCACCGTGGCTGCCTGGGCCCGCGGCATCCAGCCGCGCAGGATATCGGCATAGCGCCGGGCGCTGACCTGGTCGGTGGCGACCACCAGCAGCTTGCCCAGGCCACGGGCGTCCTCCCCGGCGGCCAACCCACGGAGGCGGCGACGCTCCGCCCAAAGGGTGCGCACCGCGGTGAACGCCTCGCGCAGCAGGGCGTCGGCGAAGCCGGTGCGCAGCGCGGTGAACAGGGCAGGGCGGGTGGTCTCGGTCGGCCAGGGCGAGGCGAGCCGGTGCGGCCCGGTCGGTGTGCGGGCCTCGTCCAGCCAGCTGGCCTCGCCATCCACGGCGCCGAACAGCACCGGCAGCACGGCGCGTTCGGCCAGGGCCTGCGCCCGCGAGTAGCCCACCACCGCCCAACCCGGTGCAGCCAGGTCCACTTCGCGCGTCTTCACCCGAGGGCCCGTTCGGTAAGGCAGCCACAGGATGCTGCGACCGTCGGCGCGCTGCAGCGTGCCGGACAGCAGCAGGCGAAGCCGGGCGGTCTCCAGCAGAGGCAGCAGCGCGCGGCTCCAGCCGGCGGCAAGGTCGGGCGCGGCCGGGTCGGCGAGGGGATCGGGCGCCATGTCGGACAGGGCGGGCAGGTGGTGCACCTCGTCCAGCACCAGCAGGGTGCGGTGGCACCGGAACTCCGCCAAGTGCAGGTCGGGGGAAGCGGCGACGGATTGGTAGGTGGTGACGTAACCCTGCAGGCCGCGGGCCGGGTCGGGGGCGTTATCGGCGGCGCGCACCGAGACGGCGTGGCCGAGCGTGCGGCGCCAGGCCGGGTCAGCGAACGCTTCCTCGGCTTGCTGGCGCAGGCTGTCGCGCGGCACCACCCAGCAGACGCGCTCAACCAAACGGGCCGCGAGCAGGGCGTGGGCGGCGATCACCGGCAGCAGCGATTTGCCGCCGCCGGGGGTGACGGCGGCGAGGATGTCGGTGATCTCGGGCGCCTGCCCGTCGGCGATGGCGTGCACGATGGCGGCGGTTTGGGCTTGGTGGGTGCGAAGCGGACGGGAAGCTGACAAGGATTGGGGTCGCCCTGCGGAAGAACTCGAGTTTGAGTCCTTTGTGTCGGGCTGTGAATCCCCCCCGTGCTGCCAAGCCGTCGCGAAGGTCTTGACCGGCGCCGGGCTGGAACGTCAGACAGCAGATCGGTTCGGGCTCGTTGAACTCGACACTCAGGAGAGACCAGTGGCGCGACCCACGAAGACGACGGCGACGAAACCAGTTGCGACAGCCATGGCGCCAGTCCGCGCCAAACGCCGCTCCGCCGATGCGGACCTCGCACCGGTGGCATCCACCCCGACCAAGGCCCGGGAGGCCCGTTCTGTCCCAACCCCGGCTGCTGCGGTGAAGACTACATCAACCCGTGGCAGGCCGGCAGCGGTCGCGACGCCAGAAGCGGCCCCAACGCGCGTGCCGCCCCCGAGCAAGGGCGAGCTGCGGGCACAGATCGAGAAGCTCGAGACAGCGAATGCCACGCTGAAGGCAAAAAGCCGCGAGGGGAACCGTGCGGCCAAGTCTGCAGCGCGCCGCATTACCGAACTGGAGGAGCAGGTCGCGCAATTCCAGGAGGCGGCGGCCAGGGCGGTGGACCCTGCCGCCGTGATGGAAGAGCTTCAGGCGACCAAGGCGGCACTGCAGGCGAAAGGTCGCGAAGCAAGTCGCGCCGCGAAGCTGGCCGAGCGCCGGATCGCCGAACTGGAGACTCAGGTCGAGCACCTTCAGGGAGACGCAGCCAAGACCGCAACTCCTGCCGCTCAAGAGGACGAGGCGAAGCGAAGCCGCCGCGGGCGGCCGCCCGGGCGCAAGAACGCGATCGATCCTGGGGATGCCGTGCCTCCTGGGGTGGCCGTTTTAGAACCTGCACCGATGGACCCGGAGGCCGAAGCAGCACGCAACGCCTTGGAAGAAAACCTGTCCGAAGCGCAGGTGCAGGCAGAGGAGTAGGGACGAGAAGCGTGGAGCCCACCGAGGAGCGGTTAGGGCGCCAAGCGCAAGCAAGAAGTGGACAGCGATGGCTGCTTTGCGCTTCATGCACGAACCCGCTCCGCGGGAGTGGCTTGGCGGTTAGGATGGTGCCGTTTTGATAATGTCTTGAGCCCGGCCTAGTCGCCTCCTGAGCATGGAGTTCCCTTCAACCTGAAAGGAATATCCCATGCCTGCCTCAACCGTCGAGCGCCCCGTCAGCACGCTGCGCCAGCGCATGCTGGAGGACATGGCCATACGCGGCCTGCGTCCGGATACTCAGCATGACTACATCCGCTTCGTGCGCAACTTTGCGGCGTTTCTGGGTCAGCCGCCCGATACCGCGAAGCCCGACGACATTCGCCGGTTCCAGATTCATCAACGTGAGGCCGGAGTACAACCGCCCACGATCAACGCCTCCGTTTCGGCGCTGCGGTTCTTCTTCACCGTGACGCTCGATCGGCCGGACCTGTCGCGGCGCCTCCTCCTTGTGCGCCATCCCCGCAAACTGCCGGCGGTGCTGAGCGTCGAGGAGGTCGGCCGGCTGCTGGAGGCGGCACCGGGCGTCAAATACAAGGCCATCCTCGGCACCACCTATGGTGCTGGCCTGCGCGTGTCGGAGGTGGCCAGCCTCAAGGTCGACGACATCGACAGCACCCGCATGCTGATCCGGATCGAGCAGGGCAAGGGACGCAAGGACCGCAACGCCATGCTGTCCCCTCAGTGTTGATTTTCGCTGAGAACTGACCCGGCGTTTTCGTCGAGATTTGCCCCGCCTTGCATTATCTCCTGCGGGCTGCGGGCTTGGGTCAAGCGGGCGTTTTGGTCATCCTGCTTTCCGTCGGTCGAGCTGTTCCTGAACCGGAAGCTGTCGTTGCCGGTTTGCAGGATGTGGCAGTGGTGCGTGAGCCGGTCGAGCAGCGCCGTGGTCATCTTGGTGTCGCCGAAGACGTCGCCCCACTGGCTGAAGCTCAGGTTGGTGGTGATGGGGTAAGCGTCCGGTAATCCCCGCCTTCTGATGTTGATGCGTGCTGGTATGCTGTTG
>CAXTJM010000029.1:0-50208 GCA_964244585.1 uncultured Acetobacteraceae bacterium | reverse complement strand
TCCGAACTGGAAGCGGCGGTGAGCTGGCTGGAACGCAATCGGTTGTCGGACCACGCAGCCGTGCTGAAGGACGATCCGCGCTACGGCTGGACACTGCGCCAGCGCCGCAATTGGAGCCCACCTGTTTGCCGCACCGACGGCAAACCACGGGGTGCATCGAGGGTGGTGAAGGGATCGACCGTTCGCACCAGCCAGATCCCCGGCTAGCAACCAACCGACCCCGCGTAGCAGACAGTTCCTGAGCCAAATGCGTAGGCTGAGTTCAAGCGAGGTGAGCAGGTGCACCACCGGCATCGCCGCCTCGAGAACCAAGACGCCAGGCAAGCCGAGCGCAAGCAACCCGGCAATGGCGATGAGGCCTGCGACGATGCATGGCCAGAGCAGCCGCCGTCGCAGCGTGGTCCCGTTTCGATTGGCCATCACGGCGTCGTTCCAGCCGTGCACGCATGATACTCAGCCAAAGCTTGCCTGAACTTCGTCGACCGCAGCACGCGGGGTGGATCGTAATTCAGCCAGCGCATAGTACGTGGAAAGGTGCCCTCGCTCAATGAGGCGCGGACATGACATGGGGAACCGCAGCCATCGCCTCGATCGACAAGCACCAGCCCGTCACCGTCCATCCGGATCGACAAGCGGCAGAGTGGCCTGTTGTTCATGGCCCAGCATTCGAGGGTCGCCGGTCCGCGTCCTTGCCGCGGCAGGCTGCATCCGCACGCGCCCAGGTCACGACGGTGACGCGCCCGCGGCCTTGGACATCGCAGGCATGGTATCCCTCGCTTTCCATGGCGACGTTGATGACGAGTTGCCCCAGGAGCACGAGCAGGATGCCGATTGCGATCGAGCCGAGCACGGCGCCGGCTATCTGCGTCCTGACACGGTCGGACCAGGTCGGCACCGTCCGAGGATCGATGAATTCCGGACCGATCGCGCACAGGCCAGCCCCCAGCAGGGGAAGTCCCAGCAGGAAGCTTTCGGTCTCGATCAACCCTTTACCTTGGTGAAGCGAGCCGATCCACGCGACGATGTCGTAAATGCCCCAGGCCGCGGCCCCACCCCCTCCGACCATGAAGCAGCCCGCGCAGAGGATCCGCTTCCAGGCAGGCATCTTTTGCACCGCGGCAGACGGCGCGCTGCGCCGGCGGCGCATCCTGACGGGTCGCTTGATCCCCGGCTCCTGTTGGCTGTGGCAGCCCACGAAGGGCGAGACGCCGTTGTGACCCGGCTCGGTCACCGTGGCCAGGCGCACAGGCTTGCTGGTGCCTTCGCTGGCGCGCGCTCTTCGCATCAGGGCTTGTCGCCAAGCTGCGGCACGCGCCGTGCCGCTGGCATTTGACCGCTTCTGCATGGAGTATGACTGGGATGTCCTGGCTTCCTCCCACTGCCCTGTTGGTCACCGCTCTGCTGGCCGCATGTACCGCAGCTGAAAAGGATGGCGGTCGGCTGACCCGGAGCTTTGATGCCGCTGGCGTCACACGGGTCATGCTCCGTGCCGCGTCGGCCGATGGCTCCACCATCGACGTGGTCTCCGGGACACATGTCGTCACGGTGTCCGGACAGGCGACCGGAGGTGCTGAAGGCCACCATCCCGCCGACCCACGCTGGCGGGAAACAGCGGCAGCCGACTGGGGGCTGGACTTTGCGGCGAAGCGCTTCGGTTCGACATTGGTGATCTCGACGAAGAACGAGATCGGCTACATCCACCATCATTACGTCATAGCCGCTATCGGCGTGCGGCTTCCACCGTCGATCGAATTGGTCAAGCAGGTGCGGATCCTGTCCGGCAGTGGGGAAGCGGACCTTGCCCCACCGTAGCCTCTGCTCGAAGGCGGGCTGGATGCGTTCGCCAGCACTGCTGTGCTAGGGGCCGCGGACCGGGGCGGTGAACGGCCGGTCACGTCGCGCGTGCCCGCTGGTCGCGCCACGGTGTGCCACCATGCCGGGGATCGCCCGGCCGCGACCCTGCACGGGTTGGGCGCTAGGCCGGCCGGGCCTGATGGGCGCTCTGACACGGTCCACAGCGCTAGGAGCGCTCCCGCAATCAAAGAGCCGCCCTCCTTGGGGCGCTGCCACACAATAACGATGACCTGGTCCCGCGCCTTGCCCGGCCGGTTCGCAATGCCGTGCGCCTGCCTGGGTGCGTTCTTGCTTTCCTGGACTGCGAGCCAGGCCGCCGAACCCGGACCGCCGATACCGGCCGCCCCAAATACGGCCGGCGATGCCGCTAGCCGCGCGGCCGGGATCGGCACGGCCACGATGCTCGCTGACGGGACCATCCTGCTGCAACTGCGCGCCGAGAGGCCTGGTGGCGGGCTTGGCGACGCCCAGATGCGTTATGCGCCCGGTAATCCCCATTACCAGGCGGTGCGCGAGCACCTCCCGGCGCTACCGCCCGGCGGAACCGTCCTCGTGCCGCCGTTCCCATGACCCGGCACCGTCGCCACAGCCGCGCGGACTGCCAGTCGTTCGTCAACGGCAAGGTGCGCCACGCAGCCAAGCTGTGCCGCACGAGGCGCGCTTCGTCGCAGGACGTCGGTAACGATACCTGGCCGTTTGGACCCTCCGATTTGCTGGGCTCACAGAAGCCGTGCTCGGCCTGGTAGTGTGGTCCCAAGAGGAACCGGCCTGGTGCAAGGCCTGCATTCAAGGATCAAGGCGTTGCTGGGATCACCATGGCGGCTACTCTTCGCAGTGTTGGCGTTTGCGAGTCCCTCATTTTCGATTCGAGCCGAGGGATATCTGACCACCGGCATCCCCTACGCTGTTGAGGGGGATCAGCTCACGCTGGTGACCAAAGTCGGTCCTACGCTGGTCCCACTACCGAACAACCTCGACGTCTTCGTGTCCCAGCGGATCGCGATCAGCGATGCGCGGCCGGGCGACACCATCGCTGTAGCCGGTGTGAAGGTGAAGGAGTTGGGAACGCCCACTTTGGAGGCTGGCGAAACGTTCATCGTCAACCAGCCCGTGCCGGACGCGGCGCGCAAGGCCCTGGCCCGGCGCTTTCTGACGCCGCAGCCCAAGAGTGACCCTCTCAACATTGGCTTCGCGACCTGGTCCGGTATCGTATCCAGGGCCGTGGATGGCGGCGTCGAGTTCAAGCGCGATGACGGCACGTTGGTTGTGGCTCGGCCGAACTCGGACAACCGCGTTGGCCGGTTGCGCCCGGGCACGCGGGCCGACTTGACGGCCGGGCGCCTGTCGCTGTTCGGGGTGGGCGAGAAGGTCACGGCCATCATCGTGACCGTGCCCCGTCCCTCCGCCGCCCGGACGCTAATCTTGGCCGCGTCACAGGTCGTGAGCGGCGTCCCGTTCCCAGCGGGCACCACACTCCACATGACCGAGGACGGCAGCGTCGACAGAGGCAATGTGCCGGTGCCGACCGCCATCGCCGGCCTGCTGCTGGTCGGGGAGTTCGAGATCGGTCTCCAGGGTGTCACGGGCACCCTCGCCGAACCCGCCGAGATCGATGGCGTGCCCTGCGCGGCCGACAAGGTTTATCGGGATAAGGATTGGGGCCACGAGTGGCCGGCGCATGTCGAGTGCATCCTGGCGCGCGGCACCGCCATTAATGGCCACGATGTCGCGGAAGGCACGAAGGTCGCGGTTTCCAGCAAGCCGTCGGGCGAGCGCCAACTCTACATCGGAACGCTGGCCCACGCCGAACTGCTGTTCGACGTGATGTGGCCGGCCGGCACCGTCCTGCATGGCACAGCGGCCTCGGGGCAGCAACTCGCGCATGCGCCGGCATCTCCGGGCGAAGAGGTGTCGTTCTGCACCCCGGAAGGGCAGGACGTGTCGGTCCCGGGCGTCGTGCTGCACGGCAAGGTCGGGTACGACGTGCGGGAGAACGGGCGCGCGCTGGAGTTTTGCGACGAGAAGGACCGCCCGGACGACCACGATGGCTACGCCGCCTCCGGCGCGGACCAGCATACCCGGGGGTCACAGGCGAGTACGGGCTTGCCCTGGAAGTGGGACGACTACAGGGCACACCCTTGACGACCTCCAGCGTCAGACACCCTACGGGCCACCGTGTCCGCCGATGGCCGGTGCCGCTGCACGCGACCGCTGGCTGGCGTTCGCCGTGAATGACAGCGCCGTGCCCTCCGTCCCTGCGAGCCGCAGCACGGACGGCTCACGTCGCCAGGTGGACGGGCTCGCCAGACATCGACAAGACCGAGCGATAAACAAGCTTCTAAGCCGGGCACGCTTCTCCGCTACGGGTCCCCTGGCGGTCTACCCGCATGGCACCAACTGCTAATCTCGGCCAGTCTCTCGGGGAGCCACGGTGTCGGCAGGTCGGCCCGGCGCCGTTTGGCACAGCCGGCCCAAGAATGCCGGCACGCGAACGCAGCTAAGTCCGTAATTGGCGCCATACAGCCACAACACCGGCATTGCGGCGGCGAACGTGGTCAGCATCGGGTCACCGTCCAAGCCGAACCAGGCGAAACCGCCGCACACCGGCGAGAGTATTGCGCAAAGCAGCAAGCCGCCTGCAGTCGAAAAGTCGTAACTCAGCACACCGGCAGACCGATCGAGCCGGATGGTGCCGCCGCCATCGACGAACGCCAGCACCGATCCACGGCCGGGTGTGCCCTGTTCCACGACCAGTGCGTCGCCGCTGGAGATGCGGACCTGGCACTCACGTCTGCGCAAGTCGGCCAGGATGTGGAACATCAGCCTGTCTATGTCCGTATCGGTTGGCACGGGCACGAACCCGCGAACGTGCGGCGCGCGCAGAATGCTCCTCACGCCCGAGACGTCCTACTTCGACGGCAGAGGTTTGCGTGATCGACGTCCACCATGCGCCTCCAGCAGCGTTCGTCGTGCAGCCAGCCACATTGTTAGCAGCAAGGGTAACCAGGGATGCGTCGCGTCAGGAGGCGCTCGTCCCCGCTCCGTCAGCAATCCGGCGTCAACCGATCAGAGCAGCTTGCGGCGGTCGATGGCAGCCCGCCGCCGTACGATGAACCAGATGAGGACTGCACCGATTGCAAATGGCAGCGTGGGACCTGCGAGGAACACCATGACCAGTCCTCCATACAGGAGGTCCCCGACATCGTGCCCTGCGACGATACAGGGCTGAGTCGTGGCCTCGTTGACTTGGCAGCCCGTGGCGAAGGCTGTCGCTACCGTCGCCAGGACGGCCAGGGTCGGGAGCCACAACGCGATCGTCAAGACGACGAGAACCGTTTTCGCGAGCCAGCGCGGAAACGCCATCGCTGCGAGAGGGTGGGGCGGCGGCAGGTCACCCATTGGCAAAGGCGTGCTCCTCGTGCTGTCACGGCAAGATATGGCGGGCCAAACGACCGAACTCCGCGTTTTCGGAGCAATCGATGCGCTTCACCTTTTTCCGGCGATCAGAAATAAGAGACGTGCTGCGTAGGGGGCCTATCTCGAGTTCGGTGTTGGGATTATTGCGGCGAAGCCCCGGTCGTCAAAGCTGCATTGTCCGGGCTGGTCCACACTTGCGGTCGAGGAACGATCATCACGCGGAGTTACGCACCCGGACGCAAGACGCGTCGCCTGCTTGCCGGCACGCTACTGCTCCCTCTGGCCTTGATGGCGCTCGGTATCTGGGAGGGGTATCGCGGCGCTGACGATGTCGCTGCGGCCGCGCTGCAGCGGGACCGGCTTGCTCCCGTGGTCGAAGCCTTGCAAGCCCGTCAGAGCCGCATCCCGCCCGGCGCCTTCGACATGGGATTGCAGTTCCAGCGTGGCAGCCAGCTTTTCGGCGGACCGTATGCGGTCACCGTGGCGCGGGACGAGTTGCACGGCCTCGACACCGCCATCTGGTTGGCAAGTCTTCGCACCTGGCTTCCGCCGGCCGTTGCAACTGGTGCCGGGCTAGCGGCGGCCTTATCCGCGCTGGCCCTTCTGGCTGCAAGCGTTCTCGGCCGGATTGGACAGGGCTCTCGGGAAGCCCTGGTGCGTGGTTTCTCCGCGATACGGCGCGCACTGCCGCCGCTGATGGGCGCGCAGGTCGTGCTGATGGCATGCGCCTTCGTCGCGGCCGTGGCGTTCGAGGCCGTGGCTCAGCTGGACATCGACGAGTTCTCCATCGGCGGCGTCAAGCTGCTTGCTATCAGCGCCGTGGCTGCCTCGATAAGCCTCTGGACGGCCGGACGGGCCGTGTTCCAGCTCAAGCGCGCCGTGGCGGCCTTCACCCCCGACGCGCTGCCGATCGATGGCCGCCTTGTTGCATCCGAGGAAGCACCCGGCCTGTGGGCCTTGCTGCACGAGCTTGTCGCGCGGCTCGGCTCGCTGCGTCCCGACAACATCGTCGTCGGCCTCACCGGTGGCTTCTTCGTCAGTTCGGGGCCGAAGCGGCTGCAGCCAGCCGGAACCACCCTGTCCGGTCGCACCCTCTATCTGCCGCTGCCGGCCCTGCCGCTGCTGCGTGCCGACGAGGTCGCCGCAGTCATCGCCCATGAGCTGGCGCATTTCTCTGGCGGCGATACGGAGTGGAGCCAGCGCTTCCTGCCCATCTATGCCGGCGTCGAACGGTCGCTCGACGCGGTTGCCACCGCGGCTACGGGCACGGCTGGGACGCCGTCGCCCCTGGTGAGCCCCTCCTTGCGGCTCGGGCGGTTCGCGATGGACCGGTTCCATCGCGCCGTCCGGCATTGGAGCCGGTTGCGGGAGTTCGCGGCCGATGCCGCCGGGGCAGGTGTCACCTCCACCGATGCGTCCGCCCGGGCCTTGCTGCGCGTATCGGCCATGCAGCCGCGCATCGAGGAAGTTCTGAGCGCCGCCGCCCGCGCCCCGGGTGAGGCTCCGGCCGACCTGGTCGCCGCCATTCTGGACCAGGCGGCGGCCCGCGGCCTGGGCGACCCCGCGGCCCACCTCGAGGACGAGCAGCCCCACCCGACCGACACCCACCCGCCGACCAGGCAGCGCCTTGTGGCGCTTGGTCAGCCGCCATCGCCGGACCTGATTGCCCGGGCGGCGGCGTCGCCCGACCGGAGCAGCCTTAGTCACCTGGCGACCTTCTTCGCCGACCCTGTACCGCTCTCCCACGCCATCACGGCCGACTTCCTGAGCGAAATACGGGCCCGGCACCGCGCCTATCGCGACACCCTCCAGGCGACGGCGGACAGCGTCGTCGGCGATGAATGCGCGTTGCATGAGAATACGCGGGGCGTCGTTGTGTTGAACGCCGCCGGCGCTGCCTTGGCCCTGGTCGGGCTGGCGCTGCTGCTATTCGGCCTGCGCGGCCTCGGGGTGTTCGAGCAGCGCGTCGCAGGCGGGGTGGCCATTCTGGTCGCGGCGGTGCTGGCCGGCCGCGCTGCCATGCTGGCCCGGCGCGCCCGGAGGCCCTTTATGCGGCTACGGGCCGAGGCGATGGAGTTGCCGGGGCTAGACCGCCCGATCGGCTGGGACGACGTGGCCGACCTGGACGTCACCGTCACCCGCAGCGGGGTCGTCACGCGCATCCTGCTGCCGCCCGAGGCAGCCTACCCGGCTCGCCTGCCCGGCGCGCGCGGGCTGCGGCTCGACCCGAAGCGGGGCATCATCACGGTGAAGGCGGCGTCGCCCCACGGCATGACGGCGCAGGGCTATGCAACGCTTCTCGGCCAGTATCGCAGCGCCGCGCTTGCCCGGCCTCGGCGATCCGGTCGAAGCCGACGTATGATCACCACCCGCATTGCCACGTAGGGCCGCATCGCCATGCAGACCGATCCCGCCCGCCGCCTCACCCTGCCGCCCCGCAACAGCGGCTGGAAGCACAATCTGAAGCTCGGCCTCGGCGTCCTGATGTTCCTGGGGGCGCTGGTGGCGATGGGCCTCTACACCGCGCCCGATCTGGTCACCGACTGGCAAGTTCGCAACGCCGCGCGGCCGATGCCTGGCAGCCGGGTCACCAAAGGCTCCTGCAGCAGCAACTTCATCTTCAACATCTGCGACGCAACGCTGGTGGTGCCCACGAACGCCGGCCCGGTACCCCACAGCGTCAACTACATCTTCACCGGCGTGCATCTCGGCGACTACACCGTGGCGGTCGTGGCGGACCCGAGCCGGCCGGAACTTGCGACCACCGACATGGCGTTGGACAAACTCTGGAACCGGACCCTCACCTTCCTGGTCGGCGTCGTGGTGCTGCTTGGCCTGACCATCCTGCCGCTTCTTGCCATCGTGAGGCGGCGGCGGCCCGGCAGCCGGGTATTATCCTCGTAGTGTTGCACATGCAGTCCGGTCGTGTGCCCTGGCCAGGGGCTACCGATCAAATGCGGGTTTGGAAGCAAGCCGGTGCAGCGGCAGTTCGGGGCCAGCGAAATAGGCCGGCAGCTCCGACGTGATGGCGACACGGCCGCGGCCGGACTGATCCAGCTCCCATGGCAGCGTTCGCCCATCGCGGGTCCGCAGCCTTCCCGAAACCGAACACTGCGTCCAGTCCAACTCGTGCAGCCAGACCTGCCGGGACACCTCGCGCGCCTGCCTGAACCAGCGTAGCCCCGCTGTGCCCGAGAGGTGGAAACGGGCGCACAGCTGCGGAGTCTGCTGCCCGTTCGGGTCGGGGCGCCACTGGCCCTCCTGCGCCACGGTGACGCGTTCGATCGTGAACGACACGGGTCGGGCAACCGCATCCTCGCACGCTGCGCCCGCAATGGTCATCAGCGCCGACACGAGGACGATCGCCACCACCGCGTGTTCCGCCCGACCCATCAACGAACGTTCAGCAGTGTCCGGCGGCCCAGCGCACTCAGTTCCGGACTTTCGGAAAGGTCGATGCACTTCATTACATCCAGCGTCGCGTCACGAAAGCTCGGATAGTCGCGCTGGAGCCAGCGTTGCGCCATGTCCTGCACCGCCTGGTAGGTCTCGGCCGGATGGCTCCCGAACTCGAGATATGCACCCTGCGCGGCACGTGCTTCATCGCGGATCGCCGGGAAAGCCTGGGCCAGGCATGCGCTGAGCGCGTAATGTCGCAGCGCCGACATCGCCGCCGTTCCCCTATCGGGTCGGACCTCAGCCGCCGGGCTGAGGCAGGCAAGGCTAGCGGCCATGCAGGCCATTCCTCGGATCGTTGTCCAAGCCGGCCACATGTCGCCACCATCCTTCCCGAACAATGCGCCGAAAGTAGCCGGCCGGAAGCGCCGCAGTGACCTGCCGCACCCGGCGCGCACGTGCAGCAACGCAGGCTCGCGGGCAGCCACCCGCGGTCACGCCCGCTCGACGCGCAGCCGCATCACGTGCTGCATGCCGCCGGACAGGCCCTCGAACAGGTCGACCGCGGTGCCATACGGCGTGCCCCAACGATAGGACACCCCTTCCTGCCCGGGCTCCCGCGAGACGGCGGGCGGCCCGAGCTTCCGAGCGATCCGCTCGACCAGCGCCTCCGCGGTGAGCGGCCCGCGCTTCCATATCTCCATGGATAATCCCTCGAACCGGGCTTCTCCGCACGCTTGGCCTTGTTGGTGGTCAAAGCGCAACTTCTGATGGCTGCCGATCGGCCCCGGCTTGTCTGGCACGCCGTCGTATGCCTCCGGACATCCATCCCCATCCCGCAGCTCCGGCGTCATCGGCAGGCCGACCATCTTGACCGCCTCGGCAGTGCGCGCCTTCGCCAGGTCGGGGCCGGTCACCAGGGCGACGGTCGCATCCATCCACTGCTCCGCCTGCGCCGGGGTGGCGAGGGCGGTCGGGGTGCCGTAGCTGCGAACGAACAGGAGGGAGAACGCCTCTCCTCGGCCAGGCCCCACCGGCTCGTCGAGGTGGATGAAGATGCCGTCCGGAACTTGCCATGTATAGGTCAAGGAGCCACGCAGCATCCAGTCGTGGTGGAACTCGGGCGGGCCGAACTGCTGCGTGAACCGATCGATCAAGGTGCCGGGCGTGATGCCGTCCGAGGCCCGGAAGGTGGTGCTCAACAAGCCGAACTGCGCCTCCGCGCAGGGCTCGCCCGGCTTGCGGCCCAACTCCAGCCGTTGATAGGTCACGATCGGCGCCGAGGTGTCGGTGCGCGCCCATTCGGTCACGCAGTCCCCCGCCGACCAGGTGCCGAAGCCGGGGAACATCGCCAGGGCCGCGGGGCCGCGGGACCCCAGCGCGCGCGGACTGGTGAGCAGGTCCGCAAAGCTGGACAACCACCCCTGCCCGTCCGCCTCCGACGGAGTTTGCGGCCCGGCGAGCAGGATGCGCCAGGCCGCCAAAGCCAGCAGCGCAACGAGTGCCGCGGCGGCAACCAAAGACGCGTGTCGTCTCAACGTGGCATCGCCATGGTCTCTGCGCCCGCGGTGCCACAGGCCAACCAGCGCGTGAAGGCCGGGTGCAGCGGGGTGATCGCCGCGGCGACCACGCTGTTGCGCCCGATCCAGCCGCAGGTGGTGGCGCGGACCAGGGGGTCGGTCGCGGCGGCTCCACCGGTCCGGAGCAACCCCGCCGCCTCGGCCTCCCGCCCGACAAGGTCCAGCTCCGCACTGCTCAGCGGGCGGACGCCCTGAATGCCGAGCGGATTCAGTCCCGCCTCCAACAGCGTCACCGTCGTCGCGCTATCGTCCGATTCCGTGCTCCGCGCCCAGGGCACCGTCATTTCCGCACCATCGGCAACCCGTGCCGTTCCGGAAGGGGGCGCTGCCGCTTCAGGGCAAGCGAGCCGTGCTCGGGGAGCAGGCGATGGCCATCGACGGGGCGGCAGCGGCCTGCCAGTCGAAGCAGCGCTGCCGCCCCGCCACGAACGAGGCGGATTGCACCGGAGCCACTCTCCTCCTGTTTGCTGAAGCTTGGTGGATCAGTCGGCAACGAAGTCTCGGCGTCGTCAATGGGCCACGTTCGACGGATGGCGAAACTCCATCTACGATTTCGCTCAAAGATCTGGGCAAAGGCGCAGAGGACCACGCGGCATGAGCCGGCTGAGAGGCGAACGAACGAGTGGCGCTGGCTGTAGCCTCCAACGGCGCCGGCAGTTCGGGCCGACCGGCGCATTGCCACCGGATTTCTCGGCCTGCGGGACTTCGCCGGCGTCGCGATCTTCTTACTGGGGTTGCCGGTCTTTCTGTCGCCGCTGCTGTTGCTGGCCCTCTTGCCATTCCAAGCTCGGTGGCCACTCCTCGTGGGCATGCAGGCCGCTGTGAAATCGCCTCCAAGTCCGACCAGGCGCAGGAAGCGGCGTTGAGGCGATGGGTCGAGACCGCGACGGCGGCGCTGCTTGCTGCCTTGGCCGCCGCACCCTTTGTCGCCTTCTTCCCAGAGCCGCCAGCATTCGGCCGCAGGGGCGCTGGTATCGTGATGGCGGTCCTCATCCTGGCCATGGTTGGGGCGACGTTCAGGGCGGCACAGCGCAGGCGACGACGGTTTCTGGCGTCCGCCGCCCTGTTGCTGGGCATCACCGTCGGTGCAACGACCACCTGCGTCCTCCTGGCGCCGAACATAAGCGCGAAGGTCCCGACCTTGGATCTCCTGCCAGGCCTGTTCGGCCTGCAAGGCGAGGACGTCGATGACGCGGTTCTTTACGAGATTTGGGTAGAGCTTTGGCTCGTCTGCGCGCTTGTCGCCGCGGTGATCATCCGCCTGCAACGGGCGAAACGCCGGTGCCCGGCGCATCCCGCCCCTCCGGCCTCACCCTGGGACGTCATGATCCCGCAGCCGAAAGCGGCGCCGCCTTGGAATGCGGCCACGGTGCTGCTCTGGCTGGTCGGGTGGGCGGTGCTCGCCGGCGCCGCGCTCGAGGGTCATTGGACGGCGGAGTTCCTCAGCAGGGCGGACCACGTGACCGGCAGCATCGCCGACCCGCAGCCCCACCCGCGCATCCGTTTCACCACCCTGGAAGGCCGGGCAGTTGAGTTCACGCAGAACGGCTCCGTATCCCGGGCGTTGGGAGCTGCCGTGCCGGTGGCCTATCTCGAGGCAGATCCAGCCGGCTCGGCGCGGGCGGATACCTTCTAGGCGAATTGGAGCGACGTTCTCGGCCTGCTTTGGATCGGTATGGGTTTTACGCTGTTTCCGTTCTACGGCCTGCGCGCATCCTTCCGGGTCGGGCGATGGTAGGCTGGACTGGCCCACTGATGCCGCGAGCCCGGCATATCACGCTGCAAGCCGTGCTGCTCGGCGCCGTGGTCGTCCAGTCGGCAGCCGCGCTGCCTCCGGCCACGACCGAGATCGCGTCCATCGACCTGTCCCGGCCGTTTGGGACACGCTCGGCCTGGCAGTTCACCGCCACGCAGGCTTCGCCGATACCCGATCCGTTCGGGCCGGATGAGGGCACCGTGCCCGGCGCCGTCACGCTCTGCCTGCACAAAGGCACCGGTGGGCCGTGCGATCCGCAGTTGCAGGCCAAGCTGTTCGACACCTCGGACGCTCCCGCGTTCTCCGAGCGCCACTACCTGAAGGCGGCCCGGATCGTCCGCTCGCACGGCCCGACCGGACAGCCCTTGTTGCTCGTCGTGTCGGCCAGTCTGCACAGCGGCGATGGCGACCAGCTCGTGCTCACGCAGGTGATGGCCTACCAACGCGGCCAGGATCGTTTCGCCCGTGTCTACGAGCACTGGACCGGCACGAACAACAACCAGGACGTGCGCTTCGTCGAGACTGGCCCGCTCGCGGGCGACATCATTGCCGCCGAGCCGAGCGAAACCGCCCCATATGGCTACTGGGTATCGGTCTATGCCGACCCGCCGGGCCGCCCCTACCGGCAGGTGCTGCGTTACCGAAGTGCCACGCTCTACGCCGACGGCAACGCCCTGCCGGTGATCGACTCGGAAATGGCCAACATCCAGCGCCGCCTTGGCCTTTGGCGGCCCGGCTCGCCGTTGCCGCTGCCGGCTACGCCATGTGCGAAGCCGCATCTGCGCGGGATGGCGCTCTGGTGCGAGTGACACCGGACAACAGATATCCTGGCTCGGTGGATCACCGACGCTAGCGCAAGCCCCACCTCGTCACGCGGCCGGCCTCGCTTGTGGCATCGTCGATCGTCACACGCCAGCCGCTGCCGATCGTTGCGGTGGAGACACTCCAGACGAGACGGCCGTCCTCGACCTTCGCCATGGATGAGATCAGCCCGTATGGCTGCCCCGAAGCACGCTTGATCCCGGCCGCGGAGAAGGCGGCCTCAGCCAGGACCATCACAGCGGCCCCTCTCAGGCGCGCTGGAGGCCGGGGCGGTGTTGGGGGCCCGACCAGGAGGAGCAGCCGCAACAGGCGCCGACCAGCCCTGGCGACCCGCACAAGAACCGGCCTCAATGGGCAGCCACCGGGACGTCGAAACTTTCCCGCCGATCCGGGACGAGGTGATGTGGCGGGAATATCCCACGCACCGCCTCGCAGGCGCCCGGCAATGCGCGACGCACGTAGACGTAGGTGCCGCCTTCGCCCTTCCCCGTGCTCATGACGTGGAAGGTGCAGTAGTCATAGCCCCGTCCGGCCAACACGGTCTGCAAGCCATATTCCACGCCGGCAGCCAGCGTCGCCACGATCGGCCACACCAGCAAGCAGCCGCCCGCCACCACGACGATGGAAATGCGCAGGCGCAGCAGCCAGCCCATACCGAGCAAGGCGAGCAGGAGCAGGAAGAGACTGATGGCAGTCTCCTCGCCATCGGCAACCTGCACCACGTCGCGCTTGGAGAAGACTTCGGCTAGGCCGACAGCGACGTCGTACGGCGAGGCGACCAGGACCGTCCACGCCGCGACGAGCAGTACCGGCGAAAACACGATGAGAAGGCCCCTTCCGACATAGGTTGGCCAGCTCCGTCCGCTTCCGAATGCCACCTGCTTCCTCCTTTGCCGCGCAAGAACGCGGGGACGCGTCATCGCCCGCTGGACAAGTCGATGTTCCAGAAGCCAAGGCAGGATTGCCGAGGATCACCCCAGTCCCGTGGCGGTGTCCGCGAGAGTCCGTAGGATGCGCCGCCGCCGGTATCGATAGGCGAACGAGGCGCCAAGCGCGAACACGGCGAACGTGCCGCCGAACACCAGGCAAAGCACGGCCATGATGGTGTCGGCGTCGGGCACCACCCCGCCCAACTCCTGCCGGATCAGTACCACCGGGTCGTCCGTGACCGCGACGCCGCGGCGGCGCAACTCGTCCAGCATCCAGCCCGGCAAGGCTCTGCGCTCCAGCGCGCCCTCCGGGGGGCCGGGTGGCAGCACAGCGTCGGTCCCGCCGTCGCCCGGGACCGTGCGGTCCTCCTCGAGCACCACGACGGCATCGCCGGGACGCCAGCCGCGGCCGGTCAGTGGCGTGAAGGCGTCGCGATGATAGGTCCGGCGTTCGGAATGCTCGTGCAGCCAGGTGAATTCCGGCTGTGGCGTGGCGCCGATCAGCCGGGCGTAGGTCGGGAGCGCCGCTCCTTGGGCCGCGACCGCGGCGAACGCCAGCTCCGGCAACGGAGTGCCGGCGCCGCGGCTGCCGATGCGCGTGATCAGTTCGTAGCCCAGCCCGCCGGCGAGAAGGAACACTCCCGCCGCAACCAGGGCGCCTCTGGCCCAACACAACAGGAAATGCGCCATCCGCTCCGGCGATGGAGGCTGGACCGACCTGGAGCGGTTCGGCGCCAGTGCGTCCTGCATGCCGCAAAGGAATGAGCCCTCTGCCTGGCGCGGCAACAGGTTGAGCATGAGCATTGGTGCGGCCAGGACGATGAAACCGGGCAGGAACGATGCGATGGAGTTGTCACTGCCCCAATGCCGGACTTGCCACGCCGCCACCCAGGCCGACGGCCCCACCTGCAGCACGGCCGACACCAGCAGCAGCACGAAGCCGCCGAGATACCAGATCGCAGCCGCGGCCCGGCCCCAGCCCATCCGGCGCGCCGCACCGGCAGGCAGCGACTGCGTAGGCCCGGACGGCAGAGGCACCGTCGGCACGACGTTCGGCCGGTCACCGCGACGATGGGTCTTGCTATGGTGGCTCATCGATGCGTGGCGTCACAGGGCGCCATCTGCGCCCGCAGCGAAGCGTTCGTGCCGGACTGGAGGTCGTCGATCCGCCACCCGGCCGCGGTCCGCCGTAGGTCGAAGCGCACGGTGGCGGGCGCTCCCATGTTACGGAACGAAACGGTACCGGACGTTCGGTCCGGCGTGGTTGGGCCGGGTTCGGCGGTGGTGACGTGGACATCGGTCACCTTGTAGTCGTCTTCAGTACCGGTGATCGGCTCCGCCCGCAGGCACATGGTGTCGATGTGACCGCCTTGCCTGACGTGCACGTCATACTGCGCGATCTCGTTGGCCAGGTCCGTTACCAGGAAGGCGCGCATCCCGGCCTCGCTGGCGAAGGGCAGGCTGGCGTCAGCACCGTCGACATAGATGGCGAATAATCCGCGCAGGAACTGGGCCGGGCTGGCGGTGGCCGGGATCGGCGGCCGGCAATGCTGGAAGGTGGCCGACTGGCCCCGCTGGTCCGTCAGGCTGAGCTGGCCCGGTGCAACAACCTCGTACACCCACCGCATCCCGATCGGGTTGCCGTGCGCGGAGGCGGTTGTTTCCGTCGCAATGCCGCTGGCGCGCCGTTCCAACACGCGTTGAATGTCGATCTTGCCGTCCGTCCCCACGACGAGCAGCGTTTTGCCGGCAAGCCGGAACTGCATCGGCCGGTCGCACGAGCCGCCGCGCGTCCACCCTCCACCCAGCGCCGCCGCAAGGTCTTGACCGGGAGGCCCGCCCGAACCCTGAGCGTGCGCGCTGCTCGCGGCAAGCAGTGACCCGGCTACGAGCAGGCCACGTGAAAAGAGCCAGTGTCGGATGGCAATGGATGGTCGCATCACCGCATGGTAACCAGGATCTCCACGAGTTTGCAGGGCATATTGCCGGCGAGTGCGTGGTGCCGCGCGTGCCTGCGCTGCACATCGTGGCGGAGGCGCTGACCGTGCGCGGCACCGACCCGGAACCCTGGACCTGACGACGGCTGCGCCACGATTTCCGTGAACATCGTTCAGATTCTTCTTGAACACCGTTCATAGACTGCCTAGCTTCTGACTTGAACGTTGTTCAAGAAGGGACCGGTGGTGACCAATCCTGGCAGCATTGCAGCCGCTTCACGTGGGCCGGTTTTCAGTTTCTGGTTCCAGGGCGCGTTGCCGCGGCTCGTGGTTCGGCTTTGTATCGGACGGGTCCGCGTGACCGGTGCGGAGCGGGTTCCGGCGTCGGGCCCGGTGCTGTTCATCGGCCTGCACCGGGCTGGGCTGATGGATGGCTGGGTGTATTCCCACGCGCTACCCCGGCGCACCGTGTTCATGGTTGCGATGAAGCGGCTGCGGCAGCCATGGCTGCGGCTTCTGGTGGCCGGGATCGGCGTGTCTCGGCGGCAGGATGGCGGCGCTATCCACCGCAACCATGCCGCGCTGGCGGAATGCCGACACGAACTGAAGGCCGGCCGCACGATCTTCATCTTCCCGGAGGGCACCAGCACCCTGGGCCCCCACCACCTGCCCTTCCAACCCGGCGCGGCGCTGTTGGCGCGGGCCTACCCGGCGGCCACGATCGTTCCGCTCGCCATCCACTACGCCGAGCCCACCCGGATCAGCACCGGGGTCGAGGTGGTCGTCGGCGTGCCGTTCCGCCTGGCGCCGGGCATCACGCCCCGTGCCGCGCAGACCCAGGTCACGACGGCGCTCGAGGCAATCGAGACGCCGGAACCCGTGACGCCTACTGCCCGCGATCCGTTACGCTGGCTCGCGGCGGCGCTGAATCTGCCGACGGTGCTGGCGATGCGTCTGGCCGCGCGCTTCTTGCCGGATGGCGACAACGTCGTGCTGGTCTGGTCGGCCATCGTAGGGCTGCCGGTGCAGGCCGTGTGGTCGGTCGCCGCCATCGCAGGGCTGCTCTGGGCCGGCTGGCCCTGGGCCGCGCTGTTCTACGCTGCGGCGACCGCGCTGTACGCGGCCTGGCCGGCGCGGGCCTACAGCCATGCGTGACGGGCGCACCGAACCCCGTCTGCTGCCGCACGAGGCGGCCTTTGCCGCCGTGCTGACATGGATCTGGGCCCGCTTGGCCGCCGCCGCCGGGCCGATGGCGCCGGAGACGCTGACCTATGCCGGCCTGATCGTCGCCATTCCCGCAGGCGGCAGCCTGGCCCGCTGGTGTCACCGCCGCTGGAACGGGCCCTGGCCGGGTCGCGCCCGGCTGTTCGCCTTCGTGCCGCTGATGTGGTTCGTGTTCGGCGACCTCAGGCGCAGTATCCCGCTCTTCCACCCCGGCCATGCCGACGCGTTGCTGCAGGCGTGGGATCTCCGGTTATTCGGCTGCAGCCTCCCAGACTGGTTCGACGGCCGGCTCGGCCCATGGCCGACCGAGGTGTTCAGCCTCTGCTACAGCCTGTTCTTCGCCTATCTGCTGGCGACCACGATCGGGTGGCTGTTCGCCCCGGCGGCCAAGGCGCGCGCCTTCTACGCCGGACTGTTCACCCTGTATGCCATCGGCTTCGCCGGATACGTCAGCCTGCCGGCACTCGGCCCCTACGCCACGATGCACTTCGCCCATCCCGTGCAGGGCTTCGGCGTGACCCGGCTGCTGCTACGGATCGTGCCCTTCGGCACCAACCGGGCCGATGCCTTTCCCAGCCTGCACTGCGCGGTCACGGCCTTCATCCTGGGGTTCGACGTCGTCGGCGGTCATCGCCGCCGGGCCATGTGGTGCGCCCTGCCGGTGGCGGTGCTGTGGGTGTCCACGCTGGCCCTGCGCTTCCACTATGCCGTCGACGTAGCGGCCGGTTTTTTCCTGGCGAGCTGCTGCCTTGCGCTCGCCGCAATGCTGCTGCCGCGCGCCACGCCTTCCCGCTTCACCCACGCTGTCAGTCACGGAGCTTGCACATGTCGTACGTCATCGCTCTAGCAGACCCGCGCGCCCTGCAACTCGAGCTGGCTGGCGGCAAGGCGGCCGGCCTGGCCCGGCTGCTACAGGGCAGCTTCATGGTGCCGGAAGGCGTCGTGGTTACTACGGACGCCTATCGCGCCACGGCGACGGGGGTCTTGCCGCCGGGTCTGGCGGAGGAGCTGGCGGCCATGCTTGACCCAGCCGGCGTCTACGCCGTCCGTTCTTCGGCCACCGCCGAAGACCTGGCCGAGGCGTCGTTCGCCGGGCAGCACGACACGATCCTAGGCTGCATCGGTTTGCCGGCGGTGCTGGATGCGGTGCAGCGTTGCTTCGGCTCCCTCCATGGTGAGCGCGCCGTCGCCTACCGGCGGGACCGTGAAGTCGACGAATCGGGCATCGCCATGGCGGTGGTGGTGCAGCGCATGGTGGCGGCCCAGGCGGCAGGCGTCGCCTTCACGCTGGACCCGGTGGGCGGCGCACTGGACGAGATCCACATCTCCGCCCATCCCGGCCTGGGCGAATGCGTGGTCAACGGCGAGGCGGAGGTGGACCGCTTCGTGCTCGCCAAATCCGACCTGACACTGCACCACGCCGCAGGTCCGCGCGCGACGCTCTGCCTGTCCCCCGCACAGGCTGCCTCCGTCGCCAGCATCGCCCGTGCAGTCGAGGCCGCGTACGGTACGCCGCAGGACATCGAATGGGCGATCGACGACGCCGGCGTGCAATTGCTGCAAGCGCGCCCCGTGACCGCCCTCCCAGCCCGCTGGACCCGCGATGAGTCGGCTGAACGTTTCCCCAATCCGGTGACGCCGCTGGCCTGGGACTTTGCCGATGCCGGCTTTCACGCGGCGCTGCAGGCCTCGTTCATCCGCATGGGCTTGCCGCCGATGCGGGACCGCTGGTTCGCCTGGTTCGACGGCTATGTTTACGGCAACCAGACAGCCGTCGACCTCTATCTGGGCCACCCGATCGCCGGCGCCGAGAGCCTCGAGGCGCTACGCAGCGCGTTGCCGTCGTTGCTGCGCCGCTTCGCCTGGGTGGACGAGCTGCCTGGCGAGTGGCCACTGACGCTGGACCGGTTCCTGCTGGCGGTCGGACGGTTGGAACAGGACGACCCGGCGGGACGCACGCCGGCAGACATCTGGACCCACATCCAGTGCATCAACGACACGGGCCGCAGCTACTTCCGGCACAACATCGCCATATCCATTGGCCAGGCGGTGGTGCATCGCGCGCTGCGCGGCCTGCTCGGGCACGTCGCCGAAGCGGACGCAGGCCCGTCCTACGACGCTCTCATGGCGGCGGTCGAAACGCGTACAGCCACGCTCAACCGCAGCCTGGATGAGTTGGCCGAACTGGCGCGGGCTGAACCAAAGCTGGACGCCATGCTGCGGACAACACCTGCCCGGCAGGTCATCGAGGCGAGCGGGCTGGCTTGCTACCCTGACTTCCACCAGGCCTTCACCGCGTTCCTGAACGACCACGCCCACCGGGAAATGGATGCCGATCCCTACCAGCCCACGTGGGGCGACGCGCCCTGGACGGCGTTGGATGCCGTGATGGCCCGGATGGACAGCAGGCCTGCCGCACGCGATGGCGCGGTCCGGCGGCAGAGGGCGGCTTCGGTGCTGCGGCGGCTCTGCGCCGGGTTGCCGGACGAGCTAGGCTTCCTGCTGCAGGAGCTAGTGCGGCTGGCGCGGCTCTATACCGAGCTGGATGACCTCGAGCATTATCAGACCGCCCGGCTCGGACCGCTGCTGCGGCGTGCGGTGCAGGCGTTGGGCGCAAGCGTGGCGGACCACCTGCCCTTGACCGATCCGCTGGACCTGTTCTTCGCACGCGAGGACGCCTTGGCGCAGGCGATCACCACCGACGAAGCGGCGATGTGGCAGGCGTTGGGCAACGCGGTCTCCGCCGCGAAGCGCGACTACCTCCGGCAGCAGGCCAGCTCCCCCGTATGGTCGCTCGCCGACGCACCGGAGCCGGCGGTGGACGAGGATGCGTTGCAGGGCATTCCCGGCAGCCCCGGCTATGCGGCAGGGCCGGCCTACGTCGTGCGCTCGCCGGACGACTTCGCAGCCTGCCCTCCTGGCGCGATCCTGGTGGTACGTGCCACGACGCCGGCCTGGACGGCCCTGTTCGCCCGCGCCGCCGGCATCGTCGCCGAGAGCGGCGGTCCCCTTTCGCACGGTGCGATTGCAGCCCGGGAATACGGGATCCCGGCCGTCATGGCGGTGCGTGGCGCCATGGCGCGTCTGACCAATGGCCTGATGCTGCAAGTTGACGGCGGCCGGGGCACCGTTCAGTGCCAATAGGACCTGGTATGCCGGGCGACACCCGGTTTATGTCGGACCGGCTTGCTGCAGCGTGGTCAAGCTCCGTTGCAGGTTGGCGCGCGCCGCCGCGTCATATAGCCGGTCGAACCGCGCGCTCTGGAACACGCGCGGACGCTCCAGCATCGCCCGGAGAAACTGCGCCCGCCCAATCCTGAAACGACCGTCTCCATACACCGGGACGAACTCGGCCGCGATGCCCTGCTCGTAGGCGTCGAATGTCGCGCTATCCGCCCCGAGCACAGCCATGTCGAGGTCGAGGAACAAGGCCGCGTCCTGGTGCTGGTCTGCCGGCAGCCCGGCGGGAATGCCATGGTCGGCAGTCCAGCACACCAGGGCTGCGGACTGTGCCAGCATCGCTGCATCGGCCAGCCCAGCCAGGTCCGCCCGGAGCAGGTCCGCACTGCGGCGCTCGTTGTCCACGGCCGCCGGATCGTACACTGCGTCGTGGTACCAGATCGCCAGCTCGACCATGTCCGCCTGCACGACCGCACTGCCCAACCCTCTCAGGCCCATCAGCATGGCGTCGACATGCGCCTGGGTGTGATAGGCCCGGTGCGGCTCGGCATAGCGGGCACGCAAGCCGGCGAGGCGGCGGTTGATCGCATCGAACATGGGAGAAGATTACGCGCCGGTGGCTCGCTGGTCAGCAGGCAGCGACGCACGCTGCGGTGCGAACCACCCGGCGAGGGTCATGGGCCGCGTGGGCCGCTTCGTGCGCCAGATGAACTCGGCGATCTCGGCCAGCCACACTCGGGCGCTGTTGCGGAAGCACCAGCGCAGGTGCTGTCGCAACGCGCGGTCCGGATGTGCCAGCACGCGCCACAAGGCCCGGGGCCGCAGGTGCACCACTACCTCCATCAGCTTGACCAGGGCAAACATCTGCCACGGCGCCAGGTGCCGTGTGGCAAGCAGCTGGTGACGGTAGTCCCACAGCCCGACATCCTCCTGGATCACGCGCCGGGTCGCGTTGGCGGCGGTCCAATCCGACCAGCGGTGCGGCGTCACGTACATCGCGTTCAGCAGGTCGGGGTCATACGTCATGACCTGCCGAGTCGCGCGCACGGCATCGATGGCCCGCTCCTCCTCGAAGCCCACGATATGGCCCAGCATGGACAGTATGCCGGCCTGCCGCAGCAAGGCCACGGCGCGCTGGTCCTCCCGTGTGGTGGAACCCTTGCGGATGGCGGCGAGCGTCGCCGGGTCGGTGGTTTCGATGCCCATCAGCACGCAGATCAGCCCGGCCTGGCGCGCCAGCGGCAGCAGTTCGGCGTCGCGCACGATGTCGGTGGCGCGGATGGTGGCGAACAGCTTCACCGGCACGTCCTCGGCGACCAAGGCCTCCAGCAACGCGCGCCACATGCGCTTGGAGGAGGTCGGATTCTCGTCGGCGAGGTCAACGAACATCACGCCATGGGTGCGGTGCAGCCAGGCGATCTCGGCCGCCACCCGCACCGGGTCGCGGAAGCGCCACTTCGTCCAGAACTGGTATTGTCCGCAATACGAGCAGCTATGCGGGCAACCGCGGGAGAACTGCACGATCGCGGCCCGGCCCAGGCCGAAGCACTGGTAGAGGCTCCAATCCTCGATCAGCTCCCACCCCAGGGCTGTTCAACGCTCTGGACTGCCGCTTGGTGAGTCTGATCTGCCACAGTTGAGTGGTGAAGCGAACGGACTGACGTCGATTGGGATTCCCGAAACGGCCAATGTCTGACTCCTGGCAAAGCAACCGAGCCGGAGGTTGCCGTGGTCACGTTCTCGCCTTTGCTGGACTTGCTGGCCGACATTCCCGATCCCCGGCGCGCCGAGGGCAAACTCTACCAGCTGCCCCACGTCCTGCTGTTCTCCATTCTCGCCATCGTTTGCGGCTCCAACTCTTACCGTGGCGTTGTCACCTTTATCGACGTCCACCGCGCCAAATTGAACCAAGCCTTCGGGCTGACATGGCGGCGCGCGCCTGCGCACACCGCAATCCGCTACATCCTCCAGGGTCTGGACCCCCTCGAGGTGGAAGCGGCGTTCCGCCGCCATGCCGGCCAACCTCATGCAGCCTGCAAGCCCGGCCAGGGCAGCATCGCGCTCGACGGCAAAACCCTGCGCGGCAGCTTCGACACGTTCCACGACCGCGCCGCGGCTCAGATACTTAGCGCCTTTGCCCCTGATACAGCCCTCGTCCTGGCCCATGTCGACATCGCCGAGAAATCCAACGAAATCCCCGCAGCTCAAGCGCTGTTGGCCGAACTCGGCGTCGATCCCGCTACTATCGTCACACTCGATGCACTGCACTGCCAAAAAATTGTTCGAATGCGCAGCCGAGGCCAAAGTCACGCTGATCGTCCAGGTCAAAGACAACCAACGCACCCTGCTCCAGCACTGCCGCGATATCGCCGCCGCCAACAAGCCCCTCACTGTGGACCAAGGCCACACCCGAGGCCGCAACCGTGACGAGCGCCGCACCGTCAGCGTCTTTGAACCGGCCAATGATCTCGCCGATACACCGTGGCAGTTCTATGTGGCCGCCGTTATCCGGGTCGAGCGGGAGGTGTTTACCCGCAGTGCTGCCACTGGGCTGCTACGCAAGACGACAGAGAGGGCCTTCCACGTCTGCAACGCACCAGTCAACGCCAAGCGCGCCGCCGCAGCCATCCGGGCGCACTGGGGCATTGAAAACACGTCGCACTATGCCCGCGACGTAACCCCGGGGGAGGACCGATCGCGCATCCGCATCAAACCCAGCGTGTTCGCCCGCCTGCGCAGCTTCGCGTTCAATATCAACAAAGCCAACCGATCTGGAACCATGAACCAGGACCGCTACCGGGCAGCCCTCGCAGGCATCGAAAACCTGCTTCAGTTCAGAGGCGTGGCAGAGCGTTGAACAGCCCTGGCTCCCACCCGGTCCGCCAGGCGTCCAGGTTGCCGATCAGCGGTGCTGCCGGTGTGGACACGGCCTCGCCGTCCCGCCGGTAGGCCATACCCGCGACGTCCGCCAGGTCGCCGCCGGCTTGCAGGGCGGCGACCAAGGCCAGCGCGATGGCCTCGCCTTCCCCCCGTACGATCACGTCCACCTCCGCGTGCAAGGCGAGGATGTCGTCCGCGTGATAGGTGGGGTACGGGCCGCCATAGACCGTGACCGCGTCCGGGCAGACGGACCGGGCGGCTGCCATCACGGCGAGGCAAGCCGGATGCGCCGGGGTGGAGCCGGCATGCCCGGTCATGACGGTGTCGGGCTGCACCGCCGCGATCGCCTGCGCCAGCGCGGCCCCGGTCAGACGCTGCCGTTCCGCATCCAGCAAACGGACCGTGTGGCCCGCGTCGATCACCGGGCCGCCGATGCACAGCAATCCCAATGGCACCTGGTGCCCGACGCCGTGGGCCGAGGTCAGCGAGATGTACGGCGGGTTGACCAGCAGGACGTTCATGCCGACAGCATAATGGCACTTGCCGCGAGCAGGCAGGGTGTCAGCCGCGATGGGCCTCCTACCCAGCGCGAAAACGAGATTGAAACTGTGCCATAGTCAGCTTAGGTTCAACCCGTCGCAGATAGACTGCGACGACGACATCCTGGTGAAGCACCATGAATCTGACGACCGCCCCTGGCACGGGACCCGATATGGTCCAGTCACCCTCGCACGATCTGTGCGTTTTCATCGGTCGCTTCCAACCGTTTCACGCAGCCCACCTTAAAGTCATCGAGATGGCGCTCCAGCACGGGCGTTTTGTCCTCGTGCTGATCGGGTCGGCCGGCGTCCCGCGCAGCCATCGCAATCCGTTCACCTACGACGAGCGCGCCGACATGATCCGGCTCTCGGTGAGCGAACAGCAACGCGAGCGGTTGACGATCCTGCCGCTGGAAGATTGCTACTACAACGACACGCAGTGGGTCGCCAACGCGCAGAAGCAGGTCAACACCGTCCTGGCGACGACCGGGCTTCGCCGCCGGGGTTCGGCCTCGATCGGACTGATCGGGCACGGCAAGGACCACACCTCCTACTACCTCAAGCTGTTCCCGCAATGGGGAACCCCGATCGACGTGCCCGATTATTGCAACGGGCTGTCCTCCACGCGCATCCGCAACAGCTATTTCTCGAACCTCGCAGAAAGCTTCCTCAGGGACGCCGACGGCCACAAGCCGGGCGACCTGCCGCAGGACCATCTGCTGCCCACGCCGGTGCGCGACTTCCTTGCGTGCTTCGCACAGACGGAGGCGTTCCGCGACATCCGCGAGGAGTATGAGTTCGTCCTGCAATACCGCGCGCAATGGGCGGTGCCGAAGGTGCCCTATCCTGTCACCTTCGTGACCGTCGACGCCTGCGTGGTCACGGCGGGGAGCGTGCTGCTGGTGCGCCGCAAAGGCCGGCCCGGCCGCGGCTTATGGGCGCTACCCGGCGGCTTCCTCGACCAGTCCGAGACGGTGATGGAGGGCATGCTGCGGGAGTTGCGGGAGGAGACCGAGATCGCCCTGCCGGCCGGCATGCTGCGGGGGTCCATCGTCACGCAACGCGTGTTCGACGACCCGAACCGCTCCTCGCGCGGCCGCACCATCACGCATGGCTTCCTGATCCACCTGAAGAACGAGACGGCGTTGCCCGGCCTACGCAGCCGCAAGCCCGGCCGCGCAGAGCTGCCGCGGATCGAAGCCGCCGATGATGCCGAAAAGGCGCAGTGGTGGCCACTGGCCGACATTCGGCGCGAGATGATGTTCGAGGACCACTACGACATCATCCTGGCCTTGACGGCTCTGATTTAGAGTCAGCGTACCCCGCCCAGGGATAGACCCCGTGCGGACTTCTCAAAGGAGCTTTGAGACATGACCAGCAACACCATCCTCGCCACCGATTCCTACAAGGCCAGCCACTGGCTGCAATTCCCGCCGGGCACGCAGCACGTGCACTGCTACATCGAGAGCCGCGGCGGCAGCTACGACCGCACCGTGTTCTTCGGCCTGCAAGCCTTCCTGCGCCAATATCTGAGCCGGCCCATCACTCAGGCGGACATCGAGGAAGCGGCGGAGTTCTTCGCCGCCCATGGCGAGCCGTTCCACCGCGAAGGCTGGGAGCACATCCTTGCCGCGCATGGCGGCCGGTTGCCGGTTGAGATCAAGGCCGCGCCGGAGGGCCTGGCGATCGATACCCACAACGTCCTGGTCACCATCGTGAACACGGATCCGAGCTGCTTCTGGCTGCCGAACTATCTCGAAACCGCGCTGCTGCGCGCCATCTGGTATCCGACCACCGTCTGCACCGTGTCGTTCCACTGCAAGATCGCGATCCTGCAGGCGCTCGCCCGGTCGAGCGACGTGCCGGCGGCAAACAACCCCAGCGCGTTCAAGCTGCACGATTTCGGCGCCCGCGGCAGCACCTCGCAGGAGAGTGCGGCGCTGGCCGGAATGGCGCATCTGGTGAACTTCATGGGCACCGACACGATCGAGGGCGTGCTCGCGGCCCGGCGTTATTACGACGAACCGATGGCCGGCTTTTCCATCCCCGCCGCCGAGCACAGCACCATCACCTCCTGGGGCCGCGACGGCGAGGTCGATGCCTACCGCAACATGCTGCGCCAGTTCGCCAAGCCGGGCAGCACCGTGGCCGTGGTATCGGACAGCTACGACCTGATGCACGTGGTCGACAGCGTATGGGGGGGCGTGCTGAAGGACACGATCCTGGCCAGCGGCGCCACGGTGGTGGTACGGCCGGATAGCGGCGACCCGTTGCATGTGCCGGTCGATGTGTTGCGCGCGCTGGACAACAAGTTCGGCAGCACGGTCAACAGCCGCGGCTACAAGGTCCTGCCGTCCTGCATCCGCGTGATCCAGGGTGATGGTATCAACGCCGATTCCCTGCCGCTGCTGCTGGAGGCCGTGATGGCGGCCGGCTACTCGGTGGATAACATCGCATTCGGCATGGGCGGCGGGCTGCACCAACTGCTGAACCGCGACACGCAGCGATTTGCCATGAAGTGCAGCGCGGTCTGCATCGACGGCGTCTGGCACGACGTGTTCAAGCAGCCGGTCACCGATCCCGGCAAGCACAGCAAGCGCGGCCACTTCGCCTTGCTGGCGACGTCGGACGGCGGCTATAGGACTGCCTCGCCCGCGGCCGGGCAAGACGATCTGCTGCAGCCGGTCTACCGCGATGGCGAGCTGTTGCGACAGAGCCAGTTTGCCCAGGTGCGAGAGCGCGCCCATGACGCTGCGGCGCGGCTGGCAGGATGCACTTAGGCGCGACCTTGGGGGCTCTGGATATCGCCTCGGCGGTGCGGGTCTGGGCCGCCGCCCGTCCAGGTGCGGCGGCGCTGATCGACGGTGATGTCACGCTCAGCCGTGCGGCGCTGCTGGGTTGGTGCGACAGCGCGGCCGCGACGCTGCGCTCCCCCGGCTGCGAGGGCGACGAACCGGCGCTGTGCGCGCTGCTGCTGCCCCGGTCCTGGGCGGTGCCGTTCAGCCTGATCGCGGCCCGGTTCGCCGGCTTGGCGTTCCTGCCTTTGGACCCGGCACAGCCGGCAGCTCGGCTCGGCCGTATCCTGGCACACGCCCGGCCGGCCTGCGTGCTGGGGCTCGCGACACACCGCGCCCGTGTGGAGGCCGCGCTGCATGAGTCGGGTCTGCGCCCGGCCGCCGTCCCGGTGCTGCTCGATCCCCCGCACCCGGTGCTCGAGCGGTTGGAGCTGCACCGCATGGTAGACCCGCGCTCCCTGCCGCCGGGTACCGGCCATGTGGTGTTCACCTCCGGCAGCACGGGCCGGCCGAAAGGGGTCATCCTGCGCGACGGTCCGTTGCTGGACACGGTGCAGGCGCAGCGTGCCCTGTTGGGAACGGACGGCACCGGGCCAGATGCGACAGTCCCCTCCATCTGGGCGCTCAGCCCCAGCTTCGATGCCAGCCTGTCGGACATCTTCTGCGCCCTGCTCGGCACCGCGCCGCTGCTGGTGTTCCGGGAGGAGCAGACGCGGTGGCGCTCCCTCGCCGCCTGCATCGCCCGCCACGCGGCCGCCCGGGCCGATCTGGCACCCTCGCTGTTGCGCGTCGTGCCACCGGAGGCGCTGGGCCTGAAGGCCTTGGTCTTCGGCGGCGAGCGGTGCGACCCGGCGACGGCCGAGCGATGGGGCCGGGCGACCCTCGCGCTGCAGGCGTATGGCCCGACCGAGGCGGCGGTGTGCGCCACCATGGCCCGCGCCGGACCGGAATGGCGTGATGGCGAACTCGGCCGCCCGCTGCCGCACCAGACGGTGCTACTCGCGACGGAGCATGGCGTGTTCCGGGTGTTGCCGCGCGTGCCCGCTGCCGGGCCAGGCGATGCCGAAGCGTTCAACGCTACCATCCTGGCGCCCGCCGGTGGCTCCGGGAGCGCCACGGGCGAGATCTGGCTCGCGGGGGAGGCCATAGCGACCGGCTACCTCGATGCGCCGGAGCTGGAAGCGGACCGTTTCGGCCGCTGGAACGGCCGCCGTGTCCACTACACCGGCGATATTGCGCGCTGGAGCGATGGGCGCCTGGTCTGGTTGGGCCGCCGCGACCGGCAACTCAAGCTGAGCGGCCGGCTGGTGTGCCCGGAGGAGATCGAAGCCGTGGCCGGCGAACGCTGGGACGGCCCATGCGCCTGCCTGCCGGGCGAGCGTGGGTTGATTCTGGCACTCGGCGGCACCTCCGTCGTGGCGCCGGAAGCGGTTCTGGCCGCCATCGCGGGCCAGCTCGGGGCCGGGTTGACGCCGCGCCGGGCCGTGGTGGTGGGCGCCTGGCCGTTGCTGCCGAACGGCAAGACCGATCTCGCCGCACTCCGCCATTTGGCCGGGGCATGACGTGTTGGTCGGACCCGCGATGGTCTCCGGCCGACCTGGTTCCGGCGCGGCTCCAGGGCCACGCGTTGAGCACCGCCGACATCGCCCGGCGCGCAGCCGGGGCGACCACCTCCTGGGACCCGCGGCCGCCGATGGCCGGCGAGGGCACCGCTACCGTGCTGATGGGTGGGGCCGGGTTCCTGGGCGCGCGGATCGCGGCACAGCTCCTGGCAGAGCCGGGGGACGCGCCCGTGGTCGTGGTGTCCCGCCGGCCGGAAGCGATCTTCGAGCAGGGCGTACGGCCCGGCTCGCCGCGGCTGATCCTCGTCGCGGCCGACATCACGCAGGCCGGCCAGACTTGGATGGACCGCATCCCGCGCGCCCGCACCATCTTCCATCTGGCGGCGGCCGTGCACGCGCTCGCGGGATGGAACGCGCTGGCGCCGGTGAACGTGAACGGCCTCGGCGCCTCCGTCGCGCTGGCGCGGCGGGACGGCGCTTTGCTCCAGCTCGCGTCCACTCTCTCCGTCTTCGTGAGCTCGAACAGCGCGCACGCAGAGGCGGAGGCGAGGCTGCCGGAGCGCCACGATCTATGGGTACATGGCGGCTACGCGCAGACCAAGGCGGCGGCCGAGATGGCGCTGCTCCGGACGGCCGATCTGCGCTGGCAGGTGGTTCGGTATGGCCTGCTCGTGCCTGAAGCGGGGGCGCCGTTCCCGCCGCTGCACTTCGCCCCGGCCTTCCTCCGCGCGCTGAGCCGGGTGGGTGCCGTGCCCGACCAGGCGGAGCGGGCTGCGGTGGATCTGACACCGGTCGCGGGCGCCGCCCATGCCGCGATCCGGTTGGCCCGCGCCGAAGCACCGCACTGGCGGCACTGGGCCAACCCGATCTCGGCCCAGCTCGCCGACGTGGTCGCGGCGATCGAGGCCGAGCGCGGTCGCTTGCCACGCTGTTCCCTGGATGACTGGCTCGGCCGGCTCGGGTCGCTGCCGCGGATGGACCGTGCCCTGCTCCGCTCGGCGTTCGACAAGAGCGGCTTCCTGGCCGAGGACGCGGTGGCGTCGCCGGTGCTCAACGTGGACCTGTTCCAATCCACGCTGCGGCGTTTCATGCCGGGCGAGCCGGGGCAAGACTCGCCACCACCGCCATGCGATCTGCTCCCCGGCGTGATCCGGTCCATGCTGGCGAGCCTGGAGCGGGAGGGCGCATGACGGATCGCGCATACGGCCATGGCTTGGTGCTGGGCAAGTTCATGCCGGCGCATCTTGGCCACGCCCACGTGATCCGCTTCGCCTGCGCGATGTGCGAGCGGGTGACCGTGGTGGTGGACCGGGTCGCCGGCGAGTGGCCCGACGCGGCGTGCCGCGCAGCGGCGTTGCGGCAGGACTGTGCCGGCCTGCCGGTCACGGTGGTGGCCCTGCCGGAGCCGACGCCGCAGCAGCCGGACGACCACCCGGCCTTCTGGGACTTCTGGCGCGACACGCTGCGGGCCACGTGCGGCGGGGTGCCCGATGCGCTGGCCTGCGCCGTCGACTACGGCGTTCCGCTGGCGGCGGCCGTCGGCTGCACGCTGCTGCCGCTCGACATCGCGCGAGAAGCGATCCCGCTCTGCGCCACCGCGATCCGCGCCGATCCTTGGGCATTGTGGGACCGCATGCTGCCCCATGCACGCGGGCCATACCTCGCCCGGGTTGCGGTCGAGGGCCCGGAGTCGACCGGCAAATCGACGATCGCCCGCGCCATCGCGGCTCAGTTAGGCTTCACCTATGCTCCGGAGTGGGCGAAGTGCTTCATCGAGCAGAGTGTGCGGCAAGGACGCGCCTTTGCAGAGCCCGATCTGCTGACGATTGCCCGCGGCCACTGCGCGGCGGCGCGGAGCCTGGAGCTGGTGGCCTGTCAGGCGTTGATCGCCGACACCTCCCTGCTCACGACGCTGGTTTGGGGCCGCTTCCTGTACGGACGCAGCGATGCACGGATCGAGACGCTGTTCGCCGAGGAGGAAGCCCGGGCACCGTCGCAGCGCTGGTTCTTCACGCCGGACACGCCGTGGGTCGCCGACGCGCATCGGGACGTCGCCGCCGATCCCGCGGCGCCCGAGACCCGGCGGCGCTTCTGGGATCTGCTGGTGGCGGAGGCGGAGCGCCGTGGACTGACATATGAGATCGTCCAAGGCGGGTTCGCCGAAAAGCAGCAACGCGCCCTGGCGCTCGGGCAAGCGCTTCGGCCGGGGCAGCGGCCTAGCGGATAGGCTGCGTGTAGTCGGGCACGACGGACCCGCGGGACCGGTTGTCCACGTTCGGCGCGCCGAGGCCACGCCGCACATCGTCGAGATGCGCGATGCGGAAATCCAGGCTGAAGCGCGTCCGCCCGGTGGTCTGTGGCAGGGTGCGGTGCAGGTGCGCTGCCGCGAAGATCAGGGTCTCGGCCTTGGCGCACGCGAAGCCCTTGGCGCGCAGCGCGCCAAGGTCGGCATGACTCGCCGGGTAGCGTGCGTGCACGGCGGCTTGGCTGTTCTGCCAGCCGATCTTCAAGTCCCACCCGTCACGCACCCAGGCGTCATAGTCGAAGATCTCGGAATCGTTGGCGACGGGAGCCGCGAACATGTCCGGATAGAATTCGAACGTCTCCGCCTCGGCCAGGTCGTCGAGCGGGATCCACCAGGTCAATGCGTTTTGCGGATGGGCGTACCAAGTGTCGCGATGGCCGATATAGACGGGTGCGGCCGCCGCCACGGTATGCTCCGCGCTCAGCACGGTGCGCAGCCGCAGCGGGTCGAAGGCGTACTCCGAAGGCGAGAAGCCCAGCGATCCGATCACCGCCCGCACGGCGTCGTGCCAGCGCGGCTCGGTGAACAGCGCGCGGCGCACCCGGCCGATGCAGGCGAACAGCGTGGCCGGGGGTAGCGATGCCGAATGGGCACGCTCGTCCGCACCGCCCAGTTCGGCCCGCAGCAGCGCCAATACGGCATCGGCCAGCGTGCGTGAGGCGTCGGTCGCGGCGAGCTTGAACACTGTCCCGCCGTAAAGGGCGGCGCGCGCCGCTTCGTTGCTGGCCGGCAGGGTTGTTTCGATCATCGTGGCGTCCTGGCAAGGGCGATCAGGCGCTGGCTGTCGAGCGCCACCGGCTCCCCTGCAAGCGAGCCCAGCAGCCGGATGCCGCCGAACCCCGCCTCCCGCAGCAGGGCGGCCACTTGCCAGGGCATGTACAGCCGCATCGCGGAACGGTGCCGCACCACGCGCCCATCCGGCAGGTGGTAGATCCATTCCTTCAGCAACGTGCCGGCCCGGGTATCGACCTCGCTCAGGCGCTGCAAGCGGACCGCACCACCCAGGCGCGCCACCGTGCGAACCAGGTTGGTCTCCGGCTGGAAGCCGTGCAGCACGCCGGCCACGTTCATGGTGTCCAGCGCGAACACGCCGCCGGGCACCAACGCCTCCCGAACCCGGCGCAGCATGGCCAGGTTGCCCGCGTCGTCGGGCGCGTGACCCCAGCTCGTCCACCAACTGATGGCAGCATCGACAGGGGCGCCAGGGACGAAGTCACGCGCATCCGCGGCGTGGAACTCGGCCACGAGTCCAGCGGTGACGGCCGCCTGACGTGCCTCGGCGACGTACGCAGCCGATTGATCCACGCCGATCACATGCGCCCCGGCACGGCCAAGCGGGATGGCGAGCGCGCCGATGCCGCAACCCTGGTCAAGCAACCGACTGCCAACCCGTATTCCAAGTTCACGGCTCATGAACGCAAGCTCGGCCGTTTCTGGATCACGCCGCAGCAGCATGTCGGCTAGCAGGTCGTCATACAGGCCGCCCACCCAATTCGCTGCCGCATCCGCTATCACGGTCGCGGCGCGCCCGTCCGCTCGGCCCTCATCGCATCGGCGATGGCAGATGGCTCCCACCCAGTCAAACGAACGACATTCGCCTGCTCGGCGGCCCAACGCTGCGGCAACTCCCGGCGGTACGCGGCAGACGACGCGCAGGCGGCCATGGCGGATGGCGACAGATGATGGTTGATGACGTAGCGCGCCTGGTATTGTTCGGTGTCGGGGGTTTCCTGGAATTGCAGGTCTTCCGCGAAATGCGCCCGGTCGTAGCGCACGTGCAGCCGGGTGATGAAGCCGGAGGCGCTGTCGCCCCAATTGGCGCCCACTTCGCTCAGCACGTCCGCGCCGAGCGGCGGGGCCGAGCACGGGTCGCACAGCGCTACGTTGGCCGAGACCGGCCAGGCATACTCCTCGAACACGGCGCGCCCGTCATGCGCTTGCACCTGGCGGTCGAACAGGGCGTCGTAGAAGGTGCCGAAGCGGCCGCTGATGTACTCCGGCACATCCACGCCGGTCGGCATCTTGGCCGTCTGATAATTGGTGACCTCGACCCGCCCGGTGCGCGTCAGCGCCATCACGATCATGTCCTGCGGCCCCGCAGCATTGACCGTCCCGAGCCGGATCGGCAGGGCGAACTTCGGCGTCCGGTAGGTGACCCGGATCGGCCGCAGGAAGCCGCTCGGGTTGTCGGCCATGCGGTCCAGGTTCACCTTGGCCACGAAGAAATGCATGCCCTGGCGCAGGTAGCTGCCCACCACCGGCGCCGCCCCCGCGGGCATGCGGTAGCCGTTGGCGTTCAGCCATGCGACCAGCGCGCCGCCTTCCTGCGCGGACAGCACCTTGATGTCGTATTCCGCGACGGAGAACGCCGCCTCCACCGTCACCTGGGATTTGCGCACGGCCAGTCCTCCCGCCGGAGCGGGCAGGGCCATCATCATCGGCGGTGGTACGGGCGGGGAGCACGGATTAGTGTCGTAATATTCCACCAGGCGCGGCTTGGTGTACTCCGCCAAGTGCTCGACCGTCTCCGGCTTCACGATCCGGACCTGGTCGCGCTGCACCACGGTCGGCACGGGGATCACCAGGGCGAATTGCCGCGGATCACCGTGCACGTCACTCGCCATCGTCACCACCGTCTGCTGGCGGTCGTGCACCAGCACCACGCGGGATGCCTTGTTGGTGAGCGGCTCGTCCGTGCTCGCGACATAGAAGCCGCAGAAGGCCCCCGCGGCGGATGTCGCGCCGATCAGCGCGGCGGTGGCAAGGAGAGCGAGGCGGCCAGGCTGCATGATGTGGTCTCCGGGATGGGGTAGCGGCGGGCAAGCCGGTCGAGCAACGGCACCAGCGGGGCCGCGAGGGTAAGCGCGAAGAACAGCCCCTCCCGCACCTGCCAGCCAAACTGCAGCACGAAGGCGGTGACCGCCACGAGCATGGCAAACAAGATCCGCCCAGCCCGGCTGTCCGGCGTGGAGCGCGGGTCGGTCACCATGAATAGCCCGAATATCAGCAGCGCGCCGGACTGCACTTGATGCAGCGGTATCGTAAGCGGGTCACCCAGCAAGAGGCAGCGCCCCAGCAGCAACCCGCCATAGCCGAGTAGGAAGGCCGCCGCCGTATCCACTCGATGCGCCCGGCTCAGCACCAGCGCGCCGCTGCCACTCAGCAGCAGCGCCGACCAGGCGAACGCGCCCCACTGGCCCGGCGACACCCAGGTGTACCCCGTCGGCAACAGCGCCACGATCGCGAAGCAGGCAGGATTGAACAGGTGCTTGCCCCCGACCCGGATCAGGTATTTGGAGCCGATCGCCATCACGCCGGCCAGCGCCCATATCGCTGGATCGTACGATCGCAGCAGCAATGACAGCGACAGCCCCGTGATCAGCGGGCTGCGCCAATTCAGGCGCCGGGCCAGCACGCGGCAAGCAAGTGACTCCGTAAGCAGGGTGGAGGCGATCGTGACGGCGGCCTGCCAGCCGCTGACACCGAAATCGAGCCAGCCGAGTTGCACCGCGAGCAGGGCGGCCAGAACGCCGATCTGCCAAATCCGAGGATCAAACCCGGCCAGCCTCCGCATCGTGCCTCCGCAGCCGGCCACCGACCGGTTTGCCGAACCCTATCACGCGGGCCGGGGCTGGCCAGTGACAAAGGATAGCCGCGTCCGCTATGCCATCAGCGCACGTACGGCCGCCTCGCCGGCATCGGCCACAGCGATGGTGCCCGCTCGCCTGGTTGGCACGCCGGCAAACCGTGGGGCGGGACCGATCGTGAGGTGCAGGTGGCCCGATCGTGGCAGGCGCTGGCCGGGCGGCATGGGCGCCGGCAAGCAAGGCACGACCGGGATCGAATGGCCGGCTACCAACGTGCCGATGCCGGGGCGGAACCGCCCGATGGCGCCAGTCGGTCATCCGGCGTAGATCCGCACGGGTTGGTCGAGGCCGAACCCGACGAAATAGCCGATGTGGCGGAAGGCAGCCGACGCCACGAGCAGGATGGAGTTGAACCGGTCGAGCATCCCGCCATGCCCGGGAATGACGACCCCCATGTCCTTGATGCCGAGGTCCCGCTTGATGCTGGACAGCATCAAATCCCCTGCCTGCCCGCCGATGCTGACGATGGCGCCCAGGCCGAGCAGCAGTATCCAGCGGTCCATCACGGTGCTCTTGCGCTCAAGCGACGCTCCACAAGAACGGCGAGACGGTCTAGCGTGCGGGAAGACGCTGCCACACGGAACCGCCATGAGCCTGATGGGCCTGATCTCCAGCCAGTTCATCAACGTCCTGCAATGGAGGGAGGACGGGCCCGGCGTACTGGCGTGGCGATATCCCACCGCAGGGCACGCAATCCAGACCGGCTCGTTGCTGACCGTGCGGGAGAGCCAGGCGGCGATGTTCGTCAACGAGGGCCGGGTCGCGGACATCTTTGGTCCTGGCCTCCACACGCTGGACACGCGGACACTGCCGGTGATGACGGCGATCGAGAACTGGGATCGCGGATTTCGCTCGCCGTTCAAGTCGGACGTGGTGTTCTTCAGCACGCGCGATCAGACAGACCAGCGCTGGGGCACGGCGCAGCCCATCACCGTGCGCGACAAGGAGCTGGGGCCGCTGCGCATCCGAGCGAACGGGGTCTACTCGTACCGCATCCACGACGTTGCGACGTTCTACGCGCGGCTGAGCGGGACGACGCCGCGCTATACCGTGGATGATCCCGCCGGACAGTTGCGCGCCGGGATCCTGACCGCGATCGCCTCCGGCCTCGGCGCGAGCGCCATCCCGTTCCTGGACATGGCCGGCAACCAGCAGATGTTGTCGGACCGGTTGCACGAGGCGATCGACCCGGTCTTCCTCAACTACGGCCTGCAACTGACCGGGTTCTTCATCCAGAGCCTGTCGTTGCCCGACGAGGTGGCGGAGCACCTGGACCGCCGCTCCTCCATGCAGATCGTCGGCGACATGGGCCGATATACCCGGTTCGAGGCGGCAGACAGCCTGCGGGATGCGGCCATCGGCGGAGGCGGCGCGGCAGGTGCTGGCGCAGGTCTGGGGGCGGGCATGGCCCTTGGGCAGGTGATGGGCCAGGCGTTGGCGTCCATTGCAACGCCGGCCTCGGATCCGATCGCGGCCATCGAGCGGCTTGGCGAACTATACAAGCGCGGGGTTCTGACGGAAGCGGAGTTCACCGCCAAGAAGGCCGAGCTGCTGCAACAGATCCGCTGAATGCCCGCCATCGCCTGCCCATCCTGCGGCGGGGCGATCCCGTTCCGGTCGTCGTTCTCCGTGTATGCCGTGTGTTCGTATTGCGGCAGCACCGTGATCCGCCGTGACCGCGACGTGCAGGCCATCGGCCGCGTGGCCGACCTGCCTCCCGAGATGACGCCGCTTCAGGTCGGTACCGAGCTTGTCTGGGCGGGCATCCGCTACACCCTGGCCGGCCGGCTACGTGTTGCCTGGCAGGATGGCGCTTGGAACGAGTGGTTCATGGTGGCCGGGAATGCGACGGGCTGGCTGGCGGATGCGCAGGGTTTCCTATCGGTTGCGTTCCCCGCACCGCTCGAAGGCCTGCCGGACGTGGCGGCCGGTGCGCTGCCGGGGCTGGGCGCCACGGTGGCCATTGCCAGCCGCGAGTTCCGGGTAACGGACATCAAGGACGCGGTCTGCATCGGCACGGAGGGCGAACTCCCCTTCGCCGCCGCGGCGGGCCGGGCTGCCACCTATTTGGACATGGCGGACCCGGCTGGCGGCTTTGCGGGGATCGAGAGCTCGGCGGATGGGGTGGAGCTGTACCTCGGCCACTACGCCGCGTTCGACGCGCTCGGGCTGCGCAACCTCCGCCCGATCGACGGCTGGGCGGTACCCGGCACGCCCCCGGGGACCGACGACCCCCTGGCATGACGAATGGCACCGTCATCGCGCCGCCGCGCCCGGGCCGGGCACGCAGCCTGTCCTGCCCGAACTGCGGCAGCCCGGTCGGCATCCGGGCCAGCGGGTTCAGCGTCAGCGCCGCCTGCCCCGCCTGCGGCTCGGTGCTGGACTTGGCCAGCCCGGACGTTCGGCTGATCGCCAAGGCGCAGGCCCGCACGGAGACACCCGCGATCCCGATCGGCGCCCGCGGCACGCTGGGCGGCACGGAGTGGGAGGTGGTGGGCTATCAGCGCCGCAGCAGCGAGGCCGGGTCGTGGACGTGGGACGAGTACCTCCTGTTCAACCCGTATCGCGGCTTTCGCTTCCTGGGGCAGGACCACGGCCACTGGACGCTGTACGGCATGCTCCGCCGCGACGTTCCCGATCCGGCGGCCGATGGCGGCGACGGGCGGCGCTACCGCCTGGCGGAAACCGTGGTCGCGCGCACCGATTACGTGTTGGGTGAATTCTACTGGCGGGTCCGCGTGGGCGACAGCGTTTCCGTGCGCGAGTTCGCCCACCCGCCCTTCGTGCTGACGGAGGAGCGGGCGGCTGAGGAGGTGACCTGGTCGCGCGGGCGGTACCTGGAGCCGGCCGTGGTGCGGGCGGCCTTCAAGCTCGGCTCCGTGCCGCCCCGTGCCGGCCGGGTCGCGCACCAGGCCGAGCCGAGGCGGGTGCCGATATGGCCGCTGGCCATCGTCAGCCTGATCGCGCTAACCGCGCTGAACGCATATCCGTTCGGGCAGGGCCTGAACGCACTCGTGCTCCGCCAGAGCTTCACGATCACGCAGCCGGATCAGGACCGTACCCTGCCTGCCGTGCCGCTCGCCATCCCGGATGCCGGGGGCAATCTGCAGATCGAGGCGTCGGCCGCGGCAGATGTCGGGCTGCTGCAGCTCGACATGTCGCTGGTCGCGCCGAACGGCTATGGCCGGCAGGAAACGATGTTCAGCCTCGGCTCTCTGCTGGGCGACGGGCCCGGGAGGCAGACGGCGCTGTTCAGCTCCGTCGCGGGCGGGGCGGCCACCCTGCTCATCCGCCCCCGTAGCAGCGCCTTTCCGGATCCCACGACGCCGGGGAACACCACGGCCAGTTCACCGGCTGCCGCCGTGTCCTTCGTCGTCACGGTGCGGCGCCACGTGCACGATCCGACCAACTACCTGCTGGCGGTGCTGGCCATCCTGGGCTGGCCGGTGGGCTCGGCCCTGTGGCACTGGTTCCGGCGCATCGGGCAGCGGCACGCATGAGGCGCCTGGCCGCCTACACGGCCTACTGCTGCGTCGTGATCGCGCTGTTCAGCTACGGCCAGTTCTTCGGCCGCTCCCTGTTCGACGACATGCCGGGCCAGACCACCAGCAGGTCGGGCGGCAGCGGGGGCGGCCACGGGTTCTTCTACACCGGCACCTCCGGCGGCTCCCACAAATAGGATCATCCGACATGCAGACCGACCTGATCAACTGGCACGGCATCGTCTCCGCGATCATCTTCTCCGGCATCGGCCTGGTGGTATACGCCGTGGGTTTCTTCCTGCTCGACCGGCTTACGCCGCAGGTGCACATCTGGCGCGAGATCAACCAGGAGAAGAACGTGGCGGTGGCCGTGGTGATCGGCTCCGTCGCGATCGGCATCGCCCTGATCATCGCCGCCGCCGTGCGCGGATGACGCCAGGCACGCAGCCGCCGCGTGCAGCGCCGATGACCGTTCTGCTGTTTGCATCGGTGTTCGCGATCGCGACCTGCGGCCTGGTGTACGAGCTGATCGCGGGGACGCTGGCCTCCTACCTGCTGGGGGATTCTGTCACGCAGTTCTCCACCGTGATCGGCGTCTACCTGTTCGCGATGGGCATCGGCTCCTTCCTGTCCGGCCGTATCGAGCGTGACCTGCTCGGCGTGTTCGTGCGCACGGAGATCCTGATCGGGCTAGTGGGCGGCTTCTCGGCGGCGGCGCTGTTCCTGCTGTTCGCCAGCGTCGCCTCCTTCCGCATCCCGCTCTACGCCATCGTCGGCACGGTGGGCGTGCTGGTGGGGGTGGAGGTGCCGCTGCTGCTGCGCATCCTGCACGGCCAGTTCGCCTTCAAGGACCTGGTCGCCCGGGTCTTCTCGTTCGACTACATCGGGGCGCTGTTCGCCTCGCTGCTGTTCCCGCTGGTGCTGGTGCCGCATCTCGGGCTGGTGCGGTCCTCCTTTCTGTTCGGCATGATCAATGTCGGTGTTGCGTTGTGGCTTCTATGGAGCTTCGGCGGGAGCATCCGCGGCGTGGCGGTGCACCGGGCGGCGGGGTTGCTTGCAATGGCCGCGCTGGCGGCAGGGTTCGTGGGCGCGGACCGCATCATGCGCCAGGCGGAGGCTTGGGTGTTCCCCGATCCCGTGATCTATGCCGAGAACACGCCCTACCAGCGCATCGTGCTCACCGCGTCGTCGCGCGATATTAGGCTGTTCCTCAACAACAACCTGCAATTCAGCAGCCGCGACGAGTATCGCTACCACGAAGCGCTGGTGCATCCGGGGCTCACCGCCGTGGCGCATCCCGCCCGCGTGCTGATCTTCGGCGGCGGCGACGGGCTGGCAGCGCGCGAGATCCTGAAACACCCGGACGTCGAGAGCATCACCCAGGTGGAGCTCGACCCGGCGATGGTGCGGCTGTTCTCCGGTAACGTCGACCTGGCCCGCATGAACGGCGGCGCCTTCGCCTCCCCCAAGCTGCACGTGGTCAACGCGGACGCGTTCGTCTGGCTGAAGCAGAACGCCGGGCAGGCGCAGTTCGACTTCGTGGTGGTGGATTTCCCCGACCCGTCCAACTTCTCCGTCGGCAAGTTGTACTCGCTGACCTTCTACCGCCTGCTCCGCCAGATGCTTGCGCCCGGCGCCGCGATCGTGGTGCAGAGCACGTCGCCCTACATCGCCCGCCATGCCTACTGGTGCGTGGTGAGCACGCTCGAGGCCGCCGGGCTTGCGACCGTGCCGTATCACGTCTACGTCCCGTCCTTCGGCGAGTGGGGTTTCGTGTTGGCAGGTGTGCAGGCGCCGGAGCCGCGGGACGCCTACCCACCCGGCCTGCGCTTCGTCTCCGCCGCCACTATGGCGGACATGCGCCACTTCCCGGCGGACATGGACCGCGTTCCCACCGATATCAACCGGCTCGATAGCCAGGCGCTGGTGCGCTACTTCGATGCGGAATGGGGCGCCTACGGGATCAACGGATGACGCTGCGCCGGCGGGACGCGCTCATCGCCGCCGGAGCGGCCTGCGTCGCCAAGCCGGTCGCGTCCGGGACCACTTCAAGCATGCCGGGGCGGTTGCTGGGTGCGGACGCGGCGCTTGGCCACCGGCTACGCACCGGCGACATCCCCGAGCCGACGCAGACGGAACGGGCGGAGGTCGTGATCGTAGGGGGCGGCGTCGCCGGCCTCTCGGCAGCCTGGTGGCTGCGGCGCGCGGGCGTGGACGGCGTGCGCATCGTCGAGTTGGAAGACGATGTGGGTGGCAACGCCGCAAGTGGCGGCAACGCGGTGTCCCGCTATCCGTGGGGCGCCCACTACGTCCCGCTGTTGACAGCCGAATCGGTCCACGCGGCGGCGCTGTTCACCGAGCTCGGCATCATCACCGGCCGGGACGCGGCGGGGCTGCCGATCTACGATCCGTTCGCGCTCTGCGCCGACCCGCGCGAGCGGCTGTTCCGCAACGGCGCCTGGCAGGAGGACCTGCTGCCAGATGAAGGCGTTTCCCAAGCCGATCGCGCGCAATACGCTGCCTTCTTCGCCGCCATGGACGGCTTCCGCACCGCACGCGGCGCCGACGGGCGCAAGGCCTTCGCCATCCCGGTGGACGAGAGCTCGGCCGACGCGCGGTTCCGCGCCCTCGACCGCATCAGCATGGCCGACTGGATGCGGCTGCGCGGATGGGACAGCGAACCGCTGCTCTGGTACGTCGATTACGGCTGCCGCGACGATTACGGCACCGCCATCGCGGACGTGTCCGCCTGGGCCGGCATCCACTACCACGCCGCCCGCGATGGCCGGGCGGCCGACGGCGTCGGCTCGCAGGCGGTGCTCACCTGGCCGGACGGAAACGGCCACATCATTCGCGGCATGCAGGCGATCGTCGGCCCGGTGCTCTGCTCGGGGCTGGCCTGGCGTGTTCAGCCCGGCCCGGATGCCGTGGCCGTGGACGTGTACGAGCCGGGCCGGAACGCCTCGCGCCGCATCGTGGCGCGAGCCGCCGTGCTCGCCACCCCGCGTTTCGTGGCGAACCGGCTCCTGGGCCGCGCCCCCGACCCGGCGCAGAGCTACGCGCCCTGGATGGTGGCGAACGTCACGGTCGGGCGCATGCCGGGCGGCTGGGGCGCCCCGCTGTGCTGGGACAACGTGATCTATGGCAGCCGCTCGCTGGGATACGTGGTGGCGACCCACCAGACGTTGCAGCAGGTGCAGCGGTGCACGGTGCTGACGTACTATTGGCCGCTCTGCGACCAGTCCCCGGAGGATGCCCGGCGCACCGCCCTCGCCCGCGATCTCTCCGCGTGGCAGGCCATGGTGCTGGCCGAGCTGCTGGCCGTCCACCCGGAGCTGGAGGGCGCGGTGGAGCGCATCGACGTGTGGCTTTGGGGCCACGGCATGATCCGTCCCACGCCCGGCGCCATCTGGGGCGCCCAGCGGGCCGCCGCGTGCGTCCATGCGTCGCCGGTGTTCTTCGCCCATTCCGACATGAGCGGTATCTCCATCTTCGAGGAGGCGAACGAGCGCGGCGTGCGGGCGGCGGATGCGGTTCGAGCCTTTCTCCGCTGACACAGTCCGGAACGGCGGAGCGTGTGGCCCAGCAAAGCCGGAGACGGGCGGGCCTGGCGCCGCTGAAGCGGATTCGACCTAGGATGCGGGAAACAGCTCCGAAGCCGCCGCATGCACCGCCGCCCCCCTCCAGTGCCGAACGAGGAAGACGGGCGATGGATTGCGCAGGCACGGACGGTTCCTGCCTTCGTGTGCGATGCCGTCTTCGGGGTCGAGCCCAGCTTCTACGTCGGCCCGGACAACGGCATGAGCTCCATGGAGTGGGATACGGCGAACGTCCGGTTGCCGCCGATCGGCCTGACGTGCCGGTTCGCTGGCCGTGTGACCACGGCGGAGCTGCTCGGCCAGGAGGATGCGCTGATCGCCCACTACCGGCGGATCATCGGGCTTGCCGGGGAACACGGCAAAACGAGGTCACTCCGCCCTTTCCCCTATTTCCGCATACAGCCCGCCATCTTCGCCGACGGCCAGACGCTGACCAGCTTCTCCTGGACGGACGATCTGCATGAAACCCGGCTGGTGCTCGACATGTTCGTGGACGCCGCGACCGGCCCGGCGCGGCTGGTGCACGCCGACGAGGATCAAGGGTGGGGACTGCTCGTTGCCGCCTCGGCCGTGGCGACATGCCTGATCGAGTGGGACGCCGAGGGGCCGCCACCCGCCGAAGCGGGGCTTGCCTTCGATCGCGCCGAACTGGCCCGGCAGGCGTCTGCAGCCCTGGGACGGCTGCGGATCGTCCACTCCCGGCTGGTGGATGCGATGGGACGAGATTTCTTGAGATGACCGGTCGCGACGCCCAGTGGCGGCACACACGAAGCAATGGCGATTTGCCTCGACCAGGCGCGGTTCGGCCAGCTCGGCGCCGTCCTGCGGCGATGAGATACCCATCGAAGGACCGGGATCGGTGGGTTGCCGTCGCCGTCATACGGGGCGTGGTGGGCTTGTCGATGGTGCAGGACGACCGGGCGGCAGCAGGCGCCCCGACGGAGTGGCAGCCGGGCCTGGTCCGCGTGCAGCTCGTCGCGGCGCTGCCGCTGGTGCCGGCGGCCGGGCCAGTCGCGCGCTGGGTGGAGGCTCGACTCTGGCGGTGGCGCGCCCTGCTCGGCCTCGTGCCAGCCGACGATATGTTCCCGTAGGCCGGTATGGCTGCCGGCCGTCAACGCTCCCCGGCGACCTCCGGCAGGTCGCGCAAGGCGCTGCGCCCGCTCCAGAGGGCCGCGATGGCGATCGGGACCATGAAGCAACTGAACCCGAGCTTCGCGGCGATGATGGTGGGCCAGGCCCAGAGCGCGGCGACCGCAGCCACGGTGCAGCCGATCCCCAGCCGCCAGCTCCGGCGAAGATCGGCCGCGGCTCCCGGGCGTTGCCGGGCCAATCTGAAGCCGCCGCGGAAGACCAGCGTCGCCACCGTCAGCATGAGGGCGGCGACCAGCGCCGCCGGCCAGACCGTGCCGCCGGGTCCCACGGGTTCGATCGTCGCCACGATGGCGAACATGACGCCGTTGATCAGCGTGCCGCTGAACGGCAGCGATCCGAGCATGAGCATGCTCGTCGCCGCCGGGGCCAGGGTGCGTGCGCCCGGCACCGGCGTGCCCGGTGCGACGTAGGCAACCGGCCGGGTTCCGCCCGGCAGGCTGGAGCGGCGCAGCGCGACCAAGCCGGCGCCCGCCAGCGCCGTGGTCAGGCCGAGGATGACCGACATGGCCAGGGGGGTGGCGAGGGTGGTGCGGCTGTCCTCCGGCAACGCGGCTGGCCGCATCTCCGGCGCCACAAGCAGGGCCAGGAGCGCAAGGCATGGCGCCAGGACGAGGACCAGCCACACCGTCTTGACGGTCCATGCCGCCAAGGACTGCACGTTCCACAGCCAGACCAGCAACGGTGCCACGAGCAGCCAGAACACCGGGTTGCCGCGGATACTGCCGCCGGGCGCGATCAGCACGGCCACCCAGCCGGCCAGCATGGCCAGCAGCGCGAACACGATCGCGAGCTGGGCGGGCTTCTCCCGCCTCAACGCCTCGGCGCGCGCGGCCCAGCTCCGGTCCTCGGGTGCACGGGGCGGGAGCGGGTGGGCGTGCCGATGGTCATTTGGCCATTGCCTTGCTTCCGGTCCGGCGGCGATGTGGACGAATCGTGTCGAAGGGTGTGTGCTGACGTGGACGGGACGAAGGGTGGATTGATGTCGTATGCGTCTGGCTGGTGCAACCCGCCTCGCCGGGTCCTGGCGGTCGTCATCGGCCTGAGCCTGGCGACGGGCCAGGCCCTCGCACAACCCGCGGTCCCCGGTCCGGCTGCGGCATCGGGACGGCAGGCTCCGGGCCTGATCACCACCCACGCGGAGGCCAAGCGCCGCCTGGCGGACACGGTGTCGGACGCGGTGGTCAGCATCGAGGTGCACGGGCGCGACCTGCGGACCACGGCATCCCAGTTGGGCCGGCAGTCGCAATCCCTGCTGACCTTCCTGCGGGGGCAGCCAACCGAGCGGCTGCGCACGGACGGGATGAGCTTCGATCCGGAAACCCAGGAACTGCGCGGCCAGCCCGACCGGATCAAGGGCTATGCCGAGCACCTGACCGTCTCGTTCCGCACCACGCCGGAGCAACTGCCGGCGCTGCTGGCCGGTTGCCTGGAGAACGGTGCCACGGGATTGGGCCAGTTCGGCTCCTCCCCGCGCGAGCAGGAGATGGAGGCGGCCCGGCTGGAGATGGTGGCCGAAGCGAGCCAGGCGGCGCTGGCCCAGGCCCGTGCGATCGCGACCTCGGTCGGCCAGCGGATCGCAGGGATCGACGTCGTGGAGGTCGATCCGGCGCCCGGCGTCAGCATCGCTCCGGTGCCGCTCGAATACGATCAGGCGCGTGCGGCCCGGCCGGCGCCGCCGGTGCGGCCCGTCGCCACCCAGGCCGGCAAGTCCGGATTCTCGGTCACGGTCGCCATGATGCTGCGCGTGGCGCCGCCAGAATAGGGCTGCGGGCTGCCGCCGACCTTGACCGTCGAGCAAACACGGTGTCCCCCGCGGGGTGATGGCCAGCGCGGCGGTGTGGTTCGCGACCGTGGCGGTGCTGCGGGCGATTCGCCGTGACGCCGCCCACGGCCAGCCTATGAGACGGCCACGGCACCATCGGACCGTGGCGGCTCGACCAGCATGATCCGGCGATCCTCGAGCATCGACGCCAGCTCCCGCCGCTCGATGCCGTATTGCCGGGATCTGTCCCCGCTGCCGCGAATCACGATGCCCCTATCGGTGCCCGGCAGGGCGTTGATCATCTCACCCGTTCCAAGCCGCCGCAGCCAGACCTGCATCGTGAGGACATGCGCGCCGGGTGGTATCGGCAGCACCGTCGCCGTGCCCGGCCGAAGTTGGGCGATGCGCGTACCGTCGAGGTGGAGGTCGAGCCGGGACCAGCTCAGCACCTCCGGCAGCAAGGCCACGCGCAGCCGGGCCAGGCCGGGCGGCGGCGGGGCGGCTGCCTGCCGGGGCGCGGCCTCGATCATTGGACGGAGGTGCAGGTCGGGCGGCAACGTCCGAAGCAACCGGCACAGAACCAGCATTGCCAGCCCGGCACATGCCAAAGCCAGGAGGGGCACTCCAGGCGCAGCGATCAGCGTTCCGCCACCGGCAGCCAGCCCGGCGGCGATCGTGGCGCATCCGGAGTGCCGGCGGTCGAAGGGCGCGATCATGGGCAGACGCGGCTCATGGCCGCTTGCGTCCGCGGGTACGAGTGCGGGCCGAGGGCGGCTTCACCGCGCCCTGAATGCTGGCCAGCAGCGGAAAGCGGGTCTGCCACGGCAGCAAGGCCAACGCCACCAGCGGCGCTGCCAGGACGAGCAGGCCCAGGACGAAGGTCGCCAGGCCCAACCAATTGTGGCGGCCGAACACGCCGGACACGAACCGGGGGATCGGGCCGGCTCCGGTGTCCACCATCATGACGGTCGCCACGAAACCCAGGATCAGCCACCACAGCACCACCTTGTTGCCCAGGGCTTGCAAGCGCATCGCCTCGGTCTGCACCACGTGCCGGGTGGGCGGCTGGGCTTGGGGCGCCGCCTCGGGCACCGGCCAGCCGAACAGGCGTTGCGACACCCGGCCCAGGAGCCAGAGCATGCCCAGGGCTGCCCCTGCACCCCAGAAATTGACACTCAGGACGCCGGCCACCAGCCACCTTGGCTCATCGGCCACGGGCGGCACGATCAACAGCTCGACGAACCTGAAGGCCGCGATGGCGAAGGCGATCTGTGCCGATCCGCGGACAAAGTACATCCAGCCGTGGCCCGACCTGGTTTTCGTCTTGCCCGATGCCTTCACGACGCCCTCTGCCCGACGACCATCATGGCCGGGAGAGTGTTGGATAGGCCGGTTCAGTGCAAAACATACCCCATGGCACGTCCGATGCTGTGGCAGTTCGCCCTGCATGCCTGGCCTTCGCCGGGAGGAGTTGGATTGAACATTGTGCTCGGATTTGTTTAATGCAGAACGCCGAAAAGCCCCGTGAAGGGGCTTTGTATGGTGTTGATTGAGTTGGAGGAAGTGGTTGCGGGGACTGGCCTTTGGCGGTACTTCACTGCCTTAGCACGCCGGAAATGAGGGATTGGCTGGACGATAATCCGGATGGGCCTATGGCCGACTGCACCAAACGCGGGACTGCGAATCGTCCAAGGTTGAAAGCATATTCCTAGGCCATTGCAAGCTTGATCGACCTGCCACACGCGCGATCTTCAATGTCCTGAGTAGTCTCGGTGTGGGCGTCGATCCCAGACTTGTTGCAAATTCGGGGCTGCGCAGTTGACAACTCCGGATTTAAGCGCAGTCAAAACGGTCCAACGCGACTAATCCGGGATTGCGTCCAAAGTGACACCCGGCGTTCAATGTGGCGGTTGAGGCAAACGGGTCGGGCATCTACGGAGCGTTGCCTTCGCTGCCTCGATCTCGCCGACGCCGCCTCTATGAGGCGCACGGCCTCCGCCTTGTGTCCGCCGACGATCGGCGGTGCCTGCCGCAAAGCCATCATGGCCGCCTGCAGGTAGCCCTCGGCATCGTTCGGGAACGGGCCGGGCCCGGGTCCGTATTGGGCGACGCACGCTCCATGGTGAGCACCAGGGCGGCACCTCCATGCCCTATTCGCGGGCCATGCCGGCGGGCGTTACGGGTCATTGCCATACCGCCTCGGACACCCTGCCGTCGTCGCCGACCAGCAACGTCAGCCGGTTCGGTTTGGGTTCGAGGTCTGGGAACGGATAGGTCGGACCGAGCACGCGACTCCCTTTCGGCAACCCGGCGCGCAGGACCGTATTCCGCCCGGCGGTATCGCCTAGGGTGCGGCCGACGCAGGCGTGGCAGTCCTCGCCGGCCGTAGCCGCGTCGGCTTGGCCCGGCAAGTTGGCCACTGCTAGCACGTTTGTCGCCGATCGGATCCGGACGCCACGGTAAGAGTGATTCTGCTCGACCAGTAGCACTGCCTCGACCGGTTGGCAGGTTGGCTTCCCTGAAGCAAGGTGCGGGAAAGCATCGTCCCTAGCCTGAGAAATCCATCGAGCCATGCAAGGCCGATGCTGACCGCCGTCACCATATGCTCCATAGTAGTGGCATCGGGTGGCTAACTGCGCCGAGCATGCTTACAACAAGGGAAGCTGGTTGGCCTGTGTCTTGGCGCCACGCCGCCCTGCCGGGCTCGTTGAAGTACTCTTATCGGCCCGGAGCTGCAGCAGTTCGCCCACGACGCGGTCGACCGTCTTCCAGAGCGGCTCGTCGCCGACCCGCTCTGCCAGGAAGACCTTGTGCGCCGCCAGCGTAACGTTGAGGGTGCCGCGCGTCGTCTCGGGCCGGGGCGAGCGCATCTGCACCAGCGCCTTCTCGATTTCCTCCGTAGCCACGCCCAGGGCGGTCGCAATCTGCTCAGGCTCGGCTCCGAGCCGACGAAGGCGTCGCGCCTCGGCGACCTGCTTGGGAAGCAATGCGATCGCCGGGCGTAGACGTTCTGTGCGCCGCGACATCTCCCCAGCCCCGCCGCCGGGTGGCTTGCCGTGAAATGCTGCCATCGATCATTCCTCCACGCTGCTTCGAGACCTCATCTATTTGCGCTCAAGCCGGCTCGGTCGAACACAACGCACGAATTTGATCGGCCCTGACCATGCTGCTCAAGCCACCCCCTCACTCGAGCTGGCTCCCTCCCCTCGCCTGACCTGGATAAATGCCCAGGCTGCCTCTTGCTGCACCGCGATACTGCCGTCCCGCGTCAGCTCGAGTCCGGCCAGGAAGGTTCCGGCCACCGCCGTTTGGCAGCGCAGATCGCGCTTCGGCATATTCGACGGCACCTCCGGCAGGAATGTCGCGAAGGCCGCCCCCTCCTCCCCGAGCAACGGCAGCATCGCCCGGATCCGCTCGGCCGCGTCGGTCACGCTCCAAGATGGCGGCCCCGGCACCCGGTAGAGCGCACCGGCCTCGGCGGATAGCCGAATGGCGGTCAGGCACGCCCGCAACAAGGCTGTGACGTCACCAGTCCGTCCCGCCCGCACGACCCCGGCCGCGTCCGCTTGCCCGCGCCCAAACACCTCGCGGCCCAGCTGGTCCCTGCCCTCCAGCCAGTCCGCGGCGCGAGACATCTCCGCCCGGCCCAGCAAGCGCTGCCGCAGCCGTTCCACCTCCGTTTGGGCGTCCTGCACCTCTGCGGCATCGGCCGGGACGAGCAGGCGGGAGCGCAGCAGGGCAAGGTCGGCGGCCATCACCAGCCAGTCGCCCCAGCGACCCAGCAGCGTGGGCCGCAGGTCGGGGGTCGCCAGCGCCGCCGTCAGTGCATCGGCGAACGCCTCCACCAGGGCCAGGATCGACAGCCGGGCCAGGTCGATGCGCCGGGTGCCCGCGAGCTCCAGCAGCCAGTCGAGCGGCCCCTCGAAGCCGTCGACGGCCAGCACCGGGGCGGTGGCCGGGCCGGGCCGACGCCGCGGTGGCTGTTCCCAGCTCTCCAGTAAAAGGACGCCCTGGTCGGACGCCGATGGTGCCGACCCATCCATCAGCCGGCGTCGTAGTGCGGCTGCAGGTCGAAGCGCAGGGTCGGCCATTCGGTGCGGATCCGCTCGAAGGCCCGCCACGGCGTCCAGTCCGCCGACCAGAAGCTCAGGGGCAGCCGGTCCTTTCCCACCGCCCGCTGCGGCGCCGGTGTTCTGGTGGGAGCCGTGTCCGGTGCCACGTGGCGCAGCGCTTGCGTGGTGCCCCAGTGCTGCCAGAGCCAAGTCAGGGCGTCCGGGTGGTTGGGCCCGAGATGGAGAATGGCGGCAGGCACCGGCAGCAACGCGTGCAGGTCCAACGGGCAGGCCCGGCTGTGGCCGACCCGCGCGACCGCCGCGGCGTGGCGATGCTTCACCGCCTCACGAAGCTGCCCCGCCAGCATGCGGGCGCCGGCCAAGCTCAAAGCGCGATGGGCCGGGTTGACCAGCAGGTGGAACCAGTCTTCTTCCAGGCTGTCGCCGTCGAGCCGCCACGGGATCGTCCCCGCTCCGGCGGCTGCGGCGCGGAACGCCGCCACGGTGGCGACCGGTCCCGTCACCACCAGGCGATGGAACAGCCAGTCGGTGTGCGGAAGGCAGAGCGGAGTTCCTGCGGCAACGGCTTGAACGGCGGCGGGGCCCGTTTGGCTCGCTCGTGCCTGCGTCGGCAAGCGGACGCTGTCACTGAGCACACCTCCAGCCTCCTGTGACGACACCGTTGCCTGACCCAACGCCGCGCCGACGGCGGCAGGCCGGTCGCTTAGGAAGGCGTCGAGCGCCTCGGCCGCCCGGTCCGCTCTGCTTGCCGCCGAGCGCGCCATCAGCCAAGCCGCTTCTTGGCCGATGTCCAGCGCGGCGTGTCGTTGCGGCGGGCCAGGATGCGGTGCCAGGCATCGGGCCCGAGCCGTCCGTGCTCGACGTTGCCCCAGCGGTCGACCTTGCGGAACACCGGTCCGAACGCCGTCTCCGAGCTGCGCAGCCAGTCTTCCAGAGCGCGCACTGGGCAGGTGGCCGCGTTCGCGGCACGGGTCAGCGTGACGCTCCGGCTCGGCACCACCTCGTCGGCGCGGGTACGCAGCTGCAGATCGACGCCGGAGGGTGTGAAGCGGACGTGCTCGGCGTACAATGCCAGTACGAACAGCCGGGCGACACCGGCGGACTGGACTGCCTCACCGCTAGGCTCCAACGTCCCGGTCGCCCGCCCGGCGCGCCGCCGGGGCTGCAGAGTGGCCGCGGCCAGGAGCAGCAGCGCGCGGTCGCGCAGGCCGGGCAGATCGCGGGGACATTTGGCTGCCATACGCACGAGCCCGGCGGCGGTTGGCCGAGCTGCCAACCGGATGCTGGGCGGCTTCGACACGGTCCGCAGGGCCTTGTGGACTGCCGGGTTCAGCACCGGGGTGGGCAGGCCGGCTTGCCGGTGGGTGGTGGTGATCGCCGAGCGGCGGCGGCCGAGCGCGCCGCGGCTGAGGCCGGGAGCGCTGTCGACCAGGTAGGCGGCGAGCGTGTCCGAGCTGGCGGGGAGCGCGGTGCGGCCCTGCTCCCGGCACCAGGCGACGAAGCGTGCCCAGTCTCCGGCATAGAGCTTGAGGGTCGCTGGGGCGGGATCGGCGACCGGATCGCCGACCACCCGGGTTGTTCCAGCGATAGCCGATCGGCGTGGCGCGCTGGCCGCACTTGGTTCAGCGGCCGCGGCCAGCTCGGCGAGATTGGCAGGCTGTTGTTCAGCAAAGGTCGGCATCACAAGGCCACACTGCAAGGTCAACATGATTGAGGCAAGCCGACTAACACGACGTAACCCAAAAGAGCGACTTAGCGCATGTCCGATAATCTGGCTTGTGGGACATAGGATCGGCGCGCTATCCAGGGCGCCATGCAGCGCCGGAGCCGCCCTTGGACCCCCTCGAAACGCCCAGCGAGGCGCCAGATGCCCCCGACGGAGCCTTCGATCACGGCAAGGCACGATGGCCGCCGCCCGCGTCCGGGCCGCCGCCCGACGAAGCGCGCCGGCTTGCGGAGACGCCCGCACCCGTCGGCGCCTCACCGCAAGCCGTTCGCCTGTGGTTCGACGCGACCGCCGAGGCCCTCAAGCCGGACGCCGATGGCAGCCTGGCCTCCGCAAAGGAGTCCGCGCGCGCCTATCGCAGCCGCGCCAAGGCCGACAACACCCGCAGCGCTTACCGCTCCGCCGTGCGCGCCTGGTGCGCCTGGTGCGCCACCCATGGCCTCATCCCGCTGCCGGCCTCGCCGCTCGACGTGGCGGCCTTCCTGGCCCAGGAGCGCGACCGCGGCCTCGCCGCCAACACCCTCGACTTGCGCCGCGCCGCCATCCGCTTCCTGCACCGGGCCGCCGGCTGCCCCTCGCCGACCGAGGACG
>CAXTJM010000028.1:0-51895 GCA_964244585.1 uncultured Acetobacteraceae bacterium | reverse complement strand
ACCTCCGGTTTTGGAGACCGGCGCTCTAGCCAATTGAGCTACACCCCTGCACGGCGCCGACCGCGCAGGGCCGGTATCAAGAGCGAGCGGGCTGCCGTGTCAAGTACGGGATCGACAAGGGATGGAGCGGGTGACGGGGATCGAACCCGCATTGCCAGCTTGGAAGGCTGGAACTCTACCATTGAGTTACACCCGCGCCCCGGACGACAGTACGTCAGGCAGAGGGTCCCTGCCAAGCGTGACCTTCTCGCCAGCCGCGTTGCCCGACCGCTTGACCCTGCCTTGGCGCACGCGTTGAAACCATGCTAAGCGCGCGGCTTGCCTCCAAGGAGGCGCTTTCTGCCCCCTTTTGCGGCACCTGGCCGATAGGAATGGAACAAGACATGAGCGAGATCGGCGACAAGGTTAAGAAGATCGTTGTGGAGCACCTGGGCGTCGAGGAGAGCAAGGTCACCCCGGAGGCCTCGTTCATCGATGACCTTGGTGCCGACAGCCTGGACACGGTCGAACTGGTCATGGCGTTCGAGGAAGCGTTCGGCGTCGAAATCCCCGAGGACGCGGCCGAGAAGATCGGCACCGTGAAGGATGCGATCGAGTACATCGAGAAGCAGAAGGCGGCCTGAGGCAGGCAGGCACCGGCCGGCACGGGGAAGCGCGCGATGCGTCGGGTGGTGGTGACGGGGATGGGCATCGCCTGTCCGCTGGGCGTCGGCGTGTCCCATGTGTGGAAGCGCCTGGTCGAGGGAGAGTCTGGCATCACCGCCATCCAATCCTTCGACACGGCCGACCTGCCGACCAAGATCGCCGGCCAGGTCCCGCCGGGCGCACGCGAGACCGGCGGTCTGGACCTCGGCGAATGGATCCCGGTCAAGGACCAGAAGAAGATGGACCGCTTCATCCATCTGGCCATGGCCGCGGCCTCCGAAGCGGTGGAGGATTCGGGCTGGGCGCCCGAGACCCACGAGGATCGCTGCGCCACCGGGGTGATGATCGGGTCCGGCATCGGCGGCCTGCAGACCATCTACGAGGCGTCCGTCCTGGTCAGCGCCGGCAAGGCCCGGCGGATCTCGCCGTTCTTCATACCCGCCTCGCTGATCAACCTCGCCTCCGGCAACGTGTCGATCAAATATGGCTTCAAGGGCCCCAACCACTCCATCGTGACGGCGTGTGCGACGGGCGTGCATGCCGTGGGCGACGCTTCCCGGCTGATCATGCTGGGCGATGCGGAGGTCATGGTCGCGGGCGGGGCGGAGGCCGCGGTCAATCCGCTGGGGATCGCCGGATTCTGCGCCTCCCGCGCGCTCTCCACCGCGTTCAACGACACGCCGGCCCGGGCGAGCCGCCCGTGGGATCAGGACCGTGACGGCTTCGTCATGGGCGAAGGCGCCGGCGTGGTGGTCCTGGAGGAGCTGGAGCATGCCAAGGCGCGCGGCGCCAAGATCTATGCCGAGGTTTGCGGCTACGGCATGTCGGGCGACGCTCACCACATCACCGCCCCGGCGGAGGGGCACGAAGGCGCCTACCGCGCCATGAGGGCGGCGCTGCGGAATGGCGGCTTGCAACCCGGCGACATCCAATACGTGAACGCCCATGGCACCTCGACCCCGATGGGCGACGATCTGGAGCTGGAGGCGGTGGAGCGGCTGTTCGGCGGCGATGCCGGGCAGGTGGCCATGTCCTCGACCAAATCGGCCACCGGCCATCTGCTGGGGGCGGCTGGCGCGATCGAGTCGATCTTCTCCATCCTGGCGATCCGCGACAACGTGGCGCCCCCCACCCTGAACCTGGACAATCCCAGCCGCGCCAGCGCCATCGACCGCGTGGCCAGGGAGGCGCAGCCACGCCGCATCGAGGTGGTGCTGTCCAACAGCTTCGGCTTCGGCGGCACCAATGCGAGCATCCTGTTCCGCCGGGCTGCTTGACCATCCCCCGCCCGTCGCTTCTGCCGCTCCCCTTGGGAGAGGGCCGGGGTGAGGGTGCAACGCGCCCGTAAGTCGCATGATGCGCCGCATCGCACTGGTGCTCGGGTGCCTCCTCCTGGCCGCGGCCGGCGGCGGTTTCTGGTTCTACCGCCAGCTTGATGCGCCCGGCCCGCTGCCGGTCGCGACGGATGTCGCCGTTCCCCGTGGCAGCATCGCCGACATCGCGCAGGACCTGCAGCGGCAGCAGGTGATCCTCCGGCCCTTGGTGTTCCGTGCCGCCGCCCTCGCGACTCTGGCGCACGGCCCGTTGCATGCCGGCGAATTGGCCTTTCCCGCCGGTGCCAGCGTGCGGCAGGTCCTGGCCATCCTGCGCACGGCGCGTCCGGTGCAGCACCGCCTCACCATCCCCGAGGGGTTGACCGCCGCCCAGGTCGCACGGCTGGTCGACGAGGCGGGCGCCCTCACGGGGGATGCTCCCATCCCGGGCGAGGGCACGATCCTGCCCGAAACCTACAGCTACGAGCGCGGGACCTCCCGGGAGCAGATCATGGAGCGTGCCCGCGCCGCGATGGACCGCTCGCTGCAACGGGCATGGGACACCCGCGCGACCGGCACCCCCCTGGCGGACAAGGCGGAGGCGCTGGTGCTGGCCAGCATGGTGGAGCGCGAGACTGCCAAGCCGGAGGAGCGGCCGATCATCGCCGCCGTGTTCCTCAACCGACTTCGCCTGGGCATGAAGCTGCAATCCGATCCCACGGTCGTGTACGGAGCCAGCGGCGGCCTGGGCGTGCTGGACCATCCCATCACCCGGTCCGAGCTGGACCATTCCGACGCCTACAACACGTACGTGATCCCGGGCCTTCCGGCCGGCCCGATCTGTATGCCGGGCCAGGCCGCCCTGCGCGCCGCCACGCAGCCCGCCGACTCGGACGCGCTGTTCTTCGTCGCCAACGGTTCCGGCGGCCATGTCTTCGCCCGCACCGCGGACGACCACCTGCGCAACGTGGCCCGATGGCGCGACATCGAGCGCGCCGGGGCCTTGGCGCCCGCCCCGGTGCAGCCGTGACGCCGCCCCGCCGCGGCGTCTGCCTGGTGGTGTCCGCCCCGTCCGGCGCGGGCAAGAGCACCATCACGCGGGCCCTGTTGGACAGCGAACCCGCCCTGCACCTGTCGGTCAGCGCCACCACGCGCGGGCCGCGGCCGGGGGAGGCGGAAGGGGAACACTACTTCTTCCGCTCGCCGGAGGCGTTCGCCGGCATGATCGCCCGCGGCGAGTTGCTGGAGTGGGCCGACGTGTTCGGCCGCCGCTACGGCACGCCGCGTGCGCCGGTGGAGCAGGCCCTGGCCGCGGGCCAGGACGTGGCGTTCGACATCGACTGGCAGGGCCACCGCCTGCTGCGGGCCGCCTTGCCCGGCGATGTGGTCAGCGTCTTCGTGTTGCCGCCGTCGCTCGGCGCGCTGGAGCAGCGGCTCCGCGCGCGCGCCGGCGACGACGAGGCGGAAATCGCCCGCCGCATGCAGGCCGCCCGGGACGAGATCGCGCATTGGCCGGAATTCGACCATGCGGTGGTGAACGACCGCCTGGCAGATGCCATCGATGCGGTTCGCAGCGTCCTGCACGCGGCGCGCTGCACCGTGCCGCGCCAGGCCAGGCTGGCGCAGTTCGTGGCCGGACTCGGGTAGCCTCGGACGCGACGGGCTGGTCTACTGCCGCCATGCCGGGAACACGGCGCGGTGGGAGGCATGGCGGTGGAATACACTTTCCACTTCGGCGATATCTGGGATGCGTGGGACGAGATGCTGGCGGGCGCGCTGTTCACGCTGTGGCTTTCGGCCGCGTCCATGGCGATCAGCCTCGTCGCCGCCGTGTTCGGCGCCCTGGCGCGCACCGCCGGACCTGGTTGGCTGCGGGCCCTGGTCGCCGCGTATGTCGAATTGATCCGCAACACGCCGTTCCTGGTGCAGTTGTTCCTGATCTTCTTCGGCCTACCTGCCTTGGGCGTGCGGCTGGACGCCAACCAGGGCGCGCTGCTGGCGATGGTGCTGAACGGCACCGCCTACACGATCGAGATCGTGCGTGCGGGGCTCGAAGCCGTGGCAGCAGGGCAGGTCGATGCCGGCCGCGCATTGGGACTGCACAGCTTCGGCGTGTTCCGGCTGATCGTGCTGCCCCAGGCGCTGCGGGTCGTGGCCGCGCCGCTGGGCAGCCAGTTCATCCTGCTGATGCTGAACTCGTCGATCGTCTCGGTCATCGCGGCGGATGACCTGACGGCGGCGGCACAGGATGTCGCCGGGCGGACCTTCCGCTCGTTCGAAGCCTACATCTCGGTGACGCTGGTCTACCTGGTGCTGTCGCTGGCGTTCACCGCGATCTTCGCCGGGCTTGAGCGGCTTGCCTTCGGGCGGCGGATCCCCGCGCGATGAGGCTGCTCAACGTCGGCGACTACCTGTTCCTGCTGTTGGCGATGCGGTGGACGGTGGTGCTCTCGGCCGGCGCCTTCGTCTTCGGCGGGATCATCGGTGCGGCGGTGGCGCTGGCGCGGATTTCCGCCCTGGCGCCGCTGCGTTGGCTAGCGATCGGCTATATCCGGCTGCTGCAAGGCACACCGCTGCTGCTGCAGCTCTTCCTGGTGTTTTTCGGGGGCGATCTGATCGGCATCAGCCTCGGGCCGTATGTCTCCGCGACCCTGGGGCTGAGCCTGAATGCTGGCGCCTTCCTGGGCGAGATCTGGCGCGGGGCGTTGCAGGCAGTTCCCACCGGCCAGTCCGAGGCGGCGCGGGCGCTCGGGCTCGGTTATCGCGCGCGCATGCTGCGCGTGGTCGGGCCGCAGGCGTTGCGGATCGCCATCCCGCCGACGGTCGGGTTCCTGGTGAACCTGGTGAAGAGCACCTCGCTCGCCGCGATCATCGGCTTCGTCGAGTTGACCCGCGCCGGGCAGATGCTGAACAACACGACGTTCCGGCCGTTCACGATTTTCGGCATTGTCGCCGCCCTCTACTTCCTGCTTTGCTGGCCGCTCACGATCATGAGCCGCCGCCTGGAAGGGCGTCTCGCGGTCGCGCACAAGCGGTAAGAACAACAATGGGGAACGTGTGATGAGATCCTGGAAAAGCGGGATGGCGGCGGTCGTCATGGCCGTTTGCTGGCTGCTAGGCGCCGCGGCGGCGCGGGCGCAGACCGTGGACGAGATCGTCAGCCGCGGCACGATCAACATCGGTGTGCTGGTCGACCTGCCGCCCTATGGCCTGCTGAACGATAGGCAGGAACCGGACGGCTACGACATCGAGGTCGCCAAGCTGATCGGCAGCTACATGGGCGTGAAGGTGAACCTGGTCACATTGACCAGCCCGAACCGCATTCCGTTCCTGGTAACCAACAAGGTGGACCTGATCGTCGCCACCTTCGGCATCACGCCCGAGCGCGCCAAGCAGGTGATGTTCTCCATCCCCTACAGCGCGATCGAGAACGTGGTGTTCGCCGCCAAGGACAGGCAGATCAGGAGCCTTGACGATCTAAAGGGCCTGCGCGTGGGGGTGCCCCGCGGCACGGTGCAGGATGTGCTGCTCACCAAGCGGTTCGGCAGCGCGGTCAAGATCTTCCGCTTCGATGACGACCCCAGCACCTACCAGTCCCTGATCGCAGGCCAGGTGGATGCGGTGGCCGAAACCGGGCTGACGGGCGACGAGTTCTACGCCAAGAATCCCGGTGCGAATATCGAGCGTAAATTCATCCTGCTGCAGCAGCCGAACGGTATCACCATGCGGGCCAACCAATGGAACCTGCACCAGTGGGTGAACACCTTCGTCTACTTCACCAAGAATAACGGCGAGTTGGATGCGTCGTGGCAGAAATGGTTCCATCAGCCACTGCCGACGCTGCCGACCTTCTGAGACGTCTGCCCTAGCGTCGGCCTGGACAGAGCCTGGCAGCCGTCTGCGTCAGCAGCGATTCGAGTGCCGAAAGCATCTGCACCGATCCGAACGGCTTGCGCAGCAGAACCTCGGACGGGGACAGGCGTCCGACACGGGACAGCATGTCCGGCCGTCCGGTCATGAACACGACCGGGCGGTCCGGATGGCACGCGTGGAAGCTGCGGGCGACGTCGATGCCATCCATGGCGCCCGGCATCTGTATGTCCGTCAGCAGCACGTCGAACTCGTTCTTCTCGCGCAGCAGGGCGCAGGCCTCGTCGCCCGTCCCGGCTTCGACCACGGTATACCCTGCATCCTCCAGCGTCTCCGCCAGGGTCAGCCGGATCAAACCTTCATCCTCGACGAGCAGTACACACTTGGACATACAGCAAACCTTGCCCAGCCGGACGTGGGTGATAGCCGTGGTTTAGAGGAGGACTTTATAAACCCATGGTAAGATTCCCGAGAGGCGGAACAGCCGCAACGGAATGTGTCCAGGCTGTTGCAGTCCTGTCACCGCTTGCCCCGACCAGGTCGATCCGCTAGGGACCGCACATGCCGGCACCCCTGGAGGCCGGCCGCACGCAGTTGCAGGCTGTCCTGCAGCAGGTGATTTTGCACGGAGTGTCCTATGGCCAGTTTCACCACGATCCAGGCCGAGGCTCGCGAGCTTGCAGGTAAGGGGGCGGCACGCGCGACTCGGCGGGCAGGGAAGGTTCCTGCGGTTATCTACGGCGCCAAGCAGACGCCGAGCCTTATCTCCCTCGATCCGCGCGAGGTGATGCGCGAGCTGATCCGCGGCGGCTGGCGCTCCCGCCTGTTCGAGGTGACGGTCGGCGGCGTCACCCAGCGTGCGCTGATGCGCGACGTGCAGTTCCACCCGGTGAGCGACAAGCCGGAGCATGTCGATTTCCAGCGGCTCGCGGCGGGCGAGCCGATCCGCGTCGCAGTGGTCGTCAACTTCCTGAACGAGGCTGTCTCCCCCGGGCTGAAGCGGGGCGGGGTGCTGAACGTGGTCCGCCACTCGGTCGAGGTGCTGTGCGACCCCGACAGCGTGCCGGAGCATTTCGAGGCCGATCTCGGTGCGCTGGACATCAACGACAACGTCCGCTTCTCCGACCTCACGGGCACGCAGGGCGCCAAGCCTACCATCACGGATCGTGACTTCGTGATCGCGACTGTCGCCGCGCCGACCAAGATGGCCGACGTGCCGGTCGCGGAGGGCGCTGCCGCGGCGCCTGCCGCCGCGCCGGCGAAGGGTGGCAAGGCCCCACCTGCCAAGGCCGCTGCGAAGCCCGCCGCCAAGAAGTAGTCCGGCCTTGCAGCTCTGGGTCGGGCTCGGCAACCCGGAGCCCGGCATGGCCTGGCAGCGGCACAATATCGGTTTCATGGCGGTCGACCGCATCGCCCAGCGCCACGGGTTCTCCCCGTGGCGCAACCGCTTCAAGGGATTGGTGGCGGAGGGCAGCGTCGGCGGCGAGAAGGTGCTGGCGCTGAAGCCGATGACCTACATGAACGACAGCGGCAGCGCGGTGCAGCCCGCCGTCGCGTTCTTCAAGCTGGCGCCGGGCGACGTCACCGCGTTCCATGACGAGTTGGACCTGGTGCCTGGCAAGGTCCGGGTAAAGCGGGGCGGCGGCGCGGCGGGGCATAACGGGCTGCGCAGCATGGACCGCATGCTCGGCGCGCCGGATTATTGGCGGGTTCGCCTCGGCATCGGTCACCCCGGTCACAAGGATCGCGTGCTGGGCCACGTGCTGGGCGATTTCGCCAAGGTCGATCTGCCTTGGCTCGCTGCCGTGCTCGACGGCGTGGCGGATGCCGCCGGTCTGCTGGCATCCGGCCAGGCGGAGGCATTCATGAGCAAGGTCGCCCTTGCGACGCAGGAGAGCGGCTAGATGGGGTTCAACTGCGGCATCGTGGGCCTGCCGAACGTCGGCAAATCCACCCTGTTCAACGCGCTGACCGCCACGGCGGCGGCCCAGGCCGCCAACTACCCGTTCTGCACCATCGAGCCGAATGTCGGCCGCGTGGCGGTGCCGGACCCTCGGCTGGGCACGCTGTCGGCAATCGGCAGGTCGGCGAAGATCGTGCCGACCAGCCTGGAATTCGTCGATATCGCCGGGCTGGTGCGGGGCGCCAGCCGCGGGGAGGGGCTGGGCAACCAGTTCCTGGCCAATATCCGGGAGGTAGATGCCATCATCCACGTGCTGCGCTGCTTCGAAGACGACGATGTGACCCATGTCGAGGGCAGCATCGACCCGATCCGGGATGCCGAGACAGTCGAGACCGAGTTGATGCTCGCCGACCTGGACAGCCTGGAGAAGCGCCTGCTCGCCGCGCAGAAGAAAGCCCGCGGCGGGGATCGCGACAGCGTGGCCTTAGTCGCGTTGATGGAACCGCTCGTGGCGGCTCTGCAGGCCGGCCGGCCGGCACGCACCGCCATCCCGGTTGGCGAGGCGGAGGCGGTGCGCCGCCTGCAATTGATGACGTCCAAGCCGGTGCTCTACGTGTGCAACGTGGCGGAGGCCGACGCATCGGACGGCAACGCCCACTCCGCCGCCGTCGCCGCCATGGCGAAGCGGGAGGGTGCGGCCTCTGTGGTGGTGTCCGCCGCGATCGAGGCGGAGGTGAGCCAGTTGCCGGAGGAGGACCGGGGCGAGTTCCTGGCCGGCCTGGGGCTGAAGGATAGCGGGCTGGACCGGGTGATCCGTGCCGGCTATGGGCTGCTGGGCCTGGTCACGTATTTCACCGTGGGTCCGAAGGAGACGCGGGCCTGGACCATCGTGGCCGGCACCAAGGGCCCGCAGGCAGCGGCGGTGATCCACAACGACTTCGAACGCGGCTTCATCGCCTGCGAGACGATCGGCTACGAGGATTTCGTCACCTACAAGGGCGAAGCCGGCGCCAAGGAAGCCGGGCGGATGCGGGTCGAGGGCCGTGACTACGTCGTAAAGGACGGCGACGTGCTGCTATTCCGGTTCAATGTGTAGGTAAACGCTTTGCAGACCCACTTCCCTTTGGAGAGGGAGAACGAGGCTACCCGCCGCTGAACGTCCCGCCACGTGGGAAGCCGTTCGGCGGCAGCCGGCCGGCCTGGGCGCGGTCCCCGATCCAGTCGCGCAGAACCGTCTCCGTCCGGGTCTTGTCGCCCAGCCGCCAGGTTAGCCCGTCCGCCAGGCGGAACACCTTGGCGTCCTTCAGCCCGCCATCCTTGAACCGTTGCAGGATCACGCCGGAGCCGCGGGCCAGCACCGGCACCTGGTCCAGGGGGAATACCAGCAGGCGGCGGTTCTCCCCCACCAGGGCCACGTGGTCGCCGATCGCGGCAACGCAGAGTGTCGCCTCCTCGCCGGGGCGGGTGACCAGCACCTGCTTGCCGGCCTTGCGTTCGGACAGCAGATCCGCCGCCTCCACCACGAAGCCGCGGCCGGACGCGGACGCCACCAGGTAGCGGATGCCGTCTTGCCACAGGAACAGCGTCGTCACGTCGTCGGCGTTGGTCATCTCCGCCAGCAAGCGGATCGGCTGGCCATCTCCCCGCCCGCGCGGCAAGTCGCCGGCGCGCAGCGTATAGGCGCGCCCGTTGGTGCCGAACAGGCACAGCCGGTCGGTGGACTGGCACGATACCGTCAGGCGCAGTGCATCCCCGTCCTTGAACTTCAGCTCCGCCGCGTCGACCGCATGGCCGCGCAGGGCCCGGATCCAGCCTTTCTGCGACAGCACGACGGTCAGCGGCTCCCGCTCCACCGCGGTCTCGAACGACACGTCCACCGGGTCCGGCACGCCAGCCAGCAGGGTGCGGCGATCGCCCAGGGGGCCGCTGCCGAATGTCGCGCGGATCGCCGCGATTTCCTCGCCGATGCGTTTCCAGCGCAATTTTTCGCTGCCCAGCAGCGCGGCCAGTCCCCGCTTCTCCTTCTCCAGCGTGGCATGCTCGCGCCGCAGCTCCATCTCCTCCAGCCGGCGCAGCGAGCGCAGCCGCATGTTAAGGATGGCTTCCGCCTGCAGATCGTTGATGCCGAAGCGGCGGATCAGCCCGGCCTTGGCGTCGTCCTCCTCGCGGATGATGCGGATCACCTCGTCCAGGTCCAGGAACACGATGAGGAAGCCGTCCAGCAGCTCCAGCCGCCGCTCCACCGCGGCCAGGCGGTGGCGGGAGCGGCGGATCAGCACCTCGCCGCGATGGTCCAGCCAGGCGCGCAGCACGCCGCGCAGCCCCAGCACCATGGGCGTGCGATCGGCCGTCAGCACGTTCATGTTCAAGGAAAAGCGGGTCTCGAGCTGGGTGGCGCGGAACACCGTCTCCATCAGTTGCGCCGGCTCCACGCCGCGGGTCTTCGGCTCCAGGATCAGGCGGACCTGCTCGGTGCTCTCGTCGCGGATGTCGCCCAGCAGCGGCAGCTTCTTCGCCTCCAGCAGTTCGGCCAGGGTCTCGATCAGCTTGGTTTTCTGCACCTGGTAGGGAATGGCGGTAACGACGACCTGCCATGTGCCGTTCTTGAGGCGCTCCACCTCCCACGCGGCGCGCAGGCGGAACCCGCCGCGCCCAGTCTCGTAGGCGGACGCGATGGAGGCAGGGTCCTCCACCAGCACGCCGCCGGTCGGGAAATCGGGGCCGGGCATGTGCTGCAACAGCTCGGCCGTCGTGGCGTCCGGGTTGTCGATCAATGCCAGCGCGGCGGCGCAGACTTCCCCGGCATTGTGCGGCGGGATGGACGTCGCCATGCCCACCGCGATGCCGGCCGCGCCGTTGGCCAGCAGGTTGGGGAAGCCGGCGGGCAGCACGACGGGCTCGTGCTCCTCCCCGTCGTAGTTGGGGCGGAAATCCACCGCGTCGTCGTCGATGCCGTTCAGCATGGTGCGGGCGACCGCGGTCATCCGCGCCTCGGTGTAGCGCATGGCCGCCGGGTTATCGCCGTCGATGTTGCCGAAATTCCCCTGGCCCTCGACCAGCGGGTAGCGGGCGGCGAAATCCTGCGCCAGCCGGACCAGCGCCTCGTAGACCGAGGCCTCGCCATGCGGGTGGTACTTGCCGATCACGTCGCCGATGACGCGGGCGCATTTCTTGAACCCGGCCGTCGGGTCCAGCCGCAGCTGGTGCATGGCATACACCAGGCGACGATGCACCGGCTTCAGCCCGTCCCGCACGTCGGGCAGGGAGCGGGACATGATGGTGGAGAGCGCGTAGGCGAGATAGCGCTCGCTGAGCGCGTCGGCGAGCGGTGCGTCCTGGATGGTTCCGGCAAGATCGTCAGGCATGCCGTGTCCTAGCGTTCACGCTCTGTGCCGTCAAAACGACGATACGAGATCCTGCCAGCGTCGATCCGGGGTGGAGCGGGTCCTACCGCCTGCCGCGGCGCTGCCCCCGGGCCTTGCGCTTGTCCGGGTCGTAGCCGCCGCCGCCAGGCCCCAGCGGCTCCGGCGTGCGGTCCCGCTTCGGCGCGCCGATCCGCTGCGGCACTGGCGGGGGCGCCAGGCCGAGCTGCAGCGCCTCCAGCCGCTTGATCTCGTCGCGGATGCGGGCCGCCTCCTCGAACTCCAGGTCGGCGGCGGCGGCGCGCATCCGCTTCTCCAGATCGGCGATGGAGTGGACCAGGTCCTTGCCCACCATGTCGGTGACGGCGCTGTCCTTGACCGGCGCGACCGTCACGTAGTCCTGCTCGAACACGCTGCTGAGCGCCTCGCCGATCTGCTTGCGCACGCTGGTGGGGGTGATGCCGTGCGCCTCGTTCCAAGCCGCCTGCTTTGCCCGGCGTCGGGAGGTCTCCTCCAGCGCGTTGCGCAGGCTGTCGGTCATCACGTCGGCATACAGGATCACCCGGCCGTCCACGTTGCGGGCGGCGCGCCCGATGGTCTGCGTCAGGCTGGTCTCGGAGCGGAGGAACCCCTCCTTGTCCGCGTCCAGGATCGCCACCAGGGCGCATTCCGGGATGTCCAGCCCCTCGCGCAGCAGGTTGATGCCGATCAGTGCGTCGAACACGCCCAGCCGCAGGTCGCGGATGATCTCGATGCGCTCCAGCGTGTCCACGTCGCTGTGCAGGTAGCGCACCTTGATGCCGTGTTCGGTCAGGTAGTCGGTCAGGTCCTCCGCCATCCGCTTGGTCAGCGTGGTCACCAGGGTGCGCGCGCCCATCGCCATGGTGGCGCGGATTTCCGCCAGCAGGTCGTCCACCTGATGTTCCACCGGGCGGATTTCGCACACCGGGTCGATCAGCCCGGTGGGGCGGATCACCTGCTCGGCGAACACGCCCTGCACCCGCTCCAGCTCCCACGGGCCGGGCGTGGCGCTGACGAAGACGGTCTGGGGGCGGAAATGCTCCCACTCCTCGAACTTGAGCGGGCGGTTGTCGATGCAGGAGGGCAGGCGGAAGCCGAACTCGGCCAGCACCGACTTGCGCACGTTGTCCCCGCGCTCCATGCCGCCGATCTGCGGCACGGTGACATGGCTTTCGTCCACGATGAGCATCGCGTTCTCGGGCAGGTATTCGAACAGCGTCGGCGGCGGCTCCCCGGGTTTGCGGCCGGAGAGGAAGCGGCTGTAGTTCTCGATCGACTTGCAGGAGCCAGTGGTCTCGATCATTTCCAGGTCGAAGGTGGTGCGCTGTTGCAGCCGTTCGGCTTCCAGCAGCTTGCCTTCCTTGACGAACCAGTCCAGCCGGTCCTTCAGCTCCGCCTTGATGTCGCGCACCGCCTGGGTCAGCGTCGGGCGCGGGGTCACGTAGTGGCTGTTGGCGTAGATGTGCACCTCGCCCAACGAGCCCGTCACCTCGCCGGTCAACGGGTCGAACTCGCTGATCGACTCGATCTCGTCGCCGAACAGGCCGATGCGCCAGGCGCGGTCCTCGTAATGCGACGGGAAGATATCCACCGTGTCGCCGCGCAGGCGGAAGGTGCCGCGCTGGAAGGCGGTGTCGTTGCGGCGATACTGCTGCTCCGCCAGCGCGCGGGCCAGCGTGTCGCGGGCGATCTTGCCGCCGACCTCCAGCTTGACCACCATGCGGGAGTAGGTCTCGACCGAGCCGATGCCGTAGATGCAGGACACGGAGGCCACGATCACCACGTCGTTGCGCTCCAGCAGGCTCTGCGTGGCGGCGTGGCGCATCCGGTCGATCGCCTCGTTGATCTGGCTGTCCTTCTCCACGTAGGTGTCGGTGCGCGGGACGTAGGCCTCCGGCTGGTAGTAGTCGTAGTAGCTGACGAAGTACTCGACGGCGTTGTCGGGGAAGAACTGCTTCATCTCCCCGTAGAGCTGCGCCGCCAGCGTCTTGTTGGGCGCCAGGATCAGCGTCGGGCGCTGCGCATGCTCGATCAGCTTGGCCATGGTGAACGTCTTGCCGGAGCCGGTGACGCCCAGCAGCACCTGGTCGCGCTCGTCCGCCTGCACGCCGGACCACAGCTCCCGGATCGCGGTGGGCTGGTCGCCGGCCGGCTCGTACTCGCTCTTCACCGTCAGCCGGCGCGTGGCGGGCTTGGCCGGCTGGCGCTGCGGCTTGAACGTCACCGTCCCGACCAGCGCGGCGCGGTTGCTGGCGCCCCGGTTCTTCTTCGATGGCTGTGCGGCGGGGGGCGCGGTCGGCTTGACGATGGCTTCGGACATCCGGCACTCCCTCTGCGTCAGGGCAAGAGATGGCGATGGACGCGCCCGCCGTCGAGCCTCGATCTGCCGGAGACCGCATTCTGCCCCGCCCGCCGCCCGCCTGATGCTCTTCTACGAGCCGCTCTTCCTCTTCCTGTTCTTTCCGCTGGTGCTGGCGGCCTTCCTGGCGGTGCGCCGCCGCGCCGCGGGGCGGGGGGCCGTGCTGCTGCTGGCCAGCCTGTTCTTCTATCTCTGGAGCGAGCCGCTGTTCGTGCCGGTGGTGCTGGGCACCTGCGTGGCGGATTACGCCCTGGCGCTGCTGGTCGCCCGCGGCAGCCGGATCGCGCTGGCGGCCGGCGTGCTGATCAACCTCAGCATACTCGTGTATTACAAGTACACGGGCTTCGCCGTCGACAACCTGGACGTGATGTTGGTCGCCGCCGGGCTGCGGCCCTGGCATATCGGGCAGGTAGCGTTGCCGGTGGGCGTGTCGTTCATCGTGTTCGAGAAGATCACCTACCTGGTGGACATCGCCCGCGGGCGCAGCCGGCCCGCGCCGGGCTTCGCCGCCTACCTGCTGTATGTCTTCCTGTTCCCCAAGCTGCTCGCCGGGCCGATCATCAAGTACCACGAGCTGGAGGCTCAGTTGCTCGCCACCGGACGGGAGCGTCCGGACGACCTGGTGGTGGGCTTCCGCCGCTTCATGCTGGGCGTGGTGAAGAAGACGGTTCTGGCCGATACGCTGGCATCCGGCGCCGACATGGCGTTTGCCGCCGACCCGGCGCAACTCGGGTTCTTCGACGCCTGGGGCGGGGTGGTGTTCTTCACCTTCCAGATCTACGTCGACTTCAGCGCCTATTCCGACATGGCGATCGGGCTGGCGCGCATGTTCGGCTTCCGGCTGAACGAAAACTTCAACAAGCCCTATATCTCGTGCAGCGTGACCGAGTTCTGGCGGCGCTGGCACATCTCGCTCTCCACCTGGATTCGGGACTACCTGTACATACCGCTGGGCGGCAACCGCGTGGCGCCGTGGCGGCGCTTCCTCAACCTGTGGGTCTGCTTCCTGGCCAGCGGGTTGTGGCACGGCGCGGCTTGGACCTACGTGCTGTGGGGCGGCTATAACGGCGTCTTCCTGGTGCTGGAGCGGCTGTTCCTGCTGCGCTGGCTGGACCGGCTGCCGCGCGTGGCCGCAAATGCCGCGACGTTCGCGATCACCATGGCCGGTTGGCTGGTGTTCCGTGCCGCGTCCCTGCGACAGGCCGGCTCGATGCTGTCCGCCATGTCGCAGCCCGGGCGGGCGGGCCAAGTGGTCGGCATGTGGTGGACCCGGCCCATGCTGGCGGCCGCGGCGGCGGCGGCGGCGATGTCGTTCTTGCCGCGCCTGCCGGGCTTCGACCGCGCGGCCGCGGCGGCGGTCGCCACGCCGGCGGGACGTGCCACGCTCGACCTCCTGCTGTCGCTGCTGTTCGTGTTCGCGTTGGCGAAGGCGCTGGCCGACCCGTTCAAGCCGTTCCTGTATTTCCGGTTCTAGCACGATGGTGCGCCGCATCCCGCTGGGCCTCGGTGCCCTCATGATGGCCGCCGGAACCGCTCTTTTGCTGGCGAACCTGGCGGTGCTGGCCACCGGCCATCCGCCCATCAAGCTGGTGCCGGGCTTGACCGGGGCCACGTCGCAGGACGCGGCCCCGCTGTCGCTAGGCGCCGTGCTGCGCGGCCGGTTCCAGGTGGCCGCGGCCCGGCTGATCGGCCCCGAGATGCCGCTCTACCCGACGGCGGTCCGTCTGCGGAACCAGGTCGAATATTCCCTGTTCGGCTTTTCCCCGAACCCGGTCGTGATGGTCGGCCGGGACGGCGCGCTGATCGAGCGGGCCTATGCCGAGGAGTATTGCTCGCGCGACATCGCCCGCTGGCGCCCGGGCGCGGTGGCCTGGGCCGCGAGGATCCGGGAGATGCAGGATCTGCAGGCGCGTCGCGGCAAGGCGTTCCTGTATGTGCTTACCCCGTCCAAGGTGGCGATGTATCCGGCCTTGCTGCCCCTGGCGTTCGATTGCCCCTCCCGCCCGGCGGACCGGGCCGGGTTGATCCCGGCCTGGACCGCGATCCTCCACCAGGCCGGAATCCACGTCGTGGACACGACGGCGGTGTTGCGTGCGGCGGATGGATCCTATCCGTTCCGCCTGTTTCCGGCCGGCGGGACGCATTGGAACGCGGTGGGGGAGGCGCTCGCGCAGCAGGCCGTCCTGACGGGACTCGACCGCGTGATGCCGGGCCGCGGGTTCACGCCATCGCCATTCGCCTGGCACATGCTGCCGCACCCGGTGCGCGACAGCGACGACGTGGACCTCGCCCGCCTGATGAACCTGTTCACCCCCGCCGCGAACGGGCCGGTCCCCGTGGTGGCGCCGCAGCCGCCGGCAGCGCCGGCCACCTGCCAGCCGCCACGCGTCGCCATCGTCGGCGGCAGCTTCAGCCACGCCACGTTGAAGGCGCTGAGCGGCATGCCATGCCCGGTCCAGGCCACCGAGTACGAGTACTGGCACGCCACCACGCTTCGGTGGGGACGCGGCGAACTTGACAGGCAGCCCGGTGTCGACCCGGCCCGGCGCGACGCCGACCTCCTGGCTGCCGACCTGCTCCTGTACGAGGAAAACGAGCAGCTCCTGAGCGAGCCGTTGCACGGCCAGGCGCTCTTCGGCTTCCTGCAAGGCGGCGCCCTCCCGTAGCGGGATGGCCATGGCGTCGGGCAACGCCTATGGATTGGCGGCGCGCCAGGGGCGGCACGGCTGCCTGCCGGCGGACGACGAGAAGCGAGGGCGGCGTCGCCCCTCATCCAACCCGTCCTCCATGGGGAGCAGGGTGTTTGCTCCTGCGGGTGCCGGTCGGGATGAGGGTAGCGCCCCGGAAAAAGGACGAACGACATGGACCAGGTCGTGCCGACCAGCATCAAGCTCATCCCGTCCGACCTGGCGGAACATGTGCTCGGCCTGCCGCGATCCTATTGATGGGACCGCTGGACGGGCTGCTGGTCGTCTCGCTGGAGCAGGCGGTCGCGGCGCCCTACTGCTCGTCCCGCCTGGCGGATGCCGGGGCGCGGGTGATCAAGATCGAGCGGGCGGAGGGTGACTTCGCGCGCGGCTACGATGCCGCGGTGCACGGCCTGTCGAGCTACTTCGTCTGGTTGAACCGCGGCAAGCAGAGCCTGGTGGCGGACATCAAGCAGCCGGACGACGCCGCCCTGCTGCACCGCCTGCTCGCCAAGGCGGACGTGTTCATCCAGAACCTGGCGCCTGGCGCCGCCGCCCGGGCCGGCTTCGGCTCGGACATGCTGCGGGAGCGGCACCCGCGGCTGATCACCGTGGACATCAGCGGCTACGGCGAGGGGCACGACCATGCCGGGATGAAGGCGTACGACCTGCTGGTGCAGGCGGAAAGCGGCCTGGCCTCGATCACCGGCCATCCCGCCGGCCCCGGCCGGGTCGGCGTGTCGGTGTGCGACATCGCCTGCGGCATGGCGGCGCATGCCGGCGTGTTGGAGGCGTTGATCGGGCGTGGCATCACCGGCCAGGGCAAGGGTTTGAAGGCGAGCCTGTTCGACGGCATGGCGGATTGGATGAACGTCCCGCTGCTGTATTTCGAGGGCACCGGACGGGCGCCGGCGCGCATGGGCCTGGCGCACCCGTCGATCTGCCCCTATGGCGCCTTCGACACGCGGGACGGCGGCGCCGTGCTGCTGTCGGTGCAGAACGAGCGCGAATGGCAGGCCTTCTGCACCCATGTCCTCGACGAGCCGGATTTGCCGCGCCGCCCGGGCTTCGACAGCAACACTGCCCGCGTCGCCCACCGTTCCACCGTCGATGCCCATATCGCGACCGTCTTCGCCAGCCTGACGCGGGAGCAGGCGGGTGCCCGGCTGCGGGCCGGCAACACCGCCTTCGGCTTCGTCAACGACCTGGACGCGCTTGCCCATCATCCGGCCTTGCGCCGCGTCCGCGTGCAGACGCCGGGCGGCCCGGCCTGGATCGCCGCCCCGCCCCTCATCGACAGCGCCGGCGCGCGGGAGCTGGGGCCGGTGCCGTCGATCGGCGAGCATTCCGCCCTCATCCGGACCGAGTTCGCCTGACCGCGCGACGCAGGGGCGGTGCGGCTTCGATGCCACACCCGGACCCGGCTGCGTTCGCGGCCCGGATGGAGGAGGTGCGGGCCGGCAAGCGCCTGTGGGGCCCGGTCCCGTAGGCGGGTTTTGCCCGGCCGGCATTTCCTGCCGGGCCCATGAGGCCCAGTTTGGTGGAAAACCCTAGGAAAATCGCTGGTTTCTGCGTGGCACGGTGGCTGCAACCGTTGGGGCAGCATTCACCCGTTCCCTTCACGGAGGCCGCAATGAGCACATCCGCTATCGGCAGCACGTCGCCGAGCCAAGTCTACGGACACCACCACCACTACCGGCCGGCGGCCGCGTCGTCGTCTTCGTCTGGTGCCGATGCGCTTTCGTCCTTGACGTCGGACGACACGACCAGCAGCTCGGCAGCCAGCACGACGGACACCACCGGCAGCACGACGGATACCTCGTCCAGCGCCGGTCTGCAGAAATTTGCGGCCGAGTTGCAGTCCATCCTGCTCAGCGCGCAATCCGGCCAACCCGCTGCGTCGACCTCCACTGCCGACAACCCGGCGACGGCGGCCGACCCGACCGGCGCGACCGACCCGACGGCGCCCCCCAGCCCCGGCGGCGGGACGATCCGCCATCTGGCCGACCGCTTGCAGGATCTGCTGGCCAGCGGCGGCAGCGGCAGCGGCTCTGCCGCCGGTACGGCGGCGGGTAGCGCCGCGTCCACCTCGACCACCGGCACAGACCCGGCGGCCAGCCTGCAATCCGTGCTGGACCGGCTGCAATCGACCCTGCAACAGACGCTGCAATCCTACGGATCGGCCACGGCCGGCACCTCGACCACGAGCCTCACCGCCTAGTCTGGCAGCCCGTCCGCCGGGCTGGCATCCAGGGGCGGCAGCAGCCAGACTGACCTCCTGTCCGGAGGCATGCGACCATGGCCAAACCGATCCTGTTCGTCACCCGTCGCCTGCCGCCGGCCGTGGAGCAGCGGGCGGCGCGCGACTACGATGCGCGGCTGAACCCCGACGATACGGCCCGGTCCGGGTCGGATGTGGCGGCGATGGCGCAGGAGGCGCAGGCCGTGCTGTGCTGCCCCGCGGAAAAACTGGATGCCGCGGTCATCCAGGCCTTGCCGGCGACCGTCAGGGTGATCGGCACGTTCAGCGTCGGCTTCGACCATATCGACGTGGCCGCGGCCCGGGCACGCGGAATCGCGGTGGTGAACACGCCGGACGTGCTTTCCGTCGCGACGGCCGAATGTGCGCTGCTTCTGCTGCTGGCCGCCGCCCGCCGCGCAGGCGAGGGCGAGCGGTTGGTCCGTCGCGGCGGCTGGGACGGTTGGGCGCCGACGCAATTGCTGGGCACCGGCGTGGTGGGGCGGCCGCTCGGTATCTTCGGCATGGGGCGGATCGGGCGCGAGTTGGCCAGCTTGGCGCGCGGGCTCGCGATGGTCGTGCATTACCGTGACGTGGTCCGCCTGCCACAGGAGTCGGAGCGCGGCGCGATCTACCATGATGACGATGACAGCTTCCTGGCCGCCAGCGAGCTGCTGTCGCTGAACGCGCCCGGCGGCCCGGCCACGATGCACTGGCTGAACGCCGCACGGATCGCGAAGCTGCCCCGCGGCGCGGTGGTGGCGAATGCCGGCCGCGGCACGCTGGTGCATGATGCCGCGCTGATCGCGGCGCTGCGCAGCGGGCAGGTCGCGGCGGCCGGGCTGGATGTCTATGAGGGCGAGCCGGCGCTGCACCCGGAGTACATGACGCTGGAGAACGTCGTGCTGCTGCCGCATCTCGGCAGTGCCACCTCCGTCACCCGCGATGCGATGGGCGCGATGGTGCTGGACGGGATCGACGCCGTCCTGGCTGGACGGAAGCCGGCAAATCTTGTCCGCTAGCGCTTGGCGATGCTGCCCCGCTTGCCATGTCACTGCCGATTGACCGAGGATCCGCCGATGTTCCGCACGCTCGTACCAGCCCTGTTTTGCCTGTTCCTCGCAACGAACGCGATTGCGGCCACGCTGGATGGCGTGACGTTGCCGGACCGCTATCCGGTGGCGGGTGGCCAGACATTGGCGTTGAACGGGATCGGCGTCCGGGCGCTGACGGTCTTCAACGTGAAGATCTACGTTGCCGGGCTGTACCTGGCGCAGCCGAACCATGACCCGAAGCAGATCCTGCAGTCATCCGGCCCGAAAGTGCTGGTCCTGCAGTTCCTGCACGCGGGCTCGAAGGCCGAGATCGAAAAGGAATATCGCCTCGGCGAGAAGACCAATTGCGGCGACGGCGGGTGCAACCCGGCGGATGAGGGGGATTTCGAGCGGATGGTGGCGGCGGCTCCCGCCGTGAAGGTGGGGGATACCTCGACATACATCTTCAGCTCCCGCGGCTTCCAGGTGCTGGCGAACAATCGCGTGATTGGTACTTATACCAACACCGACCTTGGCATGCGCGTCCTGTCCGGGTTCATCGGCGACCATCCGCCGTCAACGGATCTGCGCAGCGCCCTGCTGGGATTGCGGCAGCAATAGCCCGAGCCGCTCGGCACCGATCAGCGCCAGCCCTTCCGCCACCGAGACGAACTCACCGCCGCCCGAGACGCGGTCGGCGCCGAAACGGTTTTCGAACAAGCGCCGCACGGCAGGGACGAAGGCGGTGCCGCCGGTCAGAAACACGCGGTCGATCGCTTCCGCTGCCACCTGGGACGCTGCCAGTGCCGCGGTGACGGTGGCGTCCAGGCGTTTCAACTCGGGGGCGATCCAGCCCTCGAACTCGGCGCGGGCGATCGGCTGGTCGATCGTGAAGCCGCCATGCCGGAAGTGCAGCCTGGCCGTGTCGGAGGTGGACAAGGCGGCCTTCGCATCCGACACCGCGCGGTAGAGGGCGTAGCCCTGTTCGTCCTCGATCAGGCTCACCAGGTGGTCCAGCAGCTCGGGATGCTCGGCGGTGCGGCGCACCTCCGCGATGTCGCGCATGGTGCGTGGGCTGCGCATCAGGGACAGACGGTGCCAGCGGCCGAAGGCGCTGTACCACTCGGCCGGCACCGGCAGCGCCGTGCCCCATGGCGTGTACTCGCTGCCCTTGCCCAGCAGGGGGGCAACCACGCGGTCCATGATGCGGGCGTCGAAGGAGTCGCCGGCGATGCCCACACCGGCGCGGCCGCGGGCGGCGATCGGCTCCGCCCGGCCCGGGTCGAACCGCAGGACCGAGAAGTCGCTGGTGCCGCCGCCGAAATCGCCCACCAGCACGGTGGCCGCGCCGCCCAGGGCGCGGGTGAAGCGATAGCCGGCGGCTTCTGGCTCCAGCGCCAGGTCGACGCCGGGATAGCCGGCATCGGCGAACGCCGCGCGCAGCCGGGTCTCGCCCAGGGCGTCGTCCGCCTGTTCGCCGGCGAACTGCACCGGCCGGCCCGCCACGATGTGCAACGCGCCGGGGTCCATCAGCGCGGCGCCGAACAGCTCGCGCAGGAACAGGCCGATCAACTGCTCCAGCGTCAGCGTGCGGCCGAACAGGTTGGTGCTCGTGAAGCTCCGGCTGGCGAGATAGGTCTTCATGGACATGACCAGCCGGCTGTCCAGCGGTTCGTCCAGGTAGGCCGTGATGGCGGCTGGGCCGGCGGCGTGCTGCACGGTCTTGCGGGCGGCCGATTGCTCCGCCCAGAAGCACAGCACGGTGCGGAACACGTCGTACTCCGCGTCGCCCATGGCGAAGCGGCGGGTGTGGACTTCGCCGGTGCGGCTGTCCAACGCGGCCACCACGCTGTTCGTGGTGCCGAAATCGATGCCGAGCACGGTCGTCACGGGATGCCTGCGCCACTGATGGGGCGGGGCGTGTAGGCCCAGCCCGGTTCGCCCGTCAACCCGCGGCGGCAAACCGCCCCAGCGTGAACGGCGCGAAGCCGCTGGCGCCCCCGCCGGTCGCCGCCATGGCCAACGCCTCCCCAAGGCCGGCCGAGTGCTTGAATCCGTGGCCGGAGCAGGCGGAGGCCAGCATCACCGCCGGTGCGTCGGGCAGGGTATCGACCAGGAAGCCCGCATCGGACGTGACGGTGTAGAGGCAGGTCTTGGCACGGCGGCACACCGTGTCGATGCCGTGGAACCGCGCCGCGACGTGCTGGGCATGGACCGCCGCCGTCTCCTGCCCGTCGACCTCCCGCAGCACGGCGTCCGGGTCGGTGGCGGTCCTGTAATATTCGTCGCCGATCTTCATCGCGGTGCTGCCGGGCATGGCGGGGAAGCCGTAGAACATGTCCTCCGGCTCGCGGCCGTGGACCCAGATGAAGATCGGGAAGCGCTCCGGCGCGTAGGCCGCCGGGTCGTCCAGTTCGAACCAGTGCAGGGTCTGCCGGTAGACCTTCGCGTGCGCCGCCAGCGCCGGACCGGCCAGCCCGGGCGACCAGGCCCCGGCTGCGAGGATGACCCGGCCTGCCTGGTAGCGGCCCCGGTCTGTCACGACCTCCGCACCGTCGCCGGCCGGGCGGATCGCCTGCACCGTCTCGCCGGTCCGGATCGTGGCCCCCAGCGCCTGCGCGCGTTGCAATTGCACGGCGACGCAGCGTTCCGGCAGCAGGAAGCCGGCGGTCGGTTCGAAATAGGCGGTCTCGTCCCCGCGGAGGATGAATTGCGGATAGCGCCGGGTGACCTCCGCCGCATCCAGGATTTCGTGCGCCACGCCATGGGCTTCCGCCACGGCGACGCTGTTGCGGATGAAGTCGCCGCTGCCGTGATGGTTGGTGATCCCGTCGCCCGGGCCGAGCACCAACCCGCCATTCTGGTATAGCAGGGTCTCGCCGGACTCTTGCTCCAGCTCGCGCCAGATCTCGTGCGACCGGCGCACCAGCGCGGCATAGGCGGCGCCTTCCCCAACGCCGAGCCGCGTGATGCGGGTTTCCCCGTGGGTGGAGCCGCGATCATGCGGCGGATGGAACCGGTCGATGCCGATCGCCCGCACGCCGCGCATGGCCAGGCGGTGCAGGGTGGCGCTGCCGATGGCGCCGAGACCGACGACGATGACATCCGCATGCTCAGCCATCCGCCGCTCCCTGTTCCACCAACGGGTGGCACGCTGCATGCGTGTGGCACCATGATGCAACAGCCAATGGAGGTGCTCGCATGAACGCTGTGGCCTTGCCGGGTAGCACGAAGCCGAAGGTCGCCTTCATCGGGACGGGCGGCACCATCTCGTCCTTGGGCGTCGGGCCGCTCGACATCCTGGATTACGGCGCCACCGACAACCGCATGCAGGCGGACGCGATCGCCGCCATGTTCCCGCAATGGGCGGAGGTGGCGGAGGTCATCGCGGTCAAGTTCGACAACGTCGTCAGCCACAACATCTATTTCGACGCCTGGAAGCGCCTGGCGCGGCTGTGCGAAACGCTGGTGGCCGATACGCCGGACCTGGCGGGCATCGTCATCGGCCACGGCACGGCCTCGATCGAGGAAACGGCATATTTCCTGAACCTGGTGCTGAAGGTCGCGGTGCCCGTCGTCATCGTCGGTAGCCAGCGGCCGGCCAGCAGCCTGTCCACCGATGCGGGCATGAACCTGGTGAACGCCGTGCGCACCGCGGCCAGCCCGGCGGCGCGCGGCATGGGCGTGCTCGTGATGCTGAACGACGAGATCCATGCCGCGCGCGAGGTGACGAAGACCTCCACCTTCCGCCTGCAAACCTTCCGCACGCCGGATTTCGGCGTGCTGGGCCATGCCGACGGCGACAAGGTGGCGTTCTACCGGGCACCGCTGCGCCGCCACATGCCGGAGACCGAGTTCGACATCAGCGGCCTGGACGCATTGCCGCGGGTGGACATCGCGTATGCCTATGTCGGGTCGGATGGCACGGCGGTGCGCGCCTTCATGGCCGCCGGCGCGCGGGGCATCGTCTCGGCCGGGTTCGCGCCGGGCTTTCCCGGCACTGCGGATGCCGCCCTGCTGGCGGAGGCGGTCAAGCAGGGCGTCGTCGTGGTGCAATCCACCCGGGCCGGCAGCGGCCGGACCTTTCGCGGCGCGCGCGCGCGAGAGGCCGGGTTCCTGATCGCCGACAACCTCAATCCGCAGAAGGCACGGCTGCTGCTGGCGCTGGCGCTCACCGTCACCAGCGACCCGACCGAGATCACGCGGATGTTCGAGACATACTGAGGCATGCGAGGGCGATCCACGTCTGAGGTCAAGCGACCCCAACGATCGCGCTCTGGCCGGCCAGGCTGCCCAGCGGGTACAGCGTCGTGACGTGGCCCATCTTGCGGCCGGGCCGCGCCTCCGCCTTGCCGTAGAGATGCGGCACCAGGCCGGGGGTCGCCAGGATGGCAGGCCATTGCGCCACCTCGTCCGGCCCCACCAGGTTCTTCATGACGGCATCGGAATGGCGCACCGCCGGCAGCAAGGGCAGGCCGGCGATCGCCCGGATATGCAGCTCGAACTGGCTGGCCGGGCAGGCGTCGATGGTCCAGTGGCCGGAATTATGCGGACGCGGCGCAATCTCGTTGACCATCACGTCGCCATCTTCGGTGACGAACATCTCGACCGCCAACAGGCCGACGAGATCCAGCGCCTCGGCCACGCGCAACGCGATGCCGACGGCACGCGCGCCCACCGCCGCCGGGATCGGGGCCGGGGCGACGGTCACGTCCAGGATGCCTGCCCGGTGGCGGTTCTCCACCGGGTCGAACGCCACCGCCGCGCCATCCAGGCCCCGCGCCACGATGACGCTGACCTCGCGTTCGAACGGGACCAGGCCCTCCAGGATCAACGGCTTGGGGCAGATGTCGTCCCAGACGACGTTCAGGTCCGCCACGCTGCGCAGCAGAGCCTGGCCCTTGCCGTCATAGCCGCCCCTGGTCGTCTTCAGCAGCCCGGGCAGGCCGACCCGCGCGACCGCGGCGTGCAGCGCGGCGCGGCTGTTGATCTCCAGCCAGGAGGCGGTGGCGATGCCCGCATCGTTCAGGAATGCCTTCTCCACCGCCCGGTCCTGGCTGACCCGCAGCACGGCGGGGGAGGGCCGCACCGGCCGGATCGAGGCCAGCAACTCCAGCCCTTCGGCGCTGACGTTCTCGAACTCGAACGTCACCACATCGACCGATTCGGCAAAGGCGCGCAGCAAGGCCGGGTCTTCATAGTCGCCCCGGAAGGTCCGCAACGAAACCTGGGAGGCCGGGCTGTCCTCCTCGGGGGTCAGGATATGGCAGCGATAGCCCAGCCTAGCCGCCGCCATGGCCGACATGCGCCCCAACTGGCCCCCACCGACGATGCCGATGGTGGCGTTCGGCGGCAGCGCGCGGCTCATCCCGCTGGCTGGTCTACGGGGCGGTCGGCCACGTCGGCGGTCTGTGCCGCGCGGCGTGCCGCGACACGGGCGGCAAGCGCCGGATCGGACAAGGCCAGGATGGCGGCGGCCAGAAGCGCCGCGTTGACCGCCCCGGCGCGCCCGATCGCCAGCGTCCCGACCGGGACGCCGGCGGGCATTTGGACGATGGACAGCAGGCTGTCCATCCCCTTCAGGCTGTGGCTTTCCACCGGCACGCCCAGCACGGGCAGGGCCGTCCAGGCCGCGCACATGCCGGGCAGGTGCGCCGCGCCCCCGGCGCCGGCGATGATCACCGACAGCCCGCGCGCGGCCGCCTGCCTGGCATACTCCGCCAGCCGGTCCGGCGTCCGGTGGGCGGAGACGATCCGGACCTCGTGCGGGATGGCGAGTTCGGCCAGGGTGTCCGCGGCATGACGCAGCGTGGCCCAGTCGGACTGGCTGCCCATGATCACGCCGATACGCGGCTGGTCCATCAGGCGATGTTGTCGGGGATGAGACGGCTCTCGAGCCAGGCGACCTCATCCTTGAGCAGGAGCTTGCGCTTCTTCAGCCGCTGCAACTGCAACTGGTCGAGGCCGCCATCGGCCAGCCGGGCGATGACGGTGTCGAGGTCCCGGTGTTCGCTGCGCAATTCATGCAGCTTGCGCAGCAGGGAATCCCGGTCTGTCAACATTTCGGCGATCTAGCACGATCAAGAAAGCCTGACCACGCGCCGCGGCTGCATCGGACGGGTAAAACTGGCTTTTCCGAACGCCGGCGCGTTAGGCTGGCGGCGACGCCACCGGCGTCATCGTGCTCCCTTTCAGAAGGAGGACCCATGAGCCTGCAATCCCGGATCGACAGCCTGAAAGAGCGTCATACCGCGTTGGACGCCAAGGTCTCGGAGGAGGATCACCGGCCGCGGCCGGATCCGGACGCGCTCATGCGGCTGAAGGGCCAGAAGCTGAAGCTGAAGGACGAGATGCAGCGTCTCAAGACCTGCGACTAACCGCTCACTCTGCCCTCCAGGCCCTCTCCCCTTGGGAGAGGGTTGGGTGAGGCCTCAGGCAGCCTCCTCCGTCTCGATGCGGACCGGTGCGGGCACCGACTTGCCCTCCCGGATCAGACGCTCATTGGCGGAGTTGACCGTCGCATTCAGGTCGGTCTGGCTGCACAGCCCAAGGATGACTGGATCGCGCGGCTTGATGTTGCTGCTGTTCCAGTGGCTCCGCTCCCGCACCTTCTGGATCGTGTCCTTCGTCGTCCCCAGGAGCTTGACGATCTGTGCCTCCGAGAGCTGGGGGAAGTTGCGCAGCACGAAGGCGATCGCGTCCGGCCGGTCGTTGCGTTTGGCGACGGGGGTGTAGCGCGCGCCACGGCCCTTCTTCGGCGGAGGGTTGGCTGGCGGCAGCAGCTTCAGGCGGGCGGCGTCATCTGCTTCGCAGCGGGTGATTTCCGTCGCTGTCACCTGATTGTTGGCGACCGGATCGTAGCCGACGATGCCCTGCGCCACCTCGCCATCGGCGATGGCCTGCACCTCCAACGGATGCATGCCGCAGAATTCAGCGATTTGCGTGAAGGTCAGCGCGGTCTTGTCGATCAGCCACACCGCAGTGGCCTTCGGCATCAGGGGCAGGCTCATGATTCACTCTCCGGCCGCGGCGCGGCGAATCCATCACGGAGGCGCACCCTGCAGCCATTACACGCGGCGATATGGGGGTCCGCTCCCTTGCCGGTCAAGTGCGGCCGGGCCACTCTGGTGCTGCATCTTCGCAGGGCAGGCACCGGATGTGGGACGACGAAGAGCCGCGGAAGCCGCGCCGGTTGACGCCGCTGCCGCTTGATCCGTTGGGCGTGGCCGAGCTTCGGGACTACATCGGCGAACTGCGGGAGGAAATCGGTCGCGCCGAGGCTGCAATCACCCGCAAACAGGATCATCGTGGCGTTGCGGACAGTTTCTTCCGCAAATAGAAGGGGACCGGTCACCCGGTCCCCCCCGTTCGTTCGACTCCGCCGTCGCCGGGCTTCAGGCGGCCTGGGCTACCGTAGCACCGTTCGCGATGGTCGGCTGCGCTTCCGTCCCGCTGCCGATGGCAATGCGGCGGGGCTTCAACGCCTCCGGCACGACGCGCTTCAGGGCGACGTGGAGCAGCCCGTTCTTCAGGTCCGCGCCATCGACGACGATGTGATCCGCCAGCGCGAAGCGACGCTCGAACGCGCGGCCTGCAATGCCACGATACAGCAGTTCGCCGGCCGTCTCGTCCGTCAGCTTGCCGGATACGACGAGCTGGTTGTCCTTGACCGTCAACTCGATGTTCTCCGGGCCGAAACCGGCCACCGCCATGGTCAGGCGATAGCTGTCCTCACCCGTCTTGCCGATGTTGTAGGGCGGATAGGTCGGCGCGGCGGCCGCCTCCTGGGCGGTGTCGATCAGACGGGCCATCCGGTCGAAGCCGATAGCGGTACGGAACAGGGGAGAGAAATCCAACGTCATGAAAACCTCCTACAGGAGCAAGGTCGATGAAGCCGCCCATCATGGGCCAGCCCGCTCAGGCTCCGCAGCCCCGATCGGGCACTGCGAACAGGCCTGAAATGGGAAACGGCCACCCCTGGTTTCAAGGGTGGCCGTTTGCCTCGCTCTTCTGTGATGGAAGTTACTTGCGGGTGCCCAACCCGGCGAAGCGCTTGTTGAACTTCGCGACCTGTCCGCCGGTGTCCATCATGCGCTGCACGCCGGTCCAGGCTGGATGGGATTTCGGGTCGATGTCCAGCCGCAACGTGTCCCCGGCCTTCCCCATGGTCGAGCGGGTGGTGAATTCCGTCCCGTCCGTCATGATGATCTTGACCTCGTGGTAGTCGGGATGGATGCCGGTCTTCATGGCCTGGGAACTCCTGGATGGCCCATGCCGATACCGACCGGCGGGGCGAGGCGGCTGCTATACGGCTGTCCCGCCCCGTTCGGCAATCCTCCCGCGTCAGCCCTGGGCGCTGCGGCGGGACTTGGCGAATTGGCGGAAGCTCAGATCCGCCTGCTTCTTCTGGTCGGCCGACAGGGCATTGTAGAGCGTGGCGAAGGCCGCCGTCAGGTGCTGCATGTCCTCCGCATGAGCCTGCGCCATGTCGGTGTAACTCTGCATCTGGTCGACCGCGCTGCCCGTGGCGAAGCTGGCCTGGCGCTTCGTCACCAGCCCGTCCATGCGCTGCTCGTTGTCCCGCATGACCTGGGCGAAATCGTCAAACGGTTTCTGCTCTTCGGGCGTGATCTTGAGCCGGGTGCGCAGGTCGGTGATGCGTCGCTCGACGGCGGCGGCGCGGGGCGTGCCGGGTTTGGCGGCGGCCACGGCGCCGGGCGCGGCAACCGGACCCGCCTGGGCCGCGGCTTGGGTCGCGACCGGGGCCGCCATCAGCAGGCCCGCCATGAGGCGCGACGCAAGTCGGTATCGGGTCATCATGGCTGCGGTCCTTTGCCGTGGGGTGAATCCAGCAGGCAACGCTGCCGGCCAGGCACGGTTTACCTGCCATGCCTTGCCCAGCGGGGCGTCCGGCGCTTAGCCTGGCGGGTGTCCGGGGCCATCCTCTCCATCCAATCCGCCGTCGCCTATGGCCATGTCGGCAACAGCGCCGCGGTGTTCCCGTTGCAGCGCCTCGGGATGGAGGTGTGGCCGGTGAACACCGTGCAATTCTCCAACCACCCGGGATACGGCAGCCGCACCGGGCAGAGCTTCAGCGGCGACCAGGTTCGCGACGTGATCGCCGGCATCGCGGCCCGCGGCGTGTTCGGGACCTGCGTCGGGGTGCTCAGCGGCTATCTGGGTGATCCGGCGGTGGGCGAGGCGGTGGTCGACGCCGTCCGGATGGTGCGGCAGGTCAATCCGGCCGTGCTGTATTGCTGCGACCCGGTGATCGGGGATGCCGGCCCCGGGGTCTACGTGCAACGCGACATCCCGGCGCTGCTGCGCGGGCACCTGCTGCCGCAGGCTGACATCGCCACGCCGAACCAGTTCGAGCTGGAGCAAATCACCGGATCGTCCGTCGCGACCCTGCCGCAGGCCAGGCAGGCCGCCTTGCTCCTGCGCGGGACGATGCGGCCGGGCGCCCGCGTGTTGGTCACCAGCCTGGCGGTGGCGGACACGCCGGCCGATGCGGTCGACCTGCTGGCCGTGGATGCAGACGGCGCCTGGCGACTTCGGACGCCGCGCTTGACCCTGTCCGCGAACGGCACGGGGGATATCATCGCCGCGCTGTTCCTGCTGCACCTGCTTCGCACCGGCAGCACACCCGATGCCTTGGGTGCAGCCACCAGCGCCATATTCGGCGTGCTGGGCCGCACCTCGGCCGCCGGGTCGCGCGAGTTGCTGACCGTCGCGGCGCAGGAGGAGCTGGTTCGTCCCAGCCGGCTGTTCACGGCGGAGCGGGCCTGACGCGCAGCCACAATTCGTTCGCGCTGCCCTGATCCCGCCAAGATCGTCCTGCCTAATGCCGTCAGCCGCTCTCTCCCCACGGACGACCGCATGCGCATTCTCCACGCCTACCGCCGCGTGCTTTCGATGCTGGGTGCCGACAGGCGCCTTGCGGTCTATCTGGGATTGGCCAACATCGTCCTGGCCGGGCTGCAATTCCTGGACCCGGTGCTGTTCGGGCGCGTCATCGGCCTGCTGACCGCCTCCGACACCATTGCGCATGACGTGCTGTGGCAGCGTGCCGCGGCGCTGATCGGCATCTGGATCGTGGTCGCGGGCGTCGCGATCGGCGGCAACATCCTCACCGTCGTGCATGCCGAGCGGATGGCGCATCGCAACCGGCTGAAGGTGATGAGCCGCTTCTTCGGCCACGTCCTCTCCCTGCCGCTGTCGTTCCATGGGGAGGCGCATTCCGGCCGCCTGATGAAGGTGATGCTGGGCGGCGCGGATTCCATGTTCGCGGTCTGGCTCACCTTCTTCCGCGAGCAACTGGCCACCTACGTGGCGCTGCTCGTGCTGTTGCCGTTGACGCTCCTGCTCAACTGGCAGCTCGGGGCGGTGCTGATCGTCCTGGTGGTGGTGTTCTGCGCCGTTACGATCGTGGTGATCAACCGCACGGAGGAAGGGCAGCGCCGCGCCGAATCGTTCCAGTCCAGCCTGGCCGGCACGGCGCAGGACGCGCTGGCCAACGTGATGGTGGTGCAGTCCTTCACCCGGCTGGCGGCGGAGACGCGCCGGTTCGGCCAGATCGCCGACGACGTGATCGCGCACCAATTCCCCGTGCTGAACTGGTGGGCGGTGGTGAACGTGCTCACCCGCGGCGCCTCCACCATCGCCATCATCGTCATCGTGCTGATCGGCACCATCCTGCACGTGGCCGGGCAGGCCTCCGTGGCGGAGATCGTGACCTTCATGGGCTTCGCCAACTTGCTGATCAGCCGGTTGGAATCGGCCATGCAGTTCGCCTCGCGGCTATTCCTGCAGATGCCGGGGCTGGACGAATTCTTCCGCGTGCTCGACGCCAAGTCGTCCGTGCCCGAGCAGCCCGATTCGGTGGAATTGGACTCGCCGCGCGGCGAGGTGGCGTTCGAGGCGGTGTCCTTCGGCTACCCGGGCGGCCCGGCGATCCTGCGGGAGGTCTCCTTCGTCGCCCAGCCGGGCATGGTGGTGGCGCTGGTCGGCACCACCGGCGCGGGCAAGAGCACCGCGATGAACCTGTTGCAGCGCCTGTGGGACCCGACGGCCGGACGGGTTGCGATCGACGGCCAGGACATCAGCCATGTCACGCTGGAGAGCCTGCGCCAGACGATCGGCGTGGTGTTCCAGGAGAGCCTGCTGTTCAACCGCTCGATCCGGGAGAACCTGCGCATCGGCCGGCCCGAGGCGACCGATGCCGACGTGGAGCAGGCCTGCCGCATGGCCGATGCGCATGATTTCATCACCCGCCAGCCGCAAGGCTACGAAACGATGGTCGGCGAGCGGGGCGCCACCTTGTCCGGCGGCCAGCGCCAGCGTCTGGCGATCGCCCGCGCCCTGCTGAAGAACCCGCCGATCCTGATCCTGGACGAGGCGACCAGCGCGCTCGACGCCGCCACCGAGGCCCGGGTGTCGCGCGCCATGGCGACGCTGATGGAGGGCCGCACGACGTTCATCATCGCGCACCGCCTGTCCACGGTGCGCGAGGCGGACGAGATCCTGGTGTTCGACGGCGGCGAGATCGTCGAGCGCGGCCGGTTCGACGCATTGGTGGCCCGGGGCGGCCGGTTCGCCCAACTCGTGGCCACACAACTGGCCGGTACGCCACAGATCCGCGCTGCCGAGTAGCGGTCAAGGAACCTGCCGCTACAGCGTCAGCCGGCGCAGCCGGGCGTAGACCGCCGCGACAGGCGTGATGATGCCTGCCAGCGTCACGACGGGGGTGGCGCCGAAGCACAGCAGCAGAACCGGGACCAGCAGGATCGCGTCATCCGGGTCGACCAGCCGGATCACCGGCTCGGAACGGCCGCGCGAATTCAGTTGCAGGAACAACGCGACCACCGAGGCGCCCGCCAACGACCCGAGCACGGGCGCGAACGGCCCGAGTGCGCCGTTGCGAGCCCCGACGCCGAGTGCCAGGAACGCCAGCGCATCCGCCAGGCAGTCTCCCACCAGGTCGAGCCGGTGCCCCAGCCGTGTGAACCGGCCGGTCTGCCGGGCAAACTCCCCATCTGCCCGGTCCAGCATGGCCGAGCAGGCGAACAGCGCGGACCCGATCCACAGCGCGCGAAGCGACCCGTGGGCGAAGCAGCCGGCAGCTGCCAGGGCCGTCAACAGCCGCAGGATGCTGAGGTGGTTGGGCTGCACGCGAGTGCGCGCCAGATGCCGGACACCGGGCCGGATGGCGCGGTGTAGAAGCGTTTGATGGCTCATCCAGCCTCCGGCCGGGCCTGAGCCATATCGTGCCCGTCGGCCGCCCTCCGCCGCCACGACCGGATCGGCGGCCGGGTCACCCACACGTCCGAGGAGCGGCAGCTTTGCTGCATTGCACGGCTAGTTTTTGCAACGGGCGGCCAAGGGCGCGCAGTGTAGCCGCACCGGGGCGCAAGACCCCGGCACAAGAACGAGGAGCCGAGACATGACCGTTGCAGCCATCCTGCGGCAGAAGCATGCCGAGACCGTTACCGTCACGCCGGATACCCTGTTGGTGGACGTCGCCACCTTGCTCTCCCAACGCCGGATCGGCGCCGCACCCGTCGTCGAGGGCGGCAGCCTGGTAGGGATCATCAGCGAGCGCGACCTGGTCCATTGCATCGCCCGGCACGGTGCGCACGCCCTGGACCTCACCGCGGCGCAGGCGATGACGCGTGCGGTGCAAACCGTGCGGCCGGAGACGACGGTGATGGAGGCGATGTCCGCCATGACGACCGGGCGCTTCCGCCACATGCCCGTCCTGGTCGATGGCCGCATGACCGGTGTGGTCAGCATCGGGGACGTGGTGAAAGCCCGGCTGGACGAGCAGGCACATGAGGTGGACAGCCTGCGGGCCTACGTCATCGGCTGACGCTACGCGGCGTCGGCAGCGCGGACGGACCGTTTCAGCCGCGCGAGCAGGCACATCAGCGCGTCGATATCGGGGGTGGAGAGGTCGGCGAAGCCATCGGCGACCCAGATTTCGTGTTCCTCCGCCATCGCTGCGAAGTCGCGCTGCCCGTCCGCGGTCAGCCGCACCGTGACCGTGCGCCGGTCGCTCGGCCGGGGCGTGCGGGTGACCAGCCCATCCGCCACCAGCCGTTCGATCAGCCCGGTCACGTTGCCGTTCGACACCATCATGCGGCGGGAGATGTCGCCCAACGTCATGCCCTCCGGCGCCCGGGCCAGTTGGGCCAGCAGGTCGAACCGCGGCAGCGTGACGTCGAACCGCTCCCGCAGCCGGCCGCGGATCAGGCTTTCCATCATGGTGGTGCAGGTCAGCAGGCGCAGCCAGAGCCGCAACTCGTCCTTGTGGTCGGCCGGATGTTCCTCGACCCGCGTTTCGGCATCGAGGATCGTCGTCTCGTCGCTCAAGCTTGGCCCACCCTGTACCCGGCCGCCGGAGATACCAGAGTGAGATTGCAGCGGCAATTGTTTAAGCCTAAAACAATTTGGTCGGTGACAGGGGACATGCGGTGCGGATAGCCATTCTCGGCGGCGGCCCGGCGGGCCTGTATTTCGCCATCCTGATGAAGCGGGCCGAGCCTGCCCACGACATCACCGTGTACGAGCGCAACCGCGCGGACGACACGTTCGGCTTCGGCGTGGTGTTCAGCGACCAGACGCTGGAGACGTTCGAGCGCTACGACCGGCCGAGCTTCGAGGCGATCACCCGCGAATTCGCCTATTGGCAGGACATCGAGATCCGCCACAAGGGCACCGTGCACCGCATCGGCGGCAACGGCTTCTGCGGCTGCGCCCGGCGCACCCTGCTGATGCTGCTGCAGGCCCGCGCCCGCAGCCTGGGCGTCACGCTGGAGTTCCGCCACGAGGTCGCCGGACTGGAGGAGGTCGCGGATGCCGACCTGATCGTGGCCGCGGACGGCATCAACTCCGCCACGCGGGAGCGTTTCGTCGAGCATTTCCGCCCGATAATCGACCTGCGGCCGAACAAGTTCACCTGGATGGGGTCGACCAAGCCGCTCGATTCCTTCCTGTTCTCCTTCCGGGAGACGGAGTGGGGCGTGTTCATCGCCCATGCCTACCAGTACGAGGCCGGGCGCTCGACCTGGGTGCTGGAGACGGACACCGCCACCTGGCAGCGCGCCGGGTTGGACCGCATGGACGAGGCGGCGTCCGCCCGCTTCATGGAGGGCGTGTTCGCCGCCGACCTGGACGGGCACGCGCTGATCACCAACCGCTCGCTCTGGCGGTCCTTCCCGATGATCCGCAGCGGCAGCTACGTCATGGGCAAGGTGGTGCTGCTGGGCGACGCCAAGGCCACGGCGCATTTCTCCATCGGCTCCGGCACCAAGCTCGCGATGGAGGACGCCATCGCCCTGTTCGAGAGCCTGCGCGCCAACGCCGCGGTGCCGGACGCGCTGGCGCATTTCGAGAAGACGCGGCGCGAGGAGGTGGAGAAGACGCAGCACGCCGCCGACGTGTCGCTGGTGTGGTTCGAGCAGGTGGGCCGGTTCTGGGGCATGGACCCGGTGCAGTTCGCATTCGGCGTCATGACCCGGTCGAAATCCATCACCTACGACAACCTTCGCCTGCGCGCGCCGGATTTCGTGGCGCAGACGGACCGTATGTTCGCCCGCGGCGTGGCGAAGGCCGGGTTCGACGTCGCCGTGGACCGTCCGCTGCCGCCGATGTTCCAGCCGATGGCGTTGCGCGGGATGGTGCTGGCCAACCGCGTCGTGGTGTCCCCGATGTGCATGTACTCGGCGCAGGACGGCGTGCCGAACGAGTGGCACATGGTGCATTACGGCAGCCGCGCGATCGGCGGCGCCGGGCTGCTGTTCACCGAGATGACGGACGTGTCGGCCCAGGCGCGCATCACGCCGGGCTGCGCCGGGATCTACACGGACGCGCAGGAGGCGGCGTGGACCCGCATCACCGGCTTCGTCCATGCGCAGTCGCAGGCCAAGATGTGCCTGCAGCTCGGCCATGCCGGGCGCAAGGGTGCGACACGGCTGATGTGGGAGGGCATGGACCGCCCGCTGCCCTCCGGCGGCTGGGACATCGTGGCGCCGTCCGCCCTGCCGTACTACCCGGAGAGCCAGGTCCCGCGGGAGATGACCCGCGCGGACATGGACCAGGTGGTGGCGGACTATCGCCAGGCGGCGGAACGGGCGGCGCGCGCCGGGTTCGACATGCTGGAGGTGCATTGTGCCCATGGCTACCTGCTGGCGACCTTCCTGTCGCCGCTGACCAACCGGCGCACGGACGAATACGGCGGCACGCTGGCGAACCGCATGCGCTTCCCGTTGGAGGTGTGGGATGCCGTGCGTGCCGCCTGGCCGGACGAGCGGCCGATGTCCGTCCGCGTGTCCGCCAGCGATTGGGCAGCGGGCGGCATCACCACGGCGGACGTGATGGCGATCTCGCAAGCCTTCACCGACCATGGCTGCGACCTGATCGACGTGTCGTCCGGCCAGACGGTGCATGATTCGCGGGCGGTGTACGGGCGGATGTTCCAGGTGCCGTTCAGCGACGCGATCCGCAACGAGGCCGGGCTGGCAACGATGTGCGTGGGCAACATCACCACGGCGGACCAGGTGAACACGATCCTGGCCGCCGGCCGGGCCGACCTGGTGGCGCTGGGCCGGCCGCATCTGGCCAACCCGTATTTCACCCTGCACGCGGCGGCGCAGTATGGCGTGAAGATGCTGGCCTGCCCGCCGCAATACCAGCCCGGCAAGCAGCAACTGTTCCGGGTGGAGGAGCAGGCGCGGCGCGAGCTGGAAGAGCTGCGGCGCAAGGCCAAGCCTAAGGTGGTGATCGCCGCAGAGAAGGCGCGCGCCGCCGAGTGAGGCGGCGTGTCTAGCTCTCCTCCATCCGGAAGCGGGCCAGGTGGGCCCGCTCGTTGGCGACGGCTTGGTCAATGACCTGCTTCGGGGTGAGATGGGCGCCGTCCGCCAGCATCTCAATCATCCCGCCATGCGGCAGCTCGATCAGAAGACGCTTAAAGGTGTGGCCCCATTCCTCCTTGTCGCACGTGCGGGCACGGACCTTGGCGACGCCATCTTCCAGCTGCCTTAACGTCCAACCGCCTTTCAGCCAACCATGGGCCTCTCGCACTGCCTCGGTTATGTCCGTTCCTGTGGCAAGGTGGTCGAAGTAGTTGATTTCCTTGTCAATGCCTTCTGCAACCACCTGCACTGGCGTGACCTTCCGGTTGCCGTTCCAGAAGATGAGGTTAGTCATGCCTGCATGAGGCAGCTGAGTGTTCATAAGATCCAGGAGTTTGAGCATCTCGTCCTCTTCTGGAAAAGCATGCATGATTCTTGTGACTATTTCGAGATATTCCCTGCGCTTCATGTCTTCACCAATTTGAATGCCGTGCGTCGTGGGTACTTCTCCGCAGTATCCTTAACGCAGACAGGTCATAGACGAGACCACCTTCACTGATGGGTGGCTCATGATGGATGTGCCAGATTTCAGGATTTGAGCCAGGAGTATCAGGCGGAAGCACTGGCGGCCGCCCTGCCTTCATGAGGGCAACATTGCTGCCCTCAAACTGTCTCACAAGTTCTGGGGTAGCCGCCACTGTCATCCAGATAGCCTCACGCAAGGCGTTGAAGCTGGAGAACTGCTTACCTTTGAGCTTTTGGGCAACCTGGTCAGGGATCAGCGCGCCGTTCTGCATGGCGTCCGGCGTTGTCAGCCAAGGTCCCGTCACAGGCGGCAGTGGCTTGCTGATGATAGCCCGTCCCGAGGAATGGCGACGCTCAGTCGCCGCGGCGCCCGTGCCTGCGGCGCGCCGGTGGTCGAGGGCGCTCTGGATCTCGGCGCCGTTCTTGCCTTGCGCGAGCATGTCCCTGACGAGGTCGCGTTCCTCGTCCGAGTAGGTCACGATGGCGGTGCCAGGCTGGGCGGTCGTCACCGCCGCGCTGACGGCGCGCTGGGCGGCGGAGTCGCCACCGATCTCGCGGAAGACCAGTTCCGGGTTGGCCTGCGCCAGGCGCATCACCCGCTCAGCTACCGCCTCCAGCGCCGGACTGCTTTGCGGTGTGTCGAACTGGTAAGCGCCGCGGAACTCCGTCCAGAGGAAGGCATGGGCCGCCACCACGTCCGCTGGTTTGGACGCGTCAGGCCGCCTATGGTGGAAGCTACGCCAGCACCCCTGCCAAGGCCCCACTCATGCACGTCCCGATCGTCCCGGACACCAACGAGCGGAGCCCCAGGGCAGTGATCTCCGCCCGCCGTTCCGGCACCATCGCCCCCATGCCGCCCACCACGATGCCCAGGCTGCCGAAATTGGCGAAGCCGCACATGGCGTAGGTCATGATGACGCGGGAATGCGGGCTCAGCGTGTCCGGCGGCAGGGCGGCCAGGTGCAGGTAGGCGACGAACTCGTTCAGCACCGTCTTGCTGCCCATCAGCAGGCCGGCCGCTGCCGTTTCCGGCCAGGGTATCCCGATCAGCCACAGCACCGGGCGGAAGGGCAGGGCAAACAGGGCCTCCAGCGTCCAGCCGCCGGGTAGGGCGCCGAGTACCTGGTTCAGCAGGCTCACCAGCGTCACCGCGACCAGCAAGGTGGTGGTGATGCCGACCAGCGGGCCGATGCCGTCCGCGGTGCCGCGGACCAGGGCGTCCAGGCTGCCCAGCGCCGGCTCCCGCGCCACCGGAACGGCGGTGGCCGCCGTGGCCGGGCGGAACGGGACCATCAGGGCGGACACGGCCAATGCCGCCGGGGTGCTGACCACGGCGGCCACGATGATCGTGCCCAGCGCATCCGGGATCACCGGGCGCAGGATGGTGCCGTAGATCACCATCACCGTGCCGGCGATGCCCGCCATGCCGCAGCTCATCACGGCGAACAGCTCGCCCCGCTGCATGTCGCGCAAATACGGCCGGATCAGCAACGGTGCCTCGATGTTGCCGACGAAGATGTGGAGGGCGGCGGCCAGCGCCAGCGGGCCGTCGATCCCAAGCACCCGGCGCAGCAGGAAGGCGAAGGCCCCAGTGATCCGTTGCAGCACGCCCCAGTGGAACAGCAGGGAGCCGAGCGCGCTGATCACCAGCACCAGCGGCAGGATCTTGAACGCCAGGATCAGGCTGGCGCCGGGATGCAGCTCCGTGAAGGGCAGGGCGCCGCCGCCCAGGTAGCCGAACAGGAACGCCGTGCCCTCATCCGTGGCGCGTTGCAGCGCATCGGCGACGTGGTTCAGCAGCAGCACCGCCGCACGGGCTGGCGCCACGTCGATCAGCAGCACGGCCAGTGCGACTTGCAGCACCAGGCCGCCGGCCACGACGCGCCATGGGATGCGTCCGCGCGCCTCGCTGCACACCCATGCCAGGATGACCAACGCCACCCACCCGACCAAGCCCCGCATGCCATGCCCCCGATCCACGGGGACAGTTCACACGGCGTCGTAGTCGATGACCACCCTTGGCGTCGTCGGGTGCGCCTGGCAGGTCAGCACGAAGCCGGCCTGCAGCTCCCACGGTTCCAGCGAGTAGTTCACCGTCATCGCCGCCGCGCCCTCGATCACCCGGGCGCGGCAGGTGCTGCACATGCCGCCCTTGCAGGCGAAGGGCAGGTCCATGCCCGCGCGCAGGGCGGCGTCCAGCACGCTCTCGCCATCCGCGACGGGAACGTCACGCCGGTTGCCGTCCACCACGAGGCTCGCGACATGGGTCGCCGGCGTGCCGGTGGGGACAGGCCGGGCACGGGGCACGCCGCCGGTGGCGGAAACGAAGCGTTCCACGTGCACCTGGTCGGGCCGCAAGCCAAGTTCGGCGAGCACGGGCTCCACCGCGTCGATCATGCCCGCCGGGCCGCAGAGGAATGCGTGGTCGATGCTCGCGGCCGGGACGATATGGCGCAGCAGCAGGCGGGTGCGCCCGGCGTCGATGCGGCCGTGCAGGATGGGGATGTCCTGCTCCTCCTGGCTCAGGACGTGGAAGACGGAGAGGCGGCCGAGATAGCGGTCCTTCAGCTCCTCCAGCGCCTCGCGGAACAGCATGCCGCGCACGGACTGGTTGCCGTAGAACAGGAAGAACCGGCTGCGCGGCTCGCGGGCCAGGATGCCGCGGGCGAGCGACAGGATCGGCGTGATGCCAGAGCCGGCGGCGAAGCCGACATGGGTGCGCGCCGCATCGGGCTCGTAGGCCAAGCCGAAGCGGCCGGTCGGCGTCATGACCTGCACGTCGTGCCCCGGTGCCAGCGCCTCGTTGGCCCAGGTGGAGAACGCGCCGCCATCCACACGCTTCACGGCGATGCGGAGTTCGCCGTCATCCGGGCCGGAGCAGATGGAATAGGAGCGGCGGATGTCCTCCCCGCCCACGGTCGCGCGCAGGGTGAGGTACTGGCCGGGAATGAAGGCGTAGGCGTCCGCCAGGTCGGGCGGGATGTCGAACGCGACGGACACCGCGTCCACGGTCTCGCGGCGGAGGTCGGCGATGCGGAGCGTGTGGAAGCGGGGGGTGCGGGTGCCACCCTCGCCCGGCCCTTCCATCAATGGCATTTGAAGTAGTCGAACGGCTCGCGGCACGCCTGGCACTGCCACAGCGCCTTGCACGAGGTCGAGGCGAACTCGGCCAGCTGCCGCGTGTCATCCGACCCGCAGCGCGGGCATGTCACCGCTTGCTCCCCGAACAAGGCGCGGCGGCCGCTGCCCGGCACGGGCGGGGCGATGCCGTATTCCACGAGCTTGCGCCGCCCGGCCTCCGTCAGCCAATCCGTCGTCCAGGCCGGGGACAGCACGGTCTTGACCCGGGCATCCGGGATGCCGGCGCGGTCCAATGCCAGGCCGATCTCCACGGCGATCATGTTCATCGCCGGGCAGCCGGAGTAGGTGGGGGTGATCGTCACCTCCACCGTCTCGCCCGCCATGTGGACGTCGCGCAGCACGCCGAGGTCGGCGATGGTCAGCACCGGGATTTCCGGGTCCACCACGGTTGCAGCGGCCAGGCGCGCCCGGTCCACCAGGTCGCTCACCACTTTGCCCCCGGATGGGTGCGCTGCAGGTGCTGCATCGTGGACAGCATATGGCCCAGATGCTCGCTATGCCGCCCCGTTCGGCCGCCGCGGTGCATCCAGGCGCCCCCCGGCACCGCGAGCGTGGCCTGGCCCAGTATGTCGGCGACGCTGGCAAGCCACTCGCTCCGCAGCGCCATCGGATCGGCCGCGACGCCGGACAGCGATGCGTCGTCGGCCTCGAACATCTCGCCGGTGTAGGGCCAGAGCGCGTCCACCGCGTCCCGCACCCGGCGGTGGCTTTCAGCCGTGCCGTCACCCAGCCGGATCATCCACTCGCTGCTGTGGCGAAGGTGGTAGGCGCTCTCCTTCTCGCTCTTGGCCGCGATGGCTGCCAGGGTCGGGTCGGCGGACTGCATCATCGCGCGCCAATACGGGTCGGCGAAGGCGGAGTAGAAGAATTGCCGCACCATCGTCTGGGCGAAATCGCCGTTCGGCTGCTCCAGCAGCAGCAGGTTGCGGTATTGCGGCGCGTCGCGCAGATAGGCGAACCCGTCCTCGTCGTGCCCGGCCGCCTCGACATCCGCCGCATAGGCGTACAGCGAGCGGGCCTGGCCCAGCAGGTCCAGCCCGATATTCGCCAGCGCCATGTCCTCTTCCAGCGAGGGCGCATGGCCACACCACTCCGACAGGCGATGCCCCAGGACGAGCGCGTCATCGGCCCGGCGCAGCGTGTAGAGCACCAGCGGCGTCTCATGGACCTGGATCGACGCGCCCATCACATATGCCCGACGTCGTCCGGCACCTCGTAGAAGGTGGGGTGCCGGTAGATCTTGCTCTCTGCCGGCTCGAACATCATGCCCTTGTCGGCCGGGTCGCTGGCGGTGATTGCAGTGGAGGGCACGACCCAGACGGACAATCCCTCGCCGCGCCGGGTGTAGACATCCCGTGCGGCCTGCAACGCCATTGTCGCGTCGGGTGCGTGCAGCGAGCCGACATGCTTGTGCGCCAGCCCGTTGCGGCTGCGGATGAACACCTCCCACAGCGCCGTGTCGGGCGTGGCCATCACGCCGCCTGCTTCAACGCCGACCGCTTGGCCGCATGGGCGGCGGCGGCTTCGCGCACCCAATCCCCCTCCTCGTGGCTGCGGCGGCGGGTGGCCAGCCGCTCCCGGTTGCAAGGGCCGTTGCCGGCCAGCACCTGGCGGAACTCCTCCCAATCAATCGTGCCGTGGTGCCAATGGCCCTCGGCGTCCTGGGTCATGGCGGGGTCGGGGATGGTCAGACCCAGCTTCTGCGCCTGCGGCACGGTGGCATCGACGAATTTCTGCCGCAGCTCGTCATTGCTGAACCGCTTGATCTTCCAGGCGGTGGATTGGTCGGAATGCTGGCTCTCGCCATCCGGCGGACCGAACATCATCAGGCAGGGCCACCACCAGCGGTCCAGCGCGTCCTGCGCCATCGCCTTCTGCTCCGCCGTGCCGGCGCACAGCGTCAGCATGATCTCGTAGCCCTGGCGCTGATGGAAGCTTTCCTCCTTGCAGACGCGGATCATGGCGCGGGCATAGGGACCGTAGGAGCAGCGGCAGAGCGGGATCTGGTTCATGATCGCCGCACCGTCCACCAGCCAGCCCACCGCGCCGATATCGGCCCAGGTCAGCGTCGGATAGTTGAAGATGGACGAGTACTTCGCCTTGCCGTCCAGCAGGCCGTCCACCAGCGCTTCCCGGCTGGTGCCCAGCGTCTCGGCGGCGGCGTAGAGGTACAGGCCATGGCCGCATTCATCCTGCACCTTGGCCAGCAGCGCTGCCTTGCGGCGCAATGACGGCGCGCGGGTGAGCCAGTTGCCCTCCGGAAGCTGGCCGACGATCTCGCTATGCGCGTGCTGGCTGATCTGGCGGGTCAGCGTGCGACGATACGCGGCCGGCATCCAGTCATTCGGTTCGATACGGTCTTCCGCGTCGATGCGGGCCTGGAACCCGGCCAACAGGGCAGGATCCTCGGTGCTGCGGACCTTGTCGGCGGCATTCAGCGCTTGCGTGTACATCCGGACCGTCTCCCTCTTGCCAGGCTTGACCGCATTATGTCACAAAAAACAGTTGCGTCAAGGTAATTCGGTAACATCCCAGCGCCGCGCCAGCTCGCTGCCCGGCGCCGGCAGCGCCTGGCCATCCAGCCAGCGCTCGGCGGCGGGCAGCAGGGCGGCATAGGCGGCGCGGCATAGCGCACGGGCCGCCGAGCCCGGCCAGTCCGGCGGCAGGATCGCCTCCGGCAGGTTGGGCGCTTGCAGCACGATGCGGCGGTACTCGTGGATCAGCAACGTCCGCGCCACCATCGCATCCAGCGGCGCCGCGTCCCACCACGCCGGCAGATGGGCGAACGCGGCGGTAAACTGCGCGAAGGACGCAGCCAGCCGGTCGAGCGGCCAGGCTTGCGCCGCCAGCAACCGCATTGCCGCCGGGTCGCCCGCCGCGTCGAGCGTGATCGGCTCGGTCGGTTCCGGGCTGCAGCCGGGCGATACCCACAGCCCCGGCAGGACCTGGCCATAGCCTTGCGCCGGCAAGGCGTCACGGTTGGCTGGCTGCACCACCAGGCGCAACCGGCCGTCCCACCGGGGCGCGGCGCCAGCATAGATGGTCCTGGCCGCCGCAGAGAAGGTGTCCCGGCCCTTTTCCGCCAGGCGGTAGCTGCTGTTGCGGCCGACGCGGCGACGCTCCGTCCAGCCATCCGCCACCAGGCGCGACATCGCCGTCCGCACCGCACCGGCATCGATGCCGATCGCGCCGAACAACTCCAGCAGCGTCGCCAGCCACACCGAGCCGCCCCGCGGGGCAATCGCGTCGCCGAACACCGTGATCACCACGGACCAGGTGCGCTGCGGGCGTTCCCGCCAATGCGCCAGCAAGGGGGCGAGCATGGGCCGCTATGCCGTGCCGCACACCTCGTTCAGGCAGACCACGCGCCAGGCCGCGGGATGCCGCTCCAACCGGGTCAGCGAGATGTTCTGCACCGACAGGTGCAGCGCCGTGTCGGCGGAAATGCCGAGCGCGTGGGCCACCGCCGCCCGGATGGCGCCCCCATGGCTGACGATCACCACGTCGCGGCCGTCATGCATGCGGGCCAGCCGCTCCATCGTCGCGCCGACGCGCGCGATCACGTGGGACATGCTCTCGCCGCCGGGCGGCAACTCCTCCCCACCCAGCGGCCAGAAGGCGTGGGCCGGCAGGCTCAGCCTGGCGGGCAGGCCGGCGTGCGGCAGGCCCTGCCACTCGCCCAGGTCCTGCTCGATCAGGTCCGCTTCCACGGCCGGCCGTTGCTCCGGATAGCCGGCGCGGAACAGCGCCTGCGCCGTCAACGCGGTGCGGGACAGCGGCGTCACCACCCAATGGGCCGGGCGGGGCAGGCGATGGGCCAGGGAGCGGTACATCGGCGCCTGCGCCACCATCGTTTCCGGGCAGAGCGGCACGTCCATGGTGCCGTACAGCATGGCCCGGGCGTTCTCCTCCACCAGGGCATGGCGGATCAGCCAGAAACGCGTCTCGTCCATCTATTCCCCGATGTTCAACAGGGCGCCGCCCTGCCTGGCGTGGCGGAACTGCCCGGCGAACACCCAGATCGCCGCCACCATCCACGCGATGTTCAACCCGAACGCCCAGGCCAGGTGGTCCCAGCGCACGGGACCGCCGGCGACCGCCGCCCGCATGCCCTCGAACACATGGGAGGAGGGCAGGGCCAGCGCGATCGGCCGGATCGCCGCCGGCAGCACGGCCACCGGGTAGAACACGGCGGAAAACGGCGTGAGCCCGAACAGCACGGACCAGGCCAGCGCCTCCGCCCCGGCGCCGTGGCGCAGGATCAGCGACAGCACGCCCAGCGAGACCCACCAGCCCATGAACGTCAGGTTTATGAAGAACAGGATCACCACCGGCCCCATCGCGAACAGGTCGAACGCGTAGAGCAGCCAGGCCAGCAACACGGCCGGCAGCACCCCCACGACCACGCGCAGGAGGGACACCGCGACCATCGCCGCCACCATCTCCCACGGCCGCAGCGGGCTGACGAAGACGTGGGCGAGGTTACGGGACCAGACCTCCTCCAGGAATGACAGCGCCACGCCCATCTGGCTGCGCAAAGCGACTTCCCACAGCAGCACGCCGCCCAGCAGCGTTCCCGCGGCGACCGCCACCGGCGCGTTGGCCCGGGCTGCGATGTACGACGCGGTGAAACCCCAGATCAGCATCTGCAACGTCGGCCAGTAGGCCAATTCCAGCAGCCGCGGCCAGGACCGGCGATACAGCGCCAGGTGGCGGTACGTCAGCCCCCAGATGCGGCGTGCCGACCCTGCCATCATGCCGCCCGGCGTCGGTCGCGGGCGATGTCCAGGAACACCGCCTCCAGGTCGTCGCGTCCGTATCGCGTCAACAGCTCTCCCGGGGTGCCGCGATCCACCACCCGGCCCTGCTTCAGCACCAGCACGTCCGAGCAAAGCCGTTCCACCTCCGCCATGTTGTGGCTTGCCAGCAGGATGGAGCAGCCGCTGGCGGCCCGGTAGCGTTCCAGCCACGAGCGCACCCAGTCGCCGGTATCCGGGTCCAGGCTGGCCGTCGGCTCGTCCAGCAGCAGGATGTCGGGCCGGTTGATCAGCGACTTGGCCAGCGCCACCCGCGTCTTCTGCCCGGCCGAGAGCTGCCCGGCGGGCCGGTGCAGAAACGGGGTGAGCTCCAGCTCCTGCGCCAGTTCCGTGATGCGCCGCTCCAGCTTGCGCACGCCGTAGAGATGGCCGTAGACTCGCAGGTTCTCCGCCACGGACAGGCGCGCGGGCAGGGCCACGTAGGGCGAGGAGAAGTTCATCCGCGCCAGCGCGGCGAACCGGTCCCGCGCCATGTCGCGGCCCAGCACGGTGATCGTGCCGCTGGAGGGGATCAGCAGCCCCAGCAGCATGGCGATGGTGGTGGTCTTGCCGGCGCCGTTGCCGCCTAGCAGCCCGAGCGTCTCGCCGCGCCCGACATGGAAGGACAGCCCGTCCACTGCCGTGACGTCGCCGTAGCGCTTCGTCAGCCCGTCAACCCGAATTGCATCCATGGCGACCGATTAGGCCGCTGCCGCCCGTTCGCCAAGGGTTGCCCGGTCGGCGGCTGCGCCCGTGAACAGGTGCATCCCAACCGACAGGCCCCACGCCACGGCCGCCGGATCGTCGCCGCAGTCCAGCACCATGGACGTGGCCGGGGCGCTGTCGAGCAGCGGGCCGGCGCGCTGCGGCAGGTCGGGCGACCAGGGCAGCACCAGGTAGTCCAGGTCGAGCGCCGCCGGGGACAGCACGGCCAGCAGGTCCGGCGTCGCGTCCCGCAGCATCAGCCGGTAGTCGCGGGCGCGGGCGAAGCCGCGGGCGAAGGCGAACGACGCGGCGTCCGCCACCACGTCGGCCGGGTGCAGCGCCAGCACCACCCGGCCGCGCAACGTCGGCGGCAGGGCGGCATCCAGTTTCAGGAACTCCGGGCCGAGCACGCTGACGACGTTCAGGTCGAGCGCGAACGGGCTGACGGCGCGCAGTTCGTCCGGGCCTGCCAACAGGGCCAGCATGCGACGATCCAGCGTGCGGGTCAGCCGGCGGTAGAGCCATGGGTCGCCGGAGAGGTTGCGGCCGGGCAGCAGCTCCGCGGTCAGCTCCATCAACGAGAGCGTGCGCTTTTCCCAGGCCAGGACCGTGGCGTTGGCATCCAAATGCCAGACGGACTCGCGGCGGGCGAACCGCGCGATGTTGGCCTGCGCCAGGGAGGCTTCGAGCAGCAGCAGCGATGCCGGGTCGAGCGGCGGGTCGGGCTCCGCCGTGACCGGGCTGTCAGGCGGCGCATCCGCCAAGGCCTTCAGCAGCAGGTCCCCGTGATCGGGCAGGTCGTAGAGGAAGATAAGGTCCCGCAGCGACGGCGCCGGTACCGTGGCATCGGCCAGCAGGTGGTCCAGCGCGTCCACCACGTCCAGCAACGCCGCCTCGGCATCGCCGCGCCAGGTGACGGCCAGCCGCGGGCCGGGCAGGTGGAACAGCTCGGCGCGGGGGGCACGCAGCAGCGGCTCAAGCGCTGCTTCCGCCAGGCGACGGTGATGCGGGCGGGACAGCCCAGCGGGCAGCCGGTCGATGCGGAGCAGCAGAGCCTGGCGCGTGACGCCGGCGGCGGCGCAATCCGCCACCAGCGCCGCGATCCGGTCGGGCGGCGAGGGTTTCACGTCGCCAGGGCGGCCGCGGCGCGCGGTTGGAACGCGTCCAGCAGGTCGGTGTTCCGGCACCCTGCCCGGCCGCCGGGTCCGGTGGCGGCGGCGCGACCGATGCACTGGCGCAGCGTGCAGGCGGCGGCGTGCCGGCATGCCGTGATCCGTTCCGCCGCCAGCATCGCGTCCACGTGGCGGCCCTGGAAGCGGCGGATGCCGTGGCTGCGGCCCCAGGCGAGCGCGGCTTCCGTTTCCGCCCGGTGCAGCACGATCCGCTCCGGTCCGAAGGCGGTGAGCGCAGCGGTCAGCAGCCGGCGCTCCCGCGCCGGCAAGGTGGCCATCCGCGGCGACCAATCCAGCTTCAGCAGGGCGGGCTGCCAATGCGCCGGGCGGGCCAGCGACAGCACGGCATGGTCCAGGCCATCCAGCACCAGGCTGCACCCCGTGTCGCGCAGGCGGTCGCAGGCCAAGCTGAACCGGGGCAGGTCGGCGACCGCCTCCATGAACTGGAGTTCGATCCCCAGCCGCGTGGTGGCGTCGCGGCCGGCAGCGAAGCGCATGAACTCCGCCGACAGCACGCTGGATATGGTGAGGTTGAGGTGGATGGCCGGCACGGTGGCCAGGTGCGTCCCTGCCGCGGCGTGCAGCACGCGCTCGTCGAGCCGGGCGGCGAGATGGCGAAACAGATACGGGTCCGCAATGACCGGCAGGGGGGCGCCGTTGCGCGCTTCCAGCGCGGCAAGCGAGACACTCAGCTCCTGGTAGAGCGGCTCCATGCCCCGTGCCGTGATCCGCACGGCGGTCTGGCGACGCACCAGCTCATCCACCGGCACGGATGCGAGCACCGCCTCGGCTGCCGCGAGCGCGCCGAGCGGGACGGGGACGTCCTCCATGACGGCGGCGCTCGGCGCCGCGCTGGTGAGGTGGGCGCGCGCGGCGTCCTCGTCGGTCGGCAGCGACCATAGCGTGAGCAGCCGGTCGACGCCGGGCGCCTCCGGCCGGAACAGATGGGACAGGGTGGGCACCAGCGCCGCGCTGGTCGCCGGGTCGGTCAGCAGCACGAAGTCGCCGTTGCCGCAGTGGAAGACCTGGCCGCCATGGGTCTGGATCGCGCCATCGAGCAGGGCGCTCGCGATGCGCCGATGGTGCGGGCGCGGGCCGGGTGCGTGGAGGCGGGACAGATGCAGGATCAGGATGGCGACCGGCCGCTTGGTCCGTCCGGCCCAATCCAGCCCCAGGTCCAACGCCTGGTGCAGCGGGCTCGCTGCGGGATTTCCGGTGGCCAGGATCACCCGTCCGCCCTTGCCCTGGATTCGGCTGTCCCCAAGACTGCGCATTGACTGTCGTCGCCCCAAGCGTGCCGGGCTACAATGGGTGCAGATGGTTTCCGCATCGTTAAATCGGCCAGCGCTGGGCTGGCTCTCGCCGGGTGCGCGGGTCTACGCGATCGGCGACGTGCACGGATGTGCCGACCGGTTGGCGGTGCTGCACGCGCATGTCGCCGCGGATATGCGTCGCGATCCGCCGGACCGGCCGCTGCTGCTGCATCTGGGCGATTATGTCGACCGCGGCCCCGGCTCGGCAACGGTGGTTCGCCGGCTGGCGGCCGGGCCGGTGCTGCCCGGCATCCCGATGGTGTGCCTGCGCGGCAACCACGAGCAGATGATGCTCGATGCGGTGTCCGGCGATCCTGCCGCGGCGCGGCACTGGCTGGCCAATGGCGGCGACGCCACGGTGCGGAGCTGGGGCGTCGCCGGCCGGCCCGTCGCGCAGTGGCGGGCGGCCATGGCGACAGAGCTGGCATGGCTGCGCGGCCTGGCGTTGTTCCACCGGATGGACGGCTACGTCTTCGTCCATGCCGGCCTGCGCCCCGGCGTGCCAATGGCGGACCAGGCGGCGGAGGACATGCTCTGGATACGCGAGGGCTTCCTGGACTGGCCCGGTCCCATCCTGCCCGACGCGCCCGACATCGTGGTGGTGCACGGCCATACGCCCTGTCGGCAGCCGGATCTTTTCGGCCGGCGCATCGGCCTGGACACCGGTGCGGTGGCGGGCGGGGCGTTGACCTGCGCCGTTTTCGAGGGGCGCACGATGCGGTTCTTGACCGCCTGAAGCGACGGCACGGCCGCTCCCTTCCCTCGCCGGGAAACCATCGCTACAGATGCCAGGTCACAATCGCAGGTTGCCACTATGAGGCTTTGCCTTCTCTCGCTTGCCGCCGCGTTGCTGCCGGGAACGGCCGCTTGGGCGCAGGCTGACCCGATCCAGATGGCTCAGATCGCCAGCGCCAACCAGGTCGGCGTCATGGAATACTGCCAGGGCAAGGGCTGGGCGGACCAGGCCGCCGTGGATGCGCAGAAATCCGCTGCCGCGAGCCTTCCGCCGGCGACCAACGTCAGCGCGGTCACCGCCGCCGAGGCGACCGGCAAGGGCGGTAGTCTGCTGAACAACGGAACCGCCATGCCGCTCTCCTCGATGGCGAGCCAGAGCGGCACCACCGTGCAGACGCTCTGTGGCAAGCTGGCAGACTCGGCAAAGATGGTGGCGGCGCAGCGCCAATCCATGCCTGCCATGCCGGGGATGCCCGGCGGCATGTCGATGCCGGCCATGCCTGGAATGCCCGCCGGCATGCCGATGCCGGCCATGTCCGGGATGCCGAAGACGCAATAGGACGCTTCGTGCGCGACGGCTTGGCAGGCGGAGGTTAGACGCCGAGCACGTCGCGCATGTCGTAGAGCCCTGCCGGTTGGCCGGCGACCCACTGCGCCGCTTGCACCGCGCCGACCGCGAAGGCTCGCCGATCGAAGGCCCGGTGGGTCAGGGCGATGTGCTCGTCCGCAGCCGCGAACAGCAGCGTGTGCTCCCCGACCACCTGGCCGCCTCGCAACGCCGCGAAGCCGATGGCGCCGGTCGCCCGCGGGCCGGTGTGTCCACTCCGGCCGCTCTGCATCGCCGACGCCAGGTCGACGCCTCGGCCGCGGGCGACCGCGCGTCCCAGGCCGATGGCAGTGCCGGATGGCGCATCGATTTTTTGCCGGTGATGCATTTCGACGATTTCGGCGTCGTAGCGCTCGGCGGGCAGCGCGGCGCCCATGCGCTCGGCCAGCGCCAGCACCAGTGTGACGCCGGGCGAGAAATTGGGCGCATACACCACGGGAATCGAACGCGCGGCGTCCCGCACGGCGTCCTCGTCCGGCGCGGACAGCCCGGACGTGCCGAGCACCCAAGCCACCCGCGCGTCGGACAGGGCGCGGGCGTGAGCCTGCACGGTCGCCGCATGGGTGAAGTCGATCACCACATCCGCCGTATCGAGCAACGAGTGGAGCGGCCTGGACGTGTGGGACGATCCTGCCGCTGGCGGCAGGCCAGCCTTGGAGACCTCCTCGATCAGGAGCTGACCCATCCGGCCGGTGCTGCCGGCGATGACGATCCGTGTCGCCACGGCGCTGGGGTCAGTTCCGTCCGTCGAAGAAGGCCGACACCTTGGCGAAGAAGCCTTCGCTTTCCGGACTGCCGTTCTTGTTGTGGTTCGTCGCCTCCGCCTCGAACTCCTCCAGCAATTCGCGCTGCCGCTTGGTGAGCTGCAGGGGCGTCTCGACCGCGACCTGGACGTACATGTCGCCCCGCGCGCTGCTGCGCAGCACCGAGAACCCCTTGCCGCGCAGGCGGAACTGGTCGCCGGATTGCGTGCCCGGCGTCACCTTCACCTTCGCTCGGGTGCCGTCGATCACCGGGACCTCCACGTCGCCGCCAAGCGCCGCCTGCGTCATGCGCAGCGGAACGCGGCAGTAGATGTTGGCGCCATCCCGTTGAAAGATGTCGTGCGGCCGGATCGCCACATGGACATACAGGTCGCCCGCCGGCGCACCGGCGCCGCCGGCCTCCCCCTCGCCGGACAGGCGGATGCGGACGCCATCCTCCACGCCGGCCGGGATCGCCACGGACAGCGTGCGGTCGCGGGGCACGGTGCCGCTGCCGCTGCACACTCGGCACGGGTTGCGCACCACCCGCCCCATACCGCCGCAGGTCGGACACGTCCGTTCCACCAGGAAGAAACCCTGCTGCGCACGCACCTTGCCGGAGCCGCCGCAGGTCGAGCAATTGTCCCGCTCGGCCTGCTTGTTGGCGGACCCCGTCCCCGCGCAGGCATCGCAGGCCACGCGGGTCGGCACGCGGAGATCGACCTTGGTGCCGGTGAAGGCATCCGCCAGGCCGATTTCCACCTGTGCCCGCAGGTCCGATCCGGCCCGGGTGCGCCCGCCGGACGCGCCGCGGCGGCCGCCCATGAACTCGCCGAACATCTGGTCGAAGATGTCGCCCAGGCCGCCTTCCGCAAACCCGCCGGAACCGGCGCCGCCATTCTCGAAGGCGGCATGGCCGTAGCGGTCGTATGCCGCACGCTTCTGGTCGTCCCGCAGGACGTCGTAGGCCTCGTTGACTTCCTTGAACTTCGACTCGGCGGCCTTGTCGCCCGGGTTGCGGTCCGGATGGTACTTCATCGCCTGTTTGCGATAGGCGCGCTTCAGGTCGTCCGCAGAGGCGTCCCGGTTGGACTCCAACAGAGCGTAGTAGTCTTGCTTTGCCACTTCAGTCCCCAGGAAGGAGAGCGCGGGGCCTTGTCCATCGACCCCGCCGGAAATCGACGGCCCCTAGCCCCCTTGTCACGCCGACATCGAATGCAAACCGGGGACGGCAGTGCCGCCCCCGGGTGACGCCTCAGGCCGACTTCTTCTTACGGTCGTCGACTTCCTCGAACTCCGCGTCAACCACGTTCTCATCCGGCTTGCTGCTGCCCTGCGGCTCGCCGCCCGGGGCGGGAGCCTCTGCCTGGGCCTTGTAGACCGCCTCGCCGATCTTCATCGCCGCGGTGGTCAACCGCTCCGAAGCGGCCTTCAAGGCTGCCGTGTCGGTGCCTTCGAGCGCGGACTTCGCCGCCGCCACCGCGGACTCCGCCTCGCCCTTGTCCTGTGGCGGCAGCTTGTCGCCATGCTCGGTCAGGTTCTTTTCGACCGAGTGGATGGTGGATTCGAGCTGGTTCCGCGTCTCCACCTGCTCGCGCCGGGCCTTGTCGGCATCGGCGTTGGCCTCCGCCTCGCGCACCATCTGCTTGATGTCCGCCTCGGACAGTCCGCCGCTGGCCTGGATGCGGATCTGCTGCTCCTTACCGGTCGCCTTGTCCTTCGCCTGAACGGAGACGATGCCGTTGGCGTCGATGTCGAACGTCACCTCGATCTGCGGCACGCCGCGGGGCGCGGGCGGGATCTCGGCCAGGTCGAACTGGCCAAGCATCTTGTTGTCGGCCGCCATCTCCCGCTCGCCCTGGCTGACCTTGATGGTCACCGCACGCTGGTTGTCGTCGGCGGTGGAGAAGGTCTGGCTCTTCTTGGTCGGGATCGTCGTGTTGCGGTCGATCAGCCGGGTGAACACACCGCCCAGCGTCTCGATGCCAAGCGACAGCGGCGTCACGTCCAGCAACAGCACGTCCTTCACGTCGCCCTTCAACACCGCGCCCTGAACCGCGGCGCCGATCGCGACGACCTCGTCCGGGTTGACGTTGCGGGCCGGCTCCTTGCCGAAGAACTGCTTCACGGCGTCGATCACCCTGGGCATGCGGGTCATGCCGCCGACCAGGATCACGTCGTCGATCTCCGCGGCGCTGACGCCGGCATCCTTCAAGGCCGCCTTGCATGGGCCGAGCGTCCGCTGGATCAGGTCGTCGACCAGGCTCTCCAGCTTCGCGCGGGTCAGCTTCATCACCAAGTGCTTCGGCCCGGAGGCGTCGGCGGTGATGAACGGCAGGTTGATCTCGGTTTCCTTGGAGGAAGACAGCTCGATCTTGGCCTTCTCCGCCGCTTCCTTCAGCCGCTGCAAGGCCAGCTTGTCGCTGCGCAGGTTGATGCCCTGGTCGCGCTTGAACTCGTCTGCCAGGTAGTCGATCACGCGGACGTCGAAATCCTCGCCGCCGAGGAAGGTGTCGCCGTTGGTGGACTTCACCTCGAACACGCCGTCGCCAATCTCCAGCACGGAGATGTCGAACGTGCCGCCGCCGAGGTCGTAGACCACGATCGTGCCGTGGTTCTTCTTGTCCATGCCGTACGCCAGCGCGGCCGCCGTCGGCTCGTTGATGATGCGCAACACTTCCAGCCCGGCGATGCGGCCGGCATCCTTGGTGGCCTGGCGCTGGGCGTCATTGAAATACGCCGGGACGGTGATGACGGCCTGGTCGACCTTTTCGCCCAAATAGCTCTCCGCCGTCTCCTTCATCTTGCCGAGGATGAAAGCGCTGATCTGGCCGGGCGCATACTTCTCGCTGCGCGCCTCGACCCAGGCATCGC